>DASRXX010000009.1:0-311143 GCA_035654015.1 Sphingobium sp.
CCCCCCCCCCCCCCCCGACCGGCCCGCTCCCTCATCCATGTGTTCGTCCGAAGAGAGCGTAAATCGGATTGGGATTGCAATGGGAACATCAGAAAGCAGACAGGCACACGACTCATCCATGGAGGGAACGGTCGGCTTGGATTGCGCTTTGGCGTGGTCGAGCTTTCGTTCCTTCAAGCGAAGCCGCCTCGCGAAAGCGTTGGCGGTTTTTCAATCCGGCTATCGGTCGCGGCCTTGTGCAGGGCCTGCACCATAGATCCGGCCAGTGACGGCATCATCTCGCTCACTGCGCCGGTTCGTCTCACCCGGACGGGTCTGGCCATTCGGCTGATTCAGCGCGATGGCCGACCGGTCTCACAGGGCAAGCCATATCCCGGCCTCATTGCGCTACTGCGCAAAGCCCGCAACTGGTGGGAGCAGCTTCAGACCGGCACGATCGATATCGCCACCATCGCCCATCAGGAGAAGGTTAACGACTCATGGGTATCGCGCATCGTCCGGCTGAACTTCCTTGCCCCGGCCATCGTTGAAGCCATCCTCGCCGGGATCCAGCCTGCATCGGTCAGCGCGACATCATTACGCACCGCCAGTCTGCAGATCGACTGGGACGAGCAGGTCGCCATGTTCGGGATGTGATGGCTCTCAGTCTGTCACGATACCTGCGGCGCTTCGGCGCCGCTTAGCGTTTCCAGGTCAACGGAAGCAGCCCATGCTGCAACCTCACTCCGTACCGCGAAAAGAGGCGACAGAGAAAAAGCCGACGGAGCGACCAAATGTTGCTCCAGATATGCTCTCCGCAGACCGGGCGGCCTCCCCGAATGGCGCGGAACCGCGCGCCCTTCCGCGCGAGGAAAAACATTCTATATCAATGGCTTATGTGTGGCGGAGCGGGAGGGATTCGAACCCTCGATACGGTTTTGCCGTATACTCACTTTCCAGGCGAGCGCCTTCGACCACTCGGCCACCGCTCCGCATGCTCTGGAGATTGCGCGCCGTAGCGGGCCTTGCGGCGTTTCGCAAGGTGCGGTGTTGCGACGCGCTGGCTCGGCGTCACGCGAGGCGAGGTGCGGCGCCGGGGCTCGCCGACCACCGGGAACCGGGACGCGCGCAGGATCGTTGGAGCGGCAGGATTCAAAGCCCAAAGGGAGTGACACATGATTCGCCTAGCCATTATTTGTCTGGTCATTGCGCTGGTCGCGGCCCTGCTGGGTTTCGGCGGCATCGCCGGCGCTTTTGTTGGTCTGGCCAAGATCCTTTTCTTCGTGGCGATCGGGCTGTTCGTGATCTTTCTCGTGCTCGGGCTGCTGGCCGCCAAGGGTATTTCCAAAGCGATCGACTGACGGCGCGGCGCTCAGCGCAGCATTGCTTTCTGCCGCCGCCGCTGCACCGATGAGCCGAGGCCGATTGCCTCGCGATATTTGGCGACAGTGCGCCGCGCGATGTCGAAGCCGCGTGCGCGTAGCAGGTCGACCAGCGTATCGTCGCTGAGGATCGCGTCCGGCTTCTCCTCGGCGATCAGCGCGCGGATGTGGCTCTTGACCGCCTCGGCCGATGCCGCCTCTCCGCCGTCGGCGGACTGGATGGCGCTGGTGAAAAAATATTTCAGCTCGAAGGTGCCGCGCGGGCAGGCGAGATATTTGTTGCTCGTGACGCGGCTGATCGTCGATTCGTGCAACTCGACCGCCTCGGCCACCGCCCGCAGCGTGAGCGGACGCAGGTGCGTGACGCCGTGGCGGAAGAACCCCTCCTGGTGGCGGACAATCTCCTCCGTCACCTTGAGGATGGTCCGCTGGCGCTGGTCGAGCGCCTTGATAAGCCAGTTGGCGCTGGCGAGGCAGTCGGAGAGCCATAGGCGCGTCGTTTTGTCGCGTGCGCCACCGCCGAGATGGGCCTGGTAGCGGCGATTCACGAGCAGACGCGGCAGCGTCGCCCCGTTGATCTCGATCGCCCAGCCGGCCCCACTGGGGGTCACGAACACGTCGGGTGTCACGGCCGCGGGCCGCTCGCCGCCGAAGCGCAGGCCCGGCTTGGGATCATAGCTGCGCAATTCGCGGATCATGTCCGCCATGTCCTCCTCATCGACCCCGCAGATGCGGCGCAGATGGGCAATTTGACCGCGGGCGAGCAGGTCGAGGTTGGCGATGAGGCAGGCCATGGCCGGGTCGTAACGGTCCGCCTCGCGCGCCTGGATGGCGATGCACTCAGCCAGCGTGCGCGCACCGACACCGGCGGGGTCGAACCCCTGGATGACGCTCAGCACGGCCTCCACCTCCGCCAGCGGCACACCGAGCCGGTGCGCCAATTCCAGCAGATTGGCTTCGAGATAGCCGGTTTCCTCGATCTGTCCGATGAGCTGGCCGGCGATCATCAATTGCAGCCCGGAGAGTGCCGCGCCAGCCTGCTGCATGAGATATTCGTGCAGGCCGATGTCCGGCGCCGCGAAGCTGTCGAAATCGGGGCCGTCTTCGCTCCCCTGCGCCCCCAGACCCTGCGCGGATGACAGGTCGCTGCCGGCGGAGCGCTGCGTCGGGACGCCGTCGCCCGGGCCATCATCGATGAAGGTCTCGGCGGCGTAATCGACGTCGAGCGGTGAATCGGCGCCGCCCGCGCCCTGTGCGATCAGGATATCGGCGGTGGCGTCCGGTCCCGTGCGGGGCTCCGCATCCTCGACCGGCTCGGCCGTTTCGCGCGCTGGCACGGTGATCATCTCACCCGCTTCGAGCAGCGGATTGCGCTCCAGTTCGTTGCCGATGAACGCCTCCAGCTCCAGATTGGAGAGCGCCAGCAGCTTGATCGCCTGCTGGAGTTGCGGCGTCATCACGAGCGACTGGCTCTGGCGCAGGTCGAGGCGAGGTGCGAGTGCCATGCGTCAGCGGTTCCCTGCGGTCAGGGCGCGGGTGCCGGAACGGCACGCGTCACAGCGAGAAGCTCTCGCCGAGGTAGAGGCGGCGCACTTCAGCATTGGAAACCAGCTCTTCGGGGCTGCCGGCGAACAGGACCTTGCCCCCGTAGATGATGCAGGCGCGATCGACGATTTCCAGCGTCTCTCGCACATTATGATCGGTGATGAGGACGCCGATGCCGCGCGTCTTCAAATCCTTCACCAGATCGCGAATATCGGCAATCGACAGCGGGTCGATGCCGGCGAACGGCTCGTCGAGCAAGACGATGGAGGGGTTGGCTGCCAGCGCCCGCGCAATCTCGCAGCGTCGCCGCTCGCCACCGGAGAGCGCCATGGCGGAGCTGGCGCGCAGCCGCGCGAGGCCAAACTCTTCCAGCAGGGTTTCCAGCTTCTCGGCGCGCGCGGCCTTGTTCGGTTCGGCCAGTTCCAGCACGCTGAGAATATTCTGCTCGACCGTCATGCCTCGGAATATCGAGGTTTCCTGCGGGAGATACCCCAGGCCCAGAATCGCGCGGCGATACATGGGCAAGCCGGTGATATCGACGCCTTCCAGGATGATCCGGCCGGAATCGGGCTTCACCAGCCCCATGATCGAATAGAAGCAGGTGGTCTTGCCGGCGCCGTTGGGGCCGAGCAGGCCGACCACTTCGCCATGGCCCACTTCCAGGCTGACATCGGTCAGCACCGCCCGCTTGTCATAGCTCTTGGCAATCGAGATGACCTGCAGACGGTGCGCACTCACGTCCTCGTCCGCATCCGGGCGCAGGGGGGGCGCAAGCTCACTCATGCACAGGTCCTCGTCATTGCACGCCGTCCGTCCGGCCATGCGGTGCGTGCTGGCATGATCCGGCGCGCTTCGCAATCTCGGATTGGCAGGAAATTTGCATGGAAGGCCTGTCGAAAGCATCTCGTCGCGCCGAATCGAGCAGATCTGCGATAGGCGCGCCTAGCGGTTGCCCGCCTGCCGCACCTTGAAGGTGCCGGATACGCGACCGTTGGGCGCTGTGGTCGTACCCGGTGCCCCGCCCGTGCCTGCGCCGTCGACGGTTGAGCGGCCGGTCGTCAGATCGATGACCAGCCGCTGGCCGGAGAGGCGATTGCTCCCCTGGGTGAGCTGGACACCGCCGATCATCGTGATCAGCTTGCGGTTGAGATCGTAAATGGCAACCGAGCCGCTGGCGCGCTCGTTGCCGCGCGTCACCACCACGCCGCCTGAGGCATCGAGACGGTCGATTTCGATGCCGTCGCGGTCATGATAGGCGACCGTCAGCCGTTGCGCGGACATGGTGAGGCCGGCCTGGCTGACCTGGACATTGCCGGAGACGACGACACGATCGGCGCGGTCCTGCACTTCGATGCGGTCGGCTGAAAAATCGACGGGCGCGCTGGTGTCATGACCGCGCAACACCTGCGCCCACGCGCCGGCCGTGAGCAGCGCGCCGGTGATCAGCGCGCCACCGCAGCAACCACCGAGCAGAATGAGCGACTTACGCAGCATCAACGCCCTTTGCGATCAATTTGCTCCATGCGCAAGCGGGCGTTGCCCTCCAGCGTCACGGTTCGCGCTTCCAGATCGGCGCTCAGATTGTCTGCCCGGAAGGTGCCGGCAGGGATGCGCCCCTCCACGCTGCCACGGCTGCGCAGACGGCGTTGCTCGAGCTGGATGTCGACGTCGCGCGTGGTCAGGCGATAGCCATTGGCGCTTTGGAACTGGATCGGCCCCTCGATAGCGACCGTCTCCTTGTCCATATTATAGGTGCCGCGCCGTGCGTTCACCACGGCGCCACCTTGTTCCATCTGCATCCGTGCTTCCAGGTTGTTGAGCTCGACGACCGGATTGCGCGAAGTGCGCTGCACGGCGGAGCCGGCGCGCAGGGAGAAGGGGCGGCCATGCGCATCCTCGCCCCGATAGAGGGCTTCCACCACCTTCAGCCGCTCGCTGGCCATATCCACCTTGTTCTTGTCGAGCACGAAGCTGACTTCGGCCTGATGGGTGAAGGGCGCGGTCACCAGGAACGTCGCGAGCAGGCCGGCCAGCACGGGCAGCAGCTTCTTCAACGGGTTGAGCAAACGATCGAGGCTGCCCCCCGGCGCGGCCCAGACCTGCCGGGCCCCACGCTGCGCCGTGGCCTGGGCAGACATGACCAGCTCCTCGCCGGTCAGAATATGGCCCTCCCGCCTAGGCATGGGCGAAGATATCGACCTCCGGCCAGCCGGCCAGATCGAGCAGCGCGCGATGGGGCAGGAAGTCGAAGCAAGCCTGCGCCAATGCCATGCGCCCCTCCCGCGCGAGTCGGACGTCCAGCTCCGTCTTGAGCCGGTGAAGGTAACGCACGTCGGATGCGGCATAGTCCTTCTGCGCATCGCTCAGCACCGGGCCGCCCCAGTCGGAGCTTTGCTGCTGCTTGCTGATCTCCTGCCCGATCAGGTCGCGCACCAGTTCCTTGAGGCCATGGCGGTCGGTGTAGGTCCGCACGAGCCGCGAGGCGATCTTGGTGCAATAGACCGGCGCGGTCAGCACGCCGAGATAATGATGCAATGCGGCGATATCGAAACGCCCGAAATGAAAGAGCTTGAGTCGCGCCGGATCCGCGAGAATCGCACGCAGGTTGGGTGCTGCGTAGGCGCTGTCCGGCGCGAAGCGGACGAGGTGCTCGTCGCCGCCCCCATCGCTGATCTGGACGAGGCAGAGCCGATCGCGCGGGGTGATCAGCCCCATCGTTTCGGTGTCGACGGCGACGGGCCCTTCGCCGAGCACGCCGGCGGGCAGGTCTTCTTCATGCAGGTAAACGCTCATCGCGCCTCCTTAAACCGAATGGAGCGGTAAGGGAAACCGTCCCTGCACTGTACGCCTTCACGGCCGTGGGGGAGGCGAAGCGGGCGGCGCAGCGAGCCGGTTCGGCTTGGAAAGAGGGCGCCTCGCGGCCCCCGCCAAAATCGTTCGCGCTTGTGGATAATTATCGCTATACTAGGGTGCGGTTGTGTTTTGGCTCCAGCCGAGTCCCTGTGCATGTCGTCCAGCATGGGTGAATGATGATATTGGGACGAGCGAAGGTGATTAACAGGGCATGAGTTTTGACAGAGGGCGCCGCGGGCGCGGCAAGGACAAGCGAGACGGCTTCGGAGACCCCCAATTCGATGGATATTCCGAGTTCGGCGGTGGCGGCGGCTACGGCGCGCCCCGTGGAGGATTCGGTGGTGATCGTGGCGGCTTTGGCGATCGCGGCGGCTTCGGTGGCGGCGGCGGTGGGTTCCGTGGCGGCGGCGGCGGCGGCGGTGGTTTCCGCGGCGGCGGCGGTGGCGCTCGGGGCGGCATGCCTGCCCAGGTTGTCGGCGAGGGTTCCGGCATCGTCAAGTTCTTCAATGGCCAGAAGGGCTTTGGTTTCATCGTCCGTGACGATGGCGGCGAAGATGTGTTCGTTCACATCAGCGCGGTCGAGCAGGCCGGCCTGACCGGTCTTGCCGAAGGCCAGCCGCTCAAGTTCACGCTGGTCGATCGCGGTGGCAAGATCTCCGCGACCGAACTGCAGATTGACGGCGAGCCGCTTCCGGTGCCGGAGCGCGAGGATCGTGGCGGCGCGGACCGCGGCGGCGAGCGCGGGCCGATGCGCCAGCTCACCGGCGAGCGCGCCAGCGGGACTGTCAAGTTCTTCAACGCGATGAAGGGCTTCGGCTTCATCCAGCGCGACGATGGCCAGCCCGATGCGTTCGTGCACATCAGTGCTGTCGAGCGGGCCGGCATGGGGTCGCTGCAGGAAGGCGATCGGCTGGACTTCGAGCTGGAAGTGGACCGGCGCGGCAAATACGCAGCCGTCAATCTCCAGTCGAAGGCGGATTAATCGCTCAACACCGGCCTTTATGATCGGCAAAGAGAACGGCCCGGAAGCACTGCTTCCGGGCCGTTCTCCTTTTCTGTCGGTCGCGTTCAGTCGGTCCGGCTGGCCTCGAACAGGAACCAGGCACGCTGTTCGGCCTGGTCGGTCCAATCGTCGATCAGGCTGTCGGTCGCGTTGTCGCCGGCGGCGCCCGCAACCTCCTTCGCGGCGCGTAGCGACTGGACGAAGGCGAGATTGTCGGCGCGCAGCTCTGCCAGCATATCGGCGGGGCGGACAAAATCGGCGTCGTTGTCCTTGACGCTCTGGCGGCGCGCAATGTCGCCGATCGACCGCAGCGTCGTATGGCCGGTCTTGCGGACGCGCTCCGCAATGAGATCGGTGGTCGCCATGATTTCGGCCGCCTGCTCATCAAACATCAGGTGATAGTCCCGGAAGTGGGGGCCGGAGACGTGCCAGTGGAAATTCTTCGTCTTGAGAAAAAGCGCATAGCTATCCGCCAGCAAGCCGTTCAGCGCTTCGGCGACAGCCTTGGTTGCGTTTGCCTTGAGATCGGTGGGAGTCTTCAGCGCTTTCTCTGTCATGGGTCACCTCCAATGGCTCCGGCCTGGCGGCGTGCAGGTCTGGAATGCCCACATCATATGCCATGGCGAGGCAGGTTTGGCGAACGGATAGAAGCGGACAAGCTGATCGCTTGGTCCGATCAATGCAGAGCGCACGGCCGGCGTGGTCCTGGTTAGGACCGTGCTGCGGCAGACGGAGTCGGCACGGGGTGCGGGGCGCGCAGGGGCGCGCGCCCCGACCTCGACAAGGATCAGGGAGTCGCGGTGTTCGTGGCCGGTGCCGGTGCTGTGGCCTGACGCGCGGCCGCGTCTTCATTGGCCAGCGTCTGGATTCGCTTGTGCAGTTCCGGATCGGCCTGCGACGCTTGGGCGATGCTGTTGAACTTTACCGGGTCCAACCCCTCGGCCTGGACGGCGGCGAGCATCTTTGGCTGCTTCTCGGCGTCGGCAATGCTGGTGTCCTGCTGAATCTTGCTGGCCGCGATCGCAGCGCGGGCGAAGGCCTTGAGATCGTCATCGCTAAAGCTTTGGGCTGCGCTTGGTGCCGTCGTAGCCTGCGCGCCGGCTGGTGCGGCCGTCTCCGGTGTCTGGGCGCGCAATGCCGTGCCAGCCATAAGGAGAGCCACCGTTACGGCGGTATAAACCGGGTACTTCATCACGGACCTTTCTTCCTGTTGGAGACCGTCAGTTGAAGCTAGGTTGGCTGAGTTCGATGACAAACCATGGGCGATCAGCCGTTCATCGGCCGGGGCGGGCTGACGCCAACCCCTGATCCGGCAATAGATTGAAGCGCTTAAGATGTTTCGGCGGACAATGGCGAGCGGCGGTTTGCCTCTCGGGGTGCGCGTCCATTCATGCGGGCATAGCCGGCGGGCGCGGCCGCATGTGCGGTGGGACGAGGCGGTGCGCGGTACTCGTCCGTTCCCGTGGCGCGTGCACGAGCTTGTGGGATCGTGCGGCAGCGCCGCCCCTTAGCCGCGCAAATCCTGCCCATGCGCAGCAACGCGCCTTGACAAATCCTCTGGTGCGAGGCCATAGGCCCGGCCTCGTCCAAGCAGGGCCCGTGCCCTGCGAACGCCGTGCTGCCGTAGCTCAGTGGTAGAGCGCATCCTTGGTAAGGCTGAGGTCGTGAGTTCAATCCTCACCGGCAGCACCATTTCCCTCGCTTGGCGACCTCGCGGTCGACAGGCCCCCCTTTGGGGGTGAGGGCGCGAGATGGGAGAGCGACATGGCGGATGACAAGGACGCCCGTGCGTTGCGGCTGGCCGAGGCGCTGCGGGCCAATCTGCGCCGTCGCAAGAGCCAGGCGCGGGCGCGCGATGCCGAGGACGGTACGCGGCACCCGGAGGAAACGGGCCCTAGCGTCATGGCTGGCGACAAGCAGGCCTGATTGCCGTTCACGGCCGAGTCGCGCCGGTGGGCGACATAAAATTACAGGCGCTCCCATAATCCCGCGCGCGGTCCTGTTGATGCCCTTTTTGCGCAGCTGCTCAGCGACTCATCGGCAAGGCCGGATTCGCCACGATTCGCGCCCCGTGCACTCGCCGCGAAATAGCACACATTCTAAAAAATATGATAAATATCAATATGTTAATTGTCGCTTTCGACGATCTCATTGGGAATCCGTGGTCAAGTTCTTTATTTCAAATTTTTGACGGCTGCTGCCCTTGATCCCCCCCGGGGTGGCTGCCACACATGGGGCTGGCAGGGCTCGAATCGCGGCCCCTGTCACAGCGATCGCTATCGACCGACAGGCACGGGAAGGCCCTTTCCGTGAGGGGTGCCTGCGCGCTCTGGCGCGGGCGGCGTGGGATCGACTGAGCTTGGGATCGCGGCAGGGACATGGGGCGAAAAGTGGGCCAGCAACGATATAGCCAATCAGCAATAACAGGGACGGACACGATGGACAGCGCGGTGGCGCCACGACAGGCGGATAATCGCGCTGCACTCGAAGCGGCCTGGGCCGATGTGCGCGCTGGCCTGCGCCGGGCGATTGGCGTGCGCCAGTTCGACCAGTGGATTCGGCCGCTCGCGCTCGGCGATTATTGTCCGCTCTCCGGGACGCTGGACCTGGAAGCGCCATCGGAATTTTCCGCCAGCTATGTCGCCAGCAATTTTGCGACGCGGCTGGCATTGGCTTGGCGCTCTGCACCCGCTGATGTCCGCGATATTCGCGTCGTGCGGGCGCGTGAGGCGGCGGAAAGCATTACCGTTCGGTCGCGCACGCCGGCCCCTGTGGAGCATGGCGCGGCGCGTTTTGTGGAAGGTCCCGCCCGTCCCGGCCGCTTCATGCCGCGGCACGATTTCGCCGGCTTCATGACGGACGAGAGTAATATGCTGGCCTGTTCGGCCGCGAAGGCCATGGCCGCCCCAGACAAGCCGCGCTTCAATCCGTTGTTCCTTCATGGGCCGACAGGTTTCGGCAAGACCCATCTGCTGCATGCCATTGCCGCCGCCTATGGCGCAGGGTTGGGCGAGCAGGCGCCCAGCGGCGCTATTCTTTATATGTCGGCCGAGCGTTTCATGAACGAATTCGTGGCTGCCATTCGCGCCAATGATACGTTCAGCTTCAAGGCGCGGTTGCGCGCCGCGCATATGCTGCTGATCGACGATATCCAGTTCATCGCCGGCAAGGGGCCGACGCAGGAGGAATTCCTCCATACGCTTAACGATCTGATCGATTCGGGCGCGCGCATCGCCATCGCCGCCGATCGGCCGCCGCAGCAGTTGAGCGCCGTTGATCCGCGCATCCTCTCGCGCTTGGCTGGGGGGCTTGTCGCGGATATCCAGCCCGCGAGCCTTGAGTTGCGGTTCAAGATCCTCGAGGCGCGCCGCGCCGCCGTGGCCCCGATCGTGGTGCCGGACGATGTGATCGCGCTGCTGGCCCGCTCGATTCGCACGAGCATTCGGGAGCTGGAGGGGGCTTTCAACAAGCTCGTTGCCTATGCCCAGCTCGTCGACAAGGCGATCACCGTGGATCTCACGCAGACGATGCTGGCCGAAGCACTGCGCGCGAGCGTCCGCCGGATCACCATCGACGAGATTCAAAAGCTCTGCGCCGCGCACTATCGCATCGACGCCTCGGAAATGCGCTCGCACCGTCGCGCCCGCGCGGTGGCTCGGCCGCGTCAGGTCGCCATGTATCTTGCCAAGAAGCTGACGCCGCGCTCGCTACCAGAGATAGGCCGCGTGTTCGGCGGCCGGGATCATTCGACGGTGATCCACGCCGTGCGCACGATTGAGGCAATGCGCCGCGACAATCCCGAGATGGATGCCGATATCCGCGCCCTGCAAAGGCAGCTCGAAGGGTAGGACCGGGCGGACCCGGTTCGGGGAGGGCGACGGAGCCGTGCGAGGCGAATGGCCGGTCGCGGCAGCCAGCGCCCCGGTTTTGGTTCGTCTCGCGGCCCGGAGCGGGGCCTGACGCGAGAGCTCCCGAGCAGCCGCTCCGTCATTTCGAATCGCGCAACGAACGAAAACCCCCGCCCGGGGGAGCGAGGGTTTTCGCATTTTGGTCCGTCTTGAAGATCTGGGCCCCCGGCACCGATGGGGACTCGTTTGGTGCCGGGGAACCTGACGGTCGGCGTCGGTGGACCAGACCTTCGCCGACCGGATTGGTCTGCGCCGCTTAGCGGAGCAGGCTCAGCACGCCCTGCTGGCTCTGGTTCGCCTGGGCGAGCATTGCCGTGGAGGCCTGGCTGAGGATCTGGTTCTTGGCCAGCGCCGACGATTCTTCGGAGAAATCGGCATCTTCGATGCGCGACTTGGCGTCGGTCAGGTTGGTGATGGTCGAGGTCAGGTTGCTGGCCGCCGATTCGAGACGGCTCTGGACGGCGCCAAGCGTCGCGCGCTTGGTGGAGACAGTCCCGATCGCCGTGTCGAGGGCGGTCATTGCCGTGCCAGCGCCCGCCGCCGTGCTGATGTCGGCGGTGATGGTCAGCGCGCTGAGGTCGGTCGTGATGGAGACGGTGTCGCCCGAAGCCGTGCCAACCTGGATGTCCGTGGCGGTGGCGCCGAAGAGGTCGACGCCGTTATACTTCATCGCCTTGACCTTATCGATCTGGGAGATCAGCTGCGTCACTTCGGTCTGCAGGTTGGCGCGGGCGTCGGTATCGTTGGTGCCGTTGGCCGACTGCACGGCCAATTCCTTGATACGAACCAGCATGTTGGAGATGTCGCCCAGCGCGCCTTCCGCGGTCTGCGTCATCGAAATGCCGTCATTGGCGTTCCGGCGCGCGGCGGCGAGACCACGGATTTCGGCCGTCATCTTGGTGGCGATGGCGAGGCCGGCGGCGTCGTCCTTCGCGCTGTTGATGCGCTTGCCCGTGGACAGGCGCTCCATGGCCTGCGAGAGGCCCTTGTTGGCAACGTTCGAAGCGTTCTGCGCGCGAATCGCAGAGACGTTGGAAGCGATAACAGTCATGTGGGTTTCCTTTCCCGCTCTCGTTTGGGTCGCTGCCAAGCGGCGGATGCGGCCTCGAACCAGCAGAACGGACCCGGCGCAGAAAATTTAAGCAGCGATCTCGAAATTTTTTTGCTCGGTGCCGCTGGCCAGGGGGGGTGTCTTGAGAGCCCTCGCGCGCGCGAACTTTGTCTTGCATAGACAGGCCCATACGACCCGCCGCGAGACGGCGGATGGGGATGGCCGGGTGTTCGGTGAAGCGGCAGCGCTTTGCCGCATACCGGCAAGGCCGCGCCGAGATTAACGGGTTGATAAGCATTCTTGGCAACAGTGCGCCCCTTGAAGGCGGTTTGGCTCGGGGGAGCGCGGACCGCCCAAATTGGGGACTGACACATGTTGCCTGTCGACATGAGCCAGCGTGTCCACCGGCTCTTGCCGGATCTGGGCGCGTGGCTGGATACTGCCTGCTATTCTGTGCGCATCGTTGCGGCTGAAGCGCCGCGCGGAAAGGCCACGCAGCGTTTGCTGCTCGCTGAAGAAATCGCGCACGCCACCTGCCGCGATGTCCTGATCGAATGGCGCGACGGCGCACCCCGGCTGATGCCTGCGGCGGATGGGTATCCGGCGCGCATCGCCTTCGGGGAGCCTGATCGGGCAATGGCTTTTGCGTTGATCGGTGAGTTGCTCCGCCCGCCGCATATGCCGGCGGTGGGGGATGAGCGCAGCGCGGTGCTGATGCGCCTCGCTGCTCGCATCGCCGCGAGCGAGGCCACGGTGTTGATCCAGGGCGTCACCGGCACCGGGAAGGAAGGCATCGCCCGCTTCCTGCACGACCGGTCGCCACGCGCGGAC
Source organism: Sphingobium sp. (assembly GCA_035654015.1). GTDB lineage: Bacteria > Pseudomonadota > Alphaproteobacteria > Sphingomonadales > Sphingomonadaceae > Sphingobium. The sequence goes on from DASRXX010000009.1 coordinate 12,553, forward strand.
AAGGATTTCATCGCGGTGAACTGTGCCGCGTTGCCCGAAACGATGATGGAAGCCATGCTGTTCGGCCACCGCAAGGGCAGCTTTACCGGCGCGGCCGCCTCGTCGGATGGCCTGTTCCTTGCCGCCGATGGTGGCACCTTGTTCCTCGACGAGATCACCGAGTTGCCACTCGCCCTGCAGGCCAAGCTGCTGCGCGCGTTGCAGGAAGGCGAAGTGCTGCCGGTCGGCGCGACCCACCCGGTGCCGGTCGACGTGCGCGTCATCGCCGCCGGCAACCGCGATCTTGCGGCCGAGGCCGAGGCCGGGCGGTTTCGTTCAGACCTTTACTGGCGGCTCAATGTCATGCCGCTCCAGCTCCAGCCACTCAAGGCGCGCCCCGGTGACATCACTGCGATCGCCGCCGCGTTCCTGCTCCGCCACCAGGCGCCGGGAACGACCATCGCCACTCCGTTTGCCTGGCCGACGCCGGCCGCGATGGATCGCCTCTCGGCCCACGACTGGCCGGGCAACGCCCGCGAGCTCGGCAATGTCCTCCAGCGCGCCATCGTATTGCGCGAGGGCGAGCGTATCGAGGCGAGTGATCTGGCGATCATGGCGCCCGTCCCGGTGTCGGTCGATGTGCCGGCGCTGCGCCGCCCGGCACCTGCTCGGCTGCATGACGTCGCCCGCGCTTCCGCCATGGATGCGATCCGCGCGGCGCTGCGCGATACCGGTGGGCATCGCGCCCACGCCGCCCGGCTGCTCGGCATCTCCGAGCGGACCCTGCGCTATCGGCTCGCCGAGATGCGTGATCTGGCGATGGCCGGCTGAGGCGGGGAGACACGGCCATGGCAAGTTTGTCCGTCGATAGCGTGATGGCGCTGCGCCAGAGCATCCTGCAGCGCAACACCGCGCTCAAGGAGGTCTCCGGTGGGGGAGCCGCTGCCGCGCCCGATGCGTCCGGCAAAGCGGGTGGCGCTGATTTCACCTCGGCGCTGAAGAGCGCGATCAACGAGGTCAACGGTCTGCAGGCCAACGCCAACGAGGCCGCCGCCGCTTTCGAACGGGGGGATACCACCGACATCGCCGCGGTGATGATGGCCAAGCAGCAGGCGTCGATCGGTTTCGAGACGACCCTGCAAGTCCGCAACAAACTGCTGTCCGCCTACAAGGACATCATGAGCATGCCGGTGTAACCAGATGAGCGACGCGAACATCATGACCACCACGGGCGGCCAGAGCGCCGCCCAGCCTGCCCTCCCAGCGCTTGCTGGCCGCCTGCCGGGCGGCGGCGTCGAGGGGATGCGGATCCGCATGACCGGCTTCCTTGCCCAGCCGGCGGTGCAGCGCAGCCTGCCGATGATGGGCCTCGTGGCGCTCGTCGCGATAGCCGGCGCGGCCTGGCTCGCGTTGCGGGAACCACCCCAGCGCGACCTGTTCCGCGGGCTCCCCGACGCCGATCAGGCAGCGGTGGCGGACGTGCTGACCAAGAGCAATATCACCTATGATTTCGACCGTTCGACGGGCGCGATCACGGTCGCCGAAGACGACTATTTCAACGCCAAGATGAAGCTCGCCGCCGAGGGTTTGCCCAAGAGCGCCCCCGATGGGGATTCGCTCATCAGCTCCATGCCGATGGGCGCCAGCCGGGCGGTCGAGGGCGAGAAGCTGCGCACCGCGCGCGAGCTGGATCTGGCGCGCACCATCGAGGCGATCGGAGTCGTGACCCATGCGCGCGTGCATCTGGCGATCGAGCCGCCGAGCATCTTCCTGCGCGAGCGTAGTCGTCCGACTGCCTCGGTCATGCTCCAGCTCGCCAGCGGGCGGGCTCTTTCCGAGAGCCAGGTTGAGGCCATCGTCCATCTCGTCGCCTCCTCGGTGGCGGACATGACGCCCGAATCGGTCTCGGTGGTTGATCAGACTGGCCGCTTGCTCAGCCAGACCAGCGGCAGCGGCGCCGAGACGGATCGACAGCTCCAGGTGCAGGCGCGGATCGAGGAACGCTACCGCCAGGCAGTGACGGCGTTGCTGACGCCGATTGTCGGTGCGGGCAAATTCTCCGCCGAGGTCCACGCCGAGGTGAATTTCGACGAACGGCAGGCGACGCGCGAAACCTATCCGCAGGATGAAGCGCGGCTCCGCGCCGAAACCGGGAGCTGGAACACGGATGCCCAGAGTGGCGCCGGCACGACGCCCGGTGGCATTCCCGGCGCGCTGCAGCCGAACCCGCCGGTCAATCCGGCCGCGCCCGGCGGGCCGCCGCCGCCGCTCAATGCCCAGGCCGCTGCCGGTCAGGCTGCTGCGACGCCAGCCCAGCCGGCTATGCCCCCGTTCAAGACCGCCGAGACGTTCAACCGCAGCTTCGAGCTGGGCCGCGAAGTCTCGGTCACGCGTGATGCCGTCGGCACGGTCAGGCGCCTGTCGGTCGCCGTGGCGCTCGATAACGCGCCGGACGGCAAGCCGCGCTCGGCGCAGGAGGTGGCGGCGCTGGAGGCACTGGTCAAAGGCGCCATCGGTTTCGACCAGACGCGCGGCGATGTCGTTGCCCTGTCCGCGCGCAAGTTCGCGCAGCCCGACGCGGCCGAGACGAGCACGCCCTGGTACGAGCAAGGCTGGGTCTCGCTGCTGGCGCGCAACGTCTCTGCCGTGCTGGTGACGCTGATCCTGCTCGTCGGCATCGGCCGCCCGCTGCTCAAGCGTTGGTCGACCGCGAAAGGCGCGTCCGGCCTCGCCGCGCTCGACCCGGCGCAGAGCCGGCAGCTCGGGCAGGAAATCAAGGCCGAGCTTGGCCGCTCCACATCCGATCCAGGCCGGCCTGTCACGATCGACATGATCAGCGCGACCCCGGACTATAGCGACCGCGCCACGCTGATCCGCAATTTTGTGAAACAGGATCCGGACCGGGCCGCGCTGGTTGTCCGCGATCTCCTCAAGGATGGAGTGAAGGCCGATGCCTGAGGTCGCGCCATTGACCGGCAGCGCCGCCGCGGCCGTGCTGCTGATGCTGTGCGATGAGGACGAGGCGGCGCAGATCCTCTCGCGGCTGGAGCCGGACGAAGTCCGCCAGCTCGGTTATGCCATGTATGACGTGGCCGACGTGGAGGTGGACGAGGTCAATCACGCGCTCGACCAGTTCGTGACCAAGGCAAAGGGACGCACCGCCATCGGCTACGGCGCAAGCCAGCATATCCGCGGCGCGATGCACAAGGCGCTGGGGCCTGAGCGGGCCGATACCATCCTTGCCAAGATTACGCCGCCCACCCGCTCCAACAAGCTTGCGATGCTCAAGTGGATGGAGCCGGCCGAGCTCGCCGCCATCATTGAGCTGGAGCATCCGCAGATCATGGCGATCGTGCTGGCGCATCTCGACCCTGCGGCGGCGGCGGCTGTGCTGCAACTGCTGCCGACCGAGGCGCAGGACGACGTGGTTTATCGCCTCGCCACGCTGGGGCCGGTGAGCGCCGAGGCGATCGACGATCTCGAACAGCTTTTCCAGAGCCGGCCTGCGCAAGCGCGCTCCGGCGGCCCCACCACCAAGCGGGGTGGGACGAGCGAGGCGGCCGCCATCATGAACAATATTCGCAAGGATCATGAGCAGCGGATCATCAAGGCGCTGACCAAGCGGGACCGGGCGGTGGCGCAATCCATCGAGGATGAGATGTTCGTCTTCGAGAATCTGCTGGCGCTCGCCGACAAGGATCTCGGCACGCTCATGCGCGCGGTGGACAGCGCCGTGCTGGTGGTGGCGCTCAAGGGCGCGAGCGACGTGCTGCGCACCCGGATCCTCGGCTGCATGTCGCAGCGCGCGGCCCAGTCGATCCAGGACGAGATGGACGAGCGCGGCCCGCTCCGCCTCGCCGAGGTGCTGGAAGCGCAGAAAGAGGTGATCGCCGAGGCTCGCCGCATGGGCGAGGAAGGCACCATCATGCTGGGCGGGAAGGGCGACGATTATGTCTAGGCTCTGGCCCGGCAAGACGATGGAGGACGCGACCGCGCTCGGCGGCTGGGGGGCATTCGGCAGCATCGGCCGCAACGGCGACGCCTTTCGCAGTCTGTATGCGAGCGAGCAGGGAAGCCGGCCGTGGAACGTCACCCACCCGACCCAGCCGACCCGCGACGAGAGCGTCAGCGAACCGGTCGATCCGATCGAGGAGGCGGCTCAGGAAGCGTTTTTGCAAGGCTTCGAGGAAGGCGAGCGGCTGGCACGCGAGGCCGCCGCGCGCGATAATGACGCGCGCACTGCGCTCGCGGCTGCAATCGGCCAGATCGCCCAGGCCGGGGAAGGCGAGCTGGCCCAGCTGCTCTCGCAGGCCGTGGTGCGCCTGGTCACGCAGATCATCGGCGAGGTGCCGATCGACCCGGCGGTGCTCAAGGCGCGCTGCGAGGCGGTCGCTGCCTGCATCGACAGCGACGAGTCCCGGGCCGTGCTGGAGGTCAATCCCGACGATATGCCGTTGCTCGAGACGGAGCCGATGGCGGTGACACTGGTCGCCAACCCGCAACTCTCGCGGGGGTCGGTGCGGATCGCCACCGCCGAGGGGTGGGTGGAGGATGGCCCGGATGTGCGCCTCGCTCGCCTGCGCGCGCTGCTCGACGACATGGAGGGCCGGCTGTGAGGCAGGCTCAACTCAGCCGGGCAGCAAAGCTCTTTGCCCATATGCAGGTGACCAACCAGGCGCCGCGCCAGGTCGGCCGCCTGATCGGGCATGACGGCGGCATGCTGGAGGTGACAGGTTTTCCCCGCCCGATCGGCGCGGGCGCGCGGGTGCTCGCGTCCGATGGGCAGCACATCCGTGCCGAGGTGGTCGGCTTTCGCGGCGCCCGCGCCGTACTGGTGCCGCTCGATCAGGATGCGCCGCTGGAAAACGGCGCGCGCGTGGAGCCGGACAGCGCCGCCAATATGGTGCAGGTCGGCGAGGGGCTGATCGGCCGCGTGGTCGATGCCATGGGCCAGCCGCTCGATCGCAAGGGGCCAGTGCTTGCCAGCGGGCAATGGCCGCTGAACGGGGTCAAGGGCAACGTGCTGGATCGCGGCCGGGTGCTGCGCCGCTTCGATGTCGGCGTGCGAGCCATCAATGCGCTGCTCACCGCCGGGCGCGGCCAGCGCATCGCGATCATGGCCGGCTCGGGTGTCGGCAAGTCGGTGCTGATGGGGCAGATGATCGCCGGGGCCGAGGCGGACGTGATCGTCGTCGGCCTGATCGGCGAGCGCGGCCGCGAGGTCAGCGACTTCCTCGAAACCAAGCTCGGCGACCAGATGCACAAGAGCGTCGTGGTTGCCGTGCCGGCCGATCATCCGCCGGTGCTGCGCCTGCGCGCCGCCGCCCGCGCCACGGCCATCGCCGAATATTTCCGCGCGCGTGGCAAGCAGGTGCTGCTGTTGATCGACAGCCTGACGCGCTGCGCCCATGCTCAGCGCGAGATCGGCCTTTCGCTCGGTGAGCCGCCGGCGATGAAGGGTTACCCGCCCTCCGCGCTGGCCTTCATCCCCCGCCTCGTCGAGCGCGCCGGGGTGGATAGCCGCTCGGGCGGTTCGATCACGGCGATCTACACGGTGCTGGCCGATGGTGACGATAATGACGACCCCATCGTCGATACCGCCCGCGCCATTGTCGATGGGCATATCGTCCTCTCCCGCCAGCTTTCCGAACAGAGCATCTTCCCGGCGATCGACGTCGGCCGCTCGCTCTCGCGCGTGATGGCGGACATCGTGACCGACGAGCATCTCGCCGCCGCGGCCAATTATCGCCGGCTGTGGGCGGCCTATGAGGAAAATCGCGATCTCATCCTGATGGGGGCCTACCGCCCCGGCAACGATCCGACCATCGACGAGGCGGTCGAGCGCCGTGGGCAGTTGCTCGACTTCCTGCGGCAGAACAGCCGCTCGACCATCGACGCCGATGCCAGCATCGCGGCGCTGATCGGGGTGTTCGGCGCATGAGTGGGCTCATTGCCTCGCGCAAGCGGCTGCTGCGGGTGCGGCACGTCCAGCATAATCAGGCGGTCGGCGCGCTGATCCGCGCGCGCGACGAAGTCAGCCAGATTAACGACAATGCCCTGCGGGTCGCCCGCGTGCGCGAAGAGCTGTTCGCCGGTGAAGGCCTCACCCAGGGTGCGTTGTTCGCCTCTCGCCGGGAATTGGCGAGCCGGCTGGAACGCGCCGGGCGTCAGCTCGACGGCGCGCTCTACGATGCCGAGCGGCGTGCCGATCAGCGTGATGCCGAGCGCATCCACGCCGACCGCGACCGCGAAATCGCCGAACGTTTGAAGGACAAGGCCCATGCCGCGCGCGAGGCGCGGCGGGAGGCCCGGCTGGCGGCGTTGCCGCGCTATCGCCGCATGCAGAGCAGGGGACCAGACGAATGATAAACCTCTCCGCCATCATGGGTCGCCTTGGCAAGGGAACCGAAGGCAACGTGCCGCCCGGCGCGCTCGCTGCCGGCGAGGGCGTCGCCACCGGCGGCGCGTTCGCCGCGCTGGTCGCGTTCGCCGCGCAGGCCAGTCCGCGCGCGACGCAGGGCGAGCTGGGCCTGGTTGTGGACAATGGCGCCGTGGTCGCTACCGCCGCGCTCCCCGGCGACGGAGGAGCGGCGGCGCTGGACCTGTCCGATGCGGCCACCCTGCCGCCGGCAGGGGAAGAGGCGGTGCCGGCGGCGCTCGTGCTGCCGCGCCCCGGCTGGGGCAAGCCCGCTGCGGCCACGCATGGCGTTCCCCTCAATCTCCGGGGCGAAGAGGCGCCGCAGAGCGAAGCCACCGCTCTCCCCGCGTCTGACCTGTCGGCCGACGCCGTCGTGACAAGCGACACCATGGTGGCAGGCGATGCGGCCACGGATGCCATGAAGGCGGACGAAGCTCTGCCGACCCCGGTCGCAGCGACCATCGGGGCCGATCCTGCCGGCGCGCCGGCAAACGCGGTGCTGGCACAATGGACCGGACCGCAAGCGGTCGATGCCGGGCCGGCAGCAGCAGGCAAGACCGTTGCTGCTCCCGCGCAGGTCAAGGCCGTTGCCGAAGGACAGCCTCGGGAGGCCGCCAAAGCCGCCGCTCAAGCCATGGCACCGCCGCCGCTCGCGGGCGCGGACAGCAAGGCCGGCGACAGGACGACGGCGGGGCGTGCCCCCGGTCATGCCAGCGAGACGGCGCAGGTCGCCACCATCGGGACAGGTGCGAGCGCATCTCTGGCGGGGGTTGCCATGCCGCTGCGCATGATCGTCGAATCGCTGCCACCGGTGGTGCAGTCCACCCTTGCCGCGGGCGTCGCCGCGACCGTGAGCGGACCGACAACCAGCGCGCAACTTGGCGAGCAGATCATCGACATGGGCGTTTCCGGCCAATGGATCGACCGCATGGCCCGCGAGATAACGGCTCTGGCCGAAGGCAACGGGCATAGCCGGTTCACGCTCAACCCGCCGCATCTCGGCCGCCTGCAGGTCGATCTCTGGCAGGCGCAGGACATGACCAGCGTGCGGCTGGTCGCCGAGACGGACGAGGCCGCGCGACGCCTGACCGAGGGGCGCCCCGCGCTGCATGCCGATGCCCGGATGGCAGCGATCAATCTGGGCAGCATCACCGTCGAGAAGGCGGCCGCCTCGCAGGATGCCGGCCAACGGCCGGGCAGCCAGCCCTCTGGCCAGATGCAGCAGCAGATGGCGGGGCAGGGGCAGGGGCAGGGGCAGCATCACGGCCAGGAGCAAACGCGCTCCGGCAGCCAGCCGCAGGGAGACTGGATCGGTCGATCCTTCCGTGATCAGCCGAGCCAGTCGGGCGAGGCATCGCCGGGTACCGCCGATCGGCGGGCCGCCGGTGACACCGTACGATTCGCTTAAGGGAGCAGTTTGATGAGCGAGACACCGCAAACCGAGGACGCCCCCAGGAAGAAGGGGAGCGCCAAGAAGAAGCTGATTCTGCTGCTCGGCGGCGTTGCGCTGCTCGGCGGCGGCGGTGCGGCGGCGGGCTTCTACGTCGCCGGTTCAATGCACCAGGCTAAGGCGCCAAGCGAGGACCCTAACCGGCCGCAACTCGTGCTGCGGGGCGAGAATCCCGAGGAGATCGCCAACCAGTGGATCGCCAAGGCCCAGAAGGCGGGCATCAAGGGCGGGACGGCGATCGGCAAGGGCAAGGGGCTGGACCTTCCGCGCCCGGCCAATCCGGCCGCCTACCAGGCGACCTATTTCCAGATCCCGGTGCCGTTCACCTCCAATCTCAGCGATAGCGATGCCTTCGTGCAGGTGTCGATCGCGGTGTCCACATACTATGACAACCGCGTCATTCAGGCGGTCCAGACCCATGAGACGGCGATCCGCTCGGCGATCCTCATGATGATGGCGCAGGAGCAGGTCGTCGCGCTGTCCGAGCCACGCGGCAAGGAAGCACTGCAGGCCAAGCTGCTCCACATCGTTAACGATGTCCTCAAGGAAAAAACGGGCTTTGGCGGGGTCGATAACGTTTATTTTACCAATTTCGTTATTCAATAGCGACATGTCCGACGGGGGGTCGGATGGGGACCGACATCATATGAATGACGTGCAACCCTATGCCTTGGGCGGCGGCACTGCTCCGCCGGCAGCCCGGCTGGCGGGGCTGGAGAAGCTGGGCGACCGGCTGGCCCGCCGATTGCGTGCGATCATCGAGCCCTATGGTGGCTGCCGGCCGGCGGTCACCGCCCGTCCGATCGAGGACAGCCTGTTCATGATGTGGGACGCCAGCGTCCCCGCCTTCGTCAGCCTGTCGCTTTACCGCCTGCATCCGATCAAGGGCACCGTGGCGCTGCGTATCGATGCCGACCTCGTCTCGCTGCTGGTCGACCGCTTCTACGGCGGCCATGGGCCGCGCATCGTCGCCGCGCGTCGTGAATTCACGCCGACCGAGCATCGCCTGGTGGGCCGCCTTTCCGGCCAGATCGTCGCCGCGCTGGCAGAATGCTGGGCGGAGATCGCCTCCGTCGAGCCGATGCTGCTGGCGCGTGAGACCAATGTCGGCCGGGCGGAGGTGATGGCCGGTGAGGCCGAGGTGGTCGTGCAGGGCTTCGACATCAATCTGGGCGAGAAGGACGGGCGCCTGATCGAGATCGTCTATCCCAAGGCCGGGTTCGCGGGGCTCGATTCAGCGGCCGGGGGAAGCGATGCGGGCGCGATCCAGCGCGCGGAGCTTTTGCCGCCCGATCCGGCGTGGCAGGCCGGGCTTGCCGCGCGGCTCGACGATGTGCGCCTGCCTGCCCGCACCGTGCTGGCGCGGCCCAACCTCAAAATGTCCGAATTGCTGGCGCTGCAACCCGGCGACGTCATTCCCATCCACATCGCGCGGCACCTGCCGCTCCTCGTCGGCGAGCGCGTCTTTGCGCACGGCACGGTGGGCGAGCAGGACGGCAGCGTGGCTTTCATGATCGAAAAACTGGCCTGAGCCACGGGGACGAACAATGAGCGATATGAGTGAAGCACCCAGGCCGGACGCCGGCGTAACGCCCGAGCCGGGGCTGGAGCGCAATATGCGGCTGCTGTCGGATATCCCGGTCCGCATGTCGGTGGAGGTCGGATCGACGCAACTGCGTCTCGCCGACATCATGGCGTTGGGAGAAGGCAGTGTCGTCCAGCTCGACCGGCAGGCCGACGAGTTATTGGACATCATGGTCAACGGGACGCTGGTCGCGCGGGGCGAAGTCGTCACGATAAACGGTCGCTACGGCATCCGCGTGACCGAGGTTGCCGCCACCGATGCGCGCCTGCCGGGGATCGAGCGCAGGGTATGAGCGCGCTCGGCTGGTATTTCCTCAAGCTGCTCATCCTGCTGCCGCTGGTCGGCGGGATGGCCTATGGCGCGCTCTGGCTGTGGCGCAAATATCAGCCCGGCATGCTGGGCGGCCAGGCGGACCGGCGCATCAAGGTGCTCGAAGCGATGCCCATGGGCACATTCGGCAAGCTGGCCGTGGTCGAGTTCGAGGGACAGCGGCTATTGCTAGCCGTCACACGCGCGAAGATCGAGAAAATTGCGGAAAGCGATCCCCGCAATGGCTGACATGCTGCGCGCGCTGGGGTTCGCGCTGCTGCTGGGGCTGGCGGGCCTGACCGTCGCCAGTCCGGCGTACGCGCAGGCCGCGCCTGCCTCATCGATACAGGCCGCGCCAGCGGGCTTGGCTACCGGCCCGGTCTCGCCAACCGCGGCGCAGGCGTCCGGCGCGTTGACCAAGGCGCTGGACGATGTTTCGGGCGATGGCCGCCCGCTCTCGCTCTCGCTCCAGATCCTCGTGCTGATGAGCCTGCTGACGGTGCTGCCGTCGCTGGTGCTCATGATGACGAGCTTCACCCGCATCATCATCGTGCTTTCCCTGCTGCGGCAGGCGCTGGGCCTGGCGCAGACGCCGCCCAATCAGGTGCTCGTCGGCCTCGCTCTGTTTCTCTCCATGTTCGTGATGCGCCCGGCGATCGACCAGATCACCACCACGGCTTACACCCCCTACGGACAGGGCCAGATCAACATCGAAGAGGCGGTCGGCCGCTCTGCCAATGTGCTGCACGGCTTCATGGCCAAGCAGACGCGGCAAAATGACCTGGCGCTGTTCCAGGGGCTGGCCAAGGCGCCAGCCTTCGCGTCGACCAACGACATCCCGTTCTCCATTCTTCTGCCCGCCTTCGTCACCAGCGAGCTCAAGACCGCCTTTCAGATCGGCTTCATGATCTTCCTGCCTTTCCTCATCATCGACCTCGTCGTCGCCTCGACCCTGATGGCGCTCGGCATGATGATGCTTTCGCCGACGATCATCTCCATGCCCTTCAAGCTCCTTCTGTTCGTGCTGGTTGACGGCTGGGCGCTCACCATGGGCTCGCTTGCAGGATCGTTCGCGACATGACGGAAAGGCGCTGAGCGATGGACAATGCGGATTTCTTCATCGGCATCGCCCAGCAAGCGCTGTGGGTGGCGGCGCTCGCCACGGCGCCCATCCTGCTGCCGGCTCTGGTCTGCGGCCTCATCATCGGCATGATCCAGGCGGCCACCTCGATCAACGAGGCGACGCTGTCCTTCGTGCCCAAGCTCATCATCGTGGCGGTAATGCTGGCGTTGTTCGGTGCCTCCATCATGATGCTGCTGGTCGATTTTACCCGCGAGATCTACGACCGGATCCCGGATATCCTCACATGATCGCGCCGGGCTTTGCCGGGGCCGAGGCGCAGCTCTGGCTGTGGCTGCTCGCGATGATCCGCCCTGGCGCGGCCTTCGTCGCGGCGCCGGTGTTCGGCGCGGCGGCGGTGCCGCTGCAACTGCGCATCATTCTCGCGCTCGCCATCGGCATCGCCGCACAGAGCAGCGTGCCGTTCGTGCTGCCCGAGGGCGGCCTTGCCAGCGTTGCCGGCATCGCTCTGGTGGCGGGCGAGGTGATTGCCGGCCTTGCGCTCGGCTTTGCCTTGCAGATCGGTTATGCCGCCGCCTTCGTCGCGGGCGAGACAATCGCCAACGCCATGGGCCTCGGCTTCTCATCGATGATCGACCCGCTGACCGGTAACTCCACCGCCGTCGTCGGCCAGTTCCTCTCGCTCGTCGCGACCTTCCTGCTGCTGGTGATGGACGGCCATCTCATGCTCGTCCGCTTCATTGTCGCCAGCTACCAGGCGCTGCCGCCCGGCGGCGGGCTGATGCCGGCCGGTGCGTTCGAGAGCATCGCCGCGTTCGGCGGTGCGATGTTCTCGGCGGGCGTCACCATCGCGCTGCCCGTCACCTTCACCCTCATCCTCGTCCAGCTCGTCATGGCGATGCTGGCGCGCACCGCGCCGTCGCTCAATCTGTTCGCGGTCGGTATGCCCGCCGCGCTGCTCGCCGGCCTCGTCCTGCTCGCCATCGGCGCGCCGGTGATGGGCGAGGCGATCGAGGATGCGCTGCGCGCTAGCCTCGACCTCGCGCAGGCGTTGGCGGGAGGCTGAGCCGTGGCGCAGGAGAGCCCGGGCGGCGGTGAAAAGACCGAAAAGCCGACACCCAAGAAGCTGGCCGATGCTGCCAAGAAAGGCGATATCCTCCACTCACGCGAACTCTCCACCGCCATGGTGGTGATGGCCGGCGTGGGCTGGCTGGCGGTCGCCGGGCCGGCGCTGATCGACGCGATCCGGCAGATGCTGGCTGAGGGGTTGCGCTTCGACCGCGCCGATATCGCCGGATTTGAGCCGGACGACCGCGCCGCTCATTTGCTCGGGACCATCGCGTTGCCGCTCGGCGGGATACTGTTCGCCACACTCGCCGCCGCCATTGCCGCGCCGGCGCTGCTCGGTTCGCTCGGCTTCCGACCGCAGGCGTTCCAACCCAAGCCGGAGAAGATGAACCCGCTCAACGGCATCAAGCGCATCTTCGGCTTGCAGGGTCTCATCGAGTTGGTGAAGTCGCTCGCCAAGATCCTGCTGCTCGGTTCGATCGGCTTCTATCTGCTCTGGTCGCATACCGACGCGATCCGCGCCACGGCCAAGACTGGCGTGGAACCGGCGACGAGCGCGCTGGGCTCAATTTTCATCCTCGTCGCGCTGGCGCTGGCGGGGTCGCTCTTCCTCATCGCCGGTATCGACGTGCCGGCGCAGATGCTCCAGCGCACCCGTCGCCTCAACATGACCAAGCAGGAAGTGAAGGAGGAACACAAGCAGAGCGATGGTTCCCCCGAACTCAAGGCGGCCATCCGCCGCAGGCAATATGAGACGTTGCATGGGTCGGTGCGCAAGGCAGTAGAGGAAGCCTCGGTTATCCTCACCAACCCAACCCATTTTGCCGTGGCGCTGCGCTATCATCCCGGCCGCGATCTTGCGCCGGTTGTGCTGGCCCGTGGCGCGGATGAGATTGCCGCCGCGATTCGCGAACTGGCGCACGAAAAGGGCGTGCCGGTGCTGCAATATCCCGAGCTGACCCGCGCTATCTACTTCACCTCGCGCGCGGGGCGGGAGATCGACGAGCGCTTGTTCATGGCGGTGGCGACAGTGCTTGCCTTCGTCTTCCGGATCGAGAACCGCATGGCGAGCGAAATGGACCGCCCGCATATCGACCTGCCGGATACGATGCGGTTCGATTCGGATGGCAAGAACATCGTGAATTAAAGCTTAGTCGCACTCGTCCGTTCTTTGTTCAGGGGACGCTATCAGGATGATGCGTCATGAACGACTTTCTGTCCCGGACGGAGCCGGTGCCTTCGGTGTCTCGCACGCCAGACCACCGGCTCGTCGTGCAGCCCGCGTCGGGTGCCGGGGCGCCACAGGCGCAAGCCCACGCCCATGTACAGGTCGATCCGCATGCCGCCGAGCGGTCAGCCATCTCGGCGACCTATGCCCGGTTGCGCGCTGACATCGCCAATGTTCTGGCCGATCTCCAGCCCCGGCGCCGGCCTGCCGGTGAGCAGGTCGCGCACGCCGATGCCGCGCTGGAGGGCCTGATGCCGCAGCCGGTGATCGTGCTGCCGCTGCCCCCCACCGATCCGCAGATGGTCGCCTTCGTCGCCCAGGTCGCCCAGTCGGTGGCCCAACAAGCAGCGCAGGCGCGCGCGGCGCAAGCCAACGCGCCACATGTTCGCGTTGAAGCTGTCCTCCAGCAGGCCTTCGACTAGCGTGTTTTGCGACAAGGCTGACTAAAGGAGACCGGCGCCAGGCCGTTATAAGTCCCTGAAGGGACAAGGCGTATGGCAATCGACATCGCAAGTGCATTGGGGATTGGCTCGGGCATCAACACCAGCCAGCTCGTCGCAGATCTGGTGAATGCGACGTTCCAGCCCAAGCAGAGCATGGTCAGCGACCGCGTGAGCACCAACAACGCGCGGATCTCGGCGTTGGCGTCGGCCAAGGGCTCGCTCAACACCTTTTCCACGGCGCTGACGGATTTGCTCCAGAGTAGCGCCTATAACGGTCAACCCGTTTCCAACGATCCCTCCATTGCGTCAGTCAGCCTGATCGCGGGCGGCGTGCCCAAGGGGCTTCCGGCGCAGATCGAGGTGCGCCAGCTTGCTCGCGGGCAGGTGCTGCAATCGTCGACGCTCGGCGCGACGAGCGACGTAGCCGGCACCGGCAGCCTGACGCTGACCGTGGGCACGACCAGCACGACGATTACGCTCGCTTCCCCGGCCAACACGCTCGCTGACCTCGCCGGCGCGATCAACGCTGCCAATACTGGCGTCACCGCGTCGATCGTCACCGATCAGTCCGGCGCGCGGCTGGTGCTTAAGGGCGAGACCGGGGCGAACAAGGCGTTCACCCTCACTGCCGATGCGAGTGCCGACGCGGCCCTTCAGCGCTTCACCTGGGACGGCGCGGCGGGCGGCTTGATGATCGGCCAGGCGGCACAGAATGCGCTGATCCGTATCGACAATGTCGACATGGAGTATGCCTCCAACGAGGTGACGGGCGCGATCCCCTTCGTACGGATCGATCTCAACAAGGCCGCGCCGGGCACCAGCGTTACTCTGGCCACCGACCAGCCGACGACGACGATGAGCGATCTCGTCAAGGAATTCGTCAGCGCATATAATGATCTCAAGCGGGCCCTGAACAGCTCGACGGCACCGGGCGCGGGCGATGGCAGCGCGGGTTTGCTTTCGTCGGACTCGGGTGTGCGAGACATGGCGCGCCGCCTTGCTGGATTGGTTTCGACCCAGCTTTCGGCAACGGGTCCTTACAAGACGTTGGCAGATATCGGTGTGCGCACCGAGCGCGACGGCACGCTCAGCCTCGATACCAACCGACTCAACGCGGTGCTCGCGGCCGATCCGGAGGCGGTAACGCAGATGCTCAACCCGGCGGCAAAGGATGCCGATCACCCAGGGATTGCCGGCGCGCTCAAGAGCGTCACCGATTATGTCAACGGAATCGATGGGCCGTTGGCGGCTTCTCAGGCAAGCTATGAGAAGCTCCGCGACAGCCTCGCCAAACAGCTCGACAAGATCGACCAGCAGCGGACCGACTATTCGGCGCAACTCACCAAAACCTACGCCGCGATGCAGGCCAGGCTGGCTGCGCTCAAGGCGACGCAGTCCTATCTGGAGCAGCAGATCAAGGTCTGGAACGGCGGCAAGGACTAAGCGCACTTTTCGCAACGACAGCAGAAACGAGGGTACGAGACATGTATATGGGGCAGCATCCCGCCAAAGCGCTTCGGCACTATGTGGCTGTCGACACCGGCAGCCGCGCTGAGGGAGCGAACCCCCACCAGTTGGTGAAAATGCTGTTCGATGAGTTGTTGCTCTCGCTCGATGCTGCCGCGCTGGCGTTGCGCGGTGGCGATCGTGCCCAATGCCTCGACCGGCAGACCCGCGCCCTCGCCATCCTCCATGCGCTGGAGACGAGCCTGGATTTCGAGCGCGGCGGCGAGATCGCGGTCAATCTGGCCGTCGTCTATCGCGAAGCCCGCAAGCGCACGCTGGAGGCGACGGCCCAGCACCGGGCGGAGCCGATGGAGCAGGCGCGGGCGTTCATCGCCGATATTGCCGACGCGTGGGGCCGGATCGGCTGACGCAGCGTCGCAGGGCCGGGCGGCCACGACTTCTCCCTTGGCAGCCGGAGACGGGCGGGATAGGCCACCGTCATGGCCGCTACCGCCGACCCAACCATACCCGCCGCACTTGACGCGAGCTGGCGCGACGCACTCGCCGATGCGTTCGCCGCCCCCTACATGGCTGATCTCAAGCGCTTTCTCGTCGAGCGCAAGGAAGCGGGCGCGCGCATCTTCCCGCGCGGCGCGGACTGGTTCAATGCGCTGGCGCTCACGCCGCTGCCGGCGGTGCGCGCGGTGGTGCTCGGTCAGGATCCCTATCACGGCCCTGGCCAGGCGCATGGTCTGTGCTTCTCTGTATTGCCCGGCGTTCCGCCGCCCCCGAGCCTCGTCAATATCTTCAAGGAACTGCATGGCGATCTCGGTCTGCCGCGTCCCCGTCACGGCCATCTCGACCATTGGGCACGCCAGGGCGTGCTGCTGCTCAATAGCGTGCTGACGGTGGAGATGGGCAAGGCCGGCGCCCACGCCAATCGCGGCTGGGAGCGGTTCACGGACGCCGTCATCGAGCGGGTGGCCGAGCAGGAGGCACCGGTCGCCTTCCTGCTCTGGGGCGCCTACGCCCAGAAAAAGGCGAGCTTCATTCGTGACGTGACACAGGGTGGACGCCATCTGGTTCTGCGCGCGCCGCACCCCTCGCCCCTCTCGGCGCACAATGGCTTCTTCGGTTGCCGCCATTTTTCGCGGACCAATGCGTTTCTCGTGGAGAATGGGCGCGGCGCGATCGACTGGACGCTCCCGGAAGAAGCGTCGCGCGGGGGCTAAGCGCCGCAGCGCAGTGCCAAGCGCGGCGATCGGCGGCGGCTTGCTTCCCCGACCACTTCCTATCCGACAGAAACTTTCCGGCGCCGCGAATTTCCGGCATGGAGGGCATCCACCCATGGGAGAGGACTCCACGATCCATGGCTTCCGGCCTTGCTGCCCTGCTCGATGATGTCGCCGCTATTGCGCGACTGGCTGCTGCCTCGGTCGACGACGTGTCGGCCGCCGCCACCAAGGCGAGCATGAAGGCAGCCGGTGTGGTCGTGGACGATACGGCGGTGACGCCGACCTATGTGACCGGCTTCTCGCCCCAGCGCGAGTTGCCGATGATCGGGCGTATCGCGCTCGGATCGCTGCGTAACAAGCTGCTCATCTTGCTGCCCGTGGCGTTGCTGTTGAGTGCCTTCCTGCCCGCGGCGATCACCCCCCTGCTGATGATCGGCGGCACGTTCCTGTGCTTTGAAGGGGCCGAAAAGATTCTGGAGTGGGTTGCGGGCGGCCATGATGAAGCCGGCAGCACCGAGGAGGGCGACCCGGCGCAGCTTGAACAGGCAAAGGTTTCCGGCGCAATCCGCACCGACCTCATCCTATCCGCTGAGATCATGGCGATCGCACTGTCGGACGTGGCGAGTCATCCTGTGGCCATGCAGGCGATCGTGCTGGTGGTCGTCAGCGTGCTCGTCACGGCCGGCGTCTATGGCGTGGTCGCGCTGATCGTGAAGTTGGACGATATCGGCCTGCATCTCGCGCGCACTGGATCGCGGGCGCTTTACCGCCTCGGACGCGCTCTGGTGCGAGCCATGCCGACGATCCTCAACCTCTTGGAGGGGATCGGCATGGTGGCCATGCTCTGGGTCGGCGGCGGCATCTTCCTGCATGGGCTGGACGGGACAGCGCTCGGCGCGTTGCCCCATGCGGTGCACGCCGCGAGTACGGCGGTGACGCACAATGCGGTGATTTCCTGGGTCATCGGTGCGGCCCTCTCGGCTGTCTTGGGCCTGCTGCTCGGGCTCGTCGTGGTGGCGGTCGTACACGCCGTCCAGCGGGCGCGGGGTCGCCATTGACCTGCGTGCAGAGCGGCAGGATAGTCGGATTTGGTGCGTTGAGAGCAAGGAGCGACCATGGCTGGAGCCGATCAGAAGCTAACCGAGCTGGGTCTCATCCTGCCCGCGCCACTGGCGCTGCCGCCCGGCGTGGTGCTCCGCTTTCCGTGGGTGAATGTGCGCGGCAAGCGAGCTTATATCTCCGGACATGGACCGCAGAACCTCGATGGATCCGTGGCCGGGCCATTTGGGAGCGTCGGCGAGGAGCTGTCTGTCGAACAGGGCCATGAGGCGGCCCGCCTCACCGCGCTATCGATGCTCGCCAGTCTGAAACGCACGCTCGGCAGCCTGGACCGCATCGCTGGCTGGTGTCGTGTGCACGGCATGGTCAATTGCGTGCCGGGCTTCGCACAAACGCCTGCTGTGCTCAATGGCTTCACCGATCTCATTCTGGAGGTCTTCGGACCCGAGATTGGCGCTCACGCGCGCACCGCCATCGGTGTCGCCGCGCTTCCTCACAATATGCCGGTCGAAATCGAGGCGGAGTTGCTGCTGAACGGGGAGTGAGACCGCGAAGGCTGTCGACAGAATGTCGTGCGCGACAGGCTGACGGTCGAAAGCGCGCAGGCCCGTCGGCCCGCGCGCTTCGATATCGGATCAGCCGAACAGCTTGGTTGCCGTCTCCGCCACTCGGCGGCCGAGATAGCGGGCGCCGTCCAACTCATCAGTGTCGGGTTGGCGACTGCCATCACCTCCCGCGATGGTCGTGGCGCCATAGGGAGCGCCACCGCGCACCTTGTCATGCCCCATCTGCGCCGCAAAGCCATAGTCGAGCCCGACAACCGTCATACCGAAGTGCAGCAGATTGGTGATGATCGAGAAGAGCGTGGTCTCTTGCCCGCCATGCTGGGATGCGGTGGAGGTGAACGCTGCGCCGACCTTGCCGTTCAGCGCCCCGCGCGCCCACAGGCCGCCAGCTTGATCGAGGAAGTTCGCCATTTGTGAGGACATCCGGCCGAAGCGCGTGCCGGTTCCGACCACGATCGCGTCGTAATTCTCCAGCTCCGCCACCGTGGCAATGGGAGCTTGCTGGTCCATCTTGTAGTGGCTGTTGCGGGCAATCTCCTCGGGCACCAGTTCGGGAACCCGCCGGATATCGACGTGCGCACCCGCAGCCCGCGCGCCTTGCGCAACGGCGTCGGCCATCTGCTCGATATGGCCGTAGGACGAATAATAGAGGACGAGAACCTTCGCCATTCGTAGAAACTCCATGGGTTGAGGGAAGCCCCGGAGGCGATGCTCCGGGGCGGATTGGGTCAGGCCGCGTCGACCAGCACGATTTCGGCGTCTTCAAGCGCGATAACAGTGAGTGTGTCCAGTTCAGCGATGGCCGCGCCGTCGCGGGCGTTGACCCGCACGCCGTCAATCTCGACCGCACCGCGGGCGGGCACGAGATAGGCCTTGCGCGTTTTGCCGAGCGGATAGGTTACCGTCTCGCCACCCTTGAGCGTGGCACCGAGCACGCGTGCATCGGTGCGGATCGGCAGGGCATCATCGTGATTGGCATCGCCCGAGGCGAGGGTGACGAAGCGACCGCCGCCGTCGCCCTTGGGGAAGGTGCGCGTGCCCCAGCTCGGCTTCTCGCCGGTGCGGGTGGGGATGATCCAGATCTGGAAAATCCGCGTGACCTCCGCTTCGCGATTATATTCCGAGTGTGCGATGCCGGTGCCGGCAGACATGACTTGCACGTCGCCCGCCACGGTGCGGCCCCTGTTGCCGAGGTTGTCCTCGTGGGTGATCGCGCCTTCGCGGACATAGGTGATGATCTCCATGTCGCGGTGCGGATGGGGTGGGAATCCGGTGCCGGGTGCGATCGTGTCATCGTTCCACACGCGCAGATTGCCCCAGTTCATGCGGTTCGGATCGTGGTAGCTGGCGAAGCTGAAATGATGCTTGGTATCCAGCCAGCCGAGGTTGTCGCCGCCAAGATCGGCGAGGGGACGAAGTTCGATCATAAGTGGTCTCCTGACAGCGCGGCTCGGCTCCAAGAGGCGCCAGCCCGATACGCATCCCCATATGGCGCTTGCCGACTTTGCGTAAAACCGGGATAATATCGATCAAATATTTCGATAGATTAGAAAAGCGATGGATCCCGGTACGCCTACCTTCGAGCAACTGCGCGTCTTTCTCGCCGTGGTGGACTGCGGGAGCTTTGCGGCCGCCGGTCGACAGTTGAACCGTGCGGTTTCGGTCATCAGCTACACCATCGCCAATCTCGAGGCCCAACTCGGCCTCCTCTTGTTCGAGCGGCAGGGCACCCGAAAGCCGTCATTGACTGCGGCCGGGCGCGCCGTGCTCGCCGAGGCACGAACGCTCGCTCACGGCGTCGACGGGCTGCGTGCCAAGGTGAAGGGTCTGTTGGAAGGGTTGGAGAGCGAGGTTGACCTGGCGGTCGACGTCATGCTGCCGGGCGAGCGGGTAGGCCAGGTGTTGCGCGCGTTCCGCGAGCAATTCCCCACCGTTTCGCTGCGCCTGCACGTCGAGGCGTTGGGCGCAGTGACGGCGCTGGTGCTAGATCGCAAGGCGGTGGTCGGTATCTCGGGACCATTGGTTGCCGGCGTGGAGAGCGTTGATTGGGTCGACGCCGGGTCGGTTGTGATGGTGCCGGTGGCGGCACCGGATCATCCTCTGGGGCGCTTGGGGAAGATCCCGCCGGGCGAAGGGCGCCGCCATGTGCAACTGGTCCTCAGCGACCGCTCGCGCTTCACCGAGGGGCGGGATTTTGCGGTCGTCAGTCCGCACACCTGGCGGCTGGCTGACCTCGGCGCCAAGCATGCGTTGCTAAAGGAGTCGGTCGGCTGGGGCAATATGCCGCTCCCTTTGATCCAGAGCGATCTGGCGGCGGGCACGTTGCTGCGCCTTGCCATGCCCGATTATCCGGGTGGCATCTATCGCTTTGCCGCCATCTGGCGCCGCGACATCCCGCCAGGCCCCGCCGCCTGCTGGCTGCGAGACCAGTTCGTGGCGTTGGGGCAGGCCGATGTGGCGGAGCGGGGGCTGGCGGATTTGTAGCGGTGTCCGGTTAGCCCCCAGGATCGTTCACCTCCCGCAGCTTTGCTCCTGACTGGCTGGACCTTTGGGGCCTGCCGTGGCGGAGCGCAGGGTTCCGGGACGCGACGTCAGTCGCCTAGGCGCCGCTGCACAGCCTTGCCCGCGCCGCCGCATACTCCTCTGCGAGGCGAGCGGTCAGTTGGTGAGCGGACACAATCTGTGTGACCGCGCCAATGCCTTGCCCCGCGCCCCAGATGTCCCGCCATGCCTTGGCACCAGTGGCCTTGGTGAAATCCATTGCGGAAGGGTCATTCTCCGGCAGCGCATCCGGGTCCAGCCCCTGGCGGAGGATCGAAGCGCGCAGATAATTGCCATGGACGCCGGTGAAGTGGCTGGAATAGACGATATCGGCCGCCGTCCCCTCCACGATGCCCTGCTTATAAGCGTCACTTGCCTGGGCCTCGTCGGTCGCGATGAAAGGTGAGCCGATATAAGCGAGGTCGCCGCCCATCGCCTGCGCGGCGAGAATGGCGCCGCCCGTGGCGATGGCGCCCGAGACGGCAATCGGCCCATCGAACCACACCCGCGTTTCAGCGACCAGTGCGAAAGGCGATTGCGTGCCGGCGTGCCCACCTGCGCCCGCCGCGACGAGGATGAGGCCGTCCGCGCCCTTCTCCACAGCCTTGCGGGCGAAGCGCTGGTTAATGACGTCATGAAAAACCAATCCGCCCCAGCCATGGACCGCGTTGTTCACCGCCTCGTTGGCGCCAAGCGAGGTGATTATCAGAGGGACCTTGAAACGCGCGCAGGTCGCCAGATCCTCCATCAAGCGCGGGTTGGAACGGTGAACGACGAGGTTGACCGCATAAGGCGCGGCGGGCCGGTCGGGGTGACGGGCATCATGCGCCGCGAGCGCTTGCGTTATTTCCTCCAGCCAGCCGTCCAGCCGCTCGGGCGCGCGTGGGTTGAGCGAAGGAAAGGCGCCGATGATGCCGGCGGTACATTGAGCGACGACCAGCGCCGGATTGGAGACGATGAACATCGGTGCGCCGATCACCGGCAGCCGTAACCCGCGGGTCAGTTGGTCGGGTATTGCCACGCCATGCCTCCTCTCGTTGGAGGGGCGTCGCATGGCACGCGGGCGGCGTCAATCGGCAGGCGTCGGCGGGGTGGGGCGGTCATTACGATCCTGTTTACCAAATAGTGCTAGCGAATCGGCGTTGCACCATTTGGGGAATGACATGAACGCGAGTGCGATGACCGACGGGGGCAGTGAAGCAGGATGGGAACGACCGCCGGCTCCGCGGTTGCTCCATGCCATGGCGCGGGAGTGGTCCGCGTTGGTCCGTCGGTTCCGTGATGCTGCCGCTGCGCAGGGCGTCGCCGAGACGTTGCCGCGTCGATGGCGAGACCATCATCCCGATGCGCCGCCGCGACGTCCCTTGTTCGCCAGTCGTGATCTCCCGATCGTGGAATCATGCGCGCAGACCGAGATGCGTCCGGCTGCTGACCCGGTCGTCTTGCCCCGGGCACCTGAACCGATGAGCGACGCGCAAATCGCGCAGTTGATGGCGGCCGCGACCGCTCGGCCTATGCCTGTTCCTGTCCTGGCACACCCCGTTTCGCAGGAGTTACCGGGGTGGGCGCGCAGTCCATCACCCGTGGCTACCGCTGATCTGATGGCGCTGACCGATCGTTTTGAACGAGGCGCCCGTGGATGTCGGTCCGCTGAGGCCGTTGAAGCCGATCTGGCCAAAGCACTGGCGACATTGCGCAAACTGGCGGAGCCGCATCGTCTGATCCGCTCGCGCTGACCTCCCGTCGTTACCATTCTTCGATCGTCAGTATCGCCAGCGTCAGAGCGACCCACTCATCGCCTGCCATGTGGATGGCATCAACAATCGCGTCCGCGACGATGTGACCGTGTAGAGCGAAGTCTGCTTCGCCCAGCGTGTCCAAGAGCATGTCCGCCGTCACATGTGCATCGGGGCCCGACAGTGTCAGGACCAGCCGATGCTGGGCGCCGACGAAGGTTGCGCTGCACCAAGGGCGCATCGTTGCCTCAGTGATCATGCCGTTCGGCCCGGCCATAATGCGCAACCGCGCAAGCAGCTGGCCTTGGCAGTCGCGCCTCTCTGGCCGCGGCGCTGCGGGGCGGATCACGTGGGTTTCGCGGCGTCGGATGCGGAGGCGGGGGCACCGTTCGGCCAGATTGGTTTTGGATTTCATTTCGTTGCCTTCCCTTCGTAGGCATCCATGTAATAGCCGATACGCCGCCGGGTGCGGGCGGTCGGTTCGCGGCCCTTGCGGAGATCGAAAACGAAGCGCGGATCGCGCACCGCCTCGCGGCCGAAGCGTGCGGGCGGCATGCCGGTGCGGCGCAGGAAGTGTTCGATACTGCTCAAGGTGGACATGATGGCGTAGGCTCCTCTCTTGTGGGACTCGGTGAATAGGAATAATCCTATCTTCTATGCGAAATCCTACTTGTCTAGGAAAAATCCTATGATAATGATTGGGCCATGGAAACGACCGACCCCCGGGCCGTTCTGGAGCGCCTGATCCAGGAGCGCGGCGAAACCTTTGGCGCGATCTCGAAGCTGCTTGGCCGCAACCCGGCCTATATCCAGCAGTTCGTAAAGCGCGGCACGCCGCGCAAGCTGGACGAGGCAGACCGGCGGTTGCTCGCCCGCTATTTTGGTGTCGAAGAGCGCTTGCTCGGAGCGCCAGAAGAGCCGGCCTGGCGCCAGGCGACAAGACCGAGCGCGCGGCGTGGGGAGGCTTTGGTGGCGGTGCCGCGTCTCGCGCTGGGCGCCTCGGCCGGGATGGGGTCGCTGCAGGACGACGAGCCTGCCATCGGCAGTTTCGGCTTCGATTCGCGTTGGTTGCGCGCGCTTGGCGGGCGGCCCGATATGCTGTCGATCATCCGGGTTGATGGCGAATCGATGGAACCCACGCTGCGCGATGGCGACGACATCATGGTCGATCGCAACGACGGTGCGGCGCGTTTGCGCGATGGCATCTACGTGTTGCGGATGGACGGTGTGTTGATGGTCAAGCGTGTCGCTCTTGCGCCCGGACGCGGCCGCTTCTCGGTACGGAGCGACAACCCCCTCTATCCTGCGTGGGAGGATGTGGACCCGGACGTCGTATCAATCATTGGCCGGGTGATCTGGACGGGCAGGCGGATCGGCTGACCCCGAGGCCTCGCGCTGCTGGCTCGCTTCCTGTCGCCATTCCTGCACTCAAGCTGCTGGATCGCTCTGTTTGGAGCGCGCCAGCCGGCAGGGCGTGATTCCTTCCGGCGTCGGGCGATCGGTGCCCTGGGAGAAGCGGGCGAGATAGCCGCCAGCGGCGGTGTGCGCCTCGGTGCTGATCAGCTTGAAGCCGACCGCTTCGAACTCGCAGCGCAGCAATGCCAGCGGAGTGCCATGCTGCTCGGTCGGGCGATCCATGTCGACGACGATCACCTCGCCACCCTGCTTGAGCGCCGGGTAAAGGCGCCAGAGGAAGGCGTAAGGTTCGGCTATTTCGTGGTACATATGGACCATGAGCACGCGGTCGAAGCTGGCGTCCGGTAATTTGGGATCGTCGGGAGTGCCGAGCTTGACGCTGACATTCTCCCAATTCTCGCGCGTTACCCGGCGGCCAAGCTGGTCGATCACCTCGGCAATGATATCCTGCCCCAGCACCCGCCCGTCCGGTCCGACACGCTTGGCAAGGCGCACGGTGTAATAACCCTCGCCCGCGCCGATATCTGCCACTGTCATGCCCGGGCGAATGCCGGCCCGGTCCATGATGTCTTCCGCTTCATTCACCCGATCCCGGGCCTCCTCGGTGGACCAGCGGGTAGAAATGATCGGCGCCACCGGCCGATCGGCGCGGGGGAAGTCGCGTGCGGTTTCGGGGCGGTCGCTGGCTTGGGGTGCCAGTGAATCGCAGGCGACCGGCGCGAGAAGAAGGAGGATGATTCCGAGCCTCTTCATCGCGCTTGGCCGCATCAGTCGACATCCTCCACGTCGATCTTTTCGCCGGTTACCTTTTGGCTCAGCGCGGCGGCCATGAACGGGTCGAGATCACCGTCCAGCACATCATCGGGCGAGGTGGACGTGACGCCGGTGCGCAGGTCCTTCACCAACTGGTAGGGCTGAAGTACGTAGGAGCGGATCTGGTGGCCCCAGCCAATCTCGGTCTTGGCGTGATATTCACCCGACGCCTTTTCCTCGCGCTCGCGCAACTCCGCCTCGTAGAGCCGTGCCTTGAGCATGCCCATGGCGGTCGCGCGATTCTTGTGCTGCGAGCGGTCGTTCTGACTGGCGACGACGATGCCGGTCGGGATGTGGGTGATGCGAACGGCCGAATCGGTGGTGTTGACGTGCTGCCCGCCCGCGCCGGACGACCGGTAGGTATCGATCTTGAGATCGCTTTCCTTGATCTCGATCTCGATATTGTCGTCGATCACCGGATAGACCCAGACGGACGAAAAGCTGGTGTGCCGGCGCGCTGAACTATCATAGGGCGAGATGCGCACGAGCCGGTGAACGCCGCTCTCGGTCTTGGCGTAGCCATAGGCGTTCTGGCCCTTGAGGAGCAGCGTCGCAGACTTGATGCCGGCCTGCTCGCCACCCTGATATTCGATCAACTCCACCTTGAAGCCGCGCTTCTCCGCCCAGCGTTGATACATGCGCTGGAGCATCTCGGCCCAGTCCTGGCTTTCGGTGCCGCCCGCGCCCGCGTGGATTTCGACATAGGTATCGTTGCCGTCGGCCTCGCCGGACAGCAGTGCCGTCACCTTGTCGCGGTCGGCCCGGTCGGCAAGCGCAGCCAGGCTCTCGACGCCTTCGGTCGCCAGCTCTTCATCGCCTTCCGCGTCGGCCATTTCGATCAGTTCGACCGTGTCGGTCATCTCCCGCTCGATGGCGCGCGTGGCAGAAATCGCCGTATCCAGCCGGGTCCGTTCGCGCATCACCTCCTGCGCTGCCTTCTGGTTGTCCCACAATGTCGGATCCTCGACGCGTGCGTTCAACTCGTCGAGTCGCCGCAATGCTCGATCCCAGTCCAGAAAGCGACGCAGTAGGTCGAGCGCGGCGGTAATCCGGTCGACATGAGCTTGCGCTTCGGCGCGCATGAGTGGGTCTCCGTAAAAAATGTGTCGCGACCCACTATAGGGCCGGGCGCTGCCGGATGCGACGGCGCACATGCGAGGTCAAGGGCGGAGCGTTCCATAGGCCAACGGGAATGCCGTTTCGGATGCACGCCTCACATGTTGGCCTGTCAGAAAACAGGCTGGCGGAAGGGAAGCGTTCCGCAGTTTGTCGCCAGAAGCAACATAAAAGAGGAAATTATATACTTAATATACTTTTAGTAGCACCTGGCTTATCGCGGAACGACTGGTGGGGAGACGGAGGGGTGACGGTGGATCGCAAGACGATCAATCGTAGGACTGCGCAGGAGGCTATTCGCTTTCTCGATGAGAACAGGCTGGATCCGACCCCATCCAACTACACGTTCGCATATCTCTATTTGACCGGCGCCAATGGTTGGCTGCGCAAGACGGCGGAGGCCGCCATGGAAGGCGGCGTTCGGCTGGCGCAGAAGGATGTCGATGAGATGTTGGAGTTAGCACCGGGCGAAACCGGGCATGGCGAAACCATCGCGCGGCTGGACGGTGCCCAGGCCGATTTGCGCCACCAGATGCTCTCGTTTTCGGATATCACTGCGGCGGCGTTGCGCGATGCCAGTGCTTTCAATCGCGACCTTTCCGAAAATGCGCGGCGGCTGGTGAGTCAGGCGGACCTCGCCGACCTCCTCGCCGCAATGATCGAGCGAACCGCTGATGTGGAGCGGCGCCTCAATGAAACGCGGCAGGAAACAGAGCGGTTGCGTCAGGATCTGGATGCCGCCCGGGACGATGCGACGCGCGACGCACTCACCAATCTACCCAATCGCCGCGCTATTGACCGGCAACTGCAGACACTGGCTGATCGCGGCGCGCCGCTGGCGGTCGCTTTCTGCGACATCGACCATTTCAAAGCAATCAACGATCGCTTCGGCCACGCCGTCGGGGACCGGGTGCTGCAAGCAGTGGCCGAGACGCTTGCCGAAACGATGAGACCGCATGTCGTTGGTCGGTTCGGTGGCGAGGAATTTGTCGTTCTGCTGCCCGGCGTGGATGCGGACACCGCCTATGCGCTGATCGAGCAGGCGCGTGAGGCTGTTTCCGCACGGCGGATGCGCGTGCGCGATACCGATGAGATCATCGGCTGCGTCACATTTTCCGCCGGCATCACCGTGTGCAACGCCAATCCAGGCGAAGCACTGCGTGTCGCCGACCAGCTGTTATATGAGGCGAAGAGCGCCGGACGGAACCGCAGCATCTGTAGAATGAGGGCCTGAGGGGCGATCCAACGAACGTGTCGAACCCGGCTGCCCGACGCACGACGCCGCTGAAGCGTGCTGGCCTTGATACCCGCTCGCTTAGTAGATGCCTCCCTGATCGCCGGCGAAATCGCGCGCGATATCGCGGCGTGTGGTGCTGGCGGCCGCCTTGTCCTGCGCGGCGCGCTCCACCATCTCGTCCCGGCGCATTGAGATGCGCGGCTCGGTCTCGGGCTTGAAAGCCTCCCAGATGATTGCCGGCTTGGGATCGTTGGTCGGCCAGCCGCCATAGACGCGCTTGCCGCTGCGTCGGTCGATCCGGACCATGCGTATACCCGCTGGTGCTACGAAAGGCGTCTTGGGCATATCCTTGAGGATCGGCGCCATGGCGGATTTCCAGATCGGCGCCGCCATCGTCCCGCCTTGCGCGTAGCCGCCCAGATTGCGCGGCTGATCGTAGCCGACATAGACGCCGGCGACGATATCTGGTGAGCCGCCGACGAACCAGACGTTGGTCGGTCCATTGGTCGTGCCGGTCTTGCCGAACAACGGCCGGTCGAGATCGCGCAGGCTCGTGGCGGTCCCGCGCTGGACGACGCCTTCGGTGATGTGGATCACCTGATAGGCCGTCATCGGGTTCATCGCCTGCTTGCCGGCCGGGGCGAAGCGCGGCATCGCTTCGCCGTTCCAATCCTTCGCGTTGCAGCTCGCGCACGGCTTCCAGTTGAGAGGCCAGATCACCTTGCCGGAGCGGTCCTGAACATAGTCCATCACCTTGGGCGTCAGCTGCCGGCCATGGTTGGCAAGCATCGCATAGGCGTTGACCATCCGCTCCACTGTCGTGTCGCCAGCGCCGAGGGCGAAGGCGAGATAGGGCTGGTAGTCACCGATGCCCATCGCTTTGATGGTCGCCACGACACGCGGCATGCCGGTCTGCGCGGCAGCGCGCACGGTCATCAGGTTGCGCGATTGCTCGACCCCCCAGCGCATGGTCTGCGGGCCGGCGCCACCACCGCTGAAGTTTCGGAAACATTTCTGGCCGAGCCGCCCACCCTGATAGACGCAGAACGGCCCGTCGATAATGATCGAGGCCGGTGTCATGCCGTTATCCAACGCGGCGGCATAGACGAACGGCTTGATGGTTGAGCCTGGCTGCCGCATCGCCTGGGTGACGCGGTTATATGCGGACAGCCGCGAATCAAAGCCGCCCTGCATGGCGTAGACACGGCCGGTGCGCACGTCCTCGATCATCAAGCCTCCGGAGACGCCGGGGATATTGCGCAGCGCATAGCTGTTGCCCTCCGGCTTCACCGCGATGACGTCGCCCGCCTTCAGCGAATCGAACGTGATGCCGCCGGTGCGCCGGTCGATGAGTGTTGCCGAACCCCGCGGTAGGGTGGAGGTTTGTCCGTCCGGCAGGCCAATCGAGGCGCTGGTCGCGCTTTTGTCGAGCACCACCGCCACCGTCCAGTCCGCATAATCGACGCCGATGTTCGAGGCGGCCAGTTCCGCCTGCCAGCGGGCGGGATCGACCTTGGCGATGGGCCCGGACCAGCCCTTTCCGGCGTCGTAGCGCAGCAGGCCCTCGCGGAGGGCGCGGGTTGCCTGCTCCTGCATGAAGGGGGAAATGGGCGAGCGAACCCACAGGCCGCCGGCATAAACGCTATTGGGGCCGTCCTCGGCCGTCTCGCCAAACTGGGCGATCAGCCTGCGGCGGATTTCCTCGACATAATAGCCGCCGATCCGCTCATAGGAGGTGCCGCGCTGTGTCACCGTGCCGAGCGCCTGGGTGCGAGCTTCCTCATATTGTGCGCGGGAGATGAACCCGTTCTTGAGCATTTCGCCCAGTGCCCAGTTGCGCCTGTCGAGCGCGCGTTGCGCATAGACTTCCGGCCGGTAATTGGCCGGACCCTTGGGCAGAATGGCGAGATAGGCCGCCTCGTGCAACTTGAGGTCGCCCACATCCTTGTCGAAATAAGCCCGCGCGGCCGCCTGCACGCCGTAGGCGTTGCGACCCAGAAAGATCTGGTTGAGATACAATTCCATGATCTGTTGCTTGGTCAGCACATTTTCCATGCGCCAGGCGAGGATCATTTCCTTGATCTTGCGGGTGGGCGAATATTCGTCGCCGATCAGCAGGTTCTTGGCGACCTGCTGGGTGATGGTGGACCCACCTCTGGCGCGTTCGCCGCTGCCTAGCTTGGAGACATAATCGAATACCGCGCCGGCCAGGCCGGGCAGGTCGACGCCGTGGTGGCTGAAGAAGGTTTTGTCCTCGGCTGCCAGATAGGCGTTCACCAGCATCGGCGGAAAATCGGAATATTGCAGTTGCACCCGCCGTTCGCGTGCAAAGCTGTGGATGGGCTGGCCATTCACGTCGCGCACCACGGTCGGCAGCGGCGGTTGATAGTCGAGCAGGCTCTTCGCATCCGGCAAGCCACGCGCGAACAGGAACCAGAACAGCAAGAAACCGGCGAACAGCGCGCCCAGCGCATAGCTCAGCCATCGCCACCGACGCTGCGCCCACAGCGCGCTGAACCGCTCGCGCAGTGCCGGCTGGCTGTCCTCGCGGCGGAGCCGATAGCTGGTCGCGTCACTCGTGGCGTCATCCATAGCGCGGCCCTAGACTATTTTCCGAGAGGGAGGGAACCGCTTTTGCGATGAACGACCGTCTGGCGGGGCGGTGGGTCTCTGTCCGGACGACGCGATATGAGCGCTTTCTGCCCGGTCCGTGTCACCGTCTTGTCGACAGGCGTGCGAAGTGCACCGAGATTGCCGCCGCGATGCCCTTGGCAAGTTGCAGGCGGCCATCCTTGGTCGCCATCCAGGCCGCGTCTTCATGATTGCTGATATAGCCTGTCTCCAGCAGCACGGAGGGCGTGTCCGGCGCCTTGAGGACGACCAGCGAAGCCGAACGGTGCCAGGGTGTGC
The DNA here is from genome assembly GCA_035654015.1 of Sphingobium sp. GTDB lineage: Bacteria > Pseudomonadota > Alphaproteobacteria > Sphingomonadales > Sphingomonadaceae > Sphingobium. Next base: position 42,189 of record DASRXX010000009.1, read on the forward strand.
GGAAGCGGAAGTGGGGCAGCGCCTCGCGGTGCAGCAGTTCGGCAAAGCGGGCGGATGCCGCCATGGTCTCGCGCTGGGCGAGGTCGATCAGGATGGAGCTGACGGCCGTGCTTTTGTCCGTCAGATCGACGCCATGGATGATGTCCGCACGATTTTGGCCAGCGGCAAGGCGCGCTGCTTCCCGGTCCGACGCGACATCCGAAAGCGTATAGACGGTCGCGCCGCGCACGTCCGGCTGCTCCGCCGCGTCCGCGTGGATTGAAATGAACAGATCGGCCTTCATCTTGCGGGCGATGCCCGAGCGTTCCTGGAGGATGAGGAAGCGATCGTCATCGCGGGTAAGGGCCACACGGATACGGCCGGTCTTGAGCAATTCGTCGCGCACCGCGCGGGCAATCGCCAGGGTGAGATCCTTCTCCTGCATATCGAGCGCATCATTCTGCGCGCCGGGATCGTGTCCGCCATGGCCCGGGTCGATTACCACGAGCGGTCGGGTGGCATCGCGGGGGCCGTCGATCGGCGGCAGCGCGATGCTGGGCGCGGAGTCGGGGATACGCACGATGATGCCGCCCCGTCGGGCCGGACGCCGCGCCATGTGCGCGGCCGGTGGGACGGCGACGGGCGGCGCGGCAAGCGGTGGCGTTGCCGTGAAGGCAAGCGAAGGAGCTGCCAGGATGAGAGCGGCCAACGGGACCATCGAGCGCGCCTTGTGCCGTGAGCGCTGGGCTGTCGTCCAGCCGAAAATCTCACGCGGGAATGCCTGCATAGCCGCATCCGGCGCAGAGTGGCGGGCGGAAAGGCGTGGACCTTTTCATCGTTGCCCTCCAGCACAAGCCCTGCTAGCGCTTGCTATTCCGGACCGGTTTCACCGCGAAAGCGCGATGTGACCGGGTGGGCCGGACCATCATCGCCCAGAGGGCGATCTACAGGTTGATGTTGCATGGCGCATGGCTTGACAGGCTCGAAGCACGCGGAAGCGGGCATTGGGCTGCGAGCGCTTCACGAGTTCCCCGCGGGATGCGGGCTTGCCCTCGCGACAGATGCACAAATCCTTTTTGAAAACCGGGGTTTGCCCGGGCGGCGCCGCATCGGAGCGATGCGCCGGGCCGCGCATCCCCCCATTACGTCGAGCTGCGTCGTTCCCCCCCGGGGAGCGGTGTCAGCCGGCTGGAGACACTTGAATGACAATGCGTATGCTGATCGATGCGCGCCACCGGGAAGAAACCCGGGTCGCGGTCGTTACTGGGAACCGGATCGAGGAGTTTGATTTCGAATCCGCCGAGCACAAGCAGCTCAAGGGTAATATCTATCTTGCTAAGGTAACGAGGGTCGAGCCGTCGCTGCAGGCGGCGTTCGTCGATTATGGTGGCAATCGCCATGGTTTCCTGGCCTTCTCGGAAATCCACCCCGATTATTACCAGATCCCGCGCGAAGACCGCGAGGCCTTGCTCGCCGAGGAAGCGCAGCACGCCGCCGAAGAGGCGGCTTTGCGCGCGGAAGATGATGACGACGAGGAGGACAGCCTCGCCGATCACGGTGTCGAGGAAATCGACCGTCCCCACGATGAAGACGATGGCGATGAGGACGATCGCGCCGAAGGGAATGGCGAGGGCGCCGGCGACAATGGCGAAGTCTCGCGACGCCGGCGCGGCAAGTCTTCCAACGATCAGGCGGCCGAGGAGCTGCGCCGCAAGCGTATGGCGCTGCGCCGCCGGTATAAAATCCAGGACGTCATCAAGCGCCGGCAGGTGCTGCTTGTCCAGGTCGTCAAGGAGGAGCGCGGCAACAAGGGCGCGGCACTGACCACCTATCTGAGTCTGGCTGGTCGCTATTGCGTGCTAATGCCCAACACCAGCCATGGTGGCGGCATTTCGCGCAAGATCAGCAATGGCGCGGACCGCAAGCGCCTGAAGTCCATCGTCGCGGAAATGAAGCTGCCCTCGACTATGGGCTGCATCGTTCGCACGGCGGGCCTCTCGCGCACCAAGACGGAGATTCGCCGCGATTTCGATTATCTTGCCCGGCTGTGGGACGAGATCCGCGAGAACACGCTCAAGGCCGCCGCGCCCGCGCTGATCCACAATGACAGCGACCTCATCAAGCGCGCGATCCGCGACATCTACCACCGCGATATCGAGGAAGTGGTCGTCGAGGGCGAGGAGGGCTATCGCGCCGCCAAGGATTTCATGAAGCTGCTGATGCCCAGCCACGCGCGGCGGGTAAAGCAATATGCCGATGTGGTTTCGTTGTTCCAGCGCCACGGCGTCGAGGATCAGCTCGCTGCGATGTATAATCCGGTGGTACAGCTTAAGTCCGGCGGCTATCTCGTCATCAACCCGACCGAGGCGCTGGTTTCGATCGACATCAACTCGGGCCGCTCGACGCGCGAGCATAATATCGAGCAGACCGCCTTCCAGACCAATCTGGAGGCGGCGCGCGAAATCGCCCGCCAGCTGCGTCTGCGCGACATGGCGGGGCTCATCGTCATCGACTTCATCGATATGGAGCACAACTCCAACATTCGTAAGGTCGAGAAGGCGATGAAGGAGGCGCTGAAGGACGACCGTGCGCGCATTCAGGTCGGCCGCATCTCTGGCTTCGGCCTGATGGAGATGAGCCGCCAGCGGCTGCGCACGGGGGTGCTGGAAGCCTCGACGCGCGCTTGCCCGCATTGCGAGGGCACCGGCCTTGTCCGCACCGCGTCGTCGGCCGGCCTCTCCGCGTTGCGCATGTTGGAGGAGGAGGCCGCGCGCGGACGTGGCAGCCAGATCACGCTGCGCGCGAGCCAGGAAGCGGCGTTCTACGTGCTCAACAACAAGCGCCGCGAGCTTGACGAGATCGAGCAGCGCTACGGCGTCCAGATCGTCATCCTGCCCGATGGCGAGGCGGAAGGCGCGCGTATGTCGGTCGAGGCCAGTGGGCCGCGGCCGGCGGTGCAGGTGGCTTTCGCGCCGATCATCGATGACAGCGATACCGAGTCCTATGCCGAGGATATCGAGGACGAAGACGAAGAGGAAAGCGCAGCCGAGGACGAGGCGGGCGGCGATGATGATCAGGATGGCGGTCGCCGGCGCAAACGGCGCCGGCGCGGACGGCGTGGCCGGCGCGACAATGAAACATCGGCCGAGGTAGAGGACGGCGAAGCGGCGGCCGAGGCGGCTGACGAAGCTGGTGGCGAGGACGCGGACGAGGGGGCGCAAGCCCATGCTGATGGCGGGGAAGCGCCTGCGCGGCGAAACCGTCGTGGCCGTCGCGGAGGCCGGCGCCGGCGCGGGGGACAGGCGAGCGATCAGTCTGCGTTCGATGCCGCCCACGAGGAGGATGTCCAGGCAGCGGATGTGCAAGCAGAAGCGGCGGACGATGCGGATACAGCCGAATCCGCGACCGAAGAGGCTGCGGCCGTCGCGGTGGCGAATGAGCCTGTGACAGAGGTTGCGGAGCCTGAAACGCCCGCGCCTGCGGCACGGCGCCGACGCGTCCGACGGCCTGCTGCGGCAGTTACGCCCGCCGAGGTGTCGGAAAGCGCCGAGGCACCTACGGTATCCGACACCGTACCTGCGGAGGCAACCGTGCCCGTCGAGGTTTCGGCGGAACTGACCGAGACCCCGGCGCCCAAGCGCACGCGTCGCCGCAAGGCAGAGCCAGCGGCTCAGGCGGAAGCCGAAGCCGTCGTTGCGCCGGCCAAGACCGGGACCGAAGTCGCCGCTGACGAAGCGCCGGCCAAGCCCAAGCGCACCCGCCGCCGCAAGGCTGCGGAGCCGGCGCCAGAGGCGGCCGAGGCGGAGAGTGCCGTTCGACCGCTCGTTGTCGCGCAGGAAGAGATATCCTCCGCTTCCTCGTCCGAGCCGGCTGAGGTTGAACCCGCCGACGCCAATGGGGACGCCGAGACAGGCGAACCCCCGCGGCGAGGCTGGTGGCAGCGCACGTTCGGCGCGTGACCGGGTGCGGCCCATCGTCCCGTTCCCATCCGGACGGGACGCCGGGCCGCTTGTCCCCGCTTGAGCGGGGCACGCGCTCGGAAGGGTTTGTCGCTGGCTCTCCAGCGGGTGGAGCTCGCCGGGTGAATGAAGAATCGGGCGATCCTGCAGCGGGGGCTGGCCACAACAGCCCCCTCTCTGCTGCCGCCAGTACCGCCAGATCACATGGAGACAGCCTCCCTCCCGCCAGAGCGTCAGGTGGGGTTCAGGCGTGGTGGAGCAAAAAGCCCGGCATGGTGTCGCGGTTTGAATCTCCGGCAGCAATAGCGCGCGCCCGCTCCGTTGCTGTGCATATGTTCGGCCTGGCGGCGCGGCTGCTGGCGCTTCTCGCGTTGGCCGGCCTGATCGGACTCCGCCCGGCATTCGCGCAGTCCATCCTACGCGACGCGGAAACGGAAGCGCTGATGCGCGATGCGACCGCTCCGCTCGTCAAGGCGGCAGGCCTCGATCCTCGTAATGTCGAGATCATTGTGATCAACGATCCGTCGCCCAACGCCTTCGTTGCCGGCGGCCAGATCGTCTGGCTGCATAGTGGCTTGATAACGATGGCCGACAACCTCAATCAGGTGCAGGGCGTTGTCGCGCACGAACTCGGGCATATCGAGGGTGGGCACATCATCCGCTCGATGGAGGGGATCAAGGAGGCCACCGGTATCACCCTCGTCAGTCTGCTGCTCGGCGCGGCGGCGATCGCGGCGGGGGGCGGCGAGGCCGGCATGGGCATCATGGCGGCGGGCCAGCAGGCGGCGATGGGCCGTTTCCTTTCATTCAGCCGGGCGCAGGAGGCGAGCGCGGATGCGGCAGGCGCGCGTTATCTTCATCAGGCGGGGATCAGCGGCAAAGGCAGCGTCGAGTTCTTCAAGAAATTGCAGAATCTCGAATATCGGCTCTATGTCGAGCAGGATACCTATGCGCGCACCCACCCGCTTTCGAGTGATCGCGTCGCTACGCTCACTGCGATCTATGAGAAGGACCCGGCCTGGAACACGCCGACCAATCCCGCGCTTGAGGCGCGCTTCCAGCGGATCAGGGCCAAGCTGATCGGCTTTGTCGAGGAGCCGCCGCGCACCTTGCAGCTTTATCCGACCTCGGACCAGAGCCCGCCGGCCCATTATGCCCGCGCCTATGCCTATCATAAGGGCGCCTATACCGAACAGGCGCTGCGCGAGGTGGAGGCGCTGCTCAAGAGCGCGCCGCACGACCCCTATTATCTCGAATTGGAAGGCCAAGTTCTGCTCGAATCGGGCAAACCGGCGCAGGCGATCGCGCCACTGCGCGAAGCGGTCGCGGGTGCCGATGGATCACCGCTCATCGCCACGCTGCTCGGCCATGCGCTCGTCGCCACCGATGACGACCAGTATCTCGACGAAGCCGAGCGCGTGCTGCGTTCCGCCGTCGCGCGAGACAAGGACAATCCCTTCGCCTGGTACACGCTCGGCACGGTGTATCAGCGGAAGGGCGATACCGCGCGCGCGGCGCTGGCCACGGCTGAGCGCTACCAGATGGGAGGGCAGAATGCGCTGGCGTTGCGTCACGCGGAAGTGGCATTGGGCGGCATACAGCCAAATTCGCCAGACTATCTGCGCGCGCAGGACATCGCCATGGTAAGCCGCGCCGCACTGGAAAAAGACAGGAAGAAACGATGATTGACCGCCTGACCAAGCCGACCGCCTCGCGTCACCGGTGGCTCGGGCCCGCGCTGATTGCGATGCTGGTGGCAGGCGGGGCGGCGGTCGCCTTTGCCGCGACGAACAAGACCACACCGGTCGCAGCAGATCGTGCCGCGATTGAGGCGGTGGTGCGTGATTATATTCTTGCGCACCCTGAAATCATCCCTGAGGCGATCAAGCGCCTGCAGGCCAAGGAAATGGCCCAGAAGGTGGCGGAGCATCGCGCGGAACTGGAGACCCCCTACAAGGGCGCGTGGGAAGGGGCCGCGCGGCCGGACGTAACGCTGGTTGCGTTCATGGATTATGCGTGCGGCTTCTGTCGCTCATCCCTGCCCGATCTGGCGCGGCTGGTGAAGGAAGATCCCGGCCTGCGCATCGTCTATCGTGAGCTCCCGATCATCGCCGAAGGCAGCGCCGGTGCCGCGCGGGTGAGCCTGCTCGCCGCCGAGGATGGCAAGTTCATGGCGTTTCACAAGGCGATGTATGCGGCGAGCGATGTCGAGCCGGCGACGGTGCTCAAGGTCGCGAGCCGGGTAGGGCTCGATACGGCCAAGGCGCAGGTGGCGCTGAAGAGCAAGGCGGGTGACGCGCCGATCGTAGAAAATGTCCGTTTAGCGCAAGCGCTCGACGCCACAGGCACGCCGATGTTCGTGGTGGGCGACCGCGTGTTCACGGGCGCAGTGGGCTATGAGACACTCAAGGCCGCGATTGCGGAAGCGCGCCAGCGCGGGGTTTCCGACAAGGGATAGGGCGGAAGCGAAACGGTTTGGAGGCTTCCCCTGCTGCCAAGGGGAAGCCTCCCATTGCGCACCCCGCATCCGGGAGAGATGGGGTGATTGTGCACAAAGCCGAGCGGCATGGCTGGCGCGCTTGAAGTCGATGCACGACGACCGGTCCGCACGGAGGAACCCTAAGCGAGTCGGATCAGCCGAGCCTTGATGAAGATCAATTGCGTTGGTCGGACGGAGGCAGTGCGCCGTCAGTCTCCCAGGCGCAGCGCGTAAAGGTGCGGCCAGTTCTTGCCGGTCACGTAAAGCAGCTTGGCCTTGGCGTCCCAGGCGATGCCGTTTAGCACCGCGCCGGAATCGGTGCCCGTGTTCTTCGAGACGAGTGGGGAGAGGTCGAGCCAGTCGTCGATGACGCCCGTGGCTGGGTCGATCCGGGCGATCAGCGGTGCATACCAGATGTTCGCGTAAACCGCGCCGTCGACATGCTCGAGTTCGTTGAGGTTCCGCACCGGCTTGCCCTGCCAGGTGACAGTGACGCGTCGCAGTTCCTTGAGCGTTTCCGGATCGAGGAACCGAAGCTCTGCCGTGCCGTCGCTCATGATGAGATCGTGATCGGTGCTGGTCAGCCCCCAACCCTCTCCGGTGTAGCGGAACGAGCCGATCTGCCGGAAGTCCCGACGGCGCCAGATAAAGCCCAGGCCGTTCTGCCAGGTGATGCTGACGATTCGGTCGCGCCACGGCGCGATGCCCTCGCCGAACAGGTCGCTGCGAATCGGCGTGCTGCGCAGCAGCCTGCCATCGGACAGACTCACGGCGCGCAGTTCGGATCGGCCGACAAGCCCGGTGCTTTCGTAGAGCTGGCCATCGGCGATGAACAAGCCCTGGGTGAAGGCATTGGTGTCATGCGGGAGTGTTCGGACAATCTCCCATTTGATCTCTGCGCGCGCGCTGGTGGCGCCCATCATCAGCAGGAGCGACACCATAAGGGTGCGCATCAATCGGCGGCCTCGACCAGTGCCGGAGCGAGCCATCCCGGCACGGGCAAACCCGCTAGCGTCTCGACCGGCCGGTGATCGATGGCCAGGCCGAGCGCTGAATAGGCGATGCGCTGCCGCGCGGGGTCCGACTGGTCGAGCGGCACCACGACGAGGCGGCGGTTCACCTTGTTGCGATAGTGCATCCGCGCCGTATTCTCCTGCCCGACGTAGCAGCCTTTTTTGTAGTCGACGCCGTTTAGTTCCTGTGCATTGCATTCCAGCCAGAGCGTCTTGTCCTCCCCCAGCTCGGCTACACCCTCGGGCACGCCCTGCTTCAGCCTGTGTGCGCGGAAGGTGTCGGACGCGTCACCGTCTGCCGCCGGTGCGAGCCAGCGCCAGCCGAGCGCGGGCAAGCGCGGATCGGGAGCGGCCCCCTCATTCGGTTCGGCCGACCAGTGGGCGGCCAGCCCATTCTCCGGCGCGATCGTGACGGGCCGGCGCAGGCGGTAGAGCGACAGGCGCTTGATGAGCGCATCGGAACGGCTGGCCTCGCAATCGAGCAGCACGTCCTGGCCCCCGGCTGGATCGGCCCAGATGAACAGGTCGAACAGCGCCTTGCCCTGCGGTGTGAGCAGTCCGGCGTAACGTGGCGCGCCGGGCACGAGAGCGGTTACGTCCTGCGTCAACAGACCTTGCAGGAAGGCGCGCGCCTCGTCGCCGCCGACGCGGATGATCGCGCGATCGCGGAGGGTGGTCGAAAGCATGGGACTTAGGTAGGGGAAGTAAGAGACCAAACCAAGAGAGCAAAGCCCATGACACAGACATTCGACCTCATCCTGCGCGGCGGTACAGTTCACCTGCCGGGCGGGCCGGCGGAGGCGGACGTCGGTGTGCGGGCCGGCAAAATCGCGGCGATCGGCACAAGCCTCGGGGATGCTGGCGAGGCGATCGACTGCGCGGGGCTCGACATATTGCCCGGCGTCATCGACAGTCAGGTGCATTTTCGGGAGCCGGGCTTGGAGCATAAGGAGGATCTCGAGTCGGGCAGTCGGTCGGCGGTGCTCGGCGGCGTGACCGCCGTGTTCGAGATGCCCAACACCAATCCCAATACCGATACCGCGGAGCGGGTGCAGGAGAAGCTCCGGCGGGCCCATCATCGCATGTGGTGCGACCATGCCTTCTATGTCGGCGCGACAGGTGACAATGCCGAGCAGCTCGGCGAGCTCGAGCGCATTCCCGGCACGGCCGGCGTCAAGATTTTCATGGGCGCCTCGACCGGGAGCCTGCTGGTCGCGGACGACGAGGCGCTGGCCCGCGTGCTGGCGCACGGGAGCCGTCGCGTCGCGATCCATTCCGAGGATGAGGCACGGATGAACGCGCGCAAGGGCGAGCGGGTGGAGGGCGATCCGTCCAGCCACCCCGTTTGGCGGGACGACGAGAGCGCGATGAAGGCGACGAGGCGGATCGTCAAGCTGGCGCGCGAGGCCGGCCGGCGCATCCATGTGCTGCACATCACCACGCCCGCGGAGCTGGAATTTCTTGGGGCCAACAAGGATATCGCGACCTGTGAAGTGACGCCGCAGCACCTGACCCTTGCGGCGGAGGACGCCTATCCGCGCCTCGGCACCTATGCGCAGATGAACCCGCCGATCCGCTCCGCCGCGCACCGCGAGGGGCTGTGGCATTGGCTGCGGCAGGGCGTGCCCGATGTACTGGGCTCGGACCATGCGCCGCACACCAAGGAGGAAAAGGCGAAGGCTTATCCCAACAGCCCCAGCGGCATGCCCGGCGTGCAGACCTTGGTGCCGCTGCTGCTCGATCATGTCGCCCACGGTCGGCTGACCCTTCAACGCTTCATCGATCTCACCAGTGCAGGGCCGCAGCGCGTGTTCGGCCTCGCTGGGAAGGGCCGGATCGCGGTCGGCTATGATGCGGATTTTACCGTGGTCGATCTCAAGGCGCGGTGGACGATGGAAGGCGACTGGCTCGCCTCCCGCTGCGGCTGGTCGCCGTTCGAGGGCCAGAGCGTGACAGGGCGGCCCGTTGGCACCATCGTGCGCGGCCATCGCGTGATGTGGGAGGCGCAGCTTGCCGATGCGGCGGTCGGTGAGCCGATCCGTTTCGAGTCGACAAGCTTTCCGGGGCACTGAGGGGGACGATGGCGGCCAGCATATCGAAGGGGAGGGCGCGCCCGCGCGCTCGGAGCAAGCGCGGCCCGGTTGCGCGTGCGGTGCGGTGGGCCTTCCTCGCCATCCTCGCCTTTGTTGGCGTCTCGCTGTTGCAGGTGCTGATCTATAAAGTGGTACCCGTGCCAGTGACCCTTACCATGCTGTTCGACAAAAATGGCATGACCAAGGACTGGACCCCGCTCTCCCGGATCGATCCGGATATGGCGCGTGCGGCCATCGCTGGCGAGGACGCCAAATTCTGTCAGCATCACGGTTTCGACGCGCAGGCGATCCAGAAAGCCATGGACCATAATGCGCGCGGCGGCCGCATCCGTGGCGGTTCGACGATCAGCCAGCAGACGGCCAAAAATGTGTTCCTCTGGCAGGGCGGTGGCTTTTTCCGCAAGGGCCTGGAGGCTTGGTACACCGTGTTGATCGAGGCGATCTGGGGCAAGCGCCGGATCATGGAAGTCTATCTCAACGTCGCCGAGACGGGCATCGGTACCTATGGTGTCGAGGCCGGCGCCATCCGCTACTTCAACCACGGGGCCGACAGGCTTTCCCGAACGGAAGCGGCGCGTATCGCTGCCGTTCTACCGCTGCCCAAGAGGCGCGAGGCTGTCGCGCCCGGCGGCTTCACGCGCCGCCATGGCAATCGCATCGCGCGCAATATCGGCGCCGTGCAGGCGCAGGGGCTGGATAGCTGCCTGTTTTGAGGGTGCGGATCCCTATCGTCGTCGGCGGTGTCAAGCCGCGGGGATAGCGGTGTAGATCGCCGGGAAAAGCTGTTTAAAGGCGGCCAGCTTGGGCGCATCCCAGCGCTTGATATAGCCGTGATCGGGATTGTTCTTCATGAAATCCTGATGATAGCCCTCGGCTGGCTGGAAGCGCCCGACCGCCTCGATCCGGGTAACGATCGGATCGGTCCACAGGCCCGATTTGCCGAGTTGGGCGAGATAGGCCTTGGCGACCTTCTCCTGTTCCGCGCTCTGCGGGAACAGGGCGGACCGATATTGCGTGCCGTGGTCCGGCCCCTGATAGTTGAGGGTGGTCGGGTCGGCAATCACTGAGAAGAAGACGCGCAGCAGCGTGCCGTAGCTCACCTTGCTGGGATCATAGACCACGCGCACTGCTTCGGCGTAGCCGGTGCGGCCGGTCCCGACCTGCTCGTAATTGACCCGCAGATCGGCCGGGCCGCCGCCATAGCCGGAGACGACGCTCTTGACGCCCTTCACATGCGAGAACACGCCTTCGACGCCCCAGAAGCAGCCGCCGGCGAAATAGGCGATGGCGCTTTGTGCCTTGCCAACCGGTGTGTCGATGACCGGCTTGGGCGCGAGGCGTGCCTGCTCGGCGGCGAGCGCCTGTGGTGAGACGGCGACGAGCGCCGCGCCCGCCAGCAGGAGGCTGAGGCCGGCCGAGCGCCATGGGCGGAAGAGAAGTTGGATCATGTTAGCGATGTCCGTGTTGCCTTGAACGAAAGCATGCCCGGCCGCCCCTGCTGCGTTCGGGCAGGAGGCAAGGCTGGGCCTTCGAGAGCCGTTCGTCAAGACGAGCCCGCTTTGCTACCCCGCGCGGGCGGATAAGGCCAAGCCCTGGGTCCGATGGTTCGGAGCCGGGGCTTGGATGGTCGTCTAGTTTGTTGTCCGGGGATGCAGCCCGGCGCGGAAACCGCTTTAGCGCAGCGCGGCGCAAGCTTCTTGGATGCGCGTGCAGGCTTTCTTCAGAATTTCTTCCGAGGTCGCGTAGCTCACCCGGAAGGCCGGTGCGAGGCCGAAGGCGCCACCATGCACGGCGGCGACGTTCACCGTGTCGAGGAAATAATTGATGAGATCGGCGTCGGTCTCGATCGTCTGGCCGGCGGGCGTTTTCTTGCCGATGCAGCCGGACGCGTCGGGATAGACGTAGAAGGCGCCTTCCGGCGTCGGGCAGTTGAGGCCCGGCGCATCGTTCAGCATGGCGACGACGAGATCGCGCCGGCCCTTGAACGCGGCGTTGCGCTCGATGAGGAAATCCTGGTCGCCATTGAGCGCGGCCACCGCGGCCGCCTGGCTGATCGAGCAGGGGTTGGAGGTCGACTGCGATTGCAGCTTTGCCATCGCCTTGATGATCCACTGCGGACCGCCCGCATAGCCGATCCGCCAGCCGGTCATCGAATAGGCCTTGGAGCAGCCATTGACCGTCAGCGTGCGCTCATACAGGTCCGGGCAGACCTGCGCGATCGTCTTGAATGGCGTCGGCGCGTACCAGATGTGCTCGTACATGTCGTCGGTGAGGATCAGCACATCCGGGTGGCGGCGAAGCACTTCGCCCAGCGCCATCAGTTCCTCGCCAGAATAGGCGGCGCCGGTCGGGTTGGAAGGGGAGTTGAGTAGCACCCAGCGCGTCTTGGGCGTGATCGCCGCCTCGAGCTGCTCGGGCGTGATCTTGTAGAGCTGGTTCGGCCCGGCCGAGATGATGACCGGCGTGCCGCCCGCGAAGTTCACGATATCGGGATAGCTAACCCAGTAGGGCGCGGGGATGATGACCTCGTCGCCCACGTCGATCGTGGCGAGCAGCGCATTGAACAGCGTGTGCTTGCCGCCCGAATTGACGCTGATCTGGCCCGGCTCATAGGCGAGGTCGTTGTCGCGTTTGAACTTGGCGGCGATGGCTGCCTTGAGTTCGGCCGTGCCGTCGACATTGGTATATTTGGTCTGCCCCTGGCGGATCGCGGCGATAGCCGCTTCCTTGACGAAGTCGGGCGTATCGAAGTCCGGCTCGCCTGCCGAGAGGCCGATAATATCCTTGCCCTCACGCTTCAGGGCGATGACCCGGTCGGTCATGGCGAGCGTGGCGCTGGGCTGGATACGGCCGAGGGCGGCGGAAGTCCGGGGCATGAGTAACTCCTGGGAGAGCTGAGATGAGCGCGAAAGGTCCGGGGAAGGCCGGACAGCGCGGTCCATAGGCGCGTCAGCCGCCCCGTGCAACCTTGGGCGCAACAACGGTGGCGGCGACCAGCCCGCGGGCGGCATTGCCGATGAAAAAGCCTTCGGCCAGATCGTATGGGCGCAGGTCCGCTTCTTCCGCTTCGTGGAGGTCGAGCAGGTTCTGCCGGAGCACACCGGGCAGCAGGCCGCGCGTCAGCGGCGGCGTCAGCAAGCGGTCGTGGCGCTCGACGAAGACGGTGGAATAGCAGCCCTCGGTGACATAGCCCTGCTCGTCCACCAGCACGACTTCCAGTGTGCCGCCCCGCTTCAGGGCCTCGGCATAGGGGCGGCGGTCGGTGGTCTTGTGGCGCAGGCGCACGTCGTCGGCGGGCAGAGTGCGTGGGACGAGGCTCACCTGTACGATCGCCTGTGGCCATTGCACCGGGCCACGCACTTCCACCGCGATGTCGCCGCTGCGCGCGAGCAGAACCCTCACCCGCCGTGGTTCGACGAAGCCGAACGTCGCCGCCTGCAACTCATTGCGCAGCGCGTGTCGGTCGAACCGGAAGCCGAGCGCATCGGCGCTGGCTTGCAACCGCGCGATGTGCAGTTCCAGCATCGGCAGGCCCAAAGCGGGGTCGAACGCCATGGTTTCGATCAGATCGAACGACGCCGGCGCGGCGACCGTCACGTCCGTCCCAAGCTCAGCCACCTTCCGTCCCCTCCTCATCAGCGCGCTGTGATAAACCGCGCCTTGTCGAGACATTCCTGCCACTCCGCGTCGGCCTGGCTGTCCGCGACCACGCCGGATCCCAGACCCAGCCGGCCGTATCGCTCACCTTTCTCCAATGAAATGGTGCGGATCGCAACATTGAACCGTGCCGACCCGTCCGGCGAGATATGGCCGATACTGCCGGTATAGAGCCCGCGCCCATAGCGCTCGACCTCGCGAATTACCTCCATGGCGCGCAGCTTGGGAGCCCCCGTGATCGAGCCGCAGGGGAACAGGGCACGCAGCACGTCGACCGGGCCGAGGCCATCGCGCAAGCGGCCTTCGACGATCGAGATCATCTGGTGGATGGTCGGGTAGCTTTCCACCGTGAACAGTGCCGGCACGCGAACGGTTCCGGCCTGCGTGACGCGCGAGATGTCGTTGCGCAGCAGGTCGACGATCATCAGATTTTCGGCGCGCTGCTTGGGGTCGGCGGCCAGGGTTGCGACGGCGGCGGCGTCGTCGCTGGCGTCGACGAGCCGGCGGGCGGTGCCTTTCATCGGTCTCGTCTCGATGCGTCCGGCTGCGAGGCTGAAGAAGCTCTCCGGCGAGAAGGAAAGGATATGCCGCCCGTCATGGCGCACCAACGCTCCAAAGCCCGCGGCGGCATGGGGGCGGATGGCGGCGTACGCTGCCAGCGGATCGCCCGGGATGGCGACCGATGCGGGGAAGGTGAGGTTGGCCTGATAAATATCGCCAGCGCGGATATAGGCGAGCACGGCGCTGATCGCGCGGTCGTAATCGGCGCGGGAAATGAGGGGGGCGACCGCGCCGATTGCTCGCGGATCGGGCGCGGGGAGCAGGCCGGGCACGTCGCGCGACACCAGTTCGTGGGGCTGCTCGAAAAGGCCGAACCAGAGCAAGGGGCCGTCATCCCCCTCGCGCGCGTCATAAGTCGCCAGGCGGGGCTCGAAGGCGTGACCGGCGGCATAGGAGAGATAGCCCGCCGCGTGGAGCCCCTGCCTGCATGCCGCCTCGACCCGGGCCAGTGCCGGCAAAACATCGTCCATCCTTTCGGCGTGGATGATGTCGACGGGATCACGGAACAGCATTGCCCGTCCGGTCTCATTCTGGCTCGCATCGTCGAGCAGAATGAACGGCGCATGGGCGTCAGGGAGGTGGGTCCGGGGACTCATCGCGCTCTCATGGCAGTGCACTGGACCCATGGCCAGCACGGCAGTGTGATAATCGCCAAATCATCCGCCTTCCGCTGTGGTTTGGCAGACCCGCTACATCGGCTCGTGCGGCTTTGCCGTCGGAGCGGTCGGCAGGGCCTTTGCCGGCACGGAGGGGCGCGCCGTGCCAGTCAATCGAACAACGAGCTGACCGAGCTTTCATCGGCGATGCGGCGGATCGCCTCGCCGAGGAGCGGCGAGATCGGGAGTTGGCGGATGCGCGCGGAGTTGCGCACCGCTTCGGTAGCGAGAATGCTGTCGGTAATCACCAGTTCGAGCAGGTCCGAACCGTCCACCCGCGCGACCGCGCCGCCTGAGAGCACGCCGTGCGTCACATAGGCAACCACGTCGATTGCGCCGGCCGCCTTCAGCGCGCTCGCGGCATTGCACAGCGTACCGGCCGAATCGACGATATCGTCGATCAGCACGCAGAAGCGTCCTTTCACGTCGCCGATGATGTTCATCACTTCCGATTCGCCGGCGCGCTCGCGACGTTTGTCGACGATAGCGAGCGGGGCGTTGTTCAGCCGCTTGGCCAGTGCGCGGGCGCGCACCACGCCGCCGACATCCGGTGAAACGACCATGAGATTGTCGGTCGGAAACCGCGCCTGGATATCCGCAGACATGACTGGCGCCCCGAACAGATTGTCGGTCGGGATATCGAAGAAGCCCTGAATCTGCCCGGCATGCAGGTCCACCGAGAGCACGCGGTTGGCGCCTGCCACGGTGATGAGGTTGGCGACGAGCTTGGCCGAGATCGGCGTACGCGGGCCAGGTTTCCGGTCCTGCCGGGCATAGCCGAAATAGGGGATGACCGCCGTGATCCGTTTGGCCGACGCGCGCTTGAGCGCGTCGATCATGATGAGCAGCTCCATGAGGTTGTCGTTGGTCGGGTAACTGGTGGACTGGATGACGAACACGTCCTCCCCGCGCACATTCTCGTGCACCTCGACGAACACTTCCTCATCGGCAAAGCGGCGCACGCTGGCCTGGGTGAGCGGCAGTTCCACATAGCTGGCGATCGCCTGCGCCAGCGGCAGGTTGCCGTTGCCAGAAATGAGCTTCATGCCGGGAGTCCCTGGTTCACCTGTAGATGAGCCGTTCCTCTAGCCGCGCGAAACGTCCAAGGGAAGGCGGATGTTTCTGCGCCCGTGCTTCAGGCGACCGTTGCGCCGCATCCGGTGTCCCGTCGGATGAATGGCCTGGGTGAATAATGGACGTGCTCGGCCTGTTTCCATCCAGCTCGAAAATGCTCTAGAGCCCCGCCATGACCGACCGTCTCCGCATCGCAATGGCGCAACTCAACCAGACCATGGGTGACCTTGCCGGCAATGCTGACGCGATGTTGGCGTGGCGGGCGCAGGCCGCAGAGGCCGGCGCGGACCTGATCGTCTATCCTGAATTGCAGCTCATCGGCTATCCGCCTGAGGATCTGGTGCTCAAGCCCGCGCTCGTCGCCCGCGCCGAAGAGCAGCTTCACCGCCTTGCCGACGCGACGGCCGATGGCGGGCCGGCAATGCTGGTCGGCACGGTTATCACCAACGATGGGCTGCTGTTCAACTGCGCGGCGCTGTTGGACGGGGGCCGGATCTCAGCCATCCGCCAGAAGCGCGAATTGCCCAATTACGGCACGTTCGACGAGAAGCGCCTGTTCGCGCCAGGGCCGTTGCCCGAGCCCGTCGACTTTCGGGGGATTCGCCTTGGCCTGCCGATCTGCGAGGATGTCTGGTTCCCGTACGTGGCCGCGCATCTCGCCCAGCGGGGCGCGCAGATCCTCGTCAACATCAACGGCAGCCCGTTCGAGGTCGGCAAAGACGACCGCAGGATCCATGGCGTCTGCGCCGCCCGGGTGCGCGAGACCGGCCTGCCGATCCTCTACCTCAACCGGGTGGGCGGGCAGGATGAACTGGTGTTCGACGGCGCTTCCTTCGTGCTCAACGCCACCGGCGAGGTCGCGCACATGCTGCCCGACTGGGAGGAGGCGCTGGTCATGACCGATTGGGCGCCCGATGCTGCCGGCCGCTGGGTCTGCGCGCCCGGCCCGGCTCATGTGCTCGATCCACGGCCGGCCGATATCTACCATGCCATGGTGATTGGCCTGCGCGACTATGTGACGCGCAACCGCTTCCCCGGGGTGGTGCTCGGCCTTTCGGGCGGCATCGACAGTGCCTTGAGCGCGGCCGTTGCGGTGGATGCGCTTGGCGCCGACAAGGTGTGGTGCGTCATGCTTCCTTCCCGATTCACCAGCCGGGAAAGCCTGGAGGATGCGGAGGGCTGCGCGCGGATGCTCGGCTGCCGGCTGGATACCATTTCCATTGTTCCGGGCGCGGAGGCGTTCGACGCCATGCTGGCGCCGGCCTTCGCGGGCCGCTCGGCCGATCTCACGGAGGAGAATATCCAGTCTCGCCTGCGTGGCGTGACGCTGATGGCGCTCTCCAACAAGTTCGGCCACATGCTGCTCACCACGGGCAACAAGAGCGAGATGAGCGTCGGCTACGCGACCATCTATGGCGACATGGCGGGCGGCTATTCGGTGCTCAAGGATGCCTACAAGACCACCGTGTTCGACCTCTCGCGCTGGCGCAACGCCAACCGGGGCGATCTCTGCCTCGGCCCGGACGGTCCGGTGATGCCGGAGCGCGTTATTACCAAGCCTCCCACGGCCGAATTGCGCGAAGATCAGAAAGATTCGGACAGCCTGCCACCCTATGAGGTGCTCGATCCGATCCTCTACGGGCTGGTCGAGCAGGAGAAATCGGTCGACCAACTCGTCGCCATGGGCTTCGAGCGCGAAACGGTCGCCCGCATTGAGCGGCTGCTTTATGTCGCCGAGTATAAGCGCCGGCAGGCACCGCCGGGCGTGAAGCTGGGGCGTCGCAATTTCGGGCGTGACCGGCGCTATCCCATCACCAATGCATTCAGGACGGGTTGAACCCATGACCGTCGTTACCCGTTTCGCGCCTTCGCCGACCGGCGAATTGCATGTCGGCAATATCCGCACAGCCCTGCATAACTGGCTGTGGGCACAGCATGAGGGCGGCATTTGCCGGCTGCGGATCGATGATACCGATGGCGAGCGCTCGCAGGAGCGGTTCGTCGAGGGGATTCGTGCCGATCTCGGCTGGCTTGGGCTGACGATGGAAGGCGAAGTGCGCCAGTCGGAACGATTCGCGTTGTACGAGGCGCGATTCGCGGTGCTGCGGGACGCGGGGCGCGTCTATCCCTGCTACGAGACGGCGCAGGAGCTGGACCTGCGGCGCAAGGTGCTGCTCGGCCGTGGCTTGCCGCCTGTTTATGACCGCGCGGCGCTGGAGCTCACGGCCGCCCAGATCGCCGCCTATGAAGCGGAGGGGCGCACGCCGCACTGGCGCTTCAAGCTCGATCACGACATGGCGATTTCCTGGACAGATCTCGTGCGGGGAGACCAGCATTTCGATCCGCGCCTGCTCTCTGATCCGGTGATCCGCCGGGGGGACGGGAGCTGGCTCTACATGCTGCCCTCCGTCATCGATGACATTGATATGGGTGTGACCCATATCGTGCGCGGGGAGGACCATGTCTCCAACACGGCGACGCAGCTCCAGATGTTCGCGGCGCTGGGCGCGGAAGTGCCGACGCTGGCCCATACCGCGCTGCTCGTCGGCTCCGAGGGCAAGCTTTCCAAGCGATTGGGCTCGCTCGGCGTGGCTGCGTTCCGCCAGGCCGGGCTGGAGCCGATCGCGGTGCACGCCCTGCTGGCGCGGTTGGGGACGAGCGATCCAGTCGAGCCGGTGACCGACATGGCGCCGCTGATCGAGCAGTTCGATTTCGCGCATTTCGGCCGGGCGCCGGCGCGCTTTGCCGACGAGGAGCTGGCAGCGCTTAACCAGAAGATCGTGCATCAACTCGCCTATGAGGCGGTTGCCGATCGACTGCCGCAAGGAATTGGTCCGGCCGAATGGGCGGTGATCCGGCCCAATCTCGCGACGGTGAGCGAGGCGGTTGATTGGCTGCCTGTGCTGTCCGGCACGATTGTTCCGCCGGCCTTGGATGAGGTGGACCGCCCGTATCTGGCGCTGGGAGCCGAACTGGCCGGGGAGATCGAGTTCGCTGCCGATCCATGGCACGCGCTCACCACGGCGCTCAAGGAGCAGACAGGGCGCAAGGGAAAGGCGCTGTTCCTCCCGCTGCGTCGCGCGCTCACAGGCTTGGATCACGGGCCGGACATGGCGACGCTGTTGCCGCTGATCGGCCGGGATCGCGCCGTGGAGCGGCTGCGGCAGGCGGCCGGTGGAGCATCCGGTTCCTGAAGGCCGGGTGGGGAAGAGCGGCAGTTTGTTCGACCAGATCCGTGCGGCTGCCGGAGCCGCGATTGGTAGATGAGGCCCGGTAGGCCCGGCGTTTCGGCTGAAGTCGACGTCTCTCCTGTCCCGCCCCTCCCGTCGCCGCTTTGCAACGCTGCGTGGGACGCCTATGTTGGCGCCATGCCGATTTTCCCCCGCCCGGTCTCGCCCAGAAGCGCTTTTGCAGACCTGCGCGAGATGTTCTCGCCGGACCGACCGTATCGCTGGCCTCTGCTTGCGCTGTCCGCCGTCCTGACTGGCCTGATGTTGTGGGGTCTCGCCCTCGATTCGCGCATTCCGGAGCGGCCGCGCGAAATTACCTATGTCGAGAGTTGGATGGCGGACCGCAAGGACAGCGACATCATCCGCAAGCAGATCTCTGACCTCGCAGCCTATGAAGCCAGCCTGGTGAAGAAGCAGGGGACCTATCAGGAACTGGCGGATACGTTCGGCATCGAGTGGCGCGAGGAGGCGGCGCGCAACGACGCCCAGCGCAAGGCGGTGATCGCGGCGATCCACAAGCGCTTGCAGGAGCGCCTTGCCGCTGCCGAAGCGCGCGAAGCCCAACCGGCCGCCGGCGGCGTGACGGCCGACTGACTTGGCGAGCGATACGGTCTGGATGGCCGCCGCCATTGCTCTCTCCCAGCGTGGTCGGGGCCGCACCGCGCCCAATCCGAATGTCGGTTGCGTGCTGCTCGATCCACAAGGGCGTGTGGCGGGACGCGGGTGGACCCAGCCGGGAGGCCGCCCCCATGCCGAGGCGATGGCGCTGGCCGAGGCCAGCGGGCGCGCACGCGGCGGAACCGCCTACATCACGCTGGAGCCCTGCGCGCACAAGTCGACGCGCGGCCCCTGCTGCGCTGACCTGTTGATCGCCGCCGGCGTCGCGCGGGCCGTGATCGCGACGGAGGATCCGGATCCGCGCACCGACGGTGCCGGCATTGCGCGGCTGCGGCAGGCTGGCATCGCGGTCGAAGCCGGGTTGGCGGCCGCGGAGGCGCGTGTCGCCATGGCTGGCTTCCTCGCGCGGCGGATGTGGCGGCGGCCGTTCGTCACCCTCAAGATCGCCATGTCGCTCGACGGCTGCATTGCGCTCTCCGACGGTGCCAGCCGGTGGATTACCGGCGCCGCCGCCCGCGCTCATGCTCATCTGGAGCGCGCGCGCCACGAATTGATCCTGATCGGACGGGGCACGCTGGCGATGGATCGGCCCCGCCTCGACGTGCGGCTGGCAGGCCTTGGCAACCGGGGGCCGCACCGGTGCGTGTTGAGTCAGAGCGGCGCCGCGCCCGAGGGGTGGCTGGCGATCCAGACGCCCGCTGACATCGCCAGTCTGCCCGGCGATCATTTGCTGGTCGAAGGCGGAGCGCGCACGGCGGCCAGCTTTCTGGCCGAGGATCTGGTCGACCGGCTGCTGCTTTACCGCGCGCCGATACTCATCGGCGGGGGAGTGGCCAGCCTCGCCGATATCGGGCTGCTCGATCTGTCCGATGCGCACGGCCGCTGGCGCCTCACCGACGCGCGAGCCTTCGCGCCCGACCGGCTGGAGGTTTACGAGCGGACGCGGGCGGATTAGAGGCAGGTCGCATGTTTACCGGGATCGTCTCCGACATCGGCACCATCCGCACGGCGGAACAGCGCGGCGATCTACGCCTCGTCGTCGGCTGCCACTACGACATGGCGACGGTCGCCATCGGCGCGTCCATCGCCTGCTCGGGCGTCTGCCTGACGGTGGTGGACAAGGGGCCGGACTGGTTCGCTGTCGACCTTTCGGCCGAAACGATTTCGCGGTCAGCGCAGGGCGTCTGGTCGGTGGGGCGCAGGATCAACCTCGAACGCGCGCTCAAGGTCGGCGATGAGTTGGGCGGGCATATCGTCACCGGTCATGTCGATGGCATCGGCGAAGTGGTGGCCATCGTACCGGAAGGCGATTCGCACCGGGTCGAGGTCCGCGTGCCGGCCAATCTCGCGCCCTATATCGCGCCCAAGGGCTCCATCACCGTGGACGGCGTCTCGCTGACGGTGAATGGTGTGCGCGACGATCCCGACGGCACGTGCTTCGGCCTCAACATCATCCCGCATACATGGGACGTGACGACGCTGGGTACGCTGAGTGCCGGTCAGCGGGTCAATCTGGAGATCGACGTCCTGGCGCGGTACCTCCATCGCATGCGGGAGCATGTCGCCAACGTGTGATGATTCGCCTTTGCGGATCACATTCTAGTGTGATAGCGGGCAAATCATGAGTAGCGAACTGATCGATAATGTCCGCCGGCTTGTGCGTGATGGCACCTTGTCGCGCTCCGGCCTCGCCCGCGCCGCCGGGCTCCACGCCAACAGCCTGCGGCGGCTCGACGAGCCTGACTGGAACCCCACGGCGGAGACGCTCGGCAAGCTGGAGAGCTATCTCGCCGCGCGCGAGCATGGCACGGCACTGGCCGGTGCCGAGGAGATCATCAACGAGGCGCGCAATGGGCGCATGTTCATCCTCGTCGACGACGAAGATCGCGAGAATGAGGGCGACCTCGTCATTCCCGCACAGATGGCCACGCCCGACGCGATCAATTTCATGGCGACTCACGGACGCGGGCTGATCTGTCTGGCGCTCACTCAGGGGCGCGTCGATCAGCTTGGCCTCCATTTGATGAGCGCCAACAACGGGACCCGGCACGAGACCGCCTTCACCGTCTCCATCGAGGCGCGCGACGGGGTGACAACCGGCATTTCCGCTGCAGATCGCGCCCGCACCGTTGCTGTCGCCATCGATAGCGCGAAAGGTCCGGACGATATCGTCACGCCGGGCCATCTCTTTCCGCTCGTCGCGCGCGATGGTGGCGTGCTTGTGCGCGCCGGCCATACCGAGGCGGCCGTGGACGTGGCGCGGCTCGCCGGGCTCAATCCGTCGGGCGTGATCTGCGAGATCATGAAGGACGACGGCAGCATGGCGCGGCTCGACGACCTCATCCTGTTCGCGCAGAAGCACAAGCTGAAGATTGGCACGATTCGCGACCTGATCGCCTATCGCCGCCGCAACGACCATATGATCGAGCGGCGCGCCGAGGCGACGTTCCGCAGCCGTTGGGGTGGCGAGTGGCGCACGGTGAGCTTCTTCAACCGCGCCACCCAGTCCGAGCAGATTGCGCTTATCAAGGGCCATGTCACACCCGACGTCCCGACGCTCGTGCGGATGCATCAGGTCTCGATTTTCTCCGACATTTTCGGCGAGGAAGGGTCGCGCGCGCGGCTGCTCGCTCGTTCGATGGAGATCATCGCGGAGGAAGGCGCGGGCATCATCGTGCTCATCAACCGGCCGGAAAAGGACCGTTACAGCCGTATGATCCGTGCCCGTAACGGTGGCGGCGAAGGCGGCCCCGCGCGCATTCTGGAGGAGCTGCGCGATTATGGCGCAGGGGCGCAGATCCTTTCGGAGCTGGGCGTGCATGACATGATCCTGCTGACCAACAGCCATCACAACCTCATCGCACTCGACGGCTACGACCTCGCGGTTGTCGGCGAGCGGCCGATTACCGAAGCTTAAGCGTGACGGGCACGCTGGCGGCGGGGCTGGCGCTCGCGCTGTTCTCCGCCATCACCTCCGCCTTCGCCCATGCCACGCTCAAGTCTGGCGACGACAAGCTGGCGGTGATGGCGTGGATCCGGTTGTGCGAGCTGGCGACGGCGCTCCCCTTCGTGCTGTGGATCGGGCTGCCGCCGGGCGACCTGTGGCTCTGGATCGCCGCAGCGGTGGCGGTGCATGCCCTCTACCAGCTCATTCTCTCCTGGTCCTACACGGTCAGCGATTTCACCGCCGCCTACCCGATCGCGCGTGGTTTCACGCCGATTTTCACCGCGCTGCTCGGTATCGTGGTGCTGGGCGACAGGCTGGACGGCGTGGCGTTGGCGGGCATCGCGATCATCAGCGCCGGCATCCTCGCGCTGGCCCGCAGCCGTGCACTCTCGCCGACGGGGCTGGCGGCGGCTTGCGCGACCGGGCTGCTCACCACCTGCTACACGCTGGTCGACGCCAAGGGTGTGCGTGCGGCGCCAGATGCGCTTACCTTCATTGCGTGGTTCTACCTGATCTGCGGCGTACCCATCCCCCTGATGCTGCTGATCCGCAGCGGCCGGCGGACGGCGGCTTTGTTGGCGCATGATGTGCGGCCGGGCATAGCCGCTGGGGTGCTTTCGCTGCTGGCCTTCGCGCCCGCCCTGTTCGCGCTGGGCATGGCGCCGGTCGGGGCGGTGGCGGCGCTGCGCGAGACCAGTGTGCTGATCGGTCTTGTGCTTGGCGCCGTGATGCTCAAGGAACGGCTCGACCGGCGGCGGATCACCGGCGGTCTGCTGGTGACGGCTGGCACGCTCACCCTCATCGCCGGCGCGGCCTTCGCGTAACGGTTTGTTTCGAAAGGATAGTCATGGCCAGGTTTCTCATCGTCGAGGCGCGCTTCTACGAGCATCTCAATGACCAGCTCCTCGCCGGCGCCAAGGCCGCGCTGGAGGAAGCGGGGCATCATCACGAGGTGCTGACCGTACCCGGTGCGCTGGAAGTGCCCGGCGCTATCGCCATGGCGGCCGAGAGCGGGCGCTATGACGGATTCGTCGCGATCGGTGTGGTGATCCGCGGCGAGACCTATCATTTCGAGATCGTGTCGAACGAGAGCGCGCGCGGACTGATGGCGCTCTCCATGGATGGCATCGCCATCGGCAATGGCATCCTCACGGTGGAGAACGAGGCGCAGGCGCAGGTCCGCGCGGACCCAGCGCAGAAGGACAAGGGCGGAGAGGCGGCCAAGGCGGCGATCCGCATGCTGGAAATTGCGGGGCGCTTTCGCGATTGACGCATGGCCGGCCGCCGAGCCGGCCACGCTTGCCGGGCCGGCGCCGCGATGATTATTTACGCGGGCGTCGCGACCGGGAACAGGTCCTGCGCTGCGTACGTCGTCAAATTCGTTACGGACATGAGTCGGGCCTTCGCCTGTCATCTCGACAGCCTTGGGCTTCCGCTCAGTTTCGCGGCGCCGACCGGGCGGAGTCCGACGCGGGCGAGAAGGCGCTGGCATTGCATCTGGGATCGGAGAGCCGATGGGCAGCGTGGCGCTGCTTATGCGCCCATGATCTCGACGCTCTCTATGAAGCACGCGACGTCAGGACATTCCTTTCGTGACGCCACCAGCCGACCTGCCGGGGCAGGCGGATCGCGCGCTTCCTCGCTTCGGTCGGACAGGAGCGTCGGCGGTTTGACGACCCGCCCAGTCAGTTGGGCGGGTCGCTTAATCTCCTGAAGCCGATCTGGGCGCTCGGGGGAAAGCCGGGCTTCACGTCGCCGGATGGATCGTCAGGCCAACGCCGCGTCGTAGCGCGGATAGTCGGCATAGCCTTCGTCGCCCTGCGAATACCAGGTGGCCATGTCGCCGGGCTGCGCGAGTGGGAAACCGTGACGAATGCGCTCGGGCAGGTCCGGGTTCGCGATGAATGGACGGCCGAAGCTGATCGCATCCGCCTTGTCGTTCTCCACCGCCGCCGCCGCTTCCTCAGCAGTGTAATCGCCGTTGAGCACGAGCACACCCTTGAAGGCGCGGCGGATAGCGGGCGATACCGGCGGCTGCGGACTGCCGAGAAACGCACCGTTCGGCCGCGCCTCACGCAGTTCGAGGAAGGCGATGCCGATCTTGTCCAACTCGCGCGCGGCATAAGTGAACAGTGGCTCTGGGTCGCTGTCGACCACGCCGTTCACTTCTCCGTTGGGCGAGAGGCGCACCGAGGTGCGATCCGCGCCGACCGCATCCGCCACGGCGCGCGTCACCTCCAGCAGCAGCCGGGCACGGTGCTCGATGGGGCCGCCATAGGCATCGGTGCGGTGATTGGTCGAATCGCGCAGGAATTGGTCGATAAGATAGCCGTTGGCGGCATGGATCTGGACGCCGTCGAAGCCAGCGTGGATCGCGTTGCGCGCTGCCGTCACATAATCGGCGATGAGGGCAGGAATTTCGTCCAGGCGCAGCGCGCGCGCTTCGACATAAGGTTGCCGGCCTTCATAGGTGTGGCCTTCGCCCGGTGCCCTGGTAGCGCTGGCGGAGACCGGCTGGCTGCCGGACATGGCGGGATGTACCAGGCGCCCCATGTGCCAGAGCTGTGCGACAATACGGCCGCCCGCCTCATGCACGGCCTGCGTGACCGGCTGCCACGCTGCCACCTGTTCCTCGGTCCAGAAGCCGGGCGAATAGGGCCAGCCGGCCCCTTCCACACTGATCGGCGCAGCCTCGCTGATGATGAGGCCGGCCCCGGCGCGTTGGCGGTAGTAATCGATCATGCGCGGTGTCGGCACATGGGCCCTCGTGCCGCGCGCGCGGGTAAGTGGGGCCATCAGGATACGATTGGGCAGGGAAAGCGCGCCCGCAGCTAAGGGATCGAACAGGCTGGTCATGAGATCTCCCACATTAATTTCATTTTGAAACGGGACTCGCCGTCGCGCATCAGCTAGGGGGCCGCCATGTCGAGTTCAACCGGCCTTGGTGCGCGCGAGCCAAAAGGAAATCTTCCTGCCCTGGCCTTCCCGGCTTTAGTCACGGCGAATGTGCTGCTGGCGGCGGGGCCATGGTTCGTGCGCGTCGCCGATACCGGACCCATCGCAACGGGCTTCTGGCGCATGGCGCTCGCGCTGCCGGTGCTGCTGTTGCTCGCCGCGCGCGAGATGCCGCGAATCAAGGCGCCGTCGCGCGCGGTGCTGGCGATGATCGTCATTGGCGGCGTCTTTTTTGCGACGGACGTGGCGAGTTGGCATCTTGGCATCCTGCGGACCAAGCTGGCGAATGCGACTCTGTTCGGTAACTGCTCCAGTCTGATCCTGCCGCTCGCCGGCATTGTGCTGACCCGTATCTGGCCCACGCGTCTGCAGTGGCTCGCACTCGGGCTGGCTTTGGTCGGAGCACTGATCCTGATGGGCGGCAGTTACGAACTGTCCGACTCCAATCTGGTGGGCGACCTGCTCTGCTTGGTCGCCGGCTTCCTGTATGTAGGCTATCTTCTCGCAGTCCAGTCGGCGCGGCGTAGCCTGCCGAGCTGGAGCGTCCTGGCGCTCTCGACATTGGTCAGCGCGCCATTCCTGCTGTTTTACGCGAGTCTGGCGGGTGAACGGCTGATCCCCGGCGACTGGACGACGGTGGCCATGCTCGCATTCACCAGCCAGATTCTGGGTCAGGGGTTGATGGTCTACGCCATCGTTCATTTTTCCCCGCTCATCGTCGGGCTGGCGCTGCTGATCCAGCCGGCGGTGGCGGCCCTCATCGGCTGGGTTGCCTTTGGTGAAACGCTCTCGCCGCTCGATCTGGTCGGTGCGGCGATCATCGCGGCGGCGCTGGTGGTGATTCGCCTGCCGGCGCGCAATGCCGCTCCACAGCCGGCCGCCGATCGGCTAGAGCGATGAGCATGATCGCACCGCCCCCTTCAGCCACCGGCCTCAGGAACGATGAAACGCTCGACGATCTGCGCTTGCGCCTTGCGCCGCTGGTCGCCGCCAATGCCGCGTTCGACGGCTGGTCGAAAGGTGCGGTGGCGCTGGCCGCCGATCAGGCAGGGGTCGACCGCGACATCGCTGACCTCGCCTTTGACGGCGGCGCGTTGACGATGATCGATGCCTGGTTTGCCAGCGTGGATGCCGCGATGCTGGCGCGCATCACCCCCGAGCAACTCACCGCCATGAAGATCCGCGAACGGATCACCGCGCTGGTCGAGGCGCGGATGGCGATCCTCGCGCCCCATCGCGAGGCGCTGCGACGCGCGCAGGCAATTCTGGCCATGCCCGGCCACTTGAAACGCGCTGCGCAGCTCGGCTGGCGGGCGGTCGATGCGATGTGGCACGCGGCGGGCGACACCGCCGTCGATTATAATCATTACACCAAGCGCGCGATGCTCGGTGCCGTCTATACCGCGACCTTGCTCGTCTTCGTCAACGACGAGAGCGAGAACCATGAGGAAACGCGTGCCTTTCTCGCCCGCCGGATCGACGGGATCATGCAGGTTGAGAAGGCCAAGGCGCGGCTCACCGCCAATGCCGACCGGCATTTCAGCGTGGCGCGCTTCGCGGGGCGACTGCGGTACCCCGGACGATGATGCGAGCGCTTGTCTCGCGCGCCTGTTATTGATAATCAATCTCACAAATGAAAGCCGACGATTTGCGCCTCAGTCATCTCGCCCCCAACCGCCCGGCCTATGTCGACCGAGTCGACTGGGACGCGATGACGGAGAGGGACGGTGCCCGGTTGCGTGAACTGGGCCTTGATGAAGGTGCCAGCATCGAGTTGCTCCATCGGGCCGGCTGGACGGGGCGTGGCGCACATGCCTGCCGGGTGGGACGGATGATCGTTGCGATGCGGGCGGCCCACGCCGCCGCTATCACCGTGCGGACCGATGAGGCGTCCGGGGAAGTAGCGGACCGGAGCTGATGGAGCACACACATTTGATCGCACTGGTCGGCAATCCCAATGCCGGCAAAAGCGCCTTGTTCAATGCCTTGACCGGCGCTCGCCAGAAGGTGGGCAACTATCCCGGCGTGACCGTCGAGCGCAAGATCGGTCAGATGGATCTGGACGACGGCCGGACGATTGATGTCGTCGATCTGCCTGGCACCTACAGCCTCGATGCCAAGAGCCCGGACGAGGTGGTGACGCGCAACGCCGTATTCGGCTATCAGAGCAGCGAGCGGCCACCGAACGTGCTGGTGATCGTGGTCGATGCCGCCAATCTGGACAATCATCTGCGGTTTGCTCTCGAGTTGATCGCGCTCGGGCGGCCGTGCGTCGTGGCGCTAAACATGGTCGACCTGGCCACGCGCGACGGCCTGGAGCTGGATGCGAACCGGCTGGCGGAAGATCTCGGCGTGCCGGTGATCCCTACCGTTGCCGTGCGCCGACGCGGCCTGGACCATCTGCGCGCGGCGATCGCTGCAGCGTTGCCCGCACATTCGGCGCCGCCCCCCGTCCATGTGGAGGGTGCCAATCAGGACGAAGCGGCGCTTCGCCGCGAGGCCAGGCGGATCGCTGCCCGCGCCATCGTTGCGGAGACACCGAGCCGCCGGCTGACCGCGCGAATCGACCGCGTCGTGCTCCATCCCGTGCTGGGGCCGCTGATTCTGCTCGCGCTGCTGTTCGTGATATTCCAGGCGGTGTTCAGCTGGGCGGAGGCGCCCATTGCGATGATCGAAAATGCCTTTGCCACGCTGGAAGGGGTGATTTCGGATACGTTTCCGCCGGGTTTCCTGACTGACATGTTGACGCAGGGCGTCATCGCCGGCGTCGGCTCGGTTGTCGTCTTCCTGCCGCAGATCCTCATCCTGTTCTTCTTCATCCTGATGCTCGAAGCGACCGGCTACATGACGCGGGCCGCCTTCCTGATGGACGGGTTGATGGCGCGCGCCGGCCTCTCGGGCCGGGCGTTCATCCCGCTTCTCTCCAGCTTCGCGTGCGCGGTGCCCGGCATCATGGCCACGCGCACCATTCCGGACCCCAAGGACCGGTTGACGACAATCCTGATCGCCCCGCTGATGACCTGCTCGGCGCGGTTGCCGGTCTATACGCTCATCATCGGTGCGTTCATCCCCAACCGCGATGTG
The DNA here is from genome assembly GCA_035654015.1 of Sphingobium sp. GTDB lineage: Bacteria > Pseudomonadota > Alphaproteobacteria > Sphingomonadales > Sphingomonadaceae > Sphingobium. The sequence continues at coordinate 70,494 of DASRXX010000009.1, forward strand.
TGGGGCGGGATCGGCTTGCAAGGGCTGGTGCTGTTCGGTCTCTATGTGGCCGGCATCGTCGGCGCGATCCTCGTGGCGGTACTGCTGCGCATGGGCGTGGTGAAAGGCGGCGGCGGCAGTTTCCTCATGGAACTGCCCAAATATCAGATGCCGCTCCTGCGCGACGTCCTGATCGGGTTGTGGCAGCGGGCGCTGATCTTCCTCAAGCGGGCCGGCACGATCATCTTCTATACGACGATCCTGTTGTGGCTGCTTCTCTCGTTCCCCAAGCCCCCGGACGGGAGCGATCTGCGCGCGGTCGATTATAGTGCCGCTGGGCGGGTCGCCAGCGTGCTGGAGCCGGTGCTGCGGCCGATCGGCTTCAACCACGATATCGCGCTGGCGCTTATTCCGGCGATGGCTGCGCGCGAAGTCGCCGTCTCCGCTCTCGCGACCGCCAACGCCATCGACGCGGGTGATGACGAGGAGGCCACCGCGCAGAGCCTCGCCGATCGGCTGCGTGGCCGCTGGTCGTTGCCGACGGCGCTGGCGTTCCTGGCGTGGTTCGTGTTCGCGCCGCAATGTATCTCCACCATCGCGATCACCCGCCGCGAAACCAACGGCTGGCGCTGGCCAATGTTCATGGTCGGTTATCTGTTCGTACTGGCCTATATCGCAGCCGGCATAGTTTTCTGGACGGCGACCGCGCTGGGCCTATAAGCGGCCGGAACGTTCAACCGCCCACTTACCGGAGAGCCCCATGGCAGGCAGCGTCAACAAGGTCATTCTGGTCGGCAACCTCGGTGCCGATCCGGAAGTCAAAAGCTTTTCGAACGGCGGGCGCATCTGCAACCTGCGCATCGCGACCTCCGAAAACTGGACCGACCGCGCGAGCGGCGAGCGGCGCGAGCGCACCGAATGGCACAGTGTTGTCATCCGATCGGACGGGCTCATCGGCATTGCCGAGCGCTATCTGCGCAAAGGCAAGAAGGTCTATCTCGAAGGCTCGCTGCAGACCCGGAAGTGGCAGGACCAGAACGGGCAGGACCGCTACTCGACCGAGGTTGTCCTGTCCGGTCCCGGCGCCGTGATGACGATGCTTGATGGCGGTGGCGGTGCTGGCGGCGGTGAGCGCGATAGCTGGGGCGCGAGCGGCGACGATCGTGGCGGCGGTAGTGGTTTTGGCGCTGGCCGTGCGGCCAATACCAGCGCGGCGCGGCCGTCGACTGGGAGCGCATTCGACGACGGTTTCGACGACGATGACATCCCGTTTTAAGGGCAGTTTGCAGGCGCGGTGACGGGATAGAGGCTGTCCCGTCCTTCGCCGGATCTTACAATAAGGCAATTTGGCCGCGGATGTGGTCGAGCTGAGAGATTTCGCGCCGGAGGTCCGCCAACGCCACGCGGTGCGGGTTGTTCTTGATATCGCGGCAGGTCACAGCATCATCGTCGCAGCTTTGTGAGCCTTCGATGACGAGCGTCCGGAACTGAGCGGTGCGCTGCAAAGCGCCGTCGATGTCGGCGATGACTGTGAGCACCTGCTTGTCGTGCCGGTCGCGCATCGCGACGAGGGCGCGCAATTCGGCGAGAAGCTTCTGGATCGTTGGTCGTGTGCGGCCACCGACGACACGCACGTCACCAAAGGCTTGGCGCATGCTGGCCAACTTTTCTGCCGTCGCGTGCTCAAGCCGGCCCCAAGCCAAAATCAATTCCCCAACTGCTGCGAGCACAGGTTGGTTCGCGGCGGAATCGCAATGATCGGACTGAGGCGGATAAGGAAAGAGGGGGGGCTGCTCGGGGTCAGTTGATCCCGCGGCATTCGCTGAGGTGGACACCGATGCCGGGGCCAGGATCGGTTCGCCGGCCGGCGTGGGATGACCGACCGGCGCTCCGTCGTCGACCGGCGTGGGAAGGTCGGCCGAATCAGTCGTTGTATAGGAATCGATCAATGCGGGAACGTCCGGATTAAGAGGCAAGAAGACAGCCGGATGGTGGGAGCATCAGGCTAGTGCCAACTGTAGCCCGTCCTAAGACTGCGCATCCGATTCTCGTATTCCGCCCTCTTGCGGGACGGCTCGTCCGAAATATGCCGCAACGGCGACATCAATGCATGCGAAAACTGCTCCAAAAAGGGACATATTGATGAAGCCGTGCCGAAAAGCGGACGAAGCGTTCAAAAGTCCACTGCGATGCCCTTGTGCTCCCAGTCTCCATAGCGGGTCGGCTCGTGCGGATCGCCGTCTCTCGGGGGCGGTGGCGTAGCGGCCGGCTTGGGCACTGGCGGGCTCTTCGAAAGATAGGCCGGCGGTTTGACGTGATCGGGTCGTTTCCCCATGACACGGATGTCCTCATGCTGGCGCGGGGTGCGCGGGACTTCCATGGCGCTCGCCGAGCACGAAGACAACCGCTGCGAATCCGGCGCGCAATTACGCGGATCGCTGCTATGGGGCAAGGATCATGGCTGACCGGACCCACAGGCGCGCCCGCCGCGCATCACCGTCTTCCCCTGCCGCACCGGAACCGCCCGGTTTCCCGGCGCGCCGTGCCGCGCTGCGGCTGCTTGATGGTGTGTTGCGGCGCGGCCAGCCCCTTGAGCAGGCTATGGCGACGGCGACGCGTGACCTTTCGTTGCCTGCCGACCGCGCGCTTGCTCACTCCATTGCGGCGCAGACGCTGCGCCATCTGCCGGACCTCGATGCGCTGATCGATGGGACGACGCGTCAACGCCTGCCGGACGATGCCAAGGCACGGATGGTGCTCCGCCTGAGCCTCGCGCAGGCCTTGCTGCTTGACACGCCGCCACATGCGGTGGTGGCGACGGCGCTGCCGCTGGTCGATGGTGGGCCGCGCAAGCTCGTCCACGGTGTGCTTGGCACGCTGCTGCGCCAGGCTGCGGTGCTCCCGACACCACCCGCGCTGCCGGACGACGTGGCCGTTCGCTGGGGCGAGGCGTGGGGTGCGGAGATCGTGGCTTCGGCTGCCACCGCCTACGCTGGCCGCGCACCGCTCGACCTAGCCCTGCGCGATCCGACCGAGACGGCGCAGTGGGCCGAGCGGCTCGACGGGGTCTCGCTGATGCCCGGCCATGTGCGGCTGCCGGCCGATACGGATGTCGCGGCACTGCCCGGCTTTGCCGAGGGCGCCTGGTGGGTGCAGGACCTCGCTGCTTCCTTGCCGGTGCGGCTGCTTGGTGCCGGCGGGGGGCGGCGGGTGCTCGATCTGTGCGCCGCGCCCGGCGGCAAGACGATGCAACTGGCGGCGGCCGGCTGGGATGTGATCGCGGTTGACCAGTCGCAGCGGCGCCTCGAACGATTGCGCGCCAACCTCGCACGCACGGGGCTGGCGGCCCAGGTTGTCGGCGCCGATCTGATGGTCTGGGAGCCAGATGCGCCCGCCGACGCTATCCTGCTCGATGCGCCTTGTTCGGCGACCGGCATCTTCCGGCGACACCCGGATGTCATCCACCGCGTGGGGGCGCGGCAGATTGCCGAGATGGCGGAGATCCAAACAGCCTTGCTCGACCGAGCACTTGATTGGCTCACCCCCGGTGGCCGGTTGGTCTATGCCACCTGCTCCTTGGAACCGGCCGAGGGCGAGGCGCAGATCGACTCCTTGTTGGCGCGGCGGGACGATGTGCGGCCGCTGGCCATCGACCCGGCGCTACTCCCCGCCGGTATCGCACCGGCCGGCTTGGGGCGGGTGCGCACCCTGCCCGGCATGCTGTTGGATGAGGGCGGACTGGACGGCTTCTTCATTGCCCTGCTGGCCCGCGCCGGGCTCGATTGATCGGTCCGGCCAAACCATCCACAACTTTATCGGCCGGGCGGTTGCGCCAGCGCAAGCGCAGGGCTAAGCGACGCAAATGGTGCCATCCGTCCGTATTGCGCCCTCCATCCTCTCGGCCGACTTCGCGCGGCTTGGCGAAGAGGTGCGCGCCGTCGACGCGGCCGGGGCTGATTGGATTCACGTCGACGTCATGGACGGTCATTTCGTCCCCAACATCACCATCGGGCCGATGGTGGTGAAGGCGCTGCGGCCGCACACGCAAAAGCCGCTCGACGTGCATCTGATGATCTCGCCGGTCGATGGCTTTCTCGATGCCTTTGCCGAGGCGGGAGCGGACATCCTTACTGTTCACCCCGAGGCCGGGGCTCACATCCATCGCTCCGTCCAGCGTATCAAGGCGCTTGGCAAGAAGGCTGGGGTCTCACTGAACCCCGGCACGCCGGCGAAGATGCTCGACTATCTGATCGACGAGATCGATCTGGTGCTGGTGATGAGCGTAAACCCCGGTTTCGGGGGGCAGAGCTTCATCGACAGCCAACTGCGCAAGATCGAAGCCGTGCGCAAGATGATCGACAAGAGCGGTCGCGAGATCGCGCTGGAGGTCGACGGCGGCATCGATGCGAACACGGCGCCGCGCGCCATTGCGGCGGGTGCGGACGTGCTGGTGGCCGGCACCGCGACCTTCCGGGGTGGCCCAGCGGCGTACGCCGACAATATCCGGAGGCTGCGCGGATCATGAGTAGCCGCCCCCGCCCAACGCCGGCGCCCGAGTCGCCCGAGGAGGACGGGATCGAACCGGGCAAGCGGTTGATTCGGCTCTCGGACGACAGGGGCCTTTCGCTCACCCAGCGCCTTGCCAATCATTTCTATCGCATGACCTGGGCGACGCCGCTCCACACGATGCGGCTCAAGGGCAAGTATCCGCTCAAACTGCTTGCCGTGCCGGAAGATGCGATCCCCGGCGACGCGCGCGCTGGCAAGGCGCTGCGGGCAGGCTATTTTCTTCATCGCGGCATGAAGCAGCCGGTCGCTCGGCTCGATTATCGCAAGCTGGCCCTGCCGGACGAGTTCGCGGATTATCTCCATGGCTTCCATTGGATGCGTGACCTTGCGGCCGCGACGACACGCGACAATGCCGTGCCGGTGGCCGAGGCGCAGATGCGTGCCTGGCTGGATGCGCATGCCGAGACCCCAAGCGAGCCGGCCTGGCGCGTCGACAACGCCGCATGGCGCATCCTGCACTGGACAGCCTATGCGCCGCTCATCCTCTCCAGTGGTGATCTCGTCTATCGTAGCCTGGTGCTGAACAGCATTGCGCGCACCGCCCGCCATCTCGACCGGGGGGCGGACAAGGCGCCGGCCGGGCTGGCACGCGTCACCGCCTGGGCAGGGATCGTCGCGGCAGGGCTGCTGTTGCCGGGCGGCGAACCACGCCGCGTCTTCGGAGAGGCCGGGCTGCGGCGCGCGGTTGAGGGCGCCTTCTATGCCGATGGCGGTCTCATCTCACGCTCGCCGCTGGAGCAGATCGAGGCCGTTAAGCTATTCTCGATGCTGCGCGCGACCTACGCCGTGCGCCGCGAGGACATGCCCGGCTTCCTCGCCGCCGGTCTCGAGCGAATCGTCGCGGCGCTGCTCGGCATCCTGCATGGTGACGGCGCGCCGGGAAGCTGGCAGGGCGGCGCACCAATCGACCCGGCCTTCATTACCGCCATCGTGGCCGCCTCCGGCGTGCGTACCCGGCCGCTGCGGCAGGCGCGCGACTGGGGCTATCAGCGCCTGTCCGCCGGCACGACGGTGATCCAGCTCGACGCAGCGCCGCCGCCCGTCGCTCGTCTCGGCCGCAACGCCTGCGCCTCCACCGGCGCCATGGAATTGAGTGACGGGCCGGTGCGCGTCATCGTCAACTGCGGCGGCGCGGCGATGACCGGCGCCGCGCTCCCGGCGGAGCTCGCTCACGGCCTGCGCACGACGGCGGCCCATAGCACGCTGGTCCTCGATGACAGCAATTCGACCGCGGTGTTACCCGACGGATCGCTCGGCAAGGGCGTGAGCGAAGTGGAACTTGAACGTCACGAACTGGACCAGGGCAGCCGGCTCGACGTGACGCATGACGGCTATGGCCGCCGGCTCGGTTTTCTCCATCGTCGCATCCTCATGCTGAGCCATGAGGGACGCGAACTGCGCGGCGAGGATGTCCTGCTGCCGACTGCGCGACGTCGGCGGCCGGTGGCCTGCCCGCTCGCGATCCGCTTCCACCTCGGCGTCGATATCGAGCCGACGCTGACCGCCGATCGGCAGGGCGCGCTCCTGCGCCTGCCCAACGGCGCACTCTGGCAGTTCCGCGTGGGCGCAGGGCAGATCAGCGTAGAAGACAGCCTGTGGGTGGACGGCGAAGGCCGGCCTCATCCGACGCAGCAACTCGTGGTCAATGGCATCGCGGAAGCGGCCGGCACGAGCATCGGCTGGCTGCTCAAGAAATCCGGATAGAAGAATAGAAGGACATCCCATGAAGGACGTAGCAATCAAGCGGGCACTGCTCTCAGTGTCCGACAAGACTGGGCTTTCGGAACTGGGCGCCGTGCTGGCGCGTCATGGCGTGGAACTGGTCTCGACCGGTGGGACGGCGAAGGCTCTGCGAGACGCCGGCCTTGAGGTTCGTGACATTTCCGACCTCACCGGCTTCCCCGAGATGATGGACGGTCGGGTAAAAACGCTGCATCCCAAGGTGCATGGTGGCCTGCTGGCGGTGCGCGACAATGCCGATCATGTCGCTTCGATGCGCGAGCATGAGATCGGCGCGATCGACCTCGTGGTCGTCAATCTCTACCCCTTCGCGGCGACCGTCGCGCGCGGAGCCGAGCGTGACGAGATCATCGAGAATATCGACATTGGCGGCCCCTCCATGGTCCGTTCGGCAGCGAAGAATCATGCCAGCGTGACCATCGTCACCGACACGCGCGACTATGCGCGCCTGATCGAGGAGATGGACAGCAAGGGCGGCGCCACCAGCTATGATTTCCGCCGCCAGTGTGCCGCCAAGGCCTATGCCGCGACGGCCGAATATGATGCAATGATCGCCAACTGGTTTGCCTTTGCCGATCAGGCCGAGCTGTTCCCGACTAGCCTCGCCGTGCCGCTGCGCCTCGCTAATACGCTGCGCTATGGCGAAAACCCGCACCAGTCCGCGGCGCTCTATCTACCGGTCGCCTCCGGCGGGCGCGGCATCGGCCAGGCCGAGCAGGTGCAAGGCAAGGAACTGAGCTACAATAATCTCAACGATGCCGACGCTGCGCTCGGCCTGGTCGCCGAGTTCCGCGATGGGCCGCCGACCGTGGTCATCGTCAAGCACGCCAATCCGTGCGGCGTGGCAACTGGCGAGACGCTTATCGAAGCCTATAAGAACGCCTTCGAGTGCGACAGTGTCTCAGCGTTTGGCGGTATCATCGCGGTCAACCGCCCGCTTGATGGACCGACGGCGGAAGCAATCAGCGAGATTTTCACCGAGGTAGTTGCAGCGCCCGGAGCGGACGACGCGGCGAAGGCGGTGTTCGCCAAGAAGAAGAATCTGCGCCTGCTGCTAACCGGCGACCTGCCGGACGCGACGCGGCCCGGCCTCGACCTCAAGACCATTGCCGGCGGTGTCTTGGTGCAGTCGCGCGACAATGGCCGCATCACGCGCGATGACCTGAAGGTCGTCACCAAGCGCGCGCCGAGCGAGCGTGAATTGCAGGATTGCCTGTTTGCCTGGACGATTGCCAAGCATGTGAAATCCAATGCCATCGTCTATGCCAAGGACGGCGTCAGCGCGGGGATTGGCGCGGGGCAGATGAACAGGCGCGACAGCGCGCGCATCGCGGCGATCAAGGCGCGCGAGGCGGCGGAGAGCTTCGGCTGGGCCGAGCCGCGCACGATCGGCAGCGCAGTCGCGTCCGATGCCTTCTTCCCCTTCCCGGACGGGCTGCTGGCGGCGGTAGAGGCCGGCGCGACTGCGGTCATCCAGCCGGGTGGTTCGCTCAACGACGACAAGGTGATAGCGGCGGCGGACGAGGCCGGTCTCGCCATGGTCTTCACTGGAATGCGCCACTTCCGCCACTGACGGATCTGTTCCGCTGGTGGAGCGCATGGACGATCCGCTCGTGTGGGAGCGAGCGGATCGAACGGCGTAAGGGACGAGGCCGAGCCGTCCGTTCAGCAACAACCGGCTTTGCGTCTACGAACGGCAGACGATGGGAGCCCTGGAAGATGGCTCCGTCCGGTTTAATCAGCGCGCGCCGCCACTGGCGAGGGCGTCGATGAGCGCGCTGATCGGCGACACATCGTAGCCGGCACCCGCTGCGGTGCGGGCGATTTCGTCAGGCCGATCGCCGGCACGGGCGCGCGTGAGCGACCAGAGCAACGTGCTCCGTGTGCCGGAGCGGCAATAGCAGAGCGTCTTGCCGCCCTGATTATTGGCCAGCGCCTCATCAAGCGCATCGAGTTGCCATGGCGCAAAGCCACTGTGGGTCACGGGAATCGCGATATAATCCATACCGGCTGCCCGCGCCGCCGCTTCGATCTGGTCGCCGGGCACCTGGTCGGGCGATTCGCCCTCCGGTCGGTTATTGACGATCAGGGTTACCCCTTCCTCCTTCGCACGCGCGACGGTATCGACGTCGATCTGCGGGGCGACGAAGATGGATGGCGTCAGGCGCTTGAGCATGAAGGTTCCTCCTTGCGGGAAGCCCTTTTTACGCGGTTCGCGCAGGGTGGGGCAAGCATGGCCGTCCTCGAATGCCGCATTTTTGTCAATGGTTTGGAACGTGCCGGCGCTGCTGGAGTCGGCCCGCTGATATAGTCTCAGGCCAATGGCTTCTCGAAGATCACATAGCTTTTATTGACCTTGCTCTCGATAGCGTCAGCGATGGCGATCATCCCCTGATTGTCGTCGAGAACCCAGCCGATCTCGCCGCGCGTGGCGCCGTAACGGGCGGTGGCGTCACGGCGGATATATTCGATCATCATGAAAGCAAGCTGGCTGGCGAGGCGGGAAGACTGCAGTCGCTGCACCACTCCCATCAACGGCACGCGCATGGTGCTGCATTTGGGTTTGCGCAGCCACCACAGCAGTTTGGCCCAGCCAAAGGGATAGAGCGAGCCGTTCAGCGGCTTCAGTGCTTCGTTGAGGTTGGGCAGTGTCATCATGAAGGCGACCGGTTCGCCATCCAACTCCGCGATGCGGATCAGATCCTCGACCACGATCGGCTTCAACTGCTTGCCGAAATGGGCCACCTCATGGTCCGTGACCGGTACGAAGCCCCAATTGTTGCCCCAGGCATCATTGAGGATGGCAAGGATGATCGCGGCTTCCGCGTCAAAGCGGGATTTGTCCACATTGCGAATGCGAATGCGGTCGCTGCGTTCGCCGGACTTAACAATCCGCTGGATCAGCGGCGGGAATTCCTTGGTGATGTCCAGCTCATAGGTGTTGAGCGTCTTGGTCGGCGTATAGCCCGCCGCCTCGATCCAGCCGCGATAGGCCGGCTTCGCGTGCCCCATCATCACCGTTGGCGCATGGTCGAAACCGTGGACCAGCAGGCCCGGTTCCTCCCAGATGGAGAGCGAGAGGGGGCCGACTATGCGCGTCATGCCATGCTCGCGCAGCCAGGCCTCGGCGGCGGCGATGAGCGCGGCGGCGCTTTCCGCATCCATTGCCTCGAACAAGCCGAAATTGCCTGTCCCCGGCCCCATCCCCTGTTCCGGGGGCATGCCGAGCGCAAGCCGGTCGATGTGCGCGCTGATGCGGCCTGTCACCGTGCTGCCGCGCCGGGCGATGAAATATTGATGCTCGGCATGCTCGTGAAAGGGGTTCTTTCCGGGCGTGAGAAGGTTGTAAACCTCAGCCTTGAGCGGCGGAACCCAGTGAGGGTCGTCCGCGTAAATCGCCCATTGCAGGTCGACGAACGCCTTGAGATCCGCCTTGTCGGAGACGGGTGTGATCACTAGATCGGCTTGTGCCACGGCGGTTCCCTTGTCCCGCGCCGCTCGCGGCGCCCGATGGTAAGAGATGCAGCACTGCGTATCTCACGGGTGGATTGTCAACCCGCCGGCAGGTCGAGCCGGCGGGATGGGGATGAAAACATATTGCTGCCACGATCTGCACGCATTTCACACATAGGGTCAGGGTCATGACTGCAATGGAAAAGACAATGAGCGGAGGCGTCTCGCGGGACGTGCCGGGCCGTGCCGCACTTGCCACCACGCCGGATGATAGCGCTATGCTGCGCGCGGCGGTGGAGCTGACGCGCGATCTCGGCAAGGCCAAGCCTTCGATCTACTGGCCGGATTTTCTCGCGGCAACGGCGCTCGGCTATGTCGGGCTCGCCGTGGCTATCATGGCGAACCAGGGATGGCTGGTCGCGCTCGGCGGCCTCGTCGCCGCGGTGGCGCTGTATCGCGCGGCCAGCTTCATTCACGAGCTGACCCATATCCGCAATGGCTCCCTGCCGGGTTTCCGCCTCGCGTGGAACCTGCTGATCGGCATCCCGTTGCTCATCCCCTCCTTCATGTATGAGGGCGTGCATACCCAGCACCACGCCAAGACGCGCTATGGCACGGTGGATGATCCGGAATATCTGCCCTTGGCGCTGATGAAGCCTTGGACGCTGCCGCTATTCATCGTCGCCGCGTTGCTGGCGCCGGTAGCTGTGCTTTTCCGGTTCGCGGTGCTGACGCCGCTTAGCATGCTCATCCCGCCGTTGCGGCGGGAGGTCGTGGCGCGTTACTCGGCGCTGACGATCAACCCGGCCTATCGCCGCCAGCCACCGGAAGGCGCCTTGAAGCGCCGCTGGGCCTGGCAAGAGACGGGCGCTTTCCTGTGGGCGGTTGCGCTTATCGCCAGCGTGCCCCTGTTCGGCTGGCGGCCACTGCTGACCGGCGTGGTGATTTTCTCGGCCGTCGCGGTGCTCAACCAGCTCCGCACGTTGGTCGCACACCTCTGGGAGAATGAGGGCGAGCCGATGACCGTGACCGGCCAATATCTCGATTCGGTCAACGTGCCGCCGCCTGCGCCGCTGGCCGGTCTGTGGGCACCGGTCGGCCTGCGGTACCACGCCCTGCATCACCTGCTGCCGAGCATGCCCTACCATGCGCTGGGCGAAGCGCATCGGCGGCTCACAGCGCAACTCGGGACCGGCTCAACCTATCAGCGCTCCAACCACGCCGGCATGCTCCCGCTGGTCGCCCGAATCGCCCGAAGCACGATGCGGGTCTGACGACGATCGGGGCCGACCCTATTCCTCGGTCGTGACGAGGACGGTTTCGCCGACCAGCAGGAAAAGCAGGAACGGCGCCCAGGCGGCGAGGATGGGGGGATAAACCCCGAGATTACCCATCGATAGCGCGAAATTGTCCGCCACGAAAAAGGCGAAACCGAGCGCCATGCCGATCACGGCGCGCACGAAGAGCTTGCCCGACCGCGCGATGCCGAAGGCGGCGACCGAGCCGAGGAGTGGCATCAGCAGCGTAGCGAGCGGCCCGGAGATCTTGTGCCACAGCGAGCCTTCCAGCGCGGCGACCGGCCGCCCCGATTCGCGCAGCGCGCCGATCGCCTCGCGCAGCTCGGTGAAGGAGAGTCCGTCCGCATTCACCGATGAGAGGGTGAACTGGTCCGGCCGGATGCCCTTGCCGATGGTGAGCGTTGGCACTTTCCTGCTGGAGCCGCGCACCACGTCAAAAATCTGGACCTGCTCCAACCGCCAGCTATCGCCGATCTGGCGACCCTGCTTGGCGTTGACGATCTGCACCAGCTTGTCGCCATGCCGATCATAGAGCTCGATGTCGTGCAGGCGCACGTTGGGTCCGGCGCCGGTGATGGTGGCGGCGCGGATCAGATCCTCGCCGTCGCGGACCCAGATGTTGGACTTGACACCGCGGTCGTCGGGTATCGGGCCGAAATCGGCGGCCTCCCAGGCGGAGAGCGTCGCCGTCGCCCGCGCCACGACCCGTTCGTTGAAGGCAAAGCTGATCACCGCCACGGCGACGCTGGCGATCATCAACGGCGCGAGGATCTGATGGGCGGACAGCCCGCCCGCCTTCATTGCGACGACCTCGCTATTGGCATTCAGCGTGGCGAGGGTGACGAGGGTGCCAAGCAGCACCGAGAAGGGCAGGAAGCGCGCGATGATCTGCGGCACGCGCAGGCTCACATAGCGCCACAACTCACCGTCGCCATTGCCGGGATAGGCGAGCACGTCGCCCGCCTGACTCAGCAGGTCGAGCATCTGAAGCACCAGCACCAGCATGGCGAGCATGGCGAAACAGCGCCACAGGAAGGTCTTGCCGAGGTAGAGAGCAAGGGTGCGCGAGGGGAAGAAGTTGAGCAGCATGGCTAGGCTTCCTCCAACTTGCCGAAGCGGTGCCCGCCGACCCGACGGACCACGCGCATCACCAGCCTCGCTACCTTGGCGAACTGTCGCTCCAGCGCACCGATCGGCTGGCCGCCGGGGACATAGGCGGTCTGGTAATACATCCATGCGATCAGTGCGCCGACCAGCACGAAAGGTCCCCACAGCGCGAGGAACGGATCGACCCGGCCGAGCGCGCCGACCGACTCCGCATATTGGTTGATCTTGTGATAGGTTACGATGAATACGATCGAGAGAAACACCCCAAGTGCCGAGGTCGATCGCTTGGGCGGAATGGCGAACGCAACCGCCGCGAGCGGCAGCAGGAACATCATCGCCACCTCAACGACGCGGAAGTTGAAATTGGACCATGCCTTGGCGCGGTCCAGCGGTTTGGTGTCCGGCGCCATGCCGGCACGAAACAACTCGGGAAGGCTCAGCTCCACATCGCCCTCGCGATTGCGGAACTGCTCGATCTTGGGCAGGTCGATCGGCAGGTCATGGCTGGAGAAGGAGAGGATGCGGGGGGTCTCGAAACCGGGGGCGTCGTTGACCAGGACACCATCCGACAAGCGCAGGATGATCGTATCCGGATCATCCGTTGCGAGGAACTGGCCATGAGAGGCCGTCACCGCCAGCGATTGACCGCTCTTGCTCTCCATCCGCACAAAGATGCCGGAGAGGCGGCGGCCCTCGTCGGCGCTCTGCTCGATGCGGATGGTGAAATCGCGGCCGAGATTGTTGAATTCGCCGACCTTGATCGAGACGCCGAGCGCGCTGGAGCGCAGCTCGAAGCGCAGCCGCTCATAGGCATATTTGCTGTGCGGCTGGATGAAGCCGACGATCACCAGGTTCAGCGCGGCCAGCCCGATGGCGAACAGATAAGGTACCTTGAGCAGCCGCGTGTAAGAGAGGCCGACAGCGCGCAGGATGTCCAGCTCGGAGGAGAGAGCGAGGCGGCGGAAGGCGAGGAGGACGCCGAGCATCAGCCCGATGGGGATGCCGAGGCCGAGATACTCGGGCAGCAGGTTGGCGAGCATCCGCCAGACGACGCTGACGGGCCCGCCCTCTGTGGCGACGAAGACGAACAGACGCTGCATCCGGTCCAGCACCAGCAGCATGGCGGCGATCACCAGACTGGCGAACAGCGGTACGGCAATGAGCCGCGCCATATATCGGTCCAGAGCGGTGAACATGGCCTGTTGCGCGCGCTTCCCTTGCCCGGTTCCGGATCGCGGGAGGGCGCCCGCCCGCGTGCCAGTATCGTGTGACCGCTCCTGGCGTGTGAACGCCTAGCCCGTAAGGTGGTTACCCGGCACCTGCAACCTTTGAAATGCACCCGGCGTTGCCGCCTAGGACGAGATGCAGCGGGTCAACCGTGGTTTCAGGCCGCCGCGGGAGAGCGCCGTTGCCCGCGCGATTCGGCCATGACCTTGTCGATGGCGGCGGCGAGTTGCGTTATGGTGAATGGCTTGCGCAGGAGCGGATGGCCGGCGAGCTGCGCGGCGGTCGCTTTGTCGCCCGCGAAGCCGGTAACGAAAATGACTGGTTTGTCCGTGATGATGTCACCCAGTGCGGCGATCATCTCCGGGCCGGACATGTCGGGCATCAGTACATCCGAGAGGATGAGGGCGATGTCGGGATGGGCGGCGAGCAGGTCGGCGGCTTTGCCAGGATGATCGCAGGCGATGCCGCTATGGCCGAGCGTGGCAAGCGCGGCCAGGGTGGCGCGCAACACGCGGGGATCATCCTCGACCACCATGATCCGCAGCGCGGCCGCTGCGGTTTGCTCTCCAGCTTGCAGAGGCCCTGCCAACTGCTCACCAGCCGGCAAGGTCGCGGTCCTGCGAGGGAACAAGAGTTGGACGCTGGTCCCCTCCCCGGGCGTGGATTTGATGTCGATGGCGCCGTGGCACTGGTTCACGAGGCCGAATATCTGACTGAGACCGAGACCAGTGCCCTTCCCGACCGCCTTCGTGGTGAAGAAGGGCTCGAACACGCGCTCAAGAACGGCCGGAGTCATGCCGCAGCCAGTATCGGTGACCGTCAGGCTGACATGGTCGCCCGCGGCGCACTGGCCTATCTCGCGCTCCTGCAAAGTCATACGCCGGGTGATGATGGTGAGCGTGCCGCGCCCATCCATGGCGTCGCGCGCGTTGATTGCCATGTTGATGAGTGCGCTCTCCAGTTGCGCGCGGTCCGCCCATATAGCCCAATCGCCGGCGTCGAGATCGAGTTCCACCTTGATGCCGGCGCCGATTGCGCGCGCGATCAGATCCTCCATGCGGACGATGAGGGCGTCCGGATCGATCCGGTCCGGCCGGAGCGGCTCCGAGCGGGCGAAGGCCAGTAGCCGCTCGATCAGCGCGGCGGCGTGGTTGGCGCCTTCGATCGCGCTGTCGAGATGCGCGATGGCCTTTTCGGGGTTCTTGCCGATCTGGCGGCGGGCAACATCGATGCCGCCGACGACCACCGCAAGCATGTTGTTGAAGTCGTGCGCGATGCCGCCAGTCAGCTTGCCCAGCGCTTCCATCTTCTGGAGCTGGCGCAGGCTCTGCTCGGCGTGGAGGCGCTCTTCCATCTCGTGTTGGAGCTTAGCGTTGGCGTCGCGGAGCTGCTCGGTGCGCTGCTCGACCGCGGCCTCGAGATCATCGACGCGCGCGGCTTCCGCAAGCGCGAGGCGGCGGGCGAATACGCGCTCGGCACGCGCGCTATGCGCGAACCAGAGCGCTGCGAGCACGGCCGTCAGCAGGCCAAGGCCGACGATACCGTAACTGTCGTTGAGCCGATCGATGCGCAATTCGGAGCGATCCACCTGCGCGTCGTGTCGCCGGCGCTCGCGTTCCTGCAAGGCAACCACACTCGCCAGTTCCTGAGCGATGACCCGCACGGACGAGTCCTTGCGCGTGGCCTCGAGCTGGCCGAGGGCGCCCAGTGCCTGGTTGTAGCGGACGCGCAGAGCGATCTCGGTGAGCGTTGCGCCGCGCTCAACCATGGCGGCCCGCAGTCGCGCGACAGCGCCGGCCTGGCCAGGGCTGTTGCGGGTGGAGCGCTCCAGCGCGGTCAGCTCGCGTTCGGCGGTCGCCCATTCATCCTGGAATTGGCGGCCGATAGCGGCGTCGTGGCTCACCACATAGCGGGCAAGGAGCGCTTCGGCATTGCCGATCTTGGCCTCGACTGTCTTGGCCTGGAGCATGACCAGGTAGCTATGGCGCTGAAGCGCGACAGCGCGCTCGCGTGCGGTGGACGCGTGCCCGGCGAGATAGATCAGCAGCCCGAGCGCCAGCGCAAAGACGATCGCCAGCCCGAGCGGAACCACTCGCCGCCAGAGCGGCGTTTCGTCGGTCATCCCGTCCAGGCCCTCACCACGCTCCGCCATGTCGAGGGACTGGTCTAAACGAAGGGAGGGGCGGTGGGAAGCAGCCTCTCCGGGAGGGACGAGGCGCGCCCCGCCGAGGTCACCCGGGGATGGCGCCCGTGCTTCGTCCGGCCTCCGCGAACATCGCGAGAATCTGGCCGACCTGCTCGCTCGAATGCTCGGCGCACAGCGAGCAGCGCAGCAGGAAGGTACCGGCCGGGGTTGCCGGCGGGCGGGCCATGTTCACATACAGACCCAATTCGAGCAGCGCCTGCCACATCGCCACTGCCTGCGTCTGGTCGGTGAGCATCACCGCGATGATCGCCGACTGCGGCTCCTTGGTGCCGAGTGTGAAACCGAGGTCGATGAGGCCTTTGTGCAGCCGCTTGCTGTTCTCCCAGAGATGGGCGCGTTTCTCGCTGGCGTGCATCAGCTTGCGGATCGACGCGGCGGCGGTGGCGACCACGCTCGGCGGCAGCGACGCGGTGAACACATAAGGCCGGCAGACGAGGCGCATCACCTCGAACTTGGGGTGGTTGGAGACGCAGAAGCCGCCGACCGTGCCGACCGACTTGGAGAAGGTGCCGACGACGAAATCGATCTCGTCCTCGACGCCCAGCTCCTCATACACGCCCCGGCCGTGCGCGCCGAAGAAACCCATGCCGTGTGCTTCGTCGACGAGGATCATGCAATTGGGATGCTTGCGAATGGCTGCGACCATCTCCGGCAGCGGCGCAATGTCGCCGAGCATCGAATAGACGCCTTCCAGCACCACCAGCTTCTGCGCATCGGCAGGCAGGCGGCCGAGGCGCTTGTCGAGATCCTCGACGCTGTTGTGGCGGAAGCGAACAATTTCGGCGTTGCCCAGCGCGCAGCCATCATAGATGGAGGCGTGGCTGTCGGCATCGAGGATGATGTAGTCGCCCTTGCCGGCCAGCGTGGAAATCATGCCCAGATTGGCCTGATAGCCGGTCGAGAAGACCATGGCGCTCTTGGTGCCGTAAAAAGCCTTGAGCGCGTCCTCGACTTCCTTGTGGCCCTGATAGGTGCCGTTGAGCACGCGCGAGCCGGTGGTGCCGGAGCCGAAATTATCGAGCGCGTCCTTGCCCGCCTTGATGACGTCCGGGTCGAACGTCATGCCCATGTAATTATAGGTGCCGAGTAGGATCGTGTCCTTGCCCTTGATGACCGCCAGCGTGGGCGATTTCACCTCGTCCATGACGATCGCGAAGGGATCGCGCACGCCGGTGGCGAGCAGCGCCTCGCGCTCGGCGATCAGCGGATCGAACTTGGAGAACAGGTCCTTGTCCGCGGCGGCGACGCGCATTGTTGTCTTCTCGATCATGTCGGCCATCCTCAGCCTTCCCCCCGCAGCTTGATGACCGCGTCGACGAGCTGGCCGACCGTCTCGATCTCCGCCTGCATGTTCATCGTGATGATGATGTCAAACTCGTCCTCGATGGCCGCGACGAAATCCATCACGGTCAGGCTGTCCCATTCGAGGTCGCCGGCGAAGGTCGTGCCTTCAGCGAGCGCGGCGCCCTTCTTGTTGAACGGCTCGATCTGCGCGGCGACCTGCGCGAAAACGTCCTGGCGATCCGACATGCTGGTTTCTTTCTGGTGTCCGTGGGGATTTCTCCGGAATGCCCCGTCCAAGGCGCCTATGGCAAGCGAATAAGGCGGGATTCAGGCATGATTGCGCCGAGCCTTAGGAAAGAGGCCAGCCGAGCCGGGGCGAGGTGTGGGCAGGAAGAGGCCTGCGCATGAAAATATCGCGAAGGCGTATTCTCGGTCGAAAGCCGCGAATGTTGCGGAGGGGGAGCAGAAAATCCGCCGACGCCCGTAGCCGACCTGTCAGAATGCCCCAACCAAGGCGAGGAACGATAGGCCTGCGGGGAGTATGCCAGCGAGAGGCAGCTGGAGGAGTGCTGTGCGACCGTTTATCCTCCGGTCGCAGCTTGCGGAACGAACCGCCCCTCAGCGAGATATGGCGATTCTCGGGGACGAGGGCGCCGGGCCACTGGTGGCCGGGGTCACGCAGATGCTTCGCCGCAGAACCACCCGGTTACGGCCGGCATGCTTCGCTTGGTAGAGCGCCTCGTCCGCAACGCCGTAAAAGCGCTGGAAATCGCAATCAGGGGGCAGTTCCGCAACGCCGATGCTGGCCGTCACGCGGCGGTCGCCTACGGCCGGGCCATGATCGCAAGCGGCGATTTGGCCACGGATCGTTTCGGCGAAATCATCGAGCGCCTCCCCCCTGAGACCTGTCACCAGCAAGCCGAACTCCTCGCCGCCGAGGCGGGCGACAGCGCATGACGGGCCTTCCTGTTCCGCGATCCGCCGGGCAATCCGGCACAGCACGGCATCGCCGATCTCATGGCCGTAGGCGTCATTGATGGATTTGAAATGGTCGACATCGACGACCAGCAGGGCAGCCGGGAGGTTGGCCGTACGGGCCCGTTTGAGGAGTGGCGCAATGCCTTCCATGAAGCCGCGCCGGTTGGGTAGGCCGGTCAGCGGGTCGCGGCGCGCCAGCTCGCGCGCCTGGGCCTCGGCCGTGCGGGCGCGATCGCGCTCGATGCGCAGATGGGCCAGCCGGCGCGTCGCCGCGGCGGCAAGCCACAAGGCCTGCCAGGTCGCGGCGACCAGAACCAGCAGCTTGGATCCACCACCCCAGAATAGTTCCTCCACATCAACGAGATTGATGAAGGCGAGAACGGCCATCGGGAGACCCCAGGCGGCGACGAGGTCGCGCGCCTCGGGCGACCCGCGTCGCCAACCCCAGGCGAGGCAGGCGGAGACCCCCAACAAGGTTCCAAGGATGCCGAGCCCCAGAAGATCGGCTAACTGGGTGAGGTTGCCGCTGCGTATCAAGGCCAGCGGGATGCCGGCGAGACCGACGGCGCCACCGAGGCAGAGCGTCCCCAGCCGCAACCAGGCCGGCACGCCGCTCCGGTCGAGCGCAGTGACCGCGCTGTTCGTGGCCAGGGTGACGGCGAGGCAGGCCAGGAAGGTGGCGCCCTGTGCCGAGACGGTGCCCGCCATTCCCGGGACCAACGCGAGATGGACCTGGGACCACATGGCCCCCCACAAAATCATCGTGGCGGACCAGGCCGCCTGCCAGGCGAGATACTGCCTGCGCACAGCAACGGCGAGCGACAGGCTGTAGATGCCGCCCACCAGCAACAGGGTGAGGGCGGCGCTGACGGCCGCCGCCATCCCCGCCGATTGCATGCTACTTTGGTCCTTCGGGAGCAGGCGCGCGCGGACGAGTTGGTGATCGGCGAGCCGGTCGAACCGCATCGTCACCGCCGCGAGGGGCACCGCCCGCTCGGGTGCTTCGAACACGATCTGGCCGCCCGCGCGCCACCGCGACCCATAGTCTCCCTGCCGGACCTGCTGCCAGCGTACCGCCCCGTCCGTATAGGAAAACGCGACGGCCAGCCGGTCGAAGCGCGATTGATGAACCATCAGCGCGAGGTTGCTGCGGGGCTTGGCATGGCGGAAATCCGTCCTGAGCCAGAGGCTGCCCCGCTGATAGGCGGCAGGCGTTCCGGTGCAGCTGAAACGGAGGAGGGAGAGGATGCTGTCAGGCTGCTCGATGCTGCTCACCGCGTGACATGACGACTGGTTGAGGCGCAGCGTGGTGGCACCGGCCGGGAGCGCCGCGCACCCTGCGGCGAGGCCGATCAATCCGATCGCCCATCGGCAGTATGTCCAACGTAGAAGTGTCCCAGGCGCCATCATATCCCGTTCTGTCGCACCAATGTGTTGGGAAAGCTTTACCGGCCGTCGGAACCGTCGACGCCGCTCCGTGAAGAGCGCGGCCCGGGGAGCCCTTACTCGCGCAGCAAGCCCTTCGCTCGATAAGCAGCGGTGGTGGCGGCAAGACCCTCGTCGGTTGCGATGGCGGGGGTCCAGAGCGTGGTGGGCGGTTTGAGCGCCGGGTTGGCAACCCAATCCTGATGGCAGAAATAGGCAGCGCGGTCCGGCGTCAGCCGTGCTCTGTCGCCCCGTAGCCGGCGGTCGAGGCGGGCGCCCAGCCGCACCAATGCGCTGGGCATGGCGAGGGTGCGCACCTTGGGCCGGCCGACCGCGCGACCGATGGCTCGGGCGAACTCGCTATGGGCCCAGCCGGCAGGACGATCGTCGTCGACCTCGTAGATGGCCCCCTGTGATGCGTCCGCGTTCGGCTCGGCGAGGCGCACTAGCAGGGCTGCGAGATCGTCGACATGAATGACGGAGAGCCGGCCGCCGGGCGGTAGCAGGACGAGGCCGTGGGTCGCCATCTGGAACAGCTCCAGCAGATCGGCATCGCCGGGGCCGTAGATGGCGGGCGGACGTACCATCGTCCAGTTCAGCCCACTGGTGGCGACGAAGCGCTCCGCTTCGGCCTTGGACCAGCCGTAATCGGAGAGCTGCGGCTCGCGCGCGGCAAGCGATGAGACGTGGACCAGCCGGCGCGTCTCGCTGAGCAACATCGCCTCGGTGAGCGCGGCCGTGCCGGTGGCGTTGCCCGCCTCGAACCCGGCGCGGTCGGGCGCGTTGACCACGCCGGCGATGTGGATCACTGCGTCGCTGCCGCGTACCAGCGCGTCGAGCGCGCGGCTGTTCTCCAGCGATCCGGCGATCCACTCGATGCCGTCGCGCTCGGGCTGGGGACGGCGAGCGAGAGCGCGGACGCGGTGACCGGCTGCGAGCGCCCGCTCCAGCACGGCCTTACCGACGAAGCCGGTGCCCCCCGTGATGGCCAGCAGGCTCACGATAGCAGGACCATATGGTCGCGATGGACCAGAGCGGCGCGCGGCGCGGCACCGAGCAGGCGGGCGACCTGGTCGCTGCGCTTGCCAACGATGCGCTCGGCATCGTGGCTGTCATATTGGGCGAGGCCGCGCGCGATGCGTGCGCCGTCCGGTCCGATGATGTCGATCACGTCGCCGCGCGCATAGCTGCCGCTGCTCGCGGTGGTGCCGGCGGGGAGCAGGCTGCGCCCCTGACGGAGCGCGTGGGCGGCGCCGGCGTCGACGCTGACCCGGCCCTTGACGGTGAGCCGCCCGGCCAGCCAGTCCTTGCGCGCGCCGCGCCGCGCGGAGGCGTGGAACAGCGTGCCCCGGCCGGTCTCTTGCCAGTGGCCAAGCGGCGCGTTGACCCGTCCGGAGATGATGGCGAGGTGGGTGCCCGCCCCGGTGGCGATCCGCCCTGCCTCCAGCTTGGAGATCATGCCGCCCGAGCCCATGCCGGAGGCGGACTTGCCGTCCGCCATGGCGGTGATGCGCGCGTCGATTTTCTCGACCAGCGGAATCAGCGTGGCGTCTGGATTGCTTTGTGGGTTGGCGGTGTAGAGCCCGTCGATGTCGGAGAGCAGCACAACCGCATCGGCGCGCGCGGCCTGGCCGATGCGCGCGGCGAGTCGATCGTTGTCGCCGAAGCGGATCTCCTCCGTGGCGACGCTGTCATTCTCGTTCACCACCGGCACCGCGCCGAGGCCGATCAGCCGATCGAGCGTGGCCGAGGCATTGAGGTAGCGACGGCGGTCCTCAAGGTCGCCCAGCGTCACCAGCATCTGCGCGGCGGTGAGGCCATGGCTCATCAGCAGGTCTGCCCACACCCGGCTCAACGCGATCTGGCCGACGGCGGCGGCGGCCTGCGCGTCCTCCAGCGTTGCCCGCCCGCCCTTGGCGAGGCCGAGGCGCCGCGCGCCGAGCGCGATGGCGCCCGAGGAGACGACCGCGATCTGCTGCCCGGCCGCGCGGCGCTCCGCAATTTCGGTGACAAGGCTGTCCAGCCAGGCGCGCCGCACCGACCCGTCCGGCGCGACGAGCAAGGCCGAACCGACCTTGATGACGAGGCGATGGCATTTGGCGGGCGGGAAACCGATCATGAGTCCGCCCTATCGTTCCCGCGCGGTTCCGGGAAGAGGGGTTTATGCGGTGACACGCCCGCCGGGCAGGTGGCCCCGCGTTCGTCTCTCGTCCAGGAGACGTCGGGGCGAGGGCAGATGGCGGGATTCGAGATGCCATCCCCGCCCCTCCAAGACCGCGTTGCTAAAGCGCGTGGCCAACGCTCGTCTCCAAAGGCGGTGGACGTCGCAGTCGCAGTCGCAGCCGCTCAACGGCGCCCCGGGGGCAAGGGATAGAACCTGCCCGGCGTGAAGCTCCCCACGACGATGCCCGTGGGGAGCGGCGGGATCAGGCCGTAGCGGGGACCCGATAGCGCGCCGCCACGTCGCGTTTCGACAGGTTGGGGCCCATCGCCAGCCGCGCGGCGTGATAAGCCTTCCATTGCCCTTCGTCGGCGAGCGGGGGGATCGTCACCTCTTCGCCGCGATCGAGCCCGAGCAGTGCCGCATCGACCAGGTCGTCCGCGCTCATCACCATGTCGGCGGGGAACGCATCGACATCCTTGCCCGACCGCTCCCAGATTTCGGTGCGCGTTGCACCCGGCAGCACTGCCTGAACGTGGAAGCCCTTGTTGCGGCCCTCCATTGCGAGCGCATGGCTTAAATTGAGCAGGAAGGCCTTCGACCCGCTATAGACGCCTTCATAGGCCTCCGGCGCGAGGGCGAGGACCGAGGAGATGTTGACGATCGCGCCCCGGCCCCGTGCGCCGAACGCCTTGCTCGCCGCGATCGCGAGCCGCGCGGCGGCCGTGACGTTGAGCGCGACGATTGTCTCGATCTCGGTTCCGCCATTCTCCAGCGTTCCGCCGTTCAGCGACATACCGGCGTTATTGAGGAACAGGCTGATACTGGCATCGTCCGCCAGCCTTTGCTCGATGCGCGCGACATCGTCGCTGTTGGTGAGGTCGGCGGCAATGACTTCGACGGTGATGTTGTTTTCCGCGCGCAGCTTGGCTGCCTGCTTTTCCATTTTTGCACTGCTGCGGGCGACGAGGATCAGGTCGTGCCCCCGCTTGGCAAGGCGGTCGGCATAGACGGCGCCAAGGCCGGACGAGGCGCCCGTGATCAGGGCCGTGCCAGTGGGAATTGTCATGTTCATTCTCCCTTTACGGGCGCGTCGCACAGATGCGAGGCCAGTAACTATCAAAATGATAGTGACTGCCATATGCCACTTCAATACCCGGCACAGAAAAAATCCGTGCCCCTGTTCGTCGATCGTGGCTGATACGCACGAGCCGTCGCACCAGCGTCGGATTGCGCCGAAGCTCTTGTGGCGGTGGCTGATGGCGACGTTGAGTGGGACCTCACCAGCAAGAGGTGCCGCGGTCCGCTCCGCCTCGGGCCGAAGCTGCTCGGATACCGAAAGCGAAGAGGTCGCGCGGGCGTTGACGCCGCCGGCACCGGGGCTCCACTCGGCTCGCGCCTGCTGCGCTGCCAATATGATTGACGACCCCTCCGGAGAGTCCGTGAGAGGGGGGCCGAAGGCGGCGAGGCCCTGCCTTCGCCGAACCTCGACACTCGGTGTGTGCCCCACGAGCGCGATGGCGGTCGCGCTTATGGATCTAATGCGGGCGGACGTTTCCAGTGGGCTTGGGTCGGGGAGGGATCACCCCCCGTGGATCAGATCGGCGACCAAGGCTTCTCCGGGACGGCTTCGCCCGTGTCGCCCGCCGTGTCCTGCGCCGCGCCGAGCAGCGGCAGCACGGCGTCGAGCAGCGCCTCCGTGCCTTCGCCGGTCGCTGCGGAGACGATGAACGGCGTGCTGGCGCCGGCCGCCTCGAACTGCGCGGCGATATCCGCCATCAGCTCGGGGCCGAGCAGGTCGCCCTTGTTGAGCGCGAGAAGCTGCTGCTTGCTGTCCAGCCCGGCGCCATAGGCGGCCAGCTCGTCCTGCACGATGCGCCACGCCTCGATGGGATCGTCGCCGGTCGCGTCGACGAGGTGGATGAGCACCCGGCAGCGCTCGATATGGCCGAGGAAGCGATCGCCAATGCCGGCGCCGTCCGCCGCGCCTTCGATCAGCCCCGGAATATCCGCGAGTACGAACTCGCGGCCTTTGTAGAGCACCACGCCGAGCTGCGGCTGGGTGGTGGTGAAGGGATAATCGCCGACCTTCGCCTTGGTGTTGGTCACCTGGTTGATGAAGGTCGACTTGCCCGCATTGGGCATGCCGACCAGCCCGACGTCGGCAAGCAGCTTGAGGCGTAGCCATACCCACATCTCGTCGCCCGGCCAGCCGGTGCCGTGCTGGCGCGGCGCGCGGTTGGTGGAGCTTTTGTAGCTGGCGTTGCCGCGCCCGCCATCGCCGCCGCGCAGGAACACGCGGCGCTCACCGGCCTTGGTGAAATCGGCGAGGAGCGTGCGCTCTTCGTCGTCCGCGAGGATCTGGGTGCCGACCGGAACCTTGATGACGAGGTCTGCGCCGCCCGCACCGATGCGGTTGGCGCCGGCGCCGGGGATGCCGCGCTGCGCCTTGAAGTGCTGGGTGTAGCGGAAGTCGATGAGCGTATTGAGGCCGGGGACGGCCTCGAAGATAATGTCGCCGCCCTTGCCGCCGTTGCCGCCGTCGGGGCCGCCGAACTGGATGAACTTCTCGCGCCGGAAGCTGACAGCCCCCGGCCCGCCCGCGCCCGAGCGAATGAAGATCTTGGCCTGATCGAGAAAATGCATCGCGGGCACATAGGCACTTTGGGGGCAAAGGGGAAGCCGTGGGGCCATGGATCTCCCTTCTACCTTTTCCTTTCTCGGTTCGATAAGCTCAGGGTGAACGGATCTGTTGCGTCACAATCACTCTAGCCGGACGGGTGCCGATCCTCCCCGAGTTCCCACCACCCCATCCGCATGCTAGGGCAGGCCGCATGGGCCCCGGCGGCGCGCCATGGCGGGACGCCGCTGTTGCCCGGATGGCGCCGCACCGAGGCAGGGCCGCAACGGCGAGGGAGCGCGCATGGCATGACGGTGATAGCGGCCCGGCGATATCGCGATGGCGTGGCGGTGGAGGATCTGACGCTGCCGTGCGCCCATCGCGGTGCGCCCGAGCCCGGCGAGTTCGTCTGGATCGGTCTGTTCGAGCCGGATGAGGCCGAGCTGGAGACGGTGGGCGCCTGCTTCGGTTTGCATCCGCTGGCGATGGAGGATGCCAGCCGCCCCGGCCAGCTCCCCAAGGTGGAACAATATGGCGACCAGCTCTTCCTCATCCTGCGAACCGCCCAGCTTGAGGACGCGCATATCGTTTATGGCGAGACGTCGATCTTCCTAGGGCCCGGCTTCATCGTCACCGTGCGGCAGGGTTCGGCGCGCGCCCATAATGAACTGCGCACGCGGCTGGAGAGCACCCGCCAGACTTTGACCCACGGGCCGGATTACGTCCTGCACTCGATCATGGATTTCATTGTCGACGGCTATTTCCCCATCGTCGAGACGCTGGAGGAGCAGGCGCTGGCGGCCGAGGCAACGGCGGACGATCGCTTCCTGGACCACGCCACCATCCGCAGTATCTTCGCCATTCGCCGCGAGGTGGTGCGCTTCCAGCGGATCATGGGGGTGATGAGCGATGTCGTCGCACGACTGGTCAATCACCCGATGCCCAATATCGACACCGACATGATCCCCTATTTCCGCGACGTGCAGGACCACGTCCGCCGTGCTGAATACCGCCTCTCCGGCCTGCGCGAGATCCTCACCTCGGTCGCCGAGACGAGCAGCTTGCTGGAGCAGCGTCGGCAGGGCGACATCACCCGGCAGCTCGCCGCCTGGGCCGCCATCCTCGCCGTGCCGACGGCGGTGGCCGGCATCTACGGCATGAACTTCCGCTTCATGCCCGAACTGGAGTGGCGCTACGGCTATTTCGCCGTGCTTGCGACGATCGGCGTGGTGTGCGGCTTCCTCTACTGGCGCTTCCGGCGCTCCGGCTGGCTGTAGGGCGCGCGCGGGGGGCAGTGCGTCGATGAACCCTCCGGCTCTGCGCAGGCAGGCGCCTGCGGCCGCACCGCCGCTCCCTGGCGCTCTGGGCTCCTGTCGGCGCGGGAGTACCCATGGTTCACGGGAGGGCGGGATGATTCGCAGGCGGCCTTCATGCCATCGGAGAGGATGGCCGGCCTCCTCGTCAGGCCGCGAGCGACGCTGCGTCGGCGTAAAGCTCCTCTACCACATCTTCACGCATGTCGCTTTCGGCGCCATCCTCGAACAGCGCCGCCAGCACCTCCTCGCCGCGCGCCCGGCTGTGGATGCGGACGAGATCGCCGGTGGGGCGGAAGCCGAGCTTGCGCAACACCCGGCCCGACGCCGGGTTGTCGACGGCGTGGCGCGCGCGGATGCGCCGGTGGCCCATGGCGCGCGCGGCCTGCACCAGCGCGCTGGCCGCCTCCGTGGCGAAGCCCAGGCCCCAATAGGGACGGGCGATCCAATAGCCCAGCTCGACTGCTCCATCCTCGGTGGGGTCGAGGCCGCACCCGCCGACCAGACGTGGCAGCCGACGCGTGCGGGAGAAGACAAGTAGCTGAGGATGCCGCTGGTCGATCGGCCGCGCGAGGAAGCTGCGCGCATCCCCCGCTGTATAGGGGAAAGGCACGCGCGCGAGGTTGCGGGCCACGCTCTGCTCGTTGAGGGCGGCCGCCAGCGCGTTGGCATCATCGACCCAGCCGGGGCGCAGCAATAGTCTGGGAGTGCGGGCGAACATTCGTGTCTCTCCTTCAAGGCATGGCCTTTGCCGTGCTTTGGTGACGATTCCGCGACGGGGTTCACGGCCGGGGAGGGCAGATGTGCCCAAAACGGGCTGAACCTCGTCGCGTTGCCAAGGGAGACAAAAAAAGGGAGGAGGGGCGACCCCTTCTCCCTTGTCTGCGGTGGCCGGACTGCCGGCCATCAAGGGATCGCCCTACTGGACGATCCCGAAAAATCGTCCGTTTATTCGGCGGCTTCCGCCATCGCGTCGACCGATACGAATTTACGGCCGAGCTTGCCGTCGTGGAACACCACGCGGCCTTCGGTGAGCGCAAACAGCGTGTGGTCACGGCCGATGCCGACATTGCGGCCCGGGTAGAATTTCGTGCCGCGCTGGCGCACGAGAATGTTGCCGCCGAGCACTGCCTGGCCGCCAAACTTCTTCACGCCAAGGCGCTTGGATTCCGAATCGCGACCGTTGCGCGACGAACCGCCAGCTTTTTTATGTGCCATGGTCTAAACTCCTCGAATCTCGTCTTCGGCTCAGGCTTCGGCGGCTGCCGGCGCGGCCTCGGCCTTCTTGGCGGCAGCCTTCTTCTTCGGCGCTTCGCCGCCGATCGCCACGATCTTGAGGATCGTGTGCTGCTGGCGGTGGCCGTTGCGGCGGCGGTAATTGTGCCGGCGACGCTTCTTGAAGACGATCACCTTCTCGCCCTTGGCCTGGGCGACGATCTCTGCCGAGACCGACAGACCCTTGCTGTCCTTGATCTCCGAGCCTTCGCCCGCGAGCAGGACATCGTCCAGCGTGATGGTGTCGCCGGCATTGCCAGCGAGCTTCTCGACGACGATCTTGTCTCCGGCGGCGACGCGATACTGCTTGCCGCCCGTACGCACGACAGCGAACATGGGCCTAATTCTTTCGCTCAAATTGCTTGGCGCGGGCAATCGTGGCTCAGCCATGGCTACCAACGCGGGAAAGTGGCCCCTTAGTGGGCGCTGTCAGGCCTGTCAATGGCGCGAAGGGGCCGAAGGGGCGTTCTCCGCTGCCGAAAGAGGGCGTCCGCTGCAGGCGTTGCCCGGCGGTGCCTGCAAATCCCCCGTTGAACAGGGGTTGCGCACCTCTTACATCGCCCCCGCTATGCTGCGTCGTTTTTTCACCGCGTTCCTTGCGTTGTTCGCCCTCGGCGCGCTGGCCGATTCGGCAGCAGCCAAGCCGTTTCCTTCGCTCGCCAAACGGCCGTCCGAGACGCGCGACCGCACACCGCCCGCTCCGCAGGCGATCGTGCCCGCAGCGCCCGATCCGCAATTGGTGGCGCAGGTCGAGGGGCTGGCCGAGCAGATCGCGAGCGGTGAGGCGGCTTTCCGCGCGCGGCTTGATACCGGGCGTACGGCGGTGGCCTCGGCCGAAAGGGCGGCGCCATCCAGCGAGGCATGGGTCAATGCGCAGGTCGCGATCAGCGCGCTCGACAATGCGCGTTATGACAGCGTCGCGGGGCTCGCCGGACTGGATAGCCTCTACGTCGACCGGCAGGACAACGCCGATGCCGCGCGCGTGATGGCCGACCTGGCCGCCATCGACCCGGTGCGGCGCCGCGCGCTCGCTGCGGTCGATGCGCAGAACGATGCGCTGGACGGCCTCAGGCGCGCGTTGCAGCAGCCCTGAGCGCCTGCGTGTGCAGCTTGCCCTCGTGAACATAGCCTTTGACGCCGCGCTGCATGCCGGCGATGTCCGCCTCTGACAGATCACGCATATACTTGGCCGGACGGCCGCTCCACAGCTGGCCCGAGGGCATGCGCTTGCCGGGCGTGAGCATGGCGCCGGCCGCCAGCATCGCATCGCCCTCGATCACGCAGCCATCCATGACGATCGCGCCCATGCCGACAAAGGCGCGGTCCAGCAGGGTGCAGCCATGGACGATGGCCATATGGCCGATCAGCACGTCATCGCCGATGATGGCGGGGTGGCCGCCGTCGCCATAATCGCTCTCGACATGGACGACACTGCCGTCCTGGATATTGGAGCGCGCGCCGACACGAATGAAGTTGATGTCCGCGCGCAGGACGCAATTATACCAGATGCTCGCCTCAGGCCCGATCTCGACATCGCCGATGATCGCGCAGCCCGGTGCGATGAACGCGCTCTCGTGGATCTTGGGCGTCTTGCCGTTGAAGGGCAGGATGAGGGGCTTGGTCATGGATGCGGCTTCTCTTTCTCGGTGTCTGCGGCTCGCCAGTGCGCGCTGCTCAGTGCGTAAATGATCGTCGGGTTCTCTTGAGGTGGATAGGCGGGGTCGACATAATCGAGATCCGCGCGCCGGCTCATGCCCAGCCTTTCCATCAGGCGCCAGGAGGGCACATTGCCGAGTGAGGTCTGGCCGAAGAGGGTGGGCGCGCCGAATCGCTCGAACGCCAACTCGGTAACGCACAACGCCGCCTCCAGCGCATAGCCCTGCCCCCAGCAATCCGCACGCAGCATCCAGCCGATCTGCATCTGGCCGTGCAGGGCCGGCGGCGCCTCGTCCGGCTCGATCGGGGCGAGGCCGCAGTGGCCGATCAACAACCCGTCGGCGCGCCGCTCCAGCAGCATGAAGGAATAGCCGTGCTGTGCCCAACCATCGGCCATGCGCCGGAAGCTCTCGGCGATCTGCTCGTCCGTACGCGGGCCACCGAGATGGGCCATGACGGCTGCGTCATTCATATGGTTCCGCCAGATTCGCTGGTCGCCCTCCGCCTCGGTGCGCAGCAGCAGCCGTTCGGTCCGCGCAATAATCTCAGCCATGGGAGCCGGGCCGGTCGAGGCTGTAGGTGATATGCGCGCGCAGCGGGCTGCCGGGGGGCACGGCGGGATGGTCGAAATCGAGAGCGGTGCGGCGGCGCATGCCGAGCCGTTCCATCAGGCCCCAGCTCCGGCTGTTGGCGAGAACCGTGATCGCCCAGACCGAATCGGCTTCGAGATTGGCCCAGGCCCAGGCGAGGCTCGCCTGCGCCGCCTCGCGGGCATAGCCCTGCCCCCAGGCATCGGCACGCAGCCGCCAGCCAATCTCGATGCGGCCTGCGATCGGCGTGCCCTCGGGCCCCGGCTGGAGGCCGCAAAAGCCGAGCATCGCGCCGTCGGCGCGGCGCTCGACCGCCCAGAAGCAATGGCCGTAGTCCGCCTGTTTCGCGCGCTGGCGGGCGATCGCGGCGGCCACCTCTCCCGCGCTTTGTGGCGGACCTAGAAATTCCATGACGCGCGGATCGCGGCAAAGCGCGAGCAGGGGCGCGTGATCCTCGTCCCGCCAACCACGCAGGACCAGCCTGTCGGTGACGGGAGGGGGCTCAGCCATTCAGCAGCCGCGCCGCATGCAGCGCATGATAGGTGAGGACGCCGGTGCAGCCGGCCCGTTTGAAGCTCATCAGCATCTCCATCACCAGTCCGTTGCGCTCGCCCGCGCCGGCAGCCGCCGCGGCCTCGATCATCGCATATTCGCCGCTCACCTGGTAGGCGAAGACGGGGATGTTGAAGGCGTCCTTCACCCGCGCCACCACGTCCAGATAGGGCAGGCCGGGCTTGACCATCACGCTGTCCGCGCCCTCGGCGATGTCCAGCGCGACTTCGCGCAGGGCCTCGGCGCCGTTGGCCGGGTCCATCTGGTAGCTCTTCTTGTTGCCTTTCAGGAGCCCGCCGGAGCCGACCGCGTCGCGGAATGGGCCGTAGAAGACGCTCGCATATTTGGCGGCATAGGCCATGATCTGGACGTTGGCATGGCCTTCCGCCTCCAGCGCCTCGCGAATCGCGCCGATACGCCCGTCCATCATGTCGCTGGGCGCGACGATGTCCGCGCCGGCCGCTGCCTGGTTGAGCGCCTGGCCGACGAGCACGTCCACCGTGGCGTCGTTCACCACATAGCCGGTCTCGTCGAGCAACCCGTCCTGCCCGTGGGCCGTGTAGGGATCGAGCGCGACGTCGGTGAGCAGGCCGATCTCGGGCACCGCATCCTTGATGGCGCGGATCGCCTGGCACATCAGATTGTCCGGGTCGAGTGCGTGGGCGCCGTCGTCGCTGCGCTTGTCCTCCGGCGTGTTGGGGAACAAAGCGAGGCAGGGGATGCCCTCGGCCGCCGCTTCCTTCGCGCGGGCGACGGCACGGTCGACCGACCAGCGCGAGACGCCGGGCAGGCTGCCGATCGGTTCCTCGACGCCGCTGCCGCTCGTCACGAACAACGGCCAGATGAAATCGGCGGGGGAAAGGTGGTGCTCGGCATGCATCGCCCGGCTCCAGGCCGAGGCGCGGGTGCGACGCAGGCGGAGCTGCGGATAGGCGGTGTTGATCGTCGTGCGGGTCATGGCGGGGGGATAGGCCCGCCGACCGCCAGCGGCAAGCGAGGATGCCGTTTCGCGGGGGGACTTGGCTCGAATCGCCGTTTCGTGTGTGCTGATCCCTGGCCTCGCCGCGACAGGACTCGCCGCGTTGGTCCGCTCCGGCCCCGCGTGCCGTAAAGTGCCGCGACACCACTGCGCGCTGTTCAAGGCGCGGCGCGCTTGGTAACGGCGACGCATGAGCGATTTCAAGGATCCCTTCGACAGTATCCGCGACCATCCGTTCGATGCGGCGCTGTCGGAGCGCTATCTCGTCTATGCCCTCTCCACCATCACGGCGCGCTCGCTGCCCGATCTGCGCGATGGCTTGAAACCAGTTCACCGCCGTCTGCTCTGGGCGATGCGCCTGCTGCGGCTGGAGCCGAGCGGTGCAGCGCCGGACGTGCTGGTCGCCAATCCCGCCCGCAATAACACCGGTTACAAGAAATGCGCGCGCGTCGTCGGCGACGTCATCGGCAAATATCACCCGCATGGCGACCAGTCGGTCTACGACGCGATGGTGCGCCTCGCGCAGGATTTTTCGTTGCGCACGCCGCTCGTCGACGGGCAGGGCAATTTCGGCAACATCGACGGCGATAACGCTGCGGCGATGCGCTACACCGAGGCGCGGCTGACCCAGGCGGCGGCCGATCTGATGGCCGGGCTCGATGAAGGCACGGTCGATTTCCGTCCCACCTATAATGGCGAGGAGAAGGAGCCGGAGGTCTTCCCCGGCCTGTTCCCGAACCTGCTTGCCAATGGCTCCAGCGGCATTGCGGTAGGCATGGCGACGAACATCCCGCCGCACAATGTCGCGGAAGTGATCGACGCGGCGACGCTGTTGATTGACCAGCCGGAGGCCGAGCACGCGGCGCTGATGGCGCTGATGCAGGGGCCGGATTTTCCCACCGGCGGCCTGCTGGTGGATCCGCCGGAGGTCATCGCCGAGGCTTATGCCACTGGCCGTGGCAGCCTGCGCCTGCGGGCGCGCTGGCACAAGGAGGATGAAGGGCGCGGCACCTGGGTCGCGGTGGTCGATCAAATCCCCTACGGTGTCGCCAAGGGCAAGCTGATCGAGCAGATCGCCCAGCTCATCGCGGACAAGAAGCTGCCCATCCTTGCCGATGTGCGCGACGAATCGGACGAGACGCTGCGCATCGTGCTCGAGCCGCGCGCGCGCACGGTCGACCCGGACGTGCTGATGGACGGGCTGTTCCGCCTGACCGACCTGGAGAATCGCTTCGCGCTCAACATGAACGTGCTCGATGCGACGCATACGCCGCGCGTCATGGGGCTGAGGGACCTGCTGCGCGCCTGGCTGGCGCATCAGATCGAGGTTCTGGTGCGCCGCTCGCGGCACCGCATGGAGCAGATCGACAGCCGGCTGGAACTGCTCGACGGCTACATCATTGCCTATCTCAACCTCGACCGGGTGATCGCGATCATCCGCAGCGAAGACGAGCCCAAGCCGGTGATGATGGCCGAGTTTCAGCTCACCGACCGGCAGGCGGAAGCGATCCTCAACATGCGGCTGCGCAGCCTGCGCAAGCTGGAGGAAATGGAGCTGCGCCGCGAGCGTGACGAGCTTGTCGCCGAGCGGGACGACTTGCAGAAACTGGTCGATTCGGAAGCACGGCAGCGCACCCGGCTCAAGCGGGACCTGGCGGCGCTGCGCAAGCGCTACACACCCGAGCAGGGCATCGGCGCGCGGCGCACCGGGCTGGAAATCGCCGGGCCGGCCCGGGACATTCCGCTGGAAGCGATGATCGAGCGCGAGCCGATCACCGTCATTCTCTCCCAGCGCGGCTGGATTCGCGCGATGAAGGGCCATGGTGATCTCGGCTCGACCGACGCGCTCAAGTTCAAGGAGGGCGACGGCCCCGCCTTCGCCTTTCACGCCCAGACCACCGACAAGCTGCTGCTCGCCGGATCGGACGGGCGCTTCTACACGCTAGGCGCGGACAAGCTGCCGGGCGGGCGCGGCTTTGGCGAGCCGGTGCGGCTCATGATCGACCTTGCCAATGAGGCCGATATCGTCGCGCTGGTGCCGGCGCAGCCGGGCGGGCGTTTCCTGCTCGCGGCGAGCGACGGGCGCGGCTTCATCGCGCCGATGGACGAGGTGATCGCCGAGACGCGGAAGGGCAAGCAGGTGGTGAACCTGCGCAGCGGTGCGGTGCTCAAGGTTGCGCGGCCCATTGCGCCGACGGACGATTCCGCTGCGGTGATCGGTGAGAATCGCAAGCTGGTGGTCTTCTCGCTGGCGGAATTGCCGGAGATGACGCGGGGGCAGGGCGTCCAGCTCCAGCGCTATCGTGATGGCGGCCTTTCCGACGCGACGACGCTGGTACTCGCGCAGGGACTGAGCTGGGCGATGGGCGGCGAGAGCGGTCGTACCCGCACGGAGACTGACTTGTTGCCGTGGCGGGCGGCCCGCGGTGCGGCGGGGCGCATGCCGCCCAACGGCTTCCCGCGCGATAATCGCTTCGGTTGATTGGGGGCGACCGCCGGCCTGTGTTGATGTGAGAGATCAACAAAAAAATCACCCGAATAAGCCGGCCGCTTTAATCTTCGTTTACCATGCACGCCCTATGCCGGTGCAATGACAGCCAGTGTGCAATATCAGGCGTCTCATTCCTCGCCGGACACGGCGGTGGCGACGCTGCGCGCGCCGGCTGGTTCGCAAGCGAACGGCGCAACCGCCGGGTCGGGCGATCTGGCGGAAGGCTGCGCTGCGGTGCTGCGCGCGCTCCCTTATCCGGCGGCGCTGCTGGGCATGATGGATGAAGCCATCGTGGTCATCGGCGCCAATGACGAGTTCAGGCTGTTTATGGACGAGCTGGAATCGGCCGCGCAGCCCGATCAGACACGCTCTGGCCGCTTGTTCGACTGGCGCGGCCAGGCCCGTGCGATGTTCGCCGGGCGTCGCATGTCCGATCGGTTCGAGCTGGAGTTCGCCGGGCGGCTAGGCACCCGCGTTTTCAGCTGTGCGATGACCTGGGTGGAGGATATCGGGCATGGCACAAGCTTGCTGCTCACCGCGACCGACCGCACCAGCGAGCGCAAGGCCGAGAGCACGCTGCGCAAGGAGCTGTTGACGGACAGCCTCACCTCGCTGCCCAATCGGGTGGGTTTCGTCGAGCAGATCGAGGACATCGTCGAAGAGCGTAAAACCCGGCCCGACAAGGCCGGCTACGCCATTATCGCGCTCGACCTTGTCCGCTTCAGTCGGATCAACGAATCGCTCGGTGCGATGGCCGGGGATGAACTGATCATCACCGTTGCCCGCCGTGTGAAATCGGTGCTGCGTGCCGGTGACGTGCTGGCGCGCATCGGCGGCAACGAGTTCGCCATCTTCGCCCACGTCAACCATGGCCTCTCCGAACTGCTGCAGATTGCTGATCGCGTCCGCAAGACATTCGAGACGCCGATCCGCCTCTCCAATTATCTCATCAGCGTTGAGGTGGCGCTTGGCTGCGCACTGGCGCAGGATGGTGACGACGATATGGAGACGCTGCTGCGACAGGGGCAGGCGGCGGTCAAGCGAGCCAAGAAGTCCGGTACGCTGGAAATCTACCGCGCCCATGTGCTGCGCGAGGCGCTCAAGCGCTTCACGCTGGAAAACCGCCTCCGTGAAGCCATTGAGGGGGGTGCGCTCACCATGGCGTTCCAGCCGCTCATCGACCTCAAGACCGGCGCGGTGAAAGGTTTCGAGGCGCTGGCCCGCTGGGAGGACCCGGTGATCGGCCATGTTTCACCGGCCGATTTCATCCCGGTCGCTGAGGAATCCGGGCTGATCGTGCCACTTGGTCGCTGGGCGTTGTGCGAATGCGCGCAGATCCTCGCCGACTGGGACCGGCGTTATGGCGCGCCGCTGGCGGTCACCATGAACGTCAACCTCTCGCCCGTGCAGATGGTGCGCGACAATGTGCCGGGCGCGGTGGAAGAGGCGCTGCGCTATGCCGGCATCGACGGCAACCGCCTGTCGATCGAATTGACCGAGAGCGCGCTGATCACCGATCCGGACAAGACCCGCCAATTGCTCGGCGCGCTTCAGGCAATGGATGTCACGGTCGCGATGGACGATTTCGGCACCGGCTTCTCCAATCTCGCCAGCCTCCAGTCGCTCCCGATCGACGTGCTCAAGATCGACCGCAGCTTCGTGGTCGACATGATCGCCGACGAGGACAAGATCGCCATCATCCGCGCCATCATCAGCCTCGCCGGCGCATTGGGCATGGAAACCACGGCCGAGGGCATCGAGACGCCCGAGCAGGCGGAGGCGCTCGCCCAACTCGGCTGTGATTACGGTCAGGGCTATCACTTCGCCCACCCGCTGCCGCCGTTGGATGCCTATCGTTACTGGATGGCGCGGAGCAGCGAAACGATCATCTGAGCGGCCATCGCGCGGGTCTGCTCCTTCGGAGGGAAGCCGGCGGTGATCCAGTCGCGCTCCAGCGCCTGCAGGGTTTTCGCCACCTGCGGCCCGGCGGTGAGGCCCATGTCGATGAGATCGCCGCCCGTCAGTGGCAGGTGCGGCACCGGCCAGTCGCGAACCCGCGCGATATCCGCCACCGTGAAAGCGCGGCCGAGCAGCATGCGGTCGATCGCGCCCTGCGTTCCCAGCCGGTAGGCCAGTGCTTCCGGCGTGGCGGCCTCCACCGGCGCGAGCATGGCATTGAGCCGGCGCCGTGCCTTGTTGGAGAGGCGCAGCCGTGCACCAATCTGCTCGGCACCTCCCTCACCCGGCGGCAGCAATGCAGCCAGGCGGCGCAGTCCGTCAGGCGCGCAATCGGCCTCGCGCTCCGCCGCGAGCAGCGCACGCAGAGCGGCGACGCCCGCCATCGTCACTTCCGGCAAGACTGGCCGCAGCACATCATCCTCGACCATCGCGGCCAGCACGACACTGGGGTCTGGCAGGGCGAGCAAGGTGAGCAACTCGTCGGCAATGCGTTCGCGCGAGAGCGCCATCAGGCTGGTCGCGCGCGCGACGCAGGCCGCATAGTCCGCCGAGGCCCGGTCCAACGTGCCGAAGCGGGCGGTGAAGCGGAAGAAGCGCAGGATGCGCAGATGATCCTCCGCGATGCGCGCGTCCGGATCACCAATGAAGCGCACGCGCCGCGCGGCGAGATCGTCCAGCCCGCCGAAATAATCGAGCAACGCTCCGTCCTGCGGGTCGGCGTAGAGCGCGTTCATCGTGAAGTCGCGCCGGGCGGCATCCTCGCGCCAATCGGTGGCGAAGGCCACGGTCGCGCGCCGTCCATCGGTCGAGACGTCGCGGCGCAGCGTGGTGATCTCTACCGGCCAATGGTCCAGCACCGCCGTGACGGTTCCATGCGCGATCCCGGTCGGCACCGCCTTGAAGCCGGCGAGCTTGATCCGCCGCATCACCTCCTGCGGTGGGTGCACGGTGGCGATGTCGACATCCTTGACCGGCAGGCCGAGCAGGCTGTCGCGCACAGCCCCGCCCACGAAGCGCGCCTCCCCGGCGTCGGCGCCAAGCACGGCGCACAGCGCGTCCAGTCCCTCGCGCGTGCGCCAATCGGCTGGTGGAAGATGCGTGGGCGGTGCGCTCATGGCAGCATGCCTCCCCCGGCCGCCTCGATACGGCGGAACAGGTTGACGAGGATCGCAGCCGTCACGCCCCAGATGCGCTGATCCTGCCAGCGATATTCATAATAGCTGCGCGGCACGCCCTGCCAGTCCACCGTCAGATAATTGCGGTTGGCGGGATCCCGCAGGAAATCAAGCGGTACCTCGAAGATCGCCTCCACCTCCGCCTCGGACGGATACAGCGGCAGGTCGGGCGGGACGATGGCGACCACCGGCTCGATGGCGAAGCCGGTGCCGGTGCGGAACAAGTCCGAGCGACCGAGCACCTCCACCCTCTCGGGTGGCAGCGCGATCTCCTCCTGCGCCTCGCGCAGGGCGGCCGCCACCGAATCGGCATCCTCCGGGTCCAGCCGCCCGCCGGGGAACGCGACCTGCCCGGCATGAGCGCGCAGCCCGGCGTGGCGCAGCGTGAACAGCATACCCGGCTCGGGCCGATCGGTGATCGCCATCAGCACGGCGGCGGGGGTGAACGGCCCGGCGGGTTCGGGACGGTGCTGGTAGAGGAACACGTCCTGCGTCTGCGGCTGGTCGTAGCCCCGGTCGAGCGCCGCGGTGAGGCTGTCGCGAAGGCTCATGCGCGTGGCTCCGATGGGGCAACGATGCGGCCGGCATGTCGGGGCATGGAGGCGTTTCGGACAAGCGGACGGGCGGGCTGGCGCCCGCATGGGCCGCGACGGCTACGGGACGGCGAGGCGAGATCGCAAGGCGAGCGCGTCGACACCCCCGCGCCGCGGCCGTCCCCGGTGGACTGGGCGCGCGGCGTCACGGGTGCGCCTCCGGCTCGGCGAGGCTGTGGAAGGCGCCCCCGCTCCACAGCCCCGGCGGGTCGTTGCCTTCCTCCAGCGCGAGGTCGGCCAGCGTATAGTAGACCGGCCGGGCAATCCGGGCGCGCAGTCCAGCATCGAGGCCGAGATAGGGGCGCGGGCCATGCGGGCCGCTCTCGACGACAATTGGATGGGCCGCGTCGGCATCGAACCAGGCCTCGGTCGCGCCGATGCGGAAGTGCAGCGTGCGCGCAGGGCCGTTGCTTTCGCTGGTCATCGCATCCGCGATCAGCGGTGCATCGGCCACGTCGATGTCGAGGCTCTCCACCGGCGTCACCAGTACGTATCGGCCGTCCGCCTCGCGCCGCAGCAGGCGCGCGAACAGGCTGACCAGCGCGGGGCGCGCGATCGGCTGGCCCTCGTGGAACCAGCGGCCCTCCGCGTCGATCCGCATGCCACTGTGCCCGCAATGGGGCGGATGCCACTGCTCGACCGGATAGCGCCGCGCCGGAGCGGCGTCGTCCGGCAGGCCGGCAATGTACGGCGCGGACGCTGGACGAGAAGAGGTGGCGGTCATGCCATGCAGATAGGCAAGCCGCGCCGCCTTGGCAAAGGGCATGGTGATACGCGGCGGGAGATGGGCCGCTCCGGGGCCGTTATGAACGCCTTCGGCAAAAGCTGGCAGGGCCCTTGCGGACGGCAAGGGCACGATAGCTCGGCCATGGGGTTGGCCTGCGCAGGAACAAGGCGCGGGATGGTGGTGCCACGCGCCAGTTGGGCAAAGGGTAGAGCACGGCCTGCAGCGGGAAGAGCGTGCGCCGTATCGAAAATGCCGTGGCCCCTGCGCCGGAGCGAATCCTGGGCGGCAAGGCTGCGCGGTTGGGCCGCTTTCGCCCGGTCTTTGCAGACTCAGCGCGGAGCGATTTCGTTCGCCCCGCGCCCGACGAAGGCTTGTTTTTCTCCCGACAGGAGCACGGCCGAGAGGAAAAAGCGTCCCCCTGACTGCCTGGCTCCGACAGCCGCTCAAGACAGGCTTTGATAAGTGCGGGGCGAACGGGAGGGGGCTTTGCAATGGGCCGTAAAGCCCAGCCGCCTACAGCGACGCGCCACCGATCAGCCCGGCGTGTTCTCCATGCTCGCTAGCGCTTGGTCCACCTCGCGGGGGCCGAGCAGGCCGGTGGCCGGCAGGACGAGATCCGCCGACGTTCGCAGCAGCAGGCGGTGGCGCTCGACCGGGCCGGGCACGGACCAGCCGGCGGTCTGCTCGGCCGAGAAGGCCCAGAAGCGCCCGTAATATTCAGGATCGCCGATCATCATGAGCGGTTCGCGGGGGTGGGTGTCCACCGTTTCGATCAGCCGGTCCATCAGCGCGCGGCCAATGCCCCGGTGCTGCACCGCCGGCTGCACCGCGACCGGGCCGACCATCACGAGCGGGATTTGCGCGCCATCGGGCGCGTGCAGCGCCACCGGCCAGCATTGCAGCGAGCCGATCAGCGCTCCCGCCTCGTCCAAGGCCGCAAAGCTGAGGTCGGTCAGCCAGGCCATGCCGAGTCGAATCCGATAGGCGGTGCGGGCGTGACGGTCCGGGCCGAACGTCGTATCCAGAAGGGCGCTGATTTCCTCATGTTTTGCGCCTGCCAGTTGCTCGATCCGTGTCACCGCTTGCCGTCTGCTCCTCAAGCGGGCAATAGCGCCCCCAAGGCGGCGGCGTTTAGCGGTTCGCACCCAAATGAAAAGGCAAATTCGGGGACAGCGATGGGGCAATCGATCCAGCCAGGCGCAGGAGCCGGCACGCCGCCCATGGACGACATGTTGGTGCTTGAGATCGACGATCTGGAAGTCGATGTGCTCACCGGCATCTATTCGGAGGAGACCCATCTCCCCCAGCCGCTGCGCATCAGCGTGCGGGTGCTGCTCACCCATGCCGAGCATTATGCGCCGGACGGGCCGCTGAACCTCACCAAAAACTATATGGATCTCAAGCACGCGGCGACCACGGCGATCACGCGCGGCCAGCATTTCACGCTGGTCGAGGCGGTGGCCGACCACATCATCGACACCATCTTCCTGCAGGATCGCAAGGCGCGACACGTCACGGTGAAGATCATCAAGCTCGCCCTCACCGAGAAGAGCGAGAAGATCGGCATCACGCTGGCCCGCTGGCGGAAGTGAAGCCGGGCCGCGCGGATGGCGCGGTGAGTCCCTGAAGGGCTGCGGCCAGATGATTCGTTCGCCTCCCACCGCCTAGCGCGAGCGGCAGGCGGGTTGCGGACGATTGCGTCATGGCGGGGACGAAAACAGGCCCTGTTAGACAGACACGCTGGCCTCTTAACACGGACGTGCGCCCGATCGGCCGGCGCGCGCTTGTTCCAAACCAGCGGGCGCGGGGGCCGCCGCCACGACCGCGCGCCACAGCGGCCGCCCACGCAGCTCGACGCCGTGCGTCCGCTTGCCAACCGGCCATGGGGCGCGACCGGGGGGCTTGCTCCGCCGCGCCCGCCATGGGATGGCCGATCGGGCAAATGCAGGAGGACAAGAGCAGTATGCGCTACTGGCTGATGAAATCGGAGCCCGATTGTTTTTCGTGGGACGACCTCGTCAAGCAAAAGCGCGCCGAATGGGACGGGGTGCGCAATCATGCCGCGCAGCTCAACATGAAGGCGATGGCGCTGGGCGACCAGGCGTTGTTCTACCATAGTAATATCGGGTTGGAAGTCGTCGGCGTCATGGAGATTGTCCGTACCGCCGCGCCGGACAGTACGGACGAGAGCGGCAAATGGATGGCGGTTGAGGTGGCACCGTTGCGCAAGCTCCCCAAGACGGTCACGCTCAAGCAGATCAAGGCTGAGCCCGCACTTGCGAAGATGGAAATGATCCGCCAGTCGCGCTTATCGGTGGCGCCTGTGCGGGAAGACGAATTTCACAAAATATTGGAAATGGCGGGAGAATAGGCCGATCGCCCTCCGAGTCGATTGCAGGAATTGCAATCTACTAGATTGGCTTGCAATTGAATTTTGTTGCAGTGCAGCACATATCCGCAGGCGGAAGCATTAGGAGTGTCGTTTTTCGGCAACCCGGTGGAGATCGTCATGCGTTTGTGGAAGAAGATTTTTTCGGCTTATGTCGCCTCGGCGACCCTGTCCGCGCCGTTCGTGAT
Organism: Sphingobium sp.; assembly: GCA_035654015.1. Lineage (GTDB taxonomy): Bacteria > Pseudomonadota > Alphaproteobacteria > Sphingomonadales > Sphingomonadaceae > Sphingobium. Next base: position 110,428 of record DASRXX010000009.1, read on the forward strand.
CAGCGGCTTCTATTGATCGGATAGGCGGGGCGATCCCGTCCCCCTGTCACGGACCTGAGAAGGTGGCATGGCCAGGCCGTGCCGCCTTTTTTATGTCGGGCGAAGCCACCCGCGTCTTTTGGCCGATTGCCGGCGGTCCGACGGCTCCTCGCGCGTTTATCCACGAACTTATCCACAACTATCCACAGATTAATGCGATCAGCCTTGATTTAGGGGCGCGATTCCCCTTGGCGCGACTCGCATCTCATGAGAGCCTCAGTCTTGCAGATTGCAGAGAATATTGTGATAAATCATGGTATTACCTGAATCTGAAGGGTCAATAGCGAGCGCGCGCAACGTGACTGCGATTTGACCCGACCTGAAGCCGGACGCAACCGCACGCTCCTTGTGAGCGCGCATCGAGCGAGGCGGCAGGAGGGGCCGATCATGCCTTTGAGGCGGGATTGGGGCCCCGCAGGATCGGATCGGCGCTCTCGGTGACGGTCCGGTTGATCCGCAAGGAGTCATGAGGCTCGCGCGTGGATCGGGACTTGGGGCTGGTCGCAAGATCGTCGTGAGTCCGGCGCGCAATGATCCTCGGATCATAATCGCGTCATGCCGGTCGCTGGATGTCCGGAAACGGCCTGGAAGGCGATTGGCGACGTGGGGGTCGGCAGCAATGCCGGCCCCCATTCATCGTTGGGGTTGCTTGGGCGTATAACGGCCCGCTCGCAAAACCCTCTGGTGATCGCCACGCCCCCGGCGCCGGCTACCGCGCGGGCGGCAGATGGCCGAAAGCCCCTGATATGGGATGTTTGAAGCCTGTTCCGCTGCCGGATGGCCCATCGCGGCTGTTTGAAAGATCCGCGCCCCTCAGCCGAGCAGCGCTTCCGCCTGATCGAGCGTTTCCTTGAGCAGCTGGACGAGCGCGCGGTAGGGCGCGGGCGTGGTCATGTCGAGGCCGGCGCGCTTGAGGATATCGACCGGATAGTCGGATCCTCCAGCCTTGAGCACGCCGAGAAAGACGTCCCGCTCCTTCGCCCCGCCGGCGAGAATGGCGCGGGAGAAATAGGCCGCCGCAGCGATGCAGGTGGCATATTGGTAGACGTAGAAGCTCGTGTAGAAATGGGGGATATAGGCCCATTCGTTGCCATAGACCGGGTCAATGGCGACCTTCGGCCCGTGATAGCGCACCAGCAGGTCGTGAAAGATGCCCGTGAACGCCTCGCCCGAGAGGCCCTGCCCCGCCTCGGCCCGCTCGTGCGCGGCCATCTCGAACTCGGCGAGCATGGTCTGGCGGAAGAAGGTGGTGCGGATCGCCTCGATTTGCTGGCCAAGGTAAAAGAGCTTTTCCTGCTTCGTCTTGGCCTGCTTCAGCATGTGGGCGACGAGGAGTTGCTCGTTCAGCGTCGAGGCGATCTCCGCGAGGAAGATGGGATAATCCGCCTTCTCGAATGGCTGGGTAGCGTTGGCGAGCAGGGTGTGCATCGCGTGACCCCACTCGTGGGCATAGGTGGTGAGCCCGTCATATTTATCGCTCAGATTGAGGAGCAGATAGGGATGCACGTCGTAGGCGCCGGGGTTCATATAGGCGCCGGGGCGCTTGCCGGGGCGCGGCAGCGGGTCCATCCAGCGCGCCGCACTCGCTTTGGCGAAGCTGTCGACATAGGCTTTGCCGAGCGGCTGGAACGCCGCCATCGAGAGCGTGCGCATCTGGTCGAGCGAGAAGGTTCGCTCCAGCTGCACCAGCGGCGGATACATGTCGTAATAGGCCAGATCAGGCAGGTTCAGCAGCTTGCGGCGCAGCTCGAATGAGCGGTGAAGCTGCGGCAGGCCGGCATTCGCCTCCGCTACCAGTGTGCGATAGACCCCCTCGGGCACATTGGCGCCGGAGATGGCAGCGGCCAGCGCGGTCGGATATTTGCGGGCCTTGGCGGTGAAGATATCGCCTTTCACCTGCGCCGCATAGGTCGCGCCAAAGCTGTTCTTGAAATCGCCATAGGTCTTGAAGAAGGCGTCGAACACCGCCTTGCGGTCGGTCCGGTTGGGCGCGTCGCGGGAGAGTGTATAGCCTTGGCTATCCAGCCGCACCTGCTGCCCGGTCGAGAGGGTGATGGTCGGCCACGGCACGTCGGAGGCGCGGAGCTGTCCGGAGATGTCGCCCGGCCCGGCGAGCGGCGATGTCGCGCTGGCCAACAGCGCTTCTCCCTCGGGTGAGAGGGTGTGCGGCGCTTCGCGCAGCACGTTGGCGAGATAATGGTCGAATTTTCCCTTGAGCGCGGTGTTCTGCGCGACAAAGCCGTTGATCTTGCCGGCGCCCGCCGCGAGCAATTCCGGCGCGACCCACGCCGTCGCCTCGCCGAACGCGGTAAACAGGTCGATCGCCTGCCCCTGCCTCTCCTGATTGGCGGCGATGCGTACGTCCTCGTCCGCCTTGAGGCTGGCGTAGGTGTAGATGCGCGAGATGGTCCGGTAGAGGTCGGATTGAAGGGTGAGCGCCTTGGCCAGCGTGTCCGCGCTCTCGCCGAGCCGACCTTTGTATGGCGCAAGCTGGGCCAGCGCGCCCAGCGTCTCGCGCCGCGCTTTGTCCCATGCCGCGTCGTCAGGATACAGCTCCGTCAGGTCCCAGGCGGCGGCCTCGGCCTTGGCGGTCTGCGCCCAGGCGGGCATGGCGGCGGCAAGCGTGGCGATGGCCGCGGCTGCCAGGGCGTCGCGACGGGAGAGGTCTGTCATGAGGCGGCTGTCCCATATTGGCCGCATGCATCGGCGGCGCAGGGGTGGATGGGCGCAATCTGCGCCCGCTCGATGGGGATGGGAAGTCTTTTATTGCGTGGCGGCGCAACATGGGGAGGCTCGCGGCGCCGCTTGCAGCCAGGCTGGCGCTTCATGCTCTCCGGATCGGCACGGTCATAGCCGCTCCATCCGCAGCCAGCCCTGCTTGCCAAGCCATGCCTTGGAGAAGGCTTTACGCGCTGCGGCCGCCTCCAGCCTGCGCCCCTGCGCGTCTTCGCTCCGCGCCAGGCCATAGAGCGCCCAGCCATTGTGAGGGGCCTGCACCAACGCCTCGCGAAACGTCCGGCTTGCCTCGTTGTAGCGGCCGGCGAGAAATTGGGCTGCGCCGAGAGACTGGCGCACCGGATAATACCAATAGGGCGGCTCCTGATAAGGCAGCGTCCCCTCCAGGGCGATCGCCGCGCGATAGAAGGCGGCAGCCTCCTCATAGCGCCCCGACAGGCTGGCGTATCGCCCGCGCGCGACCGCCTGGGCGAGCGCCAGCAGGTCGGGCGCCGGCACGCCTTGTTCGATCATGACTGTAAAATCGCCGGATTTGGCGAGACCATCCATCGCCGTCATTTCATTATCGAAGGCTGCGCGGTCCTGCCGCTGGGCATGGGCAACGGCCCGCGCGTAGTGTCGCATCGCCCGGGCGTATGGAAGGCGCGGGTCGGGCTCCGGCATGGCGAGGATCGCATCGGTAGTGGCGAACTGCGTCATCGCCTGAAAGGGGGCTGCGTCGATCACCTGGATCCATGCGATCCGGGCGGATGTGTCGGGGTCGAGAACCGTCCGCAGGCGCTGGGCTTCGCGAATGGCCGTTCCCATGTCACCCGCCATTTGCGCGGATGCGACGATGAAATGAATATTGTGCGGATAATAGCCATAGCGCACCAGGCTATGGTCGTTCGCACTGCGGATATAGGCCTCATCGGCGCGCGCTGCCGCCACGTTCACGCGGATCGAATCCGCATAGCGTCCGCGAACATGGAAGATGTGCGCGGGCATATGGACGAGATGCGCGGCACTTGGCGCGAGCGGTTTCGCCAGGCGGTCGGCGGCCGCCTCCGCGCGCTGCGGATCGCTGGCCTCCAGCAGATGAATGGCGAGATGGGCGGCTTGCACATGCGCCGGATTGCGCGCCAGCACCGTCTCGACCAGGCGCACGGCTTCCCCGCTCCGGCCGATCGGCGTTTTCTTGTCGGCTTCCCAATAGGCCCAGGGCGTGGTGTCCATGGCGGCCTCGGCGGCGAGCACGGCCACATCATCGTCGGCCGGGTAGCGCCGCGCCACCTCCAGCATCGCGTCGGCATAGGCGGCATCGAGCGCGGCACGGTCCGCCGCGGGATCGCGCGAATAGCGCAGCGCCGCGGCTTCGATCAGCGCCCGCTCCATCGGTGACGCCCCGTCACGCAAGGCCATGGCCCGGTGCATTGCGTCGAGGGCGGCCGTGCGGTCGCGCTCCTCCATGGGGGCATTGATATTGGGGCCCAGCGCGACCGCTTCGCCCCACCAGCACATCGCGCAGCCGGGGTCCAGGCGCTGCCCCTCGCGGAAGGAGCGGACGGCGCCCGCATGGTTGAAGCCATAGGCGAGCAACAGCCCTTGGCTGAAATAGCGGCGCGCCTCGGCGTTCGTCGTCGTGAGCGCGAAAGGTGAATGCGTAAGGTCCGCATAGAGAGGAATCGGTGCGTCACGGCTGACGGGCGCGGCAACGGCGGCTGCAATCAACAACTCCGAAGCCAAGGCCGAGCCAACGGCTCGCGCCCCGCAGAGCATTTGAGCGATGCGGCTGGGGTCAAGGGCCGCGAGGGCAGCGGCCGAGAAACGCGGTTCGACGGAAAAGCTTGCGAGCGTGAGGCCCATACCGGCCAGCGTGACGGCTTTCACCACGGAATTCATGCGCGTCCCCTTCCCCAGAGGCATGAACGAGCGGGCGTATGGGCGAAAGCTATCATGGGCGGCAGGCGGCCGCAATCGAACCGGAGCGGGGTTTTGACGGAGAGGTCTTGCGATGTCTGCTGATGCCGCCTCGCCATGGCGTTCTGACTGCGCCGGAGGCGGGCCCCGCATATCTCGCCGCCAGCGTTCATTCAGGAGGCCATGGCGCGCGCAAACGGGATGATCGCATGGCTGTCAGGGAGCGGTGACCGGACCTGCATCGGATCGTCCTGCCCGCCGGGGTGTTCATGAACGCCATAATCGTATCGCGCAGCCACAAAAAAAGGCCGGAGGATTGCTCCCCCGGCCTCTTCGTTCATTGGCTGGTGCCCGGACTTAAAAGTCCATGCCGCCCATGCCGCCCATGCCGCCGGGCATGCCGCCAGCAGCCGGCTTGTCATCCGGCAGCTCGGCAACGGTCGCCTCGGTGGTGATCAGCAGGCCGGCGACGCTGGCTGCGTTCTGCAGCGCGGTGCGGACGACCTTGGTCGGGTCGATCACGCCGGCCGCCACCAGATTCTCATAGGTGTCGGTCTGCGCGTTGAAGCCGATCGTCGGATCGTTGCCGTCGAGCAGCTTGCCCGAGACGACAGCGCCATCGTGGCCGGCGTTCTCGGCGATCTGGCGGACCAGCGAGGTCAGCGCGCGGCGGACGATGTCGATGCCGCGGGTCTGGTCGTCGTTGGCGCCCTTGAGACCGTCGATCGCCTTGCTGGCGTAGAGCAGCGCCGTGCCGCCGCCGGGGACGATGCCTTCCTCGACCGCTGCGCGGGTGGCGTGCAGCGCGTCGTCAACGCGGTCCTTGCGCTCCTTGACCTCGACCTCGGTCGCACCGCCGACCTTGATGACGGCAACGCCGCCGGCCAGCTTGGCAAGACGCTCCTGCAGCTTCTCGCGGTCATAGTCGGACGTGGTGGTCTCGATCTGCGCACGGATCTGTTCCACGCGGCCCTTGATCGCTTCCGCGTCGCCGGAACCATCGACGATGGTGGTGTTGTCCTTGTCGATGGTGACGCGCTTGGCCTGGCCAAGCATGCCGAGCGTGACGTTCTCTAGCTTGATGCCGAGGTCTTCCGAGATCATCTGGCCGTTGGTCAGGATCGCGATGTCTTCGAGCATCGCCTTGCGACGATCGCCGAAGCCCGGTGCCTTGACGGCCGCGACCTTGAGGCCGCCGCGCAGCTTGTTGACCACCAGCGTGGCGAGCGCTTCGCCCTCGATATCCTCGGCGATGATGAGCAGCGGACGGCCGCTCTGCACCACGGCCTCGAGGATCGGCAGCATCGCCTGGAGCGACGAGAGCTTCTTCTCGTGGATGAGGATGTACGGGTCAGCAAGCTCGACCTGCATCTTCTCGGGGTTGGTGATGAAGTAGGGGCTGAGGTAGCCGCGGTCGAACTGCATGCCCTCGACGACATCCAGCTCGAAATCGAGGCCCTTGGCCTCTTCGACGGTGATGACGCCTTCCTTGCCAACTTTCTCCATGGCTTCAGCGATCTTCTCGCCGACCACGGTGTCGCCATTGGCCGAGATGATGCCGACCTGGGCGATCTCGTTATTGCCGGAGACCGGCTTGGAGCGGGCCTTGATGTCGTCGACCACCTTGGCGACGGCAAGGTCGATGCCGCGCTTGAGATCCATCGGGTTCATGCCGGCCGCGACGGACTTCATGCCCTCACGCACGATCGCCTGGGCGAGCACGGTGGCGGTGGTGGTGCCGTCACCGGCGGTGTCGTTGGTTTTGCTGGCGACTTCACGCACCATCTGCGCGCCCATGTTCTCGAACTTGTCCTTAAGCTCGATTTCCTTGGCGACGGAGACGCCGTCCTTGGTGATGCGGGGAGCGCCGAAGCTCTTGTCGATGACGACGTTGCGGCCCTTGGGACCGAGGGTCACCTTCACCGCGTCGGCGAGGATGTCGACGCCGCGCAGGATGCGCTCGCGGGCATCACGGGAGAATTTTACTTCCTTGGCTGCCATGGTGTTTGTCCTTCCTTAATCTTCAGATCGGGCTGACGGGCGATCAGGCGATGACGCCCAGAATGTCGCTTTCCTTCATGATGAGCAGGTCTTCACCGTCGACCTTCACCTCGGTGCCCGACCACTTGCCGAACAGCACGCGATCGCCAGCCTTGACGTCCAGCGGGGTCACCTTGCCATCTTCCGACTTGGCACCGGTGCCCACGGAGACGATCTCGCCTTCCTGGGGCTTTTCCTTGGCCGTGTCGGGGATGATGATGCCGCCGGAGGTTTTTTCATCGGCTTCGATGCGGCGAACCAGCACGCGGTCGTGCAACGGACGGAATCCCATAACATTGTCCTTTCCAAAAGGGCGTAGGCAAATCCGGTCCCCGCGGTCATGCCGGCATCCTATGGTCGATGCGCTGGCATGTCAGGGTAGCGGCCGCCCCCGCGCTTGAAACAAGTCTGTTAGCACTATCGCATGGTGAGTGCTAACTGCGGGCATATGGGCGCGTCCCGAGCAGGGTCAAGGGCAGGGCCGATGAAAAGTTCGGGTTTTTTGGTCGAGCGTTGTCCGGAGCGGCGGCAGCGGGCTGGTCCGGGCGGTCGCGACGGGTCGCAACGGCCGTGCATCGCGCTGCGCGATGCGCTAGAAATCCATCTGTCGAACAGCGTAATCATTCTCCAAAACCGTCCAGTTGCGGCTTGAACATCGGGCACGGTCCCGCCAGTCAGCCGCTCCGGACCGGAGCGAAAGGGAAGCCACGGTGAAATTCGCAAGAGGCTTGTGGGCGGTCCTGGTGGCGGTGAAGGACGGACTGGTGCTCCTGCTCCTGCTCTTGTTCTTCGCTCTGCTCTATAGCGGCCTGAAGATGGCGCGAGCGGGGGATGGCGTGCCAGCCAGCGGCGCGCTCTATCTGGCGCTGGACGGGCCAATCGTCGAGCAGCCGAGGATGCTTGACGGGTTCTCCGCCGTCACCGGCAACGGGCCAGCGCCGGAATATCGCCTGCGCGACGTGGTCTACGCCATCGAAACGGCCGCGCAGGATAGTGCCATCAAGGCGGTGGTCCTCGATCTGGAAGGCTTTGGCGGCGGCGGCCAAGTCGCCATGGAGCGGGTCGGCGCGGCGCTGGACAAGGTGCGCGCCGCTGGCAAGCCGGTGCTCGCCCACGCGGCCTTCTATGATGATGACGGCTATCTGCTCGCAGCCCATGCCAGCGAGGTCTGGCTCTCGCCGATGGGTATGGTCGGCGTCACCGGGCCGGGCGGCAGCAACCTTTATTATAAGGGGTTGATCGACAAGCTCGGCGCCAAGACCCATGTCTATCGTGTCGGCACCTACAAGAGCGCGGTCGAACCCTTCATCCGCACCGACCAGTCACCGGAGGCGCGCGCCGCCAACGAAGCGCTGGTCAAGAGCATCTGGGGTAATTGGCAGGCCAATGTCGAGCGTGTGCGTCCCAAGGCGAAGGTGGCGACCTATCTCGCCGACACTACGGCGCTGCTCCGGGCCAATGGCGGCGACGCGGCCCGCACCGCGCTTGGCGTCGGGCTGGTCGACAAGCTGGGCGACCGGCTTGCCTTCGGCCAGCATGTCGTCCGTGTGGCCGGCGCGGCGCATGACGGTGGGCCTGGCGATTTCGCGGCGATCCCGCTGCACAGCTACCTGCACCGCCATGCGCGCGACACGAGCGGCCAGGTCGGCGTCGTCACCGTCGCTGGCGAGATCGTCGATGGCGAGGCGCCGGCCGGCACCGCTGGCGGTCAAAGCATCGGTGACCTCATTCGCGATGCGCTGGCCAAGAAGGATATCAAGGCGCTGGTCGTGCGGGTCGATTCACCCGGTGGATCGGCCGCGGCGTCGGAGGAGATCCGCTCGGCGCTGGTCGCGGCGCGCGCCAAGGGGTTGCCGGTGGTCGTCTCGATGGGCAATGTTGCGGCGAGCGGCGGCTATTGGGTGAGCACCGGGGCCGACATGATCTTCGCCGAACCCTCGACCATCACCGGGTCGATCGGCGTGTTCGGCATCCTGCCCAGCTTCGAGACCACGCTCGCCAAGATCGGTATCACCAGCGATGGCGTGAAGGCGACGCCGCTCTCCGGCGAGCCGGACGTGATCGGCGGGGTGAGCGCCGAATTCGATGCGCTGGCGCAGGCGAGTGTCGAAGATATCTACGGCAAGTTCATCGGCCTCGTGGCGCAGGCCCGCAAGCTGACTCCCCAGCGCGTCGACGAGATCGGCCAGGGGCGCGTGTGGGATGGCGGCACGGCGCATCAGCTCAAACTGGTCGACCGCTTCGGCGGGCTGGATGAGGCGGTCGCCGAGGCAGCGCGGCGCGCCAAGCTGTCCGGCACGGCGGCAACGGCCCGTTTCATCGATCCGGAGCCGGACGCGCTCTCGCGGTTGCTCGCGACACTCGGGCAGAGCGCGCGCCTGACCAGCGCCGAATCGCGCGCTGGCCCACGGGATTGGCTCAGCCACGCCGCGCTCCGGCAGCAGCAGATGGCGGCCCGCGTCGTCAGCGATCTGCGTGGATTGGTCGAGGGGGCATCGATCCGGGCCGATTGCCTCGAATGCCGCAGCTTCACGCCGGCGCCGGCGGTTAAGCCGCAGGAGCAGGCGGGCTGGTTCGCCGCGTTGGCGCAATGGATGAGCGCTCGCTGAGCATGCAGACGTCGATCACGGGGAGCTGTTTGTGCGGCGCCTGCCGCTATGAAACCGACGCCGCGCCAATCAACGTGCGCATCTGCCATTGCCGTATCTGCCAGAAGGCGATTGGCGCGGCCTTCAACGCACGCGTGCTGGTGCCGCTCGATCGGGTGACGATAACCGGGCCGGTCGGCTGGCACCATAGCTCGCCGGAGCTGCGCCGGGGTTTCTGTCCGCAATGCGGCACGACGCTCTTTTCCGAACGTGCGGCGCTGAACGCCATCGGTCTTACCATGGGCAGCCTTGACGCGCCGGGTCGCTTCTTCCCGACCGACCAGTTCTGGGTCTCGAGCCGGCAGGCCTGGCTGACGGGCCTCGACGATCTGCCATGCCATGAGGCCGGGCCACTCGCTTGAGCCGAGGGGATGTGCCCTTACGGTTGGTGAACACGGGGCGACCCGCCGCTCCCTGTCGTTCTCCGACGCTGCCGAGCGCCGCCACCCTCCCGATTAGTCGCGGTCGGCTGGCGCTTTATAGGAGGGCAGGGCGAGGCCGCGTGCGATCGCCAACGCCCGCAGCACGAAACCGGCCAGCGCGGCCAGCACGCCGGCGATGGCGGTGGGCACATTGGCGCTGACCAGCAGCGCGTAGAGCCCGGCGGAGAGCGCCGCCGCCGTCACGTAGATTTCCGGCCGCAGCAGGATCGAGGGTTCGCCGGCGAGCAGATCTCGGATGATGCCGCCGACGCAACCGGTGATGACGCCCATCAGCGCGGCGACCAGCGGATGGACGCCATAGCTCATCGCCTTGGCGGTGCCGTAGACGGCGAAGGCGGCAAGGCCGACCGCGTCCAGCCAGTCGAGCGCGCGCAGGCTCCAGAGGCGCGACGGGGTGATCCACACGGCGAGCGCGGCGCCAAGGCAGACGAGCGCCACCAGCGGATCGTGGATCCAGAAGACCGGTGCGCCGATCAACAGGTCGCGCACCGTGCCGCCGCCCACGCCCGTCGCCAACGCAAAGAAGGCGAAGGTGACCAGCGTTTGGCGGATGCGCGCGGCAGCGAGTGCGCCGGACGCCGCGAACACCAGCGTTCCCACGATGTTGAGCGCCACCAGGATTGAACCGATCGGCACGGCCACATCTGCTGTGTTCATGGCGGCGGTCTATCGCCCGATGGTGGGGCTGTCGAGCCTGCGTAACCGGGCTATGATAGCCCCGTTCATGAAATTCAGACCTAGGGAAAGCCTTTCATCATGCCGCACCGCTATCTCGTTTTCTACGGTTCTTATCGCAGCAATCGTGCGGGTATTCGGCTCGCGGACTATAGCGTCGCGCAGCTCAGCGCGCGCGGTCATGATGTGGAATTGATCGACGCGAAGGCGGTTGGCCTGCCGATGCTCGACAAGCGCTATGTCGATTATGCCCCCGGCACCGCGCCTGCCGCGATGGAAGCGCTGGCGGAGAAGATCCGCATGGCCGATGGCTTCGTGTTCGTCGCGGGCGAATATAATTGGGGTATGCAGCCGGGCCTCAAGAATCTCGTCGACCATTATGGTCATGCCGAATGGGCGCGGCGCCCGGCCGGAATCGTCAGTTATTCGGCGGGTCGCATGGCCGGTGCGCGCGCGAATTCCGCCTGGCACGCAACCTTGACCAGCCTCGGTATCACCGTTGTCCACAGCACGGTCGCCGTCGGTGGCATCACCAGCAGTCTCGATGAAACCGGCGCGCCGACTGGCGATGGCGGTGCAGCGCTGGCACGGGTCTTCCCGGCTTTCATCGACGAGCTGGAATGGTGGACGCGGGCGGTGCAATCGGCGCGCTGACGAGCTGGCCGGCGCCCGTCCCGTTCCGGTCAACCCTGCGCCCGGTCAGATATGGATCGGCTTGCCGAGCACGCCCATCGCGGCTTCCTTGAGTGCCTCGTTGTGCGTGGGGTGGGCGTGGCAGGTGTAGGCGATGTCCTCCGATGAGGCGCCGAACTCCATGGCCTGCGCGGCCTGCGCGATCATCGTGCCGGCGGGCCCGGCGATCATCCACACGCCCAGCACCTTGTCGGTCGCCGCGTCGGCGATGACCTTCACGAAGCCGTCCGTCTCGCCGATTGCCTTGGCGCGGCTGTTGGCCAGCATCGGGAATTTGCCGACCTTGATCGGCCCGCGTTCCTTCGCGGCTTCCTCGGTGAGGCCGACGCCGGCGATCTCCGGGTGGGTGTAGACGACGCTCGGGATGACGTCATGGTTCACGATGCCCGTGAGGCCGGCGATATTCTCGGCCACGGCGATTCCCTCATCCTCCGCCTTGTGCGCGAGCATCGGGCCGGGAATGACGTCGCCGATCGCCCAGACACCGGGGACGCTGGTTGCGAAATCGTGCCCGGTCTCGATCTGGCCACGCTGGTTGGTGGCGAGGCCGATCGCCTCCAGCCCCAGCCCTTCGGTGTTCGGGCGCCGGCCGATGGAGACGAGCACCGCGTCGGCTTCGATGGTCTCGGCGGTGCCGCCGGCGGCGGGCTCGATGGTGACGCTCGCCTTCTTGCCCTTCACCGCGACGCCGGTCACCTTGGTGCTGGTCTTGATCGCAAAGCCCTGCTTGGCAAACAGCTTGGCGGCTTCCTTGCGGACTTCGCCGTCCATGCCGGGCAGGATCTGGTCGAGAAACTCGATGACGGTGACCTTGGCGCCGAGCCGGCCCCAGACCGAGCCCAGTTCGAGCCCGATGACGCCGCCGCCGATGACGACGAGATGCTCCGGCACCTTCTTCAGCGCCAGCGCGCCGGTGGAATCGACGACGATGCCCTTGTCATTGTCCACCGCAACACCCGGCAGCGGGGTGACGCTGGAGCCGGTAGCGATGACGATATTTTTCGCGGTCACGCTCTTGCCGGCAACGCTGACGCTGTGCGCGTCCTTGAAGGTTGCGAGGCCCTTCAGCCACTCGACCTTGTTCTTCTTGAAGAGATATTCGATGCCGCCGGTCAGCCCTTTGACCGCGTCGTCCTTGTCCGCGAGCATGGCGGGCAGGTCGAGCGAGACAGCGCCGAGCTTGACGCCGTGGCGGGCCAGCGCGCCGCTGCTCGCCTCGTGGAACAGCGCCGAAGCGTTGAGCAGTACCTTGGAGGGGATGCAGCCGACGTTGAGACAGGTGCCACCCAGCGTCTCGCGGCTCTCCGCGCAGGCGGTCTTGAGGCCAAGCTGCGCGGCGCGGATCGCCGCCACATAGCCACCCGGCCCGGCGCCGATCACGAGGACGTCATAATCGAACTGGTCTGCCATCATCGCACTCCATCCAGCCCGTGCTCCTGCGAAAGCAGCAGCCCGGGGCGGCTCAGAACAAGGTCTCGAACAGATCCTGCGGATTGTCCCGTTCGATCAACTCCATCTTCCAGGCCCGTTTCCACGTCTTGATCTGCAACTCGCGTCGCCGCTTTTCCTGTAGATCATCATGACGTTCAAACCAGACAAGGAGCGTGCAGTCATGCTCCTTGGTAAATCGTCCATCAGGCCTTTGTCGTGCCTCTCCGCCGAGGCTCTTGCCTTCGCAGGAACACCGTCGCTCCTTCGCTCCTTACAGGTCGATCAACAGCCGCGTCGGATCCTCGATCGCGTTCTTGAGCGCGACGAGGAAGGTCACCGCCTCGCGGCCGTCGACCATGCGGTGATCATAGCTCAGCGCCAGATACATCATCGGGCGGGCGACGATCTGGCCGTCCTTGACGACCGGGCGTTCCTCGATGCGGTGCAAGCCGAGCACGCCGGACTGCGGCGGGTTGATGATCGGCGTCGACAGCAGGCTGCCGAACACGCCGCCATTGGAGATGGTGAAGGTGCCGCCCTTCATCTCCTCCATGGTGAGCGTGCCCTCCTTGGCCTTCTTGCCAAAGCCGGCGATGGTCTTCTCGATTTCCGCGATGCTCATGCTCTCGGCATTGCGGATCACCGGCACGACCAGGCCGTTGGGCGCGGAGACGGCGACCGAGATGTCGCAGAAATCGTTATAGACGATCTCGTCGCCCTCGATCTGCGCGTTGACACCGGGAATGTCCTTGAGCGCCATGCAGGCGGCCTTCACGAAGAAGCCCATGAAGCCCAGCCGCACGCCGTGTTTCTTCTCGAACAGGTCCTTGTACTTGGTGCGCGCCTCGATGATCGCGGTCATGTCGACATCGTTGAAGGTCGTGAGGATTGCCGCGTTGTTCTGCGCTTCCTTGAGGCGCTTGGCGACGGTCTGACGCAGGCGCGTCATCTTGACGCGCTCCTGGCGACGCGAAGGACCGTCCGACGCCGCGCCAGCATCCCCGCCGGCCGGGGCAGCGACAGGCGCCGCCGCCACGGCGGTACCGGCGGCGATCGCGGCCATCACGTCATCCTTGGTCAGGCGGCCGTCCTTGCCGGTGCCTGCGATGCGGCTCGGGTCCAGCCCATGCTCCAGCACCAGCCGGCGCACGGCCGGGGAGAGGGTGATGGAGCCGGCATCGGGTTCGCCAGCCGGCGCGGACGCGGCGGGCGCCGGGGCAGGCGCGGCCGCCGGGACCGGGGCAGCTTCAGCCTTGGCAGGTGTGGGCGCGGCGCTGGCAGCCTTGATGGCGGGCGCGGCTCCGGCCTCGACCGTTGCGATGACGGCGCCGACATTCACCGTATCGCCTTCCTTGGCGATCAGCTCGGCGAGCACGCCCGCCACCGGCGAGGGGACTTCGATCGCAACCTTGTCCGTCTCCAGGCTAGCGATGGGTTCATCCACCGCCACGGCGTCGCCCGGCTTCTTCAACCACTGGCCGACGGTAGCCTCGGTTACGGATTCGCCCAGCGTGGGGACTTTGACTTCGGTGGCCATGTCTTTTCTCCTGGCGCCGCACGGGGCGGGACTCAGCCCTTTTTCTGACGTTTGATTTCGGTGCGCACGCTATGGTCGAGCGCGTCGGCAATGAGTGCACCCTGCTCGGCGAGGTGGCGTTTGGCAAGGCCGGTGGCGGGCGATGCCGAGGCCTTGCGCCCGGCATAGCGCGCGCGCATCGGCGCCTTGTCAGCCTGCTTGAGGGCTTCCTCGATGAACGGCTCCACGAAGAACCAGGCGCCATTGTTGCGCGGCTCCTCCTGGCACCAGACCACGTCCTCGAGGTTCGGCATGCGCTTGATGCGCGCGGCGAGCGCCTCGGTCGGGAAGGGGTAGAGCTGCTCGATGCGGACGATCTGGGTGCCCTCGTCCTGCGCGGCATCGCGCGCCTCGATGAGATCGTAGGCGACCTTGCCCGAGCACAGGATGAGCTTGCGGGTCTCCTCGTCTGGCGCCGGGTTGGTATCCGACAGCAAACGCATGAAGTGCGTGTCGCCCAGAAAGTCCTGCGCCCGTGACACAGCCAGCTTGTGCCGCAGCAGCGACTTGGGCGTCATGACGATGAGCGGCTTGCGGAAGGGCCGCAGCATCTGCCGGCGCAACAGGTGGAAATAATTGGCCGGCGTCGTGCAATTGGCGACCTGGATATTGCCCTCGGCGCAAAGCTGAAGAAAACGCTCCAGCCGGGCCGACGAGTGCTCCGGCCCTTGCCCCTCGTACCCGTGGGGCAGAAGCATGACGAGCCCATTGGCGCGGAGCCACTTGGACTCGGACGATGCGATATACTGGTCGATGATGATCTGTGCGCCATTGGCGAAATCGCCGAACTGCGCCTCCCACAGAACCAGGCTCTTGGGGTCCGCCATGGCATAGCCATATTCGAAGCCCAGCACGCCATATTCGGAGAGCGGGCTGTCATAGACTTCGAAATGGCCGTGCGGCACGTTGAGGAGCGGAATATATTTCCGTTCGGTATCCTGATCGATCCAGGCGGCGTGGCGCTGGCTGAAGGTGCCGCGCCCGGAATCCTGGCCAGACAGGCGCACGCCATAGCCTTCCGAGAGCAGCGAGCCGAAGGCCAGTGCCTCGCCCGTCGCCCAATCGAAATTCTCGCCGGTGCGGAACATTTCGGCCTTGGCGTCGAGAATGCGGCGCAGCGTCTTGTGGATATTGAGATCGGGCGGCACCGTGGTCAATGTGCGGCCGAGGCTCTCGAACAGCTTGGCGCTGATGGCCGTGGCGACATTCTGCCGCGTGGTTTCAGCATTGGCTGGCTGGTGCAGGCCAGACCAGCGGCCGGCGAACCAGTCCGCCTTGTTCGCCTTGTAGCTCTTCGCGGCCTCGAACTCCTCGTCGAGCAGCGCGACGAACGCCTCGGTGGTGGCCGCGATATAGCTGTCGTCGACCACGCCCTCTTCGCGCAGGCGCGCGCCATAGATCGCGCTCACCGGCGGGTGCTTCTTGATCTCCGCGTACATGAGCGGCTGGGTGAAGCTCGGCTCGTCGCCCTCATTGTGGCCGAACCGGCGGTAGCACCACATGTCGATCACGATATCGCGGTGGAAGGTCTGGCGGTAGTCGATCGCCAGCTTGCACGCGAAGGTCACCGCTTCCGGGTCATCGCCGTTCACATGGAGGATTGGCGCCTGCACGCCCTTCGCCACGTCGCTCGGATAGGGCGAGGAGCGCGCGAACTGCGGCGAGGTGGTGAAGCCGATCTGGTTGTTGACGATGAAGTGGATGCAGCCGCCGGTATTGTAGCCGCGCACGCCCGAGAAGCCGAAGCATTCCCAGACGATGCCCTGGCCGGCGAAGGCCGCGTCGCCATGGATGAGCACGGGCAGCACCTGCTTGTGCTTGCCGGGGCCGATATCGTCGCGGAAGAGCTGCTGCGCACGCACCTTGCCGAGCACGACCGGATCGACCGTCTCCAGGTGCGAGGGGTTGGGCACCAGACTCATATGCACGTTGATCCCGTCGAACTCGCGGTCGGTGGACGTGCCGAGGTGATATTTGACGTCGCCCGAACCGCCGACATCCTCGGGGTTGGCGGTGCCGCCGGAAAATTCGTGGAAGATGACGCGGAAGCCCTTGGCCATCACATTGGCGAGCACGTTCAGCCGGCCGCGATGGGCCATGCCATAGACGATCTCGCGGACGCCATATTGGCCGCCATATTTGATGACCGCTTCGAGCGCCGGGATCATCGATTCGCCGCCGTCGAGACCGAACCGCTTGGTGCCGACATATTTGCGGCCCAGGAACTTCTCATATTGCTCGGCGTGGATCACCTTGGTGAGGATCGCCCGCTTGCCCTCGGGGGTGAAGATGATCTCCTTGTCCTGCCCCTCCATGCGGTCCTGCAGGAATCGGCGCTCTTCCACATCGGAGATGTGCATATATTCGAGGCCGACATTGCCGCAGTAATTGGCCCGCAAGATCTGCACGACCTCGCGGATGGTCGCCCATTCGAGGCCGAGCGCGCCGCCGATATAGACCTTGCGATCGAGATCAGCGCCCGAAAATCCGTGATATTCCGGCGTCAGGTCGGCCGGCAACTCGCGGTGCGTGAGGCCGAGCGGATCGAGATTGGCCGCCAGATGGCCCCGCACGCGATAGGTGCGGATGAGCATCATCGCGCGGATGGAATCGCCCGCCGCGCGGGCGATGTCCGCTTCGGCAAACGGCGTGCCGGCCTTGGCCGCCGCCGCCTTGACCGCGACCTGCATCTGCGTCGGGTCGAGCGCGGCGGTCAGATCGTCGGTCGTGTCGAGCGGCCAGCCCTTGCGCGCCCAGCTCGGCCCCTGCTCGACCTCGGTCGTGCTCATGAAATCCTGGTTCTGATAGCCCATGGCTCGATCCTCGCTTCGCCCGTTCCGGCCGAATAGATGAAATGGCTGCCCCCCATCCCGCCTTAATGCGCGGGAATGAAGGGCCCCTTAACCAAGCTTATCCCTTCAGCACTTCGAGCAGCGTCGTGCCCAGTTCCGAAGGACTGGCGGCAACCCGGATGCCCGCGGCCTCCATCGCCGCGATCTTGTCTTCCGCGCCACCTTGGCCGCCGGACACGATGGCGCCGGCATGGCCCATCCGCCGACCCGGAGGGGCGGTGCGGCCGGCGATGAACCCGGCCATCGGCTTCTTGCGGCCGCGCTTGGCCTCGTCGATGAGGAATTGCGCCGCCTGCTCCTCGGCATTGCCGCCGATCTCGCCGATCATGATGATGCTCTTTGTCTCGTCGTCGGCGAGGAACAGCTCCAGCACGTCGATGAAGTTGGTGCCGTTGACCGGATCGCCGCCAATGCCGACCGCCGTGGTCTGGCCGAGGCCGGCATTGGTGGTCTGGAACACCGCCTCATAGGTGAGTGTACCCGAGCGCGAGACGACGCCCACTGAGCCCTTGCGGAAGATGGAGCCGGGCATGATGCCGATCTTGCACTCGTCGGGCGTCAGCACGCCGGGGCAGTTGGGGCCGATCAGCCGCGACTTGCTGCCCGAGAGCGCGCGCTTGACGCGTACCATGTCGAGCACCGGAATGCCTTCCGTGATCGCCACGATCAGCGGTACTTCCGCGTCGATCGCCTCCAGGATCGAATCGGCCGCGAATGGTGGCGGGACGTAGATGACGGATGCGGTCGCGCCGGTCTTGGCGACAGCTTCCTCGACCGTATCGAACACCGGCAGGCCGATATGGCTGGTGCCGCCCTTGCCCGGCGTCACGCCGCCGACCATCTGCGTGCCGTAAGCCAGCGCCTGCTCGGTGTGGAACGTACCGGTCGCGCCGGTCATGCCTTGCGTGATGACCTTGGTATTCTTGTTGACGAGGATGCTCATGGGCGGGCCCGGTCCTTTTCATCGTCACCCCGGCGTCGCCGGGGCCATTGCTATACGAGCGTTGGGGAAAGCTGTCGCCAGTCGGGATTCGTGCCACGATCCGGCGGGCCCTTCATGCCCTTCGCCATTTCTTCATCTGCCTCTCGCGCATGACCTTTTCGATCCAATCATGCCCTCTGAAACAGACCAACATCTTGCACCTGTATCGTCTGGAAACGTCCGCGATGCCTTCAGATACACCCAAACGCGACAACAGGTTGCCGGTTACGCCGATTTGGAGCGTGCCGCTCGGCCTGCTCGCCATGATGGAGGCGTAACCTTGTTCCTCCACCTTGCGCCTGCTCCGTCCCACCGGCGCAGTCCGGTATCCAGGTCCACATTGTGGATGGACGCCGGTCGCGCCGGGGGCGGGCTAAGCTCACGCCAGGCTCGGATCCAGCCCCTTGCAAGCCACCAGCAGTTCCTTGACCGCGTCGACGCTCTTCTGGAGGTTGGCCTTGGCCTCGCTGTCCAGCTCGATCTCGACAACCTGCTCCACGCCGCCGGCGCCGATGATGACCGGCACGCCGACATAGAGGCCATCAACCCCATAGGCGCCGTCAACATGGGCGGCGCAGGGGAGGAGGCGCTTCTGGTCGTAGAGATAGGCTTCCGCCATCGCGATGCCGCTGGTCGCGGGCGCGTAGAAGGCCGAGCCGGTCTTGAGCAGGCCGACGATCTCGCCGCCGCCCGAGCGGGTGCGCTGGACGATCGCGTCGATGCGTTCCTTGGTCGAGCGGCCCTGCTTGATAAGGTCAGGCACCGGGATGCCGGCGACAGTCGAATATTGCACGACCGGCACCATGGTGTCGCCATGGCCGCCGAGCACGAAGCTGTTCACATCCTTCACCGAGACCTTGAATTCGTCGGCGAGGAAATGGCTGAACCGCGCCGAATCGAGCACGCCCGCCATGCCGACGACCTTGTTGGTCGGCAGGCCGGAGAATTCGCGCAGCGCCCAGACCATCGCGTCGAGCGGGTTGGTGATGCAGATGACGAAGGCATTGGGGGCGTTGGCCTTGATGCCTTCGCCGACGGCCTTCATGACCTTGAGGTTGATGCCGAGCAGGTCGTCGCGGCTCATGCCCGGCTTGCGGGCGACGCCGGCGGTAACGATGATGACGTCCGCGCCGGCAATATCGGCATAATCATTGGTGCCGGTGATCGTCGCGTCGAAGCCCTCGACCGGGCCGCACTGGGAGAGATCGAGCGCCTTGCCCTGTGGCACGCCTTCGACCACGTCGAACAGGACGATGTCGCCAAGCCCCTTGAGCGCGGCCAGGTGGGCGAGCGTGCCGCCAATATTACCTGCGCCGATAAGTGCGATCTTCTTGCGAGCCATGCGCCTTAATCTCCTCCACGGATAAACGGGATGGCCGCACGCCTTAGGCTCAATTTGTGAACGGTTCAATGACATTGACCGCGCCCACGCAGGAATAATATGCAATTAGTTCGCAATAGCAAAAAACAACGTTAAAAACAGTCAAGGATGTGCTCGAACGGGCCGTCCGCGCCGGTATAAGGCAGGTTAGGGCATCGCAGATCCGTGGCGCACGCCATTGCACGGATCGCGTCAAGGGATTGCCCAGACCCCAGCGCCGATTCGCTCGGCGGAACGGCGCTGCTCAGCGTTTCTTCTGCCAGGTGAAGAATGCCGACATCGCATAGTTCCAAACCACGCTGACGGTGATGCCCGCCAGGGCGGACAGCGCCCAGTAGGAGCGGTGCGAAAACAGCCAGTCCGCCACGCCGACATTGGCCGCCGCGCCAAACGCGCAAACCAGGTTGAAGCTGACCCAGCCGCGTGCCAGCGCCCAGCCCCTCAATCGCTTGTCGCGGTAGGTGAACATGTTGTTGAGGAAGAAGTTGCTGGAGATGGCGACTACCGTCGCCACGGTCTGGGCCATCCCGAACGGCTGGCCGAGCAGCTTGAACATCAGCATCAGCGCGGCGAAATGCACCACCACGCCCAGTCCGCCGACCAGGGCGAAGCTGAGAAAGCGCACCGGAACGACGTGGCCCACCGCCTTGTCGAGCAGCAATTGGACATATTCCCACAGCACCAGGCTATCGAGCTTGCTCTCGCCATGTTGGCGGGCGCGGAAGGTGTAGGGGACCTCGGCCACGCGCAGCGGCGTTGGCGCGCTCGCGGTGATGTCGAGCAGAATCTTGAAGCCCACGGTGGAGAGGTACGGCAGCGAGCGCATGAAGGCGTCACGCCGGATCATCATGAAGCCGCTCATTGGGTCCGAGATCGGCGTTTTGGTAAGGTGCAGCGCCAGCTTGGTGGCGAAACGGCTCATTTTCTGCCTGCTCTCGCTCCACTCGCCCATGCCGCCGCCGTCGATGTAGCGGCTGCCCACCACGAGATCGACGTCGTCGCAACGCAATCGCTCGTACATCGTCCTGAGAATGGTCTCGTCGTGCTGGAGATCCGCATCCATGATGGCCACATAGGGCGCGGCGGTGGCCAATATGCCTTCCACGCAGGCGCTGGAGAGGCCGCGCCGGCCATAGCGCTGGAGCACGCGCACGCGCGGATCCGCGAGGGCCAGGGCGCGCGCCGCCTCCGCCGTGGCGTCCGGCGAATTATCATCGACGAAGACGATCTCCCAGGGAATGCCGGGCAGGGTCTTGCCCACCAGTTCGACCAGCAGTGGCACGTTCTGTCGCTCGTTGAACGTTGGCACCACGATGGCGAGTTGGGCGGGGAGCATCATGCCAGTCAAAGGATTATCCGTTCGTCACTGCTTCGGGTGTTTGCGGTAAAATTGGACGGTCAGAGCGTAATAGCCCGGCTTGACTAATATTTCGCTGCCGTCCCAGCCGGCGTCGGCGAGCCGGGGAGCGAGCGCTGGCGCCCCGGCCGGTCCCGGACCCAGCGCGGCGCTATCGACCGGCCGCAAGTCCCTGAAGCTTTTCACGTCGACCCGGCTGACCAGCAGTGTTTGATAGGGGACTAGTGCGCTCAGCGGTTCCGGCTTGCCCAGCGCCTCGCCGGAGGGTTGATGGAGGTGAATGCGCATGGCGGAGCGGCGGTCCGGGCTCAGCAGCCATTGGTCGAGCGCGCGTCCGTGCGCCCAGCTCAGCGGATAGCCTGCCCAGCCCCAGCCTCGGGCATCATCGGTATGGAGGATGGCAACCTTCGGGCCGGCGCCTGCCAGCAGCGCCTCCAATGTGCGGGAGGGGCCGTGGATGAACAACTCGGCGCGCGCGAGGAACCAGGCCTGCCCCCACGCCGCGCCGATGCCGGCCAGCGCCAGCGCGGCAAGGCGGACGAAGCGCGCGCCCTTGCCGCCCGGCCCAAGCAGCCCGTCGGCGCAAAGCGCCAGCAGCACCGCGAGCGGCGGCGTCATCCAGATATTGTAGCGCGGCGACAGCGTGTTGAAACCGCTGAGCACAAAGGCCGCGGTCGTGATCGCGACGAAGCCCGCGAGCAAAGCGATCGTGATGCCCACGGCCGGCTCATGCCGCACGGCGAGGCCGCGGCGGCGGATCAGGCCGGCAAGGCCGATGGCGCCGAGGAGTAAGAGCCCCACCGTGCCGGCGAAGAACAGGCCGACGATGGGCGGATTGACCATCCACTGGACGCTGCCGAGGATCTGCCCGCCAAAGGTGGCGATGGTGCCGAAGCCCGGCGCGGCCGGCGGCAGATCGCTGTTGCTCATGGCAGCGGCATGGCTGATGAACGGCACCAGCCCGATGCAAAGCAGGAGGAACAGGCCGTATCCCAGGGCCGCGGGGATCGCCGTCCGCACCGTCGGTGAGTCAAGGCAGGCGGCAAGGAAAAATGCCGAGGTCGCGACGACGCCGAAGTAATGCGTATAGGCGCTCGCGACGCCAAGCAGCAGGAACAGCGCCAGCCGCCGGGGCCGCGCGGCCACTCCGCCATCCACCAGCAGCGCCACCTGCGCGCATGTGAGCGCCAGGAACAGCGGATAGGCGCGGATCTCCACCGCGATATCGATCACCTTGGGCGAGAGCACCAGGAACAAACCGGCGATCAGCGCGCTGCGCGGGCCGAACCGGCGAGCCATCGCCACCATCAGCAGGAGGATGCCGCCGCCCACCATGGCGGCATGGTAAAGGCGCATCGTCAGCACGCTGCCGCCGGACAGGCGCCAGACCGGCATGTCGAGCAGATAGCTGAGCGGCGGTGACCGGTCGAGCGGCACGCCGAGCGGAACGGTGAGCGTGCCGGCGAGCCAGCCCAGCAAGGCGTCGGGTGCGAGCGTCATGCCTGAAAGTTGAGTGGTCTCATCAAGCCAGACATTTTGCGCGCGGGCAAAGATGATCGCGCCGACCGTAAAGATGAGTAGCACCAACACCGCCCCGAATCGGAAGCGCCCGATTGTCCTATCCCCTTGTTTCACTTTGCTCCCCATCTGGCCGACCCCCCCGATCGGCCGCGTGCGCCCTCTTATCATTGGGGTCGCTTCGGTTCTGGCATTAACAGAACCCCGTTAAAAATGCATCAGGCTGCATGTGCGCCGTGGCCCAGCGCGAGATAATCGAGCGATTGCATCTCCATCAGGCGGGAGACGGTGCGCTCGAACTCGAATGCGCCGTCGCCCTCCGGGTAGAGGGCAGCGGGTTGCGCGTCCGCGCCGGCGATGAGCTTCACCTTATGCTCATAGAGCGCATCGATCAGCGTGACGAAGCGCGCGGCTTCGTTGCGCTTCTCCGGTCCCAGCACCGGGATGCCGACGATGATGACGGTGTGGAAGCGCCGCGCGATGGCGAGATAGTCGCTCGCGCCGCGTGCCTCGCCGCAGAGGCGCTTGAACGAGAAGACGGCGACGCCCTTGAGCGATTTGGGCACGTGCAGCGTGCGGCCGCCGGGAATTGCCAGCTCTTCGCTCGGCACATGGGCGCTATCCTCGGGCGGATAGTCGGTAAGGCGGAAGAAGATGTCGCGCAGCGCCGCCGTGGTCGCCTCGCCATTGGGCGTGTGCCAGGTGTCGGCGCCGCCCAGCCGGTCGAGCCGGTAGTCGGTCGGGCCATTGAGCGGCAGCACGTCCAGCCGCTCCTTGAGCAGCGCGATGAAGGGCAGGAACAGCTCGCGATTGAGCCCGTCCTTGTAGAGATCGTCCGGCGCGCGGTTGGAGGTGGCGACCAACGTCACGCCGGCGTCGAGCAGCGCCGTGAACAGGCGCGACATGATGGCCGCGTCCGCCATGTTGTTGACGACCATCTCATCGAACAGCAGCACCCGCACATCCGCCGCGATGGCGCTGGCGACCGGCGGAATCGGGTCGCCGCTCTCGCTCTCGCGCGCGGCGCGCAGGCGGGCGTGCACGTCCAGCATGAACTCGTGGAAATGGGTGCGGCGCTTGGCGGTGCCGTCCAGGCAATCGCGCAGCAGGTCCATCAGCATGGATTTGCCGCGCCCGACGCCGCCCCACATGTAGACGCCGCGCACCGGCTCGGGCGATTTGCGCAACATCCGCCAGAGCACCGATCCGCGCCGGGGCGCCGCCTCGAGCTCGTCCTGCAATTGGGTGAGGCGCAGCGCAGCGGCGCGCTGGTCCGCATCCGGCTGAAGTTCGCCGGTTGCGACCAGCGCATCATAACGGGCAATGACAGTGGTCACGCCGCTCCGCAGATCAGGGGCCTGGCGATGAGCGCCGCCATCGGCGGCACGCAACTATGCATCAGATGGCCCGCTCGACCATCATCTTCTTGGTTTCTGCAATCGCCTTGGCGGGCGAGAGGCCCTTGGGGCAGACATTGGAGCAGTTCATGATGGTGTGGCAGCGATAGAGGCGGAAGGGATCTTCCAGCTCGTCGAGCCGTTCGCCGGTATGTTCGTCGCGGCTGTCCGCCAGCCACCGATAGGCCTGGAGCAGGATCGCCGGGCCGAGGAACTTGTCCGAATTCCACCAGTAGCTCGGGCAGCTGGTCGAGCAGCAGGCGCACAGGATGCACTCGTAGAGGCCGTCCAGCTTGGCGCGGTCCTCCGGCGATTGCAGCCGTTCCTTGTCGCTCGGCGGCGGCGTTACCGTCTGCAACCACGGCTTGATCGAGCTGTATTGCGCGTAGAAATGCGTAAAATCAGGGACGAGGTCCTTGATGACCTCCATGTGCGGCAGCGGCGTGATGCGGACCTCGCCCTTGCAGTCCTCGATCGCGGTGGTGCAGGCGAGGCCGTTCTTGCCGTTGATGTTCATCGCGCAGGAGCCGCAAATGCCCTCGCGGCAGGAGCGCCGGAAGGTGAGCGACGAATCCTGCTCGCCCTTCATCTTGATGAGCGCGTCCAGCACCATCGGGCCGCAGTCGTCGAGGTCGATCTCGAACGTGTCGTAGCGGGGGTTCTCGCCCGAATCGGGGTCGTAGCGATAGACCTTGAAATCCTTGACGCGCGTGGCGCCATCGGCGGCCTTGTGCACCGTGCCCTTCTTGCGCACGACACTGTTTGCGGGGAGAGAAAATTCGGCCATCGCGACAGATCCCTGGCATGGCGCGCGGCAGACGGCGCGTCGTATGATGGGGGCGTCCTAGCGCGTCACTCCCGCCGGCTCAAGGGGCGAGACCGGGGGAAACGGGCTTTGGCGCGGGCGCGGCATCCTTTTGGCCGTTTGGGAGGTTCTCTTGCCATGACAAAAAGCCTGTTCATCACCAATCCGCGCAGCGGCAGCTATGACGAGGCGCTGGTCGCGGAGCTGATCACGCTGTTCGCGCAGGGCGACCAGCCGATCGGCCGGACACTGGCCTTGGGCGAGGAGGATCTGCCGAGCGCCCAGACGGCGCGGGCCGAGGGGCTTGACCTCATCGTCATCCTGAGCGGCGACGGATCGATCAGCGCGGCCGCCGATGCGCTGGCGGGCTGGGCTGGCACGTTGCTCGTGCTACCCGGTGGCACGATGAACCTGCTCTCGGGCGCGCTCCACGGCGATCTCAGCGCGCCGGACATCGTGCGGAGCTGGCTGGCGGGCGAGGGCAAGCGGCTGCGCGTGCCGATCATCCGCGCGGGCGATCTCACCGCTTATGCCGGCATTGTCGCCGGGCCGACGGCGCTGTGGGGCGATGTGCGGGAGGATATGCGCAATCTCGATCTTGCCGCGCTGGCCGGCAGCGTTCCCCGTGCGCTGGGCGCTACTTTGGACGAATCGGGTGTGCGCATCGCGGGACAGGAAGCACAGTTCCCGGCCATTTATCTGGAGCCGTCCGACGGGGGCATCGAATCTTATGGCATCCTCGCCGCGAGCGCGGCGGACCTGTTCAAGCATGGCCTCGCCTGGTTGCAGGGCGACTTCCGCGAGGGCCCGTCCGAGCGGCTCGGCAGCCATGAGTCGCTGGTGCTGGAAGCAACGCACGGTCGGCTGGACATGTTGGTTGATGGCGAGAAGCGGACACTGCGCGGCAGGTTGGAAGCGCGGCTGGAGCCGTCCGCTCTGTGGTTCTACGCGGCGCAGGGCGCGGTGATCTGGCGGTAAGCGCAGCGCACCGATGGAGAAGCCGTTTCTGGCAGCGTGCACCCCGTGTAATCCCGCTTCCCACCCGGCGGCCGGCCTGCTTAAATGGCAGCCATGATCCACGTCCGCCCGTCGCGCGTCGCCGCGCTTCTCGCGCTCTTGCTGGCGGGGGCGTCCGCCGCGGTTGCTGCTCCGGCCGATCCCGCCGACCCGAACCTGCCGCGCCTGCGCAAGCTGCTCGCGCAAACCCCGTTGATCGACGGGCACAACGATTGGCCCGGCGTTTTGGCGGCGCGCGCTGGCGACGCACGCTGGACGATGGACCTGCGCCGGCTCGACCCCGTGGCCTATGATACCGACATCGAGCGGCTGCGCCTCGGCATGGTCGGCGGGCAGTTCTGGTCGGTCTATGTCTCGGCCGATTTGCCACCGGTCGAGCAGGTGCGCCGCACGCTCGACCAGATCGACCTCGTGAAGTCCATTGTCGCGCGTTATCCGGAGACGTTCGCGCTGGCCCACAGCGCGGCGGACGTTCGCGCCGCGCACAAGGCTGGCCGCATCGCCTCGCTGATCGGCGTGGAGGGCGGCGGCCAGATCGACGAGAGCTTCTCGGTGCTGCGCACTTATGCCGCGCTTGGCGTACGCTATCTCACCCTCACCCATAGCAAGACCACCGCCTGGGCGGATAGCGCCACCGATAATCCCCGCCACGATGGGCTGACACCGTTCGGCGTCGCGGTCGTGCGCGAGCTCAATCGCCTCGGCATGCTGGTCGACCTTGCCCATGTCAGCGAGGCCACGATGCTTGACGCGCTGGCCGCCAGCAAGGCGCCGGTGATCTTTTCCCACTCCAGCGCGCGGGCCTTGTGCGATCATCCCCGCAACGTGTCGGATGCGGTGCTGCGCAAGGTCGCGGAGAATGGCGGCGTGGTGATGGTCGCCTTCGCGCCCAATTATATTTCCGAGGCGCGGCGCGTCTGGGGCGTCGAGCAGGGTGCCCAGCGGGCGCTTTATAACCAGCCGCCGCTCAACGGCCTTTATATCGGCCAGCCCGAGCGGGCCAAGGCGGCGATGGACGCCTGGCTCGCCGAGCATCCCGAGCCTGCGGTAACGGTGCAGATGGTCGCCGACCATATCGAGCATATCGCCCGGGTCGCCGGTCCCGATCATGTCGGCCTTGGCGGCGACTATGACGGCCTGCCCACGCTGCCGGAGGGCATGGAGGGCGTCGAGAGCTATCCCCCGCTGCTCCTCGAGCTGATGAAGCGCGGCTGGAGCGATACCGACATCGCCAAGCTGGCTGGCGGCAATGTCCTGCGCGTGATGGCGCAGGCGGAGACGGTGGCGGCGCGCATGGCGAGCGAACCGCCGGCGACCTTCACCGTGCAGGCGCTGGACGGCGGCGGAACGGCGGGCGCGCGATAAGTGACGCCCGACCTCGGGCCGCCGCGCCAAGGCCCGCTTTCAATGTTCGTGGTGTGTCCCGTGGCAGGCCAGCGCCTCGATCACGTCGTCCAGCCGGGCCGGGTCGCCGATGGCGATGACGTTGCCGTCGCTGGCGTCTGTCAGCGGCTCGCCGGACCAGTCGCACATGCGCCCGCCCGCGCCCTCTACGATCGGCACCAGTGCGGCAAGGTCATGCAGCTTGAGGCCGGCTTCGACGACGATATCGATATGGCCGCTCGCAAGCAGCGCATAATTGTAGCAGTCGCCGCCCCACACGGTGTCACGACACTGGCCGGCGAGGATGGAGAAATGCTCGCCGGTGTGGCCGGGGAAATATTGCGGGCCGGTGGTGGCAAGGATCGCCTGATCGAGATCGCGGCAGCGGCGAGTGGCGGCGGGCTTGCCGTTGACGGTCGTGGTCTGCCCCATCGCGCCGACCCAGCGCTCGCCGTTGATCGGCTGGTCGATGATGCCGAGCAGCGGCCACCCATCCTGCATCAGTGCGATGAGTGTGCCGAAGATCGGTCGACCGGCGATGAAGCTGCGCGTGCCGTCGATGGGGTCGAGCACCCATTGCCGCGCGGCGCCCGGGTTCACCGCGTCGAATTCCTCGCCGATGATGCCGTCCTGCGGCCGCTCGGCCTCGATGAGGGCGCGCATCGCCAGTTCGGCGGCGCGGTCGGCTTCCGTGACCGGGGAGGAATCGGCCTTGTCCTCAATCTCGTAGCGTGCGCGGAAGAAGGGGCGGATGGCGGCGCCCGCCGCGTCGGCGAGGCGGTGCGCGAGGGCGATGTCGTCGGCTTGGCTCATGCGCGCCTCATGCCGGAGTGCGCCGCGCCTGCCTAGAGCAAAGAAGGTTCGCCCGCGCTCATAGCGCCGCGGGCATGGCGGCGGGTGCGCCGGAACCGGTCAACGCGCGCAAACGGGCGGGACTGAACGCGCGTTAAAGCTCTTCCCGTCCGCGCCGTTCTGAACGGGAATCGGGACAGGGAGCGACATGCGCCTTCTGATGTGGAGCCTCACCATCACCTTCGCGCTCGCGGGCCTTGCCTTGTGGGGCGATGGCGGCTTCGTGGGCGCGGACGTCGTCGCGCGGATGCTCGGTTTGCTCGCGCTTCTCGCCTGCCCCTTCTTCTGGACCCGGCCGGACGGTCTGGTGCCTGACGAGATCAGCCTGCCCGGAAAGCAGCGGCTGATGCTCGGCCTTGCGCTGCTCGTCGCCACCCCGCTGATCCTGCCGTGGCAGCTCTGGCTTTGATCGCGGTTGGCGCGGAGCATCGCCGCGCCTATTGAGGGGCGATGCCTGAGCTACCCGAAGTCGAAACGACCGTCGCCGGCCTGCGCACCGTGCTGGCGGATGCGCGCCTCACCCTGATCGAGCCGCGCCGCGCGGACCTGCGCTTTCCTTTCCCCGTTGATCTGCGTCAGCGGCTTACCGGCGCGACCGTCACCGGGCTCGGCCGCCGCGCCAAATATGGGCTGATCGAGACCGATCGGGGCGATACGATGATCTTCCATCTCGGTATGTCCGGTCGCTGGCGGATCGACCCGGCGGATATCGGCAAGCATGATCATCTGCTCGTCGAGACGGAGCGCCACCGCCTCGCCCTGCACGATCCGCGCCGGTTCGGTTTCGTCCATCTCGTCGAGAGCGCGGCGCTCGCCGCATATCCGGCGTTCCTCGCGCTGGGGCCGGAGCCGCTGGGCGAGGATTTCACGGCCGATCATCTCGTCCGCGCGCTCGCGGGCCGGGTCGCGCCGATCAAGGCGATGCTGCTCGATCAGCGGACCGTCGCCGGCCTTGGCAACATCTATGTGTGCGAGGCGCTCAACATGGCCGGCATCGCGCCGACGCGCGGGGCGGGGCGGATCGGCAAGGCACGGCTGGCGCGCCTGGTCGAGGCGATCCGCGCGGTGCTGCGCGCGGCCATTGCGGCGGGCGGGTCCACGCTGCGTGATTATGCGCGACCGGATGGCGAGCTTGGCTATTTCGCCAAGGAGTGGCGGGTATATGGTCGCGAGGGCGAGGCTTGCCCGTGCGGGGGAACTGTGCGTCGCCGCGTCGATTCGGGGCGCTCGACCTTCTATTGCTCCAGTTGCCAGACATGAGGCCGGATCCGGTCGACCGTGCCCGCGTGACGAGCCTGTCCGCGACGACGCGCGCCGCTGCCGGGCTGGTGGCGCTGGTCGGGCTCGCTGGCCTCGTCATCCGCTTCGGCGCCTCGTTCGATCTCACCGGCTCGACCGGCGCGGCGCTCTGGTCGATGCTGCGCTTCTTCACGATCATCGCCAATGCGCTGACGGTAGCGGTGATGGCCGCCATCGCGTTCGGCGCGGGTGCCGCGTTCCGCCCCCGCATCGTCGGCTGCGTCACGCTTGTCATGCTGTTGGTCGGCGTGGTTTACGTGCTGCTGCTGCGCGGCATCGTCGAGTTGGGCAGCGGTGCTTATGCCGCCAATATCATCCTCCATTATGTGATGCCGCCGCTCACGCTGGCCTTCTGGCTGCTCTGTGTGCCCAAGGGCGGCATTTCATGGGGCGATCCGGTGCGCTGGGCGCTGCTGCCGCTGGCCTATCTGCCCTATGCGCTCGCCCGCGCGGCAGAGGATGGGCGCTATGCCTATCCGTTCATCGACGTGGACCGGCTCGGCTGGGCGCAGGTGCTCGTCAACGCGCTGGGCATCGCGACGGGGTTCCTGCTGGCCGGCGTTGCGCTGGTGTGGCTCGACCGGCGCATGGGGCGGCGCTGAGCGGGGTGAGCGTCCGAGCGTAAGGGGAGACAGCGCTTGACCTGTCCCGACTTCGCTCGACGCGAACGGGGATAGCTCTTGGAACGACGCCGTTCTCCTGCTTTCGCAGGAGCACAAACCAGGGCCAGCGGGCCGGCGTTTCGATCTGAGGCGTCGGCTAGCCGTGTCCCGTCCCTACAGCGGGGCGCACGCCCGCTCCAGCCATGCCTTTGCCTCGCCCTCAAGTTGCGGGCCGACAATCGCCAGCGTCTTGGCATGGTAGGCGTCGACCCATGCCCGCTCCTCGTCGGTCAGCATCTCGACGGCGATCAGCGCGCGGTCGAGCGGCGCATGGCTCAGCGTCTCGAAGCCGAGAAACGGCTTTTCCGCCCCGTCGATCTCTCGCGCTACCACCAGCACCAGATTTTCGATGCGGATGCCGTAGGCGCCGGTCTTGTAATAGCCCGGCTCGTTGGAGAGGATCATGCCTGCCTGCAAGGGCTCGTCGCCGCCCCCGAAGGTGGCGATGCGCTGCGGCCCTTCATGCACCGAGAGGAAGCTGCCGACGCCATGGCCGGTGCCATGGGCATAATCCAGCCCCTGCGCCCAGAGGAACTGCCGCGCCAGCACGTCGAGCTGGCTGCCGCGCGTGCCGGCGGGGAACTGTGCGCGCGCGAGCGCGATATGGCCCTTGAGCACGAGCGTGAAGTCGCGGCGCATCGCGTCGGTCGGGGTGCCGATCGCCATGGTGCGGGTGATGTCGGTCGTGCCATCGCGATACTGCCCGCCCGAATCGACGAGCAGCAGCGTGCCGGTCTCGACCGGGCGGCAGGTCTCCTCGCTCGCCTTGTAATGGACCACGGCGCCGTTCGGCCCCGATCCGGCGATGGTGTCGAAGCTCAGGTCGACCAGCGCGCCGGTCTCCTCGCGGAACCGCTGGAGACGGTCGGCCACGCTCAGCTCGGTTTCGCCGCCTTTCGGGCCTTCCACCGAAAGCCAGTGGAGGAAGCGGGAGAGCGCCGCGCCGTCGCGCGCCTGCGCGGCCTTGTGGCCGGCGATCTCGGTGGCGTTCTTGATCGCCTTGGGCAACACGGCCGGGTCGCGCAGCGGGCGGATGGTCGCGCCGGCCTTGTCCAGCGCCTCGAAGATCGCCGCCACCGCCCGATCGGGGTCGACCGCGACTGTCTGGCCGGCGAGAGCGTGCAACGCGGCGGTGAACTCCGAACGGTCGCGGATCGTCACCGCATTGCCGAGATGCGCGCGCACCGCTGCGTCGATCTTGGCCGGGTCGACGAACAACTCCGCCTTGCCGTCGGCATGAAGCAGCGCATAAGCGAGCGCGACCGGCGTTCGCGAGACATCGGCGCCGCGGATGTTGAATGTCCAGGCGATCGAATCGAGCGCGGTCAGCACCGTCGCGTCGAGTCCTTCCGCCTGCATCCACGCGACCATGTCCGCCCGCTTGGCGGCGCTGGTCTTGCCGGCGTAGCGCTCCTCATGCGGCACCAGATGCGCCTTGCTCGGCGCGGGCCGGTCGGTCCACACCGCGTCGACGGGGTTGGTCTCCACCGGCACGAGGGTCGCGCCCTGCTTGGCCAGCGCTCGCGTTGCCTCGTCGACCCAGCGGCTGGTGTGGAGCCACGGATCGTAGCCGATCCGCGCGCCGGCGGGGGCATGGGCGCCCAGCCAGGCCGCGATGCTGGTCTGCGGAACGCTCTCATATTGCCAGTGGGTGCCGTCCACCTGCTCGCGCACCTGCAACGTATAACGACCGTCGACGAAGATGGCGGCCTCCTCCGGCAGCACCACGGCGCTGCCAGCCGAGCCAAGGAAACCGGTCAGCCAGGCGAGTCGCTGTGCATAGCCGCCGACATATTCGGAGAGGTGCTCATCGGTGAGCGGGACGACGAAGCCATCCAGCGCCTGCCGCTGCAATTGCGCGCGCAGGGCTTTGAGGCGGTCTTCATGGCTGGACATGGGGCATTCCTGATTGTTTTCGCTGGCGCCACCATAGGCCTTTTGCCGTCGCTTGCCAGCGCGGCCGCAGAGTGGCGCCCGAAGAATATCCCGTGGAACGGCGGGATCTCACGACTTGTTAAGGGCGTGGAGGCTATGCCGGCACGGCTGGGAAACGGACTGCACTCGTGTCACAATCGCTCGTTCTTTCACATAGTTGGCCGGCTTATGAGGTCGCTGAGCGCATGCCGGCGATG
This sequence comes from Sphingobium sp., assembly GCA_035654015.1. GTDB lineage: Bacteria > Pseudomonadota > Alphaproteobacteria > Sphingomonadales > Sphingomonadaceae > Sphingobium. The sequence goes on from DASRXX010000009.1 coordinate 142,245, forward strand.
GTGCTGCCGTCGCTCGCGGAGCAGGCCGTATCCGCGCCGATCGGCGTGTGGAACTGCCATCTGGCGGACCAGGCGTTGCATTGGTCACCCGCCGTCCATGCCCTGTTCGCCCTGCCTGCGGACGAGCCCTTGGTGCGCTCGCTCGTCGTCTCTCTCTACCTGCCGGAGTCGCGCCTTCAGATGGAGGCGCTGCGCGGCTATGCCATCAAGCATGGCCGTGGCTTCACGCTGGACGCGCAAATCCAGCGGGCCGATGGCGACCGGCGCTGGATGCGGCTCTCCGCCGTGCCGATCATTGATCGGGGGCGCGTCGTGCGCCTCGCTGGAACGAAGCAGGACGTGACGGCCGAATATGACGGGCTGGGCTGAACGGCCGCTTGCAATGCCATTGAGCCGCGCGGCGAGCGCGCCTATCTCGGCGCGATGACCGACGCATCCCGGCCGCCCCGCGCGGCGCAACGCCCCCACCAGACAACCCATCACGGCCGCACCCTCGACGACCCATGGGCGTGGCTACGCGACCCCGGCTATCCCGAGGTGACAGACCCGGATGTGCTCGCCTACCTCAAGGCCGAGAACAGCTATTTCGAGGCCCAGATGGGTGCCCGCAAGCCGCTGGTCGACCGGCTGTTCGACGAGATGAAGGCGCGCATCAAGGAGGATGACCGCTCGGTGCCGCAGAAGGACGGCGCGTTCGTTTACTGGAGCAGCTTCGAGACCGGCGAGCAATATCGCCGCCACTGGCGCCGTCCGGTCGGCGCGCCGGATGACGGCTCGGCCGATGAGTTGATCGTCGATGAGCCCGCGCTGGCCGAGGGCAAGGATTATTTCCGGCTCGGCGCCGTCGCCATTTCAAACGACGACCGCCTGCTGGCCTATGCGATCGACGACAATGGCTCGGAGCGCTACACCGTCCGCATCAAGGATCTGACCACCGGCGCCATGCTGCCGGACGTGATCCCCGATGTGCTCTCCGCCCTGGTCTGGACCAGCGATGATAGCGCGCTCGTCTACGCTCCCGCCAACGCGCAGTGGCGGACCGATCGCGCCGTGCTCCATCGCCTGGGTACCGACGCGAAGGATGACGTGCTGCTTTATCAAGAGGCGGATGAGGGCTTTCGCGTCTCGGTCGGCCTCACGTCGGCAGAGAACTGGATCGTCATCGCCACCGGCGACCATGTCACCAGCGAGGTGCGGCTGGTGCCGGCGGGCGATCCTACAGCCGAGCCTATCCTCGTCTCCGCCCGCGTGCCCGAGCGCGAATATGACGTCGATGAGCATGAGGGCTGGCTCTATATCCGTACCAACGACACCCACTCCAATTTCCGCCTCGCCCGCGCTCGCATCGAGACGCCGGACCAATGGGAGGAGGTGCTGGCCCCCTCCGATCATTTCTACCTGACCGACGTTTCGTTGTTCAAAAGTTTCTACGTCACCGAGGGACGCGAGGACGGCCTCGACCAGATCGAGATCCGCGACTACGCCACCAACACGGCCAAGCGCCTCGATTTTCCCGAGCCGAGTTATGTTGCCGGGCTGGACGACAACCCCGAATATGATGTGGCCAAGTTGCGCATCAGCTATGAATCGATGGTCTCTCCCGAGACCATCCTCGATTACACGCTGGCGGACGGCCACCGCGAGATTCTCAAGGTGCAGGAGATCCCTTCCGGCTTCGATCCCGCGCTCTATGCCAGCGAGCGGCTGATGATCCCGGCGCGCGACGGCACGCTCATCCCCGTCTCCATCCTCCACCGCCGCGATTTCCCCATGGATGGCTCGCGGCCCCTCTACCTCTATGGGTACGGTGCCTACGGCATCGCCATCGAGCCGGGCTTCGGTACCTCGCGCCTCAGCCTCGTCGATCGTGGCTTCGCCTTCGCCATCGCCCATATCCGCGGCGGCGACGATCTCGGGCAGGAGTGGTACAAGGCCGGCAAGCTGGAGCGGCGGACCAACACGTTCACCGATTTCGTCGACGTCGCGCGCGGCCTCATCGAACGTGGCTATACCAGTGCGGGTCGTATCGCGACGTCGGGCGGCTCGGCCGGCGGCGAGCTGATGGGCGCCATCGTCAATTCCGACCCCGAGCTGTGGGGCGCAGTGGTGGCGCATGTGCCCTTCGTCGACGTGCTCAACACCATGCTGGATGAGACGCTGCCACTGACGCCGGGCGAGTGGCCGGAATGGGGCAACCCCATCGAGGACGCCGCAGCCTATGATTTGATCGCCAGCTATTCCCCGTATGACAATGTGACGGCGCAGCCCTATCCGCCGATGCTGGTGACGGCGGGCCTCAACGATCCGCGCGTCACTTATTGGGAACCGGCCAAATGGGTCGCTCGCCTGCGCGCCACCCGCACGGACGACAAGCTGCTGCTGCTCAAGACCAACATGGAAGCCGGCCATGGCGGCAAGTCGGGTCGCTGGGAATCGCTGCGCGAGACTGCCGAGGAGTTCGCCTTCATCCTCTGGCAGATGGGCGTGGAGGAATGATTCGGGGACGCCGCATCAGGGGGCTATGCGTCCCATGACCGGCGTCTTTACCTTGGCGATCGTCGCCGAGCCGGCGGACATCGACATCATGGGCCATGTCAACAATGCCGTCTGGGTGCGCTGGATGGAGGCCATCGCCACGGCGCACTGGCAGGCGCTTGCCCCGGCCGAGGCGCAGCAGCGCTATGGCTGGGTCGTGACCCGGCACGAAATCGCCTATCATGGCAACGTCGGGGTCGGCGAGACGGTGACGGCGCGCACCTGGGTGCCGGACCCGCCGCGCGGCGCCCGCTTCGATCGCATCGTCGAGTTCGCTGGCGCGGACGGCAAGGTGAAGGTCGCTGCACGGACCAGTTGGGCGATGATCGACCTGGCGACCCGCCGGCTGATGCGCGTGCCGGCAGATTTGGCCGCGCTGTTCGTGCGGGCGACATAAGCCACCCGGCCAGCTCCGAAAGCGCTGCCCGCCCGCCGCGATCCGTGCTCCTGTCTTCGCGGGCACATGAGGAAGCGCTGATCGAGGGCTCGCCCTCCCGAGCGCTTCCCTCAAGCCGGGTCGAGTTGCTCCAGCGCTTCGCTCGCGGCCATCCAGCTTTCCTCGGCCATCTCAATGGCATCCTCCAGCTTGGAACGGCGCCGCATCAATTCGCCCATCGTGCAGTCCTTCTCCTCCGGGCCGGCGGAGGCGGGATCGAACATGGCGCGGTCAATGCGGGAGCGGGCGGCGGTGAGGTCAGCGAGCGTCTTTTCCGCCTTCTTCACGTCGGCCTGCAGGGCCTTGTAGCGCTCGCGCACCTGCGCGGCAGCGCGGCGATCGGCCTTGCGGTCGGTCTTGCCGCCGCCGTCGCGCGCCGGTGCGCCGGCACCGCGCCCCAGCACGAAGTCGGTATAATCCTCCAGCGAGCCGTCATAAGGCAGCGCTCTCCCGCCATCGACCAGCACCAGCCGGTCGGCGACGAGGCCGATCATGTGGCGGTCGTGGCTGACGATCACCACCGCGCCGCTATAGCTGTTGAGCGCCTGCACCAGCGCCTCGCGGGCGTCGACGTCGAGGTGGTTGGTCGGCTCGTCAAGAATGAGCAGATGCGGCGCGTCGCGGGTGATGAGCGCCAGAGCCAGCCGCGCCCGCTCGCCGCCGGAGAGCGAGCCGACCTTCTGGGTCGCCCGCTCGCCCGCGAAGCCGAAGCGGCCGAGTTGCGCGCGCACCGCGCCCGGTGTCGCGCCCTTCATCGTTCGCGTCATATGCTCCAGCGGCGTATCGCCGACGTCCAGCTCTTCCACCTGATATTGCGTGAAATAGCCAACGTTCATCTTGCCCGAGGCTGTCATTGCCCCGTCCAGTGCCGGGAGCTGCCCGGCGAGCAGCCGGGCGAGCGTGGTCTTGCCGTTGCCGTTGCGGCCGAGCAGTGCGACGCGGTCGTCCGGGTCGATACGCAGGTTGAGGCGCTGGAGCACGGGCGTGCCGTCATAGCCAACCGCCGCCATGTCCAGCGTGATGAGCGGCGGGCGCAGGGGCTGCGGATCGGGGAAGTCGAACGCCAGGCTGGGATCCTCCACCGCCGCCGCGATCGGCTGCATCCGCGCCAGCGCCTTGGCGCGCGACTGGGCCTGCTTGGCGGTGCTCGCCCGTGCGCTGTTGCGGGCAATATAGTCCTGCAGCTTGGCACGCTGCGCTGCCTGCTTCTCGCGCGCCGCCTCCAGTTGGGCGAGCCGCTCGCTGCGCTGCCGCTCGAACGCGTCGTAACCGCCCGGGTAAAGGGTGATCCGGCCATTCTCCAGATGCAGGATATGGTCGACCACATTGTTGAGCAGGTCGCGCTCGTGGCTGATGATGAGGACGGTGGCGCGATAATCCTTGAGGAAATTCTCCAGCCACAGCGTCGCTTCAAGGTCGAGGTGGTTGGAGGGTTCGTCGAGCAGCAGCAGGTCGGGCGCTGAAAAGAGCAAGGCGCCCAGCGCCACGCGCATTTTCCAGCCGCCCGAATAGCTGTCCAGCGGCCGGTTCTGCATCTCCTCGTCGAAGCCGAGGCCGGCGAGGATACGGCCGGCACGGGCGGGGGCGCTATAGGCGTCGATGGCGATCAGCCGATCGTGCAGGTCTCCAAGACGGTGTGGATCTTCGCACGTCTCGCTCTCGGTGAGCAGCGCGGCGCGCTCGGTATCGGCGGCAAGCACTGTCTCGAACGGGGTGGCGGTGCCGCTTGGCGCTTCCTGCGCAATATAGCCCAGCCGTGTGTCGCGCGGCATCTCGATCGCGCCGCCGTCCGGCTCGATCTGGCCGATGATCGCCTTCATCAGCGTCGACTTGCCCGCGCCATTGCGGCCGATGAGGCCGATGCGTGCGCGGGGCGGCAATGCGGCGCTCGCGCGGTCCAGAATCGTGCGGCCCCCGAGGCGCACCGTGATGTCGGTGATCGTCAGCATGGCGCGCCGTTAGAGCATTTTGTCCGCGGGCGGAACCGTCAGGGGAAGATCGCCTTTGCGCGGCGGCGCGTCCTCAATCCACCTGGCCGCCAATCCAGCCGGGCGGGTCGCTGGCCGGGAAGGACTCGTCGGATGCCTGATCGACCGCATCCCATTCGGCATTGGGTTGGGCCTGCTCCGCCAGAATCGCGCGAGCTTGATCGAGCACCTGCGCAATCACCGCCGCATGGGTGCCGGAAAGCTCGCCTTCCACATCATCCTCAATCTCACCGATGCAGGCACATAGCTGTTGACGAACGGCCTCGGCACTGTGCGTCTCCAGGGGAATATCGGGTTGCTGCCGAAACAGGGTGACCGCCCGATCGGTCGCGGCTGCGATGGCTGCGGCGTCTAACGGATCGTCATATTCGTGGGGCATGGCCGACTCCCCTTCTTCTGCATGTCAATCCTAAGCCCGGCGGGGTTGTTACAGCAACAGCCAGCCATGGCTTCCGGCGACGGCGCCAAAGATGGTGATGTAGCTCAGCACGAGCAGCACCACGTGCACGCGGTGAAGCGCAGTGAACGCCTGTTCGGGATTGCGCGCCACCCATTTTGGAAGGATCCGGTGGAGGATGAGTGGTTCGCCGATGAACAGGAGGAAGGCGAACAGGGTCCACACGCAGACCATGGCGTGCATCCACCAGAAGCGGATGTCGGTGAACCGGTCCCACAGGTCCAGCCGTTCGATCATGTAGAAGCCGGTCAGCCCGGCGAGGATCACCGCGCCGCGCGCCTGCCAGACGAAGCGCCCTTCGAAGGCTTCGAACACGCGCAGCCGATCGGGCCCGAGATCGCCGCGCCGCACTGCAGGCAGCGCCACGGTCGTCGCCATGGAGACACCGCCGATCCACAAAACCACGGCGAGCACATGCAGCACGCGGGCGAGGGCTAGGTCATCCATGGTCTGGTCTCCTTGCTCGGCCGCTGCCGATCCACGCTGCCGGTCTCATTGGGCGGCCTGCGCGGCTGCCTGGGGTGTCAGTGCGCCGTCGCCGATCATCACGATCTGCAGCAGGACATCGTCGCTGCGGGCGGCCGCCCAATGTTCGCCGCCCTGGGCCGGGACCACGATGACGCTGCCGGGGCCGAAGCGGCGCTCGCCGGCCCGGTCGACCCGTCCGCCGTCTCCCCAGGAGAGTGTGCCGGCGAGGACAGTGAGCAGACGGACGCCCCCTGCCTCCCCATGCGGCGCCAGTGCGCTGCCCTTGGCGAGACGAAGCAAGGCAACGAGCGGCTGTCCCGTCCTGCCGGTTGCCACGATAGCCCGGCGCGCCGCGTCATGAACGACGTCATAGCGCAGCGCGTCGAGATCGAGCGGGGCCGTGCGGGCTGGCAGCGCGGCCGGTAGGGCCAGGGCCGCCAGCGTGCTGACGATCATGAGGCCGGTCTTCATTCCGTTTCTCCCGAGTGAAGCGCAGGGGGACATGGCGCCCCCCGCGCCATGTCCCGTGCCCGGCCGGGACCGACTCCAACGATGAACGCGCCGCCCGGTGTGGAGGAGGGGCGGTGCTCATCGCCCGAGCCGTGGGGAGACCGGGGTGAGAGCAGGCAAGCGGTGCCGTGGTCCGGCCTCCGCTGATGAACCAGGACAGTTCACCGCTTGCGATGCTGTGATCGACCGGCGAAATAACATGCATCGATCATTCATCATTTGTGCCAACGCAATTCGGCAGCTATTTTGACGCGGTCGGTGGGCCGGATCGGTGCCGTTCCAATCACCTTGGTTGGGCAGTGTCGGGGGGACGATTTGGTCGGAGGAGTTATGCGGATCGAAGCGAAGGACGCATCGGCATGGGCGGCGCGGGTGGCCGCACTCGATTTGTTCCGTGCGCTCCCGGACGGAGCGCTCGGCGACGCCTGCAGCGCCATGCGGATCGAGAAAGTCGCGAGGAATCGTCTGATTTTCGAGCAGGGGGAGCCAGCCGAGCGCGCCTATGCTCTCGATTCAGGCAGTGTGCGAATAGCCCAGACCGGCGGTGATGGTGGCCAGGCCGTGATCCGCTTCATCGCGCCCGGCGAAATGTTCGGCACAGTGCCGCTCTTCACCGATCACCGCTTCCCTGCCGATGCGATCGCGACCGATGATTCGCTGGTCCTGAGTTGGAGCGAGCGCGACCTGATTGCGCTGATCGGAGCCCATCCGGCGATTGCCATCAACCTTATCGGTATCCTCGGCGCCCGGTTGGCCGAACTGCAGGAGCGGGTGCGCGAACTCGCTACCCAGCGCATCGAGCAGCGGATCGCTCAGGCCGTGCTGCGGCTGGCGACGCAGGCGGGGCAGGATACGCGCGATGGCGTCAAAATCGATTTTCCCCTGCGCCGCAAGGACCTCGCCGACTATGCCGGCACTACGCTGCATACGGCGAGCCGGACGCTGGCCGCCTGGGAGAAGGCTGGCCTGTTAACCAGCCATGATCGGCGCCTGACCGTGCACGATATCGTCCATATCCGCCGGATCGCGGCCCTCTCCCCGGCCTGACGATCGAGACGCCGATCCGGACGGTTGGGGGCGTCGACGGGGGCGGAAGAGCTACGCTCCGGGTGCCATCGCGGCAGGCTGCGCGCGCCTATCCTCGCTCCTAGGCGGCGACCATGTTCACCGTGCGGGTTTGTGCTGGGGGGAGGGCGCCCTTCTTCGCCGTCGCCAATAGCTCTTGCTTGCGGCTCATCATGGCGTCGCGCAGCGCGACGAGATCCACGGCCGTCTTGCGACACTGGGCGAACATGCCGTCTCCGGACCTCTCCTCCTCACGGACATGATGCTTGATCTCCTCGGAGAGGACTTTCACCTTGGCATCGTAAAAGTCGTCTCCGGGACTGCCTGCCTCGATATCGTTGACGAGCAGCTTGGCGCCATCATGCTCGACATAGGCCTCGTCGAGCGTGTGGTCCTCGATCACGCCGCGAAAAGCGGGATAGAATAGCTCCTCCTCGATCGTCGTATGGATCTTGAGCTCGGTGCAAATCTCCTGTGCGAGCGTCCGCTTTTTGCTGGCGGATGAGGCCTTCTCGAACTGTTCGAATAGATCCTCGACCTTCCGATGGTCGGCTTTGAGTAAAGCGATAGCGTCGGTGAATGTCGGGGTGGCCATGGTTGCTCTCCTGAAAACTGCCTGCTTCCAGAAGTCCCTGTGCCGGTCTTCGTTCCCTCTCAGCGTCCCGGTTCGTCGCAATTGGGGCAGAGCGAAGCGCGGAGAGGGGGCGCGCGCGCTCGAGGCGGGTCACGATCGCACAGTCGGATTTCAATGCTCTAGCACATTGGCTGCGCGATTTGGGCGCTCCTCCTTCTTGCTCCAATATCGCGCACTGAATGATTGTCCTTCCTCCAGCAAGCCTTTGTTATTCCCCTGAGATTCTGACGTTAGAGGGCCGGCTCTGGTTCGGCTGACAATCCAGGGCGCAGCGGTAGCAGGTCCACCAGTTGTTGCGCGGCGGCGGGCAGGATTCCCTTGCTGCGGCGATAGACGAAGAATTGGCGGCGGAGTGTTAGCGCCTCGCTTTCGATGAGGCGGATCGAGCCGGCGGCTTCCGTGCGGGCCAGCACGGGGCGGGGCAGCCATCCGAGGAGGCGGGATTCGACGACCAATGCCAGCATGGCGCAGAGCGAGCGGGTTTCGACCGCAATGATGGGGGGTGTGCGGCCCGCGTTGCGCAGCGCCCTTTCGAACAGGATGCGCGGGCTGGCGCCGCGCTCCGGCATGACCCAGCGCTCGCGCAGCATCTCATCTAGTGTGACCACCTCTTGCTTCGCCAGTGGATGATTGGCGGAGCAGAAGACGCTGAACATGTCGTCGAAGCGGCATTCCGCCAGTGCAAGAATATCGGGATGTGCCGGGATTTCTGCTCCGATCATGACGTCGATCTCCCGGCCAACCAACGCGGCGGTCAGCTGGTCCTCGGGTGCTTCGAGCAGTTCGACGCGCAGCCCCGGGGCGGTTTCGGTGAGAGCAGCCAGGGCGGTGTTGAGGATGGTGCGCGTGATGGTCGCGACCGCGCCGACCCGCACCACGCCGCGTCGTAAGCCGCGCACCGCATCCAGCGAGTCCATCGCCTGCTCCAGCTCGAACAGCAGCAGGCGGACGTGCGGCAGGATTGCTTCGCCGGCACTGGTCAGCACCATGCCCTTGCTGTGCCGCTCGAACAATCGGTGGCCGGCGCGTGCCTCCATGTCGCTGATCACCCGGCTGAGTGCGGATTGGGTCAAGAACACACTGGGCGCAGCGCGGCCAAGGCTGCCCTTGTCCACGACAGCGAGGAATGCGCGTAGCTGACGGAGATCAAAAGTCATTCGTAATCCGAATGGATTGAGGTCAATAATGCAATAGCTTTCATGGCTCTGCCATCGCAACACGAGACAACGACGTGGAGGGTGTGAAGGTGAGGAGCATGAAGACCGTTCGTGAGGTAACGATCGCCCTGCTGCGCGAGCTCGGCATGACGACGGTGTTCGGCAATCCGGGGTCGACCGAATTGCCGATGTTTCGCGATTTTCCCGACGACTTCCGCTATGTTCTGGGCCTGCAGGAAGCCATGGTGATGGGCATGGCGGATGGCTATGCGCAGGCGACACGCAACGCCGCTCTGGTCAACCTGCATTCCTCGGCTGGGGTCGGCCATGCGCTCGGCAATCTGTTCACGGCCTACCGCAACCAGACGCCGCTGGTGGTGACGGCCGGCCAGCAGGCGCGCTCAATCCTACCTTATGAGCCCTTCCTGTTTGCCGAGCAGGCGACGGAATTTCCCAAGCCATTCGTCAAATGGAGTGTCGAGCCCGCACGCGCAGGGGATGTTCCGGCTGCGATCGCCCGGGCCTATTATGTCGCGATGCAGGCGCCATGCGGGCCGACGTTCGTGTCCGTGCCGGTCGATGACTGGGATCGACCCTGCCCACCTATCTTGGCCCGCCGGGTCAGTCGTCGGGTGCATGGCGATGCGGCTCAGCTTGCAGACGTGGCGAACGCGCTGGCGAGGGCCGAGCGGCCGGTCTTCGTGGTTGGTGCATCGGTGGCGCGCGACGACGCCTGGGACGAGGTGATTGCCCTTGCCGAGCGGCACCGTGCGCCGGTGTGGGCGAGCCCGATGTCGGGTCGCAACAGTTTCCCCGAGGACCACGCCCTATTCGCGGGCTTTCTCGCCGCCGGGCGTGAGGCGATTGTGGAGCGCCTGACTGGCCACGATCTGATCCTCGTTCTCGGTGCGCCGGTCTTCACCTATCATATCGAGGGCTTCGGTCCGCACGCGCCGGACGGGGCGGCACTGTTCCAATTGACCGACGATCCCCAACAAGCGGCCTGGGCGCCGGTGGGCAGCGCCGTGGTCACCAGCCTGAAGCCGGGCATTGCCGATCTTCTTGCCGGGGCCGCGCCGCGTGACCGTTCGGCGCCGCCACCTCCCGCCCGCGCGCCGCGAATCACCGGCACGGTGATGACCGACGCCTATCTGCTCCAACAGATCGCGGCCCTGCGCCCTGCGGGCAGCATCATTGTCGAGGAAGCGCCATCGAGCCGGGGTGCGATGCATGATCATCTGCCGATCACGGAGCGTGACGGCTTCTACACCTGTGCCAGCGGAGGCCTTGGCCACGGCTTGCCTGCTGCCGTGGGCGTGGCGCTGGGCCGTCCTGATGAAAAGGTGATCGCGATCCTTGGCGACGGCGCGAGCATGTATGCCATCCAGGGCCTGTGGAGCGCGGCGAAGCTGGGCGTGTCGATCACCTTCGTCATCGTCAACAACCGGCGCTACGAGGCGCTGCTTAGCTTTCGTAGCCATTTTGGGCTGGATAAAGTAGAGGGAACGCGGCTCGACGATATCGATTTTTGTGCTCTCGCGCAGGGGCAGGGCATTCCCGCCACACGCGTAGAGACCGCCGATGCGCTCGATAATGCCCTGCGCACCGCCTTTGCCGCGACTGGTCCGCGGCTTGTCGAGGTGCTCGTCGATTGAACCCCTGCTGACCGACTCATCAAGTCGAGCAGCGCGGCGGACAGCTCGGTAGCCTGATCGTAACGCAGCTCCGCTTCGAGGTACGGGATCAGTGCACGCGCCGCCTTGGCGGAAATATGGCCAGCTCCTTTGAAACGTGAGAAGGTGGCCAGCTTGTCCAGCAATGTGTCCGCCGCGCTCTTCGGCAAGCACAGCCTGCGAAGTTTGGCGCCGATCTTGTCGGGAGTTTCTTGAGCTATGGCATGGGCAATGTGGTCAAGCTGGTCCGGCTTGTCCTGTTTCGCCATAGCGCTTCGCCCAGGGCATAGCGGAGCTTGCCTGCGCGCTCCCAGATGGCCTGTGCTTCATCCTTCAGTTTCATTACGGTGATTGCTGGTCGGCCGGCCGTCCGATCCGCTGGCACACTTCCTTGACGGAGAGTGTCAGCAGGCACTCGCCATCCGCGTAGCCATGCGCAGGTTTAACGACACCTTCACCGCATCCGCAGATTTCCGGGGCTTTGGCGGTTGTCTGCGGACCGCTGTGGGATGGTAGCTGGCGGAGACGCCGGGATTCGAACCCGGGGTAGCCCCTTAAGGCTACGACGGTTTAGCAAACCGCTGGTTTCAGCCACTCACCCACGTCTCCGCGCGCCGGCGCGGGCAAGTGGCGGCCCGCGCGGCAGAAGGCGGCCTATAACCGGGCTGTTCGGGGTTGGCAACGCTCGGTGAAATTCCCCGCCTCAATTCCCGGTAAGACGAGAAACGCGTCTGCAGGCGTGGCGCGACCAGCCGGCTTTGGATGTCGATCACCTGCAGAAAACGCCGGTTTTATGCGATCCTTCAGGTCCGCAGTCCTCGCGACTCGGCCGGCACCCCTCATCGCTGAACTTCGTAGAACCAAGCCGGAACATCGTGGAGGACTTCTCCAGGAGCGTTCGCTTTATCTCATATCATCATCGACTCGTCGCTGCGGCCAGGCGGTTGATTCGCCAGGGGCGGGGGCATCTGGTACCTGCCCGCCACCTGCAAAACGATATATAGCAGAGCAATCGGGTGGCAAGATTCAACCTTAGTCCCGGGGGGGCGCTGACATATCTGCGATCTCTCGCGCCTGAGCGGGAGATTTTCCTCCGGACCGGGGGGCAGGTGCGCTTCCTCAAGATCACGACGCGTTTTCAGTGGATGGCTGCACTTTCGGTGCTGGCTGTCCTGCTGTTGTGGGCGTTTGGAACCGTGTCGCTGCTGTGGAGCCAGGCAAATATCGCCCTGGAGCGCTCCTCACTGGCCAGCGACCGGGCCGCCGTCGCCACGCGCGAGGCGAAGGTGAGCGCCTACCAGCGGTCGGTCGACGACATCGCTAGTGATATCGAGGCGCGGCAGGATGCGATCGAGGAGATCATGCGCGCCAATCTGGGCACGGCGCCGGCGGGCGCTGCGGTCGTCGGCCCGGACGAAGCAGGGCAGGGTCGTCCGGCGGCAGCGGTCGGCAAGCCGCTCAGTGCGTTGTCGCCTGAGGCCGCCCGTCTCGAAGCGTTGCAGCGCGAGCAGGCTGCGCTGGAAGCTCGCCTTACCCAGGCCGCGCAAACCCGGCTCGCGCGTGTTGAGCAGGCGATTCGCAGCTTCGGTCTCAATCCGACGAAGCTGAGTGCGCCCCGGCGTGGACAGGGCGGCCCGTTCATCCCCGCCGGCGCGGCCGTCGCGTCCGACGAAGGCCTGCGCAATCTTGCCACCCTGCTCACGCGGCTGAGCGTCATGGAGGCAGCGTTGGCTTCCATCCCCTCCGGCCGACCGACGGCGGCGCCAATGGAAACCAGCTCCTATGGTTATCGGCGCGATCCGTTCGTTGGCTCGCTCGCCTTCCACTCCGGCATCGATTTTCCTGGCAGGCATGGTCAGCCCATTCTCGCGGCGGCGCCCGGCAAGATCAGCTATGTCGGTGCGCGGCAGGGTTACGGCAATGTCGTCGAGGTTGACCATGGCAAGGGGCTGATGACACGCTATGCGCACCTCTCCGGCTACGCCGTGCGGCCGGGGCAGAAGGTGAAGCGCGGGCAGACGATCGCCCGCATGGGCTCGACCGGGCGCTCGACGGGAACACATCTTCATTTCGAAGTGCGCGTCAACGGCGCGGCGGTCAATCCGCGCCCCTTTCTGGAGGCACGGCAGGATGTTCTCGAAGTCCAGCAACTCGCCAAGCGTCGCGTCGCCGATGGCTACCGGGGCTAAGCACACACCCTATTCGATCATCGGCGGCGATGTCGCCATCCACGGGAATGTGGAAGCGAGCGTCGACCTGCATATCGACGGCAAGGTCGAGGGAGATATCAGCTGCGCAGCTTTGGTGCAGGGCCCCGAGAGCCGAATTCAGGGCCATATCACGGCCAGGAGTGCGCGGATCGGCGGGCAGGTCGATGGATCGATCAGCGCCGAGGAGCTTGTTATCGAAGCGAGTGCGCGCGTCACTGGCGACGTTTCTTACCAGAGCATCAGCATTGCGACCGGCGGGCTAGTGGATGGCAAGATGACCCACATGAGCCGCGCGGCCGACCTCAAGCTGGTGGGCACCGACGCGGGTTGACACTGGCTGAGGGCGGAGCTTTGGCGCGGCGCGCGGGGCTTGGGTCCACCTCATACTGCTGACGAGCGCATCGGTGGCCGATGGAGCGGCGCCACAGCGATTTCGCCGCTCATTCCTTGATTGGATCGCAGCTTTTCCCGAGGCCGGCCTGTCTTGGTGAGGGTGGATGGCTCCGTGTCTCGTGGTCGCGCTCCGGTCCGCTGCCTGAGCTGCAGGAGGGGCTGGGACAGCACGTCATCCGGCCAATAAACAATTCGGGACGAGACCCGGATTGGGTCTCGCCCCGAATGTCCGCCAATTTCCTTCCCCCCGGTAGGAAACTGAGCGGAGGACGGTAAACGCCGGCCGGGCCTCAGGCTTCTTCCAGCTTTACCAAACGCAGATAGGGCTTGAGTGTGCGATAGCCCTGCGGGAACAGCCGGCTGGCCTCCTCGTCGGACAGTTTGGGTGAGATCACGACCTCGTCGCCGACTTCCCAGTTGACCGGGGTGGCGATGCTGCGAGCGTCGGTGAGCTGCAGGCTGTCGATCGCGCGGAGAATCTCCGGGAAGTTGCGGCCGGTGCTCGGCGGATAGGTGAGGATGAGGCGGATTTTCTTCGACGGGTCGATCACGAACACAGAACGCACCGTCACCGTGGGATCGCTCTCCGGATGGATCATGTCATAGAGCGTCGACACCTTGGCGTCGGGATCCGCGATCATCGGGAAGTTCAGCGCGTAGCCCTGCGTTTCCTTGATATCGACATCCCAGCGATGGTGCGCCTCAACCGGATCGACGGAGAGGCCGATGGGCTTGACGTTGCGCTTCTTCCATTCTGCGTCCAGCTTGGCCACTTCGCCCAGCTCGGTGGTGCAGACGGGCGTGAAGTTCTTCGGGTGGCTGAACAGCACGCCCCAGCTGGATCCCAGCCAATCATGGAATTTGATGCGGCCGTGGGTCGTCTCCTGCTCGAAATCAGGAGCGATCTGTCCAAGACGAATATTCATTGCGAGAATCCTCCATTGGGTCTCCGCCAATTTGGGGATGGTGGATGCAACAGGCAAATGAATGATATGATGGGTTGAAGGCAGATATGTTGGTTTTAACTGACCGAAACAGGCGGATTCGCTCAAGCCCTGCCTCGTTAAGCGCGCCCATCCCTGTCTGACCAAGAAGCGGCCCGTGTCGGGTATTTGTCGCTGCCCGGAAAACGCATCAGCAGGGGGCGGACACTTCGATCTGGTTGAAGCCGACGGCCCACAGCTGTTCGATAACTGACGCTAGCCTGCTGCTGCTCGGGGAGGCCGGGCGCGGCGCCAAGTTCGATTGTCTCCAGCCCCAACGCGATCCATGCGGCTAGCGGGACCGCCGCGACGAACAGGAAAAGGGACAAGGGCTGGTCAATCACGCCCACGCGGATCAGCGTAAACAGGACGACCGAGGCGATGGCCATCAATCCTACGAAGGCCAGGATGAGAGGTCCGATCATCAGCGAGCTCGCCTGCCCAGACGGTGGGAAATGAATGGGCCGATGCGATTTCATGCTGGCCTCGCCACAGGGGCAAGGCGGCCGGCCCGGCTGCGCGTCACAATATGGGGCATCATGATGCCCTCCTTGCCGCCTTACCTTCAGGCCGCTTGATCCATCAAGCAAATGAATATAATTGGATATTGAAAGGAAAGATTCTGCTGAATGGATATCGGTGTCGCCCGCACATTCCTTGAGGTGGTCAAGACGGGGAGCTTTGTCAGCGCCGCCGCCAACCTCAATCTGACCCAGACCGCCGTGAGTGCGCGCATCCGTGTGCTGGAGCAGCAGCTCGACCGGCCGGTATTCGTACGCAACAAGGCTGGCGCGCGGCTGACCCCCGCTGGCGAGCAGTTCCTGCGCTTCGCCACCAGCCTGGTGCAGGTGTGGGAGGGCGCCCGTCGCGCCGTCGCGCTGCCGCCCGGCCGCGAGACGGTGGTGACCATCGGCGCCGAGTTGAGCCTGTGGAGTCCGATCCTGCGGCACTGGTTGCTGTGGATGCGACGCGAATGCCCCGAGATTGCGGTCAGCACGCAGATCGACACCTCCGAGCGGCTGATGGAGCGCGTCCAGGATGGCTCGTTGGACGTCGCGGTGCTCTATGCCGCGCCACGCCGCCCCGGTGTGATTGCCGAGCTGCTGTTCGAGGAAAAGCTGATCCTGGCGCGCACCACGCCGTCCAACCAGCCGATGAAGCCCGAGGACCATGTCCATATCGACTGGGGCGAGGATTTCGCGGCGAGCTATCAGGCTGCCTTTCCGGATCACACCAATGCCGTGGTGTCGATCAGCTATGGGCCGCTGGCGCTGGATTATATCTTGGCGGCCGGTGGCAGCGGTTATTTTCGCGAGGGGTTCATCCGCTCCTACCTGGAAGAGGGGCGCCTGATCCCGGTGCCCAACAGCCCGGAATTCTCCTATTCGGCCTATGTGGTGCACTCGACCAAGGCCGATCTTGGCGTCATGGCGCGCATCCGCGCCGGCTTGCGCGCGGCGGCAGCGCTGTCTTCCTGACCGAACCCAGGGTCGCGCTGGCCGTTCGAGCTGAGCGGGCCTCGCCTAGTCTGGCCTAGCCTAGCCTAGCCTAGCGGGAGGCGGTCGCGGGCTGCTGGGCGGCGAGAAAGGCGATGATATCAGCGCGCCGTTTGGCGTCGGTGAGACGGAAGGCCATGCGGGTGCCGGGCACCATCTTCTGGGGGTCGCTCAGCCATGCGTCGAGCGTGGCGGCGGTCCATACGATCTTGGCTTTCTTAAGGGCGGGCGAATAAGTGTAGCCCGGTACCGTTCCCGCCTTGCGACCGACGACGGCGCGGTGCGCAGGCCCGACGCGATTGGCGTCGAGCGAGTGGCAGCCACCGCAACTCGCATCGTAGGCGGTGGCGCCAGCACGAGCATCGCCGACCCGGCCCGGGGTGGCGCCGTACACAATGGCAGAGAAGGTAGGCAAGAACAGTGCGGCTCCCAAGGGAAGCGCGGCTTTCAATATGGGGCGCATGGTGAAGAGTCCTGATGAGGGGGAAGCGGGATAAATATGCCAGCCGGCCCGCCGCCGTTCCCTGTGGGGCCGGAACAAAGCGGGGGCCGGCTGGCCCTGCCCTAGCCGAACATGAAGGCGGCTTTGGGCATGGCTTGCGACAGCGCCTGCGAAATGATCGACCAATGTGCCGCTTCGTCAGCGGCGATCTTGGCGCAGACCTGATGAAGCGCCGAATCCCCGAGCGAGGGGATGACACCGATGTAGGCGTTGGCGGCGCCGCGCTCGTGCAACTGAGCGAGGCGGAGGATATCGGCCTGGTCCTTGATCGCCGCGATGTTGAGGCTGGTCATGTAATCAGCCCGGCTCTTGGGGGCTACGGGCTGGCCGCCCAGCTGCTTGACCGCCCCGGCCAGCGCATCGGCATGGCCCTTGTGATGACCTTGGAAGGTGAGCGCGAGGTCTAGCACCGGCTTTTGCAGCAGATTGCTCTCCGCACCGATCTGATAAGCTTCGATCGCCTCCCACTCGAGCCCGAGTGCGACATTGAGAATGTCGATGTCGCCCTGGTGGGCGGCGACCCCGATCTTGCGGCTTCTGGTCTGTGCCAGCGCCGGCACGTCACCCAAGATACCGATGGCAGCGACCGACAGCGCTGCCGTCCCGGCGAGGCCGAGCAGGCCACGGCGCGAGCTTTGCAGTTCTTCGTGCATGTATAGTCTCCTTTGGCGGGCTGTCGGTCCGGTCCTCGGCCGGCGCAGCCGCGCGCATTGGATGCCGTGGGATGGAAAAGGTGCCCGGAAATTTCGACGGCGACCGGGCACCTTTTCGGGCCGGCCGCATCCAACACAGCGGTTCCGGCGAGAAGGAAGGACTGCGGTGACATTGGATGGTAAAGTGACTGTCGACGCGGGAGAGCGTCTCCCGGCCAATCGGATCGAGAAGGCGGCCGTGGCGGAGCGCGGCCAACGCCGCCCGTCTCCTGCCGAGATCGAGGCAGCGATCCGGACGCTCATCGCGGCGACCGGTGACGATCCGGCGCGCGACGGGCTGCGGGAGACGCCGGCCCGTATCGCTCGTGCCTATCGCGAGTGGTTCTCCGGTTACCGCGTCGACCCGGGAGCGCTGCTACGCACTGTGTTCGAGGAAACGGCCGGCTATCGCGACACGGTGCTGCTGCGGGATATCCCGCTGGTCTCGACCTGCGAGCATCATCTCGCGCCCATCATCGGGCGCGCCCATGTCGCGTACCGGCCGGACGGACGTGTTGTCGGCATCTCCAAGCTCTCGCGGCTGGTCGAGGCATTCGCGCGCCGGCTGCAAATCCAGGAGCGGCTAACCGAGCAGGTCGCCCATTGTCTCAACGACGCCTTGGCGCCGCACGGCGTCGCCGTCATCATCGAGGCCAGTCATGCCTGCATGACAACGCGCGGCGTGAACCAGCACTGCGTCTCGTTGGTGACGCGCTGCTGGCTCGGCGATTTCGAGCGGGATCGCCACCTGCGGGCTGAATTGCTGGCCTCGCTCGATGTCAAACGGACTCAATGGTAGAGGAGGGCGATCATGAGCGCGGAACCTCAGAGCGATTATGCGGCTTTGTCTGATCTTGATCTCGCCGCGCGGGTCGCTGCGCGGGATCGGCAGGCGGTCCGTATCATCACCACCCGCAACAACCAGCGGCTGTTTCGCGCGGCCTGGAGCGTCCTGCGTAATCGCGCCGAGGCGGAGGATGCGGTGCAATCGGCTTATCTCAAGGGCTTCGCGTCGATCGGCGGGTTCACCGGCGCCTCCAGCCTCTCGACCTGGCTGACGCGGATCGTCATCAACGAGGCGCTCGGCAAACGGCGGGCGGAGAAGCGCCGCCGTGCGCGGCTGGATCCCGATTCGGTCGTCCATCTCGATGAATATAGGAGCGCAATGATGCGCGGATCGACAGGCAGCGGCACACCCGAGCAGACGCTGGCCCGGCAGGAAATCCGCCGGATGATCGAAGGGGCGGTGAGCCACCTGCCCGATATTTACCGGCTCGTTTTCGTGCTGCGCGATGTCGAGGGGCTCAGCGTTGAGGAAACCTCCCATGTGCTGGGCGTGGTTCCGGCGACCGTCAAGACCCGTCTCTCCCGCGCCCGCCGCATGCTGCGTGAGGCGCTGGCCCCCACGCTGGAGACCTCGCTCAAGGGCAGCTTCCCCTTCGCCGGCGCGGATTGCGAAGCAATGACGCGGCGCGTGTTGGAGGCGTTCGACAGCTCTGCGTAAGGTCAAGGGTATCGCGTGTGCCGAACGGCCCCACGCTGGCCGTCACCGTAACGTTTTCCCGCGAAAGCAGTGAGCGAGGTCGACAGGGCGTTGCGGCTGAGTCCCGCGCTCCTGCCTGCAAGGAGCACAGGGTGGCTCCGAAGCCACGAGCTATGCGCCAGACCCGCGGCACGGCCCGTGATGAGCGCGCTTGGGTAGCCGGCACTCTCCGTCTCGACGCGCCTATATCTCCTGAATGAATGGCGAGAGAACTCGTCTTCGCGCGTTGGCGCGCTGCACATTACCGGATGTATGATTGGGGCAGCGTCGTCAGTGCGCGCGTGCTACGGGACGCGATCTGGCAAATTAGTCCGCCAGCCCCTCGCCAGCGCGTCGTTCAAGCATGCGATGCAGGCCATTGGCGACGCAGTGCGCGGGATTCGGTGCGAGGATGACGGAGAGACCCGTCGCGCCGGCGATCATGCTTTGCAGCAAGGGGGTGAGCGCGCTGCCACCGGTGAGGACGATACCACGATCGTGGATGTCGTAGCTGAGTTCGGGGGGGGTGGCGAGCAGCACGTTGCGCACCACATCGATGATCTGGGCGACATGTCGTTCAACGACCTGGTCCAGCTCCGCCAGCGCGATGGCGATCGCGGTGGGCATGCCGGAGCCAAGGCTGCGGCCCTTGATCTGGAGGGTGGCGTCGCGAGGCGTGTCAGGGTCCAGACGGGCCTCGACATAGGCACGTTTGAGCGTTTCGGCGGTGGCGTCGCCGACGAGGAACTTGTGGCGGAAATGGAGATGGTCCGCGATGGCGCGGTCCAGCGCGGCGCCGCCCCGGCGCACCGACCGAGTCAAGACGATGCCGCCAAGCGAGAGCACCGCGACCTCGGTGGTGCCCGCGCCGCACTCGACGATCATCGTGCCCACCGGTTCGTGGACCGGCAGGTCGGCGCCGATGGCGGCGGCGAACGGCTCGGCGACCAGTTGGGCCGAGCGGAAACCCGCATCATGCGCGGCGGTCAGCAGGGCCGACCGCTCGGCGGCGGTGGCATCGGCCGGCACGCCGAACAGTCCCCGCGTCGCACGGGCACGCCGACCATCGGGCAGGCGGGCGAGCGCATAGCGCAGCATCTCGCGCGCTGTGTCGAGATCTTGCAGCACGCCCCGCCGTAGCGGTTGCCTGATCCGCAGATGTGCGGGCGTGCGATCCAGCATCGGCTGGGCCTCGCTGCCGGCCGCGACGAGCGTCGCCGTCGGGCCGCCATGCGTGAAGCAGCAGACGGAAGGTTCGTCGAACACCACGCCGTCATGGAGGCGGATGACCCGTAAATTGGCGGTGCCGAAGTCGATCGCGACATCGGCCCGTTTCCAAGGAAGAAGAAAGCCCATCGGGCGAATCTAACAAGCGGGACGGGTTTTGTCGCGTGGACATTCCCCCTTGGTCCGTTTTCGCATGAGCGCCGGACCCGATGCTTTCGGGACCGGCGCCTGCAGGGTCAGTTGCGGGCGGGACTAAAGGGTCCCGCCGCCTTCGGCTGTTGTCGTCAGTGGATCTGCGGCAGTGTCTCGAACTGGTGGTAGGGCGGTGGGCTGGAGAGGGTCCACTCCAGCGTCGCGGCGCCTTCGCCCCACGGATTGTTGCCGGCCGGTGCGCCGCGCAGCAGTGACCACAGGATGTTCAGGAAGAAAAACACCATGCCGACCGCCATGATAGCGTAGCCCAGCGACGCGATATGATTCCACATCTCAAAGGGGGCGGGGTAATCGGGGATGCGGCGCGGCATGCCGCTCATGCCCAGGAAGTGCATCGGAAAGAACAGGATATTCACGCCGATGAAGAACACCCAGAAATGGAGCTTCCCCAGGACCTCGTTGTACATCTTCCCGGTCATCTTGGGGAACCAGTAATAGAAGCCCGCGAAGAGCGAGAAGATGGCACCCAGCGACAGCACATAGTGAAAGTGGGCAATGACGTAGTAGGTGTCCTGGAGCGCGTCGTCGATGCCGCCATTGGCGAGCACCACGCCGGTCACGCCGCCGATGGTGAACATGAAGATGAAGCCCAGCGCCCAGAGCAGCGGCGTCTTGAAGCTGAGCGATCCGCCCCACATCGTGGCCAGCCACGAGAAGATCTTGATGCCGGTGGGCACCGCAATCACCATGGAGGCTGCCGAGAAGTAGAGCTTGGCGTTCATCGACAGACCCACCGTGAACATGTGGTGCGCCCAGACGAGGAAGCCGATGATCGCGATCGCCACCATGGCATAGGCCATGCCGATATAGCCGAACACCGGCTTGCGGCTGAAGGTGGAGACCACCTGGCTGATGATGCCGAAGCCCGGCAGGATCATGATGTAGACTTCAGGATGGCCGAAGAACCAGAACAGATGCTGGTAGAGGATCGGGTCGCCACCCCGCGCCGCATCGAAGAAGGTGGTGTCGAAATTGCGATCGGTGAGCAACATGGTGATCGCGGCGGCGAGCACCGGCAGCGCGAAGAGAAGCATGAATGCGGTGACGAGCACGGCCCAGCAGAACAAGGGCATCTTGTGTAGCGTCATGCCCGGCGCGCGCATGTTGAGGATGGTGGTGATGAAGTTGATGGCGCCGAGAATCGAGCTGGCGCCTGCGATGTGCATGGAGAGGATCACCATATCCACCGCTGGCCCAGGCGAGCCGGACGTGGAGAGCGGCGGATACATGGTCCAGCCGGTGCCGGCACCATGGCCGGTGCCGCCGGGCACGAAGGCCGAGCTGATGAACAGGATGAACGAGGGCACCAGCAGCCAGAAGCTGATGTTGTTCATGCGTGGGAAGGCCATGTCCGGCGCGCCGATCATGATAGGGATGAACCAGTTGCCGAAGGCACCGAGCATGGCCGGCATGATCGCGAAGAAGATCATGATGAGGCCGTGCGCCGTCACCAGCACGTTCCAGAGATGGAGCGCGGCCGCATAATCGTCGCTGCCGCTCCACGTCGGCAGATACTGGATGCCCGGCGCGGCGAGTTCGAGGCGCATCATGCCCGACACGGCAGCGCCGATTACGCCGGCCGTGATCGAGAAGATGAGGTAGAGGGTGCCGATGTCCTTGTGATTGGTGGACATGAACCAGCGCATGAAGAAGGACGGCTTGTGGTCGTCGTGCGCCGCCTCCAGGTGTTCGTGTGTGGGGTTGGCAGCCTCTGCCATCGTCGCCTCCAGTCGTTCAGTGGAAACGAGCGCCAGACGATGCGCTTGCGAGCGAAGCCTGGCACGAAGCCGGGCTGTCGCGGGGGCGCAGAATCAAGCAGGAATGACCGGCCGGCGGGTCGTCTCCGGCAAACATCTACCAACTGGGCATATTTCAAAAAAGATCATCTTTTGGGTGGATATATGCAATAATTTTGCGCTCATGAGGGCCTGGCGCACCCCGATCATGCGGCACCACATGGCGAGGAATTCCGTTTGCCATGAGATCGCGATTGGCGTGCCTTCAGAGGCGAGATGCTCAGTGCGTCGCCGCCTCGTGCCGGGGCATGGGGAACAGCAGCCCGATGACGGGCAGCACGATCATGCCGATACCGGACACCAGAATGGCCGTCGCCACGCCGTGATCCTCGGCGAAGTGGCCCCACAGCCAGCTCCCCAGCGCGATGCCGCCGAAGGTGAGGCTGCTCACCATCGCGGTGATCCGCCCGACCAGCGCCTGCGGTGACCAGAGCTGCCCCGCGACGGAGAAGCCGGAGAGCGCCTGCACCCAGCCCGCGCCGCTCAGCACCAGCAGGGCGAGCATCGCGGGCAGGCCGGGGCGCAGCGCAACGCCGATGCAGCCGAGACCGTAAAGGATGCCGGCGATACGGATGATCGCCTCGCTGGAGAAGCGGGTGCGGAACCATGTCGCGCTGGCTGCCCCGACGACCGCGCCCAGCCCCAGCGCACCGAGCAGCAGGCCGAACACGGCCGAGCCTTCACCCAGCAGGTCGCTGGCAACCAGCGGCATCAGCGCCCAGGCTGCCGCGCCGGTGGTGGTAAAGGTGATGGCGCGCAACAGGATGGTGCGCACCTCGCGCGAGCGGCCGGCGTGGCGGAAGCCTTCACCGATGGCGGCGAGGAGCGGCGGGCGCTGGGTGGGCGGCGGCGTCTGCGGGCGCCAGCGCCAGAGGATCACGATGACGGCGACATAGCTTAGCGCATTGGCGACGAAGGCGGTCTTGGCCCCGCCCACCGCCACGATCGCGCCGCCCACCGCCGGGCCGAGGCTGCGCGCAACGTTGAAGGCGAGGATGTTGAGCGCCACCGCCGCCGCCAGCTCGACGCGCGGCACGATACCGCCGATCGACGCGGCGAGCGCCGGGTTGAAGCAGGCGACCCCGCAGGCAAGCAACGCGGTGAGGCCGATGACGACGGCAGGCGCCACCACGCCGGCGAAGCTCAGCGCCGCCAGCAGCACCGAGAGCAGCATCATGCCGATCTGCGCGGCCAGCATCACGGTGCGCCGATCGAACATGTCCGCCCACGCGCCCGCCGGCAGGGCGAGCAGCATGATCGGGAGGTTGGTGGCGCTCTGCACCAGCGCGACGATATCGGCGGGCTGGCCGGTGATGGTCATCTGCCAGGCCGCCCCCACCGACTGGATGGCGTTGCCGAAATTGGACAGCAAACTGCCCAGCAAAATCAGCATGAAGGCGCGGTAGCGGAGCGGCGAAAGCGTGGTCGATCCGGTCATGGGCAAGGGGCGTCCTTCCTGCTTCTTTTCGCGCTTCGGTGTGCCGCTTGCGCCGCGTCGGGTGCTCTTGGCGGCGCATGCGGCGGCGCGCAAGAGCCCGGTGGCAGAGCGTTGAGTTCGTTGGAGACCATGAGCGGCCCCAAAGCTGAGTACACTCGACGGTTTCAGGGCAGCCGCATTTTTCACGAAAAATATCTATATGAACGAGAAATAATATGCATTTGCCTTATGGGTTGCGAGGCGTCACGCTCGCAGGCCTAGCAAATCGTGCTTCGACACAATCGCGTCCGGAGAGGATTCCGAGCAATTCGGGCCGGAGCGCAGGAGGGAGCCGGCCGTAGAGGTAGACGCGTCCATGACCATGACTGACCCGCCAGGGCAGGCCTTCACCCTGGAACAGTGGCGATTGATAGAGCAGTTGTCGCAGTCGCTCGGGTCGGTGCAGGCGCGCTGGCTCAGCGGTTATTTTGCTGGATTCGACGCCGGTCTGCGGCAAGCCCTTCCGCAGACCGCGTCGTTTCCCGATGCCGCGCCGGCCCCTTCGCCCGCTTCAGTCACGCGCAAGCTCACCATTCTCTTCGGCACCGAGACGGGCAATAGCGCGCAGATCGCCAAGGACCTCGCCAAGGCTGCGGAGGCGGTCGGCCTCAAGCCGAAAATCGCCGATGTGGCCGATTACAAGCAGCGCGAGTTGGCTCAAGAGCAGGATCTGCTGCTCATCTGCAGCACCCATGGCGATGGCGATCCGCCGCAGCCGGCAACCGCTTTCTTCGAGTTCGTAGAGGGGCGTAAGGCGCCTAAGCTGCCGGGTGTGCGCTTCGCCGTGCTGGCGCTGGGCGATACCAGCTACGAATTCTTCTGCGAGGGCGGCAAGCGGCTCGACAAGCGGCTGGAGGAACTGGGGGCGCAGCGGCTGATCGATCGGGTCGACTGCGATGTCGATTATGAAGAGAATGCCGAGGGTTGGATCGACGCGATCGTCGCCAGGCTCGGCGCAGAGGCAAGCGCCGCAGCGGTGCCCGCGAGCGCGGCGCCGGGCGCAGCCTGTGCTGTGGCAGCCGCGCCCCTTCCGCAATCTGCCCATGACAAGCGCAATCCCTTCTCTGCCACGGTCATCGAGAATATTCCCATCGTTGGGCGCGGATCGAGCAAGGAAACGCGGCATATCGAGTTTTCGCTGGCCGGGTCCGGCCTCACCTATGAGCCGGGGGATGCGCTTGGCATCGCCGCCTCGAACGATCCCGCGACGGTCGCCGCGTTGCTCGATGCGTTGGGCCTCGCGCCCGATTCCGTTTTCGACCTCAAGGGGCAGACGGTGGCGATCGGCGAGGCGCTGACACACCGTTTCGAGATCACGGCGGTGGTGCCGCGCTTCCTCGATTACTGGGCGATGCTGAGCGATGCATCCGCCCTCAAGCAACTTCTGGATGACGAGCATGCCGGCGAGCGTGCCGCGTTCCTGCGCACCCACCATATCGTCGATGTGGTCCGCCGCTTCCCGGTGAAGGACGTCATGCCACAGGGCTTCGTGAGCGCCTTGCGGCCGCTCCAGCCGCGCCTATACTCGATTGCCTCCAGTCTTGCCGCGATGCCGGAGGAGGCGCATCTCACGGTCTCGCCGGTGCGTTACGAACTGCATGGCGAGGCGCGCAGCGGTGTCGTCTCGGGCATGCTTGCCGACCGCGTCGAGCCGGATGCCACGCTGCCGGTCTATGTGCAGAGCAATCCGCATTTCCGCCTGCCGGGCGATGACGCGCCGATCATCATGATCGGGGCGGGAACCGGCGTGGCGCCCTATCGCGCCTTCATGCAGGAGCGCGAGGCGCGCGGTTCAACGGGGCGGAGCTGGCTGTTCTTCGGTGAGCGCAATTTCCGCACCGACTTCCTCTACCAGACCGAGTGGCAGAGCTGGCTCAAGGACAACACGCTCACCCGCATGGACGTGGCCTTTTCCCGCGACAAGGCTGAGAAGGTCTATGTCCAGCACCGCCTCAAGGAGCAGGGCCGCGACCTGTTCGCATGGCTGGAGGAGGGCGCGCATGTCTACGTCTGCGGTGACGCCACCAATCTGGCGCCGGACGTGCACACCGCGCTGATCGAGATCGTCGCCGAGCAGGCCCGCATCGGGCGTGAGGCGGCGGAGGACTATGTCCGCTCGCTGCAGGTCGACCATCGCTACCAGCGCGACGTTTACTGAAGAAGACGCTCATGACAGCCAAGACCATTGATCGCAGCCGCGACCTCTCGCAGTCGCTCGACAAGCTCAGCGCCGACGAACGGATGAAGGCGGCGAGCGACTATCTGCGCGGCACTATCGCCTACGGCCTGCTCGATCGGATCACCGGCGCGATGCCCTCGGCCGACGACGTGAAGCTGATGAAGTTCCAGGGCATCTACCAGCAGGACGACCGCGATTTGCGCGACGAGCGGCGGCGGCAGAAGCTGGAGCCCGCTTATCAGTTCATGATCCGCGTGCGCATCCCCGGCGGTGTCTGCACGCCCGAGCAATGGCTCACGCTCGACGGGTTGGCCCGTGAACATGGCAGTCAGACGCTGCGTATCACCACGCGGCAGACCTTCCAGTTCCACTGGGTGCTCAAGGACAGCCTGCGGCCGATCATCCAGGGCCTGCATGAAGTGCTGCTCGATACGGTGGCCGCCTGCGGGGACGACAGCCGCGGCGTGATGTGCACGGTCAACCCGGAAAGCTCGCTGTTCCACGCGCAGATCGCAGCGCTGGCCAAGCAGGTCAGCGATCATGTCATCCCCAAGACGCGCGCCTATCACGAGATCTGGTATGGTGCCGAGCGGATCGCCGGTTCCGAGCCGGAGGAGCCATTTTACGGGCGCACCTACATGCCGCGCAAGTTCAAGATCGGCTTCGCGCTGCCGCCCTCCAACGACATTGACGTTTTTGCGCAGGATGTCGGCTTCATCGCGATCGGCGACGCCAATGGGTTGCAGGGCTTCAACGTCGCGATCGGCGGCGGCATGGGGCGCACCGACAATGCGCCGGAGACCTACCCGCGCCTCGCCAGCATCATCGGCTTCATCCCGGCCGACAAGGTGTTCGCCTGCGCCGACGCTGCAATGACCGTGCAGCGCGACTATGGCGACCGCAAGGACCGCATGCACGCCCGGTTCAAATATACCATCGACGACAAGGGGCTGGACTGGATCAAGGCCGAGATCGAGCGCCACATGGGCAGCAAGTTCGAGCCCGCGCGGCGTTACGAATTCACCTCCAACGGCGACGTGTTCGGCTGGATGGAAACGCCGGACGGGCGGCATCATCTCACGCTGTTCGTCGAGAACGGCCGGCTCGATCTCGGATGGCTCGATACGTTGCGCGACGTGGCGCATATCCACACCGGCAAGTTCCGGATGACGGCCAACCAGAACGTTATCATCGCGGACGTCGAGGCGGCGGATCGCGCGGCGATCGACGCGGTGCTGGAGAGCCATGGCAAGGCGCCGGGTCATGTTTCGGCGCTGCGCCGCAACTCCATCGCCTGCGTCGCGCTGCCCACATGCGGCCTCGCCATGGCGGAGAGCGAGCGCTATCTGCCTACGCTGATCGACAAGCTTGAACCGATCCTCGCCAAACTCGGGCTGGCAGAGGAGCCGATCACGATCCGGATGAGCGGCTGCCCCAACGGGTGTTCGCGCCCCTATATCGGCGAGATCGCGCTGACCGGTCGCGCGCCCGGCAAGTATAATCTCTATCTTGGCGGCGGCTTCCGCGGCGAGCGGCTCAACCGTATGGTGCTGGAGAATGCTGGCGAATCGGCGATCCTCGAGACGCTCGAGGAGGTGCTGGGGCGCTATGCGAAAGAGCGCGAACCGGGCGAGCATTTCGGCGATTTCACGATCCGGGCCGGCATCGTGCGTGAAGTGACGGAAGGGCGGTTCTTCAATGACTGACTCGTCCAATGGCTGACGGACGCGACCACCAGCCGGCACCCGAGACGATCGCTGCCGCGCATGGCGTCGCGAGTGATCCCAGCTTCGGCGCGGTCGCCCCGCCGATCTACCTGTCCAGCACATACGAGTTCGCCGGTTACGATACGGCGCGGGCCTATGATTATGGGCGCCTCGCCAATCCGACGCGCGACCTGCTGAGCGATGCGCTCGCGAAGCTGGAAGGCGGTGCGGGCGCGGTCGTCACGTCGAGCGGCATGGCCGCCATCGACTTGCTGATTGGCCAGTTGCGGCAGGGCGACCTCGTGCTTGCCCCGCACGATTGCTACGGCGGCACGATCCGATTGCTCAAGGCGCGGGCGGACCGTGGCCAGATCGCGCTGCGCCTCGTTGACCAGACCGACCGTGCGGAGTTCGCACAGGCGTTGGAGGAAGAACCCGCGCTGGTGTTGATCGAGACGCCGAGCAATCCGCTGATGCGCGTGGTCGATGTCGCGGCGCTGGCCGCGCTGGCCCGAGAGGTCGGGGCGGAGGTTGCTGTCGATAACACCTTCCTCTCGCCGGCCCTGCAGCGCCCGATCGCGCTTGGTGCGGATTATGCCATCCACTCGACCACCAAATTTCTCAACGGTCATAGCGATGTGATCGCCGGCGCTGTGGTCGCTGCAACCAAGCCGCAGGTTGATCAGCTCCGCCACTGGGCGAACGTCGTCGGCAGCACCGGTTCGCCCTTCGATGCCTGGCTGACGCTGCGCGGCTTGCGGACCCTGTTCCCGCGCATCGAGCGGCAGCAGGCCAACGCCATGGCGATCGCGCGGCATCTGGAAGCGCATCGGGCGGTCGCGCGGGTCTATTATCCGGGCCTGTCTTCGCATCCCAATCATGCCATCGCCGCACGCCAGCAACGCGGTTTCGGCGCCATGCTGAGCTTTGATCTGGCCGGCGGGGCTGAGGCCGTGAAGCGCTTCATCGGCGCCGTGCGCGCCTTCACGCTGGCGGAATCGCTGGGCGGGGTCGAGAGCCTCGTCGCCCACCCCGCGACGATGACTCATGCCGATATGGGTGAAGAGGCGCGCCGGGTTGCCGGCATCGGGGATGGCCTGCTGCGCCTCTCGGTGGGTTTGGAAAGCGACGCCGACCTGCTTGCCGGACTGGATCTGGGGCTAGCCGCCTGCTGAGTCGCCGAGAGGGTTCGCCCCCTTGTGACGCAGGCGCGGACGATGGGGCCGTCGATTTCAATGGTGCGAGCGCCGGTATCCGCTGACTGCGAGGGGTGCTCGCCGGCCCGCCCTATGTGCGTCGAGCATTGCCGTGAGGTACCAGCGCTGTCCTCATGCGGCTCGACAGCGGAGCAACTCGGTCGATCGATGCAGCGCTTGGGATCCCGTGATCATAGGGAACGTCTGTTCTCTTGCGAGAGTCCGGGGGCCAGCCGATCGGCTGCTACCGCGCGGGGCTCTTGCCTGCGCAGGCCCACCACGCGTCCTTTCTGCATGCAGACGCTCAGCTCATTGGCGTTGCGGCGGAGGCGTTCCCTTCGCCCGGTACCGTGGGCGGTGCCCTCTCGCCAATCCCGAGCAATGCAGCCACGCTGCGGCGATGTGCCATCAGGTCGTGCAGCGAATAGCCGTCGAGCACGGCGAGGAACGCGGCGAGTGCCTCGTCCAGAGCGCCGGTGAGACCGCAGGCGGGCGCGATTACGCAGCCGGCACAATCCACAAGATCGAAGCTGTCCTCGGTGTGGCGCACGACTGCTCCGACGTTGATCTCCCGGGAATCGCGCGCGAGGCGGATGCCGCCGAACCGGCCGCGCACGCTGGTGAGATAGCCGGCGTTGACCAGATCGTTCACCACCTTCATCAGATGGCTCTGCGATACGCCATAGGCGCGGGTGATCTCGGCGATGGAGCAGAGCTGGTCGGGCCGCGTGGCGAGGTAAATCAGCACGCGCATCGCATAATCCGTGTAGCGTGTCAGCCGCATGCGCGCTCCTGTCTCGGGGCGACACCGTTCGCCCGGAATCTATGCATTTTCGTTGCATGTATCAAATCCGTCGAATAGATTCATTTTCAATGCATGATTGAGGAGCGACTCATGAACGGCGCTGTCCTTGCCGAGACTGATCTGGAGCGACTGATCCCGCGCTTCTACGCCCGCGTGCGGGAGGATCCGCAGCTTGGCCCGGTGTTCAACGACATTGTCGAGGACTGGCCGGAGCATCTCGAAAAGCTGGTTGCCTTCTGGTCCTCGGTGATGCTGGGGTCCGGCCGCTACAAGGGCAATCCGGTGATGGCGCATGGCCGCCACATCACCCGCATGGCGCCCGAACTGTTTGCCCGCTGGCTCGAAATCTGGGCGGACGTGACCAGCGAGGAGATGGCGCCCCCTGTCGCGGCCGCCATGCAGGCCAAGGCCGGCCGCATCGCGGAGAGCCTCCAGCTTGCCATGTTCTTCCGGCTGCCTCCGGTCGCGGAGCCCGCTCCGGAGCGCGTTTGACCATGATGTGACTGCAAGGAGCAAGAGATATGGCTGCCCCCTTTGTCGATCTCACCGTTCATCATCGTCCCGTCGACCTGTCGGACCGGATCGCGTTCGGTTTCACCAAGCTGATGCGCTTCTGCGCGGATGCCTTCTTCGCCAAGCGCTACGGCCACCGCGCGATCGTGCTGGAGACTGTCGCCGCCGTGCCGGGCATGGTCGGCGCCACGCTCACCCACCTCAAATGCCTGCGCCGCATGTGCGATGACAATGGCTGGATCCGCACGCTCATGGAGGAGGCGGAGAATGAGCGGATGCACCTGATGACCTTCATCGCGATCGCCAGGCCGACCCTGTTCGAGCGGCTGGTGATTCTCGGCGTACAGTGGCTGTTCTACCTCGCCTTCTTCGGTCTCTACCTCGTCAGCCCACGGACGGCGCACCGGGTGGTCGGCTATTTCGAGGAGGAAGCGGTCATCAGCTACACCCTCTATCTGCGCGAGCTGGATGAGGGCCGCAGCCCCAATGTGCCCGCGCCCGCCATCGCCCGGCATTACTGGAAGCTGTCGGACGATGCGACCCTCCGTGACGTGGTGTTGGTCGTCCGTGCGGACGAGGCGCATCACCGCGACGTCAATCATGGCTTCGCCGGGGAACTGGCCGGACTCGGCCGCGCGGCACGGATCGCGCCTTATCCCGACCATGCCGACGATATCCGCGTGGCAGCCTGAGCCGATCGCATGATGAGCATGCCTTACAAGTCCACGCCTGTCTTTGACGAGATCAGCCTGCCGCAGGCGCTGCGCCATGCCCACAACACCAAGCCCGGTGTCTGGGCCCTGATCCAGGTGCTGGAGGGCGCGGTGTGCTATCACGTCGAGGATG
This sequence comes from Sphingobium sp., assembly GCA_035654015.1. Classification (GTDB taxonomy): domain Bacteria; phylum Pseudomonadota; class Alphaproteobacteria; order Sphingomonadales; family Sphingomonadaceae; genus Sphingobium. The sequence continues at coordinate 172,924 of DASRXX010000009.1, forward strand.
GGTCGGCGCCACCGGAGGTTCTGGTGCCGGGGCGGCCGGGTCTCATCCGTCCGCGCCAGCTCCATCATGTCGAGCCGCTGGGGCCGATGCGGATGCGGGTCGATTTCTACACGGACGAGCCGGCGCTCGGCTGAGCGCGTGGCCCGGCCAGCCCCGGCTCCGTCCCGCACGGCTCCGGGATAACCGGACGCGACGCCACCCTGCGCGCCTGCGCAGGCAGAAGGCCAAACGGCAAAGATCATCTTCGGGCCATTGGCTCCGCTCGAACAGGCGCTTAGCCCTGCCAGTCGAACAGGACGAGTCCCGTGAGAAGCGGGGGGCGGGAGATCCCTTATTTTCTCCTTCCGGTGCCATCGCGCCGCGCATTTGCCGACGGTTGGGCATCGTTCCGTTGCGCAGGTCGAAACGTGGCGGTTTTCCTGCTCTTTCAGCGCCCTGAACTGGGCTAGAAACCATGACTCCCCTGCCATCATCGCCTATCGTCCGCCTCAGGGAGAGGAGGACGAAAAATGGAACAAAAAGTCCCGGTTTTGATCGTTGGGGGGAGTCTCGTCGGCTTGACGACGTCGGTGCTGCTTGGCCGTCATGGCGTGCAGCACATCCTGGTGGAGCGGCATCGCGGCACGGCCATCCATCCGCGCGCTGCCGCATTTCACCAGCGCACCATGGAAATTTTCCGTGATGGCGGCGTGCAGCAGGCGGTCGAGCAGGCGGCCGACAAGGAGTTCGTGCAGGACGGGTCGATCCTTTCGGTCGATTCGCTCGGCGGCGAGGAGTTGGCTTATTACTATCACTCGATGAACGAGGGCGTGGAGCATCTCAGCCCCGCGCGTCGCCTGTTCATCACCCAGATCGGGCTCGAGCCGGTCCTGCGTGCCCGCGCGGCGGCGCTCGGTGCGGATTTACGCTACGCCACCGAGCTGCTCGAGTTTACGCAGGACGAGCAGGGCGTCGTGGCGACGATCCGCCCGCGCGACGGCGGCGAGGAGCAGCGCATCCGCGCGCGCTACCTGATCGGCGCGGACGGCGCCCACAGCCCGGTGCGCCGCACGCTCGGCATCAAGATGGCGGGGCGCGGCGACTTCGCGCAGTGCGCAACCATCTATTTCAAGGCGGATTTTCGCGCCTTGCTGCGCGGCCGGAACATGAGCGTGGTTTATGTCAATCAGCCCGGCCAGCTCGCCTTCTTCCGCTTCGCGATCACCGGAGACGCCGGTTTTCTTGCGGTGTTCGCCACGTTCGACGAGCAGGGGCGCCGCGATAACCGGTTGCGTGAAGGCCTCACCGGCGAGCGGGCAGCCGACATGGTCCGCGCTGCGCTGGGTGTGTCGGCGGATTTCCCGGTCAGCGTCGAAAATATCCAGCCGTGGACGGCGACCGCGGCAACGGCCGCCAGCTTCCGTCAGGGCAACGCTTTCCTGGCCGGCGATGCTGCGCATCTGATGCCGCCCACCGGCGGCTTCGGTGGCAATACCGGCGTGGCAGACGCGCACAATCTCGCCTGGAAGATTGCCATGGTGCTGGATGGGCGCGCCGACCCGGCGCTGCTGGACAGCTATGAGGCGGAACGCCGCCCGATCGCCGCGCTCACCGTGGAGCAGGCCTATCGCCGCTACGTCGAGCGGGTCGATCCGTCGCTGCCGGCGCAGGATCTGGCGGATAATCTCAGCGACACCGCCATCGAGCTGGGCGCAGTCTATCATTCCGATGCGCTGGTCGGGCCCAAGGCCGATGGCGTGCTGACCCAGGAACCGGACGACCTGAGTGGCCGCGTGGGCGTGCGCCTCGCGCATCATTGGATTGAGAAGGACGGCCAGCGCTGCTCCACGCTCGATCTGGCGGGGCCGGGCTTCACGCTGCTCGTGGGCCCCGGCGGCCAGGCATGGGTCGAGATTGCCGGTGGCATCAACGGCCTCGCCTGCCATCAGCTCGGCGCGAGCGACGCGGCGGCGGTTGGTCTCCCGGAGGAAGGCGCGTTGCTCCTCCGGCCGGATGCCGTGATCGGCTGGCGCAGCGGAGCAGGCGCGAAGGCGTCCGAATCGGCGCTGGCCGATGCGCTCCGGCGATTGAGCGGCCGAACGGCCTGAGCCGCTGAGGGCGCGGCGGCTTCCCAGCTTGTCCGCTCGGGCGGAACCGGCCATATCGAGTGCCGAGGGAATGTGGCTTACGGCGCATTCCCTCGGGCTCGGTACGGAGGGATCGCCGCAGCGTTGCGTCGTCCGCCATACGTCGCGCCACGCTGCTTTGCTGTTCGGGAGAACGGCCAAGGCGGTTGACCTTTCAGGCGATAGGGGCTAATCGCGCGGCCTTCGCGTCAGGTCGCTGGCTTCTCAACGAGAGTCGCGCCGCGCAAACCGACACAGTTTCGTTCGAGGAAAAGAATGGCCAATACGCCCCAGGCAAAGAAGCGGATCCGCCGCAATGCACGTCGCGCCGAAATCAACGGCAGCCGGCTGAGCCGCATTCGCACCCTGGTGAAGAAGGTGGAGGCAGCCGTCGCCGCCGGTGACAAGGGCGCGGCCCAGGCAGCGCTTTCGACCGCCCAGCCCGAGATGGCGCGGGGCGTCGCTCGTGGCGTGCTGCACAAGAATACCGCGGCGCGCAAGTTCGGCCGTCTGACCAAGGCCGTCGCCGCGCTCGGCTGACGTCCGTCGACATCGGATTAAGGAAATCGGCGCTGGGCTTCCCGGCGCCTTTTTCGTTGTCCGGCGAACAGCCAGCGGGGCAAACCGAGACGGTTATCACCAACGATTCGGGAGTCTGCTGTAGGATCGACTGTAGGATCGACGTCCGGCGCTGCTGCCGAGCATCGCTGTAGGATTCGAGGCATGGTCCGCGCGCGGCGGGGCGTCTTGGGCCCGTCCGGGCTCGGCGTGGTCGTGCGCACAGAGGGCCGGAGCGGCGTGATGCAACGGAGCGGGCGATGGTTGGGGCCGCGCCCGCCGCCGAGGTCGACAGACTGACGTGCGGCGCCCGGCGTGGCTTTCCCATCGCCCTGGTTGGCCGGTGCGGCGTTGACTGATGGGAGGGGGCTGCGGCAGCGACGCGAGCAGCGAGCAGCGAGCAGCGAGTGGCAGCGACGTGAATGGCGAGTGCCTCAGGTCGCTCGGCGGCCGCGCTGGCGGTGGTCGGATCGGTGGCTGGCTGCGCTCATCGCGGAGAGCGCCGCCATGCGCCCACCCATGTTCCTAGCGGCTGGCTGGCTCGTCGTTGGTGCTGGGGGCGGGGGCCGGCTGGAGTGCCGGGGCGACCATGCGCGGTTCGAGGATGGCGGCGGCTTCAATGATGTCGAGTGCGCGGTGGGCCTCGTTGTAGCGGCGTGCCTGCTCCAGCCAGCGCGCTGTCTCGGCCCGCTCGGGCAGGGCCGCGATTTCGGCGATCGCCGCTTCGATCCGGCCGGATTCAACCTGGAGCCGGGCCCGGGCGATGCGTTGCTCCGGCTCGGGGGTTGGCGCACCCGCCGGCCGGATGACGGCGATGCCACGCAGCTCGCGCATCAGCGCATCCCACCAGCTCTCATCCGGCGCGCCCAGTGCCTCGGCGACCCGGATGTTATCGAGCCCGACGCGCAGATCGGTGATTGTGACCGGTTCAGAGGCGGCATTGACGATGGTCGCCACGGCCTTGGGCTGGGCGTCGCCGAACAGCAGCCGCAACTGGCCTTCGACATAACCGAGCGGGGCGCCGGCATCGAGCGCACGGCGCGCGGCGAAGGCGATCATCATCGCCTCGGCGCGATTGGCGTAGCTGGAGGCGGTTTGCGCGGCAACCGCGACACGGGTGAGGCGCTGCTCGATATCGAGCATTCGCACCGCCTGCTGCTCGGCGCTCATCGTCATCGCGGGCGGGCGCGAGACAGTGGGCGCGGGCAGGCTGGCGCCGGGGTCGGCGGCGTTGAGCGGGTTATCGAGATTGCTCTTGGCAGTGGGCGTCGCGGTCGGGCCGCTCCATTGGAGGCCGCCCTGCCAGGCCAGCAGCGCCCATGCCAGCGTACCGAGCACGCCGATGGCGAGGAGCAGCACCAGCGCGATACCCAGCCGCGAGCGTGAGGGGCGAGACACCCCCCCTGCTGCCGTTTCGGCGCTGCCTTGCTCTGGGTTACTCGCCATGCTCCTCGCCGGTCGGATTAAGAGGCGCTCTTACATAGCGCGCTGGCGAGGCGCAGCAAGGCCGTATCGTCGGGGGCGGATGCGACGGCCACTTGCTGCCAGCCGGGGCCGGCGGCGTCGGCGGCGGCGCGGCTGATCGCGGCGAGCCGGTGCGGGCGGGGGACGGCTGGCAGCAAGGCGGCGAGATGGCGTCCGGCACGCGGCGAGTGAACGGCGATGACGCACGGCGGCAGCGCTGCCAGCAGCGGGGCAAGAGCCTGCGTGTCGCGCGGTTCGCTGCGATAGACGATATGGCGGGTGATGCTCAGCCCTAGCGGATCGAACGGACGCACATCCGCGCCGCAAATATGCAGCAGCCGCCGGTGCCCGGCCGCGACGATCAGCGGAATGGTCGAGGCCGCATCGCCGCCGCCGACCGTGATGGCGCGCTCGCCCTGGCTGCGGATGGCGTCCGCGGTCGCCTCGCCGACCGTGAACAGCGGCAGATCGGCGAAGCGGCGCAGCGCGTCCGCGCCGTGGCGGGCGCCGTTGGCACTGGTCACGAACAGCGCGTCGAATGGCCCTGCCGGCAGCGGCGCAGGGGCGACGGGCACGATCTCGAACAGCGGGAGCTGGATGACCTTGAGGTCCAGGGCGCGGGCGCGTTCGGCCGACTGGTCGTTGCCCGGCTGCGGGCGAAGCAGCAGCAGGGGGCGGTTCACGGTGTGAACAGGGCGCGCAGCGCCGGGCTGGCGCGGCCGAGCAGGCGCGCGCCAAGGTCCGCGGCGCCCGCCAACGCGCCATCGGGCAGCAGCGCCTCGTCGTTGACCTGCTCGCTGCCGTCCTCGTTCAGAATTTGCGCGCGCAGGCGGATATCGCCCCCCTGCTCGCGGGCAAGCGCGGCGATGGGCGAGTGGCAGGTGCCGCCGAGCGCCAGCAGCAGCGCGCGCTCGGCGCGCACGCAGCGCTCCGTCGCGCGGTGGTTGATCGCTGCCAGCAGCGCGGCGGTGGCGCTGTCATCGGCGCGGCATTCGATGCCGACGGCGCCTTGCGATACGGCCGGGAGCATCGTCTCGACCGGGATGGCGGCACCGGTATCCGCCATGCCGAGCCGGTCCAGCCCGGCCGCCGCGAGCAGCGTCGCGTGGATATCGCCGGCCTCGACGCTGGCAAGGCGGCGCGCGACATTGCCGCGCAGCAGCGTGGTCTGAAGGTCTGGCCTTAGTGCCTTCAACTGTGCAGCGCGGCGCGGCGAACTGGTACCGATGATGGCGCCCTGCGGCAGCGCCGCGATGGAAGGCGCGCCGATCAGCCGGTCCTCCACCGCCGCGCGCGGCAGCATCGCGGCGACGATCAGGCTGTCGGGCCGGATCGTCTCGACGTCCTTCATCGAGTGGACGGCGCAATCGATCTCGCCGGCGAGCAGGGCGCGGTCGAGTTCCTTGGTCCACAGAGCCTTGCCGCCGATCTCGGCGAGCGCGCGGTCCTGGATGCGGTCGCCGCTGGTCGTCACCGGAACGACGCGGATGGCGTCCTCTGCCCAGCCATGCGCGGCGCGGAGCGCGGCGACGGTAAGGGCGGCCTGCGCCAGCGCGAGCGGGGAAGCGCGGGAGCCGATCCGGAAGGGTGCGGCGGGGGACGGGGCGAGGGAGGGAGCAACGGTGGGCATGGATGGAAAGCCGATAGACCCTTGGCCTGCGGGGCTCTAGAGGAAAAAACCATGCCCATCATTCTCGGACTGGAATCGAGCTGCGACGAGACAGCAGCAGCCCTCGTGGGCGGCGATCGCACGATCCTGGCGCATCGCCTGGCGGGGCAGGAGGCCGCGCATCGGCCCTATGGCGGGGTAGTGCCGGAGATCGCGGCGCGCGCGCATGTCGAGGTGCTGATCCCGCTGGTCGAGGCGGCGCTGGCCGATGCCGGCATGACGCTGGCGGATGTCGACGGCATCGCGGCCACGGCCGGGCCCGGGCTGATCGGCGGCGTGATGGTGGGGCTGGTGACCGGCAAGGCGCTCGCCCATGCGGCGGGCAAGCCACTGATCGCGGTCAATCATCTGGAAGGTCACGCGCTTTCGCCGCGCCTCGCCGATCCGTCGCTGCGCTTCCCCTACCTGTTGCTGCTCGTTTCTGGCGGCCATTGCCAGCTTCTGGAGGTGCGCGGGGTGGGTGCCTATCGCCGGCTGGCGACGACCATCGACGATGCGGCCGGGGAAGCGTTCGACAAGACCGCCAAGCTGCTCGGTCTCGGGATTCCCGGCGGCCCCAAGGTGGAGGCGCTGGCCCGCGAGGGCGATCCCAGCGCGGTGCCGCTGCCGCGTCCGCTGGTTGGCACCGGCGAGCCGCATTTCTCCTTCGCCGGTCTCAAGAGCGCGGTGATGCGCGCGGTCGACAGCGGCCAGTGGCGTGATGCGGACATTGCGGCGAGCTTCCAGCAGGCGGTGGTCGACTGCCTCGTCGATCGCACCCGGCGCGCGCTGGCGATTGCCGATGCGCCGAGCGCGCTGGTGGTGGCCGGTGGTGTCGCGGCCAATGGCTCGGTGCGCGCCGGGCTGGAAGCGCTGGCGGCGGGGCACGGCCTGCCGTTCGTCGCGCCGCCGCTCTGGCTCTGCACGGATAATGGCGCGATGATCGCATGGGCGGGGTGCGAGCGGTTCGCGGCGGGGCTGACCGACGATCTGGCGGTGCCGGCGCGGCCCCGCTGGCCGCTCGACCCGGCAGCCGAGGCGGTGCGCGGGGCGGGGGTGAAGGCATGAGTGGTTCAAGGCCGATCGGCGTTATCGGAGGCGGCGCCTGGGGCACCGCGCTGGCGCAGGTGATCGCGTCGGGCGGCAGCGACGTGCTGCTGTGGGCGCGCGATGCCGAGGTGGTGCGGGCGATCAATGCCAGTCACGCCAATCCGCTGTACCTGCCGGGCCAGGTGCTCTCGCCGCTGATCCGCGCCACCTATGATCCCTCGCTGCTACGCGAGGCGCGGGCGCTGCTGGTCGTCACCCCGGCGCAGCATATGCGCAGCGTGCTGGGCCGCTTCACGCCGCAGGGGCAGCCGCTGATCCTCTGCTCCAAGGGGATCGAGGCGCACACGCGCAAGCTGATGCACCAGGTTGCGCACGAGGTGATGCCCGGCTCGCCGGTCGCCGTGCTGTCCGGCCCCACCTTCGCGCATGAGGTGGCGGCGGGGCTACCGACCGCGGTGACGCTCGCCGCGGACGACGAGGGGATGGCGACGACGCTGGCGGCGATGATCGCGCGGCCAACCTTCCGGCCCTATGTCTGCGACGACGTGACCGGCGCGGAAATCGGCGGGGCGGTGAAGAATGTGCTGGCGATCGCCTGCGGGGTGGTTGCCGGGGCGGGGCTGGGCGAGAATGCTCGCGCTGCCCTCATCGCGCGTGGCTTCGCCGAGATGGCGCGTCTCGGTCTTGCACTCGGCGGCCGGGCGGAAACGCTGGCGGGGCTCTCCGGCCTCGGCGATCTGGTGCTCACCTGCTCGTCGACCAGCTCGCGCAATTTCTCGCTTGGCCAGGGACTGGGCGCGGGCCAAACGGCAGCCGCGCTGCTCGGCGATCGGCGCACCGTGGCGGAAGGGGCGTTCACCGCGCCGGTGCTGCTCGAGGTGGCGCGCGCGCACGGTGTGGAGATGCCCGTCACCGCCGCGGTCTGCGCGTTGCTGGCCGGCGAGAATACCGTGCAGGCCGTGATCGGCGCTTTGCTCGCCCGACCGCTGCGGGCGGAGTGAAGGCTTTGCGCTGGAGAGGCGTTGCGCCTATGCAGGCAGTGTCGGTGCCGATGGGCGGCGCCGTGGAGCGTCTTGCATGACGAATGCGCCGGGGCGGGCCGAGCAGACCGAGCAGGCCGAGCGCGATGATATTGCGGCGCTGGCCAAGGGCGGGCGGGCCAATGTATTCGGCTTCGTACTGCGTCTGGCCGCGCGCATTCCCTTCCTGTTCATCGCCGGCCGGCTTTACGGCGCCTCGGTGCTGGGGCGCTTCGCTTATGCGGTGCTGGTCATCGAGTTCGCCGCGCAGCTTGCGACCATGGGGCTCAAGCGCGGACTGGCCGAACAGCTCGCGCGCGACAGCCGGCCGCAGGCGGAGGTGGTCGCCGACGGGATGCTGCTCTGCCTGATCGGCAGTTGCGCCATGGCGGGGGTGCTGATGCTGGTCCCGCAGGCGATGTTCCCCAACAGCGGCGTCAACGGGCTCGACCGGTTGCTGCCGCTGGTGGTTGTCGCCATCGCGCTCACCGACGTGGCGCTGGCCGCCTGCGCCTATCATTACAACATCGCCGCGTCCGTCCATGCGCGCTCGATCGTCGAGCCGTGGACGATCAGCATCGCCGCCTTCGCCTTCTATTTCTATTCCACGCGGGACGGGCTGATCCTCGCTTATGTCGTCGCGATGATCGCGGCGATGCTCGCCTCGTTCGTGCCGCTGCTGCGCCATTACGGCCGGCCACGCGGCTGGCGGCCGCATCCTTCGCGGCTGTGGCACATGACCGTGCGCAACCTGCCGCTGGCCGCCGCCGACGCCATCGACTGGGCGACGCGGCGGCTGGACCTGGCCATTCTCGGCCTGTTCGCCGCGCCCTATGTGGTGGGGATTTATTATGTCGCGCAGCAGGTTGCCTCGCTGCCGCAGAAGCTCAAGACCAGCTTCGAGCCGATCCTCAGCCCGGTCATCACCCGCAACGTCAAGCTCGGCAACCATGAGGCGATCGCGCGGCAGGTGAGCCAGGTCGGCTTCTGGATCGTCGCGGCGCAGCTTGGCGTGGCGCTGGCGCTCGGCATTCCCGGCGAGGCGGTGATGGGGCTGGTCGGCCCGACCTTCGTCGGGGGCACCGGCGCGCTGGCCGGCCTTCTCATCGCCGAAGTCCTGGCCGCCCCCGCCGTGGTGAGCGAGGCGGCGCTGGTCTATCTGGCGCGGATCCGCAACCTGTTCGTCTCCATCGCGACCATCACGCTGCAAGCGGTGCTCACCGTCATCCTGATCCTCGTCGCGCGGCGGGTGGAGATGTCGGATCTTTACGTGGCGGCCATGCCGGCCGTCGCGCTCGCCATCGCATTGGGGTGCGCGTCGGTGGTCAAGGCGCTGCTGCTCGGCTCGCTGCTGCGCGCGCCAATCGGCGTGTGGCGCGGGCGGCTGGTCATCGCGGCGCTGGTTGCGATTGTCATCGGCACCGGCTTCACGCTGCTGCCGGGCCATTATGAGTGGGTGGAACTGGTGATCGGCCTGCCCACGATGCTCGTCGTTTATTGCGCCATCGTCTGGACCTTCGCGTTCAACGATGCGGACCGCACCCTGTTCCGGCGCACGCGCGGGGGAAAGGTGCCGCCGTCGGAACTGGTGGAGAGCTAGCGCGGCGCTATGGGCGCGTGCTGGCTGCGTCCTCAACCCGAAGCCAATGAACGCGGCGCGCGCCGGCGCAGGCAGGATCCCAAGGTAAAATGGAATGGCGGCCGGGACCCCGCGCTCCTGCGCGCGCAGGAGCGCGGGGTTCATCAAGGCGGGGTCCGTAATCGCCTATCGCGATTGGGCGCCGGCCCGCGCCCCCGTCAGTTCTTGGGTTCGGGGGCCACGGTTACGCGGATATCCTCGCCGTTCTGGCCGGGGAAGCCGGTGAACAGCGCATCGATGAGGTTTGGCACAAGGTAGGTGAGCTTGTTGCTCACCGATTGCGCCCGTGCCGTGCCTTCGAACAGGCGCTCGCCGCCCGCGCGGTCGATCTTCATCCGCAGCCGGCTCTGGTAAACGACATAAGTCTCGATGTCGTTATAGCCCATCCCGCCCCAGAGGAACGGGTCGTAATAGCCCATCGTGTAGCGGCCGCGCCAACCGCCCCAGCCGCGATAATAGCCGGGGTAGAAGAACGGATCGTAGAAGAAAGGATCACGCGAGAAGCCGGTCGAGCGGACGCGCGGCGTGCCCTTGTCAATGTCGTAATCGAGGCTGACGACGAGTTGCGCCGCGCCGGGATCGCTGGCGCGCACATAGCCATAGTCGGTGAGGCGCTTGGCCACGAGATCACCATAATGAGCGAACTCAAGGCTGCCGGCGAGGCGACTATCGCCCGGCATCACCGTGAAGGTCTGGCCCTGTGCGGGCGGTAGTTGCTGGAACCGCGCGACATCGGCGCGGAAGCCGGTAGCGCAGCCCGCCAGCCCGCCCAGCGACAGGGCGGAGGCGGCGGCAAGAACGAGGAAGCGCTTGGTCATCATGTCTTGTCCGTTTCCCGGGTGAAGGGTTCACCCATTAAGACGACGTAAGAGCTCTTCTACCTTGGATCAAATGAACTATCGTTGAATAAGCGGGGGTGCGCGCGGATCAGCGCATCAATCCGACTGCGTCATAGGCGGCGCGCAGGGTCGGCTCGGCCGCGGCGGATGCCTTGTCCGCGCCCTTGAGGAGGATGGCGTCGAGCGCCTCATGATCGTCTCGCAGCGCCAGATAGCGCTGGCGGATGGGGCCGAGCACGCTTGTCAGCAGCTCCGCCAGCGCCGGCTTGAACGCGCCGAAGCCCTGCCCGGCAAATTGCGCACAGACCGCATCCGGCGTCGTGCCGGCCAGCGTCGCGTAGATGCCGACGAGGTTCTGCGCTTCCGCGCGCCCTGCCAGCCCGGCCGCCTCGCCCGGCAGCGGTTCGGGGTCGGTCTTGGCCTTGCGGATCTTCTGCAGGATGGTGTCGTCGTCGTCGGTCAGGTTGATGCGGCTCATGTCCGACGGGTCGGACTTGGACATTTTCGACGTCCCGTCGCGCAGCGACATGATGCGCGCCGTCTGCTTGGGGATGATCGGATCGGGCAGGGTGAACAGCTCGACGCCGAAATCGGTGTTGAACTTGATGGCGACGTCGCGGGTCAGCTCCAGATGCTGCTTCTGGTCCTCGCCGACTGGCACATGTGTCGCCTGATAGAGCAGCACGTCGGCGGCCTGCAGGACCGGGTAGACATAGAGGCCGACGCTCGCGCCCTCGCGGTTCTTGCCGGCCTTGTCCTTGAACTGGGTCATGCGGTTGAGCCAGCCGATCCGCGCGGTGCCGCACAGCAGCCAGCACAGCTCGGCATGGGCCGGCACGCGCGCCTGATTGAACAGCACCGAACGATCCGGGTCGATGCCGCAGGCGACCAGCGCGGCGGTCATGTCGCGCACATTGGCGAGGCGCTGCTCGCGGCTCTCGTGCACGGTGATCGAGTGCATGTCGGCCAGGAAGAAGAAGCAGCGGGAGTCGCCGGTCATCTCGTCCTGCATGCTTACCCAGTTGCGGATCGCGCCCAGATAGTTGCCGAGGTGGAGGTTGCCGGTCGGCTGGATGCCGGAGAGAACGCGCATGGGTGTTTTCTTCAATCCTGGTTGGCGGCGCGGCGGTGGAGCAGCGCCTTCAAGTCTGCGATCCGGTAAGCGCCCGTGAGGAAACAGGCAATGCCGTAAAGCGCCACCCCGGCGCCGACCAGCACCGCCAGCGCCGCATAACGCTCGAAGAAGCGGCCGGTCAGCCACGGGTCGAGCAGCGCCTGGAAGGCGAAGACGACCGCGCCCATCAGCAGGGCGGCGAGGGCGAGGCGGGGCAGGCGGCCCTTGAGCTGGGCGTCCGCGACGAAGTGGCCGCGCGCCCGCAGCGTCCGGTAGAGCATCGCGACGTTGATCGTCGAGGCGAGCGCCGTGGCGAGCGGCGGGCCGACATGGCCGAGCGTGGGGATGAGGATGATGTTGCCGACGATGTTGATGACGATCGAGAGCATCGCGTAGCGCACCGGCGTGGCCGTGTCGCCGCGTGCATAATAGCCCGGTGTCAGCACCTTCACGAGCACGTAGGAGGGCAGGCCGATCGAGAAGGCGGAGAGGGCCCAGCCGCAGCGCCGCGCATCCTCCGCCGTGAACAGGCCGTACTGGAAGAGCCCGCGCACGATCGGCTCGGCGGCAACGATGAAGGCCACCGCCGCCGGCAGGGTGAGGAACAGCGCCAGCTCGATGCCGCGATTCTGCGTTTCCATGGCGGCGCTGTCCTCGCCCCGCGCGAGCAGGCGCGAGACGGTGGGCAGCAGCACGGTGCCCAGACCGATGCCGATCAGACCGAGCGGTAGCTGGTTCAGCCGGTCGGCGTAATAAATGTAGGTGATCGACCCGGAGGTGAGCAGCCAGCCGGCGAGCGCGGTGGAAATCAGCAGGTTGATCTGCGCCGCGCCGGCGCCGGCGGCCGCCGGAATGATCCGCCGGAACAGCTCGCGCATGTCGTCGTCGATACGGGGCATCCGCAGGCGCAGGCTCACGCCGATCTTGCGGCAGGCCAGCAGCAGCCAGCCCAGTTGCAGCACGCCGCCCACGGTGACGCTGATCGCCTGCACCCGCGCCGTCTCATAGTCATTGGCGCCGTGGAAGAAGAACAGGCCGACGATCATCGCGACGTTGAGCAGGATCGGCGCGGCGGCGTTCACCCAGAAGCGATTGAGCGAGTTCAGGATACCGCCGAGCAGCGAGGCGAGGCTGATCAGCGCCAGATAGGGGATGGTGATGCGCGAGAGCGTGACGGCGTAGGCCAGTTGCTCATGCGTGGGGTTCTGCCGGGCGAAACCGCCGGAGAGCAGCATGGTCAGCGGCCAGGCGGCGACCAGCAGCACGATGGTGAAGAGGATGAGGATCGGCAGGAGCAGCGCCAGCGCCTGCTCGGCGAAGCGATAGCCATCGGGCAGGCCGCCCTCGCCCTCCGCCTTCTTGTTGAACATCGGGATGAAGGCGGCGGCGAAGGCACCCTCGGCGAAGAGGGCGCGAAACATGTTGGGCAGGCGGAACGCGACGCCGTTGAACGCGTCCGCCGCGAAGCCCGCGCCGACATAGCGGGCGGCCAGCGAATCACGAACCAGCGCAAGCACCCGGCTGACGAGCGTAAGACCGCCCACCGAGCCCAGTGCCCGCACGAGGTTCATCGCCGCGCCCCCCGGTCGGCCGCGCGGATCAGGCGTTGCCGGCCGGCGCGCCTTCGACTGCCGCCTGGATCTGCGCCTGCTGCTGCATGTAGAGCGCACCGAAATCGATGGGGTCGAGCAGCAGCGGCGGGAAGCCGCCATCCTGCACCGCGTCGGCGAGAATGCGGCGCGCGAACGGGAACAGCAGGCGCGGCGCCTCGGCATAGAGGAACGGGCGGAGCTGGTCGTCGGGCACGTTGCGGATGCCGAACAGGCCGGCGAACACCAGCTCCACGGCGAAGGCGGTGCCCGCGTCGGTCGCGGCCTTGGCGGTGATCTTGACCGAGACTTCGTGGACGTCGTCGGCCGCCTTCTCGTTGCTGATGTTGAAATTGACGTCGATCTGCGGCTGGTCCTGCCACTGGTAGACGCCGGGCGAATTGGGGTTCTCGAAGGAGAGGTCCTTCACATATTGCGCGATCAGGCCGATCTGTGGCTGGTTGTCAGCGCCGTTCGTGGTCGTGTCAGTCATGTCGTTCCTGTCCTTCAGGCTGTTGCCACCGTGCCGTGCCTGTTCGCTGCGGCGGGGCGCTGGAAAATCGCAGGGCGCGAGCCACCCATCGAGCGCGCGCTTAGCAGGCGGGCCGGGCCTCCGCAACGGTTTGCGCCGGCTCGGTTCGTCTCCTGCGCAGACCGCCCCGGCCTGATACAGGGTGCGATTGTTGATGCTTTTTTGGTCGGCCTTGCGTAAAGTCGATGGGAATGTGCGCCTTGCAGGTTTGAATATCCGCACAAGACCGCCTATGTCCTGTGGGTTCAAGTATTTTGAGAAGGGTCCAATCCGTGACCGTCATTGTCGTCCTGGCCATGATTTTTGCCTTGCTGGCGCTGCGGCTGTTTTCCGTACTCGGCCGTCGTACCGGCCATGAGCAGCGCCAGTTGCCGGCGCCGGTGGACGACCGCCCCGTCGTCGCGCGGGCGACGGCGAGTGCGCAGGGTGACGGCAATGCGCCCGGGCAGCGCGCGGCGGAAAGCGTCGTGGCGGCTCCCGCGCAATCCGGCCTGCGCGCGCTGATCGCGGCGGACCGCGGCTTCGATGTCGCGCAGTTCATGAACGGCGCGCGCGCGGCTTACGGCCTGATCCTGGAGGCCTTCTGGAAGGGCGATCGCGAGGCGCTGGCGCGCTATTGCGACACCGATGTGAAGGACGCGTTCGAGAGCGCGATCGCCGAGCGCGAGGCCGCTGGCCACACGCTCGACAACAAGCTGGTGCGGATCGAATCGGCCAACATCGTCGATGTCACCGTGAACGATGGCTATGCGTTGATCGCTGTCCGGTTCGAAGCGGACCTCTCGGCGGTGACTCGCGATGCCAACGGGGACGTGGTCGCCGGCTCGCTCGATGATGCCATCGGCACGGTCGAGACGTGGACCTTCGGCCGTGATCTGCGCAGCCGCGATCCCAACTGGCAGCTCGTGGAGACGGATGAAGGCTGAGCGGGTTGCCGCTCATGCCTGACCTGACCTCCCGTCCGATCCTGTCGCTCAAATGGCTGATCGTGCTGGCCGGCGCCTTGGCGCTGGCGAGTTGCGGCCGCGTGATTCCGCCGGGTACGCCGGGTAGCCGCCCCGCACCGGGAACGCCGGCGGCGAGGCCACAGCCCGCCACCCCACGCCCGCCCATCGCGGTGACGCCGCCCGCCGCACCGCCCGTTGCCGGCGCCGGAGCGGCGGTGGCGGCCGGGCTGACGCTCGGGCCGGCGATCGACACGCTGCTCCCGGCGGACGCGACGCGCACCGGCCTGGCGCTCCGTGCCTTCCGCATCTCCTGCCCGTCGCTGGTGCGGCGGACCGACCAGAGCGGCCTCACCAGCGGCAGCGACTGGCAGCAGGCCTGCAGCGCCGCCGCGAGCTGGAGCGAGTCCAACGCCCGCGAATTCTTCCGCCGCTATTTCGAGCTGGTGCAGGTGGGCGATGGCACGGCCTATGCCACCGGCTATTACGAGCCGGAAATTGCCGGTTGCCGTACCCCTACCAACGGTTGCGCGACGCCGCTCTACAAGCGCCCGGCCGACCTTATCGAGGTCGATCTCGGCCTGTTCAGCGAGAGTCTGAAAGGCCGGCGAATTCGTGGCAAGGTGACCGGCGCCAGCTTGGTCCCCTATGACGACCGCGCGGCGATCACCGCCGGCACGCTCGCTGGGCGCGGGCTGGAGCTGGCTTACGCCAACGACCCGGTCGAGCTGTTTTTTCTGGAAATTCAGGGGAGCGGCCGGCTGCGCCTGCCCGACGGCAGCATCATGCGCGTCGGCTATGACGGGCAGAATGGCCGCGATTATACCGGCATCGGCAAGCTGATGAAGGATCGTGGCTTGATCCAGGCCGGCTCGATGCAGGACATCATGAGCTATATCCGCGCCAATCCCGCGCAGGGCATGGCGATCATGAACGAGAATAAGAGCTATGTGTTCTTCCGCGAGCTGACCGGCGCTGGGCCGCTCGGCGCGCTGGGCCTCCCCGTGACGCCGGAGGCGACGGTCGCGGCGGATCCGACTTTCGTGCCGCTGGGCGCGCCGGTGCTGCTCTCGCTGGATCGCGCCGAGCCCAACGGGCTGTGGATCGCGCAGGATACAGGCGGCGCGATCAAGGGCGCCAACCGCTTCGATACCTTCTGGGGCGCGGGGGAGCGGGCGCGGGCCATTGCCGGGGGCATGTCCGCCCGTGGCAGCGCGCTGCTGCTGCTGCCGATCGGCACCTATAACCGCCTGACGCAGCAAAATGCCGCGCCGTCGCCTCAGCCCTGAGGAACGGGCGCTCTGGCGGACGCTGACCCGAACGGTCACCCCCCTGCGGCGCACCAGGCCCCCGCCAGAGCCCGTAGCGGCGGTGCCGCCGCCGTCGGAAACGCTCGCCGACCTGCTCGACACGCCCCGGATCAAGGGCCGGGTTCCCCCCCTCCGGCCCGCGCCGCCGGCGCCACCCCCCACGGCGCCAGCGCCCGTGCCGGTGCTGGACGGCAGTTGGGAAAAGCGCATTCGCGGTGGACGCCTGGCGCCGGACATCAGCATTGACCTGCATGGCCTGACCCTCGCGGCGGCGCATCTGCGCCTGGAGCGGCTGCTGGACGACGCCGTGCGGCAGGGCTGGCGCGTGCTGCTGGTGGTGACCGGGCGGCCCCGGCCGGCGCCCGCTCCGGGTGAGACGCGCCGGCGCGGCGCCATCCGCGCGGAGATTGGCGACTGGCTGGCGCGCAGCGTGCATGCGCGGCGCATCGCCAGCGTGCGGCAGGCGCACCCCCGCCACGGCGGCGATGGCGCGCTTTATGTCATCCTGCGGCGCGGCGACTGAGCCGCCAGCGCCTCATGCCTCGCTGAACAGCCAGCCTTCGGCCTCTGCCATGTCGGTAAAGTAACGGGCGGCGATGGCTTCCCCGGTGCGCTCGGCCTGCAGCTTGTTGAGATGCGTCGGAACGACAGTGGCCGTCCGCGGCGCGACATAGGACTGGTGCGCCGCGATCAGGTCGCGGAACTGATCCGAGATTTGCCGGGCCTGCACCGCAAAATCTCGCCCGTCGATCAGGGCGAAATGGAGCCTGCCACTGGCATGCATGGCACGGATTGTCTGGCTGTATTCGCCGGCAAACTGATCGAACGTCGGCTGGTCCCAATAGCCGCGCATGACGATGGTCAGCAGACGCCGCGCGGGGTCGGTTTCAATCGAATAGGGCTGCATGGTCTTCACCCTTGGGCGGTCATCCAGCCAGCCTATCGCGACAGCCTTAAGAATGCGTTGGCTTCGTCACCAGCAGATGCTGATAGATGGCGGTGAGTTGTTCGAGGTCGGCAAGCGCGACCGCCTCGTCCAGCTTGTGCATGGTCGCGTTGACGAGCCCGAATTCGACCACTGGACACAGCGCGCTGAGGAACCGCGCGTCGGAGGTGCCGCCACTGGTCGACAGCTCGGGCGTCACGCCCGTTTCGGCGCGGATCGCGTCGCTCACGCGGGCAGACAGATCGCCGGGCGGGGTGAGGAACGCCTCGCCGCTGATCTTGGCGACGAGCGTGCCACCCTCCACCTCGACCAGCGCACGGATGCGCTCGGCCAGCGCCTCGCCCCGGTGCAGGTCGTTGAAGCGGATCGAGAGGCGGGCGGTTGCGCGCGCCGGGATCACGTTGGTGGCGGGATTGCCCACCATGATGTCGGTGATCTCGATGTTGCTTGGCTGGAACCAGTCGGTGCCGGAATCCAGCTCGATCGCCTCGATGGCGGTGAGGATGCGGACGAGCGGCGGGATGGGGTTCTTCGCCAGATGCGGGTAAGCGACGTGGCCCTGCACGCCCTCCACCGCGATCCACATGTTGACCGAGCCGCGCCGCCCGATCTTGATGGTATCGCCGAGGCGGTTGACCGAGGTCGGTTCGCCGACGAGGCAGAGGTCGGGCGTCACGCCGCGCTCGGCCATATGGGTCATCAGCGCGCGGGTGCCGTGGACGGCGTCGCCTTCCTCGTCACCGGTGATGAGCAGGCTGAGCGTGCCTGGCTGTGCTTGCGCCCCGGCGCGCGCAACGGCGGCGACGAATGCGGCGATGGCGCCTTTCATGTCCACCGCGCCGCGCCCGTAGAGCAGCGCGCCACGCCGCTCGGGGCGGAAGGCGTCGCTGGTCCAGCCGTCGCCCGGCGGCACGACGTCAAGATGGCCGGCGAAGGCGATATGCTCGCCCGCGCCGCTGTTCCGCACCGCCAGCAGATTCTCGACCGGCGCATTTTCGCCATGGCCGTCGAGGAAGCGCTCCACGGTGAAGCCGAGCGGGACGAGCATCGCCTCCAGGCAGTCGAACACGGCGCCCGTCGCCGGCGTTACGGAGGGGCAGGCGATCAGCGCTTCGGCGAGCGCGACCGGATCGGTGAGGGCGGGCGTGTCGGTCATCGCGCCGCGTTAGACCAACTGCGCGCGCACGGGAAGGCGGCTGGCCCAGATCGGCCATCCGCCGCAGGGAGCGGGCCATATTGGCGGCGTCGGGGTCATCAGGGGCGGCCCTCCATGGTGCCGGTTGCATGCCGGCGCGCATCATCTTAGCCACCTCCTATCGTGGACAAAAGGAGGGGACCATGCCCCGAATCGATCTCGATCCTGCCGCATTGCGCGCGAGCACCGGCTATCCGGCGCCATTCGATGAGGCTGTCGCCGGGCGGCTGCATCAGCGGTTGGCGCCGGTGGTGGGCCTCACCGCGATGGGGCTCAGCCATGTGCTGCTGCGACCGGGCGCCTGGTCCTCGCAGCGCCACTGGCACGAGGGCGAGGACGAGGTGCTGGTGATGTTGAGCGGCGAGGCGGTCCTGATCGAGGATGATGGGGAGACGGTTCTGCGTCCCGGCGATTGCGCGGCGTGGCCGGCTGGGTCGCGTAACGGCCACCATCTCGTCAACCGGAGCGATGCCGATTGCACCTTCCTCTGCATGAGCGCGGGCGACCGCGCGGCGGGGGGCGGCTATTCGGATATCGACATGATCTTCACCGAGCAGGGCTTTCTGCACCGCGACGGCACCCCCTATCCCGCACGGCGGATTGCCTGACAGCGCGTTGAGGCCAGGACGCCGCCGTCAGGTCTGAACGCGCCGCGCTTCTGCGTGGGGCGAAGGTCCAGGGCGATCGCGGAGAGGGGCGGGGCCTTAAGGCCCTGCCTGCGCAGAGCAGTGGCCGGTCTGCGCGGTCAGTTTTGGTCCACCCCCGCCGGTTCGAAGCGCGCGATCACCCAGGGCTCGGCCTTGGCGGCGGCGCTCCACTCGGCCATGAAGGGGTGGGCGAGGATCGCGTCCATATAGGCCCGGGCATCGGCCGGCACGGCCACGCTGTAGGTGACGAAGCGCGTCACCACCGGCGCGAACATGATGTCCACCGCGCCGAAATCCCCGAACAGGAAGGCACCACCGCCACCGAACCGCGTGCGCGCCTCGCGCCAGAGGTGGAGGATGCGCGCGACATCGGCGCTCACCTCCGCGCTCAACGGGGCAGGCGGCAGCACGTGGCGCAGGTTCATCCCGCACGCCTGCCGCAGCGGCATGTAGCCCGCGTGCATCTCCGCCGCCATCGCGCGGGCGAGCGCAAGGGCCGGGCGGTCCGTCGGCCAGAAGCGGGTGCCGCCCGAGCGTGCGTCGAGATAGTCGATGATCGCGAGGCTGTCCCACAGTACGGCCTCGCCGTCCCACAAGGTCGGCACCTTGCCGGCCGATGGCGCGAGGTCGCTCTGCGCTTTGCGCTCCTCCCAGGCCTCGTCGTACAGTGAAACCACGACTTCCTCGAACGGCAGGCCGGATTGCTTCGCCGCCAGCCAGCCGCGCAGCGACCAGCTCGAATAGGTCTTGTTGCCGATGATGAGCCTGAGCATGGCGCGTCTCCCTCTGCGCGAGCGATGCGGCGGCGCCGGCGCGCTGTCAACGGGAAGCACGGCGTGTCGCGAAATCCTCCCCGGGGCGCGGCTCCGGTGCCCCCTCAGGTCAGTGCGTCGATCACCGCGGCGCGCAGTTCCGGCAGGCCCATGCCCTTCTCGCTCGACGTGGCGATGATCTCCGGGTGGGCGGCGGGGCGCTTGCGGATCGCCTCGGCCGTGCGCGCGGTCACGTCGGCCAGCTCGCTCGCCTTCACCTTGTCCGCCTTGGTCAGCACGATGCGGTAGCTCACCGCCGCCTCGTCCAGCATGTCGAGCAATGTCTGGTCGACGTCCTTGAGGCCGTGGCGGCTGTCGATCAGCACATGGGTGCGGCGCAGCACCGCGCGGCCGCGCAGATAATCGTTCACCAGATGGCGCCACTGGCGGACCATGTCCTTGGGCGCCTTGGCATAGCCGTAGCCCGGCATGTCGACGAGGCGGAAGCGCGGCACCTCGCCCTCCTGCCCCCCGACATCGAAGAAGTTCAGCTCCTGCGTGCGGCCCGGCGTGTTGGAGGTGCGGGCAAGGCCGTTGCGGTTGGTCAGCGCGTTGATCAGCGAGGACTTGCCCACGTTCGAGCGGCCGGCGAACGCGATTTCCTCGGCGATCGGCTCGGGCAGGAACTTGAGGCTGGGCGCCGAGAGCAGGAAGCGGATCGGCCCGGCGAAGATGCGCCGGGCTTCCTCGATCGCGGCGGCGCGCGCGTCGTCATCCATGGTGATCCTCCATATGGACCGGGCCGCCCCGCCATGGCGGCGGGGCGCTGCCGCTTGCTATTTCGCCGCCGCCGGCTGGCTCAGCACCGGATGCTGCCGGTATAGCCACCACTGCTGGGCGATGGTGAGGATGTTGGACGTGCACCAGTAGATCAGCAGCCCCGCCGCGAAAGGTGCCATCACGAACATCATGATCCACGGCATGAAGGCGAAGATCTGCTTCTGCATCTCGTCCATCGGCGCCGGGTTGAGCTTGAACTGCAACCACATGGTGATGCCGAGGATGATCGCCAGCAGGCCGATGGCGAGGAAGCTGGGCGGCGTGAACGGCAGCAGGCCGAACAGATTGAGCACGTGCAGCGGATCGGGCGCTGAAAGGTCCTTGATCCACAGGATGAACGGCTGGTGCCGCATCTCGATGGTCAGCATCAGCACCTTGTAGAGCGCGAAGAACACCGGGATCTGCAGGAAGATGGGCAGGCAGCCGGCGAGCGGATTGACCTTCTCCGTCTTGTAGAGCTGCATCATCTCCTGCTGCAGCTTGGGGCGGTCATCCTTGTAGCGCTCCTGCAGCGCCTTCATCTTGGGCTGGAGCACGCGCATCGCCGCCATGGAGGCGAACTGGCGCTGGGCGATGGGGAACATCAGCCCGCGCACCACGAAGGTGAGGCAGATGATCGCGACGCCGAAATTGCCGATGAGGCGGAACAGCCAGTCGAGCATGTAGAAGATCGGCTTCTCGAACCAGCGGAACCAGCCCCAGTCGATGGCGCGGTCGAGCAGCGCGACGCCGGCCTGGTCGGTATAGGCTTCCAGAACCTTGGTTTCCTTGGCGCCCACGAACAGCCGGCTGGAGGTGGTGACGCTCTTGCCCGGCGCAACCGTGACCGGCGCGTACGTCATGTCCGCCTGGTAGCGCTGGTTGGCGCCAGCGCGGAATTGCGCGTCGATTGGGCTCGCCTGCGCCGGAATCAGCGCGGCGTGCCAGTAGAGGTCGGTAAAGCCGAGCCAGCCGCCGGTGGTGGTGAAGCGCTGGTCGCCATCCTTGTCGAGATCCTTGAAATCGACGTCGTAATTGGCCTTGCCGTTGAATACCCCGACCGGGCCGGTGTGAATCGTCCAGGTCGACGGGGTCTTGGAGACGCCGAGATGCGAAAGCAGGCCATAGGGGCGCACCACCACGGCGTTGGCGCTGCGGTTCTCGACCGTTTGCGCCACGCTCAGCATGTAATCCTTGTCGATGGTGAGGCGCATGACGAAGCGCTGACCGGCGCCATTGTCCCAATGGAGCGTGACCGGCGTATCCGGCGTCAGCTTGGCGCCGTCGGCGGTCCAAAGGCTGTCGGCGTCGGGCAGCTTCAGGCCCTCGCCGGTCCAGGCGAAGCTGGCGAAATAGGCGTCCTTGGTGCCACTCGGGCTGAACAGGCGGACCGGCGGCGAATCCGGTTCGATCGTCTCCTTGTGCTGCGGCAGCACGATATCGTCGATGCGCGCACCCTTAAGGTTGATCGAGCCGCGGAGCTTGGGCGTCTCGATGGCGAGGCGCGGCCCCTCCTTGAGCACGGCGTCGAGCGGGCGCACGGCCTGCGCCGCGCCATCCACGGGTGCGCCGCTGGCCGGCGTTGGCGTGGTGACATCGCTGGTCGCCGCCCGGGGTGCCGGCTGGTTGGCGGTGGGGAAGAAATGGTTCGAGATGTAAGGCCAGCCGAACAGGATGGCGATGGTCAGCACCACGGCAAGGAAGATGTTCTGCTTGTCGCTCACGTCTTGATCTTTTCCCGTTTCTTCATGTCACGGCGGACAGCCGCGGAATCCTGCGTCAGGGCACTGGATCGTGGCCGCAGCCGCCCCATGGGTGGCAGCGCAATAGCCGCTTCGTGGCGAGCCAGCCACCCTTTATCGCTCCATATTTCCGCAGCGCCTCGATGGCATATTGCGAGCAGCTTGGCGAATAGCGGCATGTCGGCGGCAGGATTCGGCTCGGCCCCAGTTGCCAGAAGCGCGCGACGAGGATGAGCAGCCGCGCGATCATTGGTCGCGGTTTTGGTCCTGGCGTCGCTCCCGCCCGGGCTTTTCGCGCCGGCCGGCGATGCGCTTGAGCGCCGTTTCCAATTCGGCGGAGAGCTGGGCATAATCCCGTTCGATGCCGCCCTCGCGGCCGATCAGCACATGGTCCGCGCCGGGGATGCCGAGGGTAGGCAGCGCCGCCTTCGCCAGCGCGCGAAAACGGCGCTTCATCCGGTTGCGGATGACAGCGCCGCCGATCTTCTTGGTAACGGTGATGCCGAGGCGAACCGCCGGGTCGCCGTCGCGGCGGTCGCGCACCAGCAGGACAAAGCCCGGCATGGGGGCGCGTTGGCCGCGATTGGCCGCCAGATAATCGGCGCGGCGGGTCATGCGACCCACGGCGCGCGCCGAATCGTCTGTCAGGCCGAGAGCTTCTTGCGGCCGCGCGCGCGACGGGCGTTCAGGACCTTGCGGCCGCCCACCGTCGCCATGCGGGCGCGGAAACCGTGGCGGCGCTTCCGAACCAGATTGCTCGGCTGAAAGGTGCGCTTCATCGTTCATTCCTCAAATTCGAATCGATCGGGGTCGACAAGCAAGGGCCGCCGCCCGAGGGGCAGCCATCTGTCCGAAGGCGCGCCGATAGGCAAGCGCGGCGGAATTGTCAATGGAACGGAGGCGATTCGTGGCCGGAGCCGATGGCGGCGAGACGGAGCACGAAAAGTGCATCAGGAGTGGAAACGAAGCGGGAACGTCGCTAGACCCGCCGCATGATCGCACATCTCAAGGGGCTGCTGAGCGCGACGGGCGCCGACCATGCGGTGATCGACGTGGGCGGCGTCGGCTATCTCGTCGGCATGTCCACGCGCAGCCTGGCGGCGTTGGGGGCGGTGGGCGAGGCTGTGATGGTCCATACCGAGATGCTGGTCGCGGAGGATTTCATCCGGCTGGTCGGCTTCGGCGATGAGACGGAGCGCGACTGGTTCCGGCTGCTCACCGGCGTGCAGGGTGTCGGCGCGCGGGTGGCGCTGGCGATCCTCTCGGTGCTCGATCCGACCGAGCTGCACCGCGCCATCGCCGCGCAGGACAAGGCGATGGTCGCGCGCGCCAACGGCGTCGGCCCCAAGCTGGCCGAGCGGATTGTGCGCGAACTCAAGGACAAGGCGGGGCTGATCGCGACGTCGCCGCTGGCGATCGGTGGCGCGGCAGGCGGTGCCGGCCCGGCGGCATCGGGTCTCCAGGCCGATGCGCTGGCGGCGCTGGCCTCGCTCGGCTTCCGTCCCGGCGAAGCCTCGGCGGCGGTGGGTGCCGCGCTCGACGAACTGGGCGCGGCTCCCAGCCTTGATGCGCTGGTGCGGCTCGCCCTGCGGAAGGCCGCGAAGTGAGCGGGTGGTCCTGCTTGAGAGGAGCGCGGCATGGCTGACCCTCGCCCCCTTCTTTCCGCCGAGCGCGCGGCCGACGACGCCGATGCGGCGCTGCGGCCCAAGTCGCTGGAGGAGTTCATCGGCCAGAAGGCGGCGCGGGAGAATCTGCGGGTGTTCATCGCGGCCGCGAAGGCGCGCGGCGAGGCGCTCGACCATGTGCTGTTCTTCGGCCCGCCGGGGCTGGGCAAGACCACGCTGGCGCAGATCGTCGCGCGCGAGATGGGCGTGGGCTTCCGCTCGACCTCCGGGCCGGTCATCGCCAAGGCGGGCGATCTGGCGGCGCTGCTCACCAATCTCGACGAGGGCGACGTGCTGTTCGTGGACGAGATCCACCGGCTCAACCCGGCGGTGGAGGAGATTCTCTACCCCGCCATGGAGGACCGCGCGCTCGACATCATGATCGGCGAGGGACCGTCGGCACGCTCGGTGCGAATCGACCTGCCGCACTTCACCCTTGTTGGCGCGACCACCCGGCAGGGGCTGCTGACCACGCCGCTGCGCGACCGCTTCGGCATCCCCGTGCGCCTCAATTTCTACGAGGTGGCCGAGTTGGAGCAGGTGATCGCCCGCGCCGCGCGACTGCTGGCGCTGCCGATCGCGCCGGACGGCTGCACCGAGATCGCCCGCCGCTCGCGCGGCACGCCCCGCATCGCCGGGCGGCTGCTGCGCCGGGTGCGTGATTTTGCCCATGCCGCCGGGCACGATCTGGTGGATGCCGCCGCGGCGGATGGCGCGCTCTCCCGGCTGGAGGTCGACCAGCTTGGTCTCGACCTGATGGACCGGCGCTACCTGCGGATGATTGCGGACATCTACAAGGGCGGCCCGGTCGGCGTGGAAACGCTCGCCGCCGGCCTCTCCGAGCCGCGTGACACCATCGAGGACGTGATCGAGCCCTATCTGCTCCAGCTCGGCCTCATCGCCCGCACCGCGCGCGGCCGCGTGCTCAACGCACCCGGCTGGAAGCATCTCGGCCTCAATCCACCGGACGGCAGCCAGGACGGACTGTTCGATTAGCACGTGCCCCGTTGCCGCTGCCGCTGCCATGTCTGGGAGGGAGGCAGCCATGCCCCTGTGGGTAACTCCGTCGATCGCATCGGTGGATCGGAATGGGCATGAAAGGGGCGCAGTGTGCGACGACCAGAAGCGGCTATGGCTTGAATTGCCACTCGCGGGGGCTTTTCCCAACGACTCGGCTAGACTAGGGTCACCGCCATGTCATCGGATCCGGCCCCCGCGCCCGCTTCAGGTTTGTTCACGGGCGGGGAGCATCTGTTCCCGGTGCGCGTCTATTATGAGGATACCGATCTGTCCGGCGTCGTCTATCATGCCAATTATTTGCGTTACATGGAGCGTGCGCGCTCGGACATGCTGCGCGTGGCGGGGATCGACCAGCGCGCCGCGCACGAGGCGGGGATCGGCAGCTATGCGGTGGCCGACATCGCACTTCGCTATCGCGCCCCGGCCCGGCTCGACGACGCCCTGACCGTGCGCAGCCGGATCGATCGGGTGAGCGCCGTGCGCTGCGCCATCGCCCAGAGCATCTGGCGGGCGGAAACGCTGCTGGCGGATGGTGGTGTCACCGTCGCCTTCATCGATCCGCTCGGCCGTCCGCGCCGCCAGCCGGCCGCGTGGATCGACCGCTTCAAACAGCTTAGTTCGTGAGGAGAGCGCTTTCTTGTCCCTGACCCTGTCGACCATCGTTGCGGCCGCAGCGCCCGCCCTGTCCAGCGACCCCATCTCCCTGTCGCCATGGACGCTTTTCCTCCAGGCGGACATCATCGTGAAGCTGGTGATGATCGGCCTGCTGTTCGCCAGCATCTGGACCTGGGCGATCATCTTCAGCTTCTCCGGACGCCTGCGCAAGGTCAGCAAGGGCTGCGATTCCTTCGAGCGCGCCTTCTGGCAAGCGCAGGATACCGATAATTTCGTGCGCGATCGCGGCCGCGAGGATCTGCCGAGCGCGCAAGTGCTCAATGCGGCGGTTGGCGAGTGGCGCCGTTCGACCGGACAGCGCAAGATGCAGGCGGAGGGCGCCCGCGAGCGTATCGCCACCGCGATGAGTTCGGCCATCGCCGGGGCGATCGACCGGTTGTCCGACCGCCTCAACATCCTCGCCACGGTCGGCGCCGTCGCTCCGTTCGTC
This sequence comes from Sphingobium sp., assembly GCA_035654015.1. Taxonomy (GTDB): domain Bacteria; phylum Pseudomonadota; class Alphaproteobacteria; order Sphingomonadales; family Sphingomonadaceae; genus Sphingobium. The sequence goes on from DASRXX010000009.1 coordinate 198,625, forward strand.
GGCCTGTTCGGCACCGTCTGGGGGATCATGCGCAGCTTCACCGCCATTGCCGGCGAGCAGAACACCAGCCTCGCGGTCGTCGCGCCCGGTATTGCCGAGGCGTTGTTCGCCACCGCCATCGGCCTGTTCGCGGCTATCCCGGCGGTGATCGCCTACAACCGGCTCAGCCACGGGGTGAACCGGCTGGAAGGCCGGCTCTCTCGCTTTGCGGACGGGCTTTACACCACCTTCAGCCGGGAGCTTGAGGTCAGCGAATGAGCATCGGCCTGCCCCCCAGCAAGCGCCGCGGCGGCCGGCGCGCGCCGATGGCGGAGATCAACGTGACGCCGCTGGTCGACGTCATGCTGGTGCTGCTCATCATCTTCATGGTGACGGCGCCGTTGCTCGTCACCGGCGTGCCGATCCGCTTGCCCGAATCGCGTGCCAAGGCGCTCGATCAGGACCAGAAGCCGACGGTGCTCTCGATCAACCAGGAGGGCGCGCTGTTCATCGACGACGAGGGCGTGCCCGAGGACCAGATCGGCGAACGGCTGGCGGCGCTGCGCGACGAGATGAAGCCGACCGACCAGCTCTTCCTGCGGGCTGACGCCAGCCTGTCCTATGGCCAGGTGATGCGCATCATGGGTGAACTCAACCGTGCGGGTCTGGACCGGGTGGCTTTGGTGACGACCGGCGCAACCGATGGCGCGTCGAGCGCGGGCGGGGCGAATGAGGAACGGCCTTCGTCCATCGACCGTTCATCGCGCGAGCCATAGGCAATCGGGATGGATCGCAGCGAGCGCATAGGGCTGGGGGTGGCCACCGCGGGGCATGTTCTGCTTTTCGGGGCGTTGTCGCTCGGCCTCCTGCGCACGTCGGTTCCGCTGCCGCCGCGCCAGACGACCATCGACGTTGCGCTGGCGGACAGCATCGCGCTGGAAAGCCGAACGACGGAGCAGACCACCGAAGCGCCGCGCTCAGCCACCGCGCCCGAGCAGGGGCCACCCGAGCCCGAGGCAGCGCCGCCCGAGCCATCCGAAGCCGTCGCTGCGCCAGTCGTGGCTCCTGCGCCGCCAACGCCGGCGCCGCCCAAACCCAAAGCGGTGCAGCCGACGCCGGAGAAGCCGCGCGAGGCGCCGCAGAAGCCAACACCGCCCAAAGCCACAACCAAGCCGGCGGAAACGAAGCCCGCCGCCAAGGCCGAGCCGACGCCCAAGCCATCGGAACGGCCGCAGCGCGCCTCCCGCCTTGGCCGCGATTTCCTCAAGGGGCTGGACGCCGATACGCCCTCGGCGCGTAATGCGCCGGCCACGGGGTCCAATGCGCCGATGGGCGCGGCCGCGGCACGCGCGCTCAACGCCGAGATCAACCGGCAGATCAAGCCGTTCTGGCGGCCGCCTTCGGGCGCGGACGCCGAGAAGCTGGTGACGCTGCTCAGCGTCCATCTCGACCAGAATGGCGCGGTGGTCGGCCGCATCGAGGTGGTCGGGCAGGAAGGCATCACGGCCAGCAACCGCGCGCAGGCCGATCTCCACGCCGAGCGAGCCATCCAGGCGGTGACGCGCGCGTCACCGTTCCGCAATCTGCCGCCGGAATATTATGATCAATGGAAGTGGCTGCGGCCGCTCAGATTTGACGCGAGGATGTCCCAATGAAACTTCCCACGCTCCGCCGTTTGGCGCTCATGGTCACTGCCATTGCTCTTGCCGGGCCGGCGGCTGCGCAACTGAGCGTCGATGTGACCGGCCAGATCGAGAGCGATCTGCGCATCGCCATTCCCGCCATGCCGACGCAGCAGGTGGTCGAAACGCCCGCCGGCTCCACCGAGTTGCTCGGCCAGAAGATCGCGGAAGTGATCGCCAACGATCTGCGCAACAGCGGCCTGTTCAGCCCGATCGGCCCCAACGGCGTGCCGCGCCCCACCGTGCCGGAAGTGACCAGCCCGCAGTTCGACCGCTGGGCGGGGATGAATGCCGAGGCGCTGGTGCAGGGCTTCGTGCGCTCGGCGGGCGGTGACGCGCAGATCACCGTCGGCTGTTACCTGTACGACGTGGCGTTGCGGAGCGAACTGACGCGCCAGGGCTATGTCGTCGCCCCGCGCGACTGGCGCCGCGCCGCGCACCGCTGCGCCGACCTCATCTATTCGCGGCTGACCGGCGAAAGCCCGTTCTTCGATAGCCGCATCGCCTATATCGCCGAGACCGGGCCCAAAAATGCCCGCGTGAAGCGCCTTGCCATCATGGATAGCGACGGCGCCAACCACCGCTTCATCACCAACGGCCAGAGCCTCGCGCTCACCCCGCGCTGGTCGCCTGATTACAAGTCGATTGCCTATGTCTCCTATGTCGGCAAGACGGTGCGCATCTACATCTATGATGTCGATCAGGGCCGCCAGCGCGCGATCATGGAGACCAACAACGCGGTGTTCGCGCCGCGCTGGTCGCCGGATGGGCGCACCTTGCTCTTCTCCATGGCGAGCGGCGGCAATACCGACATTTACAAGATTCCCGCGACGGGCGGCCGGCCGACGCGGCTCACCAATACGCCTGGCATCAACGTGGGCGGTTCCTTCTCCCCGGATGGCTCGCGCATCGTGTTCGAGAGCGACCGCTCGGGTGGTCAGCAGATCTATGTGATGAATGCCGACGGGACAAACCAGCGCCGAATCAGCTTTGGCGGCGGGCGCTATGCCACGCCGGAATGGAGCCCGCGCGGCGACCTCATCGCCTTTACGAAGATGGCGGGCAACTTCCGCATCGGCGTGATGAGCCCGGATGGTGGCGGCGAGCGGTTGCTCACCAATGGCTGGCAGGACGAGGCGCCGACCTGGTCACCCAACGGCCGCGTACTGCAATTTTTCCGCACCACGCAGGGGCGCGGCGGGCGTTCGACCGTTTGGCAGGTGGATCTGACCGGCGTCCACGAGCGGCAAATCGCGACGCCGGTGGACGGGTCGGACCCGGCCTGGGGCCCGCTTCTGCAATGATCAAAAGCATGCAACAAAATGGTTTTTGGGTTGACTTGTAGGCAAGGCGCCCCAAGCATGCGACGAAATGAATTTTACGTGGGACTGCAATAGGAGAAGAAACAATGCGCACGACACCCATCATATTGCTCGTAACGAGCGCGGCGCTTGCGCTCTCGGCCTGTTCGAAGAAGGCTCCCGAGGCCCTGCCGCCAGCTCCGGCGGACACCACGCCGCCCGCACCGCCTGCTGCAACGCCGACGCCTTCGGGCCCGACGCCGGGTAGCCAGGCTGATTTCCTTGCCAGCGTCACGTCTGATCGCGTCTTCTTCGATGTCGACAAGAGCGATATCGACGATAAGTCCCGTGCGACGCTGCGCAGCCAGGCCGAATGGCTGCAGCGCTATCCGCAGAAGCGCATCACCATCGAGGGGCATTGCGACGAGCGCGGCACGCGCGAATATAACCTCGCGCTGGGCGAGCGCCGCGCCAACGCCGCCAAGAACTATCTGGCGGCGCTCGGCATCGACCCGAGCCGCATCACCACGATCAGCTACGGCAAGGAGCGTCCGGAAGCGCTCGGCTCCGACGAGTCTGCCTGGGCGCAGAACCGCCGCGCGGTGACCGTGACGATCGACTGACGCGCCCGGGCGGCGGAACGCTGCCCGTTGGGAAAACGAAGATGCCGCCGTGTGCAACCAGCCCACGGCGGCATCTTTGCGTTGTGCAGGGCTCTCGCGGACTGGGCGTGGAGCAGGCGCACGTGGATCGCCGATTCGCCGCACGGAAGGCCCGCTGTTTCGGCCGGACGGCGTGCGGCGCTTGCGTTTCTTCCCGGGAATCGGCGGGGCCCGCGCCGGCTGGAAAATCCTCGCCACGCCGCTATGAGGGGCCGCGCACCTCCACGGATCTCCCTTTTTCATGCCTCTTCGCCTTGCCATTTTCGATTGCGACGGCACGCTGATCGATAGTCAGCACAGCATCGTCGCTGCGATGCAGCGCGCATTCGACGCGGTGGCGCTGCCATGCCCGTCGCGCGGTGATTGCCTCTCGATTGTCGGCCTGTCGTTGCCGCAGGCGATGGCGCGGCTGCTGCCCGAGGCGGATCCGGGCGTCCGCGCGGAGGTGGCGGAGCACTACAAGCGCGCCTTTCACGATCTGCGCCTGGCCGGGCAGGTGCGCGAGCCGCTCTATGACGGCATTGCCGCCTTGCTCGACGCGCTGGACGCAGACGGCTGGCTGCTCGCGGTTGCCACGGGCAAGTCGGACCGTGGCCTGCGTCTCGCACTGGAGGCGTTGGGGCTCTACGGCCGCTTCGTTTCGCTGCAAACCGCGGATCGCCACCCGTCCAAGCCGCACCCGTCCATGATCGAGGCGGCGCTGGCGCAGGCCGGCGTCGAGCGGGCGAATGCCGTGATGATCGGCGACACCAGCTTCGACATGGCCATGGCCTGCGCCGCAGGCGTGCGCGGGCTCGGCGTCGGCTGGGGCTATCACACGCCCGAGGCGCTGCGCGCCGCCGGTGCGCACAGCGTTGCCATGGACAGCGCGGAGCTTGCTCGCCATATCGGCCTGCCATGAGCGAGAAACCCGATTCCGCCGCGCCTCTGGGCGCTGACGAGGCCCGTCGTGCCGCGCTCGCCCGGCAGCGCTTCTTCATCATCGGCCTGTTCCGCCTGTCCGGCGCCCTCATCCTGCTGTTCGGGATGGCGATCTCGCTCCAGCGCTTCGGCTGGGTGCAGGGCGACAAGGCCAAATGGATGGGCCTGATCATCTCCATTGTGGGTTTTGTGCAGTTCATGATCGTGCCGCGCATGCTGGCGCGCGCCTTCGCCACGCCGCGGGAGCGGTCCTGACGCCATGGTCGCGATGAAGCGTTTCTGGACGGCGGCTGATCTGGTCGCGGAGGAGGGCGGCTGGTCGGTCCGCCTCGATGGCCGGGCGGTCAGGACGCCGGCGCGGGCGCTGCTCACGGTGCCGGGCGAGGCACTGGCGCGCGCCATCGTGGCGGAATGGGCGGCGCAGGGCGAGGAGATCGACCCGCGCACCATGCCGATGACCGGTTTCGCCAACGCCACGATCGACCGCGTGCTGCCTGCGCCCGGCGAGTTTCGCGGGCAAATCGCTGCTTACGCGGAGAGTGACCTGTTCTGCTACCGTGCGGCCGAGCCCGAGGGATTGGTCGCGGCGCAGTGCGGGACGTGGGATCCTTTGCTCGATTGGGCGCGGACATGTCATGCCGTCAGCTTCACGCTCACCGACGGTATCCTGCCGGTCGACCAGCCGGCGCGCACGCTGGCGGCCTTGCGCGACGCGGTGGAAGCGATCGACCCGTGGCTGCTGGCCGGCGCCGCCACGCTCACGCAGCTAGGCGGATCGCTGGTGGCTACGCTGGCGCTGCTCGATGGTGCGGCGGATGTCGAGACGCTCTGGGCGGCCGTCACGCTCGATGAGCGCTGGCAGGCCGAGCAGTGGGGGGAGGATGCCGAAGCAAGAGCCCGCCTCGACGCGCGTTCCGCCGATTTCTGCAACGCTGCGCGCTACTGCGATCTGGTCCGGGCGGCCTGACATGGGCAGCGATGCGTGCCGGGCAATCGTCACGGCACCATCGGAGGCCCGTTTTCATTCCGAACCGGTTGGCTTAAGGAGCGCACCATGACGGACGCGGCCATCCAACTCACCGACCTTTCCAAAATCTATGCCGGCGGCAAGCAGGCGCTCGATCGGGTCAACCTCACGGTCCCGCGCGGCAGCGTGTTCGGGTTGCTCGGCCCGAATGGCGCGGGCAAGTCCACCATCATCAACATCCTTGCCGGGCTGGTGAACAAGACCAGCGGCAGCGCCTCCATCTGGGGGTTCGATACCGCGACACACCCCCGCAATGCCCGCAACTCGATCGGCATCGTCAACCAGGAGATCCTGTTCGATCCCTTCTTCACGCCTGCGGAGACTCTGGAGATTCAGGCCGGCTATTACGGCGTGCCCAAGGCCGAGCGCCGCACCATGGAATTGCTGCGCGCCGTCCATCTGGAGGACAAGGCCAACGCCTATTCACGCACCCTCTCGGGCGGCATGAAGCGGCGGTTGATGGTCGCCAAGGCGATGGTGCACAGCCCGCCGATCCTGGTGCTGGACGAGCCGACCGCCGGCGTCGACATCGAGTTGCGCCAGCAGCTCTGGTCCTATGTGCGCTCCCTGAACGAACGCGGCGTCACGATTGTGCTGACCACCCATTATCTGGAAGAAGCCGAGGAACTGTGCGACCGCATCGCGATCATCAACCATGGTCGCCTCGTCACCGACAAGCCGACGCGCGAACTGGTCTCCATGGCGCAGGAGAAGGTGGTCGAGGTGACCGTCGACCGCGATCTGGCGACGCTGCCCGACCACAGCCATTTCGAGAAGGTGGAGAAAGCCGGGGAGCGCACCATCCGGGTCACCTACCGGCGCGACCGGGCGACAGCCGGGGAGTTGCTGGCGGTCATCCAGGGGCAGGGCTTCGCCATCGTGGATGTGTCGACCCGCGAACCGGATCTGGAGGATGTCTTCCTCCAGTTGACGCGCGCGGCGGCGTGACGGCACTGCCACGCACCCGTTGACCGATCGGCGTCGCCCTGTTTCCCTACGAACAGGGCGTGCCCCCATAACGAAAGGGCAGCCGATCATCCGACCGGCTGCCCTTCACATGATCATCGTCGCTTGCGCGAATCGGATCAGACGAAGCTGACCGTCGTGCGGCGGCGACGCAGGCCAGCGCCGACCAGGCCGAGGCCCATGATCATCATCGCCCAGGTCGTCGGTTCCGGAACCGGCGAAGAACTGATGCGGATGATGTAGTCGTCGAAATCGCTGTCCGGGCTGCCCGTATCGTTGAAGCCGAAGTACAGGTCGTCCGCCGAATAGCTGTTCGAGGTCAGCAATTGCGGAATGAACAGAGCGACCTGGCTGCTGCCAAGCGCTTCGCCGGCTTCAAAGACATTCCAGAAATTGATGCTGCCAGTCAGGGGACCATCGCTGGCCTGCTGGTAGGTTACCAGCAGGTTGCCGATGTGCCAGCCAGTGTCGTTTTCCCCGAAGCTGTTGCCGCCAACCATGACGAAATTGTCCAGGGCGCTTTCCGATCCGGCGTAATAGACGCTGATGTTGACGGGAGCACCGGTCACCGAGATGGTGTATCCGCCCACTGCCTGCCGAAACAAACCCAGCGCGTTGAGATCGCCCTTGAAATCATTGTTGCTGGCGATGTCCGATGCGGCGCCGATGTTGTTGACCGTCAGCGTCGCATTGGCCGGTATTGCAAAGGCTGCGGCCGCAACGGCAGCGAGCAGGATGCTCTTCGTTCTTCCCATCTTCAATCTCCCACAAATTACAACAGGCCAACGGTGAGACTCGGGTCGTGAGACCCGGCAGTCTTCCGCTACCCCCCACTCCAGAGCCATAGCACAGCGGGCACGGTCTTCACCATATGTTAACCATCTCATTTTGGAACAGGGTCCCATCGGTTGGCGGCGAGGATTTCGCGTCGTCGCCGTGCCGCCGCGTGTCGAGGGCGGCGCATCCCTTCCCAAAGCCGCCTGCGGTGGCTAGGGATCGGCTGTCCGCCGCAATGGGGTGGGCGACCGACAAGAAGCGTGCGCATGACCATTTCTACACATGATGTCGTCATCATCGGGTCCGGTGCGGCAGGGCTGACCGCCGCGATCAATCTGGCGCAGAGCCACAAAGTGCTGGTGCTGGCCAAGGGCGCGCTCGATGGCGGGTCGACCAACTGGGCGCAGGGCGGCATCGCAGCGGTGCTGGATGCGGGCGACAGCTTTGCCGCGCATGTCGAGGATACGATGATCGCCGGCGCTGGGTTGAACGACCGGGCGACGGTGGAGTTCGTGGTCTCCGAGGCGCCCGCGGCGATCGAGCGCCTGGCGACGCTCGGCGTGCCGTTCAATGACGGCGCCGAGTTCGGCGAACGCTGGCACCTGACGCGCGAGGGCGGGCACTCGCACCGCCGGATCGTCCATGTCGACGATGCGACCGGCCATGCGGTGCAGGTGGCGCTGCTCGCGGCGGCGCGCGCCAACCCCAATATCACGCTGCTGGAGGATATGGTCGCGATCGACCTCATCACCTCCCGGCACGGCGAGCGTTATTCGGGCGCCGGGCATGTGTGGGGCGTCTATGCGCTCAACAAGCGCGAGGGGCGGGTCGATGCGTTCGTGGCGCGCGCGACGATCCTCGCCTCGGGTGGCGCCGGGCGCACCTATCTCTTCTCCACCGCGCCGCGCGGGGCGACGGGGGATGGCATCGCCATGGCCTGGCGCGCGGGCTGCCGCGTCTCCAACATGGAGATGATGCAGTTCCACCCGACCTGCCTTTACCATCTGGAGGTCAAGAACTTCCTGATCACCGAGGCGATGCGGGGCGAAGGCGGGCTGCTCAAGCTGCCGCCCGGCGTCCCCGGCGGTGGCGAGCGCTTTATGGACCGGTTCGATCCGCGTGGCGAATTGGCCCCGCGTGACGTCGTCGCCCGCGCCATCGACCATGAGATCAAGCGGCTCGGCCTCGATTATGTCCACCTCGACATCAGCCACAAGCCGGCGGCGTTCATCAAGGAGCATTTTCCGACCATTTACGCACGGCTGCTCGATCTGGGCATCGACATCACCAGGGAGGCGATCCCGGTGGTGCCGGCGCAGCATTATACCTGCGGCGGCGTCGTCATCGATCTGGATGGCCGCACCGATCTGCCCGGCCTCTACGCGGCAGGCGAGGTGACCGAGAGCGGCCTGCACGGCGCCAACCGGCTCGCGTCCAACTCGCTGCTCGAATGCTTCGTGTTCGGCGAGGCGGCGGCCAACCACATCCGCGCCCATTGGGATGCGCTGCCGCCGCCGCCGCCGATCCGCCCGTGGGACGAGAGCCGCGTGACGGACAGCGACGAGGAGGTCATCGTCCACCACAACTGGAAGGAGATCCGCCGGTTCATGTGGGACTATGTCGGCATCGTGCGCACCACCAAGCGGCTGGAGCGCGCGGAGCATCGCGCTGACCTGTTGCAGCGCGAGGTGGACGATTATTACGGCAATTTCCGGGTGACGGCCGACCTTATCGAGCTGCGCAACCTGCTCGAGGTGGCCCGTTTGATCATCCGCTCGGCGCTCGACCGCAAGGAGAGTCGCGGCCTGCACTATACGCTCGACTATCCCGACATGCTGCCGGACGCCCATGACACGATTCTGGTGCCGTGACCGAGCGGTTCCCGCCAAGAGACTCGGTTGATCGCGAATCCGATTCGGCGTGTCGCATCTGCCTTGAACCTGTTCGGGCCATGTTAAGCATCTGATGGCGAGAACTATCACTATGAACGGCAAGGGGAATCAGGTGCAGCGGAGGCGGCGGTTCGCATCATGGCCGGCGGGGATTGCCCTGTTGGTCCTGGCTGGCGCCTGCACTGCCATCCCTTCGGCCGCGCCCGTCCGGGTTGCGTCCTCGCCTGCCGTGGCCGCGCTGCCGGCATCGCCGCCACCGAGGCCCGCGCCGGTCGCCGTCGCTCCGAGCAGTCGTCCGTCGCCCGCTCTGGTCTCGATCATCGAGACGCTTGGCCGTAATTTCAACGGCTCGGTCGGCATCGCGGTGCAGCGGGTGGACGCTGGCTGGACCGTGGCGCACAACGGCAACAAGCTGTTCCCGCAGCAGAGTGTCTCCAAGCTGTGGGTCGCGATGACGATGCTCGACGCGGTCGATCGCGGCAAGATCACGCTCGATACGCCGGTGATGATCCGCCCCGCCGATCTCACCCTGTTTCACCAGCCGATCGCGGCGATGGTGAAGGGATCGGGCTACCAGACCTCGCTGCGCGACCTCTTCTACCGGGCGATGACGCAGAGCGACAACACCGCCAATGATTCGGTTCTGCGCACGGTTGGCGGACCGGAGGCGGTGCGCGGCTATCTGGCGCGGCGCTTCTTCGGGCCGGAGTCGATCCGCTTCGGCCCCGGTGAGCGGTTGCTCCAGAGCCAGACCGCCGGCCTCACCTGGTCGCAGGAAATGTCGCAGGGCCGGCGCTTTTACACGGCGCGTGCCAATTTGCCGCGCTCGGTGCGGGAGAAGGCGCTGGACGCGTATCTCGCCAACCCGATCGACGGCGCGTCTCCGCTCGCCATCGTCAATGCCCTTTCCAAGCTCAAGAAGGGCGACATGCTTTCGCCGTCGTCGACCCAGTTGCTGCTCTCGACAATGAGCGAGGCGAAAACCGGCCCGCAGCGGATCAAGGCGGGCGTGCCCGCCGGCTGGACCTACCTGCACAAGACCGGCACCGGCCAGGATCTCGCGCCGCGCTCGACCGGCTATAACGACGTCGGCATCATGACCGCCCCAGACGGCACCAGCTACGCGATCGCGGTGATGATCGGCGAGACGACGCTGGCCATCCCCCAGCGCTGGGAACTGATGCAGTCGGTCGCGCGCGCGGTGGCGGCACTGCACCGCAAATAAGGCGGGGGCTCGGTCCGCGAGGCCGTTGACCCCCGGTTGCCCGATGCCCTATCCGAAAGCGGATGGCTGCGCCTGACTCCTCGCTCGCGATCGTGATGGTGAATTACCGGACGGCGGATTTCGTTATCCGCGCGGTGGAGGCGCTGGCCGGCGAGCGGGCGACGGCCGGCCCGTTCGAGCTCATCGTCGCGGATGGCGATTCCGGCGACGGGTCGGCGGAAAAGCTGGCCGCGCATTTTGCCGACCCCTCATATCGGGATTGGGTGTCGGTGCTGCCGTTGCCCGTGAACGGTGGGTTCGGCTGGGCCAATAATCAGGCGATCCTGCGGCTGCTGCAGCGGCCCGAGCCGCCCGCGTTCATCCACCTGCTCAATCCGGACGCCGTGGTGCAGCCCGGTGCGGTCGCCGCGCTGCTGGCGGTCATCCGCGCCAATTCCCGGCTTGGCGCCGTGGGTAGCCAGCTGCTCGAACCCACCGGCGAACTATCCGGCTCGGCCTTTCGCTTTCCCTCGCCGGGGCGCGAGTTCGTGCGCGGCTGTGGCCTCGCCCGGCTGGGCGGGCTGTTTGGCGTCGCGCCCACGCTGGTCGAACGCGCGGAGCCCGGCCCGGCCGATTGGCTGACCGGTGCGAGCGTGATGTTCCGCAGCGCCGCGCTGCGCGAGACGGGCCTCTTTGACGATGGCTTCTTCCTCTATTTCGAGGAGGTTGAGCTGATGCACCGGATGCGCCGGGCGGGCTGGGACCTATGGTTCGTGCCGAGCAGCCGGGTGGTGCATATCGCCGGCGCGGCGACCGGTGTGGCGAGCGGCGGCCAGGTCGCCGTGCGTCCCCACCCGGCCTATCGTTACGAGGCGCGGCGGCGTTACTTCATGCTGACGGGCGGCACGGCGCAACTGCTGGCCGCCAATCTGGCGTGGCTGGCGGGGCGTGCGCTGAGAACTGTCGCGCGCCCATTCATTGGCCAGCGCGGCGAGCGGATCCCGCGCGAGCTGCCGATGACGCTGCGGCACAGCTTCTGGCCCTCGGCGCGCGACCGGCGCCGCGCGCCCGTGCGCTGGGACGATCCGCCCGGCCGCCCACCCGCCTGGATGCGCCACTGATGCGCACCGGCATCGTTGCCATCGGTCGCAATGAAGGCGAGCGGCTCAAGCGCTGCCTGCGCAGCGTGCCGCCGGGGTGCCCCGCCGTCTATGTCGATTCGGGGTCAACGGACGGAAGTATTGAATTTGCACGTGGGCAGGGCATCACCGTCGAGCGCCTCTCGACCCAGCATGGCTTCACCGCTGCGCGGGCGCGCAACGCCGGCTGGCGATGTCTGCTTGCCGAGCATCCCGCTCTCGAGTTCATTCAGTTCGTCGATGGCGATTGCGAACTGGACGCGCGGTGGATCGTGCGGGGGGAAGCAGCGCTGGACGCCGAGCGTGGCCTGTGCGCGGTATTCGGCCGCCGGCGCGAGCGCTCCCCGGCGGCGAGCATCTACAACAGGCTGTGCGACGATGAGTGGGACGTACCGGTCGGCCTCGTGGAAGCGTGCGGGGGTGGCGTGCTGTTTCGTGCGGCGGCGATCGTCGAGGCCGGTGGCTATAGCGATGATCTCATCGCGGGGGAGGAGCCGGATCTGTGCCTGCGCCTCGGCCGCCAGGGCTGGAAGATCCGCCGTATCGACGCAGAGATGACGCTGCACGACGCTGACATTCATCGTGCCCGGCAATGGTGGCTGCGTGCACGGCGCGCCGGCTACGCCTTCGCCGAGCATGTTGCGCGCCATGGTGCGGACGCCTTCCCCGACTGGCGGCATCAACGAAACAGCATCCTATTCTGGGGCGGGGTGATCCCCGCCCTCATCGCGGTGCTGGCACTGGCTGCCCTGTTGCCGGCGCTGCGCCGGGCGGCGCTGCTCACTTACCTGCTCATTGCACTCTATCCGGTGCAAGTGGCCCGCATCGCATGGAAGAAGTGGCGTAGCGGGGCGTCGCTGCGATTCGCGCTCGCTTATGGTTGGTGGATCGTGCTCGGCAAATTTGCGCAGTTCGGCGGCGTAGTGCGCTACCATGTCAAGCGCTGGCGCGGCGGGCCGCTCCGGCTGATCGAATATAAGGGCAGGGAGCGGGAGGCATGAACGTCCGGGCCATGTGTTCGCTGATCGCGGAGGATTATCGCGCGCATGGCAGGGAATGGACGCGGCCGGGTTTCCGCGCGCTCGCCGTCCATCGCTTCGGCAACTGGCGGATGAGTGTGCGCCCCAAGCTGCTGCGTGCGCCGCTAAGCATGCTTTATCGCTGGGGCTACCGGCATTGCCGTAACGTCTATGGCATCGAGATCCCCTATACCGCGACCATCGGCCGGGGGGTTGTCGTCGAGCATCAGGGCGGCATCGTCGTGCACGGAGCGAGCGTGATCGGGGACGGGTCCATTATCCGGCAGAACTGCACGCTTGGCCTGCGCTCGCTCGAACGGCTGGATGAAGCCCCGATTATCGGCAAGCGCGTTAACATCGGTGCCGGGGCGGTCGTCATTGGCCGAGTCACGATCGGTGACGATGCGGCGATCGGGGCAAATGCCGTGGTAATGCAGGATGTGCCGGCGGGAGCGCTGGCGGTGGGTGTGCCGGCCGTCGTGAAACCGGGCGCGCGCTGATCCTTCTTCGAAGCCGGCGGCCTTCTGTCCCGCGCCGCCGATTGATTATGCCCCCCTTGGCCGCTATAGGGGCGGCGTTGAAGGATGGCGGCCTTTCAAGGGCCGCCTTTTTCCGTTTGGGTTGCCCCCATCCGGGCCGCCCGCTGGCCAGAAAGGAAAAGGCTCATGTCGATCACGCCGCTCATGCCCGTCTATCCCCGGTGCGATGTGCGTCCCGTGCGCGGTGAGGGCTGCTATCTGATCGGCGAGCGAGGCGAGCGCTATCTGGATTTCGCGAGCGGCATCGCGGTCAACGCGCTCGGCCACGGCCACCCGCATCTGGTGAAGGCGATTGCCGACCAGGCGGCGACGCTGATGCACGTCTCCAACCTTTACGGCTCGCCGCAGGGTGAGGCGTTCGCGCAGCGCATCGTCGACAACAGCTTCGCCGACACGGTGTTCTTCACGAATTCGGGCGCCGAGGCGGTCGAGTGCGCGATCAAGACGGCGCGGCGCTACCATTTCGCCAACGGCAATCCGCAGCGCCACACGCTGATCACCTTCAAGAACGCGTTCCACGGCCGCACGCTCGGCACGATCAGCGCGACCAACCAGCCCAAGATGCGTGACGGCTTCGAGCCGCTACTCCCCGGCTTCGACTATGCGACCTTCAACGATCTTGAGGGCGCGCTGGCGAAGATCGACGACGAGACCGCCGGGTTTCTCGTCGAGACGGTGCAGGGCGAGGGCGGCCTGACGGCGGGCAGCGAGGCCTTCATCAAGGGCCTGCGCGCGGCATGCGACGAGCACGGCCTGCTGCTGGTGCTGGACGAGGTGCAGTGCGGCTACGGGCGCACCGGCAAATTCTTCGCGCACGAGCATTACGGCATCAAGCCGGACATCATGGCGGTCGCCAAGGGCATTGGCGGCGGTTTCCCGCTCGGTGCCTGCCTCGCCACCGAGGAGGCGGCCAAGGGCATGGTGTTCGGTACCCACGGCTCGACCTATGGCGGCAACCCGCTGGCCATGGCGGCGGGCATGGCGGTGCTCGACGTGATGCTGGAGCCCGGCTTCTTCGACGAGGTCGCGCGTCGGGGCGAGCGGCTGCGCGGCGCGCTGGAGCAGCTCATCCCCAACCACGATGGCGTGTTCGAGAGCGTGCGCGGGCTCGGCCTGATGCTCGGCCTCAAGCTCAAGCCGACCGTCGAGGCGCGCGCATTCGTGGCGCATCTGCGCGACAATCACGGCCTGCTCACCGTCTCGGCGGGCGAGAATGTCGTGCGCATCCTGCCGCCGCTGGTGATCGAGGAAAGCCATATCGCCGAGGCGATCGAGAAGCTCTCCGCCGGTGCGGCCAGCTACAAGGTGGCCGAAACGGCGGCCTGATACAATCAGCGCTCCTGCGCAGGCAGGAGCCCAGGGCCCGGCGCCGGTTCTTGGCCGCGCTGGGCGCCTGCGGACCATTGGAAAGTCGACCAAGCGATGACCAGACATTTCCTCAACCTCTCCGATGCCGGCGGCGACGCGATCGCCGCGATGATTGCCGACGCGATCGACCGCAAGGCGGCGCGCACGGCGGCGGGCCTGCCCAAGGGCGCGGCTGATAGCGATGCGCCGCTCGCCGGGCGCACCCTCGCCATGATCTTCGAGAAAAACTCCACCCGCACCCGGGTCTCGTTCGACATGGCGATCCGCCAGCTCGGCGGCACCTCGATGGTGATGGACGCCGGCTCGATGCAGATCGGCCGGGGCGAGACGGTCGCCGATACCGCGCGGGTGCTCAGCCGCATGGTCGATGCGATCATGATCCGCACCGACGATCACGCCAAGATCGAGGAGATGGCGGCGCACGCCACCGTGCCGGTCATCAACGGCCTCACCGACCTCTCGCACCCCTGCCAGATCGTCGCCGACCTGCTCACCGTTATCGAGCATGGATTGGCGCTGCCGGGCAGCCAGTGGGCGTGGCTGGGCGACGGCAACAACGTGCTGCACTCGATTGTCGAGGCCGCCGGGCTGTTCAAGTTCGATGTGCGCATGGGCGTGCCGGAGGGCTATGATCCCGATCCGCGCTTCGCTGCCGAAGCTGAGCAGCGCGGCGCCCGGATCACCCTCAGCCGGGATGCGGTGCAGGCGGTGGCCGGTGCCGATGTCGTCGTGACCGATACCTGGATCTCGATGGGGCAGGCCGGCGGCGAGGCAAAGCTCAAGGCGATGATGCCCTATCAGGTAACGCCGGCGCTGATGGCCAAGGCGAAATCTGACGCGCGCTTCCTCCATTGCCTGCCCGCCCATCGCGGTGAGGAAGTGCTGGCGGAGGTGATCGACGGGCCGCAGTCGCTCATCTGGGACGAGGCGGAGAACCGCCTGCACGCGCAGAAGTCCGTGCTGCTCTGGGCCTTCGGCCTGCTGGGCTGACGGGCAAGAGCGCAGCGCGGCCGCCGGCAATGGCCGCCGCGCGCCCATCGGCGCAGGACTTTGAGTCGCCCGTAAGGGCCAGCCTGCCCCGGCCGGAAGCGCGATCTGTTGACCAGACCTCGTCTCCAGCTCCGTCGATGACGATCCCTTGGACATTCGTCGTCACGCTCCCTATCTGGGCGCCGTGACTGCTTTCCCCACTCCCCGCCCTCTCGACAGCCTTCTCGGCTTCACCATTCCCGAGCGTCATGTGCGCGGGCGGCTGGTGCGGCTCGGGGCGGTGCTCGAAGACGTGCTCTCCGCCCACGCCTATCCCCCCGCCATCGAGAAGCTGGTCGCCGAGGCGCTCGTTCTCGCCAGCCTGCTCGGGGCGATGCTGAAGGACGACGAGGGCCAGCTCACCTTGCAGGCGCAGACGGAGCAGGGCGTCGTCTCGCTGCTCGTCGCCGATTACAAGGCGGGCGCCGTGCGCGGCTATGCCCAGTTCGACGCGGACCGGCTGGCGGAGCTGGGCGATAGCCCCACGCTGTGCGACCTGTTCGGCAAGGGCTATCTCGGCATCACGTTCGATCAGGCGGCGACGGGCGAGCGCTATCAGGGGATCGTGCCCTTGGAAGGCGAGGGCCTGGGCGCGGCGGCCGAGCATTATTTCGCCCAATCCGAGCAAATTCCCAGCCTCGTCCACATCGCTGTCCGGCAGGATGCCGAGCAGGGGTGCATCGGGGCCGGCCTGCTCGTCCAGCATCTGCCAGATGGCGAAGTGGGGCGTGAGCGTCTGCACGTCCGGCAGGACCACCCCGATTGGGAGCATATCGCCATCCTCGCCCGCACGCTGACCGACGGCGAGCTGACCGACGCGGCACTGCCCCTCACCGATCTGCTCTGGCGGTTGTTCCATGAGGAGCAGGAGCTCCGCGTGTTCAACCCCCTCACCCTCACCAAGGGATGCCGCTGCGATCTGGATCATATCCGGTCGATGCTCGGTCGCTTTGGCCCGGATGAGCGCGGCGAGATGGCCGACGAGCGCGGGATCATCGCCGTCGATTGCGCCTTCTGCTCGCGGATCTTCGAGGTGCCGCTGGGCGAACTGCCCCGCGTGCACTGACCGACACCACACCTTTCTCAACCTGACCGCGCAGATTCTGCTTTTGCGACGAACCGTGCTCTTTTATCGCCGTAATTTGTCGTTATCTTCGGCGTGAATGAAGAGGCGCATCTGCGCCGTAACGGACGCAGGTGGAGAGATGGTCGTCAGGGCGCGACTTTGGTCTGCGATTGCGCTGGGCACGGTCTGTGCGCCAGGCGCTGTTGCGCAAACGGGAGACTATGGGGCCCTGGGCCTGCTGGAACGCGGCGAGTGGCAGTTGGTCGAGCGCGGGGCGGCCGGCGCCACGCGGCGCATCTGCCTTGGCGATCCCGCGCAGTTGCTCCAGCCCCGCCATCCCGGCCGCCAGTGCAAGCGCTTCTTGCTGGAGAACAGCACGCGGCGGGTCGCGATCACCTATGATTGCGCCCATGCCGGTCAGGGCCGCACCGCGCTGCATGTGGAGACCGGGCGGCTCATCCAGATCGACGCGCAGGGCGTCTCGGACGGGACGCCGTTCGCCATGAGCATCGAAGGCCGCCGGGTCGGGGCGTGCCAGGCGACGGCCTTGGGGCGCTGAGCGGAGCGAGGGGCGCGACAGGCGTCACCTGATCGGTCGTCCGGCACGCCGTTTGCTCCGCCGCCCGCAACCTGCACCGGCAGCGCCGCTCCATCATGGCCGTGGCGCTGAGGCGCGAATTGCGCTAGCGGGCGGCCATGACGTCCCAGCAGCCTATTGCCGTCGCCCTGATCTCGGGCGGGCTCGATTCGATGGTCGCCGCCGGTCTCGCGCGTGAGGCGGGGTTCCGGCTCGCCGCCCTGACCATCGATTATAACCAGCGCCACCGCATCGAACTGGAGGCCGCGCGCCGGGTCGCGGCGGCGCTCGATGTGGAGCGCCATATCATTCTCCCGCTCGATCTCTCGCTGTTCGGCGGTTCGGCGCTCACCGACGACATTGCCGTGCCCAAGGACGGGGTGCATGCCGGCGATATCCCAATCACCTATGTGCCGGCGCGCAATACCATCTTCCTGTCGCTCACGCTGGGGCTGGCGGAAGTGGTGGGGGCGCGGCACATCTTCATCGGCGTCAACGCGCTCGATTATTCGGGCTATCCCGATTGCCGGGCCGAGTTCATCGCGGCGTTCGAGGCGATGGCCGCGCTGGCCACGCGCGACGGCGTGGAAGGGCGCACGGTGCGGATCGAAGCGCCGCTCCAGCATATGACCAAGGCGGATATCGCGCGGGAAGCCGATCGCCTCGGTCTCGATGCCGGCATGAGCTGGTCCTGCTACGATCCCACGCCGGAGGGATTGCATTGCGGCCTCTGCGACAGCTGCCGCCTGCGCGCCAAGGGGTATATCGAGGCGGGGCTGGCCGATCCCACGCGCTACGCCGCGCAGCCCTGAAGCCGCGCCATGAGCTATGCCGTCAAGGAGATGTTCCTCACCTTGCAGGGTGAGGGGATGCAGGCCGGCCGCCGCGCCGTGTTCCTGCGCTTTGCCGGCTGTAACCTGTGGACCGGCCGCGAGGTGGATCGCGCCACGGCGGTCTGCCGCTTCTGCGACACCGATTTTGTCGGTACGGACGGTGAGAATGGTGGCCGCTTCGCCACGGCGGAGGATCTGGCCGCCGCCGCCGCGCGGCTGTGGGGAAGCGAGCCGGGCGGGCGCTTCGTCGTCGTGACCGGCGGGGAGCCGATGCTCCAGCTCGACCGCGCCGCCATCGACGCGCTGCACGCGGCCGGGTTCGAGATCGCGGTGGAGAGCAACGGCACGCTGCCGGCCACAGCGGGCATCGACTGGTTGTGCATCAGCCCCAAGGCGGGCAGCGCGGTGGTTCAGCGCACGGGTGACGAACTCAAGCTGGTCTGGCCGCAGGACGGGATCGACCCGGCTGCTCTGCTCGGCTGGGATTTTGCGCATTTCCTCGTCCAGCCGATGGATTGCGGCGAGGAGGGGGCCAACGCGGCCACGCGCGCTGCCGCGATCGCACTGGTCCTGCGCGACAGCCGCTGGCGCCTGACGCTCCAGACGCACAAGCTGCTCGGCCTGAAATAGGCGCGCGGCACGGCGAGGCGCGATAAGCGCCGCGCGCACGCCTCCTCGTCGGTCGAGGGCCCTATTCGGCGGCGACCGCCTCGGCGTCCGGGCTGTCTTCCTCGTTGCTCTCGCTGTGCGCCGCCGGCCGGCTGGTGTTGCTGGTGTTGCTGACGGCGCCCACGCCATCGGCCTTGACCGCATCCAGGTCGGTCATCGAATCGTTCACCGTGCCGTCGACGACGTCCATGTCGCGCATTTCCACGTTGTTTCCGGCCGCCTGATTGCCGCCGCCGCAGCCGGCGAGCAAGAGCGGGGCGCACAAGGCCGCCAGCGGCAGGGCCATCGTCATGCGGCGAAGATCAGGGCGAGGCATCGTTCTCATTCTCCGTATTGCGCGACCGCTGGCCTTGCTGGCGCGACCCGGTGGGCTGACCGCGAAGGGGCGGACATTAGTGACGTCATGACGAAGCCTCAAGGCCCCGTCGCGTGGTCCGTAGCGGCTGTCCCAATCATGGCCAGCAGCGCCGGCGCGCGGCCGGCGAGCGCGGCGTCCATCGTCGCCAGATCCGCCGGCTTGCCGAGCGCGGCGAGGCTGGTGACGCCAAACGCCCGGATGCCGCACGGCACGATGCCGTCATAATGGGACAGGTCCGGTGCGACGTTGATCGCCACGCCGTGCAGCGTCACCCATTTGCGCACGCGCACGCCAATGGCGGCGATCTTGGCCTCGGCACCGTCCGCGTCGTGGGTCCACACGCCGATTCGCCCCTCCGCCGTCCACGCCGGCACGCCGAGATCGGCGAGCGCCGCGATCACCCATTGCTCGAGTGCCTGCACGAACCGCCGGACGTCGCGGCCGCGCCGGGCGAGGTTGATGTTGAGATAGGCGATGCGTTGGCCGGGCCCGTGATAGGTATATTGCCCGCCGCGCCCTGTCTCGTGCACGGGAAATCGCGGCGAGATGAGGTCGCGCGCCACCGCGCTGGTGCCGGCGGTGTAGAGCGGCGGATGCTCGATCAGCCAGATGCGCTCGCGCGCCTCGCCCCTCGCAATGGCTTCCGCCCGCTCGCTCATGTCCGCGACCCCGGCCGCATAATCGAGCAGGCCCGGCTCGACCCGCCACTCGACGTCACCCAGCGCTCGGCCCGGTCCCGGTGGCTGCGTGCTTGTCTCTCCTGTCGGTGTGGCCTGCATCGTGCCGCCGACATGTGGGTTACGGCGAAATTTGGCAAGGGTGGATGCAGGCGCTGGCTCTCGCTGCATTAATTCCCTATCGAGCGGCGGAAAGGAATTGCGTGCACGGTGAACAAGATCGACCTCAATCTCGTCTGGGATGACGCAAGGGCCATGGGCCGCGCCAATCGCGACCTGCTGACCGCGATCGCCGGCATGTTCCTGCTGCTCCCCGGCATCGTCGCGGGGCAGTTCAGCCGTATGCCACCGCCGCTTGACAGCGGCGCGGAGCCGGCGGCTGCGTTCGCCCGGCTGATGGATTACGCGATGCTCAACTGGCCGGTGCTGCTCGCCCACAGCATCGTCACGGCCTTCGGCATATTGGCGATGCTCTCGCTGCTGCTGCGCGCCGAGCGGTTGACGGTCGCCCAGTCGCTGCGCGCCGCGTTGCTGGTGTTGCCTGCTTATGTCGTCGCCGTGGCCATTCAGCGGGTCGGCATCATGTGCGGGCTCACCCTGTTCTTCCTGCCCGGCTTCTACCTGATCGGCCGGCTGGCGCTGATCGCGCCGGTGGCGGCGGTGGAGCGGCCGGGCAATCCCCTCGCCGTCCTGCGCCGCAGCGCGGAACTGACCTTCGGCAACGGCTGGCGGATTTTCCTGATGCTGGCGATGGTGTTCATCGCCGCGACGGCGATCGGCCTTGCCGTGACGTCGGTGGTCGGGGTGGCTGCAACCCTGCTGCTCCCCAAGGACCTGGTCGATCTGGCGGTGGTGATCGCGTCCGGCCTGGTGGAAGCGGGAATCGGCGTTGCCATCATGCTCGTCACCGCCGCGCTCTACCGCGTCGCCGTGGCAGCCATGGCGCGACAGCGCGGCTAGCATCCCGGAGCGGATCGAGCCGCCATGCGCGCCTGCCTGCGCCGGCCCACAGCGGATTTCGACGCACGGCGCCTCCGGATGAGGAGGGGCGCCCGCCCGCCGCGGCTCAGGCCCAGGTCACCCGCGGCGGCAGGCTCATCAGAATCGCGTCGATGTTGCCGCCGGTCTTGAGGCCGAACAGCGTGCCGCGGTCGTAAACCAGATTGAACTCGGCGTAACGGCCGCGCCAGGTGAGCAACTCGGCTTCCTCCTGCGGCGTCCATGCCAGCCCCATGCGCCGGCGCACGATGCGGGGGAACACCTCCAGGAACGTCTCGCCCACCGCGCGGGTGAACGCGAAATTGGCATCGAAATCGCCTTCGAGATGATCGTAGAAGATGCCGCCGACGCCACGATGCACCTGCCGGTGCGGAATGTAGAAATAGTCGTCCGCCCAGGCCTTGAAGCGCGGGTAATGCTCCGGGTCGTGCGCGTCGCAGGCGGTCTTGAAGGCGGCGTGGAAGTCAGCCGTGTCCTCGGCATAGGGCAGCGCCGGGTTGAGATCGGCGCCGCCGCCGAACCAGCGCTTGGTGGTGACGAGGAAACGGGTGTTCATGTGGACTGCCGGCACATGCGGATTGGCCATGTGCGCGACGAGGCTGATGCCGGTGGCGAAAAAGCCGGGGTTTTCATCGGCGCCGTGGATGGTCTTGGCGAACTCGGGCGAGAAGGTGCCGCCGACGGTCGAGACGTTGACGCCGACCTTCTCGAACACCTTGCCTTTCATCAGGCCGCGCACGCCGCCGCCGCCGCCGCCCTCTTCCATCGGGCCGGTCTTGGCGCCGTCGCTTTCGCGCCACCAGCCAAGATAGTCGAATGCCGCGTCGCTGCCCGCCTCGCGCTCGATCGCTTCGAATTCCGCGCAGATCCGGTCCCGCAGGCTCTCGAACCATGCGCGCGCGGTCGTTTGTTGTTCGTCCAGCATTCGTCTTTCCGTCATGTCGTTTCGGATGATCGTCCTAGCCGCGCCCGCCGGGCCGCCGCCTTGACGTGAATCAAGGGGGCGGTGCGCGGTCAGGCGGGGAACAGATCCGTCTGCCGCAGGGCCTCGCCAAGCGCGATGCCAGTTGCGACCGCGAGGTTCAAGGAGCGAAAGCCCGGCGCCATCGGAATCCGCACGCGCAGGTCCGCGCGCGCGTGGAGGTCTGCCGGCAGGCCCGCGCTCTCCCGGCCCATCAGCAGGATGTCGCCGGACCGGAATCGGGCGTCGGTGAGTCGCGTGTCACCGCTGCTGGTCAGCGCCACGAGTCTCGCATCCGCGTGCAGATGCGCCTGGGCGAAAGCGGCGAAATCGGCGTGGCGGGTCACCTCGACATGGCCGCCATAATCCATTGCGGCTCGCTGGAGCTGCCGGTCCGATGCCGGGAAGCCGCAGGGCAGGATGATGTCGATGGGGATCTGCCAGCAGGCGGCAAGCCGCAGGATCGTGCCGACATTGCCCGCAATATCGGGTTGGTGGAGAGCGATGCGCATGTCCGCCTCCCTAGCCGCAAAGCGGTGGCCGTCCCAGTCCCGCCGCGTGGCGCAAAAAAGCTGTGGCCGATGGGAAATTGAAGGTTGGCAAATCGCGGCCAAGGGCGCTATCAGGCGCCCGAACGCGCCAAGGGGTTCCTGGCGTGCGGTTGTCTATTGCCTCCACCGGGCGGCCTGCCTCCCAAGATCGGGGAAGCGGGCGCAGGCTTCGGCGGGATCGGCACGGACGGTCGATCTGCGGTTCATGTCCGGCGTATCCATGAGGTCGCCAGCGTCGGGCAAAGGGAGGCAAGTGAGAACGCATGGCCACTGAAGTGCAAGGAACGGACGCTGTCGGGGGTGAAGGCGAGGGCGTGCGTCGCCGCGACTTCATCAATATCGCGGCCGTGAGTTTCGCGGGCGTCGGCGGTGTCGCCGTCCTCGCGCCCCTCATCAACCAGATGAATCCCAGCGCCGACGTGCTGGCGCAGGCGACGACCGAGGTCGACCTGTCCGCCATCGAGGAGGGGCAGGCTATCAAGGCGGTGTTCCGCTCGCAGCCACTCTTCGTGCGGCACCTCACCGCGAAGGAGATCGCGGAGGCCGACGCGGTCGACGCGACGACGTTGCGCGATCCGCAGACGCTGGAAGAGCGCACGGTCGACGGCAAGAAGCAATGGCTCATCACCATGGGCGTCTGCACTCACCTCGGCTGCGTGCCGCTGGGCGCGGGCGAAGGCGAGAATCGCGGCGAGTTCGGCGGTTATTTCTGCCCGTGCCACGGGTCGCACTATGATACGGCGGCGCGTATCCGTAAGGGGCCTGCGCCGAAGAACCTTGTGGTTCCTTCGTATCAATTCACCTCCGACACCGCTGTTCTCGTAGGCTGAGGATAAAGATAATGAGCTTTCCCTGGGCTGAGCATTACACTCCCAAGCACCCCGTGATGAAGTGGGTTGACGAGCGGCTGCCGCTCCCCCGCCTCGTCTACAACGCCGTCGGTGGCGGTTATCCCGTCCCGCGCAACCTCAACTATTTCTGGAACTTCGGTGTTCTCGCCGGCGTGGCGCTGACCATCCAGCTCGTCACCGGCATCATCCTGGCGATGCACTATGCGGCCAATGCCGGCATAGCCTTCGATTCGGTCGAGCACATCATGCGCAACGTGAACTCGGGCTGGTTGCTGCGCTATGCGCACGCCAACGGCGCGAGCTTCTTCTTCATCGTTGTCTATCTCCACATTTTCCGCGGTCTTTTCTTCGGCTCCTACAAGGCGCCGCGCGAGATGGTGTGGCTGCTCGGCATCGTCATCTTCCTGCTCATGATGGCCACCGCCTTCATGGGCTATGTGCTGCCCTGGGGGCAGATGAGCTTCTGGGGTGCGCAGGTCATCACCGGCCTGTTCGCGGCGATCCCGGTCGTCGGCGAGCCGATCCAGACCTGGCTGCTCGGCGGTTTCGCTCCCGGCAACGCCTCGCTCAACCGCTTCTTCTCACTCCACTACCTGCTGCCGTTCGTGATCCTGGGTGTTGTCATCCTGCACATCTGGGCGCTGCACATTCCTGGCTCGTCCAACCCGACCGGCGTGGAAGTGAAGGGGCCGCAGGACACGGTGCCGTTCCACCCCTATTATACCGCGAAGGACGGGTTCGGCCTCGGCATCTTCCTGATCCTGTTCGCGCTGGTGCTGTTCTTCGCGCCGAACTCGATGGGCCACCCCGATAACTATATCGCGGCGAATCCCATGTCGACGCCCGCCCATATCGTGCCTGAATGGTATTTCTGGCCGTTCTACGCGATCCTGCGCGCCTTCACGATGGATCTCACCATTCCGTTCACCGGCATTGTGCTGATCCCCGCGAAGCTGCTCGGCGTGCTGGCGATGTTCGCGTCGATCCTGCTGCTGTTCTTCCTCTCGTGGATCGACACCTCGCCGGTTCGCTCGGGCAAGTACCGGCCGCTGTTCAAGAAGTTCTTCGTGCTGCTGGTGATCGACGTGCTGATCCTCGGCTATTGCGGCGGTGCGCCGGCCGAAGAGCCCTATGTGATGATCAGCCAGCTGGCCGCAGCTTACTATTTCGCGCACTTCCTCATCATCCTGCCGATCATCTCGTCGATCGAGCGGCCTGATCCGCTGCCCGGCTCGATTACCGAGGCTGTGCTGGCGAAGTCCAAGAACAAAACTGACGATGCAGCCGGCGCGGTGCCCGCCGCCGCGGCCGCTGAATAAGGGGGCATAGCAATGGTTCGTTTCCTCGGCGGTCTCGTCGGCCTGTTCTTCGCAGGCATGCTGCTCCTGAGCTTCATCTGGGGTGCGGTCGCCTATGTCGCCGCACCGCCGGCGGCCACGGTCGAATCGGAGTTCCACAAGCATCCCATGCAGGTGGCGTGGAGCTTCAACGGCCCGTTCGGCAAATATGACAAGGCGCAGCTGCAGCGCGGCTTCCAGGTCTATACGGAAGTCTGCTCGGCCTGCCATTCGCTGCATCAGGTGGCGTTCCGCAGCCTCGCCGACCTCGGCTACAACGAGGCCGAGATCAAGGCGATCGCCAAGGCGCGTCAGGTGCCGTCGGTCGATCCCAACACGGGTGAGGCGACCACGCGCGAGGGCACGCCGGCGGACAAGTTCCCGCTGGTCTATCCCAACGACGTGGCAGCGCGCGCGGCGAACAACAACGCCATCCCGCCAGATCTTTCGCTGATGGCGAAGGCGCGGCATGACGGCGCGAACTACATCCATTCGCTGCTGGTGGGGTATCAGGAGCAGCCGGCTGAGCTGCTGCGCAAGTTCCCCGATGCCAAGACCGGCGAGGGGCTGCACTACAACCCGTATTTCGCCAACCTGAACCTCGCCATGGCACCGCCGCTGACGGCCGAGGGTCAGGTGACCTATGGCGAGGGCCAGCCCAAGCCGACGGTCGATCAGATGGCTCAGGACGTGTCTGCCTTCCTGATGTGGGCAGCGGAGCCCAAGCTGGAGGCGCGCAAGAGCACCGGCATTGGCGTGCTGATCTTCCTGCTCTTCGGTACGGTTCTGGCTTACATGGCCTACCAGAACATCTGGGCCGGCAAGGAACATTGATCCGGCTGGCGTGATGCCCCGCATCACGCTCCGCACTGACAAGGAAAGGGCGGGTCCGGCGAGGGCCCGCCCTTTTGCATGGGCGGCGCGTCGGAGAGCGGCGGAGTTCGGGTTGGCTCGCGGAGACGGTGTTGCGGATTCGCGTCAGGACGAGGGGCGTCTTCATCCGGTGAGGTGGCACTGACCACCTGCGCCGAACGACGGCCACCGCACTGGAGGGAATGGATGATGCCGGTCGGCTCGCTCTCGGGCGTTGAACTGCCAAACCCGGACGAACGAGGCGCATCCCGTCGAATGATTGCCCTCCGCCCTGCGACCGTTAGCGTTGGCGCGGGTCGCCGTCTCGGGCCTGTCGTCTCAGGGCGCGCAGCCCTGCGCTAGTCTTCGTCAAACAGGTGGCGATAGGCCAAGGGCGGCTGGCTATCCTTCGCAACCAGCGCGATCAGCCTGTCCAATGCGACTGGATAGCTCCTGGAGCGGTCGAGGAACTGCTGTCGGCACGGGATCGTCGCGGCCTGCAACCGGGCCCAGGCGGACGGATCGCGGGCCAGCATTTCGATCGCCGCGACATAGCTTGGCGGGGACTCTGGCTGGGCTTCGGCAATCGCTTCGCCGATTACCGGCAGCGCGTTGGAAAGTCGGCTGGTGATCACCGGCCGTCCCGACAGCATCGCCTCGGCACAGACCAGCGGCATACCTTCGCAAAAGTCGCCGCGCGTCGGCACGATGACGACGTGGGCGCGGGCATAGGCTTGCAACAGTGCGGCGCGTTCGAGGCGGCCATGGACACGGACGACATCGGCGAGGTCGGCCTGCTTGACGGCCGCGCGCAGTGGCTCAAGGTCGCCGCCGTCGCCGCAGACATCGAACACCACCTTCAGATCGGGGCGTGTGCGCAGCATGCTGGCCATCTCGACCAGATCGAACACGCCTTTGTTGCGTTCCACCCGGCCGGCGAAGAGGACATGAAAGGCCCCATCCTGCGCTGGCGGCTGCTCAGGTTCGAAGCCATCGGCGCTGAACTGCCCGGTCCAAAGAAAGACCGGCAAAGCGTCGGCACCGTCCGCGCGTGCCTGTATCGCACATTCCGGTGAGCAACCCGCGGCGCCCTTCGCACGGGTCCTGATGAACCACGAATCCAGACGACGGATGAAGCGTGCCAGCGTTCCTCGCGGCTCAAAGCCCTGCGGCCAGCGAACATTGTGGAAATTCAGCGCAACGGGGATGCCCATCAGCGTGAAGGCGGTGAGCATGAACCAATGCGTGGTGCCCGAATCGATAATGGCCAGGTGCGCCCGGAAGCGTCGCGCCATCGCCGCGAGGCGAATCGCATAGGCGACTTGCCCGATATGGAAGGCGATGCCGCCGCGCCCGACGCGCCACTTGGGGACGTTCCGCGTTTCGATCGCCCCTTCGCTGAAGCGGGCGCGGCGAGGATGCGATGAAACCAGCAGCGCTTCATGCCCGCGGGCGTGCAGCAAAGCGATCGCCTGCGCGGAGAATGTAATGCTCGTTTCCCCGCGCATGGAGCGGAAGGCGGCGCGGCCTGCAACGCGCTTCTCATGATCGCCGACAATGTCGCCCGGACCCAGTGCCATAAAGACGCGCATTGGCCTCATCCTTCCTCGCAAGGACCGATTGCTGCGGGGCTCAGCCCAGCCATTCCGTGATCATCGGTCCGAGCACGTCGTCGATCATCTGCCTGCGCGTGGCTACCGGATGCCAGTCGAGCAATTGTTCCGCGTCGCTCGCGTCATAGCGGGCCCGATGCGCTTTGCAGGCCCAGTCGTGGAGCGTGGAGGTGCGCCGGTTGGGGTGGCGGATGGCATTTTTCAGCGTTTCCTTGGCCAGGTCGGCGAGCCAGTAGCGCATCGGGGAGCGGGCGATCTGCTCCACCTTGACCCCCGCCACCTCCTCATACACCGCAACATAGTCGCGCGCGCTCAACAGCGGCGGGCTGGCGAGCACGAATTGCCGCCCGTCGATTCCCGGTACCTCGGCGCCGCGCGCCAGCGCCTCCGCGACATCCGCTACGCCGACGAGGGGGATGGCATTGCGTCCGTCGCCCCAATATTCGACGCGCGTCTCGCCGGAAAAGCGGCCGATGCCGAGGTGCGCGGGCGGGCTGCCCGGGCCGACGACGATGGCCGGGCGCATGATGACCAGCGGCAGGCCCAGATTGCGCAGCAGCGCCTCGCATGCGGCCTTGGAGCGGGCATAGAGGTTGCGCTTTGCGATGGCCGGGTCGACCGGGGTGGCGGCGTCGATCGTCGTGCGAGGATTGTCCGACGCATATGAGTCGATCGTGCCGGTATAGATGAACCGCTTGATCCCCGCCGCGAGCGCCGCCTCGCCGAGCACCCGCGTCGGCTCGATATCGCCGTCTACATAGTCCTGCCAGCGCTGCCCGTCGCACTTGGCCAGGTGGTAGACGGTGTCGATGCCCGCGAGCGCGCGGCGCGCGGCGTCCGGATCGCCATGGCTGCCGCCCATGATCTCCACCGGCAGGCCGGAAAACTGCAAGGCGGCGGCGTTGGGGTTGCGGGATAGCACGCGCACGCCGCGCCCCCGCGCGACGAGCGTCTCGACCAGCTTGCGGCCAATGAATCCCGTGCCACCGACGATCAGCACCTCGGGCGTTCGCAGGGGGCGCGGCATCACCGGGCGGGGCGCGCGCGCCACCGTTTGCCCCACGCCTGCCTTGTGCGCGATATCCTCGCACACCCGAATCACCTCGACGGAAAACCGGCCGGCATGGCGGGGATCGAGGTCGGTCACGCCGTTCTCGTAAAAGCGGCGGATGGAGCGGAACACGGAGGCTTCGAATGGCGCCGAGTCCGGCTGCTTGGCGAGCGTGGCGCGCAATTGCCGGGTGAGGCTTCCCCATGCCTGCGCCATTTGCGATGCGCCGGCGGTCCTTGCCGCCTGCCAGGCGTCGAGCATCGGATTGGCGGAGGCGGTCTTGGTGAGCGTGCCGATATCGCGCCCGAAATCATAGGCGATGCTGCCGCCGCGTCCGCGCACATGCAGCCAGCGGCTTGCCTCGCCCGGTGTGAGAGACAGCGTCGCCGCGATGGTGGCGGGGCCGGCCGTGCCGCTCGCGTGCCAGTGGCGCGGCACCGTGACGCCGGATGGCAGCCGGGTGGCGTTGCTGGCCTGCGCCGATCCGATCAGTGGCGGGCCCGCAAGGTCGAGGATGAGGGAGACGAGGTGCGGCGCGATCTCGAACAACGCGTTGGCCGGAGCCGCCAGCATCCAGTTATCGAACGGGCCGAAGCGCAATTGCGGAAGGTCATAGAGCCAGTCGACCGTGAGCGCGTCGATCCGGCCGATCTCGCCGGCCTTGATCGCGGTCCGCAGCTGTTCGTAGCGCCGGCCGAACAAAAAATTATTGTTCACCCCCACGCTCAGGCCCCGGCTCTCGGCTTCATCGCACAGCAGCGCGCAGGCGTGGCTGTCGATCCCCATCGGCTTTTCGAGGAACACATGCTTGCCGGCCTTCACCATGGCGAGCGCCGCCGGGATGTGATGGCTGGGGGGCAGCAGGATATGGATGACGTCGCAGTCCGACGCCGCCATCTCCTCGATCGAACCAACGGCATGGGCGAAGCCATAAGTGGCCGCCGCGCGCTGCGCCCGGCCGAGCGCGGCATCCGCGACCATATGGAGCGTCGTTCCGGCGATGGCCCGGACCGCCGTGGCGTGTGATTTCAGGATGAAGCCGGCGCCCAGCATGCCGACCTTGACGGAGGATTGAGTCACGAAAGGCCTTCCCTGATCGCGTCGCGTTTATATTCGATGATCCGCACGGCGCCTTTCGATCGGCGCCAGAAATAGGTGGCCAGCCCGATCATGTTGGCCGCCTTATGGTAGAGGCTGAACCGCGCTTCGAGCAGGGCGTCGCTCAGGCTGAACCCCCGGCGACGGCCGGCGATGGCGACCTTGGCGAAGCTCAGCGGGTAGCCGAGCAGGAGGATGAGCGAGAGGCCTTGCGTCCACCAGGCCGGCACGATGGCGGCCAGTGGCACGGCGAGGCCCCAGAACAGCGTCCGGTAGAATTCGCGGCGGCAATCATGCACCGGGGAGCGCCCGTGCTTCATGTAGCGCTGGGCCAGCGCATGGCCGGCCCGGATCGAGCGTTGCCACCATTGCCGGAAGGAGGTGATGCAGGCGTCATGCTCGGCCATCGGGCAGTCGATCTTGGTGACGACGCGCCCGGCCAGTGCCTGCCGCACGCCGAACTCCGAGTCCTCGCCCGCGATCATGTGTGGATCGAAGCCGCCGACGGACCGGAAATCGGCCGCGCGCACGAGCATGATGCCGCCCAGATTGCCGAAGTCCCGGATGTCGCCCGTCTCGCTGAACCACTCCAGCGCGGCCAAACGCGTATAGATGCTCTGCCCGGTCGGCTTTTCGACAAGGGTGCCGACGACGATGGCGACCTCGGGGCGCGCATCCATCGTGGCGGCCCCCGCCGTCGGAAATTCGGGGAACAGCAGGCAGTCGCCATCCAGAAACAGCACATAGTCCAGCGCCGGCCACTGCCGGGTCAGCGCCGCGAATCCCTCGTTGCGCCCGCGCGCCGCCGACAGCGGGGTGGCCGGGTCCAGTTCCACGACCAGGTCGGCGAGCGGGCGGGCGATGGCGACGCTGTCGTCGCTGGAGGCGCTGTCCGCATAGACGCAGCGCAACCCCGCGGCGCGCACCGAGCGCAGGGCCGCGCCAAGACGGTCGCCTTCGTTACGGCCGATGACAACGCAGCCGATGCGCGCCGTCGCGCTCATGTCACGCTGGCCTGCTCGCCTTCGAGCAGCGACTTCGCCCATGCCTTGAGGTCCGCTCCCATCGCCGGATCTCGCGCCGCCAGCGCGAAGTTGGCCTGCGCAAAGCCGAGCTTGGAGCCGCAATCGAAGCGTTCCCCCTCGAAGGTGACGCCGTGGAAGGGCTGGCGGCCGATCAGCTTGGCCATGGCGTCGGTCAGCTGCACCTCGCCGCCCGCGCCGGCCCCCTGCGTTGCCAGCAAGGCCATCACCTCGGGCTGGAGGATATAGCGGCCGGGCAGCATCAGGTTGGAGGGCGCGGTGCCGCGTGCCGGCTTCTCGACCAGCCCCTTCACCTCGGTCAGCACGCCGTCGCGCTTGCCGGGGTCGATGACGCCGTAATTGTGGGTCTCTTCCGCCGGCACTTCCAGCGCGCAGACGAGGTTGCCGCCGACCTTGTCATATTGCGCGACCATCTGGGCGAGGCAGCCGCGCTCGCGGCCGATCAGCAGTTCGTCGGGCAGGATGATCGCGAACGGCTCATCGCCGACGATGTCGCGCGCGCACCAGATGGCGTGGCCCAGGCCGCGCGGTTCCTGCTGGCGCACGAAAATGGCGTTGCCCGGCGTGAGGCGGGTGCCTTCCAGCGCGTCGAGCGACTTGCCCCGATCGGCCTGGATGCGCTCCAGCTCGTAGGCCATGTCGAAATGGTCCTCGATGGCGCTTTTGTTGCGGCCGGTGACGAAGATCATCGTCTCCACGCCGGCTTCCAGCGCCTCGTCCACCGCATATTGGATGAGCGGCCGGTCGACGACGGGCAGCATTTCCTTGGGCACCGCCTTGGTTGCGGGCAGGAAACGCGTGCCCAGGCCGGCGACGGGGAAAATGGCTTTACGGATCGTCAATTCAAGCTCCCACATGGATGACAGCACACTCGGATCGTTGCGGACTGGCGCTATGCCGCAACTCCGTAAAAATCCCGATACCAGTCGACGAAGCGCTGCAAACCCTCGGCCAGCCTCACTTGGGGCGAATATCCGGTAAGGCGGTGCAGGCGAGTGATGTCTGCCCGGGTTGTGGTGACGTCGCCCGGCTGCATCGGCTGCATGACGGTCCGCGCGGTGCGGCCCAGCGCTGCCTCCAGCGTCGCGATCATCGTCATGAGCCCCTCGGGCCGTCCCTCGCCGATATTGAAGATGCGGTGCTCGCCCGCCGCCGGCGCCCGGTCCAGCGCGCCGACGATGCCGTCCACGATATCGTCGATATAGGTGAAATCACGGGCCATCTCGCCACCGCCATAGATGTTGAGCGGCTCGCCGGCGATGATCTGCCGGGTGAAGCGGAAATAGGCCATGTCTGGCCGACCCCACGGGCCATAGACGGTGAAGAAGCGCAGCCCCGTCTGCGGCAGGCCATGGAGTGCGGCGTAGCTCTGGCTGATCAGTTCGGCGGCCCGCTTGGTGGCGGCGTAGACCGAGACCGGCGTATCGGCGGGATCGTCCTCGCGAAACCCGGCGGCGCCGAGCGGCCGGTCGCCATAGACCGAGCTCGACGAGGCATAGAGCAGATGCTCGAAGCCCGGCGTCTGTCGGCACGCTTCCAGAACCGCGAGATGCCCCGCCACGTTGGTGCGTTCGCATGGGAGCGGCGCTGCCGTGCTGCGGCGGACGCCCGCGTGCGCGGCGAGATGGATGACCCGGCGCACAGCATGATCGCGGACGAGCCGGGCGATATCCTCCGGCTCGGTGATGTCGGTCTTGACGAACTGGAACGCGGCATGGCCGTCCAGCGTGGCGAGGCGGGCCGCCTTGAGCGCAGGATCATAATGGGCATTGAGATTGTCGATGCCGATCACCCGGTCCCCGCGCGCCAGCAGTCGCTGGGCGGTCGCGTGGCCGATAAAGCCGGCCACGCCGGTGATGAGGACGGGCGCGCCGGCCGTCACCGACCAACGGCGGTGTAAGCGAAGCCCGCCGCCTCGACGATATCACGCGGATAGATGTTGCGCAGGTCGACGAGCACCGGGGTCTTGAGCAGGCCCTTGATGCGGGGCAGGTCGAGCGCCCGGAAGGCGTCCCATTCCGTCACGATCACCAGCGCGTCGGCCCCTTCCATCGTCTCGTAGGCCCCCGTGCAATAGACGATATCGGGCAGGTCCTTCTTCGCCTGTTCCATGCCTTCGGGGTCGTAGGCGCGCACGGTCGCACCGGCTTCCTGAAGCGTCCGCACGATGGCGATGGCGGGTGATTCGCGCATGTCGTCGGTGTTGGGCTTGAAGGTGAGGCCGAGCAGCGCGATCGTCTTGCCGGTCACATCGCCGCCGCACGCGTCGATCACCTTGCGGCCCATGCTCTGCTTGCGCTCGTCATTCACCGCGACCACCGTCTCGACGATGCGCTGCGGCGCGCCATAATCCTGTGCGGTCTTGAGTAGCGCCAGCGTATCCTTGGGGAAGCAGGAGCCGCCATAGCCCGGCCCCGGGTGCAGGAACTTGGCGCCAATGCGGTTGTCGAGCCCGATGCCGCGCGCGACGGCCTGCACGTCCGCGCCCACCTTCTCGCACAGGTCGGCGATCTCGTTGATGAAGGTGATCTTGGTGGCGAGGAAGGCGTTGCCGGCATATTTGGTCAGCTCGGCGGCGCGGCGCGACATCTCGATGACCGGCGAGCGGCCGAGCACCAGCGGCCGGTAGACCTGCCGCATCACTTCCAGCCCGCGGGGATCGTCGCCGCCGATGACGACGCGGTCGGGTCGCTTGAAATCGTCGATGGCGGCGCCTTCACGCAGGAATTCGGGGTTGGAGATCACCGCGAAATCGGCCTGCGGGTTGGCTTCGCGGATGATTCGCTCCACTTCGTCACCGGTGCCCACCGGCACCGTCGACTTGTCCACGATCACGGTGAAGCCCTTGATTGCGCGCGCGATCTCGGCGGCGGCTGCATAGACGTAGGAGAGGTCGGCGTGCCCGTCGCCGCGCCGCGAGGGCGTGCCCACCGCGATGAACACCGCGTCGGCGCCGCCGACGGCCGTCGCCAGATCGGTGCCGAAGGAGAGGCGGCCGGCTGCAACATTCTTGGCCACAAGCTGGTCGAGGCCGGGCTCGAAAATGGGGATGCGGCCGGCGCGCAAGGCGTCGATCTTGGTTTCGTCCTTGTCGACGCACATCACGTCATGGCCGAAATCGGCAAAGCAGGCGCCGGAGACCAGACCCACATAGCCCGAGCCGATCATGGTGATTTTCACGCTGCAAATTCCTCCTGGCTGTCGGCGCACAGCACCGCCTGCGCGCCATCGCCCGGCTGCCGGGCGCCGGCATCGGGGTCTGCCGTGCCTTACGCGCCCCTATTTGAAATTGGGCTTGAGCACCAGCCAGACATAGACGACCACACCGATGAGCAACGCAACACCGACGACGTGCATAACCAGGCTATTGTTCTCGATAGCGTAATTGCCGGCCTGGTTGGCAATCGCGCAGCCCAGGGCGGGCGGGAGATAGTCGATCATCCGGTCCGGAGGATTGTCCATGGATGAGCGCTGCAGGAACAGTACGATGATCCCGGCGAAGATCGCGAGCGAGATCCAGTCATAGGCTGTTTCCATCAATCTCCTCCGCCGATGGCGCGTGACCGGCAGGCACTGCGCCCGCCACAGTGAAAGCGCTAAATTTATTGGGCAGGAAAGGCAAAGTGATTCACGATGTTTTTGCAATGGAGCAGATAGGGAGCACCGTTAACCGAAAGGCGGCGGCGGATTTCTATGCTGTTGCTTGCAATCGACGAGCCCGCCGATAGGGATGAGCGCCGGTCTCCGGCATGCCGGGCAGTCAGCAGGAGTTGAGCGTGCGCAAGGGGATTATCTTGGCTGGCGGTTCGGGAACGCGGCTCTATCCGTTGACCCGGGCGGTGTCGAAGCAGCTCATGCCCGTCTATGACAAGCCGATGATCTATTATCCGCTCTCGGTGCTGATCCTGTCCGGCATCCGCGAGATCATGATCATCACCACGCCGCAGGATCAGGCGGCCTTCCAGGCGCTGCTCGGCGACGGTTCGGACCTCGGCCTGGCGCTGCATTATGCGGTGCAGCCGCATCCCGGCGGGCTGGCGCAGGCCTATCATATCGGCGCGGATTTCGTCGGCACGGATCCGTCGGCGCTCGTCCTTGGCGATAACATCTTCCACGGGCACGGCCTGACTGATCTGCTCCAGGCGGCGTCGGCCCGCCAGCAGGGCGCCACCGTGTTCGGCTATTATGTGAAAGACCCGACCGCTTATGGCGTCGTCTCGTTCGATGCCGCGGGGAAAGCGGAAACGATCGAGGAGAAGCCGGTCCGTCCGCGGTCCAACTATGCGGTGACGGGGCTCTATTTCTATGATGGCACGGCGGTCGAGCGCGCCCGCGGCCTCACCCCATCGGCGCGCGGCGAGCTGGAGATCACCGATCTCAACCGCCTCTATCTCGAGGCCGGCGAGCTGTCGGTGGAGATCATGGGGCGCGGCTATGCCTGGCTCGATACCGGTACCCACGCCGCGCTCATCGACGCCGGCGACTATGTGCGAATCACCGAGGAGCGGCAGGGCCTGAAGGTCTGCTGTCCGGAGGAACTGGCCTGGCGCATGGGTTTCATCGACGATGCGCAACTGCTCCGCATCGCTGAGCCGCTGCGCAAATCGGGCTATGGTGAGTATCTGCTGCAACTCCTGGCGCGCGGCACCCTATGAACATCATCGAGACGGCGATTCCCGGCGTGCTCATTCTTGAGCCGAAGGTTTTCGGCGACGAGCGCGGCTTCTTCATGGAAAGCTGGAACGAACGCACGTTCCACGAGGCCGGGCTGGATATCGCGTTCGTGCAGGATAATCACAGCCGCTCGTCGCGCGGCGT
Source organism: Sphingobium sp. (assembly GCA_035654015.1). Taxonomy (GTDB): domain Bacteria; phylum Pseudomonadota; class Alphaproteobacteria; order Sphingomonadales; family Sphingomonadaceae; genus Sphingobium. The sequence continues at coordinate 233,484 of DASRXX010000009.1, forward strand.
ACTGCGGGGGCTGCACTATCAGGCGCCCAATCCGCAGGGCAAGCTGGTGCGGGTGACGGCCGGCGCCGTGTTCGATGTGGCGGTGGATATGCGCCGCTCCTCGCCGAGCTTCGGCCAGTGGGTCGGCGTTAAACTCAGTGCGGCCAACAAGCGGATGCTGTGGATTCCCGAAGGCATGGCGCACGGCTTCCTGTGTCTGCAGGATGGCACCGATTTCCTCTACAAGTGCCGGGGCTATTATGATCCGGCCAACGAGCACAGTCTGCTGTGGAACGATCCGGCGATCGGCATCGACTGGCCGCTCGACGGGCTGACGCCGCAGCTTGCCGCCAAGGATGCGGCCGGCCGCCTGCTGGCCGACGCGGTGACGTTCCCGTGAAGGCGCTCGTCACCGGTGCCGGCGGCCAGCTCGGCCGCGCGTTGCAGGCGACCGCGCCGGCGGGGGTGGACCTGACGGCGCTGGACCGTGCCGCGCTCGACATCGGCGATGCCCCTGCTGTCGCCGCGCGGGTGCACGCGATTGCACCCGATCTCGTTATCAACGCCGCCGCCTACACGGCCGTCGACAAGGCGGAGAGCGATGGCGCGGCCGCGCGGCGCATCAACGCCGAAGCGCCCGGCCATCTCGCAACGGCAGCCGCGGCGATCGGCGCGCGTTTCATCCACGTGTCGACCGACTTCGTGTTCGACGGGACCAGTGGCGCGCCCTATCGGCCCGATCACCCGACCGCGCCGCTCGGCGTCTATGGCGCGACCAAGCTGGCCGGCGAGCAGGCGGTTCAGGCGGCCCATCCCACCGCGCTCATCGTCCGGACCGCCTGGGTCTATGGCGACACCGGTCATAATTTCGTGCGCACCATGCTGCGCCTGATGGCCGAGCGCGACGAGGTGCGCGTCGTCGCGGACCAGATCGGCACACCGACCTACGCGACCGGTCTCGCCCGCGCGCTCTGGGCGCTCGACGCTGCCGGCGCCGCCGGCATCCACCACTGGACGGATAGCGGCGCGGCCAGCTGGTATGATTTCGCCGTCGCCATTCAGGAAGAAGCGCTGGGCCTCGGCCTGCTGGCGCGCGCGGTGCCCGTCGTGCCGATCGCCACCAGCGCCTATCCCACGCCGGCGCGCCGGCCATCCTATTCCGTCCTCGACAAGAGCGCCGCCGTCGCGCTGGTCGGGGGCCCCGCGCCGCACTGGCGCGTCCACCTTCGCGAGATGCTCGGAGTCATCAAGACGCATGGCTAATCTGCTCGTTACCGGCGGTGCCGGCTTCATCGGCGCCAATTTCGTCCACTACTGGGCGGCGCATCATCCCAGCGACACGGTGACGGTGCTGGATGCGCTCACTTATGCCGGCAATCCCGCCAATCTTGACGGGTTGAACAGCGTCGACCTGATCGAAGGCGATATTTGCGATACGGCGCTGGTCGAAAAGCTGCTGGCGGATCGCGCCATCGACACCATTGTCCACTTTGCCGCCGAGAGCCATGTCGATCGCTCGATCACCGGGCCGGATGCCTTCGTCACCACCAATGTCGTTGGCACGCACAGCCTGCTCAAGGCCGCGCGCAAGCTCTGGCTCGATACGGGCACGGGCAAGCCCCACCGCTTCCACCATGTCTCGACCGACGAGGTCTATGGCTCGCTCGGCCCGGACGATGCACCGTTCTGCGAGACCACGCCCTATGCGCCCAATTCGCCTTATTCGGCGAGCAAGGCGGGCTCGGATCACCTCGTGCGCGCTTATCACCACACGTACGGGCTGGAGGTGACGACCAGCAATTGCTCGAACAATTACGGTCCCTACCAGTTTCCCGAGAAGCTCATCCCGCTGTTCCTGCTCAACTGCCTGCACGGCCGCGCGCTGCCGATTTACGGCGATGGCATGAACGTGCGCGACTGGCTGCATGTCGAGGATCATTGCCTGGGCATCGAGAAGGTGCTGGAGCGCGGCCGTCCGGGTGAGACCTACAATATCGGCGGCGGGCAGGAGTTGCCCAATCTCCACGTCATCGAGCAGATCTGCGCCACGGTGGACCGCGCGTTCGCGGAGCAGCCGGATCTTGCCGCGCGCTTTCCCGATGCACCGGCGGCGCGGGGCGAAGCCTCCGCCTGCCTCAAAAGCTTCGTCACCGATCGCGCCGGCCACGACCGCCGCTACGCGATCGACGAGACCAAGGCGCGCGGCGAGCTAGGCTATGCGCCGCGCCGCACCTTTGCCGAGGGGTTTGCGCAGACGCTCGCCTGGTATCTGGCGAACGAGGGCTGGTGGCGCCCCCTCCTCGCGCGCGCCGCGATCAGCCGCTGAAGAGGGTGGCGCTCGTCAAGGGCTCGCCGCCACGGGCGGCCGGCGGGACGAGGGGAGCGGGTCCCGAACAGCAAACCGCGTGCTCTGCGAGCGCAGGGGGGGCGGGGGCGCCACGGCGCCTCGCCACCTTGGGCGCCGCTTGTGCAGGCCCGGCATGTCCCTTCGAGTGATCCCCAGCGCTAAGGCCGGGCTGGCGGCGCGCGCCTAATCGGCCTTGCTGAAATAGTCCGAATATTTGCCGTAGGCGCCATAGGAGTAGCCATAGGGATCGCCGACGCCGCCATCGTAGCGGTTGAGCACCGAGCCGATGCAATCGGCGGGCTCCAGCAGGCGCATGGCGTCTTCCACCTGCTTGCGGCTGTTGCGGCCCTGTTCGATGACCATCAGATAGCAGTCGCTCTGCCCGGCGATGACCATCGCATCGTCATTGGCGAACACGGGCGGCATGTCGAACACCACGATGTGCCCCTCGCCCAGCGTGCGCAGGGAGGCGACGAAGGCGGCGAAGCGCTCGCTCGCCAACAGCTGCACCGTATCCAGATCGTTGAGATAGCAGGGATAGAGCGCGAGGTTGGTGCCTTCGACATGGTAGCCGACCTTGCGAAGATCGTCGGTGTCGCCGGTGAGGAACTTCTCGAGTCCGGTATCGCCGGTCAGGCCGAAGCTGGCGGCGATGGATGCCCGCCGCACGTCGAGGTCGAACACGTGCACGCTGTGGTTGGGCAGGCGGCTCAGCGTCGCGGCCAGATTGGCCGAGAGGAACGACTTGCCGGCCCCCGGTGCGGGCGAGGTGATGCCGACGATGCGGTAGTCGCGCGCCGCCATCCGCTTCACCAGCTGCGAACGCAGCAGGCTGAACGGCCGCGCGGAGATGTGGCGGCCGTTGAAGCCAACCACGCGGTTTTCCTCCAGCACCCGCCAGTCCGGTGTGAACAGCGGCAGCTCGGCATGGGCCGGGATGTCGAACAGCGCGGAAGCGGCCTGCCCGGAAGCGACGAGATGGTCAGACAAGGGTCAAGCTCCTGTGGCGCATGGCATCATTTCCTGCGGCGGCCGGCATTATCATCGTCGTCATCATCATCGTCATCGTCATCGTCCCCGCCAAAGGGCCAGAGCGCCCGCAGGCCCTTGACGCCCTTCCGGCCGCGTTCCTGCTTGGTGATGATGGTCGGGATCACAACGAGCGGAAGCTCGCCGGTCGCCAGCGCGACGGCGCCGGTATCGCGGATCGGCTTGGTCACGATCTCGATGAGCAGGATGATGCCCAGCCCCAGGCCCAGGCCCGCTACGGAGGCGAGCGCGATGATGAGCGGGCGGTTGGGCGACGCCGGCTTGTCCGGCACCACCGGCGGATCGATGATCGAGAGGCGCTCACCCTGCTGCTCGTCCTCGGCCTTCTTGCCGGCCTTGGCGGCGAGCAGCTGGTTGGAGACGCCCTGATACTGGTTGTTGAGACCCTGCAGACGCTGTTCGAGCTGGGCGATCTGCTGCTGCAGCGCGGGTCCGCGCATCTGCGCATCCATGATCGCCGCGCTGCGGCTCGCCTCGTTGCTGCGCAGCGCCTGCAGCGTGGCGAGCTGACGATTGTTGGAGGCGATCTGCGCGTCGACGGTGGAGAGCGGGATCTTCTGCTGGTTGGATTTGGCCAGCTCCCGTGCTTCGGCCAGCCGCTGCTTGGCGAGCACGACGTCGGGGTGGCTATCGGTATAGGCGGCCTGCGCGGCGGCCAACGCCGCTTCGGCATTGCTCACCACCGGGTCGCGCTCGGCGGCGGACTTGGTGAGGTCGCGCTGCGCGGCGAGCTGGGAATTGGCGGCCTGCAGCGCGGCGATCTGCGAATCGATGCCGGCGGTCGTATTGGCCATGGTGCCGATACCCGGCATCAGCGCCAGCCCGTTCCGCGCCTTGATATCGGAGAGCGTGCGCTCGACCTCGCTGATCTGCGCTTGCAGATCGGTGGCCTGGTCGGTCAGGAACTCAACGGTGTTGGTCGCTTGCGTCGCGGTGCTGGAAGCGTCGATTTCCAGCACTTGCTCGGTGAGCGCCTGCGCCACCGCCTGTGCCTTGATCGGGTCCGAGTAAACGAAGCTCATCGAGAAGGCGATGGTCGACCGGCGCCCGTTGTTGGTCGTCTGGATGTCGGCCGTCACCGGGTCGATGGCGATGGCCTTGCGCATCGTCTCGATAACCTGCGAGAGCGACTTGGTGCGCAACTCGGTCTCGTAGAGGCCATTGCGCTGGATCAGCTCGAACAGCTGCGGCCGGCTCAGCACCTGCTGGCGAATCCGCGCCATGCGCTGATCGACAAGCTGGGCGCCGTTCGTGTCCGGCTTCACATCCTCGGGCAGCAGCGATGCCTCGACGAGCAACGTGGCGCGCGACTCATATTTGACCGGCAGCAGATAGGCGGCGGCGAGGCCGACGATGACCCCGAGCAGCGCGGGTATGATGACGAGCCATTTGCGCTGCATGATGATGGAGGGAAGATAAGGAAGAAAGGCGGCGCCGCCCCCCTCATCCTGAAGGCCCTGATGGATCTGGATATTGTTCATCAGAGATTGCCTAGCCTGTATTTCAGCCCGGCCGCACCATAGAAGTTGCTGCCCCGGCTGAGTGACGAATTGAATGTGTCACTGTAGCTGAGCTGCAGCGTTGCGGAAAGGCGCGGAACCACTTGCCGGCTATAGCCGACGCTGGCCGTGCCATAATCGGTGGTCCGTGCGAGGGTGCCCACCGAACTGGCGCGCGAATAGGAGATGGTGGTGCTGATCTCGCTGCGCGGGTCGAGCTTGTAGCTGTGGTTGAGGCCGAAGGCGGTCACCTTGGACGTGCCGCTGAACGAGGTCGGTGAGACCGAGCGCGACAGGCTGGCGCACAGGTTGGAGCGGTCACCCTGGTTGCACAGGCTGGCCGAACCCGAGAAGAAAGTGCCCTTGAGCGACCCGCCGACAACGTTGGTATCGGAGAAGGTGACGCCCGCCGACAGGTTGAGCGAGACGCGTGGCGCCAGCTTGGTCGCAAAGAGCACGGAAGGCGAGAGTTGCGTGCTGTCGCCCAGCGGGCCGCCGCGATAATCGGCCCATCCCGCATCGAATCCGAGACCGATCGAGGTCTCCCGCGCAATCAGCCGCTGATAGGCGATCCCGCCGCCATAGGATGAGTAGGGCCGGTTGAACGCAAGGGCGCCGTTCGGATAGCGCACGTCCGAGATCCGGCCGGTGACGCTCACCGAATCGCGTGACGAGAGGCTCGTGGTAAGGCCGGCCGAGCCGTAGATGGTCTCGACCCGCTCGGCGAAGCTGGTCGCGCCCGAAGGGTCGATGATGATCGGCGCGCTGGGGTCGGTCGGGATGCCGACGCTCGGGTCGAAGATCGGGTAAAGCGAATTGTGGACGAAGCTCCTGAACCCGGCGCTGGCGGTCAGCGCGGTCATGCGGCTGACCTGCTGCCGGGTGGAGCCCGAGACGCCATAATCGGTCGTCGCCGAATAGCGGTTGGTATATTCGGTGTGGGTGACTTGGCCGTCCAACGTGGTCGTGCCGGTCGGGGAGATCAGCACGACGGAGGGCAGGAAGCTGCCGCTCAGCGTCCCGGTGCCGTTATTGCCGCCGCCCACGGCGCCAAAGGGGTTGCTGGCATAGCCCGCATTGACGGCAACATCCGCCCCGACCTTGGTTTCGGCGATGGCCGCGCTGCTTGCCAGCAGCAATCCGATGCCCGCGATGGGCCCCCCCACTCTCATCATGGTCATGGTACGATCACCGTATCCCCGGTCTGAATCTGCGGAATGGCGCGTGCCGCCGTTTCGGAAAGATTGCCCTTCATCGCGCCACCAAGGCGGAAGCGGATCGAGGTCAGCTCGTTCCCCTGCTTGCGGATGATGGTGATGTTGTCGAGATTGGCGAACTCGTCCGGCCCGCCCGCCATGCCGATCGCTTCCATCAGGTTGACGTAGCGGCCGGGCGTGAAGGTGTTGGGCGCGCGCACCCGTCCGATCACCGAGAAGGTGAAGCCGGCCGGCGCCAGCACGGAGACGGTCACTTGCGGCGGCTGCCCGCGATACTGGCTGGAGAGGCCGTTGGAGATGGCCGTTTCGATCTGCTCGGGCAGCAGCCCCTGCGCCACCACGCGGCCGACGAGCGGGAAGGAGAATGTGCCGTCGGGCAGCACGCGGATGCTCCGCTGCAACCGTTCTTCGCCCCATACATAAACCTCGATCTGGTCGCCGGGGTTGATGGTGTAGGGGCGGGCCGACGGGGCCGTGACCACGATCGGCTTGCTGTCCGGCTTGCTCTCCTGGGCAATTGCGGGGGCTGCGAATGCGGTGAGCAGCACCGCCATGGACCATGTTTTCACGGTATAATGCACGCGTGGAAATCCTTTTTGCTGGCCCTGAGCCCAGGCCTCATATACCAGAAAAGCATGTCGTCACTACGTAAAAGCAGCGTTAACGACGGGTGCCTTTTGGTTACTTTGATTGCCTGGTCCCGAGAAGCTTAGTAAGCGCGGCTCTGTTTGGCGATATTGGGGCCGCACGCGATGAACGACTTAGATAGTCCGGTCTATCCCCGTGTGCCGCATTGCCGGGCACGCGTGGATCGCCGGTTCGGTGGGGGGCGCGGATCGCGGCTCATGCTCTCGCTCCTGCTCCCGGCCCTGCTCGTGCTGCCGGCGTGCAAGAGCCCGGCGGAGCGGGCGGCGGACCTGGCAGCACAAGCCGAGGCACAGGCCGATGCCGGCAATCTTGCGGCGGCGCGGAAGGCAATCGTCGAGGCGATTGCCCTGCGCGATGATATTCCGGCCTATCAGCAGTTGCTCGGTGCGATCGCGATGAAGGCGGGGAATTCGGGCGACGCATTTCGGGCCTTCTCGCGAGCGTTGGACATTGATCCGACCAACATGACCGCTCTGGCCTATGTGGCCAATCTCGGTGTGCAGGTGGGGCAGGTCAATCGGGCCGAAGAAGCGGCGGATCGATTATTGACGCTCGATCCCAACGCGCTGCCGGGCCTGCAGGTGAAGGGCATGATCGCGCTCGCCCGCGATCATAACGACGAAGCGCTGAGAATCGGCGACAGGATGCTGGCGATCCGGTCGGGGGATGAGGCCGGCACGATCATCAAGGCGCGGGCATTAGCCAAGCAGCAGCAGTTCGACGCGGCGCTGGCGCTGCTCGACGGTGCGGCGAAAACGACCGAATCGCCCGTTCTTCTCGTCAATAAACTCAACATCTACCGCAACCTGCGCCAGCCGGAAGCGATGGCCGAGGTGCTGGCCCGTCTGGAACAGCGCAATGCCATGTCGCCCGCGCTCCGGCTGGATCAGGTGAATCTGTTTTACCGGCTCGGCCGAACGGATGCGGCGAGAAAGGCGGCGCTGGCGATGCTGCGTCAGGGCGCAACGGCTGACAACTACCAGGCACTTCAGCGGCTGTGGTGGGAGTATGACAAGACCCCGCTCACCGTCGCATCGGCGAAAGAGGCTGGCCAGTGGAAGGATCCCGTCGCGGTGCAGCAGACCGTTCGCTATCTGCTGGCGCGCGGCGACCTGCCCACGGCGCGGGCGGTGCTCCGTGCCGCGCCGGCGTCCGCGCAACCGCTGCTCGCCTCGCTGGAGGCGCGGCTGCTCGCGGCCGGGGGGCAGGGTGCGCAGGCAAGTGCCGCAGCCGAGGCGCTGCTCAAGAAGGACGAGCAGGATGTCGATGCGCTGCTGGTGCGCGCACTCGTCGCGTTGGATGCGGGCAAGCGGGAGCCGGCGGTGGAGGCCGCGCAGCTTGCCCGCGCCAATGATCCCGCCAATGCGGAGACCTATCTCGTTCTGGCGCGTATTGCCCAGGCTGAGGATCAGGCATGGCGCGTCCGCAGCTCCTTCGAGGAAGGTCTGAAGGCGTTGCCCCAAAATTTCCTTTTACTCGAACGCTATACGCAATTTCTTCACCAGTCCGGCGATAAGGGGCGGGCGGTATCGGTTGCACGCGCGTTCGCGCGGGCAACGCCATCGTCCATGCGCGCCTGGACCTTTCTGATGGAACAGTGCCGGTGGGCGAATGACGATGGGTGTTTGCAGGGCGCAGTGGCGGGACAGAAAAATGCCGAAACGACCTATCTCGTCGACGATCCGCCCGGCACGGTCCGCAATCGTGGCTTGTTCGGTCGTATCTGATGCTGGATTGGGTTAAGCGTTGCACAGCATGAGCCCTCCCCCCCGACACCGCCGCAACAAATATGTGCGGTTCACGTCCAACGTGCTGCGCTCGGGCGGCATGTTGAACGACGCCATCTGCTTCCTGCTCGCCTTCATCCTGACCGTCGTGCTTCATGCCGCATGGTATGGCTATTATTATGATCATCGCCTGCACTCGACGGCGGCGATCATCATGGCGATCAACTTCTTCCTGATCCGCATTTCGCGCGATGCCTATTCGGCGTTTCGCGGGCAGGGCGACGATCTGAGCAGCGGCACGTTCATCGATTTCCTGGTGGCGATCACGCTGACCGGCTTCACCATCGTGCAGTTCGGCGAGGCGGGCGACCTGTCCGCCCGTTTTTCGCTGATGTTCGTCGGGCTCTGCCTGTTCCTGCTGATCCTGTCGCGGCTGCTGTTCCGGCAGTTCATCTGGGCCGCGATGCGGCGCGGCATCATCGGCCAGCGCGTGGCGATCTATGGCGCCGACCGCGAGGTGACGAGCCGCCTGCTGGACCTGCTCAACATCGAGCGGCTGCCGCATATCAAGGTGATTGGCTTTGCCGATGACCGCCGCACCCGCGTCGAGACCGGCATGATCGGGACCTATCCTTATCTCGGCGGGTTCGACGACATGCTGGATCTGGCCCGCGCCGGCATGCTCGATCAGGTGATCGTCGCGCTGCCGCTGGTCAGCCAGGAGCGCCTCAACCGGATCATCGAGGAGCTGAGTGCCGGCTCCATCGATATCTGCATCATGCCGCGCGAGTTCCTCGTGCTGCGCGATCGCTACCGGGTGAACTATATCGGTTCGCTGCCCGTGCTGAGCGTGTGGCAGCAGCCGGTGCGCGATCTGGATGGCGTGCTCAAGGCGATCCAGGATCGCGTGCTGGCGCTGATCGGGCTTATCGTCCTCTCGCCGCTGCTGCTGCTCACCGCCATCGCGATCAAGCTGGAGAGCAAGGGCCCGGTGCTGTTCCGCCAGCGGCGGCTGGGTTTCAACAATCTCGAGATCGACGTGCTCAAGTTCCGCTCCATGTATGTCGATCGCCAGGATGAGACGGGCGCTCAGCGCACGCGCAAGGATGATCCGCGTGTCACCCGGGTCGGGCGGTTCATCCGGCGCACGAGCATCGATGAGCTGCCACAGCTCTGGAATGTGCTGCGCGGCGAGATGTCGCTGGTCGGTCCCCGGCCGCACGCGCTCGCCATGCGGGTAGGGGACGAGTATTATCACGAGGCTGTCCGGGGCTATCCCGCGCGCCATCGCGTCAAGCCCGGTATTACCGGGCTCGCGCAGGTCCGCGGTCTGCGCGGCGAGATCGACACGATCGAGCGGGCCAAGAAGCGCGTGGAATATGATGTCTATTATATCGAGCACTGGTCGCCGCTGCTCGATCTGAGGATCATCATGGAAACGATGGTCCGGCTGGTGTGGGATCGCAATGCCTATTAAGGGGCCGTCCGGTCGCGCGGCGCCCCGCGCCAAAACAGAGAGCGCCCCATGCAGAGCGTGATCGCGCAGGGTGCGCTCATCGTCTGGCCGCTGGTCGCGCTTGTGCTGTTCATGTTGCTGCCGGCTGGCCGTGCAGTCATCTGGACCATTCTGGCGGCCTATCTGCTGCTTCCGGTCGGCTTCAGCTTCGATCTGCCGGCGGTGCCGCCGATGGACAAAAGCTCCATTCCCAACCTCGCCGCCATCATGCTGGCGCCGCTGTTTGCGCGGCGCGGCGAATTCAGGTGGCCGCGCAGTTCGGTGGTCAAGGTGCTCATGCTGGCCTGGGTGCTGGTGCCGATCGGCACCATGCTCAACAACCCCGAGCCGCTGATTACCGGGCTCTCGGTTCGCCCCGGTCTCGGGTGGTGGGAAGCGCTCTCGATGGCGACCGGCAACGCGCTGGAACTCGTGCCCTTCCTGCTCGGCGCCGCGCTGCTGGCCCATGAGCAAGGGCATCGAGATATCGTGCGGGCCATCGTGCTGGCCGGCCTGGCCTATTCGCTGCCGGTGCTGGCTGAGGTCCGGCTCAGCCCGTTCCTGCAGACGCGGGTCTACGGCATCAACTCGATCGAGTTTTTCATCCAGCAGGTTCGCGGTAGCGGCTTTCGGGCCATGGTTTTCATGGGGCATGGCCTGCTCGTGTCGACCTTCCTCGCGATGGCCGTCATCGGCGCGCTCGGCCTGTGGAAAGCACGGATGCGGGTGCTGGGCGTTTCGGCGCTGCTGGTCGCGGCGTATCTCGCGGTGGTCCTGCTGCTCAACAAGACGGTGGGCGCCACGGTGCTGGTGCTGGCCCTGGCGCCCGCGCTGCTGCTCATCCGGCAGCGGTCGTTCCTTGCGCTGGTTTTTCTGATCGGCGCCGTCGTGGCGATTTATCCCACGGTGCGGGGCGCGAACCTGCTGCCGCTCCAGTCGATCATCAACGCGGCTGGGCAGATCAGTCCGGCGCGCGCCGAGTCCTTTGAATTCCGTGTCCGCAACGAGACGATGCTGCTGAATCGCGCCGGCGAAAAGCCGGTCTTCGGCTGGGGGAGCTATGGGCGGAACCGGGTCATCGTCGAGCAGGGTTGGGGGCCGGGCTTTGCCGATCTCACCGTGACCGACGGCACGTGGATCATCGTGGCCGGGACGTACGGCTGGGCTGGCTATCTCTCGTGCTTCGGGCTGCTCTGCTATCCGTTCCTGCGCGGTTTCCGCCTGCGCAGGGCGACGGTGCCGGTCATAACGCTCACGCTGTTGACCATGCATCTCCTCAACATCATCGACCTTATCCCGAATTCATCGCTGCGGCCGTTGACCTGGCTGATCGCCGGCGCGCTGGCCAATATGACTTTGGCCGGCCTGCGTAGAGGCAGCCCCGGTGAAACGCGCCCCGTCAATCCGCGCCGAACAGCAAGCGAGATGCGTCCCGCGCTCTGAACCGGATCCGGGGGGCAGGCCGCCGGCCCCGTAGCGATCGATCGCAGAACTGGCTCGGCTGGCGGCAAGCTTGTTGGGCTTGACGGGGCCATCGCCCACTAGCCGCCTTGAGGCGACTCAGGGTGCGGAGGTGAGTCGACTCGTCATGTCGGGGTTGACCATCGCTCATGCTCGCTCTCTGCCTTCTCGGCGGGGCGCATCCCTGCGCGCCCAATCCCGGATGTTCACTTAACCAACGTGTGCAGCGCGCCATGCGAAGCGCTGTGCGCCGGAATGAAAGAGGCTGAACCAACGGCCTCGACGGGAGCAGAAAACATGAGTCGCAATAACCTCCAGGGACGTGCGCGTCGCTTGCGTGTAGCCGCTATCGGTTCGACCTCGGCGATGGGGACGCTCATGATCGCCAGCGGCGCATCGGGCGCGGTCCTCTTCCTGACGATGTTGGGCAGCGCAGTGGGGAGCAGTTCCACGGTTGGCTGGCTTCAGCCAATCTCGTCGACCGGCAATTTCGGCACGGTCCGACCTTCGACGTCGCCCACGCCCACGCCCACGCCCACACCCACGCCGACACCACCGCCGACCACGGTAACCCAGCCAGGCACCGGTCCGACGAGTCCGCTCCCCGGCGGGGCCGGGCCGCGCGCGATGAAGCTGGGCGTAAACCTTGAAATCCCGATTTACTACGGAGGAGCGCGCGTCTTCTCCAACCTGATCCTGCAAAGTCCCTGGTGGCTGGTGTCGACCGGGGGCAGCTGGACAGAGACCATCCCCGGCAGATTGGATCGCAACCAGAATCTGATCAAGCTGGCGGCTGGCGAGTCGGCGGTCCGGGTCATCAGCCCGCCCACGCAGGCGCTGTTGGGCAAGTCGGTTCCCATTGTCTGCCGCTGGAGTGGCAGGGCGAAGGTCTGGACCGATGGGTCGGTCGTCCGCGACGTGAAGATGTCCGCGAATTCGCTCACATTCACCTTCGTGCCCAATGGGGACCAGAGCGGCTATTTCAAGATCAGCGATCTGGATGCGGGCAACCCGATTCGGAATATCGACTGCCGCGAGACCAGCGCTGATCCGCAAGCGGTCTATGATCCTGCGTTTGTGCAGACCATGAGCCAGTACAACACGTTGCGCTTCGTCAAGTGGCAGCCCGCGGTCGAAGCGAACAAGGCGGTGACTTGGGCCGGCCGCGCCCTGCCCACGGCCAATTCCTACATCTCGCCGGTTGATGGCGTGCCGATCGAGCGCATGGTGCAGCTCGCCAATCTGACCAAGACCAACCCGTGGTTCTGTATCCCGTGGAATGCGGATGCGGAGTATGTCCGCAAGTTTGCCGAATATGTGCGGGACAATCTCGATCCGGCGCTCGTCGCCTATGTCGAGCTGTCCAACGAGGTCTGGAACGCCGTTTATCCGGTCCATGCGCAGGTCCTCGCGGAAGGGCGCGCCAGAAATCTCGCAAGCGATTATGGCACGATCGTCTACTACCGCCACGCGCAGCGCACCGGCGAGGTGATGGACGTCTGGAAGTCGGTGTTCGCCAGCAATCCCAAGCGGATCGTGCGCGTGCTCGCGACCCAGAACGCCATTCCGTGGGCGGCCAAGACGGCCTTGTCCTACAAGGATACGGCGACCAAGGTCGATGCCCTCGCCACCGCGCCCTATTTCGATTGGCACTTCGCGACGACGGGCACGCAGCCGCCGGCTGACTTCTTCTCCAAGCGGCTGGTCAGCCAGATGGACACGCGGCTGGCCAGCGCGGCGGAAAACAAGGCAATCGCGGCGGAAAAGGGCCTGCGCTTCATCGCCTACGAGGGCGGCCAGCACGTCACCATCTCCGGCGGCGCGGACGTGCCGATGCTGGCCAAGCTCCAGCGCGATGCCCGCATGGGCGATCTCTATACGCGCTACCTGACCAAGTGGAAGGGCGAGTTCGGGGATCTGATGGTGCTGTTCAGCGGCTGGGGACCGATCAGCACCTATGGCGCGTGGGGGATGCAGGAGTATCTCGGCCAGCCGCTCAGCGCGGCGCCCAAGGCGCAGGCGGTCGACGCCTTCCGCCGCTCCCATGTGACGAAGAACTGATCGCCCGCCACCGTCGGGCTGCGGCGCGGATTTGCCTTCCCGGGCGGCTCCGCGCCGCTTGCGTTTACGGACGATCCTGAACGGCCCGGCACGCGGACCGCGCCGATGACCGTCGCGTCGGTTTCGTCAGGCTGGCGAGGGGCCGGGTCGTTTGGAAAGGGGCCCGTACAACCCGGCGAGGCTCCGCCCGCGCGATGCGCGTCAGGGAGGGGCCCATCTGATCGGTCTTTCGCGGATCCGGATCCTTTCCCGCTGGAACCGGACGAGCCGTTCATCGCGGCATCGCGCGGGTGCGCTGCCCCAGTGGCGGGATACCAAGCGCCGCCCCGATTGGGCGCAGCCGGCGATGGCTGGCGTCAAGCTGCGGCCGCCGGTTCAGGGCGGTCACGGCTATGCTGGCCGGGCGCCATGAACGGGGTGTTTCGGTGCGACGCTGAAGGGGGTCGGTCGACGGGCTGGAGCGGCGCCGCCTCGCTCGGCAAAGTGGGTGGCCGCGCGTGGCGCGTGCTGCCGGGTCCAAAAGTCCATAGTCCCGCGGTTATGCGCGTCTCAGCGCGCCGCCACCATCGCCCCGCCGGCCTGGCCGTCGGTGGTCATCGCCGGCTTGCTGACCCCCACGGGCAGCCGCTTGAGATCGGCCAGCCGCGCCTTGAACGCGGTAAGGGCACTGCCGGAGAGCTGGGCGGTCTCGGTGAACTTGATCGAGCGCGGGTTGATGGTGGCGCCGCCGCGATACAGCTCATAGTGGAGATGTGGCCCGGTCGAGAGGCCGGTAGAGCCGACATAGCCGATCACCTGGCCGCGCCGCACCTGCTGCCCGGCCTTCACCGCGATGCGGCTCATATGGCCGTAGCCGGAGCCGATATTGCCGCCATGCTGCAGGCGGACATATTTGCCGTGGCCGCCATGCCAGCCGGCGAAGGTCACGCGCCCGTCGGTCACCGCATAGATGGGAGAGCCGTAGGCGGCGGCGAAGTCGATGCCCGCGTGCATGCGCTTGTAGCCGAGGATCGGGTGCGAGCGCATGCCGTAGTTGGAGCTCATCCGGCCCGATACCGGGGCGGCGAGCACGCCGCGCCGCTCACCCACGCCGGAGGCTTCGAACCATTGGTCGCGGCCGCCCTGCGTCCATTTGAGCAGGTTGAGGTCCTTGCCGCGCGCGCGGTGCAGGCCGGCATAAAGCAGCGCGCCGGTCTCGCTCTCGCCGGTCTCGGCGCGGCGATGGGCGACGATGATATCGAACGTATCGTCGGCGCGAATATCGGTGCCGACATTGAGGTGGCCTGAGAGCACGCGCAGATATTGCTGGATGCTGGCCGGGTCCGCGCCGGCCGCGCGGGCCGAGCGATACAGGCTGTCGCCCACGCGCCCGCGGATGCGTAGCGGCGTGTTGTCGACGGCGATCGGGATGCGGGTCAGCGCCAACGCCCCGTCGACGCGGTTGATCTCCAGCGCCAGATCGAGCCGCGCGCGCACCGCCAGCTTTTCGAGGGGACGCGGCATCGCGCGGCTGGCCCGTCGGCCGAGCACCATGCGCAGGCGCGTGCCGGCGGGGATTGATTCGGGGCTCACCGCCTGGCCGATCAGCGCGATCACGGCCTTGGCGTCGGCGTCGCTCACGCCGGCGCGCGAGAGGCTATGGGCGAAGCTGTCACCGGTGCCGAGCGCGGCATCCAGTTCGATCTGCGGGCGCTCGGGCGTCTCGGCGAGCGGCGCGACGGCGTCGGTCGGCCCCATGCGCAGGCCGCTGTCGGCGCCGAGCGCCAATGCGCTGGTCGCCTGCGAGCGATACTGGTCGAGATGCGTGGCACTGAGCGGGGCCGGCACCGCCGCCGGCAGCGCGATGACGCCGGGCGCCATCGCCAGCGCGGTGCCGCACAGCGAGAGGCAGGTGACGAGTCCGCGCCACCAGATACGGCTGCCGATGTCCCGGCCGAGATCGGGGACGAGATCGACGGTCTGTGCCCAGTCGCTGATGCGCGCCTTCCAGGGCTCGCGCTGCCCCGGCGCGGTGCCGAGCGCGGGCGCCGGGCTGGTCAGCCACAATGTCGCTGTACCTACCCCCTGGCTGGGATTGAACTCGATCTTCTGAAACACCCGTCGACTGCCCCCGAAAGGCTCTTTGGTTCGCCGGTTGCCAAATCCGCCGACGTCACCGGAATCTTGTAAAATGGGCTGGTTAAAGTCAACTAAACAGCGATTTGAGCCAAAAGGCTGCGGCGAGGCGTGCGTCACGGCCGACCGGCTGTGGAACGCTGTGCGAAATATCGTTGCCGGAGCGGAAAACGCCCTTGCCGCGCCGCGCCGCGCGCTCCATGTCTCGCAGGACCATGGCCAGCTCCCGATCGACGGACAAGGCGGTGCTGGGGCCCACCAACACCGGCAAGACGCATCTCGCCATTGAGCGCATGTGCGGGCATTCCAGCGGTCTCATGGGCTTCCCGCTCCGGCTGCTGGCGCGCGAGGTTTACGAGCGCGTGTGCCGCATCAAGGGGCCCGATCAGGTAGCCTTGCTCACCGGCGAGGAGCGCATCGCCCCGCCCAAGGCCCGTTACGTGCTCGCCACGGCGGAGGCGATGCCGGCGCGCGGCGGCTTTGGCGCGCTGTCCGATTTCGCTTTCGTCGGGGTGGACGAGGTCCAGCTCGCCGCCGATCCAGAGCGCGGCCATATCTTCACCGATCGGCTGCTGCATGCGCGCGGGCGGGAGGAGACGATGCTGCTCGGCTCTGCCAGCATGGCGCCGCTCGTGCGCTCGCTGCTGCCTGGCACGGAGATCGTCTCGCGCCCGCGCTTCTCCACCCTGCGTTACTCCGGCGCGCGCAAGCTTTCGCGGCTGCCCAAGCGCTCGGCCGTGGTCGCCTTCTCGGTGGAGGAGGTCTATCGCGTCGCCGAGTTGCTGCGCCGCCATCGCGGCGGCGCGGCGGTGGTGATGGGGGCGCTCAGTCCCGCCACGCGCAATGCCCAGGTCGCCATGTTCGAGGCGGGCGAGGTCGATTATCTGGTCGCCACCGATGCCATCGGCATGGGCCTTAATCTCGATGTCGAGCATGTCGCCTTCGCTTCGCTGCGCAAGTTTGACGGCCATCGCACCCGCCGGCTGACCATCGCGGAAATGGCGCAGATCGCCGGCCGCGCCGGGCGCCACCAGAAGGATGGCACCTTTGGCGACATCGGTTCGCCGGACGCGCCGCCGGCTTTCTCAGCCGAGGAGATCGAGCGGATCGAGGAGCATCGCTTCGATCCCATCGAGCAGATTTTCTGGCGCGCGGCCGATCTGCCGATGGACAGCGTGTCCGCGCTGATCGCGGCGCTGGAGGCGCGGCCGGATCGCCCCGGCCTGCGCGCCGCGCCGGAAGCGATTGACCTCGCCGCGCTCAAATATCTGGCCGACATGCCGGACGTGATCGCGCGGGCGCACGGCCGCGCGCAGGTCTCGCGGCTGTGGGCGGCCTGCTCCGTGCCGGATTTCCAGAAGCTCGGCATCGAGCATCACGCCCGCATCATCCATCGCCTCTGGCAGTGGCTGAGCCAGGGTAACGGCCATATCCCGCAGGATTGGTTCGCGGGGCAACTGGCCCGGCTGGATAATGTGCAGGGCGATGTCGATGCGCTGGCCGGGCGCATCGCGGCGGTGCGCATCTGGGCCTATGTCGCCCAGCGCGATGACTGGCTCGCCCACCCCGCCGAGATGGCGGCGCGCGCCCGCGCATTGGAGGAGCGATTGTCCGATGCGCTTCATGCCGCGCTGCGTCAGCGCTTCGTGGATCGGCGGACGTCGGCCCTTCTGCGGCGAGCCGGGAATGCAGATGCGTTTTTGGCAGTGGACGTGGACGGCTTGGGCAATGTAACAGTCGATGGACACAGGCTGGGGACGATGCGTGGCTTTCGCTTCGCGGTCGATCCCACGGCGAGGGCGAGTGAAAAGCGGCTGCTGCTGGCCGCTGCCGAACGGAGACTGGGTGCACATTTGAACGAGATGGCACAGGCATTGCTGGCGGTGGACGACAAGGCATTCAGCCTCGCCAGCCCCCCCGGTGGAGATGCGCAGATTATCTGGAACGGCCATCCGGTGGCCACGCTCAAGGCCGGGCAACGCCTGCTCGCGCCCGAGCTGGCGCTTGATGCCGGGCTGTCCAACCTGGCGCCGGAGATCCAGCAGGGTATCCGCGAGCGGCTGGGCGTGTGGGTGCAAGGCCAGCTTGAGCGCCACGTCCCGGCCCTGCTCAAGATGGAGGCGGGCGCCATCGATCCCGCCCTGCCGCCGAGCGCGCGCGCCGTGCTGGCGCAGCTGGCCGACGCGGGTGGCATCGTCCCGCGCGTCGCGCTGGATGAAGCGCTGGCTCAGGTCGCCAAGGAGGATCGCACCCATCTGCGCAAGGCGGGCGTGGTGATCGGCGTCATGGACCTCTACCATCCCGGCCTGATGAAGCCCGGCGCGGCGCAATGGCGGATGACGCTGCTGGCGCTCAAGCGCGGCGAGCCGCTCGTGGCGCTGCCTGCTGCGGGCGCGGTGCTTCTGCCCGTCAGCGAGGAGCTGGACGAGATCGGCGCGCACATTGCGGGCTTCCGCAAGCTCGGCGAGACGTGGCTGCGCATCGACATGGGCGAGCGGCTGGCACGCGGCGCGCATGAGGCGATCGCCGCCGGCAAGCCTTATGGGCCGGAGGATCCCACGATCGTCTCGGTCGGTCTGCCCGAAGCGAGTTTCCTTGATCTGATGCGGCAGGCGGGCTTCCGCCCCGTCGCCGAGCCGGCGGAAGGCGCGCCTAACTGGACGTTCAAGGGCCGGCCGCGGCCGCGTCCGCAGGGGGAACGCCGGGGGCAACGCCACGCCGAAAATCGTCCGCCGCGGTCGCGCAAGGCCGAGGGTGAGCAGGGCGCCGGACACGGCGGCAAGGGGCGCGCGGGGAAGTATCGCGCCGGCAAGGATCATGCGGGCAAGGAGCGGGGCGGTCCGCCGCGCGAACGCCGGCCGGACCGCGAGGGCCGGGACCGGGCCGAGCCGCGCTCGCGCCCGATCGTGGCCACCGGCAAGGCGCTCGCCGGTCTCGGCGCGCTGTTCGGCCGCGAGGAGTAGCCGCTGGGCGCGCGCGTGCAGGCCGGAATGCCGGGCAGAACGCCCGGCCACGGCCCGAGCCTGCGTCTGGACAAGTTCCTCTGGTTCGCTCGCCTGGCGCCCAACCGGTCGAGCGCGCAGGCGCTGGCCGAGCGCGGCATCGTGCGGCTCAACGGCCGCCGGATCGAGCGGGCGCACGCCCCGGTGCGGGTTGGCGATCTCATCACCTTCCCGCACGGTGCGGTCATTCGGGTCGTGCGGGTGGAGCAACTGCCGGCGCGGCGCGGCCCGGCCAGCGAGGCGCAGCTCTGCTACAGCGCCATCACGCCGGGCATTGTGCCTGCGCAACAGCAGGTGGCGCAAAGGTGATTTAGGGCGGCATCGCCGCTTGCCTGTTGACGCTCCGGGGGCGCGAGCATATCGCGGCCCCAGAATAACCGAGGAAAGCCTGCCATGACCTACGTCGTGACCGACGCCTGCATCCGCTGCAAATATATGGACTGCGTCGAAGTCTGCCCCGTGGACTGTTTCTACGAGGGCGAGAATATGCTCGTCATCAACCCCAACGAGTGCATCGACTGCGGCGTGTGCGAGCCGGAATGCCCTGCCGAGGCTATCCTGCCGGATACCGAGAGCGGGCTTGAGCAGTGGCTGGAAGTGAACGCCAAATATTCGGCGGAGTGGCCCAACATCACCAGCAAGGGCGATGTCCCGGCCGATGCCGACGCGATGAAGGGCGAGAGCGGCAAGTTCGAGAAATATTTCTCGGCGGAGCCCGGCGCCGGCAGCTGAAGCGCCGGCTCACCCCTTCACCGTCGCACAACCCACAGCGTTTCGCGCGCTTCCCCGTCGCAATCCCTTGTGCGCCGCGCAATGGGATGCGCAGGGGGCGTGACCGCTACCATGCTTAGTGGGCTAGCTTTTTTGTGACGAATCTGTTAGTCGGCTCTCGTGCCGGTGCGTTCAGCGCCGCTCGGGAGTAATTGCGCATGGCCTATGGCTGGCATCGACCTGTCCCCTCTCTGACGATGCGCCGCAATTCAGCCAGATCAGTTTAGAGCAAAAGAAAGGTTCGCAAGCATGGCTGCTAAAGCGCTGTCCTTTGATGTCGGCGATTATGTCGTTTACCCCAAGCATGGGGTTGGGCGCGTGATCGAGCTTCAAAGCCAGAAGATCGCGGGTATCGACCTGGAACTTTATGTGCTGCGGTTCGAGAAGGAGCGGATGACGCTCCGCGTGCCGACCAACAAGGCCGAGAGCGTCGGTATGCGCAAGCTTTCGTCGGACAAGACGCTCGGCGAGGCGATGGAAACGCTCAAGGGCAAGCCCAAGGTGAAGCGCACCATGTGGTCGCGCCGCGCGCAGGAATATGAAGCGAAGATCAACTCGGGCGATCTGGTCTCGATTGCCGAGGTGACGCGCGACCTGTTCCGTGCCGACGACCAGCCCGAGCAGAGCTATTCGGAGCGTCAGATCTTCGAGGCCGCCTCCAGCCGTCTCGCCCGCGAGCTGGCCGCGATGGAAGAGGTGGATGAGGCGACGGCCCTCACCAAGATCCTCCAGATCCTGAACGAGGCCGCGCCGAAATACGCCAAGGACCGCGTCGACTGACGCACGCGTCCTGCCAATGAAAACAGAGGGGCGGCGTCGCTTTGCCGAGGGGCAGGCGGCGCCGCCCCTTTTTTTGTGGGCGAGACCGGCCGTGGTGCGTCGCGCAGGCCGCGTTCTGACCCGGTGCGCCCTCGTCCTGCCTGTGCAGCCATGATGGCCGGCTGCCGTTTCGGGGTTGGCAAAGTCCATCTCTATCTGTATTATCAGGATAACACACATGGAGATCGAACGATGCTCCCCATCATCCGCCATAGCCTGCTTATCGCCGCCGCCCTCGCCCTCGTGAACTGCGGCTCCAACGCAACCGCCACCGGCAGCACGCCGCAGGAGCTGAGCCGCCTGCGCGATTTCGACAAGATCGCGCTCGCCGGGCCGGATCATGTCGTCGTCCGCCGGGGCCCGGCCTTTTCGGTCACCGCCACGGGTGACGCCCGCGCGCTCGCCCGGCTGGAGCTGAAGGTGCGCGACAAGACGCTGGAGATCGGCCGCAAGCGTGACTGGCGGAGCATCATGCCCGGCCGGGATGGCGGCGCGACCATCACCGTCACGCTGCCGGCGCTGCACGAGGTCGCGCTGGCCGGCTCGGGCAACATGCAGGTGGATGAACTCACCGGCAAGTCGGTCGAGGCGAGCGTGACCGGCTCGGGCAACCTCGTCATCGCCCGCGTCCAGGCGGACAGCGTCGAGCTGGCATCGTCCGGCTCGGGCACGCTCACCGCCAGCGGGCTAGCGCGCGAGGCGGATCTTTCGGTCGCCGGCTCGGGGGGCATTGCCGCCGCAGGGCTTGCCACGCGTGCCGCCGAGCTGTCCCTGCTCGGCTCTGGCGATGCGCAGTTGCGGGTGGACGGCCCGGCCGAGGTTTCGATCGTCGGGTCGGGGAATGCGACCATTTCCGGCAAGGCCCGGTGCACGATCAGCCGGGTCGGCTCGGGGGATGTCCGCTGCGGCGCCTGAGCGGTGCGCGGGCGTTGGCGCCCCGCCTGCTTGCCCTGGCTTTGGTGCTGTTCCCGGCGGCCGCGCCGGCGGCGACGCGCAGCTATATCGTCACCGATTTTGACAGCCTGCGCGTCGAAGCACCGATCGACGTCATGGTGCAGGCCGGGCGGGGCGTCACCGCGCGCGGCGACGGCGATCGCGATGTGCTGGAGCGGGTCGATCTCACCGTCTCGGCGCGGGTGCTGACCATCCGCCTCAAGCCGTCGCCTTATGAGGGGCGCCGGGGGGGCGCCGCGACCGCGCGGCTCAGTCTCACCGTTCCGGCGCTGCGCCGCATCCAGCTGACCGGCGCGGGCTCGCTCCAGGCCAGCGGGCTGGCCGGCAGCCGGGCGGAGATCATCGCAGCGGGCGATGGTGCCCTTTCGGTCACCCGCGTGGACAGCGATGTGCTGAGCGTCACCCAGCTCGGGTCCGGCTCGGTGGCGCTGGCTGGCAAGGTCAAGGGTCTCACACTGCGCGTCTCGGGCGCTGGCGCTCTCGATGCCGCCGCGCTCGCCGCCGCCGATCTCGATCTGCGGCTCGATGGGCCTGCGAGCGTCACCGCGCAGGCGGATCGCGCCGCGCGGATCGTCGCGGTGGGGCCGGGTAGCGTCACCGTCGCCGGCAAGGGCGCCTGCACCGTCAACCATGTCGGCAGCGGCACCGTCACCTGCGGCGGTGCCAGCTACTGAGCCCGCGGCGCGCGCGGCGCACGCACGATCGACTCCCCGCAAAAAAAAGGCGCCGGGGGAGCCGGCGCCCTTCCGTTTCTTCCATCCCACGCAGGATCAGGCGAACTGAACCCTCGTCGCCCGGCGCCGCAGCGCGGCACCGACAAGGCTGAGACCGCCAATCATCAGCGCCCAGCTTGCCGGCTCGGGAACCGGCGCGGTGCTCAGTTCATCCACCCGGAACTGCTTCGCATTGTCGACACCCGGGTCGAAGGTGAAGGCAAGGCTGGTGATGCCCGGTCCCTCCAGGACGAACTTGTTCTCGCCGCTGGTTGAAATCAGGCAGATCGTGCATCCCGGTCCGGTGAACAGCGCGCTTCCGTTGACCAGAAGCGTGAAGTCACCGTCATCGCCTGCGAAGCTGAACGTCATGCGGTCCCACGCCTTGGCGAAGAGAACGTTCAGGTCCGTAAAGGTCGGGTCGCCGCTGATGGTGGCTTCGCCGCCGCCATTGCTATGCAGATCGCCGGATGACGTGCTGAACGTGACCGCCGAGCCATCCTGATTGACATGGGCGTTGATGGTCGGGCCGGTTTGGGCGCCATTCGTGTGAACCCCGGTCGGGACACCGAATGTGGCATTATCTTGGAGTGAATAGCTGCCGACGTTGACGACGGTGGCCTGTACAGGGAACGTCGCCAGGGCTGCGCTCGCGATGAGCGCAGAAACAACTAGTTTTTGCATGATATATACCTTCCCACATATCGCGAACGACTCGGGGCCCCCGAAGGCCCTCATCGTAGGATTGGTGCAGGCATCATACTGGCTTTGGCAGTTGGTAACCAGATCATTAAACATGGCCTGCGCCGCAGGACCGGCGCGTTTCGTCTTGATATGCCTCATTCATGGCGCAAAGCGCGCGCCGCAAGGACTTGATTGTCGCCTTATCTGATGAGGTGGGCGCTTATGCTGCAACGAGATTTCGGCAGTCGGCGGGCCGAGTCGGCGTGCGAGACCGCGCGGCTCGGTCCGTGGAGATGCGGCGGCGGGCCGGGCGGATAGGCCCCCGGGACCGCCCTGTCCGGCTGATGGCTCAAACGCGGTCGGCTTGCACCACCGGGTCGATCGCGCGCAGGGCGGAGATGATCCGCGCGACGTGCTGGGCGTCCTCCACCTCGATGTCGATCAGGTCGGTGTGGAACGGACCCTCGCGGTTGATCAGTTGCAGGTTGAGGATGTTGGCCTTGTTGACGCCGAAGATGTTGGCGACCGCCGCCAGCGCGCCGGGCTGGTTCTTGACGATGATGGAGAGCCGCGCGGTGCCGCCGCTCGCCGTGCTGTTCCAGCTCAGATCGACCCAGTCGGCATCCTGCCCGGCTTCCAGCGCGAGGCAGTCGATCGTGTGCACCTCGATCGGTTCGCCCGGCCGGCGCAGGCCGACGATGCGGTCGCCCGGCACCGGATGGCAGCATTCCGAAAGGGTGAAGGCGATGCCCGGCGTCAGGCCGAGGATCGAGACGGCGTGGGTCTGCTCGGCGCGCTTGCGGCTGGCCGGCGTCTCCTCGACGCTACCCGGCACCAGCGCGTTCATCACCTCCGCGTCCGAGATGCGGTTGGTGGCGATGGCGATCATCAGCGCCGCGCGGTCCTCCAGCTTGAGACGCTTGATCGCGGCCTTCTCCGCCTTGTCGCCAATCTCGACGGGCAGCCGCTCGACGATCTCCTCGTAGAGCTTCTGGCCCAGCGTGATCGTCTCGGCGCGCTGCTTCTGGCGGATGAACCGGCGGATCGCCGCGCGCGCCTTGCCGGTGATGGCGAAGGAGAGCCAGCCGGGCTGCGGCTCCTGCGCGTCGGATTTGAGGATCTCCACCTGATCGCCATTTTCCAGGATGGTGCGCAGCGGCATCACCCGCCCGTTGATCTTGGCGCCCACCGTCTGGTTGCCGAGCGAGGTGTGCACGGAATAGGCGAAGTCCACCGGCGTCGAGCCCTTGGGCAGCTGCTGCAATTCGCCCTTGGGGGTGAAGGCGAAGATGCGGTCCTGGTACATCGCCATGCGGGTATGTTCGAGCAACTCGTCCGCATCGTGGCTCTGTTCGAGGATTTCGACGAGGTCGCGCAGCCAGCCGGCCTGCCCGTCAGGCGTGGCGTGGTCCTGCTTGTAGGCCCAGTGGGCGGCGAGGCCGAATTCGCTGTCCTGATGCATCCGCTCGGAGCGAAGCTGGATCTCGATCCGCGCATTCTCCTCGTGGATCACGGTGGTGTGCAGCGACTGGTAGCCGTTGCGCTTGGGCGTCGAGATATAGTCCTTGAACCGCCCCGGCACCATCTTGAAGCGCTGGTGGATGAGGCCGAGCGCGCGGTAGCAATCGTCGGTGCTGTCAGTGATGACGCGGAACGCCATGATGTCCGAGAGCTGCTCGAAGCTGATGTGCCGCTCCTGCATCTTCCGCCAGATCGAATAAGGGTGCTTCTCGCGGCCGGAGACGGTCACGTGCATCCCGGCGGAGGTCAGCATCCCCTGCAACTGGCGGGCGATGCGGTCCACCTTGTCGTGCCCGCCCTCCTTCAGATGGGCGAGGCGGCGGGTGATGCTGTCATAGGCTTCCGGGTCGAGCTGCTGGAAGGCGAGCATCTGCATCTCGCGCATGAACTCGTACATGCCGATGCGCTCGGCGAGCGGCGCATAGATGTCCATCGTCTCGCGGGCGATGCGGCGGCGCTTCTGCTCGCTCTTGATGAAGTGCAGTGTGCGCATGTTGTGCAGCCGGTCGGCCAGCTTGACCAGCAGCACGCGGATATCGTCCGACATGGCGAGCAGGAATTTGCGCAAATTCTCCGCCGCGCGCTGGCTTTCGCTCTGCGCCTCGATCTTGGAGAGCTTGGTGACGCCGTCGACCAGCCGGGCGACGTCCTCGCCGAACAGCCGGGCGACCTCCTCGGTGGTGGTCAGCGTGTCCTCGATGGTGTCGTGCAGCAGCGCGGTGACGATGGTCTTGTCGTCGAGGAACAGCTCGGTGAGGATGCCCGCCACCTCGATCGGGTGGCTGAAATAGGGGTCGCCGCTGGCGCGTTTCTGGCTGCCATGGCGGGCGACGGAAAACACATAGGCGCGGTTGATCAGGGCCTCGTCCGCCTCCGGGGCGTAGGCCTTCACTCGCTCGACAAGTTCATATTGGCGCAACATCTTGCCCCAAGATGGGATTGGGCGGCGGGGCCGTGCAACAAAATAATGCTGCGGGGGGTGTAAAGCGGCGTGGAAATTGTCTGTCCGGCGCCTGAACGGGCGCGGCGCCCCACCGCAGACCCCGGCAAGCCCCGTCGCATCGTCCATGGGCGGGGGGGCGTGGCGCTGCCTCATCTGGCCATTTGGGTGATTGGTCCGGCGCGCGGAATGCGCTAGCTTAGGCCCGATGAACGAACGCAAATGTCTCGATGCCTTCGGCGGATGCGCCCTGCCCGCCGCGTTGGAAGCGATGGGAGAGCGCTGGTCTTTCCTCATCCTGCGCGCCGCGTTCGACGGCATCGTCTATTTCGAGGAATTCCAGGGGACGCTGGGCATCGCGCGCAACATCCTCTCCAACCGGCTGGGCCGGCTGGTCGCCAATGGCATCCTCACGCGGGAGCCGGTGGCGAGCGACAAGCGCCGCGTTGCCTATCGCCTGACCGAGAAGGGCGCTGATCTCGTCCCGGTGATGATCGCGCTGCGCCAGTGGGGTGAGAAATGGAGCGACCGTCCGCCGGCCGACCGGGTGCTGTGCGATCTGCGCGACGGCGCGCCGATCCGCCCGGTGACGTTGCAGGCCGCCGATGGGCGCCCGCTGGCTTATCAGGATCTGTGCTGGATCGACCGGGACTGCCCGCCCGGCGCGGCGGGGGAGGGCGCGCGCGCGCCCTGCTGCGGCGGTGAGCTGGCGCTCGCCGGCGCCGGCGGGAGCGGGCGCGGCACGGATGGGAGCGGCGCGGGGTGAGCGATCCGGTTCCGGCCCTGCCGTTCCGCGCGGAGCCCTTCTTCGAGGATAAGAACCGCGCCTTCTGGATCTTGCAGGGGCTGGGGTGGAGCGGTGCCTTCCTGCTGCGCGCCGTGTCGGGCATCGCCAACGGCCAGTCCATCCCCTCGCTGGTGCCGGTGCTCATCTCCACCGTCACCGGCTACTCGATCACGCTGCTCATGGCGGTGGGCTATCGCTTCCTGCTCAAGCAGAAGCCGATCGTCACCTGGACCATGTCGATCCTCGTCGCGATTGTCGCCGGCGCGACCGCGGCGTTCATCGACGCGTGGATGTTCACCACGCTCAACCCGGTTGGCAGCGGGGCCAGCCTCAAGCTGTTCCTCGGCTATCTCTATCTCGATTTCACGCTGATCGGGGCCTGGTCGGCGCTCTATTACGCGATCAACTTCTACATCACCGTGGAGGAGCAGGCGGACCAGCTCATGCGGCTGGAAAACCAGGCCAACGCCGCACAGCTCGCCATGCTGCGCTACCAGCTCAATCCGCACTTCCTGTTCAACACGCTGAACAGCATCTCGACGCTGGTGCTCCTCAAGCAGACGGATCGCGCCAACGCCATGCTCTCGCGCCTGTCCGCCTTCCTGCGCTATACGCTCATCAACGAGCCGACCGCACAGGTCACGCTGGAGCAGGAGGTGGAGACGCTCAAGCTCTATCTGGAGATCGAGAAGATGCGGTTCGAGGATCGGCTGCGCCCGGTGTTCGACATCCATCCCGCCGTCGCCAATGCCCGGCTGCCCTCGCTGCTGCTCCAGCCGCTGGTTGAAAATGCCATCAAATATGCCGTTACGCCGCAGGAGGAAGGGGCCGATATCGTGGTGACGGCGCAACCTGTCGGTGAAAACGTCCGGATCGTCGTGTCGGATACCGGACCCGGCTTGCATGCCGTCGATCAGCGCATGACGAAAGGCACGGGAGTTGGACAGACCAACATTCGTGACCGGCTCGTTCAGGCGTTTGGGGAACGCCAGAGCATGGAAACGCGTTCTCCGCCCGAGGGGGGCTACAGCGTCATCATCGAGATGCCGCTTATTTCTGCCGAACCATCAAGGGTAGCCGCATGACCATTCGCACCATTCTCGTCGATGATGAAAGCCTCGCCATTCAGGGCCTGAAGCTCAGGCTGGAGGCGCATCCCGACGTGGAGATCGTGGAAACCTGCACCAACGGGCGCGAGGCGATCCGCGCCATCAAGACCCACAAGCCCGACCTCGTCTTTCTCGATATCCAGATGCCGGGGTTTGACGGCTTCTCCGTCGTCCAGGGCGTGATGGAGGTCGAGCCGCCGTTGTTCATCTTCGTCACCGCTTACTCGGACCACGCCCTGCGCGCGTTCGAGGCGCAGGCGATCGATTATCTCATGAAGCCGGTCGACGAGCAGCGCCTCGCCGATGCGCTCGATCGCGCCCGCCTGCGCCTGCATGAGAAGCGCCACGTCGCCGAGGCCGAGCGCCTGCGCGAGGTGCTGGCGGAGGTCGCGCCGGACGTGGTGCCGGATATGTCGGCGGATGCCGATACGCCCTCGTCCAGCCGCTACGAGAAACTCATCAACATCAAGGATCGCGGCCAGATCTTCCGCATCGACGTCGATACGATCGAGCGCATCGATGCGGCCGGCGATTATATGTGCATCTACACCGCCGACAATTCGCTGATCCTGCGCGAGACGATGAAGGATCTGGAAAAGCGGCTCGATCCGCGCAACTTCCAGCGCATCCACCGCTCCACCATCGTCAATCTCAGCCAGGTCCGGCAGGTCAAGCCCCACACCAACGGCGAATGCTTCCTCGTGCTGGAATCCGGCAGCCAGGTGAAGGTCAGCCGCTCCTACCGCGATGTGGTAGCCCGCTTCGTCCACTGACGGGGGCTAAGGGAGCGGCCCTGCCGGCTGCTCCTCTAACCCAGCGCTCCTGCGGAAGCAGGGGGGTATAGCGTTACCGCCAATAAATGGTTAGGCGGACCACATCAGAGAGTGACAGTATCTGACATTGATGTTCTCAAGCGGACCAGAAGTGCGTCAGCCTGCATCTCCATAGCTTCCGCGATGACGATGAACTCGAGAATGTCCAAGCGCCGCTCGAGCTGTTCGATCTTATTCACGAATGAGGGCGGTTTGTTTAGCCTGCGGGCAAGTTCATGTTGGGAAATACCTCGCTCGGTACAGGCATCCTTCAACGCATTGATCGCTGCTCGATAGTCGGGCAAAACCACCCATCCCCGCTGCATCGATCAACCCCCGATTCTTAAGCCAGAGCGTTAAGTATATGTACACTGCATAGTCCCCATAATGGGGACACTCTGGAATTGTTGGAGCTATGTCGGTGCGGCCCTATCTGTTGCCTTTGCTCTGTTTGAATCTGGGCTTCATGTCGGCGTGCTCAAGTCCAACCAATTTTGAAAAGACCTTTGTTACGCAAGGTCCTAACTACGTTATCATGCTTCAACTTCATTCTCCTGATAGTCGCAGTGTATTTGGATCGGTCATTTCCACTGAAGTTGTAGAGGGTATGAGGGTGGTAGCCGGTAACAAGCCAATCTCCGGCACGATTGAGGGCAAAGCCATAAACTTCACGATCAATCATCCGCCTGGAAATGATCCGCCCAACACACCGGTTTCCGGAATAATGTCAGGAAATGATTTGACCTTGACCTTCTATGCCCACGGCAACGCGACCGAGCTTACTTTTCATCGCAGCACTGCCGAGAAATATGAAGCAGCTGTCAAAGAAACTTTCAAAAACATAGCGGAATTCGATTGAGCGGCTCATAGGACCAATCCCGCTAGCATTCGCGCCAATTGCGGTGATAACCTGCACGCGCCATCTTTGCGCAAGATACAGTCTGCGCCGGAGAATGTTCGATCCTGCATAAAAGCAAGCAAGGCCGGATCGACCTTGGGGCGTTTTGGCTCGATCAAATCGAATATGAAAGCTGGCTTCCCCCGCCGTCCATGATGCAGAATGCCAATGGTTGGGTCAAAGCCATCGGCTACGGCTTGAATTTGCAATTGTGCCAGCTTCACCCTGTAAGCGTAGTTGAGCATTGCATTGATTGGATGCGACGCATTGCGATTTTGCTGATCGCGCTAGAGCGGCTTCAAAGAGGTACCTGCCAGCGTCCATTCCCGGCCGTCCGTGCCGCTCTCATCGAAATGCGCTTCAACACGCAACGCAAGCCCCCAGCCCGAACCATGCAGCAACTTGCGGGCGAACCACCCAAGATCGGTGATGCTCATCTAGCACACCGCCTTGGGGCACAATGTATAATAACGCCCACAAAAAATAGGCCGGCGCTCAAGGGAAGCACCGGCCATTGCCAGGGAGGGGGAGAGGGGGAGGCTGGCGCGGGTGCGCCAGCCGGAGTCAGCAGCGGCTATCGCTCTTGTCGATCGCGCGGCCCGCGACGGCGCCCACCGCACCGCCGATCAGCACGCCTGCGGTCTTGTCGCCGCCGCGGCCGGCCAGCTCATTGCCGATCAGGCCGCCGGCGATGGCGCCGATGATCGTGCCGCCGGTGCCGTTGTCACGGCAGCGATAGCGGTAGTTGTTGCGGGAGTTGCCGCGATAATAGTTGCCGTTGTTGTAGGCGCGGTAGTCGCGCGAGCGGTAATCGCGATAGTCCCGATAAGTGCGGTCATAGCGGCTATTGTCATAGCGATTATAGCCGTGGTCGCGCGCCGCGGCCGGTGCAGCGACACCCAGGGAGGTCACGACCATGGTGGCGGCGGCCGCGAGGCTCATGAACTTGAATGGCGTCATGGTCTTGCTCCTTCAATCGGGCGAACCGTTTGTGGCATCGCGGCCACGCCTTGTCCGTCATGAGCCCCTTTTAGGGCCTGCCGGTTGAGCCAAAGCTGAATGGTGCCGTTAGCAGCCGTTCAGCTTTGAGCGGCCGGTCGCGCGGGGGACACGGGTCGCGCGGGCGCGCGCCCCGCCGGCTTGCCGTTCGCTGGTCTCGGGCCCGGCCGCGCACCGCAGCGGCGCTTGACGGCGATCGCCAGCGCGGTGGCCGGGCCGGGGTCACAGCCCTTCGGTGCCGGTTCAGCGCCGGTCGGGGGCCGAGCGTTGGTGATCGGATCGAACGGTCCGTGCTCATGGACAGGGCCTGCCTCGCCCCCGCGCGGGACCGGGAGCGGGGCCCGCGCGAGACCGGATCGCCGGACGCGACACAGTGCATGGCGGCCAGCATGGCGGCTCTGGCGCATCCCCCTTGCTAGTGCCCCATTCGTGCCCCGGCGAGTTTCAACGGCTCGGCCGCATTCCCGGCGCCCCAACGCGGCGCTTCCATCCCGCCGGGACTAACTCTATGCGCGGCGCATGCAGCGGATCGCGCTCATCCTGTTGCTGTTCGTGCTGCTGATGAATGGGCAGCACGGCGGCTCCGAACCGCCGGCGGTGGCCGCCCGCATCGCGGTTGCCGCGCGTCCGTTGCCGCGGGGCGCGGTGGGCGATCCCGCGCGGTTCGGGCCGTTGCGGCTGCTCGGCGCGTGGCATCTCACCAGCCCGCATCCGGCCTTTGGCGGCTTCTCGTCGCTGCTCGTGGACGAGGGCGACGGGGCGGAGGGCATCGTCGCGCTCAACGATACCGGGGAGGCCTTCACTTTCGGTCTGGCGCCTGCCGGATCGGGCGCGGTGCGGTCGCTGCCGCGCCCAGCGGCGGAGCAGGATGTGCCGCGCTGGAAGTGGGATTCGGAGAGCATGACGCGCGATCCCGCGTCGGGGCGCATCTGGGTCGGTTTCGAGCATCTCCAGATGATCTGCCGCTATGCGCCCGGCTTCGCGCGGCGCGAAGGCTGCGCGCGCCCGGCGGCGGTGCGGCGCTGGCCGCTCACCGGCAGCCTCGAATCGCTGGTGCGGCTGGGGGACGGGCGGTTCCTGGCGCTTTCGGAGATGGCCCGGCGCGCGGACGGGGCGCACGATGTGCTGCTCTGGCGCGGCGACCCGGTCGATCCGGCGACACCGCCGCCCGCGCACCTCGGCTATCGTCCGCCGCCCGGCTACCGGCCGACCGACGCCCTGTGGCTTGGCGGTGATCGGCTGCTCGTGCTCAATCGCCGGCTGACCGTGGCGGAGGGCTTTACCGCCCGGCTTGCCCTCGTCCGGCTGCCGCCGCTGGTCGCCGGAGCACAGCTTCAGGCGCAGGTGATCGCCAGTTTCGTGCCGCCCGGCGTCGCCGATAATTTCGAGGCGCTGGCCCTTTCACGCGACGAGCATGGCCGGCCGACGCTGTGGATTGCCTCGGATAACAATCACTTGTTTCTCCAGCGCTCGCTGCTGCTGCGCTTCGCCCTGCCGCCCGACTGGCTGAGCGACGACCCGGCGCCGTGAGCGTCGGTATCAATGTAACATGCTGTTATAGTTGAACAAATCATCAAGATTGCGGCACCGGAAAAAGCCGGAATCGTTGACTAAAACCGTGCACCTTCCCCCGCACGCACAAAAAAAGGCGGCCCGCAGGACCGCCCTTTTTTCACTGTCGCTGATGGGGCGTTCAGGCCGCCTGAACGGCGCTGGCAGCCTTCTTGGCGATCTCGCGCTTCAGCCGGCGGGCGCGCAGCGAGAGCTTGGTGTCGGCCGTCTTGAGCAGCCAGTTATCCAGGCCGCCAACATGCTCCACCGAGCGCAGGCCATGGGTCGAGACGCGCAGGCGCACGCTGCGCTCCAGCGAATCGGAGATCAGCGTCACATTCTGCAGGTTGGGCAGAAAGACCCGCTTGGTCTTGTTGTTGGCGTGGGACACGTTGTGGCCCACTTGGCGGCCCCGGCCGGTCAACTCGCAGATGCGCGACATGCTGTTCGATCCTGATCTTGTATACGTTCGGAAAGCGGCGCGGATAGCGGTTCGCGGCCGGATCGTCAAGGCGCTTTCCCGGTGAAACCGCGCTTGATGGCCCCTCTATGGCCGGTTCTCAACCGGCGGGCAATCCTTTACGGCTGCGGCGATGGCCGATCCTTTCCCCCTGCCCGAGCCGATGCGCCTGGCGCTCGCCGCCGCCGAATCCGCGCAGGCGGCGGGGGAAGTGCCGATCGGCGCGGTCGTCACCCGCGCGGGTGCGGTCATCGCCACGGGCGAGAATCGCAACCGCCGTGATGGCGACCCCACCGCCCATGCCGAGATCGTGGCGATTCGCGCTGCCTGCGCCGCGCTCGGGCAGGATCGGCTGACCGGTTGCGACCTGTGGGTTACGCTGGAGCCCTGCGCCATGTGTGCCGGCGCCATTGCCCATGCGCGCATCGCCCGGCTCTATTACGGCGCGGGCGATCCCAAGGGCGGCGGCGTCGACCATGGCGCGCGGGTCTTCGCCCAGCCGCAATGCCATCACCGGCCGGAGCTGTTCCCCGGCATCGGCGAGGGCGCAGCCGCCGGGCTATTGCGCGCCTTTTTTGCCGCCCGGCGCTGACTCGTCCTCGTTGCCCAGCGGCGCGATGCGATAGAGGGTGAAGGGCAGTTGCCCGCCGAACTTGAGCGGCACGGCGGTGAGGAACGGCATCCGCTCGCCGCGCACCAGGCGCGCATAGAAGCCGTCCGGGCTGCGCCGCTGGTAGATCGTCCCCTCCGGGAAATTGGGACAATAGAGCAGGTAGCTGGCGCCATGCGCGGCGGCGATGGCGCGGAACTGCTCGGGCGTGCCGTCAAAGGCATGATGGATGTCGAGGATCGCCTTGCCATTGCGATGGTAGGGCCCGGCGATCGCGCTGTGATGCGTGATGGCGATCAGGCGCGGGCCGAGGTCGACCAGCGTGAAGATGGTCGCGGGCGCGATCTGGTTGAGGGCGAGCAGGGCCGGCTGGGTGCGGCAGCGCGCCTCCGAGCGGCGCGATTGCTGGCGAACCGTGGCGGCATTGGCGGAAGGCGCGGCGGATCCGGCGGGCGCCGTGTTGATGGTCTTTCCCTCGCGCTGCTGCGCGGGTTTTGCGGCCGTGTTGCCGGCGTTGGTCAGGTTTGTCGCCATTGCGGTCGCCGACGGCGCCGGCGCTGCCTTGTTACCCGCGAATGCCTTGGCGGCCAGTGGGTAGAGCGAATAGGCATTGGCCGCGCAGCCGAGCAGGCCAAGGCCAATGAGGCCGGGCAGCCGCAGCATCATCGGTGCGGTGAAAAGGGCCGCGAGCAGCGCCCACATCGCCCAGGCGACCGGTGGGATGGCGAGCAGTTGCGCGGCCGGTCCGGCGCGGATCTGCCAGAAGGTGAGCGCGATGGCGAAGGCAATCATCAGCGTCACCGTGCCCCACGCCCATAGCCGCTCGCTGTCCCGCCGCGCGACCCAGCAGCCGGCCAGTCCGCAGAACAGCCCGGTGGCCGGCAGCGCGCTCATCGGCACCCAACTGGTCGCCGCCTGGACGTAGATGGGCTTGGCCTCGCGAATATAGACCAGCCAGCTCCGCTCCAGCTCGGGAGAGATCTGGTAGGCGCCGCTGAGGATGCACTGTGGCCAGGCAGCGAGCGCGAACCCGCCAATGATCAGCCCGCCGATCGCGGCGGCGATGAACCGTTGCGGCCAGGTCTTGAGCGGCAGGTAGGTGATGGCCAGCAGCACGCCGGCGGCGAGCACGAGGATGCTGGTCCAGACCGGCGAGAGCGCATCGCACACCGGCAGCCGGTTGGCGTTGCTGGCGAACAGCGCGTAGCCGAGCGCGGTGGTGCCGCCCAGGCTCAGCGCATAGGGCCGCAGCCGCCGCGCCGCGCCTTCCTTGAAGATCCAGCGCAGCGCGACCAGCGCGCCCGCCCCGGCGAGATAGACCATCATCTCCATGCCGATCACCACCGAGGCGGCGCTGGAGCCGCCGGCGACGATGCCGCCGCGCCGCCACTTGCGGTCCACCAGCCCGGCGAGCGTTGTCGCGGTGAACGCGAGCTGCCAGCCATGATGATCGACCCGCAGCGGCATGAACATGGAGAGCCCCATGCCCGCGCCCAGTGGCAGCAGCATGGCGGCGATCCAGCCGTGCCCGCGCTCGCCCGCCGCCAGGCGGCGGGCGAGGAAGGCGAGCGCCAGCATCAGCACCAGCAGCGGCAGCAGCGGCGCGACGCCGAGCGCCAGCTCATCCGCCCGCGCATCGCTGGTGAACAGACGGAAGAACAGCATCAGCCCGGCGATGGGCAGGTCGACGAGCCGGCTCCAGTGGATGTTCGCGCCGCCCGGCGGATCGAGCCGATATTGTCGCAGGTCCCACCAGCTCTGGCCGTTCAGCCAGTCGCGCACCTGCAGGTAGCGCATATTGTCGTCGGTATCGCCCAGCGAGAGGAAGTGGATGGCGGTCGCGTAGCGGTCGAGATAGGTGGCCGCGATCAGCAGCCAGGCGATGACGACGATCCAGCGCCATTCGCGATGAGCGAAACGGTCGAGCGCGGCAAGCCAACGGCGCCAGCGCGGGCCGGGGCGCGGTGCGGGTTCAGCGGACATGGGCGGATGGATTTCCCTGGCCAATAGATGCGTTCCCGAGCCGGCGAGCCGGGCCCGCCTCGTGCCAGCAGACGGCACGCGGGCACCGCGCGCGGCAGGCACCGCGGGGTGAAGGAGCGTTGTTTACCGGCAGTCGCCTGCCGGCAGTCACGGCCGTTGCCCGTTTTGGATACACGATCTAGGGCTTAACCGAGTGGATCGAAAGCGCAACGGGGCATTTGCTTGGCGAACGGAACGGATGATCGCGGGGGCGGAGCGGCGGGCAGCGTCGTGGCCGGCCAACTCGTCCGCTACGGGCTGACCGGGGGCTTCGTCACCGCGCTGCAGGCGGCGGTCTACTGGGTGCTGGCGGACCGGGCGGCGGTGCATCCGCAGCTCGCCAATTTCCTCGGCTATCTGGTCGCCGTGGCGAGTGGTTATGTGCTCCATGGCCGCTTCACCTTCCGGGGCCATGGCGGCCGTGAGCGCCCGCTGGCGCGCGGTGTGCGCTTCGTCGCGGTGTCGCTGCTAAGCCTCGGCCTCAATGCATTGTGGGTTTGGTTGTGCGTCGACCTGCTGGGCTGGCCGCTCTGGTCGCCGGTGCCGGCGATGGGCCTCGTTACGCCGGCGCTGGTGTTCGTGCTCAACCGGCAGTGGGTGTTCCGCTAGGGGAACGGCAGTCCGTCCGGGCGCGGGCCTGCACGGGGCACCGGATCGCCACGGATTGCTCCGCCGCCAATGAAAAGGGCCGCCGGATCACCCAGCGGCCCTAACCAAGAACTTTGTTGCTCTGCGGCGAAACTCAGTTCGCGTTTTCGACGGCGTTCGACGCGTTGGCGACGGCGTTCGACGCGTTGTCGAGAGCATTGCTCGCGGCGGTCATGGCGTTGTCAGCGTTGTTCGCAATGTCATTGGCGACATCGGCGGTGTCGTTGACAGCGTTGTTGGCCTCCTGCTGAGAGCAGGCGGCGAGACCGAGCGAGGCGGCCAGAACGAGCGAGAAAGCAATAGTCTTGGTCATGGGCAAACCCCTTGATGAATTCATACCGCGCAGAAACTACGGAAGGGGTCCCCCCCCTTAAAGCCTGCGAGCGCGAGTCGTATCGGTTTGTCGCGGCCAACGCAATCCCTTGCGCAAAGCTGAACGAAAGCAGGGTTTGTCTTTCGCACGCTTTGACCCGGCGCGAGAGTCGCCTAAACGAAGGACGATGCTAGGTCAGCTCGATCTTTTCCGTGCGCTTGCCGACCCGACGCGGCTGCGAATCGTTCATCTGCTTCGCGAAATGGAGCTGGCAGTGGGCGAGATCGCCGTGGTGGTCGGGCAGAGCCAGCCGCGTGTCTCGCGCCATGTGCGCATCCTGGTCGAGGCCGGGCTGGCTGATCGGCGCAAGGAAGGAAGCTGGGTGTTCCTCGCCTTGCGTCGCGAGGGGGCGGTCGCGCTCGGCGCGTTCCTGGATGCCGTGCCCCCGTCGGACAGCGAGCGGCTGTGGATCGAGGCCGATCAGGCCCGGCTCGCCGCCGTGCGGGCCGAGCGGGCGCGGGCAGCCGAGGGTTATTTCGCGGTCCATGCCGAGCAGTGGGACGCGCTGCGCTCGCTTTACGTGCCGGAGGCGCAGGTCGAGCGCGCGATGGCGCGGATGCTCGCTGAGCGGCCGCTCGGCCATCTGCTTGATATCGGGACCGGCACCGGGCGCATGGCGACCTTGTTTGCGCCTGTCGCGAGCAATGTCACCGCCATCGATCGCAGCGCCGAGATGCTGCGGCTGGCGCGTGGCAAGCTGCCGCCGGAGATTTCCGATAAAGTCCGCTTCCTTGCCGGGGATTTCAACCAACTGCCGATCGAGAGCGGCACCGCGGACACCGCGATCCTTCATCAGGTGCTGCATTATGCGCCGGCGCCCGAGCATGTGATCGCGGAAACGGCGCGCACGCTCGCGGAAGGCGGCCGCCTGCTGATCGTCGACTTCGCGCCGCACGACCGCGAGGAACTGCGTCTGCGCGACGCCCATGCGCGCCTTGGTTTCTCGGACGAGCAGATTGCCGCCTGGTATGCCGGCGCGGGCGTGACGCTCACGGGCGTTGAGGCGCTGGCCGGTGGCGAGTTGACGGTCAAGCTATGGCTGGGTGAACAGCGACCGGCGCCCGAAAAGGGGTGAATGGCAGGCAGCCGACCAGCGGGATGGCCGTTGGCGGCCACCCCGGTCGGCCCGCGCAGCCTTAGGTGGTCGCCGAGCGCGGCGTCCTGGTCAGCGCGTGCAAGCGGTCCTTCACGGCAAGCTTGAGCTTCTTGAGGCGCTGCAGGCGCATGGCATCGGGCCAGCGCTGTCGCTGCTCGCGGCGCAGGGCATCATCAATGTCCCGGTGACGGTTGAGAAGGCGGGAAATTTGCGAAGTCACATGCCACTCCTTTTGGAACGATAATGATCCAAACTCGGGTGACAACCGGGCGACTTATGTCGGCTCTTGGGGGGTGCCTACAACGCACCGGCGTCACCCGATGCGGTCCGACATCACGAAAGGACAAAGGGGGAGCGTCACTTTCGCCAGAGGGGCCCGGCCCGCAGACCCTCATTTAGCCATCAAACCTGTTAATTCAAGCCCTTGCGCAAACAAAATACCAATTTGGACCACCTGTTTGCTCAATCGCCGAGCTGTTTGGCTTCCTGATATTTGAGCTCCAGATAGCGGTTGTGGGCGGCCAGTTTGTCGAGGTCGCCGCGCGCGAGTTGCTCCGTCATCGTCGCGATTTCCTGCTCGATCACGCTCAATCCCTCGACGAGTTGGGCGTCCGGCACGCGGCCGTTGCGCGGCTGATTGCGCAGCGGCGCGGGGATCGACTGATAGCCGGTCACCAGCTCGGGCAGATGATCGCTCAGCAACCGGCGCACTTCCACTGCGGCGGGTTCCTGCGGGTTGAGCGCGGCGAGCTGCGGCGCCAGCGTCTCGAGCCGGTTACCGATCGCGTCGATGATCGGCACGGCCGGCGCGGGCAGCGCCTTGCGCTGGCTCTCCAGCCAGATTTCGGTCTTGAGCGGCAGCGACTTGAGGTCCGTCTCGCCCAGCTTGGCCGGCGTCACGTCCGGCAGGGCGGGGATGAACGCGAAGATCAGGCAGGCGAGGAGCAGCGCCATGACAACGAGCAGGCCGGTGCTCCCGAGTGGCTGGACGAAGCCGAACAGCCCGGCGCCGACGATCACCAGCGCCGCGGCAAAGATCATGCGCTTGAGCCGCGTCATCAGGTCCTGCCGCTTGTGCGCCCGGCCGCGCGCGCTCGAACTCAAATAGCGCGCCGAGGTGCGCGCAATCAGCTCGTTGGAGCGCTGGATCAGCTCGTCGACGTCGCTTGCCATGGCGCTCCGATCATTCGATGGCGGTGAGCGGGCTACTACCGCCGGTCACCGCCGCCTGCGCGCGTGCCTGTCCCTCTGCCCGCGCGATATAGCCCTTGGATTTCTCGACCTCGCTGGAGAGAGTGGTGACGGTGGTTTTCATCGTCTCCAGCGCCTTCATCTTGAACGTGTCGATACTGTCCATCGTGTCGTAGATGTTCTGGAAGGCGCGTTGCAGCGTTTCCAGCGGGATCGTGCTGGACGCGGCCTGCTCGTGGATCTGCGCGGACTGCGTCTTGAGCAATTCGCCGGTCGAATCGATGATGTTGGCGGTCGTCGTGTTGAGGGCGGTGATCTGCTCCAGCACCAGCCGCTGTCCGGCCAGCGCCTGTGCCACCGTTACCGCCGTGCGCAGCGCCGAGACGGTGGTCGTGGAGGCGCGATCGA
This sequence comes from Sphingobium sp., assembly GCA_035654015.1. GTDB lineage: Bacteria > Pseudomonadota > Alphaproteobacteria > Sphingomonadales > Sphingomonadaceae > Sphingobium. Next base: position 271,451 of record DASRXX010000009.1, read on the forward strand.
CGCCCTTCACCAGCTCGACATTGTTCTTCTTGACGAGATCGAGCGCGAGATAGCCCTGCACCGTCACCGCCATCTGGGTGAGCAGGTCCTGCGTGCGCTGGCGCACGTAGAACAGCGCGCTCTCGCGGATCGCCTTGGCCTTGGCCGGGTCGGTCGCATCCAGCTCCAGCGCCTTGCTCTCCAGCCGCGCGTCCATCGTCTTGGCGATGTGGATCATCTGCTCCAGCCGGCCCATGGTCGCCCACATGTTCTGCCGTTCCACGTCGATCGCGGCATTGTCCTTGATGAGCGTGTCCTTGCCGCTGGCGAGGCTGCCGAGGATGGAGTTGATGTGCGTCTGGCTCGACTTGTAGCTGTCGAAATAGCTGCGCATCTTGTTGCCGAACGGAATGATGCCGAACAGCTTTTTGGGCGCCAGCAGGTTGCCGCGTTTGCCCGGGTCGAGGTCTTCGATCACGCGGCGCAGTTCGGCCAGATCGGTGCCGACGCTGGCGTCGCTGTCCATCGCGCGCACCGGCCGGTCGAGAAAGCGGTTGCTATGCCCCGCCGCCTCGGCGATTTCCTTGCGGCCCATGTTGGTGATCTGATCGACCTTGGCGCCGAACTCGGGCGAATTGGCGTCGAGCGCGGCCAGTTCCTCGACGAAACCGTCGACCCGCTCCTCCAGCTTGGATTTCTTCTCATCGTCGATCGGCACCAGACCCGCCGCGCGCTCGGGCGTTACCACAGGCACCGGCTCGGGCGGTGTCAGGTCGAGTGTCTCGGCGGTCTTGGTCGTCGTTGCACTGCTGGCCATCATAGTCTCCTCGCGGTGTTATATTGCGCTAGGACACGCCGGGATCAAGGGTACATTCCGCTATAGGTCGGGCGTGTCGCGCTGCCAATGCGGATCGGATCGTTGCGCCGCCCGGCTCTCTCTTCCATGGTAAATCTATATTAGCGTAACGGCCTTAATCCTGAGGCGTTGCGCGGATGGAATAGAGACGGGAATGTATCGGTCTGAAGAGGTGGAACAGGCGCCGGACGTGGGCGTGGCGGCGAACGCGAACGAGGGCACGCGGCGCGGCGCGGCGCCGTCAGCGCGAGCGGACGTTTATGATCTGGTGGTGATCGGCAGTGGCCCGGCCGGGCGACGCGCGGCGGTGCAGGCCGCCAAGGCCGGCAAGGCGGTGCTCGTGGTCGAGGGTCGGCGGCGGGTCGGCGGCGTTTCGGTGCACACCGGCACGATTCCATCCAAGACGCTGCGCGAAACGGTGCTCAATCTCACCGGCTGGCGCGAGCGCGGCTTCTACGGCCGCTCCTACCGGGTGAAACAGGATATTGCCGGCAGCGATCTCGATACCCGCCTCGGCAAGACACTGGAGCATGAGGTGGACGTGCTGGAGCATCAGTTCCAGCGCAACGGCGTGCGCACCATGGAGGGTTTCGCGCGCTTCGTCGATCCGCACCACGTCGTTGTCACCGCACCGGACAGTAGCGAAATGGTCGTGGCGGGGGACCGCTTCCTCATCGCGGTCGGCACCAACCCGTTCCGCCCGGATTATATCCCGTTCGACGGGACGAGCGTGCTGGACAGCGACATGCTGATCGAATCGCCGCGCGTGCCGCGCAGCCTCGTTGTCATCGGGGCGGGGGTGATCGGCATCGAATATGCCACCATCTTCAGCGCGCTGGACGTACAGGTGACGCTGGTCGAGCCGCGCGCCTCCTTCCTCGATTTCATCGACCGCGAGATCATCGACGAGTTCGTCCACCAGTTGCGTGATCGCGGTATGACGATCCGGCTCGGCACGGAAGTCACCGCCGTCACGAGGGACGCGGCCGGCCCTGTCGTGACCACGCTGGCGGATGGCCGCTCGATTCGCAGCGAGATGCTGCTGTTCGCCGCCGGCCGGGTCGGCGCGACGGCCAATCTCGGGCTGGAGCATTGCGGCCTCGCGGTCGACGGGCGTGGGCGCATCAAGGTCGATCCGCATACGCACCAGACGGAGGTGCCGCATATCTATGCGGCCGGCGATGTGATCGGCTTCCCCAGCCTCGCCTCCACCTCCATGGAGCAGGGGCGCATCGCGGCGTGCCACGCCTTCGGCCTGCCGATGCCGCCCGCGCCGGTCTATTTCCCCTATGGCATTTATGCCGTGCCGGAGATCTCTACGGTCGGCCTCAGCGAGGAGGAAGTGCGCGCCAAGAAGATCCCCTATGAGTGCGGTATCGCTCGCTTCCGCGAGACGTCGCGCGGGCACATCATGGGGCTGGATAGCGGCCTCATGAAAATGATCTTCTCGCTGCGCACCCGCCGCCTGCTCGGCGTCCACATCATCGGCGAGGGCGCGACGGAACTGATCCACATCGGCCAGGCGGTGCTCAACCTCAAGGGCACGATCGACTATTTCATCGAGAATACGTTCAATTACCCGACGCTGGCCGAAGCCTACAAGATCGCCGCGCTCGACGCCTGGAACCGCATGCCGCGTGATTGCTAGGCGGCATGCGCCCGACGGAGGGGCACCCCACGCCCCGCTGATGTCAGTGCGCTATTCCGCGGCGATGGCCGGGGGATCGAAGGCGTCGATCTCGCGCCAGTCCTGGTCCGGCGCGCAGGCGAAGGAGATGGCGCGGATGCGGCCATAGTCCACCTCCGGCCCGGCGAAGGAACGTTCACCGGTCTCCTGGAAGCGCTCGACGGCGGTGAGCAGCAGGCGTCGCGCGCGGTAGATCACCTTGTCGCAGGTGCCGAGGAATTCCTTGCTGCGGTCCACGATCGGCCCCATCGATTCCTGCACGACGAAATCTTCATAGGCATTGCCGCGCCCGACGATGCCGCTCCAGTGCCCGGCCTTCATCGCCGCGCGGTCCTGGTGCCACATCGTCTCCGGGCCGCCCATGTCCGAGTTGAAGAAATCCGGGTCGCCGGAGGTGTTGCCATAGGCGCTCATCATGTCGCGCTGGAGCGGCTGGTGCGGGTCGTAGGCGATATACCATTGCGCCGTGGTCACATCGTCGATCGGAATCGAGCAGCAAACGATGGCCGGGCCACCGGGAGTGGAGGGGATGAACGAGAAGAAGGGCAGCGAGACTTCGCGGATCCGCGCGTAGTTCATGCCGCCTTCGCGGCGGATCGCGCCTTCCCGGAAGCCATAGGGCTGGTCCACGAACTCGAACGCCGGCGCCCCGTCGTTGAGCATGTAATCCGCCTCGTTCTTGAACAGGGTGCGGCCGACCGCGCTGCCCAGATTGGCCGAATGGAGAAAGCCGACATGCGCCGAATCGAGCAGCGCCTCCAGGCCTTGTAGCCAGTTGGTGCGGATGATCCCGCGCGTCGGCTGGACATGCCCCTCGGGGAGCTGGGTGAACTCGTAGGCGGGGAAGCGCGGCGGCGTCGCCTGCCTGCCCATGTAGACCCACACGATCCCGCCGCCCTCGTGCGTCGGGTGGCTGCGCACGGGCACCCGCTCGGCAAAGATCTTTCGTTGGCCGCTCGGCTCGGTGGGGGCATCCACGCATTTGCCTTCCACGTTGAACTTCCAGCCGTGGAAGATGCAGCGCAGGCCGTTCTCCTCGTTACGGCCCAGCGCCAGGCTGGCGCAGCGGTGCGGGCAGGCCTCCTGAATGAAGCCGACGCGCCCGTCGGTGGCACGGAAGGCGACGAAATTCTCGCCGAACAGCCGCACGCGCACCGGCGCGCCATCCGTCTCGACAGCGGCGGACCGACAGGCCGGAACCCAATATTCGCGCAGCAAGGCGCCCATCGGAGCATCGCCCTCGACGCGGGTCAGCAGTTCATTCTGTTGGTGAGTCAGCATGACGGAACTCCTCTCCAGTGTCGTCCGCATCGTGCCGGGGTGCCGCGTTATCCGGTTACCTCGCACCGTCCCTGTGTCACCCTTTTACACCGCCTTTGCGGTGACGATCCATGCCTTGCCGCCGAGCATGTTGCCCTCCCCCGGCACATGGTGCGCAGCGAGCGCCCGGGTCAGCTCCGCTTGCACCGCGTCGATCCTGTCTGGCCCCGCGGCCCGCACCGCCTGGCCGATGGAGAGCGTGGAGAGCAGCATCTCGGCGGCCGCTTCTGGCGTCGCCCCCGCGCCGCCGACCGGCAGCATCCGCGCGCATGGCGTGATCTCCACCGCGCCCATGTCAGCCTGCGCCAGCACCGCGCGCAGATAGTCGGTATCCGCAAAGGCGAAGGGGCCGGGCGCGTGCGGCTCGCGCGCCGGCAACGCGACATGTTTCGCGACCGCGCCCATCAGCGTGGTGATCCACTCGTTGTCTTCCGGCGGTGCCCACACGGCGAGGTCGATCCTTCCGCCGTCCCGCACCATCCGCCGCAGGTTACGGAAGCCCGCCTTCGCATCCTCGAAGAACATGCTGCCGAAGCGCGAGAAGAGCCGGTCGAACGGTGCGCCGGTGATCGTGGCCTTCGCTGCGTCCGCGCAGACGAAGCGCACGTCGGAGGGTGTGCCCATCGCGGCGCGCGCGCCGCAGGACCAGATCAGCTCTTGCGAGATGTCCAGGCCGGTCGCGTTCCCGCCGGGCGCGACGGAGCGGGCGATATTGATGGTCGTCCCGCCGCCGCCACACCCGATGTCGATCACCCGCTCGCCGGGTTTGAACTGTGCATGGGTGAGCAGCGCGGCGCCGACCGGCGCGATCATGCTCTCGAACTTCTGGAGGTTGGCGAGCCAGTTGCGCCCGGTCTCGCCCGCCCAGTCCTCTGCGCTAGCACCCGCTGCGGCACTGCTCATGAGTCGACCCTCCCTCGTTCAGCGATGTCCTTTCCTTCTAGCGGCTGCGGAAACGCCGTCCATGCCAAAAAGGCGGCATGTCGATGACAATGTCCATCGTTGCGCTCAACTCGGCGTACTCCGTCGCGGGGCTATAGTGGTGCGTGCCTCATTCGGCGATCAGCCCGGCCAGTCCGGCAAACGCGAGCGTGGCGGCGGCGATTCCGCCGAGCACGCTCGGCTTGAACCACCATGGCGGCGGAGGGTCTTGCTGTTTCATCTTGGTTCTCATCGGCTTATGGGGTTGCGGATCGATCGGACGTCAGGCGACCGCAAGGGGTGGCGCGCGCGGCGGGGCGCTGGTCGTGTGCCGCCAGACGTCATGCGCTGCCGGCGTTCGGAACGCCCCGCAGGCGGCATAAGCGCTGGCGCCGAGGGTCACTGATGGCGCAGGGGTGGCGTACAGAGCGGTGAATCGGGGCGCGGTGATTCGGGCGGGTGGCGCCTTCACCCTGGCCTGCCTCTCCTTCGCGGGGTGATGTGCGGAGGGCATCGTGTTCGAGCGCCCCTGCAGCGCGACCGCACTGCTGGTCGGATCGAAGGCAGAGCCGATCAGCCTTGTCGCGGACGGCTCTATCGGCAACATGGCGGGGGCGAGGGTGCTGGCGAGCGCAAGCAGCATGGCGGCGACGAACACGCGCCTCTGCCACCAATATGCTGCCGCTTCGTTCACGGATCCTCCACGGGATGGTCATCGCCCTGTGTAGCCGACGCGCAGCGGGTGGGAAGGCGGCTCGTGCGCAAAATGTGCGCGGAGGTTGCGGTGGCAGCGCTTTTTCGCTATGCGCCGCGCGATATTTGCGCGGCTCTTTCGAGTTGTGCGACCCCGCTACAACCTAGAGAGACCTTCATGAGCCCTCGTCCCGACGCTCTGCGGAACGTTGCCATCATCGCGCACGTCGACCACGGCAAGACCACCCTCGTTGACCAGCTCCTCCGCCAATCCGGCACTTTCCGCGACAATCAGCGCGTCGACGAACGCGCGATGGACAGCGGCGATCTGGAGAAGGAGCGTGGGATCACCATCCTCGCCAAGCCCACCTCCATCGTGTGGAACGGCATCCGCATCAACGTCGTCGATACCCCCGGCCACGCCGATTTCGGCGGCGAGGTGGAGCGGATCCTCTCGATGGTCGATGGTGTCATCCTGCTGGTCGATTCGTCGGAAGGCGCGATGCCGCAGACCAAGTTCGTCACGGGCAAGGCGCTGGCGCTGGGCCTGCGCCCCATCGTCGTCGTCAACAAGGTCGACCGGCCGGACCAGCGCACGCAGGAAGTGCTGGACGAGGTGTTCGACCTGTTCGTCTCGCTCGACGCGACCGACGAGCAGCTCGATTTTCCCGTGCTCTTCGCCTCGGGCCGCAACGGTTATGCGAGTGCCGATCCCCTTGCGCGCGAGGGCACGCTGGAGCCGCTGTTCCAGAAGATTGTCGACCATGTGCCGCCCCCGGCGCTGGATGCGGACGCGCCCTTCACCTTCCTGGTGACGCTGCTCGACCGTGACAATTTCCTCGGCCGTATTCTCACCGGCCGCGTCACGTCCGGCACGCTCAAGATCAACCAGGCGATCCACGCGCTGGACATGGACGGCAACGTCATTGAAACCGGCCGCGCGTCCAAGGTGCTGGCCTTCCGCGGCCTTGATCGGGTGCCGGTGGAAGAAGCGCGGGCGGGCGACATCATCAGCCTCGCCGGGCTGACCGTGGCGACCGTGGCCAACACCATTGCGGACATTTCCGTTTCCACGCCCATTCAGGCGCAGCCGATCGACCCGCCGACGCTCTCCATGCGCTTCTCGGTCAACGATTCGCCCATGGCCGGCCGCGAGGGCAGCAAGGTGACCAGCCGCATGATTCGCGACCGGCTCCTGCGCGAGGCGGAATCGAATGTCGCCATCCGCGTCACAGAGAGCGAAGACAAGGACAGCTTCGAGGTCGCGGGGCGCGGCGAGCTTCAGCTCGGCGTTCTGATCGAGCAGATGCGCCGCGAAGGGTTCGAGCTGGGCATCAGCCGCCCGCGCGTGCTGTTCGGCACGGATGAGGCCGGCAACCGCACCGAGCCCTATGAGACGGTCGTGATCGACGTGGACGATGAATTTTCCGGCACCGTCGTCGAGAAGATGGCGCTGCGCAAGGCGGAGATGACGGACATGCGGCCCTCCGGTGGCGGCAAGACGCGCATCACCTTCTCCGCGCCCTCGCGTGGCCTCATCGGCTATCATGGCGAGTTCCTGTCGGACACGCGCGGCACCGGCATCATGAACCGGCTTTTCGAGAAATATGGTCCCTACAAGGGCGCGATCGAGGGCCGCAAGAATGGCGTCCTCATCTCGAACGGCGCGGGCGAGGCCAATGCCTATGCGCTTGGCCCGCTGGAAGAGCGCGGCGTGCTGATGGTCGGTGTGGGCGAGGCGCTCTACGAGGGCATGATCGTGGGCGAGAACGCCAAGCCGGAAGACCTCGAGGTCAACCCGATGAAGTCCAAGCAGCTCACCAACTTCCGCGCGAGCGGCAAGGACGACGCGATTCGCCTCACGCCGCCGTGGAAGATGTCGCTTGAGCAGGCCATCGCCTATATCGACGATGACGAGATGGTCGAGGTCACGCCGAAGACGATCCGCTTGCGCAAGCGCTGGCTGGACCCGCACGAACGCAAGCGCCAGTCGCGCGCCGCCCAGGCGGCCTGAGCCTGAGCGTGTCGGGCGGGCGACGGCGGCGTCTGTGGAGCGCGTCGCCGGTCGTCGGCATCCGGGCGCGGGCGCTCCGGTCCGCACCACGAACGGGAAGGACATCACGATGAACGATACCGACCCCGCAACGGCAACGGCTGACGGCGACTGGCCGCCGCTCAAGCCTGTCGAAACCGGCCTGCGCGGCCGGTGTCCGCGTTGTGGCAAGGGCAAGCTGTTCAAGGGTTTCCTGGCGCTACGGTCGGGCTGCGATGTCTGCGGCCTGTCCTATGACTATGCCGATCCCGCCGATGGCCCCGCCTTCTTCGTGATGATGTTCGCCTGCATCCCCGCCGTGACCTTTGCGCTGGTGCTCCAGATCAAGGCGGAACCTCCGCTCTGGGTCCATTTTTTTACTTCGCTGCCGGTGTTGATCATCACCTGCCTGCTCCCGCTGCGGCCGCTCAAGGGATGGCTGGTGTGCAGCCAGTATTTCTTCCAGGCGCGTGAGGGCCGGCTGGCCAATCAGCCAGTGGAAGCATCATCCGATCCAAAGGGCTGAGGTCTCAAGGGAGGCCTCCCCATGGGGCGCGGCGGGGCAAGGCGTTTGTCCCCGCGAACCTGATGGCGCGGTACTGTGTGGGTCCCAAGCCCATTTCCGGCTACGGCCGCTCCGTCGTTGTCCCGTTAGCGCACTGCCATGGCGGTGAGGATGCGGGCGGCTTCGCTTTCCGCCTCGCGCTCGACGCCGTCGTGATCCAGCGTATAGCGCCGAGCGAAACCGCGCACGCCCCAGCGTTGATATTGCTGCACATGGATGAGTTCGTGAGCCCAGAGATAGGCATCGGCAGCGCCGGCGTCGGTGCGAAAGGCGATCACCTCGTCGAGCGTGATGGCGGCTGCGTTGGCGCGAAAGGCGTGGGAGGGCAAGGCAAGGTCGTTGCCGATCCCAACCCGGTAACGCACCCGGTCGAGCAACGCGTCGGGGAAATGGCCGGCTAGCCGCGCCCGAATCGCCGCCGGAATCGGGCTGACCCCGCCACGCACCACGTCGTCCCGCGAGGCAATGATCCACTGCGCCAACGCCTCGCTGGCCACCTGGTTGGTGGCATCGGACAGGTTACGCAGGAGCGCGTCCCGTGCCGCCTGATAGTGCGGCCGCGCCTGCGCGAGGCGGTCCCTGGCGGTGGCGATGGCGTCGGTCAGAAGGGCCGTTCCATCCGGGCTTCCGTTCGCCGGTGCGGTCGCTGCCGATGGCAGCGGGGCGAGCAGGGCGGCGAGCGCGGTCGAGAGGGCAAGGGGCCTGAACATGGTTTGGCTTTGCCCCGCCGACTAGGAGGCGGGCGCTGAATGGGTGTTGAATGATGCAGCCGGGCGCGCCGCGCCATCGCTCCGCCGCTGCCTTCGTTTTCCTGAACGATGCATTCGCCGCAGGTTCAGCCGCCGGCGCTCATGGTCATGGTCGCAGCACGACGAAGGCCGCGCCGTCTGCCGAACATCGGGAGATGCAATGATGAAGCTGAACAAGAGCCTGTGGGCCGCCGTTCTCGCGGCCGGCATGTTGATCACCGTCGCTCCGGCCGCTCAGGCGCAGACCAGCGTAACGATTGGCTATCGCGACTATGATAACCGGGGCGACTGGCGCCGCGATTATCGCGATGATCGTGGCTATCGCGATTACCGTAATGATCGGCGCTATCGCCACGATCGGCGCTACCGCTACGATCATCGTCGCTACGGCTGGAATGGCTGGAACGACGGCTATCGCTATCGCAAGGGGCGCCGCTGCCATACCGAATGGCGTTGGGATCGCTGGCAGGATCGCAGGGTGCGGGTCCGCGTCTGCCGCTGAGCTCGCGGATCCTGGTGGAGAAGCGTTGACGGCGTGGAATGCGTGCGGCATGGCACCCGCCATGTCTGATACACCGCCCGATCGCCTCTCCACCAACCCGCGCAGCCCTCATTTCGATGTCGACGTGCTCCAGCGCGGCGTTGGCATCCGCTTCAAGGGGCGCCAGCGCACCGATGTGGAAGAATATTGCCTGTCGGAAGGTTGGATCCGCGTTGCGGCCGGCAAGAGCCGCGATCGTTATGGCAACCCCGTAACCATCAAGCTCAACGGCGAGGTCGAGGCCTGGTTTGAGGACACTGCTCAGGCCGAGGCTGGCGAGGCGGATGACGGCGCCGCCGCCTGACGGCACAGCCGACTAAGCTACGGCGTGCCGAGCCCCAAGGCACGGCCAGTCGTTGTTTCTGTATGATCCTGCGAAGCGCGGACGCGGTGTCGGGCCGTTAGGCTGATCGCCCACGAGGGGCGGTAGCAACCGTTCGCGCATGGGCGGTGGCGCTTCGTTCGCCAGTCATTCCGCCGTCACGCGCCCCGCCTCGACATGCAACCGGCTCGCGCGCCCGAGCGCCTCGAACAGGCTCGGCTCCGTCCCTGTCATCCACACCTGCCCGCCGGTCGCGCGCAGCCGCTCGAACAGGGCGGCACGGCGGACCGGGTCCAGATGCGCCGCGACCTCGTCGAGCAGGATGACCAGCGGCCGCCCCCCGACCGCGCGGCACAGCTCCGCATGGGCGAGGACGATGCCGAGCAGCAGCGCCTTCTGTTCGCCGGTCGAGCAGAGCGCGGCCTCCTGATCCTTGCCGCCGTGGCGCACCAGCAGATCGGCGCGGTGTGGACCGGCGAGCGTCCGTCCGGCGGCGGCATCGCGCGAGCGGCCGCCGGCGAGCGCGGCGCGCAAGGCGTCCTCGTCTCCCTCCCAGCCGGCGAGGGCGAGCAGCGGCTGAGCGAATGGCTCCTGCGCATTGGCCGCGATCTGCGCGCCCAGTTCGGTAATCAGTGTCCGTCGTGCCGCATCGATCCGCGCGCCATGCTCGGCCATCTGGCCTTCCAGCGCGGTGAGCCATGCCGGGTCGGGCGGCGTCTCGCCGGCAAGCAGCGCGTTGCGCGCCCGCATCGCCGCCTCGTAGCGGGTGCTGTGATGGGCATGGACGGGATCGCGCGCCAGCACGAGCCGGTCCAGGAACCGCCGTCGGCCGCCTGGACTTTCGAGGAACAGGCGATCCATCGCCGGGGTAAGCCAGCTTACCGCGAGCAGGTCGGAGAGCGCGTTGGCCGAGGCGGTGCGACCGTCGATGCGGACCTGCCGCCGGTCCGGCGCGTCGGCCAGCGTGCCGGTACCGATCTGCATGTCGCCCACGCGCGCGGCGATGGCAAAGCCGCCCGGTCCGCCCTGCCGCGCCATGTCGCGCAGCGCCACGCCGCGCAGGCCGCGTCCTGGTGCCAGTAACGAGAGCGCTTCGAGAATATTTGTCTTGCCCGCGCCATTCTCGCCGCTGAGCACGATCATGGGCTCAGCGGGCGCGATCAGCGCGTTGGCATGATTGCGGAAATCGGCGAGGGTGAGGCGTGCGATCGCCATGGCCGCTCGTAACCACTGCGCGCTGGCGGGCCAAGCGATTCTGTGGCAAATTGGCTCTCACGACAAGACTGGCAAGGATGAGGCGTGATGCGGATGGCGATACTCAAGCTGGCGGCGGCCGCGGCGGCGATCGGGATTGCAGGATTCGCTGCTTCGACCAGTGTCCTTGCCGCTCTGCCTGTGGGCGCCAAGGCGCCGGATTTCGAGACGCGTGGCGCGCTGGCCGGCAAGGTCTTCACGCTCAAGCTATCCGATCAGCTCAAGAAGGGGCCGGTGGTGCTTTATTTCTTCCCCGCCGCCTTCACCCCCGGTTGCACGGCCGAGGCGCGTGAGTTCGCCGAGGCGACCGATCAGTTTAAAGCCGCCGGTGCCACGGTGATCGGCATGTCCGCCGATCCGATCGACAAGCTGGCGAAGTTCTCGACCGAGGAGTGCCGCGACAAGTTCGCCGTCGCCTCTGCGGGACCGCGCGTGATTGCGGGCTATCAGGTGGCGCTCAAGAGCGAAAACCCTGCCTTGTCCGGCAAGACGGATCGAACCTCCTACGTCATCAGCAAGACCGGCAACATCGTCTATGCGCACAGCGCGATGGACTATCGGGATCACGTCAAGAACACGCTGGCCGCCGTCCAGTCGATGAAAAGCAGGTAAAGCGCCGGGCAGTTCAGCACGCCCGATGGAAGGGGCGGCGCTGGCCGGCTACTAACGTCAGCGATCGCTCCCCGGCGGGCGACGAAGATCAACATGGTGTGCCGCTGGGCCGCCCACGGCCCTGCATCCCCGGTTCGTCAGGCTGAACTCGACCCGCGCGCGGGACGAGGCCCTGCCGACAACCGGTCCGGCCGTTGTCTCCCTTATCCGCTCGTCAGCGTCCGGAGTCCGCTCGTCCGGTCCGGCCTCGCCCTGTGCCGCGAGGACAGCCTCCCCCTCGCCAGGGAACTGGTGAACCTCAGGGACGGCCGCTGCGAGATCGCCGCCATCGATCCTCTCGGCAGCCGCCGCGCCCGCTCGGTAAGCGAGCTGCTGGAGAACCCGCGGCGAGGAGTATCCTGCTGGTCTGCCCGACATCCCATGGCCACCCTTTCCTCCGTCGTCACCCTTTCCTCCGTTGTCACCCGTTTCCCCATCGCCTTCCATCACCCGCCTCCCGCCTCCCGCCTCCCGCCTCCCGCCTCCCGTCTGCCGTGCCGCGCTGCCGCAAGCGCACATGCCACGCCCCCTGCACACCCGCCCAAGACCCGATTCAATCCGGCCTGTTCTTCGGCTATGCCCGCACGATGGCGACCATCACTCTCTGGATGAAGCGCTGGCTGCGTCGGCTGGGCGCGCTGATGCTCTTCATGGTTCTGCTCGTTGTGCTCGCCATGATGCGACCGTCCACGGACGCTGACCGGCTGACCGACGCTGGCGGTGCGCGAGTCTATGTGCAGGATGGTGATAGTTTGCGCATTGCCAATCGCGCTCTCAGGCTGGAGGGGGTCGATGCGGTCGAACTGCACCAGCTTTGCCGCGAGAGCGCTGGGGCCCAATGGAGCTGTGGCGTCGAGGCGCGCGAGGCGCTCGTCGCTCTCGTCGCGCGGGGCGGCCTCGACTGCGAAGCGCGCGCGTCGGATCGCTTCGGCCGCGCGTTGGTGCGCTGCTCGACCGCGGGATCGCGCGATATCGCCGCCGATTTGGTTGCGCAGGGCTGGGCGCTGAGTGGCGACGGGCGCGGCAACGGTCGCTATCGCGCGGAGGAGCTCGCCGCGCGGCAGGCGAAACGCGGCATCTGGCGCGGCACTTTCGAGCGGCCGGGCGCCTGGCGCGCCGCGCATCCACGTGTCGACTGAGAGCGCGTGAGTCCGCCCGGGCTCGTCATGGGCGGATGAGGGTCTGACCGAGCAAAGGACTCTCCCGCCGCTTATCTCCCTCGCCACGCAGACGTTGATTTTGTCCGATCAAGCGGCCAAAGTTCCCCATCCACTGTCAGGTCTGGAGAAGCCCATGAAAATCGAGGGAACAACCGCGTTCATCACCGGCGGCGCGAGTGGCATCGGCTTCGGCATCGCCCAGCGTCTGCTCGATCATGGCGCGCGGCTGGTGCTGGCGGATATCCGGCAGGACCATCTCGACGAGGCGAAGCAGTATTTCGAGGAGCGCCAGCAGGGGCGCAACGTCCACACGATCCGGCTTGACGTGTCGGACCGCGCGGCGATGGCCGAGGCGGCCAGGGAGTGCGAGGCGGTGATGGGCGGGCCGGAGATTCTGGTCAACAATGCCGGTATCGACCCGTCCGGCCCGTTCGAGCAGGCGACGTATCAGGATTGGGACTATGGCCTCGGCGTCAACCTGATGGGGCCGATCAATGGCATCATGGCCTTCAGCCCCGGCATGCGCGCGCGCGGGCGGGGCGGTCACATCGTCAATACCGCCTCGCTCGCCGGGCTGACGCCGATGCCGAGCTTCATGGCGATCTACGCGGTCGCCAAGGCCGGCGTCATCACCCTCACCGAATCGATTCGGGACAGCATGGCCAAGGATAATATCGGCGTCACCGTGCTGATGCCGGGGCCGATCAAGAGCCGGATCCATGAGTCCGGCCAGAACCGCCCCGAGCGGTTCCGCTCCGGCAGCGGGTTCGCCGAGACGGAGGCGCAACTCGGCAAGCGCGTCGTGTCCGATAGCTGGATGGAACCGACCGAGGTCGGTGACATGATCGTGGACGCCATCGTGCATAACAAGCTCTACGTCGCCACACACGGCAACTGGCGCGACAATGTGCGTGAGCGTTTCGAGGCGATGATCGCCGCCATGCCCGAGCCGGTCGATTTCGATTTCGGCGCCTCGCTGAGCGTGCCGGACAAGGACGATTGAGCGGGGCGGCGCGTGTCTATTATGCCTGACAGATCCCCTGTGCGGCTCTAGGCAGGGAGCATGAAAAGCATAAGGCGCGCCTCCGGAGTCGCGCTTGTCGGCCTGGCGCTCGTCCTGACCGGCTGCGGGGGTGGAGGGGGATCATCATCATCGAGTGGCCCGGTCGTCATCGGGCCGACATCGACCCCTACGCCGTCCCCCACGCCGACACCCGCCGCCACCTGCAGCCTGTCGGCACGGCAGGATTGGGCGCTGGCCCAGATGCGCGAGTGGTATCTGTTTCCGGCGACGCTGCCGGGCACGCTCAACAAGGCATCCTATAGGTCGCTGGATGCCTATGTGGATGCGCTGACCGCCGCGGCGCGCGCGCAGGGGAAGGATCGCTACTTCACCTATGTCACCTCCATCGCGGAGGAGAATGCCTATTACCAGTCGGGCGAGACGGCCGGCTTTGGGATGCGCCTTGCCTTTGAGACGCAGGATGCGCTCATCGTGCCGGAGGTGTTCGAGAACACGCCAGCGGATGCGGCGGGTATCCAGCGCGGCGCCCGTATCCTCGCGATCGGCACCAGCACGTCCAACATGCGCACGGTCTCCGCGATCTTCAGCCAATCCGGGACGGACGGCCTTGCTGAAGCGCTCGGGCCCGATACGGCCGGCACCGCCCGCGTTCTGCGGATCGCCGATGCCAGCGGCGGCGAGCGGCTCGTCACGCTCACCAAGGCGGCGTTTGATCTGCAACCGGTCTCGCCGCGTTACGGTGCCCGCGTCATCCAGGAGGCTGATGGCCGCAAGGTCGGCTACATCAACCTGCGCACGTTCATCTACGCTGCTGATCCGCAGCTGCGGCAGGCGTTCGCGGATTTCCGCGCACAGGGAGTCGACGAGCTGATCGTCGATCTGCGCTACAATGGCGGCGGCCTGCTTTCCATCGCGCAGCTTCTGGGGGATCTGCTCGGTGCCAACCGGCGGCCGAGCGATCTCTTCGCGCAACTGGTTTTCCGACCGGAAAAAGCAGCGGAGAATGACAGCTATCTGTTTCGTCCCCAGCCGGAGGCGGTCGGCGCACGCCGGATCGCTTTCATCGGCCTGGGCGGAACAGCATCCGCCAGCGAAGCGGTCATCAATGCCTTCGTGCCGTATCTTCATGCCGACGTCGCGTTGATCGGCGCCAACACCTACGGCAAGCCGGTGGGCCAGATTGCCGTCGACCAGCCCGAGTGCGACGATCGGCTGCGCATCATCGCTTTCGCGACCAGCAATGCGGCGGGGCAGGGCGCTTATTACAGCGGCCTCGCCCCCGTCATGGAACGCACGTGCCAGGCCAGCGACGATCTTGCCTGGCCGCTCGGTGACTCGCGCGAAAACGCCGTGAAGGCCGCGCTGGATTATCTGGCCGGTCGCACCTGCACGCCCATCGCGGGCGCGCTCGGAGGCATCCGTGCCCAATCGGCGGGGAAAGAGGCCTCGCCTCGCCTCCTGACCCCGGCGCGCCCCGCCAACGCCCGTCAGATTGAGGTGCCGGGGGTCTTCTGAGGCCCGCCTTCCGCGAGGGCGCGATGATCGGTCAAGAGCCGCACGCTCGTTTTCAGCCCGTCCGCCAGCCCACGCGCGCGTCGAGCCCCTCCGCAACCCACGGGGCGACGGTCAGGGAGCTCGCCGGTTAACCGGCCAGTCATCGCGCCGCGCTATAAGGGGCTGACAGGAAAGGAGACATGAGCATGTTCGCCCGGCTGTTGAACGCGAATCTGAGCGCGCGGGTAATCAGTTATGGACTGACGGCGGTCCTCATCGGTTTCGCGGCCTGCATCGCGTCCTTGAGCCTGCTGCTCGTCTGAGTATCTACCCCGTCGGCACGGCAGGCCGTCAGTTTACATTAAATCCTGTCCTACTTTGAGCCTATATGGTTATTTCTTCTGTTATGCAGAAGAAACGCCGTATCCCGCCCGCCCCTCTCGTCGATTTCGATCCGGTGCCGCGCCGCTATAGGCAGGACGGTTGGACCGCTGAACGCCAGCGCGCTTTCATCAGCGCCCTTGCAGACACCGGATCGGTTAAGCATGCCGCCGCCCGCGTTGGTATGTCATCCGAGGGCGCCTATTACCTCCGCCGCCAGCCGGGTGCGGAGGGCTTCGCGACCGCGTGGCTCGCGGCGCTTGATCATGGCATCCGCCAACTGGAGGACATCGCGTTGGAGCGGGCGATCCACGGTGTCGAAAGGCCCGTGTACAGCTATGGCAAGGTCATCGGTAGTCGCCGTGTCTATAATGACCGGTTGCTCATGTTCATGCTGCGCAACCGTGCGCCGGATCGCTTCGCGCCCAGCGTCAACCGCCGTCCCGGCGTCTCCTGGGGGGAGCCGGGGAATGAAACGGCCGCCTACACGGGAAGCATTGAGGAAACCGAGCGGTTTCTCGCTATCGTTCGCAAACACTTGGGAGAGGATGACGAAAGCCGCCCGGAGAATCCCGGAGAATCGACCGCCAGCGACCCGTTCGAGGGCCCGCTGGCAAGGAGGTCGAGCGAATGAGGACGCTTTGCCTTAGCTCTCATCCCCCATCCGCAGCGCCGCGATGAACGCCTCCTGCGGGATCTGCACGTTGCCATATTCGCGCATCCGCTTCTTGCCTTCCTTCTGCTTCTCCAGCAGCTTCTTCTTGCGGCTGATGTCGCCGCCATAGCATTTGGCGGTCACGTCCTTGCGCAACGCGGCGATGGTCTCGCGGGCGATCACCTTGGCGCCGATGGCGGCCTGGATCGGGATCTTGAACAGGTGGCGCGGGATGAGATCCTTCAGCCGCTCGCACATGTGCCGGCCGCGGGCCTCGGCCGCGCCGCGGTGGACGATCATTGAGAGCGCGTCGACCGGCTCGTTGTTGACCAGGATGTTCATCTTGACGAGATCGCCCTCGCGCGTGCCGATCTGGTGATAATCGAAGCTGGCATAGCCGCGTGAGATCGACTTCAGGCGGTCGTAGAAGTCGAACACCACTTCGTTCAGCGGCAGCTCATAGGTCACCTGCGCACGGCCACCCACATAAGTGAGGTTTTTCTGGATGCCGCGCCGATCCTGACAGAGCTTCAGGATCGCGCCCAGATAGTCGTCCGGCACGTAGATGGTGGCCTCGATCCACGGCTCCTCGATATAATCGATTTTAACCGGATCGGGCATGTCCGCCGGGTTGTGGAGCTGGACCATGCTCCCGTCCGTCATGTGGATGTCATAGACCACGCTCGGCGCCGTGGTGATGAGGTCGAGGTCATATTCGCGGGTCAGCCGCTCCTGGATGATCTCCAGGTGGAGCAAGCCGAGGAAGCCACAGCGGAAGCCGAAGCCCAGCGCCGCGCTCGTCTCCATCTCGAAGCTGAAGCTGGCATCGTTGAGGCGCAGCTTGGCGATGCTGTCGCGCAGCTTCTCGAAGTCGGCGGCGTCGACCGGGAAGAGGCCGCAGAACACCACCGGCTGCACTTCCTTGAAGCCCGGCAGCGGTTTGGCCGCGCCGTTCTTCACCGTGGTGATCGTGTCGCCCACGCGGGTCTCGGTGATGTCCTTGATTTGCGCGGTGATGAAGCCGATCTCGCCCGGCGCCAGCTCGGCGAGTTGCTCGATCTTGGGGCGGAAGCAGCCGACGCGGTCGACCAGATGTTCGGTGCCGCCGATCATGAACTTGATCTGCTGGCCCTTTTTCAGCACGCCGTTCATCACGCGCACCAGGATGACGACGCCAAGATAGGGGTCGTACCATGAGTCGACCAGCATCGCCTCCAGCGGCGCGTCCCGGTCGCCCTTGGGGGCGGGGATGCGCCGCACGATCGCTTCGAGGATTTCATCGATGCCGATGCCGGATTTGGCGGATGCGAGCACTGCGTCGCTGGCGTCGAGGCCGATCACATCCTCGATCTCGGCCTTCACCTTCTCGGGCTCGGCGGCGGGCAGGTCGATCTTGTTGATGATCGGCACGATCTCGTGGTCGTGTTCGATGCTCTGATAGACGTTGGCGAGCGTCTGCGCTTCCACGCCTTGCGCCGCGTCCACCACCAGCAGCGCGCCCTCGCAGGCCGCGAGGCTGCGGCTGACCTCGTAGGCGAAGTCGACGTGGCCCGGCGTGTCCATGAGGTTGAGCTCATAGGTCACGCCGTCGCGTGCCGTATAGTCGAGCCGCACGGTCTGAGCCTTGATGGTGATCCCGCGTTCCTTCTCAATGTCCATGTTATCAAGGACTTGAGAGGACATTTCGCGCTCGGTCAGGCCGCCGGTGCGCTGGATGAGCCGGTCCGCCAGCGTCGACTTGCCATGGTCGATATGCGCGATGATCGAGAAATTCCGGATATGGGCAAGCTCTGTCATCCCGCGCCGATAGCAGCATGGCGGGCTGTGGCAAAGTGCCTGCTCGCCGCTTCCATCCAACACAAACGGACAAGACTGTTTCCAGTCACATAACGAGCGTGCAATCGCGCTTGTGCCCATGCGTCGCTGTGATAAGCAACGCGCTTCGGACATTTTCACACGTCTGATTTGTAGCGATATTTCGGGGTGAGGTGGGACATGAAGAAGGTCGTGAAATTGGCATTCGCCGCCGGCGCACTCGCCGTGCTGAGTCAGCCGGCAATGGCGGTGGATAACAAGAAGGGGTCATCGGGCCGGCAGGATCAGGCCAAGGGCACGCGAGAAATTCCTCGGTGCACCCGCAATCTGGGCGCGCTCGCCGTTGTCGAGCCGGACAATCAGTGGTGGCGCGAGCTGAGCCTGGGCAGCCCCGAGGCGATCATTCGCGTGTTTGTGCAGCAGTCGGGCTGCTTCACACTCGTCAATCGCGGGCGCTCGATGCAGAGCCGCGCCATGGAGCGTGCCATGGCCGACCAAGGCGAACTGCAGGCTGGCTCGAACCTCGGCAGGGGGCAGGTGAGAGCGGCCGATTATTTCATCGAGCCGAATATCGTCACCACCAACAAGAATAGCGGTGGCAATGCTCTAGGTGGCGTGCTCGGCGGCTTCCTCGGTCGCAGCACGATCGGCGCCATCGCTGGCGGCATTAATATCAAGAAGAGCGAAGCGAACGTCACGCTTTCCATCGTCAATGCTCGCACCACCGAGGAAGAAGCGCTGACCGAAGGCTATGCCCGCAAGTCGGATCTCAGCTTTGGCGCCGGTGGTGGCGCGGGCTGGTGGGGTGGCCTCGCGGCCGCTGGCGGCGGTGGTTACCAGAACACCGACATCGGCCAGGTCATCGTGCTGGCTTATCTTGATGCCTATACCAAGTTGGTGACGCAACTCGGCGGTCTGCCCGCAAATGCGGCGGCTGCTGCGCCCGTGGCGAACTGAGGCGAGCGGTTTCGGTGGGAGGCGAGTTGGCCTGACGGTCAGCTTCGGCCTGGCCTCAAGCTGATCGTGGTTGAGCCATTATCAGGTCGCCTCCCCACCTAGCTGGGCCTGACGCGCGTACTTCGATGAGCAAGCGCGTCAGCCGACCTCTCGCCATCGGTTGCGGTAGAAGGCGAGTGTATCGGCAGCAGTCTGTTGCCGTTCGCGAAAGCGCGCGGTCTCGGTGGAGGATGATCGCAGGCGGTCACTATCGATCGCCTGCTCGAACTCCACGCCAATGCGATCGCCGAGACACCAACGGCAGCTGCCGGTGACTGTGTAACCGGCAGCCAGTTCCACGCGGACGCGTGTGCCCGCGCTCACGCCCGTTATTCCTTCGATCATGGCGCCATGAGCAGAGACATTGCGAATCCGGGCCGGGTGATCGCGGTCACCTACATGTAAGGTGACGGATCGCAACAACGTCATGCGACGCTCCCGGCTTGCCTTGTGCCCGCTGGCCCGGGCGTGGCCGTTGTTATCCGCCAGCAGCGCAACGGTTGCCGCGGTGTTGATTGGGCGGCCATAGACATAGCCTTGGACATGGCTGCAGCCGAGGGAGCGGATCAGTTCCAACTCGTCGAGGGTTTCAGCCCCTTCGGCGGTGGTTTCCATGCCGAGCGCTTCAGCCAGGTTCACGATCGACTTTACAATGGCCGCGTTCCGACTGCCGTTGACGGCGGCCCCGCGCACAAAGCTCTGGTCGATCTTGATCTTGTCGAACGGAGCCGTCTTGAGATAGCCGAGCGCCGAATAGCCTGTGCCGAAATCGTCAAGCGCCAGCCGCACGCCGATCTTTTTGAGCGTTCTGAACATGCGGTCCGTACCGGCACCGCCAGACAGGAACACACCTTCGGTGATCTCCAACTCCAACCGACTGGCAGACAGGCCGGCGTTGGCGAGCGCACTCATGACCTGCGCCGGCAGCGAGGGATTGATGAACTGCAAGGGCGAGACATTGACTGCGACCCGAGTCCCCTCGGGCCATTGGGCGGCATCGTGACAGGCTGTGCGCAGGACCCATTCGCCGATCGCACCGATTAAGCCCGCGTTCTCCGCCACGGGAATGAAAGTAGCTGGTGAGATAGGACCGCGCGTTGGATGGTGCCAGCGGATGAGCGCTTCGAAGCCGGCGATGCGCTCGGTGCTGGCACAGACGATCGGCTGATAGGCAAGGTGCAGCCCGCCCGTCACGATGGCCTGGCGCAGGTCCTGCTCGATCTGGCGGCGGTCGTCGGCATCGGCGTGCATGGCTGGCGCATAGTAACGGAAGAGGCCGCGTCCCTCTGCCTTGGCGGCATAGAGCGCCAGATCGGCGTTGCGGATCAATGTTTCGGCGCTCGTTCCGTTCGCGGGAGCGACGGCAATGCCAATGGATACCCCGATCACTACCTGGCTGCCGTCAACGACATAAGGTTGCGAGAGATTATGGATAATTGCGGTGCCGAGCCGGGTTAGTTCGGATCGCTCGCTCATACCCGGCAGGACGATCTGGAATTCATCCCCCCCCAACCGGCCTACCTTGCCGCTCGTGCCGGCAAGCCGGAGCAGTCGTTGAGCGACCTGGCGCAGCAGTGAGTCTCCCGCCGGATGCCCCATTGTATCGTTCACTTCCTTGAACCGATCCAGGTCGAGCATCAGCAACGCGCAGGCGCCGGGAGCCCCGTGGTGGTGCGCAAGCGCTTGCTCGAGGGTTGTAAGCATCTGCATGCGGTTGGCGAGACCGGTCAGCGAATCGAACTGGGCGAGGCGGGCTATTTCCGCTTGCGAGCGACGCATCTCAGTCAGGTCAGAACCACTTCCACGAAAGCCAATGAACTGGCCGTAAGGTGTTGTTACCGGCTGGCCGCATATGGCCCACCAACGCTCGGCTTGCGCTCCGGCCGCTCGCACAGCGATATCTGCGAATGCAGTCCGCGCTGACAGGTGAAAGCTCAGTGTGCGTCCGCCATCGCTCTGCACGTCGCAATCGGTCGAGGCGATGAGCGCGGTGAGAGGCTGTCCTATCAAGTCGTGGGCGCTGTGATCGAGTTGGGCCGCTAGTGTTTCGGAGATGTAGGTGAGCTTGCCCGCACGGTCCGTCTGCCAAAACCAACCGCGCTTTGCCTGTTCGAAGTCGATGAGAAACGCCCGCGCTTGCTCGCCGCTCAGGCCTGTGTCGTCCGTTGCGTTGCTCGGTGGTTCGCCGAGGAGGGAGTTGAGCAATATCATGCTAGCAAGACAGAGGAATGCCGCGATTTGGGCGGCGAAGGTTGACTGGCCAGCGAGCGTGAGGATCGAACCCACCCCGTAGGCGATACCAAGCAAGAGGAAGCTGCGCGTCATGATCATCATGAGCAGTGCGGGCGTCAGCAATGTTACGGCAGCACTTATGTGATCAGCACCTGCCACACTGACCGAGAGCGTGAACAGCGCGCCCGACATAGCGACTAGGGGGCCGGTTAGCACCCATTTGCGATTGGGTGTCAGCCTCCGATAGGAGGAGAGA
Source organism: Sphingobium sp. (assembly GCA_035654015.1). GTDB lineage: Bacteria > Pseudomonadota > Alphaproteobacteria > Sphingomonadales > Sphingomonadaceae > Sphingobium. Next base: position 293,034 of record DASRXX010000009.1, read on the forward strand.
TGGGGGCTGGTTATCAGAGCGATGTCCAACAGCGCTTGGAGCAGGTAAATCTGGACGAAGCCCGGCTCGCGTATTTGTGAAACCAGTCGGCTCCAGCCCACGACCGTACCGAACAGCAGGGTGCGCACGGCAATGATTGCGGGCCAATAGCGTTCGGTGCACCGGACAGCCCTCGCAAGCCGATCCATGGCTGCGCTGTCCTGGCTGTCTACCACGCCGATAAGCCGGTGCCAGATCGGCCGACCATCGATTCCTGGTTGGCTGGTGGGGCGGATGGATCTCATGAGGATGAGGTGCCACGGCGCGCTTGCGGAACTCTTATAGTGCCGAGCGCCAAATGGCCGTTTTCTATCCGGATTGGAGGCCTTTGCCGGGAGACTGAACCGAACTGGACACTTGCACCTGCTGTCCGCACGGCTAGGCTGAGAAGAAGCTATTCATCTCCGCCTGTTCGTGAGGAGGCTGTCGTGCGTCATATCGCGATCATTGGTTCGGGTCCGGCTGGCTATTATACGGCTGAGGCATGCCAGAAGCAGTTTGAAGGCGCGGTCCGGATCGACGTGATTGATCGATTGCCCGTGCCTTTCGGTCTCATCCGGTCGGGTGTGGCGCCGGATCATCAGTCCATTAAGGCGGTCGCGCGCCGCTATGAATCGGTGGCCCTCACGGACAATGTTCGGTTCGTCGGTAAGCTTGCGGTGGGAACCGATGTCACCGTTCCAGAATTGCTGTCACTCTATGATGCTGTGGTGCTGGCAACGGGAGCCCCAGCGGACCGCCGACTCGGCGTGGAAGGAGACGACTTGCCGGGCGTCGTCGGCAGTGCGGCGTTCGTCGGCTGGTATAACGGTCATCCGGATTTTGCCGATCTCGATCCGTGCATCGCAGGTCGGGACATCGTCATTATCGGCAATGGCAATGTGGCGCTCGATTGCGCCCGCATCCTTGCAAAGGCGCCAACTGAACTGTCTGACAGCGATATCGTCGCACATGCCTATGACCGGCTAACGCAGGAAACCGTGCGCTCCATCACCATATTGGGCCGGCGTGGGCCACATCAGATCGCGATGACGCCCAAGGAACTGGGCGAACTGACCAAGCTGGACCGGGCTTCGGTCCATGTCGATCCTGCTGACCTGCCACCCTTGGTCAGCGATGAGGGGTTGGAGCCGGGCCAGCGCAAATCGGTCGCGTTGCTTCGCGCATTTTCGACGACGTCGCCCGACAAAGCGATCCCGCTCAACTTTGATTTCTTCGCGCTGCCGGTACGGATCGAAGGAAATGAACGGGTCGAGCGGGTCGTCGTCGAGCGTACTCGCCTAGGTGCGGATGGCGCAGCGATCGGTACAGGCGAGCATTATGTTGTTCCGGCTGATCTCGTTATAACCTGCATTGGGTATCGAACGCCTCCCATTCCTGATGTGCCTTATGACGATCAGCGCGGTCGCTTCGCCAATGAAGGCGGGCGGATCGCACCCGGCCTCTATTGCGTCGGCTGGGCACGGAGGGGCCCAATCGGGACGATCGGAACGAACAAACCAGATGGCTTCCTGGTTGCCGAGGCGATTGCGGCAGATCAGCCTGCGGTCGGGAACAAGGCTGGCCGCGCCGGACTGGATGCTTTGATCGCCGAGCGACGGCTGGATATCGTTACCTTCCGCGATTGGCAGAAGATTGATCTAGCTGAGATTAGCCGGGCGCGGTCAGGTGCGCCGCGCGAGAAGTTCGTGCGGGTTGATGACATGGTCGCCGCGAGCCGGGATCCCGAGTCGACGTCGGATTTGGGTCACGTGAAAGCCGCTGAATAGCGGGGCTCACAGCGAACGACCCGGCCGGTTTGACAAGTGAACTGACGAAGAAGACGGACCGTTCGGCCTGCTACACCCGCATCGGCATCAGTACGTAGAGCGCAGGTGCTTTCTCGCTCTCCCGAATCAGTGTAGGAGCGGCGGCGTCGGCCAGATGGACCTCAACCTGGTCGCCCTCGATTTGACCCAGAATGTCTAGAAGATAGCGTGCGTTGAAACCGATCTCCAGCGGTGCGGCGCTATAGTCGCCGGGCACTTCCTCCGCTGCGGTGCCGTTTTCCGGGCTGGTCACGGAAAGGGTGATCCGGTCCTTGTCCACCGCCATCTTGACGGCGCGGGTTTTTTCGGTGGCGATGGTCGCGACGCGGTCTACGCCTTCCTCAAACCCCCGCGGGTCGATCTTGAGCAGCTTGTCGTTACCAGTCGGAATGACGCGGCTGTAATCTGGAAAAGTGCCGTCGATCAGCTTGCTGGTCAGCACGGCATTGCCCAGATCGAACCGGATTTTGCTCGGGGAGAGGTCGATGCGCACGCTACCGTCCACCTCGTCGAGCAGCTTACGCAGTTCGGCGATGCATTTGCGCGGGATGATGATGTCCGGCATGCCTTCGGCGCCATCCGGGCGCGCGACGGTAACGCGCGCAAGGCGGTGGCCGTCCGTTGCGGCGGCCTTGAGCACGGGTGCCGGATCCTCTGCAACATGCAGGAAGATGCCGTTCAGGTAATAGCGTGTTTCCTCGGTCGAAATGGCGAAGCGCGTCTTATCGATAATCTGCACCAGTGATGTCGCTGGCAGCTCAAAGCTCGTCGGCAGCTGCCCCTCGGCGATCATGGGGAAGTCGTCGCGCGGCAGCGTCTGCAGATTGAAACGCGCTCGCCCGGCCTGGATAAGCATCTTGCCTTCGGCCGCTTCCAGCCGCACCTGGCTGCCCTCCGGCAGTTTACGTGCGATATCGAACAACGTGTGCGCGGAGACGGTGGTGGCGCCCGGCGTCTCCACCTGCGCCTGCACATTCTCGACGATCTGGAGGTCGAGGTCGGTTGCCATCAGCCGGATCGCACCATCAGCAGTCGCGTCGATCAGCACGTTCGAAAGAATCGGGATCGTATTGCGGCGCTCGACGACCGATTGGACATGGCCGAGGCTTTTGAGCAGCGTCGCTCTTTCGATTGTGGCCTTCATCCCGCTGAATTCCGTTCTTTGCCCGGTTGATGGAGTCGGATTTCTGCATCCGTTAGTGAGAGCCTCTTTCCTTATCGAAATTGCGGGAGGGGGCAAGAGACGAGCCATAAAAAGCCTGCATTCGTATCTCTGCCGCCTTGTCATATGCGGCGCTTCTGGCATTGATTGCGCGATGCGCGGACGGCTTGTCTGGGGGATGGTGTTGGCGGCGATGCTCGCTCTGCCGGTGGGCGGGCGCGCGCGCGATGTCCTAGGCGTGTTCCAGGGCTGGGGGGCGTTTCGCGATTCTGCGCAGGCGCGCTGTTTCGCCATTTCGCGCCCCTTGGCGGGGGGCTGGGAAGCGTCGCCATGGCGGCCGTTCGCGGCGGTCGGCTACTGGCCGAAGCGGGATGTGCGTGGGCAACTCCACATTCGACTCAGCCATCAACTGGCCGACAGCACGGGCGTGACGCTGAGCATTGGCGGTCGGCGGTTCGCGCTCGCGGGCGGCGGAGCCGATGTGTGGGCAGATGACCCGCGCGTGGATGCGGCTATTGTAGCCGCGATGCGTGCCGGTCAGCTGATGAGCATCTCCGGGCGCGCCAAGTCCGGGGGAAGTTTTACTGATCGGTATGCGTTGCGCGGGGCTGCGACGGCCATCGACGCCGCCGCATTGGGGTGCGCGCGCCTCAAAGGGCTGTGATTGCCGGGAGCGATACCCGGCTTTGTCGGTCTGGCGCTTGCGCCTGCTTACGCTTATATGCGCGGCCATGCCCCAAGCTGCGACGCCCCTCATGCCGATCCCCGGCCTTGTCGATCCGGTACCCGTGCCGCGCGCTATCACCCCGCGATCGGATGGGCGGGTTGATCTCCTTGGTCTCAGCCGCGAGCAAATTCGCGCGGAACTGAGCGCTGCGGGTCTGGATGAGCGGCAGGCGAAGCTTCGCGCCAAGCAGCTTTTCCACTGGCTCTATCATCGCGGGGAAACCGATTTCGAGGCGATGACCGATCTCGCCAAGCCGATGCGTGGTTGGATGACGGAGCGCTTCATCGTCGGGAGGCCGACCGTTGTGGAGGCGCAGATCTCATCCGATGGAACGCGCAAATGGTTGCTCCGCTCGGACGACGGGCAGGATTATGAGATGGTGTTCATCCCCGATGCGGATCGGGGTACGTTGTGTGTCTCCAGCCAGGTCGGCTGCACTCTCAATTGCCGTTTCTGTCACACTGGCACCATGCGGCTGGTGCGCAATCTGACACCGGGCGAAATTGTTGGCCAGGTCATGCTCGCGCGCGATGCCCTGGGTGAATGGCCCAAAGGCAATATGGCGGCTTCTATTTCCGGCGACGTCGACGAGGATGAGGACGCGCCCCATTATACGTCCGATGGGCGTCTGCTCACCAACATCGTCATGATGGGGATGGGAGAGCCGCTGTACAATTTCGAGAATGTCCGCGACGCGCTCAAAGTGGTCATGGACGGCGATGGGCTGGCGTTATCCAAGCGGCGCATCACCCTTTCGACGAGCGGCGTCGTGCCTCTGATGGCGCGAGCGGCCGAGGAGATCGGCGTCAACCTTGCGGTTTCGCTTCATGCGGTGACCAAGGAAGTGCGCGACGAGATCGTGCCGCTCAACCGCAAGTACGGTTTAGAGGAGCTTTTGCAGGCTTGTGCCGATTATCCCAAGGCGAACAACGCGCGGCGCATCACTTTTGAATATGTGATGCTCAGGGACAAGAATGACAGCGACGAGGATGCGCGCGAACTCGTGCGGTTGATCCGTCAGTATAAGCTGCCGGCCAAGGTGAACCTCATTCCGTTCAATCCGTGGCCGGGTGCTCCTTATGAATGCTCTACCCCTGAGCGCATAAAACGCTTCTCTAACATTGTCTTCGAGGCTGGCATTTCCGCGCCGGTACGCACGCCTCGCGGGCGCGACATCATGGCCGCCTGTGGGCAGCTCAAGTCGGCATCCGAGAGGAAGAGCCGCGCGGAGTTGGACCGGCTCGCTGAGGAGAAACTGGCGGCGCTCGGTTGAGTGTTGGCGGCCCACACACGTGCGCGCCTCGCCTTGTTGTCTCAATAAGAAAGGGCGGCCCGCAGGCCGCCCTTTCCGGAGTCGTCTGATCGGTTGGATCAGAACCGGATGCCGAGGCCGCCGACGACCTGATGGCGCTCGAGGTTGGACTCGTAGTTGGAGTAGCGATACTCGCCCTTGAGGAACAGGTTGGTGCTGAGCTTGTACTCGAGACCAGCGCCGAGACGGATGCCGTCAGCGTTGGCGCCGACGCCGGCCGTCTCAAGACGGGCGTTGGTATAACCAGCCTTCACATAAGCCAATGCCGTATTGCCGAGCGGAACGCCGGCGCGGGCGCCGACATAGATGTCGCGATCGGATTCGAGGACAGCGCCGCCGAGGTCGCGCTTGGTGGTCGAATCCGAGAGTTCGGCTTCCAGGCCGAGGACGGCGCCGCCGACGCGCAGGTCGTAGCCGAGGCCGAAGCCGTACAGGAAGCCGTCGGGCGTGCCGACGGGGCTGTTGGTCTTGACTGCGTCATAGCCGACAATGACTTCGGCGCGCGGGCCGACAAAGCTGTCATCCTGAGCGAAAGCGGGGGCGGCGGAAAAAATTGCAGCGGCAGCTGCTGCGAAAATCACAGTCTTCATAAAGTCCTCACTGGTAAAAATGATCGAACGAGGATTGTTTTTATACTTCGTTCGATTGGGCCTACGGTTGATGATGTGTGTAACACCATCGTAGAGAATGTCTGTTTTTACACAGACTATAGACCCGTTTGTCATGCCCGCCTTACCGGCGCGGCGGGGCTGCTTATGGTGGCCGAACCTGTCTGCCATATGAACGACAAACGGGTGCAAGGCGAGTGCTGCATTTTTGCAACAACACTTTTGCGGGCCGAGGCGGTGCAATCCGCCTTTGATGGAGGCCTTTGGGCCGTCAGCAGAAAAAGAGGCGGCCTCGTGATGGGCCCTGTCCGCGTTTTCTGGCGGGCTCCTTGTTCTCCTGGTCGGCCAAGGTTGCATGTCGAACGATGTTGGATAGAAATGCGCCATAAACACACACCGCTTCGAGGCTCCTCTGCTCAAGAGGGGCCGGGTGAGGCAAAATTTTGGAGGATATGGCTGACCATGGATCAGTTGCGGGATAGCGGACTTTTTCATCCCGGGAGCTTCGCCATCATGGGAGCCACATTTTGAAGGTCCTGACACGCCTGCTCGGCAAGATCATCACTCAGGGGACGCTGACCATCACCTATGCGGATGGTGCCCAGGAAGTGATCGGGCAATCCGCCCCCGGCTGGGGCGATGTCCGCATCCGCCTGACTGATGCGGCCGCATCACGCGCGATCTTGCGCAATCCTGAGCTGGGCGCACCCGAATGCTTCATGGATGGCCGCCTGATCATGGAACAGGGCAGCATCTGGGATCTCATCATGCTGGTCACCGGCAATACGGCCCTGGAGCGCAACACGCCGCTGCATGCGCCGACGGTTCTGGGCCGTGTGGTGGAACGGCTCAAGCATTGGAGCGACGGCTATAACAAGCGCGACCGATCCAAGGCCAATGTGCACCATCACTATGACTTGTCGGATACGCTCTACGACCTATTCTTGGATAAAGACCGGCAATATAGTTGCGCCTACTTTACCGATCCGGAAACGGTGGGTCTGGATCAGGCGCAACTAGACAAAAAGGCGCATATTGCCGCCAAACTGATGCTGAAACCCGGCCAGCGTGTGCTCGATATCGGCTGCGGCTGGGGGGGGATGGCGCTTTATCTCAATCGCGTCGCGGATGTGGACGTGCTCGGTGTGACCCTGTCGGAAGAGCAGCTCAAGGTGGCGCGCCGCCGCGCTGAAGACGCGGGCGTCGCCGATCGGGTCAAGTTCGAGCTGATCGACTATCGCGACGTGACCGGTCCGTTCGACAGGATTGTCTCGGTTGGCATGTTCGAGCACGTCGGCGTCCGCTATTATCGTGAATTCTTCCGCACCTGCCACAATCTGCTGAAGCCCGATGGGGTGATGCTGCTCCATTACATTGGGCGGCTCGATGGGCCCGCGACCACCGATGCCTTCACCCGCAAATACATCTTCCCTGGGGGCTATGCGCCGGCCCTGTCGGAAGTGATGCAGGCAAGCGAGCAGAACCGCCTCATGCTGACCGATGTTGAGGTGCTGCGCCTGCACTATTATCACACGCTGCGCCATTGGCACGACCGCGTGGTGGCCGCGAGGGACAAGATCATCGCGCTCTACGACGAGCGCTTCTTCCGCATGTGGACCTATTATCTAGCGGCGGCGGCGTCCGGATTTCTATACGGGAGCCAGACCATCCATCAGCTGCAATATGTGCGTGATCGCCACACGTTGCCGATCACCCGCGATTACATGGCGCAGGCCGAGGCGCGCTATCGGGCGATGGGCTAAGATCGCGGGCTCAGCCGATCGCTCGGTCCGCGAGCGAGCTTTCCGCCGGGCGAGCGCGGTTGGGGTGGAGGCGTACCCGAAACAGCGCAGGACCGGCGTCTCGCGGCCCCAAGGCGGGGCGGCGCGCGTCGCAGGCTGACTTAAGTTGCTCGATCCGCGCCTCCGGTACGGTTGCGCTGGGCGCGCCCGCCTGATAACCGCGCGCCAAATCCCACCTCTCATGCTAGCCAGGATGTGCCATGTCCGAGAAGATCAATCGCGTTGTCCTCGCCTATTCCGGCGGCCTCGACACCAGCGTCATCCTCAAGTGGCTGCAGATCAATTATGACTGTGAGGTCGTGACCTTCACCGCCGATCTCGGGCAGGGCGAGGAGCTGGAGCCGGCCCGGCAGAAGGCGCGCAACGCCGGCGTCAAAGAAGAGCATATTTTCATCGACGACCTGCGCGAGGAATTCGTACGAGATTATGTATTCCCGATGATGCGCGGCAACGCGCTCTATGAAGGGCTCTATCTGCTCGGCACCTCGATTGCGCGGCCGCTGATCGCTAAGCGGCAGATCGAGATCGCCAAGCTGGTCGGCGCCGATGCCGTCTCCCATGGGGCGACCGGCAAGGGCAATGATCAGGTGCGGTTCGAACTCGGCTATTACGCGCTGCAGCCGGACATCAAGGTGATCGCTCCCTGGCGTGAGTGGGATCTGACCAGCCGTACCAAGCTGATCGAATGGGCCGAGGCACATCAGATCCAAGTGCCGAAGGATAAGCGCGGCGAGGCGCCCTTCTCGACGGACGCCAATATGCTCCACACCTCCTCTGAGGGAAAGGTGTTGGAGGATCCGTGGGAGGAAGTGCCGGACTATGTCTATTCGCGTACGGTCAATCCCGAAGACGCACCGGATCAGCCCGAGTATATTACGATCGATTTCGAGCGAGGCGACGGGGTCGCGCTGAATGGTCAGGCGATGAGCCCGGCGACTTTGCTCGAATCGCTCAACCAATTGGGCCGCAAGCATGGTATCGGCCGGCTGGATCTGGTCGAAAACCGCTTCGTCGGCATGAAGTCGCGCGGCATGTATGAGACGCCGGGTGGCGCCATCTATTATGTAGCGCATCGCGGCATCGAGCAATTGACGCTTGATCGCGGGGCAGCGCACCTCAAGGACGAGCTGGCGCCGCGCTATGCAGAGTTGATCTACAATGGCTTCTGGTTCTCGCCCGAGCGCGAGATGCTGCAAGCGGCGATCGACCATAGTCAGCAGAAGGTTTCCGGTACGGTCCGCCTCAAGCTCTACAAGGGCAGCGTCAACGTTGTTGGGCGCAAGTCACCCAACTCTCTCTACAGCGAGAAAGTTGTGACGTTTGAGGATGATGCAGGCGCTTACGACCAGCGCGACGCGGCGGGATTCATCAAGCTCAACGCTCTGAGACTCCGGCTACTGGGCCGCCGCGACCGCTGAGCGGAGTCCGCTTGCTATTCAGGTCTGGGTTGTTCCCCAAAGAACCAGCACGACCATTGCAAGGAGCGCCAGCGCCAGGGAGACGGTGAGCACGTAGCGGACGATATGCGGTGTTGAGCCGCCGCGGGCGTCGTCCGTGCTCTTGTGGATCTCCTGTTCCATACTTTACTCCTTTCCACGCGTGGGCGCGGGCGTTGAACGGAAACGCGGGAGTGGCCAGGGCGTTCCAGCCGCGGGGCTATTTGAACGCGCCCTCTCGTAGGTTGATGCCGTATTCTAACCAGGCTTTGAGGGCGCAGAGCATCTGCGTCCAACCCATGCAGTTGCCATAGGAACCGGCGAGCCCGCCTGCGGTTTGATGCCAGCCTTGCTCGGCGATGGAAACAAGGGTGCGGCCGTCATCTAACGGTTCAAAGGTCATCCGAACCTCGGTCTGATAACTGGCCGCATCTACCGATTCGTTATCCTGTGGTACTCCTTCCTCATGCGCAGCCCAGCGCAGCACGATGAGCCTGTCCGGCACGACTTTTACCACTTCGACGGGGAAGGCGCCGGGGAAATCGTGAAAATCCCACATGACTGTCGCGCCCGTTTCCAGCCGACCCTGAGCACCTCCGGTAGTGAAGTATTGCGAAAGCTTGTCGGGGTCGGCCACGGCCTCGAACACTGAATGAACCGGCCGGGCGATATGGATCGACACCTGAAATTTGAGGTCCATGGCCATTCTCTCCTTGAGACGTGATTTATTATGTTATAAAAAAACAACATGTCAATCAGCGATGCGCATGACCGTGTGTTCAAGGCTCTTTCCGCATCGGTTCGGCGCCAGATGCTCGACGATCTGCGTGATCAGCCGCTCACAACTGGAACGCTTTGCGCGCATTTCCCAGACCTCGATCGCTGCACGGTGATGCAACATCTTAAGGTCTTGGAGCAGGCGGATCTGGTGACTGTCGTTCGGCGCGGTCGAGAACGCTGGAATTATCTCAATCCGCTGCCGATCCACGAAATTCACGAACGCTGGATCGGACCGCATGCCGCCCTCGCGGTCGAAAGATTAGGATGTCTCAAGGCAACGCTGGAGAGCCAGGGGTAGGAGCGGTGGCGCGCCCCTCACAACAGGAGGCGCTCGCTCTCATGCTGTGTTCGGCGTGGCGCTTCAATCCGCCCAGCGGCTCGGCTTGGCACCCGGCACGGCCCGATACTCGCTCTGCAGAGCCAGCATCCATCCGGGATATTCCGGTGCGAGTTTGCTTGCTTCATCGAGGGTAGCCAGTTCGGCCTCAGACAGGTCTATGTCGCTCGCCGCGACGTTATCGGTGAGCTGGTCAGCCCGACGCGCGCCGACAATCACACTGGTCACGACGCGCTGGTGTAGCAGCCAGGCGATGGCTATCTGAGCGACGGAGACACCATGGGCCGTCGCGATCGGCCGCATCACATCAATGATATCGAAGGCCTTGTCCTTGTCGATCGGCGGGAAGTCGAAGCTCCCACGTCGTCCCTCGCCGCCGCCCTCACGAGTGAACTTGCCGGACAGGAAACCGCCGGCAAGGGGGCTCCACACAAGCAAACCGACGCCTTCCGAGCGCATCATTGGCACCAGTTCGCGCTCCAGATCTCGCCCGGCAATGGAATAATAGGCTTGCAGGCTTTCGAATCGGGCAAGGTGCTGCGCGGCTGAAACGCCCAGTGCCTTCACGATCTGCCACGCCGCCCAATTGGACACACCGATATAGCGGACATGGCCTTGGCGCACGAGGTCGTCGAGCGCCCTAACGATTTCTTCCACCGGGGTCACCGGGTCCCACCCATGGCATTGATAGAGGTCGATATGATCGGTTTGCAGCCGTTTCAAGCTAGCCTTGGCCTGATCCATGATATGGACGCGGGAGAGACCCCGTGAATTGACCCCCTTGCCCATGACGCCCAGCACTTTGGTGGCGATGACGACATTCTCGCGACCGAGGTCCAGATTGCGGATCGCTTGACCCAGCCTCTCCTCGGACGAGCCTTCCGAATAGACATTGGCGGTATCGAAGAAGTTGATCCCCGCGTCGAAGGCGATCTTGACCAGTTCGTCCGCGGCGGTCTGGTCGAGCTGACCCATGGCCGCCCAGCGCCCGCCGGTCGATCCGAAGGTCATGGTGCCGAGGCAGAGTTCGGAAACGGTGAGACCGGTGCGACCGAGTTGGTTGTAGCGCATGGATAGGCTCCCGCGTGCATAAAGGCTCTACTATGAATATCCCATTGCGTTATGCAACGTATTTGAAGACGTGACGGAGTTGTCGCGATGCGAGATGTCGATGCGAAGAGGCTTGCCTTCTGTGATGCAATGGCGTGAAATGGGTGCGCATGGTGTCGATGCCGCCCCGCAAGCCGGTCGTTCCCTGGCGCTACGGTCTGTTCCTCTTGGTCTTCGCCAGCGCTTTGCCGTTCGCGCTGCTGACCGATGCGATTGTGGGGCTGATGATCGGCTTCGATCTCGCAGCGCTGGCATTTTTGGCAACGATGCCAACCGTCTTTTCGCACGGCGCCGAGCAGATGCGTCAGCATGCCAGCCGAAACGATGCCAACCGCACGCTTATCCTTCTGCTTACCGGTATCGTGATGCTGGTGCTGCTGGTCGCGATCGCCAGCGAGTTGCGTTACGGGCAAGGGCCTTCGTCGGCCATCCTGGGATTGATTGTGACGACGCTGATCCTCGCCTGGCTGTTCTCAAACCTCGTTTACACCTTCCATTACGCCTTCCTCTATTACCGCAAGGGGAGTGGCGGGCGCGATCGAGGCGGTCTGACGATTCCGGGCCGCGACGAACCGGATTATTGGGATTTCGCCTATTTTGCCTTCACGCTCGGCATGACCTTCCAGACCAGCGACGTAGCCATCACCCAACCGCTGATCCGGCGGGTAGCCCTGTTTCACTGCTTGGCGGCGTTTATCTTCAACCTCGGCATCGTGGCGTTCACGATCAATATACTGGGAAGCTAGAAGCTTTCCTCGGCATAGACGCGGCTGATGTCGCCATTCCATACGGTCTGGTACCGCTCGAGCAGGCGCTCGGCGTGCGTCTTGCCGCTGGCCAGCACCTCGTCGAGCGGTGCCAAATAGCCAGCCTCGCTCTCGCCGATGCTGTTGAGCCGCGCGCGGGCGGAGAGGCCGGCGCGGGAAATGTCCAATACTTGCTCGGCGATGTCGCGCAGGGTTCGGCCGCTCTCCCCGATCGGCGCGTCGAGCCCCAAGCGCGGTACCTGCGTGCGTAAGGCCTCGCGCGTGACCATCGGCCAGTCCTTGACGAGATCCCAGGCGGCGTCCAGCGCCCCATCGTCGTAAAGCAGCCCGACCCAGAGCGCCGGCAGCGCACAGATGCGATTCCAAGGGCCGCCGTCGGCACCGCGCATTTCGAGGAAGCTCTTCATCCGCACTTCCGGGAAGGCGGTGGAAAGATGATCTTCCCAGTCGGAGAGGCGAGGCTTCTCACCGGGCAATGCGGGCAACTCGCCTTTCAGGAAATCGCGAAAGCTCTGCCCGGCCGCATCGATATATTGGCCATCGCGAAACACGAAATACATCGGTACGTCGAGCGCATAGTCGGCATAGCGCTCGTAGCCGAACCCATCCTCGAACACGAACGGTAGCATGCCCGTGCGCGCGGGGTCGGTATCCGACCAGATGTGGCTGCGGTAAGAGAGATAGCCGTTGGGCTTGCCTTCAGTGAATGGCGAGTTGGCGAATAGCGCGGTGGCGAGCGGTTGCAGGGCGAGGGAGACGCGGAACATCTTGGCCATGCGCGCCTCGCTCGCATAGTCGAGGTTCACCTGAATGGTGCAGGTGCGCAGCATCATGTCCAGCCCAAGCGTGCCGACGCGCGGCATGTGACGCAGCATGATGCCGTAACGGCCCTTGGGCATGATCGGCAGTTCATCGCGGCGCTTGTCCGGCCACATGCCAAGGCCCAGGAAGCCGAGACCCAGTGTCTCGCCGACCGCTTTCACCTGTTTCAGGTGCCGGCCGGTTTCGGCGCAGGTTTCGTGTAGATTGTCGAGCGGCGCGCCCGATAGTTCGAGTTGGCCGGCCGGTTCAAGGCTGATGGTGCCATCCGCGCCGCTAAGCGCGATCATATGGCCGCCCTCTTCCACCGGCTCCCAGCCGAATTTCCGTAGCCCGTCGAGCAGATCGCGGATGCCGCCGGGTTCGTCATATGAGGGCGCGCGATGGTCCGCGGTGCGGTAGACGAATTTCTCGTGTTCGGTGCCGATGCGCCAGCGATCGGGCGTTTTCTCGCCTTCCTCGAACAGACCCACGAGCTGGTCGCGCGATTCGATGATCGGGTCTTCGCCAGCCGATTGGGTGCGTGTGCTCATAGCCGGTCCGTCCCCCTCAAATGGTGCCGGCGGCCCATAAGGCCTTTGGTGAATGCAGGCAAATTCATTTCGTTTCGCAACTCGACCAGTCGCCGTTGCGCGCCATCCAGCACGCCGTCGCGGCGATAGCGGCTGTTTCCGCGCGCAGGATGCGGGGGCCTAGTGAGATAGGAACCGCCTGTGGGCAAGCAAGGATTAACGACCGCTCATGCGGCGTGAAACCTCCCTCCGGGCCGATGAGCAGTCCCGCCGGCCCGGGATGATCCGCAAAGGCAGCCTCCATCGCTCTGCCGCCGGTCTCGTCGGCGAAGAAGAGGGCCCGGCTGGCAGGCCAAGTCGCCAGCAGTGCGGGGAGGGTGACGAGATCGGCCAGCGTCGGCAGCGCGGTGCGCCCGCATTGCTCCGCCGCCTCGATGAGATGCGCGCGCAGGCGCTCGCCATTCACCTTGTCGACCACACTGCGTTCGGTCCGCACCGGCATCAGGCGCGCAACGCCCAACTCGCAGGCTTTTTCCGCAACGAGGTCGATGCGGCCTTTCTTGATCGGCGCCGCACATAGCCAGAAATCCGGTACGCTTTCGAGCGGCCGTGTTTGCGCCTCGCAGCGCAGCACGAGATCGCGTTTGCGCAGTTGCTCCGCGCGACCCGACCACTCGCCCGAAACGCCATCGAACAGGAGCACCACATCACCCTCGCGCACGCGCATGACGGAGAGCAGATAGTGCGCCGCGTTGCCGTCCACAGGCACGGCAATCCCGGGGCCGAGCGCGGCTTCCACATAGAGGCGGGGCGCCGAACGCGGCGGCCAAGCAGGTGTGGCGGTCATGAGCTCAGGCTGGCACCGCTGACGGAGTGCTGCCGAAGCGCGACTGATGGTGCTGTGTCGCCGCGCGATGGCGCCTGCGATAGTCGATCATGGCCTTGCCCCTGTGTTTTGTGGCCGCTTATGTGGCAGAGGGACCAGAGAGACAAGCGGGACGGATTGAAGGGACCATGGCGGAAAGGCAGATGGAAGTGGCGCAGTCCGTTCCTGATACAGAAGTGCAGGGCCTGTTGCGCCTGTTACCCCGCGCGGCGCGTCCCTACGCGTTGCTCGCCCGTTTCGACCGACCCATCGGCTGGTGGCTGCTCTACTGGCCGGGAGCCTGGGCGATTGCGTTAGCGGGGGGACTGCCGGAGCGTTGGCCGATGTTGCTCTGGTTTCTGCTAGGCGCCGTGGCGATGCGTGGCGCGGGCTGCGTCTACAACGACATCGTCGACCGCGATCTGGACGCGCGGGTCGCCCGGACCGCCAGCCGGCCGATTGCCAGCGGTGCCGTCTCGCTCCGCGCGGCGTGGCTCTGGCTGATAGCGCTCTGTCTCGTCGGTTTTATCGTGCTGTTGCAATTGCGCTGGCAGGCGCAGCTCGTGGCGTTGGGAAGCCTGGTTCTAGTCGCGGCCTATCCGTTCATGAAGCGCATCACCTGGTGGCCGCAGGCGTGGCTGGGGCTGGTCTTCACCTGGTCGGCCCCAACCGCCTGGGTGGAGATAACCGGAACCTTCAGTCTCGCCGGCTTCCTGCTCTACGCGGGAGCCTTCTTCTGGGTGATCGGCTACGACACCATCTATGCCCTGCAGGATCGTGAGGACGACGCCCTCGTCGGGATCAAGTCGAGTGCGCTGGCCATGGGGCGGCATGTGCGCGCTGGCGTCAGCCTGTGTTTCGCGATCGCGCTGGGGCTGTGGGGAGTGGCATGTTGGCTTGTCCAGCCGCTGTGGCTCACGCCGCTGGCTTTGCTGCCGATCACGCTGCATTTCCTCTGGCAGCTTGTCACATTGCGCGAAGATGGGGCCGACCCATTGGTCAAATTCCGGTCCAACCGATTCGCTGGCTTGCTGATGTTCGCCGCCTGCCTCGTCGTCGGTAGCGCCTGAGACGGGCAAGGCACTGGTGCGGTTGTTGCAAAGCCGCTATCAGCGCGCCGATGTTACGCCGTCTCTACGAATGGACGCTGGCCAAAGCCGCGCACCGCCATGCCGAACACTGGCTGATCGCCTTCTCCTTTCTCGAATCGAGCTTCTTCCCCATCCCGCCGCATCCCTTGCTCGGGCTGATGTGTCTCGCCCGGCCGGAGAAGGCGCTGCGCTACGGCATCATCTGCACGCTGGCATCGGTCGCCGGCGGCCTGCTCGGCTATGCAATCGGCCATTTCCTGTTCGAGGCGCTGGGCGCATGGCTGCTCGGTGTGCTCGGGCTTACCGACAGCTTCCCCAAAGCGGCCTGTTACCTGCGTGATTACGGCGCTGAGATCATTCTCGTGAAGGGCGCGACGCCCATTCCGTTCAAGCTCATCACCATCACGTCGGGATTTATCGGCCTCTCGCTGTTCACCTTCATCTGGGCAAGCGTGGTGTCGCGGGCGATGCAGTTCGTGCTGGTGGGGGCGCTGTTTTGGAAGTTCGGCGCGCCGATCAAGGTCTATCTGGAGCGCTATCTCGGCTGGGCCACTGCCACTTTCGCCATTCTCGTTGTTGCCGGCGTGCTGTTGGCGGGCGCGTTGACCAACGGATCCGGCACGGACGGAGACCGGTGCAGCCACGCAACCATGGCACAAATCAGCGCCCGCTGAGCGCTGCTCAGGTCGCGAAGATCATGGCGTCGTCGGCGAAGCTCTTGAACTCCAGCGCGTTGCCGCTGGGGTCGAGGAAGAACATGGTCGCCTGCTCGCCCGCTTGTCCGGCGAAGCGGACATGCGGCGCGATGATGAAATCGGTGCCGGCGGCCTTGAGACGCTGGGCTAGCGCATCCCAATCCGACCGATCGAGGATCACGCCGAAATGCGGCACCGGCACGTCATGGCCGTCGACGCTGCTGCCGACCGGGGCCCGCGCCTCGCTGACCGGATCGAGATGCGCGACGATCTGGTGCCCATAAAGATCGAAATCGATCCAGTGATCGCTGCTGCGCCCTTCGCGGCAACCCATCAGGCCGCCGTAAAAGGCCCGCGCGGCAGTGAGATCATGCACCGGAAAGGCAATGTGGAAGGGTCTCATCGTTCAGCGGCTCCGTCCCGTGATTGCAACCGTCATAGAAGCGGGCGATAGGGACAGCCGTGGCGAAAATCCAGACGAACCCATCGGCGCATGTAACGGCTCTGCTTGAGCGGCGCCCCGGCCTGATCGCGCTTGTTGCCGGAGCCGCGTCCGCCACTGGCTTCGAGCCGCTGCGCTTATGGCCGCTCACGCTGCTCGCGCTGGCGCTGCTCATTCATCTCCTGTGGCAGGCGGAGAGCCGCCGTGCTGCCGCGCGGATCGGTTATGCCTTCGGGCTCGGCCAGTTCGTAGTGGGGCTCAACTGGATCGCTCACGCCTTCACTTATCAGGACACGATGCCGCACTGGCTGGGTTATGTGGCGGTCGTTCTGCTATCTTTCTATCTTGCGGTCTATCCCGCGATGGCGGCCTTCATCGGCTGGACGCTCGGGCAGGGGCGGCCGCGACTGTTCGTTTTGTTTCTCGCCTGTGCCTGGCTGCTCACGGAATATCTGCGTGCGGCAATGTTCACAGGCTTTGCCTGGAATCCGCTCGGGGTGATCTGGTTAGGCACAGGCGTCGACCAGCTCGCGGCAGTTATCGGTACTTACGGGCTCGGGCTGCTCGCCGTTCTGGCGGCGGGGGCGCTCTGGTGGCTCGCACACCATCAATGGCGACAGGCAGGCGTGGTGCTTGGCGGATTGGTGATTGTGGGACTGATCGGCCTGGTCCCGGCCCGCGATGCACCGGTGGGAACGACGCAGCTTCGTGTGGTCCAGCCCAACATCAACCAGAACGAGAAATATGATCCGCAACTCGAGGAATTGAACTTCCGCCGCCTTGCCGCGCTGACTGGGGCGCCGGGCTCGCAGCCGCGCCTCATCTTCTGGCCGGAAGCGGCCGTGCCGGCGGTGCTCGACATGGAGCCGGCCTGGCGCGGACGGATCGCCGCGCTCCTCGGGCCAGACGACCTGCTGATGCTGGGTGGCGACAAATATCATTTCGCGACCAACGACACTGCAATCGACGCACGACGGCTGGAGGGAGCCAACAACAGCTTGTGGGTGCTCGATGCGCGTGGCGAACTGCTGCGCCGTTACGACAAGGCGCATCTGGTTCCATTTGGCGAATATCTGCCGTTCCGAGGGCTACTGAGTGCCATCGGCCTCTCGCGGCTGGTGCCGGGCGATGTCGACTTCTGGCCCGGAACAGGGCCGCAAACGCTGCCATTGCCCGCCGCGACTGGACGCAGCCCGCTCAACATGGCGGTGCAGATCTGCTATGAGATTATATTCTCAGGCGAGGTCGTGGACAGGCGGCATCGGCCCGATTTCCTGTTCAACCCGTCCAACGATGCCTGGTTCGGCAGTTGGGGGCCACCCCAGCATCTGGCACAAGCCCGGTTGCGCGCTATCGAGGAGGGGCTGCCCATCATCCGTTCGACCCCAACCGGTATTTCCGCGCTGGTGGATGCGCGCGGGCAGATTTTAGCGCGCATCGGTCATCACGAAACGGGGGCGTTTAGTGGTGTGTTGCCGCCACCGCGGACGCCGACGCCGTTTGCCCGCGCGGGCAACCGCCTTCCGCTGGCTCTTGCGGTCGCGCTTTTGGTGGGCGGCGTTGCCATCGGTCGGCGCAAGCGTTAAGGCGCCGACATAAACATTTCTTTATATCGATCGCGAACAGACAGAGTCGCTAGAAGAAAGGTCAGTGCTCGCATGCGCACGAGTTATTTATTCACGTCTGAGTCGGTATCGGAGGGGCATCCTGACAAGGTATCGGACCAGATCAGCGATGCGATTGTGGATTTGTTTCTGGGGAAGGACCCGGAGGCGCGGATTGCGTGCGAGACGCTGAC
>DASRXX010000010.1:0-171081 GCA_035654015.1 Sphingobium sp.
GGATCGAGAACATGTTCGGAAAACTCAAGGACTGGCGCCGTATCCACACCCGCTATGATCGATGCGCCCACACCTTCATGTCCGCAATCTGCATCGCTGCAACCGTCATCTTCTGGCTCAATCAATGAGTCCTGAACCTAGTGATCGAGAGCGCTCTTTCCCTTCTTTCCACCCTTCCTTCCCTTGCCTCCCTCCCTAACGATAGCTTGCGATTTGTTGCCATGCCGTCATTCAGTCAGGATTGGTTTGCCATAGCGCTTCGTCGCACTCCGGAAGGTGCTACCGCCACACTCGTGATCGCTCATCTAGCTAAGGAATCCACCGATCACAGTGGGACGTTTGAGGCACCGAAGCACTTCGCAGTCGCGCAACAGCCCCTCGAAAGGATGCTGATTCAATTTGACCAGCAAGTGGAAAGTTGGAGCGGTGATCGCTCGATGTGGACCGACGGCACGCCCATTGCTTTCGAACGCAAGAAGGATGGTCGGATAATATCCGGGCGAGGCAATTCACCGACTCACTATGCCGAAGTAGCGGCCATTATTCGTGATGGGCTAGCGCCTTATTCACCCGACATTGCAAAGCTTGGTCCAGACTGGGTGGCCAAGGCTGATACCAAGACACCTTAAGCCGCCGCCCCCTAAAACTCTTTGCTCGCATAGTCTCGCCGGAACGTATCCGCGAACGCCGTCAGCCGGCCTTCCGCGATGGCGGTCCGCAGCCCCGCCATCAGCGCCTGGTAGAAATGCAGATTATGCTGCGTCATCAGCATCGCGCCCAGCATTTCGCCCGCCTTCACCAGATGGTGCAGATAGGCGCGGCTGACACTGGTGCAGACCGGGCAGGCGCAGCGCGGATCGAGCGGGCCGGTATCCTCGGCGAAGCGGGCGTTACGTATGTTCAGCGGGCCGCTCCATGTAAACGCCTGCCCGTTGCGGCCCGAGCGGGTCGGCAGCACGCAGTCGAACATGTCGATGCCGCGTTCCACGGCGCCGACAATATCGTCCGGCTTGCCGACGCCCATCAGATAGCGCGGCTTGTCCACCGGCAGATGGTCGACGCAATGGTCGAGGCAGGCGAACATCGCCTCCTGCCCCTCGCCCACCGCGAGACCGCCGACCGCGTAGCCATCGAAGCCGATCTCCACCAGCGCCTGCGCGGATTGCCGGCGCAGATCCACGTCGAGCGCCCCCTGCTGGATGCCGAACAGCGCCGCCCCCTCGGCATGCGCCCCACCCACGTCGAACCCGGCCCGCGAGCGCGCCGCCCAGCGCATCGATCGCTCCATGGCGCGTGCCTGCGCGTCGCGCGTTGTCGTGGTCGGCACCAGTTCGTCGAACGCCATGACGATGTCGCTGCCAAGCAGCCGCTGGATCTCCATCGAGCGCTCGGGGCTGAGCATATGGCGCGATCCGTCGAGATGGCTGGCGAAGGCCACGCCTTCCTCGCTCACCTTGGCGAGCTTGGAGAGGCTCATCACCTGATAGCCGCCGCTGTCGGTGAGGATCGGCCGCTCCCAGCCGGAGAGGGCGTGCAGCCCGCCCAGCGTCGCCACCCGCTCCGCGCCGGGGCGCAACATCAGATGATAGGTATTGCCCAGGATGATGTCCGCGCCGCTCGCGCGCACCTCCGCCGGGCGCATCGCCTTCACCGTGGCGGCGGTGCCGACCGGCATGAAAGCGGGTGTGCGGATGGTGCCGCGCCGCATAGCGATAGCCCCGGTCCGCGCCTTGCCATCCGTCGAAGCGATGGTGAAGGCGAAGCGCGTGTCGCCCGGCGTGGCGGGCACGCGCAGGCCGGCGGCGGTCGGGACTGGATCGGTCATGCCCCGCGCCATAGCGCGATGCGGTGCGATTGTAAGCCCGCCGCGCGTTGGCACGGCGGCTGAAGATCGACCCGGCGCATGCTGCGCCATCCCCAAGGGGCGCGAACCGGGGTCCGCCGCCGCGAGACAACCCGCTCCCTGCGACGCCCTCCCGCTCCGTCGACCCCGGCCCGCGCCGGGCGCTGCGCGGTTTGCGTCCAGCCGAGCCGCCGGTCATTGCGGGGCAAGGTGCCATGGTCCAAGGTCTGGCCCCCTCCCCAACCCGCGCAACCAACCCCGTTTTCAACCGTTGACCCTCTGCATGATAGCCTCGACCCGTCTCCTCATCCCCGCCCTGCCGTTGCTTCTCGCTGCCCCCGTCGCCGCTCAGGCGCAGGGGTCGGAGCCATCTGTATTCGACGGGAATTACATCACCGTCGGCGCAGGCCTGGCCTATGGCCCGGATTATGAGGGCGCGAACGAAGGGACGCTCTATCCGCTCGGCGGCGCCATGGGGCGGATCGGTCCGATCGCGGTCAATCCGCGCATCGCCGGCTTCGCGCTGGATGTCATTCCCGATTTCGGCAGCAAGGTCAGCATCAGCCTCGGCCCGGTCGCCCGCGCCCGGATGGAGCGCACGCGGCGCGTCAAGGATCGCGCGGTGGCCGCTCTCGGCAAGCGCGACACGGCGATCGAAGCGGGTGGCACCGCCGGGCTCAGCATCAACCGGCTGACCAATCCCTATGACAGCTTGTCGTTCAGCATGGACGTGCGCTGGGACATCGCCGGGGCGCATCGCGGCACGGTCATTGCCCCGTCCGTCACCTATCTGACGCCGCTCAGCCGGGGCACGGCGGCCATGCTCAACATTTCGGCCGAGCATGTCGACGACGCCTATGCGCGTTATTATTACGACGTGACGTCCGCCGGCGCACTGGCGTCCGGCCTGCCGGCCTATACGGCCGGCGGCGGCTGGAAGAATGTCGGGGCGACGCTGATGGGCGTGGTCGATCTGGACGGCGAGTTGATGAACGGCGGGTTCGCGCTGGTCGGCGGGGTCAGCTACGGCCGCGTACTCGGCAGCATCGCCCGCTCGCCCATCGTCGCGCAGCGCGGCGCAGCGAACCAGCTCGTCGGCGCGCTCGGCGTGGCCTTCACCTTCTGACGTCGCCGGGCCGCAATGCCCTCCCCAGCCCGCGTCCGCGCTCCCTCCACCCCGTCATGGCTGGACTTCCGCACCGGAACGACTAACATCGCCGCATTCCCCGGGGAGCCTGCTTGGGCTGAGAGGGATGGGTAGCGCCATCCGACCCGTCGAACCTGAACCGGCTCATACCGGCGGAGGGAGAGGACCGGGCGCCGACTGACAGCCCGCAGCCCCATCCACCCGTCTCGCGAGCCGCGCAACGAGGAAGGATGCCGGCCCATGACGATCACCGTGTCACCGCTCACCCTCATGCTTGCCGAAGCAATGGGGTTGTATCTCATCCTCGTCGGGCTGTCCGGCCTGTCCGCCCCGCAGCGCTGGCGCGACATGATGGATGAGCTGTCCGCGTCCTCCGCCATGCAAATGACCATGGGCGTGGGGGTATTCGCCATCGGCGTCGCGATTGCCATCGCGCACAGCCACCTCACCGATCCGCTCGCCATCGTCGTCACGCTCGTCGGCTGGGCGGCCCTGCTCGAAGGCGCGCTGCTCATCGCCGTGCCCCGCCCGCTGCTGCGCATCGGCTACTGGTCGATCCGCTTCACCCGCATCTGGGCGATCGCCTCGCTCGTCCTCGGCATCCTGCTCGGCCTCGCCGGCCTCACCGGCACCGCCGGCACCACCCATTTCGTCTGATTTTTCGTTTCAGGAAAGGTTCCCCACCCATGGCCGACATTCCCGCAAAAGCCGAAATCGGCGTCACCACCGGGCCCATTCGCGGCAGCCGCAAGGTTCATGTCGCCGCCAGATCCGGCAGCGGCATCCGCGTCGCGATGCGCGAGATCGACCTGGAGCCCTCATCGGGCGAACCGAGCCTGCGCGTCTATGATACCTCCGGCCCCTATACCGATCCGGCCGTGCAGATCGACATCATGGCCGGCCTCCCAGCCCTGCGCCGCGAGTGGATCCTTGGCCGGGGCGATGTCGAGGATTATCCCCGCCGCGCCCTCAAGCCGGAGGATAACGGCCAGCTCGGCCCCGATCGTTCGGGCGGCGTGCGGCCCTTCCCCAATGTCGTGAAGCGCCCGCTGCGCGCCAAGCCGGGGATGAACGTCAGCCAGATGCATTATGCCCGGCGCGGCATCATCACGCCGGAGATGGAATATGTCGCCGAACGCGAGAATCTCGGCCGCGAGCAGGTGCGCGCGCATATCCGCGACGGGCAGGACTGGGGCGCCGCCATCCCCGATTATGTGACGCCGGAGTTCGTGCGGGACGAGGTCGCGCGCGGCCGCGCCATCATCCCCAGCAACATCAACCACCCGGAAAGCGAGCCGATGGCGATCGGCCGCAACTTCCTCGTCAAGATCAACGCCAATATCGGCAACTCGGCGGTCGCCAGCGATGTGGCGAGCGAGGTCGACAAGATGGTCTGGGCGATCCGCTGGGGCGCTGACACGGTGATGGACCTCTCCACCGGCCGCAACATCCATGACACCCGCGAGTGGATCCTGCGCAACTCGCCGGTCCCGATCGGCACCGTGCCCATCTATCAGGCGCTGGAGAAGGTCGGCGGCATCGCCGAGGACCTCACCTGGGAGATCTTCCGCGATACGCTGATCGAACAGGCCGAGCAGGGCGTGGACTATTTCACCATCCACGCCGGCGTGCGCCTGCCCTACATCCCGATGACCGCCAAGCGCGTCACCGGCATCGTCTCGCGCGGCGGTTCGATCATGGCGAAATGGTGCCTCGCGCATCACAAGGAGAGCTTCCTCTACGAGCATTTCGACGAGATCACCGAGATCATGAAGGCCTATGACATCGCCTATTCACTAGGCGATGGCCTGCGCCCCGGTTCGATCGCGGACGCCAATGACGAGGCGCAGTTCGCCGAGCTTTACACGCTGGGCGAGCTGACCAGGCGCGCCTGGGCGCAGGACGTGCAGGTGATGATCGAGGGGCCGGGCCACGTGCCCATGCACAAGATCAAGGAGAATATGGACAAGCAGCTGGAAAGCTGTGGCGAGGCCCCCTTCTACACGCTCGGGCCGCTCACCACGGACATCGCGCCCGGCTATGACCATATCACCAGCGGCATCGGCGCCGCGATGATCGGCTGGTACGGCACCGCGATGCTCTGCTACGTCACCCCCAAGGAGCATCTCGGCCTGCCTGACCGTGACGACGTCAAGGTCGGCGTCGTCACCTACAAGCTCGCGGCCCACGCCGCCGACCTCGCCAAGGGCCACCCGGCCGCCAAGGTCCGCGACGACGCGCTCTCAAAGGCCCGCTTCGAGTTCCGCTGGCGCGACCAGTTCAACCTGTCGCTCGATCCCGACACGGCCGAGCAATATCACGACCAGACGCTCCCGGCGGAAGGCGCCAAGACCGCACACTTCTGCTCCATGTGCGGCCCCAAATTCTGCTCGATGAAGATCACGCAGGAAGTGCGCGACTTCGCCGCGAAACAGAATCAGGAGAGCACCGGCTTCATCGCGGCGGAAGAAGCCGAAAAGGGCATGCAGGAGATGAGCGAGAAGTTCCGCGAGACCGGTGCCGAGCTTTATGTCGGCGCGGGTGGACGCGAGCATGATTAGGCAGGTGATTGAGCGGCCAGCGGCCTAGAAAAACGGTCAGGGCAGGAGCAATCTCACGATCCCGCTCCTGCCTGATTCGTCAACTTCCGCACAGCCGCTCGCACGTCCGCGGGTGTGTCACCGCTCACGATCTCTACATAACCAATGCCGGCTCGGCGCAATGCCTCCTTCTTCACCGCGTCACGCGCAGCCGCCGTGCCCTGATGATGGCCAGCGCCCTGAAACTCTATCGCATGGAGCGGCCGGAAATACTCGTCGACGATCAGGAGATCCACCCGTTTGGAGTTGATCGCGAAATAAGCGTCCTTGCTCGGGCTTGAAAGGATCTCGCCGAGCGCGACCTGCCCCATTGCGCGCCAGCCCGGCGCTTCTTCGGCCAAAGCACGGGCAAGATGCACAAACAGCCGACGCTCCGGCTTATTCAACAATGACCGGGCCTGAAAGTCAGCCTCCATGACGATGCGAAGCTGGTCGGCGGCATCTGGCGCCGACGTTATGAGCGACACGCTATTCGAAGGCGTGATTTCCTTTCCGAATTTGCCTTTGTTCCATCCTAGCCGATCTCCGTTGCGAGCGTTACGTCGCTCCCAATAAGCACGACGTTTAGCCCGGTTAGCTCGTTCCAACACGCGCTCGACCGTCATCCCCAACACGGCCCCGGCAAACATCACCAAGAAGAGCAGCCAAGGTTTGTCGATCAGTGCAACGATTTCAGGAGGCACAAAAAAGACTTCCACCAGTGTACGCATTGGAATCTCTCCGACTCGGACAGTAATCTTACGAACTAGGAGTTAAGGATCATTTGCCGCATGTCCGAAACAAGGCCCCAAGCCCTTCATGCGACATTGAAGGTGAAACCGAAGCCCGTTATAACTGTCGTATAAACACGCCGCTCAAAACCAAAATCGGCAACAGCGCCGGGGTCATCCTGCCCAAGGAGTTGCTCGCGCGCCTGCGTGTCGGGCCGGGGGAATACGGTCTATCTCACCGAAGCGCCGGATGGGGTGCCGATCACCGCCGCCGATCCCGGTTTCGAGCAGAAGATGGCGCTCGCCGAGCAGATCGTGCGCGAGGATCGCGATATCCTGCGCGTCCTCGCCAAGTAGCGTCGCCGCGCGTGGCTGACCCCGCGCGTGGCGAGCCGGTCTGGATCGAGGCACAGGTCGCCATGGCTATCGATGATCGACAGCTCGCGGAACATGGCGGCCCGTCCGGCCTCCGCGATGCCGACACGCTGGAGTCCGCCCTCGCCCGCGCGGTCAATCAATGGCTTTATGGCGCGGGGGATCGCTGCAAGCTCGCCGCCGCTTATGCCTTCGGAATCGCGCGCGATCACCCGTTCGTAGATGGCAACAAGCGGACTGGCTGGGTGCTGGCACGGCTTTTTCTCGCACTAAACGGCGTCTCGCTACGCTTCGACGCTACCAACGCCTCGCACACCATGCTCGCCTTCGCCGCCGGCGACCTCAGCGAAGCCGACCTCGCCGACTGGTTCCGCAGCCACATCGCGCCCGCCTGGCCGCTCGCGAGGGCATCCTCACGCGCTCTCACCGCTTCTTAACAAACTCCGCGCGCAGCACCAGGCCCTTGATGCCGTCGAACTTGCAGTCGATTTCCTGCGGGTCGCCGGTGAGGCGGATGGCCTTGATGAGCGTGCCGCGCTTCAGCGTCTGGCCCGCGCCCTTCACGTCCAGATCCTTGATGAGCGTCACCTGATCGCCATCGGCGAGCAGATTGCCCACCGCGTCGCGCACCTCCACGCGGCCGGCCGCCGCGCGCTTCTCCGCCAGCTCGGCGGCGGGCATCCACTCGCCGCTGTCCTCGTCATAGACATACTCGTCGTCCGCGCTCGTCATGCTTGCCCTTTCCTGCCCCGTGCCATCGGGGATATGTGCGCCGCAGCGGGCCGTCCATGGGCCTGTCGCGGCAGCAGACGGCCATAGCCGGCCACATCGTGCCCTGTCCAATCGCGGCCGGTCGCAAGGATCATCGGGTTCCATCCGGCCGGCACAGGGTTTAGGGTCGCGCGATCACCATCCATCCCCCCTTTTGAGGATCATGTCCGTGCGCCATCTGGTCTCAGCCCTTGCCTTCTTCGCGCTCGCCGCCTGCCAGTCCGGCGGGCAGGATGGAACCACCGTTCCCGGCGATCGCGGCGATACGCATCCCTTCAGCGAGATCGCGGTGGACGAAACGCTGCACTTCACCGGCACGGAGCCGTTCTGGGGCGGCGAGGTGACCGGCGAGCAGCTCACCTTCAACACGCCGGAGAAGCCGGACGGGCAGACCATCGCCGTCTCGCGCTTCGCCGGGCGCGGCGGCCTCTCCTACAGCGGCACGCTGGATGGCACGGCCTTCACCATGGCGGTCACCACCGGTACCTGCAGCGATGGCATGTCGGACCGCAGCTATCCCTTCGTGGTAACGCTGCAACTGGGCGATACGATGCGCACCGGCTGCGGCTGGTCGGACAAGCACCCGTTCGAGGGGGCGGAGGCGCCCTGACCGCGCGAGGGCGGCGCGCCTGTCTCCCCCGCGCCGGCGGCGTGGCACTTCCCATCCGCTTCGGCAGCATAGCGGTCTGGCGGCATCGCCCCTTGCCCCAGCGGGTAGCCTCCCTCACCGCGCCCCGCGCCCGTCCTGGTCGTCCCGCACACAGCACCCTCTCCTACGCCCCGCGCCCTGCTCCGCCGTGGCGGCCGGCCCTGTGTCGCCCGCGGCCGCAAAGGACAAATAATTTGCACCATCCCGCGACTTCGTGACTTTGGAAAGGCAATGGCGCGGCAGAGACAGTCTTCTTTGGGCCCGAAGGGTGGCAACGGACCTCCAGCGGCCCCATCTCATGTGTCTTCCTCCAACAGGTGATCTTCGCCCATGAGCCTCTCCACGCCGCCCACGCCCCTCCCCAGCCTGTTCATCCCGCATGGCGGCGGCCCCTGCTTCTTCATGCCGGACCCGCATGGCGTCTGGACCGGCATGGAGGCCTATCTGCGCGGCCTCGCCACTACCCTGCCGGAGCGCCCCCGGGCTATCCTGCTGGTCTCCGGCCATTGGGAGAGCCGGGGTTTCGCCTTCACCGGCACCGAGCGTCCGGGGCTGATCTTCGATTATTACGGCTTCCCGCCGCACACTTATGAGCTGACCTACCCCGTGCCCGGCGCGCCGTGGCTGGCGGAGCAGGCCGCCAATCTGTTGCGCGCGGATGGCCTGCACGCCACGATCGACCGCGAGCGCGGGCTGGATCATGGCGTGTTCGTACCGATGAAGGTCGCCTTCCCGGATGCCGACATCCCGCTCGTCCAGATGGCGCTCGATGCCAGCCTCGATCCCGCGCTGCACCTGCGCGCCGGGAAGGCGCTGGCGCCGCTGCGCGAGGAGGGCGTGCTCATCATCGGCTCGGGCATGAGCTTCCACAACCTGCGGGCCTATGGCGATCCGCGCATCGCCGAGCCGTCTAGCCTGTTCGACGGCTGGCTGACCGCCGCCGCGCAGGCCGAGCCGGCGCAGCGCGCCGCTCTGCTCGCCGATTGGGCGCAGGCTCCGTTCGCACGCTTCTGCCACCCGCGCGAAGAGCATCTCATCCCGCTGATGGTCGCCGCCGGCGCATCAGCCGCGCCCGGCCAGCACGACTATGGCGAGCTGGTCATGGGCGGCGCGGTCTCCGGCTACCGCTTCGCCTGAGGCCGGGCGGACGCCGGCGGGCCTCGCTAGAAGCTGTAGACGAGGCTCGCCCGCGTCGCGGTATCAGTCGCCCGCCGGCCCGGGAGCGGGTCGGTTTCCGACTGGATATTGAAAGACATGCGCGCCGAGATGAAGCTGGTCAGCTTGGTGGTCAGCGCCGATGTCGAGATCAGCGTGGTGTTGCCGTCGCTGGAGACGATGGAGGCGTCTTCCGAGACGGTGAAGCCATCGCGGATGGTCCAGCGCCAGGTGAGCGAGGCGCGGACGCCGAATTCATCGTCGCCGGTGCCGTCGGTGAAGCGCGTCTGTCGCAACGCCGGGCCGCCGTCCACGTCCAGCGTCATCCCGCGCCTGTCGACCAGCCGGTAGCCAAGGCCCAGCGACTCGGTGAACCGGCGGGCGAAGCCGGCAAACTCGTCCCGCTCCCAGCCCAGTGACGAGGAGAGGTAGAGCCCATGCCCGAGCAGATAGTTGAGCCCGTAACTCACGACCGAGCGCTCGCGGCTCAACTGGCCGTCCGTTTGCTGATAGTCGAGCGAGGCGGCAATCCGATGGCGCGCCTTCAGGCCATCCTTGTTGAGCTTCAGGCCGATGAGCGCGCTCACCTGATCGGTGTTGCCGGTGGTGAGGCCGAAGCCGGCTTCACCTTGCCCGCTCCACCCGTCGAACGCGCCGAGCGAGGCGAGCCGTGCCTCTTCCGCCTCACGCGCGCGGGTCGCGGCCTCGCGCGCCTTGGCCTGCACATCGGCCATCAGCTTGATGCCGAGCTGGTCGATCGCCTCGGCTTCCTCCGGCTTCTCCGCCTTGGCGACCTTGACCACCGAGGCAAGCGTGGTGGCGTCGCCGGTGCGGCCCGCTTCCTGCAGCATCGCCTCGATCTCGGGGCTGATCGGGGGACGCGGCACCTGCGCCAGCAATCGCTTGCCGAGCGTGTCAATCGCGGTGGCCTCGTCCGGGTTGGCGGCCTTGGCGACCGCCAGCACGTTGGCGAGAACGGAGTTGTCGCCGGTCCCTGCCGCCGCGCGGAGCATCGCCTCCACATCTGGCGCGACCGGCGGCGGGGGGGGTGGCACTTCGGCGGGGCGCGCCTGCGCCAGGAGCGGCTCGCCATAGGCGGCGATCTCCTCCGCCTGCTCGGGATAGGCAGACTTCGCGACCTCGATCACCGCCGCCACGGTGGTGACGTTGCCGATCCGCGCGGCTTCCTCGATCATCTGCTGGACGGGGGGCGGCACCTGCGCCCGGACCGGCACTGCAGCGGTGAACGCCAGTGCGCAAGCAGCGAAGGGGGCAAGAACGCGGCGTGGGCGGCGGCCTGACAGGCTGTGCATGTCACTCCATTTCATGATGTGGGCCTCGGGCCGCCCTATTGCTGAGCCGATGCAACCCTGTCCACCCTTGCGCGCGGCCATCGGGTCCGACTTTAGGATGGGGTGCCGTGCAGCGGCGATGGATCACGCCGTGCGACGGTGGCCTTGGTCCAGAATGTCGAGGTGGCGCTGCGTCGCTGCTGGTCACAGCAACCGTCCCTGCGGATCTTCCGCCGGGCGCAGCGGCCACTCTCGCAGCGTTTCATGCCGGCTTAATCCGATCAGGCTGTGCACCAGCGCGAAGGCGCTGACCGCCCAGTGGAAGCCCTCAACCGGCCGCTGGAACGATGGCCCCTTGCGGTAGCAAAGCGTCTGATGCGGGCTGAACGTCCAGTCCGGTCGCAGCACCACCCCTTGCGCAGCCATGCCGGCAACGATGCGCTGTTGGAGGGTGCGCAGCGGCGGGACGGCGTGGGAAGGGCGCAGCGCGACCGTCCGCGCGCTACCGCTCAGCTGATCGAGCAACAGGTCAAACGGCGCCGCGCTCACAGAATCGCCGGCGCGCATCAGGGCGGCCACCAGTTCCGGCGGTTCATGCTCGAAATCAGTCGTCAGCGCCAAGGTCACATGATGGCGTTCGGGCGGCAGGAGTCCGCGTTCACCCAGTTCCCGTTCGGCGAAGGCGTGGATGCGGCGCGCGGTGATGTCGTCCGGCTTCAGCGCGAAGAACCAACGGTGCGCGAGCGGTCGGGGCGAGACGGCGGGGGGCATGAATTGGCTCCGAATCAAAAATGTTCATTGTATGTTCTCATCTGGAACGCGAGTCCAGATAGTCCCGACGCGCGCGCTGTCCCGCCGGAGCACCCGCTCAGGCAAGACGGCTCTTGAAGGCCGCCGCCCCGCCCGCGAAGATATGCCATGACCCATCTCTATCGCCTCGACGCCACTGCTGCCGAGACCGCCCGGCGTTTCGGCGCAGAGGCAGGCGATGATCCATGGGTCGGCGGATACGCCGCGCCCGGCCGGTTCGCGCCGGTCATCATCGGCGGCGCGAAGGGCGGCCGGTTCGTCGTCCCGCGCCTGTGGGGCGTGCCGCCGCCGATCAGCGTCACCGCCACGGACGCCCGCCCCATCACCAGCGTGCGCAACACGGCCAGTCCGTTCTGGATCGGCAACCTGCGCCACACCAGCTACCGCTGCCTGGTGCCCGCCACTGCCTTCCAGCTCTGGGCTCAGGGGAAGGATCCGGCGACCGGCCGCAGCGTCGCCCATTGGTTCTCGCTCGCCGCTACGCCGTTGTTCGCCTTCGCCGGCATCTGGCGGGACAGCGAGGTGCCGAGCTTCGCCATCCTTGCCTGCGAGGCCAACCGCCTGATCGCCTCGGTCAATCCGGTCACCATGCCGCTGATCCTTCATGCCGAGGATCACGAGCGTTGGCTGCGGGCCGACTGGCGCAGCGCCCAGGCCCTCGTCACGCCGTTCCCGTCCCAATTGATGCAGGTCAGCCGCAGCCATCCGCTGGCGATGGATCAATGACGCGAAGCGCTCCGCAGGCGATCGCCCGATCGACACGAACGCTCCCGATCACGGCAAGTTTCCGTTTGTGTAGCTTACAAAGTTGCGGCACTTTGCCTATAGTGATTTGAAGCGGGGAAAGCCCCGTCCCGAAGGCTGAGGAGAGATATATTGGCCAAGATCATCGGCGGTTTTGCGGTTTCGCACACACCCACCATCGCCTTCGCGCACGACGCGAAGAAATTTGACGATCCGGTCTGGGCGCCGATCTTCGAAGGGTTTGAACCGGTCAAGCAGTGGCTCGCCAAGGAAAAGCCCGACGTCATCCTCTACGTCTACAACGACCATATGACGTCGTTCTTCACCCATTATTCCCACTTCGCGCTTGGAATTGGCGCGGAATATTCACCGGCGGACGAGGGCGGGGGCCGGCGCGACCTGCCGGCGATCAAGGGCGATCCGGATCTCGCCAAACATATCGCCGAGTGCATGGTCGCGGACGAGTTCGACCTCGCCTACTGGCAGGGCATGGGCCTCGATCACGGCGCCTTCTCGCCGCTTTCGGTGCTGCTGCCGCATGAAAATGGCTGGCCGTGCCGCCTTGTGCCGCTCCAGTGCGGCGTGCTCCAGCACCCGATCCCCTCGGCCCGCCGCTTCTGGAAGTTCGGCCGCTCGCTGCGCCGCGCAATCCAGAGCTATCCCAAGGACATCAAGGTGGCGATCGCCGGCACCGGCGGCCTCTCGCACCAGGTTCATGGCGAGCGCGCCGGCTTCAACAATACCGAGTGGGACATGGAATTCATGGACCGCCTGGAGAAAACGCCAGAATCGCTGCTCGACGCGACCGTGACCGAACTCGCCAAACTGGGCGGATGGGAAGGCGCCGAAGTCGTCATGTGGCTACTCATGCGCGGCGCGCTCTCGTCCCGGGTGAACAAGCTCCACCAGAGCTACTTCCTCCCCTCGATGACAGCGATCGCGACCATGTTGTTCGAGGATCTCGGCGACGACACGCCGCCGGCAGAGAGCGACGAGGCCCTGCGCGCCCGCGCCGCCCGCGAACTGGCCGGTGTTGAAGCGATCGAAGGCACCTACCCCTTCACCATCGACCGCG
Organism: Sphingobium sp.; assembly: GCA_035654015.1. Lineage (GTDB taxonomy): Bacteria > Pseudomonadota > Alphaproteobacteria > Sphingomonadales > Sphingomonadaceae > Sphingobium. The sequence continues at coordinate 13,172 of DASRXX010000010.1, forward strand.
CGGTCAAGGGCTTCCGCATCAACCACTTCCTTCACCGCCTCATCGAACCCGAGTTCCGCAAGCGCTTCGTCGAGGATCAGGAGGCGCTGTTTGCCGAATCCGACCTGACCGATGAGGAAAAGGAGTTGATCCGCAGCCGCAACTGGATCGGCATGATCCGCTACGGCGTGATCTTCTTCATGCTGGAGAAGATGGCGGCGGTGCTCGGCATCGGCAACATCGACGTCTATGCCGCGTTCAAGGGGCTCAGCGTCCCCGAGTTCCAGAAGACCCGCAACGCGGCGATCACTTACTCGGTGGCCGGCAAAAGCTAAGCGGTCGGCGGCGACACACCAGACAGGGGGCGGGGTGCATCTCCGCCCCCTGGTCCGTTGACGCATGGCGCGCCGGCGAAGGGGAGACCCGTTCGCGGCGTTGTGGCGCGCCGTCTATGTGGGGGGGAATCGAGCTGAGCCGGGCATAGCCCTCCCTGGCGCCTGCCCACGGGCGAACGAACGAGTTGGGTCGGTTGTCAGCGGGTTCGGGCCGCCCAGCGGCGATCCCTTGTCACTCCCCACCCTGCGCCGAATAGAGCACCGGCCACTCCCATGCGCCCCGGCACACCGGCATTGAGCGTGCTTCGATCAACCGGAACTGCACGCCATCCCATTTATAGGTCTCGGCCGTGCCGCAATCGCCGAGGCCGCGCCCCTTGGCAAAGCTGGACAGCTCCGCGCGCATCGGGTTCCAGCGGGCGTTGACGATGAGCGGCGGCGCATCCGGATCGCCCGAGGCGCCGGGCATATGGTCGAACGGCGCGATGCCGAGTTGCCGGCTGCCCGCCGCGCCGGTCGCGACCAGCGGCACCGCGCTCACATTATATTCGCCGGCGTCGCACGGCAGCAGCACCAGCGCATGACTCTCGTCGAGGCGGTGCGTTTCGAGCGGATAGGCACTGTCGTGCAGCGCGTCGCACACCGCAAGGCGCCGAGCGGCCGCCTGCTCCTCGGCGGTGAAAGCGATCGGCTCATCCGCAACGGGTGTGCCCTCAGGCACCGCCGGCAGGGGCGGCACCGCTCTCGCCTGCTCCGCCGCCGCCTCGCCGGTCGCCACCAGCGCGCCCCGGCTACCGACGCGCCCCTGCACCTCGTCCATGTAGCGCAAGGCCGCCGGGAGGCCACGCAGCGATGGCGTGGCAAGCACCGCTTTGCCCTGACGCAGTTCAAAGACATAATTGCTGGCCAGCGCGCGCATCACCTGCAGCGCGAGGGGCCCCGTGATCTCGACCATGTCCTGCTCGGCCTTGATCCGGGCGAGCCGGCGATTATCGACAATCAGCTCGATCCGTCCGCGCAGATCATCGGCGCCGAGCAGCCGCACCACGGCTGCACCCTCGGCTCCACCCGCGCGCTTGAGGGTCACCAGCACGGGATAAGAAGCCTGGCCCGCGCCATCCGGCACCAGCGCCACCGCCTCGCAGCTCAGGCGATTGTCGCAACCCACCGCCCAATCCTCGACCAACTGGATGCGGCCGAGCATCGGGCCGCTGTTCCTCGCCGGCGCACTCTGCGCGGCGGGCGGCGTCTCTGCCGCCGTCGCCTTGGACGCCCCGTCCTGCGCAGCCGCTGGCAGTGCCAACCCGAGCCATATGGCAGCAGCCCCCAGGCGGGCGAACGCGGCGAGCGAGCTTGTCATTTCGTCCCCCTTAATGCACTTCACATCGCGGGTGTAGAGCCAAGCGTCATGTGCCCTGAATAGCGCTTGAACGGACGTCGTCGAGGCGGATCGACGGGAAGGAGACAAGATGCAGACCATCGGTGTGATCGGCGCGGGCCAGATGGGTGCGGGCATCGCGCAGGTCGCCGCCCAGGCGGGCTATGATGTGCTCTTGCGCGATGTCGATCTGCCGCGGGCGCAGGCCGGCAAGGCAAGCATCGCCAAGCGCCTCACGCGGGCGGTCGAGGGCGGCAAGCTGGACGCGGCCGATGCCGACGCAGCGCTTGCGCGCATCACCCCGCTGGCCGATCTTGCGCCCTTTGCCGCCTGCGATCTCGTCGTCGAGGCGGCGACCGAACGCGAGGAAATCAAGCGCGCGATCTTTGCCGACGTGGCGGCGGTGCTCGGCAAGGACGCCATCCTCGCTTCCAACACCTCGTCCATCCCGATCACCCGACTGGCGCAGGCGAGCGGCGACCCGGCGCGCTTCATCGGCGTGCATTTCTTCAACCCGGTGCCGGTGATGGGGCTGATCGAGGTCATTCGCGGCCTCGCCACCGCGCCGGAGACGGTGAGCGCGGTGGAAGCCTTCGCGAAAACGCTGGGCAAGGAGGTCGTCCACGCTTTCGATTCGCCCGGCTTCATCGTCAACCGCATCCTCATGCCCATGCTCAACGAAGCGATCTTCGCGCTCGGCGAGGGCGTGGCGAGCGTGCGGGATATCGACACGGCGGTGCGCCTCGGCCTCAATCACCCGATGGGGCCGCTGACACTGGCCGATTTCGTGGGGCTCGATACCTGTCTGGAGATTTGCCGCGTGCTTCACCAGACCACCGGCGACCCCAAGTTCCGCCCGGCCCCCCTGCTCGTCAAATATGTCGAGGCCGGCTGGTATGGCCGCAAGACCGGCCGGGGCTTCTACGATTATTCCGGCGAGGAGCCGGTGCCGACGCGCTAGAGGGCCCGCCGTATCAGCACGCCAATCGGGGCGCCTCACCCCACCCGCACGGCCCCACGGTCGCCCTTTCTTGCAGCAACGCGCGCAAGCCACTATGCGCCGGTTGCATGACCGATCGTTATGCTCCCGACCCCGCGCTGCTCGCCAAGGCCGAAACGCTGACCGAGGCGCTGCCTTATATGCAGCGTTATGCCGGCGAGACGTTTGTCGTGAAATATGGCGGCCATGCCATGGGCGATCCCGAGGCGGCGCGCGATTTCGCCGAGGATATCGTCCTCATGAAGATGGTCGGCATCAATGTCGTGGTCGTCCACGGCGGTGGCCCGCAGATTGGCGCGATGCTCAAGAAGCTCGGTGTCGAGAGCCGCTTCGTCAACGGTTTGCGCGTCACCGACAAGGAGACCGCGCAGGTCGCCGAGATGGTGCTGGCCGGCTCAATCAACAAGGAAATCGTCAGCTGGATCAGCCAGGCAGGCGGCCGCGCGGTCGGTATCTCCGGCAAGGATGCCGGCATGGTCCTGTGCGAGAAGGTCGGCGGTTCACGCGCGCCGGATCCCAACAGCGGTATCGAGCGTCATGTCGATCTCGGCTTCGTCGGCGATCCGGTGAAGGTCGACCGGCGGTTGCTGGACAGCCTCTCGCGCGACAATATCATCCCGGTCGTCGCCCCCGTCGGCATCGGCACGGATGGCCACACATACAACGTCAACGCCGACACCATGGCCGGCGCCATCGCGGCCGAACTGAAGGCCCGCCGCTTCTTCCTGCTCACCGACGTGCCCGGCGTGCTCAGCAAGGAGAAAGAACTGCTCTCCGATCTCGACCCAGCCAAGATCGCCGCGCTGGTCGCGGACGGCACCATCTCCGGCGGCATGATCCCCAAGGTCGAGACCTGCGTGAAAGCTGTCGAAGCCGGGGTTGACGCCGCCGTCATCCTCGACGGACGCATCGCGCACTGCATGCTGCTGGAGATCTTCACGCGGCAGGGCGCCGGCACGCTGGTCCATCTCTGAACCGCTAGCCGCCAGCAACGCCGCGCTTGTCGCCGGTGTATTAGCTGGGCTAGACTCTCCCGCGCTCGCAACCACACAGGAACACTCATGGCCCTTGCCCTTATCCAGACGCTGGCGATCCTGCTCAACGTCGCCTGGTGGATCATCATCGTTCAGGCCATTTTGAGCTGGCTGATCGCCTTCAATGTCATCAACACCAGCAATGACCTCATCCGCAGCGTCTGGATCGCGCTCGACCGGCTGACCGAGCCGCTCTACCGCCCCATACGCCGCATCATGCCCGATCTGGGCGCGCTCGACCTCTCGCCCATGGTCGTGCTGATCATCATCATCATTTTGCAGGGCCCCGGCCTCCAGGCGCTGGCCTCGGCGTTTCTCTGACGGCATGCCGATCCGGCGAGACGGCGCGGACCTGCTGCTCGCCGTCCGCCTGACGCCCCGCGCGGGGCGCGAGCGCATCGGCGGGCTGTTCACCGACTCGCAAGGGAGCCGCTGGCTCCAGGCCGCCGTCACCGCGCCGCCCGACAAGGGCAAGGCCAACGCCGCCCTCATTGCCCTGCTCGCCAAGGTTCTGCGCGTGCCCGCATCCACAATAAAGCTGGAGGCAGGGGACACAAACAGGCTAAAGCGCCTGCGGATTGCGGACTGCACGCCGACGATCGCACAGGCATTGGAGCAGATGCTCAACGAGGAACGGAAAGACAGATGACTTTGGGCAAGACAATCGACGGCAAGGCTTTCGCGGCCAAGGTGCAGGAAAAGGTCGGCGCGGGCGTCGCTAAATTCATCGAGATGAAGGGCCGCAAGCCCGGCCTGGCGGTGGTGCTGGTCGGCGAGGATCCGGCGAGCGCCGTTTATGTGCGCAGCAAGGCCAAGATGACCGTGCAGCTCGGCATGGAAAGCTTCGAGTTCAAGCGCCCTGCGACCATCAGCCAGGACGAACTGATGGAGCTGGTCGAGGAGCTCAACGGCGACCCGCGCGTGGATGGCATCCTCGTGCAGCTGCCCCTGCCCAAGCATCTCGACGAGCAGGCGGTGGTCAACGCGATCAACCCGGACAAGGATGTCGACGGCCTCACCCCGATCAGCACCGGCCGTCTCGCCCTCGGCCTGCCCGGCCTCGTGCCCTGCACGCCGCTCGGCAGTCTGATGCTGCTCAAGGACCAGCTCGGCAACCTCACCGGCAAGACCGCCGTGGTGATCGGCCGCTCGATCCTCGTCGGCAAGCCGATGGCGCAGCTGCTACTCGCCGAGAATTGCACCGTTACCATCGCGCACAGCCGCACCAAGGATCTGGCGAGCGTCGTCCATCAGGCGGACATCGTCGTCGCCGCGGTGGGCCGGCCGGAGATGGTCAAGGGCGACTGGATCAAGCCCGGCGCCACGGTGATCGACGTGGGTATCAACCGCGTACCCGCCGCCGAGGAAGGCAAGACCAAGCTGGTCGGCGACGTCGCCACTGCCGAAGCCATCGCGCATGCCGCCGCTATCACGCCGGTGCCCGGCGGCGTCGGGCCGATGACCATCGCCGTGCTGATGCGCAACACGCTCTATGCCGCACATCTGCGCGAGGGTTTGCCGGCACCCGAAGGTCTTTGATCCGCTCGGCTGCCTTGTTCGCGGTCGGCGCGCTCCTCCTGAGCGCGTCGCTCGCGGACGCCCAGCCGCGCCGCCCGCTGCGCGGTCTCCTCTCCGCCAACCCCAGCGCGGTGGTGAAAGCCGAGCTGGCTTTCGCCCGGCTCGCGCAGGAGAAGGGCCAGTGGACCGCCTTCCGCGAGACAGCGGACAAGGACGCGGTGATGTTCGTGCCGGAGGCGGTCAATGCGCAGGCCTGGCTCAGGAAGCGCGCCGATCCGCCCCGCGCCGTCGCATGGCAGCCCTATCGCATATTCGTCTCTTGCGACGGCAGTTACGCCGCCTCGTCCGGTCCCTGGGCGCAGCCGGACGGTCGCAGCGGTACCTTCACCACCATCTGGCGGCGGCAACGGGACGGCAGCTTCAAATGGCTGCTCGATTTTGGCAGCGACACCAGGCTGCCTCTCCCGGACGATCCGATCATTGAGGGCAAGGTGGCCGACTGCGGGGCGCGTGGCGCCGGCGCCCGGCCGTTGATGCAGGGCGGCGAGCACGGCAAGCGCTCCCACAAGGACAAGTGGGAGCCGGTCCGCATCGCCATCCCGCCTCCCCCGAGCGGCGAGGGCCAGTCGGACGATGGCTCGCTCCGCTGGCGCTGGACGAGCGGCCCCACCGAGCGCGTGTTTGAGGTGCATATGCGCCAACAGGGCGCGGATGTCCCCATCCTGCGGGCATCTGCAGCGGGGGGCACGCCATGATGGAATTGTTTGTCTCGGCCTTCGTCACCCTCTTCGTGGTGATCGATTCGCCGGGCTGCGCCCCGGTCTTCTATGGCCTTACCGCCGGCGCCACGCCCCTCCAGCGCCGCCGCATGGCGATCCGCGCGGTCGTCGTCGCCACGGCTATCCTCATCGGCTTCGCGCTGATCGGCGAGGATCTGCTGCGCACACTCGGCATCAGCCTGGAGGCCTTCCGCATCGCCGGCGGCATCATGCTGTTCTTCATCGCCATGGAGATGGTGTTCGAGAAGCGCACCCAGCGCCGCGAGGATCGCGCCCAGAAGATCAAGGAAACGCCCGAGATCGAGGACGTCTCCATCTTCCCCATGGCGATGCCGATGATCGCGGGGCCGGGCTCGATCGCCACGGTGATGCTGCTCACCGCCGGCGCCCACGGCACTGAGCAGAGCGCCATCGTCCTCCTCGCCCTCGCCGCCAACCTCATCATCATGCTGGCTGCATTGCTTGCCATCGGCCCGATCATGCGGCTGTTTGGCAGTCAAGTGGAGGCCGTCATCACCCGCCTGCTCGGCGTCATCCTCGCCGCCCTCGCCGTCCAGTTCGTGCTGGATGGCCTCAATGGCAGTATTCTCTAGCGCGCCCTTCAGGGAGGGGTGGAGCGACTGAACCGGCCGCAGCGCACCTGCCATCAGTGCGGACTGCGTTCGACATAGCGAGAGAGCGTCACCTCAACAGGCCACCCCCTCCACGGGAAAGCGCGGCCAATGTGGGTCGGCGCCCTCACCTCCAACAAAAATGGCCCGGCCACCCACAGCCGGGCCACGTCTCACATCACACGCAACGCGCTCAGGCGCCGCCTTCCACGGCGGGGACCACCTTGATCTCCACGCGGCGGTTCTGCGCCTTGCCGACTTCCGTCTCATTGCTGGCGATCGGCCGTGTCTCGCCATAGCCCGTTGTCGCAATCCGCACGGGCGCCACGCCGTGACTGGCAAGGTAGTCCGATACGCTGCGCGCGCGCCGCTCGGAGAGCGCCTGATTATAGGCCTCGCTGCCAGTCGAATCGGTGTGACCAAGCACGTCGATCATCGTCTTGGGATATTCGGCCAGCGTCTGCGCAACCTGATCGAGCGTCGGGCGGAACTGGGGCTGGATCGCCGACTGGTCGGTCGCAAAGGTGATGCCGGAGGGCATGCGCAGCAGCAACTCGTCACCCTCGCGTACCACGTCCACGCCGGTGCCGGCGGTGCGTTCGCGCATCTTCTTTTCCTGCGCGTCCATATAGGCACCCACGCCTGCGCCCGCGATAGCACCGATGCCCGCGCCGACGATCTTCTCGGTCCGGTCGCGCCGGCCACCCAAGAGGTCACCGAGCAGATAACCGCCCAGAGCACCCCCGACACCGCCGATCGCAGCCTTGGAAATGGTGCGATTACCGGTCTCCGGGTTAGTGACGCAGCCGGTCAGGGTCATCGCCGCAACGGCCGCGACCAGCGCGAATTTCGAACGACGGGCGAAAGTCATCGATTGTCTCCCTTGAATGGTCCCCTCGCGTACGGTGGACGCAAGTGTTCACTATAAACCACTTCGCTAGATGATCGTTCCCTGAACAGCCGCCTGTCCGCTTGTGGAAATGCCTCCAAAACGGCTAAACGTCGCCGCTCCATGCTTACACCTCCTCCTTTGCCTGCCTTTCCCTGGCTGGATACGGCCATCATCCTCGCGCTGATCGCCCTGAACGGCGTGTTCGCCATGTCGGAGCTGGCCATCGTCTCCTCGCGCCGTCCCCGGCTCCAGGCCATGGCCAAGGTCGGCAAGCGGGGAGCCCGCGCAGCGCTGGATCTCAGCGCCGACCCGGGCCGCTTCCTCTCCACCGTGCAGATCGGCATCACCGGCATCGGCGTGCTCGCCGGCGCATTTTCTGGTGAAAAGCTCGGCACGCCGCTTGGTCAATATCTGGCGGCCTTCGGGCTGGATGCGCAGATCGCCCAGAATACCGGCTTCGCGATCGCGATCGTTCTCACAACCTACGTATCGCTGATCATCGGCGAGCTGGTCCCCAAGCAATATGCGCTTCGTAATCCCGAACCGCTTGCGGTGTTGCTGGCACCGCCAATGATGCAGCTGGCGCGCGCGACCGCGCCGCTGGTCTGGCTGCTCGACCGGTCGAGCAACGTCATCTTTCGTCTGTTCCGCATCGACCCTGCGTCGGCCGATCATGTGACCGTCGAGGAGTTACAGCTCGTCGTTGCCGAGGCGAGCCGTCACGGCGTGATCGAGGAGAGCGAGCGGGCCATCATTTCCGGCGTCGTGCGTCTCGCTGACCGGCCCGTGCGCGAGGTGATGACGCCGCGCACCGAGGTCGATTGGCTGGATGCCGACGCCGATCTCGATATTTTGCGCGAGGCGCTGCTGGAGACGCCGCACACGCGCCTGCCGGTGGGGCAGGGCAGCGTGGAGGATATCATCGGCTGTGTGCAGGCGCGCGACATCATGGCAGCGCTGTTCCGGGGCGAGGCACTGGACCTGCGCGCACTGATGCGCCCGGTTTCGATCGTGCCCGATCAGGTCGACGCGATGGACGCGCTCAACCGGCTGCGCGAGGCGGACGTGCCGATGCTCATGGTCCACGACGAATATGGCCATTTTGACGGCATCGTGACCCCCGCCGATCTGCTCACCGCCATTGCCGGCGAGTTCGCGTCCGACCAGAATCTCTATGATCACCCGATGCTGACCGAGCGCGAGGACGGCTCGCTGCTCGTCTCCGGGCAGATGCCGGTCGACGCGCTGGCCGAACGGCTCGGCCTCACCCTGTCGGAAGATCGAGACTACGCCACGGTCGCCGGCTTCGCCCTCGCCGTGCTGCGCCGTCTCCCCGAGGAAGGCGAGCATTTCACCGAGCAGGGCTGGCGTTTCGAGATCGTCGACATGGACGGCCGCAAGATCGACAAGATCCTGATTTCCAGCAAGATATAGCGCGGCATCTGCGCCCGAACAGGCGGCAGCCTCGGGCGAGGTGGATCGGCCTTCAGGTCTGCCGGCCTGTCAGGGCGACGTTGCGCTCCTGCGGTTCACGGCCCGGAATCCGCTGCGCTCCGGGCCACGGGAAACCACGTTCCACGCGTCGATCATGAAGCCGGCGCGCCCCTCCTGAAGTCCGTCGGCTCGGAGACGTAGCGCGGGCGCCATGCTGTCCAGCACGGCCGGCCCGTTGGTGTCGCGGTCTCTTTTCGCGTCGAGCGAAGTCGCAGCACCCCGCGCGCCCATCCTACAATCCTACAATCCTACAGCCCCGCCTAAAAACACCCGAATCGTTGGTGATAAGTTTCTATGTCACCCCGCGCGAGCAGCCGCGCCTGCGCGATCCATTCGTCCCGGATCAGCCGGCCCTTGAACGGCCCCAGCGCCGCGTCGACCCGCTCGATATCGGCCGGCAACCAACCCGCGATCTGCGAGAAACGCGTAATCCCCAGATCACGCAGGCGGCCCGCTATCTCCACGTCGATGCCCTTGATGGCGGTGAGGTCATCCGCCGCCAGGACGGGCGGCGCAAGCACCGGCACCGCGGCTTCTTTAGGCGGCGGCCAGGCGATCGGTTCGTCTGCCTCTACCTCGCCCCGGCGCGGGCCCCAGGTCCACCAGCCGGTCGCAACACCGATCAGCATCGCAAGCGCCAGCCAGGCGCCGTAATGGATTGCGAGCGCGATCACGGCCGGCGCCTCCACAGCACTGCGGCCACGCCCAGACCGATTAAAAACGCCAGCAGGAACAGGCCCAGTGTCTCGACCAGCAGGGGCATCACGCGCCTCCGTCCGTCACGACGAAGCTGACGCGCAGCCCGCTCGGATCAGCGGCGCTCACGGCCGTCGACACCGCCTCGGCTGGGATGCCTACGGCGATCAGCGCATCCCGCACGCGCGCCGCGCGCTCGCGCGCCATGGCGCGATGGGCCGCAGCGCGACTGCTGCTGTGCCCGCGCACCAGCACGGCATACCCTCCGCAGGAGCGCAGCGCCGCCGCCACGTCGGCGATCGTCTGCTGCGATTGCGGACTTAGCCAGGCGCTTCCGGCGCGAAACTGCACGGCCCGCTCCCCCAGCGCCACGGTGACAGCATCGCGACAGGACGCGGTCGTGTGCACCGATGCGGGTTCCTGTTGAACGACGGGGCCTGCTCGGGCGGGCGTAGCAGGTGGGGAACCCGGCGTTGCGCCTGACCACACGGATCCCGCACTCCCCTCGACGCCGCTCACGATGGCAATTGCCTTCTCGCGCTCCGCCGGCGCCACCGCCCCGGAGAGGCGCGCGGTGCGGTCATAAGGGGAGTCGGAGTACGAGACCCACACGTCGCGCACACCCTGCCCGGCCAGCGCGTGGACGGTCCGGACGCGAAGATCGGCCATGAACGCCTGTCCTCGCCCGAATGGCCCATGCAGCGCCCAGGCCAGCAGCGCCGTCACGCCCACGCCGATGATGATCTTGTACCCATCCCTCACGGTGACGATGATCCGCTTTCCAATGCCGTGATATGGCAAGGCTGCCAGCTTCAGGTCAGGTCATCAACCCGCGCCACATTCGGGGCTCAGCCCGCCGCTTCCGCCGCCTCGCGCGCCACCTCGCGCCAACCGATATCGCGGCGACAGAAGCCCTCGGCATAATCCACCGCATCGACAAGCGCGTAAGCCGCGTCCCGCGCCTGGGTCACCGTCTCACCGCGCGCGGTGACGCTCAGCACGCGTCCACCACTGGCCACGAGTTGGCCATCCGCCAACGCCGTACCGGCCTGGAAAATATGCCCCTTGGCTGCGGCGGGCAGGGTGATCGCGCCGCCTTTCGCGGGCTGACCTGGATAGCCGCGCGCTGCGACCACCACGGTCAGCGCCGGATCGGCCGCAAGCCGGGGGGTAGCCCGTTCGTCCAAACGGCCCTGCGCGACCGAGAGCAGGAGTTCGACCAGATCGTCCTCCAGCCGCAACATCAGTACCTGGCATTCGGGATCACCGAAGCGGCAATTATATTCGATCAGCTTGGGACCGTCCGCAGTGAGCATCAGGCCGGCAAACAGCACGCCCGAATAGGGCATGCCCCGCGCCGCCATGGTCGCCACAGTGGGGCGGATCATCTTGACCATCACCTGGCGCTCCAGCGCGGGCGTGAGCACCGAGGCCGGGCTGTAGGCGCCCATGCCGCCGGTATTGGGGCCCGTGTCGCCCTCGCCGACCCGCTTGTGATCCTGCGCCGAACCGAACGGCACGACATGCTTGCCATCCGTCAGCGCGAAGAAGCTCGCTTCCTCGCCCTCGAGAAACTCCTCGATCACCACTTCCGCACCCGAGGCGCCGAAGCTGCCGCCGAACATGTCGGCAATCGCCGCTTCCGCCTCCGCGCGGGTCGTCGCGATGATGACGCCTTTGCCGGCGGCAAGACCGTCGGCCTTGATGACGACGGGTACCGTGAACGCGTCGAGCCGTGCGAGCGCTGTCGCCGCGTCGGTGCAGCGCACATAAGCGGCGGTGGGAATGTTCGCAGCGCGGCAAAGGTCCTTGGTGAACCCCTTCGAGCCTTCCAGCTGCGCTGCCGCCGCGCTGGGACCGAACACGGGGATGTTGGCCGCGCGCAGGCTATCTGCCAGTCCGTCGACCAGCGGTGCCTCAGGGCCGATAACGACAAGGCCGATTCCCTGAGCACGGCAGAAGGCCACCACATTGGCGTGTCGGGTCAGGTCCATGTCGACCAGCGTAGCATGCTCAGCTATGCCGGGGTTGCCCGGTGCGGCAAATAGGGTTGTGCAGCGCGGCGATTGCGCAAGCTTCCAGGCGAGGGCATGTTCACGGCCGCCGCCGCCCAGCAAGAGGATATTCATGGAAGAAGGTCCAGTCAGGTTCGATGCATCCGGGCGCCTGTTAGCGCAGGAGCGGCAGGGGGACAATCTGGCGCCGCTCAGCGTTTCGGAACTCTCGGCCCTGCTCAAACGGACGGTGGAGGAGCGCTTCGGCCATATCCGACTGCGCGGCGAAATTTCCGGTTTCAAGCGCGCCGCATCGGGCCATGCCTATCTCGCCCTGAAGGACGATGGCGCCCTGATCGACGGCGTGATGTGGAAGGGCACCGCTGGCCGCCTCGCCTTCGCACCGGAGGATGGGCTGGACGTGATCGTCACCGGCAAGCTCACCACCTATCCGGGACGTTCCAAATATCAGATCGTCATCGAGAGCATGGAACTGGCCGGCGAAGGCGCGCTGATGCAGCTGTTCGAGCGGCTCAAGGCCAAGCTGGCGGCGGAAGGCCTGTTTGACACCGCCCGGCGGCGGCCGCTTCCGATGCTGCCGCGTGTTATCGGTGTTGTCACCTCGCCGACCGGGGCAGTGATCCGCGACATTCTACACCGCCTCGCTGACCGCTTTCCCAGCGAGGTGCTTCTCTGGCCGGTACTGGTACAGGGCGAAGGCGCAGCCGCCCAGATCGCTACGGCGGTGCGCGGCTTCGGCGCGCTCCCGCCGGGTGGCGCCATCCCCCGACCGGACGTCCTGATCGTCGCGCGCGGCGGCGGCTCGATCGAAGACCTCTGGGCGTTCAACGAGGAGATCGTCGTGCGTGAAGTGGCCGATTCGCCGATCCCTGTTATCTCCGCCGTGGGGCATGAGACGGACACGACGCTGTGTGATTTCGCCGCCGATCTGCGCGCGCCCACGCCGACCGCCGCCGCCGAAATGGCCGTGCCCGTGCGCAGCGACCTGCTGGCGCAGGTCGCTGAGTTGGACGCCAGGATGCGCCGCTGCGTCGCGCGCGGCGTCGAGCGCGGCCGCGAACGTGTGGAAGCGCAGCGCCGCCTTCTGCCCCGGCCGGATATGCTGCTGACGCAGGCCCGCCAGCGCACGGACGATGTAAGCGAGCGGCTGCGACGCGGCCTCTCCCATCGGCTGAGCGATGCGCGCCACGAACTGGCCAACGCCGCCGGCGCGCTGCGCCCCGCCCTGCTCGACGCGCAGGTTCAGAGGAGCCGCCAGCGGATGGCCAGCGTGCGGCTGGCGCCTGCGTTGCTCGAACGGCGGCTGACCGATGCGCGCCGGCAATTCGACGGGCTGTGGCGCGTGGCGCGATCGCTGGATCCGGACGCGCCGCTCAAGCGAGGCTTTGCACGCGTCATGGCGCAGGGCCGGCTGATCCTTACCACCGAGGCAGCGCGCGCGGCCGGCGCGGTGACGCTTAAATTTGACGACGGCGAGGTTGAAGCGACCATCGGTGCGCAGCCGCCCGCACCTTCCGCACTGCGCCCGCCCCGCAAAGCCGACAAGCCGCCGAACGCGCAGACCGATCTATTCGATTGAGCGGCCGATGGCCTTGCATCGCCACCACGCCCTAGCCATGCTGGGTCGATGACCCCGCCTCGTTCCGGCCGGCATTACGCGACCGGCAGTGCTTTCCTGCTCACTGTCCTGCTTGCGGGCTGCGTTGCGCCGAACCCGCGCGCTTCCGCACCCACTCCGCCGATCCCTGCAGATCGCCCGGTGGCGGAGCCCGCGCCGGCCGAATTGCGCCTCGACGGAACCCCGCGCCAGGGCGGCCTGCTGCACGGCCTCGCACCCGCCGGTACCGCCACGTTGATGCTGGACGGCGCGCCGGTCGCCTTCGATAACGAAGGCAACTTCATCATCGCCTTCGATCGCGATGCACCGCCCAGCGCCACCCTTGTCGCCACCCTGGCCGATGGGAGAACCCGCACCCGCCAACTCATGGTCGCGCCGGGCGATTGGGCCATCGAGCATGTCAACGCATCGATCACCGGCCGGGCGTCCAGTGCCGAGTTCCAGCGCCGCCGCGCCGGCGAGATCGCGCGAATCAACGCCGCCCGCGCTCGCCACATGCAAAGTAGTGGCTGGCGCCAGCGCTTCATCTGGCCGGTCAAGGCGCGTATCTCCGGTGTATTCGGCTCGCAGCGCATCTACCGCGGTGCGCCGGGCAGCTACCATAGCGGGCTCGATCTCGCCGGCGGGGCCGGCACGGTCTATGTCGCCCCGGCGGACGGGGTGGTGATCCTCGCTGCCGAAGAACCCTTCACGCTGGAAGGCAAACTGTTGATGATCGACCACGGCATGGGGCTCAACAGCGCGTTCCTGCACAACAGCCAACTTCTGGTAAAAGAGGGGGATGTGGTACGACAGGGCCAACCGATTGGCGTGATTGGAGCAACCGGCCGCGTGACCGGTCCCCATCTGCACTGGAGCATGAAATGGCACGCGGCGCGGATCGACCCGCTACTGCTGCTTCCGCAAGAGCCCTAGATAGCGGCCATCAGCGGCAACCGCGCAACGCGGCGGCAGCGAGATAGACGCGCGCCGAATCGCTGCTCGCGGGATCACCCTCGGCCGCATCGCGCATCAGCGAGAGATAGGTGAGCGCCACCTGCCGGTGTCCGTTGAAGGCGACGACCGATTCGAGCAGGCTGGCCAAACCTTCGACCGCGTCGAACCCATGGCGCCGGGCGAACCCACGAATATCCTCGAGCTGCGCGCACAGCGCGCCCCGCGACAGGCCCGTGCTGGCCGCCTGCAGAGCCTCGATTTGGCCAAGCAACTGGGCACGGACGATCAATGCCGGATCTTGACGCACGCATCTTCTCCCCCAAACGGGTTCCGCCCGACCCTTTGACCGCCAGATGTGACGGCGCGATGACCAGCACACTCTGCATAGACGTAGTTAATATTGCGTTCCCCTTGGTGGGGAGCGGAAGGGATAATCGTGTCGGCCTGATGTGCAGCCCGTCGCCAACTTGACAAAGCCGCCCGATTCCCGCATTGGCGCGGCCGAACCGGACACGGCGGGACCGCTGTGCCCATTTTCGAACCAGTTTTAGTGTCGTTCCCCTGCTCAGGCAGGAAGAGCGCCCTTTTTGTCGAGGAAGCGGTCATGGCGAAGCCAGCCACAGTCAAGATCAAGCTCGTCAGCTCGGCTGACACCGGCTTCTATTATGTGACCAAGAAGAATCCCCGCAACACGACCGAGAAGATGAGCTTTCGGAAGTATGATCCCGTCGCGCGCAAGCACGTCGAGTTCAAGGAAGCCAAGATCAAGTAAGCGGCCGTCCCGGGCTATGTGCCCGCGCCGATAGGTTTCGGAGAGGTCCGGGTGAGCAACCCGGGCCTCTTTGTTCGTGGCCTCGGTTCGCGCTAAAACAGATCGTTCACCACCTCCATGAATCGGATCACCGAAATGGGCTTGGACACGTACGCGTTGGCGCCGGCCGCCCTGATCCGTTCCTCGTCACCTGGCCCGGCATAGGCGGTCACCGCCATGATCGGTACGTTCGCAAGCGCTTCATCCGCGCGAAACGAGGCGATCAGGTCCAGTCCAGTGACGTGCGGCAGCTGAATATCGGTGATGATGAGGTCCGGCCCGAAAGCCCGCGCGCTTTCGAACGCCTCACGCCCATCGCGTACGGCGGCCGTCTCGTGGCCGTGAGCACGCAACAGATCACAGAAGAGCTTGAGGTTAAGCTCATTATCCTCGACAACCAGGACGCGCTTTGCCACGGCTTCTCCCATGCCGCCCCTCAACGCGCCTTCCCTTTGAACAGCCTTTGGAAAGCGGGCAGGACCGGATGACATCGGAATATCCCATCAGCGAGGCGGATGAAACCTTGGCGTTGCAGGTCGTTGGCTGGATCGTCGCGGACCAGCATCGGGCCGACCGGATGCTGGCGCTGACCGGTCTGGATGCTCCCGCACTCCGCGCCGGCCTGTCCGACCGGGGGACGCTCACTGCGCTGATGGACTTCGTGATCAATCACGAGGCCGATCTCGTCGCCTGCGCCGAGGCGATCGGCGTCTCGCCCACGCGCATCGTGGCCGCGCGCGACAGGATCGCACCATGAGCCGGCCGCTGATCCTCAGCGATTGCGACGAGGTTCTGCTGCACATGGTCGTGCCATTCCGCGCGTGGCTGGACGAACAGCACGGCATCCATTTCAGCTTCACCGACGGGTTCGAACGCGCGCTCCGGCATAAGGACAGCGGCGACCCCGTTGAACGGAGCCAGATCTGGAGCCTGCTCGCCGCCTTCTTCGAGACCGAGATGCACCGCCAGGCGCCGATCGACGGCGCGGTTGCCGCGATGGCGAAGCTTTCGAAGCGGGCGGATATCGTTATCGTCACCAACATCGGCCAGGAATTACAGGACGCCCGCGCCGAGCAGATCCACCGCCATGGCCTGCCCTATCCGGTGATCGGCAATCGCGGCGGCAAGGGACCAGCGGTTGCGCGTCTGATGCGCGAGCGCGGGGCACCCTTCGCCCTGTTCATCGACGATCTCGCCAGCAATCACGTCTCGGTGGCCCAACATGTGCCGCAATGCTGGCGGCTGCACTTCGTCGGCGAGCCGGAAATGGCGCCGCACGTGGAAACCGCGCTCGACGCCCATGCCCGCATCGACGACTGGTCCCAGGCCGAGCGCTGGATCAACGCCCTGCTGGATGAGCATGAAGAGACGCTCGCCAACACGCAGGTGCCACGCCGCCATGCTTGACGCGACTCATCTCGCATGCTGTGGCTCGCATCCATGAGCCGCATCGAACTCCGCATCGCCGCCGAGGGCTTCACGCTTCCGGAACCCGCCGCCCCCGTTGCCGCCTATGTACCGACAGTGCTGGCCGGTGGACTGCTTCACATCAGCGGGCAGATTCCCTTCATGGCGGACGGCCAGCTGATGACAGGCAAGATCGGCGGCGAACGCGATCTCGCTTGGGGCATCGCCGCGGCCGAGCGCTGCGGGCTGATGCTGATCGCACAGATGAAGGCGGCGCTGGGCGACCTCGACCGGGCGGAGCGCATCGTCAAGCTGGGCGCCTTTGTGGCCAGCACGCCCGATTTTACCGATCAGCCCAAGGTCGCCAATGGCGCTTCCGAATTGATGGTCCGGATCTTCGGTGAAGCGGGACGCCACGCTCGCAGTGCCGTGGGCGTGCCATCGCTGCCGCTCGACACGTCGGTCGAGATCGACGCGATCGTCGCCGTCCACCCCTAATGGGCGCCCGCAGAGCGGCAAGCGACCCTCTGACGGCCCAGCCTTACGCGCATCGCGGCCTGCACGGCCCCGGCGTGCCGGAGAACAGCCTGGCCGCGGCGCATGCGGCCATGGCGAGCGGGTTCGGCATGGAGTGCGACGTGCGGCTGAGCCGCGACGGCATCGTCCATGTCTTCCACGATGCCCGGCTTGACCGGATGACACAGCGCGCCGGTCCGTTCCATGCGCTGGATTCGGACATGATCGCCACGCTGCGCCTCAAGGGCAGCGACGAGCCGGTGCCGCGCTTCTCCACCTTGCTCGCTCTTGCGGGCTGGACCATGCCGCTGCTGGTCGAGATCAAGTCTGACCGGGGTCCTCGCGCCTGCGCGCACCTCTGCGCCGCAGTCGCGCGAGATCTCGACGGCCACGCCGGATCCGTCGCTGCGATGAGCTTCGATCCGCTGGTTGTCCGCTGGTTCGCCCGACATCGACCAGCTTTGCGCTGCGGCCTGGTGGTCAGTCGGCGGCATCGCTGGAGCCCCCTTCCCGGACGGGGCATGGCGGCCGCCATCGCCCGGGCCCGTCCCGATTTCATCGCCTGCGACGTGCGCGACCTGCCGGGCGCGGCCACCCTGCCCGCCCGCCTCGGCCTGCCGCTGCTGTGCTGGACCGTCCGCTCGGCGGCCGAGCACGAACGCGCAGCCCGCTGTGGCGCGCAGATCATCTTCGAGAACCGGCCGTGAGCGGGCAGGGCCGCGTCGACGCTGGCGCCATCGTCCATCTCGGCACGGCGGTAGGTGCGCTCGACCCGGTGCAATGGGATGCATGCGCCGGGCCGGACAACCCCTTTGTCTCTCACACATTCCTCAGCATCCTCGAGGAATCGGGCAGCGTCGGCCCCGGCACCGGCTGGTCCCCGGCCCCGATCACGGTGCGCGACGCAGCCGGCGCGCTGGTCGCCGCCGCACCAGCCTATCTGAAGAGCCACAGCCAGGGGGAATATGTGTTCGACCATGGCTGGGCCGATGCCTGGGAACGGGCGGGCGGGCACTACTACCCCAAGCTGCAGGTCGCCGTTCCCTTCTCTCCCGTGCCGGGGCCGCGCCTGCTGCTGCGCGATGCGGCCGCTGGGCCGACGCTGCTCGCGGGGCTGGAAGCCGTCACCGATCAGAACGGCCTTTCCTCCGCACACGCGACCTTCATCGCGCCCGAGCAACGCGGCGCGTTCGAGAAGGCGGGCTGGCTCATCCGACAGGGCACGCAATTCCATTGGGCGAACGAAGGCTATGCCAGCTTCGACGATTTTCTCGCGGCGCTGTCGAGTCGGCATCGCAAGGACCTGCGTAAGGAACGCGCCAAGGCGCAGGCCGGGCTGGAGATCGTTCACCTGACCGGCAATGCGCTGACCGAGGCGCATTGGGACGCCTTCTGGTATTTCTACCAAGACACTGGCAGCCGCAAATGGGGCCAGCCTTATCTCACCCGCGCGTTCTTCTCGCTGCTCGGCGAGCGGATGGCGGACAAGGTGCTGCTGATCTTCGCGCTGCGCGACGGACGGCCGATCGCCGGAGCGCTCAACCTGATCGGCTCTGACACACTCTATGGCCGCTATTGGGGCTGCGCGGAGGAGGTGCCGTTCCTCCATTTCGAGTTGTGCTACTATCAAGCGATCGACGCTGCCATCGCGCGCGGCCTCAGCCGCGTGGAAGCCGGCGCGCAGGGCGAGCACAAGCTCAGCCGCGGCTATCGACCGGTGCCGACATGGTCGGCTCATTACATCCCCAACGCCAGCTTCCGCCGGGCGGTGGCGGACTATGTCGCGCGGGAGGCCGCAGCGCTCGCCGACGACCGCGAGTGGCTGGACGAACGCACGCCATTCCGCCGGGGCGAGCGGCCGGACTGAACCGGGTTGCGGCGATGAGGGGTGGCCGGAACTTCTCGAACTTCACGCGTGTGAGCCCATGCATTCCGGCAGCGCTAGACTTCAACATATTGATATATAATATCTTTATGGTCTTTCGGCGCTGTAGGACCGCAGGGATGCGCCAAGCACCGTCCCACCGCGCGTCGGGGCGACCGCATCCGAAAGGGTCGGCAGATCGTCAGGCAGCGCGGCGGGTCGTCCGGACGATCCAATCGCGCGCGAGACGCTGGGCCTGGGCGATCTCCGGCGCAGTCATGTCCTCCGCGACCTCCGCGCGACAATATTGGCCCTCCTCGCTGCCGCTCAGCGCCGCCAGATTGAACCATTTATGCGCTTCGACAAGGTCGACGGGCACACCGCCGGTGCCGCAGCTGAAGACCACGCCCAGGTCGAACCGTGCCTGGACATCCCCTAACGCTGCATCGCGCATCCGGCTCTCGATGAGGAAACGCGCGCTCTCAATGCTATTCGCCATGACCAACTACCCCCAGGCAGACAGAACAAGCAGGTGCGATGGCGACGAAACAATCATGCTGGCATGAAAAAATAGTTAACAACGTGGAAGGCACGATACTCGGGCCGCCTGGCGGGCAGCCGACCGGGCAGATCGCATAGGGCGCGAGCGGGACGGACGGCGACGCTGCGCCGCGGCGCCCGCTGCCTCAGGGATAGACGGCGATGTTGTCGATGAGGCGGGTACGCCCGATGCGAGCAGCCGCGAGCAAACGCGCCGGCCGATCCAGCACAGCGAGCGGTGTGAGCGTCGCGGCATCGCACAACGCGACATAATCGACCGAGGAGAAGCCCGAATCGCGCAGGTAGCGCGCACCCCAGGCGAGGATAGCGGGTACGTCCTCCCCCGCTTTGACACCCTCCCCGGCGGTGACGAGCATCTCCGGCAGCGCGACAGCACGGGCGCGCTCGTCAGCATTGAGATAGGCATTCCGCGACGACAGGGCGAGCCCATCCGCCTCACGCACCGTCGGCACGCCGACAATCTCCACGCGCAGATCAAGATCCGCGACGAGGCGACGAATGACGGCGAGCTGCTGGTAATCCTTCTCGCCAAAACAGGCGAGATCGGGCCGCACCTGGCCGAACAGCTTGGCGACCACCGTGGCGACGCCGTCGAAATGGCCGGGACGCGCGGCGCCGTCCAGCCCCTCGCTTACGCCCGCGACGTGGATGGAGGTGGCGAAACCGCGCGGATACATGGTCGCCACGTCCGGCGCCCACAGCGCCGAAACGCCAGCCGCCGCCAGCATCTGCGCATCCTCCGCCTCGCGGCGGGGATAAGCGGCAAGATCCTCGGTCGGCCCGAACTGGGTGGGATTGACGAAGATTGACACCACGACATGCTCGGCACGCGCCTTCGCTTCTTCCACCAGCGCCATGTGGCCGGCGTGCAGCGCGCCCATGGTTGGCACCATGGCGATGCGGCCGCCATCGGCGCGCAGGGCAGCCAATGCCCCGTCCAGTGAGGGAAGATCACGGAAGATTTGCACGCCGATCCATGCTCCGATAAGGCCCGGTCCTGGGCTGGGGGAGGCTTCGCCTGTCCCGGCCGGGCGGTCAAGAGGCCGCGAACCAGCCTGCGAGAGTTTCGAACACGTCCATGTCCAGCGCTCCCTTGCCCAGCGGCTCGCCGCACCTCATCGTCTTCGCCAACGAAAAGGGCGGCACCGGCAAATCCACCACCTGCGTGCATACGGCCGTCGCGCTGGCCGCACAGGGCGTGCCCGTCTCGGTGATCGACCTCGACCACCGCCAGCGCACGGTAGCGCGCTATCTGGAAAATCGGGCCGAGACCGCCAAGCGCCGCGCCATTGATCTGCCCGCACCGACCTATGCCGTCTATGCGGGTGACAGCACGGACGGCCTCAACGAGGCCATCGCGCAGGCCGCAGTCACCTCTCAGGTCGTCATCATCGACACACCGGGCCGCGACGACCCGATGGCGCGCTACGCCGCCACCTGCGCTTCCACGCTGGTCACGCCGATGAACGACAGCTTCGTCGACTTCGACCTGATCGGCCAGGTCGACCCCGAGAATTTCAAGGTCAAGCGGCTCAGCTTCTATTCCGAGCTGATGTGGGAGACCCGCAAGACCCGCGCCAAGGCGGACGGCGCCACCATTGACTGGGTGGTGCTGCGCAACCGCCTGCACCATCTGGAAGCGCGCAACCAACGCCGCGTGGGCGAGGCGCTGACCGAACTGTCCCGGCGTGTCGGCTTCCGCGTCATCCCCGGCCTCTCCGAGCGGGTGATCTTCCGCGAGCTGTTCCCCTCCGGCCTCACCCTGCTCGATCGCGGCCACCTCGGCGAACTGGGCGTGAGCCACATCGCCGCGCGGCAGGAACTGCGCGAGATGATCGCCGGGCTCGCCCTGCCGATGCTGGCAGGTCAGACCCGAAAACAGCGCGTCGCCTGAGGCCATGCTGCTGCTGCTCGCCGCGCTGGCCGCGCTCGGGCTGTGGTGGTGGACGCGCAAGCGCCGCAAGCGGATTCCGGCGCCCTGGCTCGGCGTGGGCGGCACGCTGGTCGGCACGGTGCTGGCGGCCAAGGGGATGCCGCTGGTGGGCGCGCTGCTCGTCGCGGCATCCGGCCTGTGGCTGCGCTATGGCGCGAGCCTGCTTGGCAAGCCGGACCAGCCCTCCCGCCCGGCTCCCCCCTCACCGGCCGACCCCCGCCTGCTGGACCGGAGCGAGGCGGCGGCGTTGCTCGGCGTCTCCCCCGATGCCGACCCGGCAACGATCCACGCCGCCTATCGCCGGCTGATGGCGCGCAATCATCCCGATGCCGGAGGAACGGCCGGCCTCGCCGCGCGTATCAATGCAGCGCGCGACCTGTTGCTGAAATCGAAAGAGTCCTGATCTAAGCCGGATTGCACGCCACGTTTGCCGTTTGCGAGGTTTCCCAATGACGCACCAGTTCCACCCGACCACTCTGCGCGAATATGACATTCGCGGCATCATCGGCGAGACGCTTGGCGAGGCGGACGCCTATGCGATCGGGCGGGGGTTCGGGACGCGGGTCGCGCGGGCGGGCGGCAGCCGCGTGGCGGTCGGCTATGATGGACGCCTCAGCTCGCCGGTCCTGGAAGCTGCGCTGGTGCGGGGCCTCAACGAGAGTGGCATCCACGTGCTGCGCGTCGGCGAGGGGCCAACACCGATGCTCTATTATGCCGAGGCGGTGCTACAGGTTGATGGCGGCATCCAGATAACCGGCAGCCACAATCCCGCCAACTATAATGGCTTCAAGATGGTGCTGCACCACGGCCCATTTTTCGGCGCGGACATCCAGGCGCTGGGGGCAATGGCGGCGGCCGGGGACTGGGTGGACGGATCGGCAGGCAGCGAGACGGTCGATATCATGGACCGTTACGTCGCTCGCCTGCTGGAAGGCTTTGATGGCACCGGCTGGCGGATCGGCTGGGACGCGGGCAACGGCGCGGCGGGCCCAGTCGTCGAGAAACTCGTCCAGCGTTTGCCGGGTGAGCATTACACACTTTTCACCAACGTCGACGGCAATTTCCCCAACCATCATCCCGATCCTACAGAGGAAAATAATCTGGCAGACTTGCGCGCGCTCGTCGCGGAGAAGAAGCTCGATTTCGGACTGGCTTTCGATGGAGATGGCGACCGAATCGGCGCGATCGACGGCGAGGGACGGGTAATCTGGGGCGACCAGCTCCTCGCCATCTTCGCCGAACCGGTGCTGGCCGCCGAGCCGGGCGCGACGATCATTGCCGACGTCAAGGCGAGCCAGGCCCTGTTCGATCGCATTGCCGAACTGGGCGGCAAGCCGCTGATGTGGAAAACCGGGCACAGCCTCATCAAGGCCAAGATGAAGGAGACCGGCAGCCCGCTGGCCGGCGAAATGAGCGGGCACATCTTCTTCAAGCATCAATATTACGGCTTCGACGACGCGCTTTATGCTGCGGTGCGATTGATTCGGGCGGCCAGCGAGATCGGCAAGAGCGTCACCGCGCTGCGGGCCGCCATGCCGAATATGGTGAACACGCCCGAGCTCCGCTTCCAGGTCGATGAGAGCCGCAAGTTTGCGGTGATCGACGAAGTGCTGGCGCGGCTCGCCGCATCGGGCGCCAAAGTCGACGCCACGGACGGCGCGCGCGTGACGACGACGGATGGCTGGTGGCTGCTACGGGCTTCAAATACGCAGGATGTTCTGGTGGCTCGTGCCGAGGCGCGGACCCCGGCCGCACTCGACCGGCTGATTGCGCAGATCGACGAGCAGCTCGCCCTCTCCGGCCTTAAGGGCGCGCTGCAGACCAGCCATTGATCCCAAGCAATTACCTAGAGAAGCCCGACGATTGCATGAAGTGCAACCGTGGAATGGCATTTCGCAATTGCAGAATATTTGTATGTAACGCATACAGTTTGGGCCTTTCAGGCATCCTCTCCTAAAACTTCCAAGCCGCTCCTCACGGGGCGGCTTTTTTTTTGGCCTTGTTCGTTGGAAATCGCTGATTTCCATGCCTTTTCCCATGAGCGATCAGCCACGGCGGATGCGGGCGCCGGCCGTGACGACGAAACGAGGCCACTCGGACGAATCGCGACGCTCGCCGCGCTCGGCGGCGCACATGGCCGGATGATCGACGGGACGCCGCCCCGAGCCGCCTTGCCCCGCAGCACAGACGCGCAGGGGGCTTGAGCACGGGCGAGACCCGGTCCACGTTGGAACGATGGCCCCCGCCCTTCCCGATCCGATCACCGGCTGGTTCGCGGCGCGCGGCTGGGCGCCGCGTCGGCACCAGCTTGCCATGGTGGAGGCGGCGGCGCGGGGCGACCATGCGTTGCTCGTCGCCCCGACCGGCGCGGGCAAGACGCTGGCCGGCTTCCTGCCGAGCATCGCCGACCTCGTCCGCGATCCGCGCGAGGGGCTACATAGCCTCTACGTTTCGCCGCTCAAGGCGCTGGCGGTGGACGTGCAACGCAACCTGCTGACCCCGATCGCGGACATGGGCCTGCCGATTCGCGTCGAGACGCGCACCGGCGACACCCCCTCGGATCGCAAGGCCCGCCAGCGCGCGCGGCCGCCGCAGATCCTGCTGACCACGCCCGAATCGCTCTCGCTGCTGCTCTCCTACCCGGATGCCGAGCTGCTGTTCGGCGCGCTGGAGACCGTGGTGATCGACGAGATCCACGCCTTCGCGAGCGGCAAGCGCGGCGACCTGCTCAGTCTCTCGCTCGCGCGGCTCCAGACGATCCGGCCGGGGCTACGCCGGGTCGGCCTCTCCGCGACGGTGGCTGATCCCAATGCCTACCGCCGCTGGCTGGCGCCGGGCGGTGCGGGGGAAACAGTGGCGCTGATCGAGGGTGACCCCGGCGCGGCGCCGGACCTCTCCATCCTCATCCCCGAGGGCCGCGTGCCCTGGTCCGGCCATAGCGGGCTATATGCAGCGCGGCAGGTGATCGAGATCATCGCCGCCAACAAGATGACGCTGGTGTTCTGCAACACACGCGGCCTCGCCGAGCTGATCTTCCAGCAGTTGTGGGCGGAGAATGATGCCAACCTGCCGATCGGCATCCACCATGGCAGCCTCAGCCGCGAGGCGCGGCGCAAGGTGGAGGCGGCGATGGCGGCGGGCAAGCTGCGTGGTCTGGTCGCCACCGCCAGCCTCGACCTCGGCATCGACTGGGGCGATATCGACTGCGTGGTGCAGATGGGCGCGCCCAAGGGCTCATCGCGCCTGCTGCAACGCATCGGCCGCGCAAATCACCGGCTGGACGAGCCGAGCAAAGCGATCCTCATTCCCGGCAACCGCTTCGAATATCTCGAAGCGCAGGCGGCCTATGACGCGGTGATGGCCGGCGAGCGGGACCGCGAGACCTTCCGCCCCGGCGGGCGCGACGTGCTCGCCCAGCACATCATGGCCGTGGCCTGCGCGGGGCCGTTCGACGCGGACGCGCTGCTCGCCGAAGTGACCAGCGCCGCCCCTTACGCCTGGCTGGACCGCGCCGGACTCGACGCGACGCTGCGCTTCGTTGCGACCGGCGGCTACGCGCTGCGGGCCTATGATCGGTTCCAGCGGCTGGTGCAGGAGCGCGACGGACGCTGGCGGCTCGCCCACCCCCGCTTTGCGCAGGCGCACCGGCTCAATGCCGGCATCATCGTGGACCAGCCGGCGGTGGCGGTCCGCTTCGCCAACGGCCGCAAGCTCGGCACGGTGGAGGAGATGTTCGCCGCGACGCTCAGCCCCGGCGACCGCTTCTTCTTCTCGGGCATGTCGCTGGAGGTCGTCCGCCAGACCGAGGACGAGTTGATCGTGCGGGCGTCCGCCAAGTCCGCGCAGATCCCGAGCTGGGGCGGCACGCGGATGGCCATGTCGACGCATCTGGCGGGACGCGTGCGGCGTTTCCTCGCAGACCCGACGCAATGGCACCGCTTCCCCGCCGACGTGCATGAATGGCTGACGATGCAGGCCGTGCGCTCGATGCTGCCGCGCCCGGACCAACTGCTCATCGAGACCTTCCCGCATGAGGGGCTGCACCACATGGTCGTTTACAGCTTCGAGGGGTGGAACGCGCACCAGTCGCTCGGCATGCTGCTGACCCGGCGCATGGAGGAGCGCGGCCTCAAGCCCGTCGGCTTCGTCTCCAACGATTATGCGCTGGCCGTCTATGGGCTGGAGCCCGTCACCGACCCCGCGCCGCTCTTCTCGGCCGATATTCTCGACCATGAGTTCATCGCCTGGGTGGAGGAGAGCAGCCTGTTGAAGCGCGCCTTCCGCGACGTCGCGGTGATCTCCGGGCTGATCGAGCGCCAGCAGCCGGGCAAGCGCAAGACCGGGCGGCAGGTCAGCTTCTCGACCGACCTCATCTACGATGTGCTGCGCCGCTACGAGCCGGACCACCTGCTGTTGCAAGCTGCCTGGGCCGACGCGCGGGCGCGGATGACCGATGTCGGCCGGCTGGGCGAACTGATCGACCGCGCGGCGGCGACCTTGCTGCATGTGCCCCTCGACCGGGTCAGTCCGCTCGCGGTGCCGGTTCTCGTCATGATCGGCCGCGAACATGTCGCCGGGCGCGAGACGGAGGATGCGCTGCTGATCGAGGCGGAGGCGCTGGCCAACCTCGCCATGACGCCGGACCAGTGATGCCAGCCGGGCGCGGCCCCGGCAGCCCGTTGCCGCAGAAGAGCATTTGAACTCCCCCACGCTCGTGATATTCTCACGCATGGAGAGGGTTAAGCGCATGCTTATCCGACAACGCCTGCCCAGTGTCATTCCGGCTCTGCTCGCGATCGCCTCCCTGTTGCCCGGTGCCGCGACCGCGCAGGCGCCAGCCGCGCCATCGCCGGCCAGTGGTGATTTCGTCCTTAGCCCGAGCAAGGCCGACGACTCACTCGACCCCCGGCATTTCGATTTGAGCGAGCAACCCGTCCCGATCGGCCGCGACGGGGGCGAGCGCATGACCATGCCGGTCGAAATCGGCGAAAGCGGCCGCTACGACTTCGTGATCGACACGGGCTCGCAGCGCACCATCATCGCCAGCGAACTGGCGCGCAAGCTCGGCCTGCCGCCCCTGCCGCCGGTGGAAATCGTCAGTATAGCCGGCCGTGTCACGGTCGCGGCCGTCACGCTCAACGGCCTGAAATATGGCGACCATTTCGTCGAGCAGATGGAAGCGCTCAGTATCGACCATGCCGATCTCGGCAGTGCCGGGCTGATCGGGCTCGATGGCCTCAAGGACAAGCGCCTGACGCTCGACTTCAAGGCCCGCCGCATGGACATCGGGCATAGCCGGCACGGCCCCGCACCAAAGAGCGATCCCGACACCATCGTCGTGGAGGCGCGCAGCCGCCTCGGCCAGCTCATCCTCGTCGATTCGCGCGTCGATGGCCAACGGGTCAGCGTCATCCTGGATACCGGCGCGGAAATCAGCGTCGGCAATATGGCGCTGTTTCACAAGCTCAAGCTCAAGAGACTGGTGATCCCGCCCACGCCGACCATCCTCACCAGCGTGACCGGCGTGGAGGTTCCCGCCCAGTTTACCGTGGTCAAGCGCATCACCATCGGCTCGGTGGTGCTGGGCAATGTCCCCATGGTGTTTCTGGATGCCGCACCCTTCGCGGAGCTGGACCTGGCCGAAAAGCCGGCCATGCTGCTCGGCATGCGCATGCTGCGGATGTTCGATCAGGTGGCCATCGACTTCGGCAACCGGCGGGTGGATTTCCGCATCAAACAGAGCGACGCGACGTCACCCGGCGCGCAACTCGCAGCGGCAACGAGCGCGCTGGCTCGCTGAAGACTCCGTTGCCGTCTCATCCGCCGGCGCAATCGGCTGCCCGCAGCCTGTGCACAACGCCACATCACCGATTCGCTCGCCGTGACCGATCGAGACGCGCTCGTCGAACAGGAAGCATTCGCCGCGCCACAGGCTGTTCCGCTCCTCGACCTCGGCCAGATAGGCAAGGATGCCGCCCTTGAGGTGATACACCTCGTCAAAGCCACGCGCCCGGGCGAAGGCGGTCGATTTCTCGCAGCGTATGCCGCCGGTGCAATACATGGCGACGCGCGGCGTGCGCCCTTGCGCGCGCCACTGCTCCGCCTGCGCATCGAACCAGGCGGGGAAATCACCGAAGCTGGCCGTACCCGGATCCACGGCCCCGGCGAACCGGCCGAGCGCCACCTCATAATCGTTGCGCGCGTCGATGAGGATGACGTCAGGGTCGGCGATCAAGGCGTTCCAATCCGCCGGAGCCACGTGGATGCCGGCATTGGCGGCATCGATTCCGGGCACGCCCATCGTCACGATCTCGGGCTTGACCTTGACCTTCCAGCGGGCGAACGGGGCCACCTCCGCTGTATGAAGCCGGGGCGCCAGCGCCGCGAAGCCCGGCTCCGCCCGCAGGCGCTCCAGCAGCCCGTCGACCGCATGAGGCGCCCCTGCAATGGTGCCGTTCGCGCCCTCGCCGGCGACGATGATCGAACCGACGAGATCATGTCCGCGGCCAAAGGCGCGCAACACGGCCGCCAGCCCGGCCGGGTCGGCGACGGGCGCGAAGCAATAAAAGGCCGCGACCCGAACGGGCGGCAACGGAGCAGGGGCGGAAGAAGGCGGCACGGCGGACATGGGCCGCCCTTATCCGATGCCCGCCGGTATCGCCAGCGCCACACGGCGGACACGCGAAGCGGGGGCCTGCCTTCTGCCGTGCCGACTCCGCGCGGCGGATGAAGATCACGCGGCGCGTAGTCGCTCGCTGCCCGACCACCCGCGCGCTGCCCCATCAGCGACGAAAGTTCTGCCTTTGTTCGACATCGCGATTGAAAGCCCGCACGGAGCGCGGCATAGCGGGGCGATGGTCTCCTCGCCGCCCTTCCCTTTCGCCGGGCATAGCTGGCAGGCGCTGCCACAAGGCGCGCTGTTCTGGCGGGAGCGCGCGGCCTTGATCGTCGCCGATCTGCACTTCGAGAAAGCGAGCGCCTATGCCGCGCGCGGGCAAATGCTGCCGCCCTATGACAGCCGAGCCACGCTGGATGCGCTGGAGGCGGCGATGGTCGCCACCGCCCCGCGGGAAGTGTGGTGTTTAGGTGACAGTTTTCACGACATGGGTGCGCGCGACCGAATGGACGACGCCACATGTGCCCGACTGGCGCGGCTCACCGGCCTCTGCCGTTGGACCTGGATCACAGGGAATCATGACCCGCTGCCAGCGCCGGATGTCGGCGGTGACACCGCCGAGGAAGTCCGAATCGATGGCGTGATTTTGCGCCACGAAGCCCAGCCCGGCGAAACCCAGCCAGAAATTTCCGGTCATTTTCATCCTAAATGGCGTGTTAGCCTGCGGGGTCGGGCGGTTTCGCGCCGCTGTTTCGTGTTGGGGAGGCAACGCCTCATCATACCCGCCTTCGGGGCACTGACCGGTGGCCTTGACGCAGCGTCACCGGCCATTCGCGCACTGGTCGGCCAGCATGGCGAAGCGCTCGTCCCGCTTGCCGGACGCCTGCTGCGGTTCGCAGTCGCCGCCTGACCGCGAAAGCCTCCCAACTGTCACATATCTGCAACTGACCGGTGCAGGTCAGCGCGGAAGGGGTGTTAAATGGAAACCGCTTTGGCATAGTGGACAACAATCAGCGCCTTCGTGCGTTGACGAAAACAGACGTAGGAGAGTTTTCCATGATGCGCCTGTCCCTCCTCACATCCGCCGGCATGGCCGCCATCCTGCTCGGGCAAGCTGCCCCAGCCCTGGCGCAGGACACGTCACCGCCTGAAACAGCCGACAGTGCCGCTTCCGACGCCGGCGGCGACATCATCATCACAGCCACGCGGCGCGCCAGCCCGCTCTCCTCCGTGCCGATCGCGGTTTCCGCCGTCACCGCGCAATCGCTCCAGAACAGCGGCGCCAACGACATCCGCCAACTCAACCAGCTCGCTCCCTCGCTGCTCGTCTCCTCGACCGGATCGGAAGCCAACGGCACCGCGCGCATCCGCGGCATCGGCACGGTCGGCGACAACCCCGGCCTGGAAAGCTCGGTCGCGGTGTTCATCGACGGCGTCTATCGCTCGCGCACCGGCGCCGGCCTCACCGAACTGGGCGAGGTCGAGCGCGTCGAGGTGCTGCGTGGCCCGCAAGGCACGCTGTTCGGGCGCAACGCGTCCGCCGGCCTGCTCAACGTCGTCACCAAGTCGCCCAGCTTCAAATTCGGCGCCAGCGGCGAGCTGACCTACGGCAATTACGATTACTGGCGCGTCGCCGGGCGGGTCACCGGGCCGCTGACCGATACGATCGCGGCCAGTCTCGATGGCGTATGGTCACGGCGCGACGGCTTCCTCAAGGTGGTCGACCCGACCGGCCGGACCATCGGCGACACCAACGACCGCAACCGATACCTGCTGCGCGGCCAGCTTCTCTTCGAGCCCACCAGCGACCTCTCGGTCCGCCTTATCGCCGATTATACCAAGCGCGATGAGAGCTGCTGCGGCGCCGTCTATATCGACACGTTCGAGGAAGTGGGCACCAGCCCGGTCGGCGCCACGCGCAACCCGACCAACCGCATCGTCACCATATTGACAGCCCTCGGCACGCAGTTCCCCAACGGGGCGACCCCCTACACGCAGAATCCCTACAACCGGCATGTCAGCATCACGCCCGGCCGGGAGTATGTGAGCGACCTCAGGGACTGGGGCCTCTCAGGCGAGATCAACTACAATCTCGGCAACGCCAAGATCACCAGCATCACCGCCTATCGCGACTATAAATCCGCCGACTATGGCGACTATGACTATGCGACGGCCGACCTGCTGTATCGCGACCCTGACACCTATCGCCAGTTCAAGACCTTCACCCAGGAATTGCGCGTGCAAGGCTCGGCCTTTGGGGAGGCGCTCGATTGGCTGATCGGCGGCTATTATGCGCACGAGAAGCTGACGTTGCGCGACAATATCCGCTTTGGCGCGGACTATGGCCGGTTCGCGGCCTGCCGCCTGATGGCGGGCGCGGGGGATGCGAGCAACCTCAGCGCGGCGCAGCTCGGCCTGTGCGCGGCGCCGATCGACAGCAGCCCGCTGACGCCGGACGTGGGCAATCTGATCGCCGGCACGCAGGCCAATCTCAACGCCGGGCTGACCGCCGCTTTCGTCAATGCCGGCCTGCCACTCGCCCAGGCGCAGGTTCAGGCGGGCGCCCTCTCGACCGGGCTCGGCCAGGGGCTGACGGCGCTCACGCTCATCCCCGCCGGCGCGGGCGATACCGACTCGCGCTACTTCCAGAAGAGCGAGAACTGGGCTCTGTTCACGCACAATATCGTGCACCTGACCAGCCAGATCGACCTGACGCTAGGCCTGCGCTACACGCATGAAAGCAAGGATTTCCGGGCCGCGCTCAACAACAACAATGCGACCTGCGCGGCGCTGCAGCCAGCGCTCGCGCCGATCGCCACCAATGCCCAGCTCGGCTCGGCTGCCCAGCTTGCCGGCGGCATTTTGACCCTCGGCTGCCTCGGCAATGCCAGCACGAGCCTCAACACCCTGAACTTGCGCCACAGCTTCAGCGATGGCGAATTCTCCGGCACCGCCGTCCTCTCGTACAAGCCCACCCGCGACCTCATGGTCTATGGCAGCTACTCGCGCGGCTACAAGGCAGGCGGCTATAATCTGGACCGGTTCGAGCTTGGCAATACCGGCATTCTGCCCGGCATCTCGCCGTTCACCTATTTCTCGCCGCGCAGCAATGCGGATGCGGCCTCGCTCTTCTTCGGGGCGGAAACGGTGGACGCCTTCGAGATCGGGCTCAAGCTCAACAAGCGCGCATGGGGCGCCAACGTCGCCCTGTTCCGGCAGGAGTTCAGCAACTTCCAGCTCAACACCTTCAACGGGACGAGCTTCGTGGTGCAGACTATCAACGGCTGCAAGGGGACGATGGCGGCCAACGGCACCTGCGCGGACACCAAGCCGGGCCTCGTCAGCCAGGGCGTGGAGCTGGAGGCCTATATCGCGCCGACCCGCTACCTGCGCGGCACGGCCGGCGTCACCTATACCAAGGCGAAGTTCGCCGACCGGCTGGTCGGCAACGAGAGCGGATCGGTGCCGCTCGACCCGGCGCTGTTCCTGCTGCCCAACGCCACCAACAGCAACGCGCCGCGCTGGGTGACGACCGCCAGCCTCGCCTGGACGCCGCCCATCGGCTCCAACCTGTCGGCGCTGGTCTATGTCGATGGCCGCATGACCGACGACTATAATACCGGGTCCGATCTCTATCCCGAAAAGGAGCAGGACGGCTACATCGTGGCCAATGCCCGCATCGGCATAAGAGGGCCGGACGAGCGCTGGGCCATCGAATTCTGGGGCCAGAACATCTTCAACACCGGCTATACGCAGGTGGCGTTCAACAGCCCGCTGCAAAGCTCCAGCCCGAACAACCAGTCAGTGGCGCAGCTCGGCCGGTTCGGCACCATGTCGAACCAGCTCTTCTCGGCCTATCTGGCCGAGCCGCGCACCTACGGCGTCACGCTGCGCGGCAAATTCTGAATCCCGCGACCGACTGATCGACACGGACCGCCCTGGTGCCCGCCGGGGCGGTTTCGCGGTTCAGGCAAGGCCGAGATGGGCGGCCAGATCGGCGTAGCTGGCGAAGATATGCTCGACGCCCTCCGCCGCGAGCGCCGCGGAGAGATGCGGGCGGGCATGGCTGCCGGCTGTCAGCCCGACGACGCGGGCACCGGCGCCCAGCGCGGCACGAGCGCCGACCGGCGAATCCTCGATGACGAGCACCCGCGCCGGATCGAGCCCGAGCGCGCCAGCGGCGTGCAGGTAGATATCCGGGAAGGGCTTGCTGCGGGCGACATGCTCGCGGCCGCTGTAAACATGATCGCCGAAGTGGCCTGCCATGCCGAGACGCCCCAGATGCCCGCGGAGATAGGCGGTGGAACTGGACGAGGCGATCGCACGCGGCAGGTGGCGGGTGCGCGCCAGAAACGCCGCGACCCCCGGAACCGGCGGCAGCGGCTCGACGAGGGTGTGCGCGAACGCGGCGGCCAGACGCTCGGCCATGTCCGACGGCACACGCTCGCCCCACAGCGCGGCGATGGCGGCAAGCGTCTCCACGCGGCCAAAGCCGGTATAGCGCGCCAGCGCCTCCTCCTCGCTGGTCGGCAGGCCGGCGGCGGTGAGCGCGCGGCCGAGCAGCGCGGCGAACACGATCTCGCTGTCCGCGATGACCCCGTCGAAATCGAAGATGATGGCGGCGGGCGTCACGCGGCGGGGCGGCGTCCGAACAGGGCGGTGCCGATACGGACGTGCGTCGCGCCGAGCATGATCGCGGTCTCATAGTCGCCGGACATGCCCATCGAACGGCCGGGCAGGCCATGCTCGCGCGCCAGCTTGTCCAGCAACGCGAAATAGGGCGCGGGCTCCACGTCGAGGGGCGGCACCGCCATCAGCCCCGCCAAAGGGAGATCGGCGCCGCGCGCCTGCGCCAGCAGGGCTGGCAGATCCGCGAGCGCGCAGCCGCCCTTCTGCGGTTCGTCCCCGATATTGACCTGCACGAAGCAGGCCGGGCGGCGGCCGATCTTGTCCATCGCCTTCGCCAGCGCCGTCACCAGCGAAGGCCGGTCAACCGAATGGATCGCATCGAATAACGCGACGGCATCCTCTGCCTTGTTGGACTGGAGCTGGCCGACCAGATGCACGGCCACATCGCCATGCGCCGCGCGCAGCGCCGGCCACTTGGCCTGCGCCTCCTGCACGCGATTCTCGCCGAACAACCGCTGCCCGGCACCGATCAACGGCATGATCGCCTCAGCCGGATGGGTCTTGCTGACCGCGATCAATTGCACCGATCCCGCCGGGCGTCGCGCGATCCGCTCCGCCTGCGCGATTGTCTCACGCACGTCCGCCAGCCGGGCGGCGGCGTTCATCTGCTTGCTGTCCCCGCTCATCGCCGTCGCTATAAGAGGCGCCATGCGGCAAGGCCAAGACAAAACACGCGGATGGAGGCGGACGAGCCGTGATCGCCTCCCCGTGCCATCGGTCTGGCTGATGACCGACGAGCGGATCGCACGGACCGACCTGCTGCGCGCCGCCGAACGGCTCCCCCGCGGCTCAGCCATCGTCCTGCGGCACTATACGCTGGCAGAGGCGGAGCGACGGTTCCTCTTCGACCAGCTCAGGGCCATTGCACGGCGGCGGCGCTGCCTCATCCTGCTCGCCGGCGACCCCGCGCAGGCGCTCGAGTGGGGCGCAGACGGCCACCATGGCCGCGCGCGGGCATCGGGCCGCACCAGCCGCACGGGCCGGCGCTGGCTGCACAGCGCGCCCGCTCACACTGCCGAGGAACTCGCCGCCGCGCACGATGCAGGCGCCGACATCGCCCTGCTCTCGCCGCTGTTCGCGACCCGATCCCATCCGGGCTCCATGCCACTTGGGCTTGCCCGCTTTGCCGCTCTGGCGCGCCGGGCGCTCGTGCCCGTGATTGCGCTGGGGGGCGTGCGGCCCCGTCACCTCCGCCTCGTCCGCCGACTTGGCGCGGCGGGCTATGCCGCAATCGATGGCCTGAGCGGCCGCTGACACGGGCGCGACCGCGCTGCTCACGGCTCATGCCGGACCATATCGGTTGGCGTCCACCAGATCGGACCAGAACCGGATATAGCGGACCGTGCCTGTCACAGGCTCCAGCGGCACGGCTCCCGGGCCGGCCTGGCGGCGGACATAGTCGGTGAGATCGGTGGCATAATAGGTCACTTCCGATTGCCAGACCGAAAAGACGGGATTGCCCGACACGCACGGCTCCTCGGGAACGTAGAAATGACCGAAAATGGGCACCAGCCGCGGCGCGGCGTGGACCAGATCGGTCACTCTTTCTGCGCGACCGCCCATCGTATCCGGCCGATCACCCCATTGCGGTCGCCAGAGATCGCTATGTTCGAGATCGAATAGAAGGCCCTCGAGCGGCCATTCGAGCGCCTTGCGAATCGCCACGTCGTCATGGCGCCAGTCATAGATATGGATCGGTTGCGGCTCGCGGAGCAGCGCAATGAAATCAGGCGGGAAACGCAAACCGTAACGGGCCTGCGCATCGTCCAGCTCCGACACGCTGTAGCCTTGCGTCCATTCGACCATGCCAACCTCCCATCAGAGTGCGGATGACCCGCGCTCCAGTGAGAAGAACGCCGCGAAGGCGCCGAAGTGGCAATGGACCTGCGCTGAAGGAGCGATACCGGTCGACCCCCCGCGCCCGACCGAAGCCGGAACTGCGAAATCAGAACTTGAAGGTCGTGCCGACGTAAACCGCCTGGCTATCCTGCGCCTGGTCGGTGACGATCGGGGCAAGCCGGTTGCTCGGCCCCTTGTAGCGCACGCCCGCCTGCACATTGAGGTTGCGCGTCAGCGAATAAGAGCTGGACAGATCGACCGCATAGCTCTGCTCGCTACCCAGCGTTGCTGGCGTATCCTCGGTCGGCGCTGTCGCGGTCAACTCACGATTCTGAACCTGAAGCGCGGTCGAGAAGCGATCCTTCTTCGGGCGCAGCGTGTAGCTGGCAACAGGCTCGGCTACCCGATGCTCGATGACCGGTGCCGGTGTCGCCGGATCCAGGCGCGCGCCCGTGGAGAACTTCGCGAGCCCCGAGGTCGGCCCCAGCTTGTAGGCGACGGGCGCAATGCCAAGATTGGGCAGCACACGATCCGGCTTGCCGAAATCCGGGTTGCTTGGAGCGCGAACGAGGATGGTCAACGAGCGCCCGCTGATCGACCCGCTCGTCGGCGTGAAGCGGAAGTTCCGGCTGCGTGATTCCTTCGCCGCTTCCGCATAAGCCTTGGCCAAGCGGTCGTCATGCGTCACGGGCGTAAAAGACCCGATGCTGCCGAGCATCTTCAGTGAAACCGGGGCGCCTTCGTTCTGCGCGGACAGGGCGTCCCGCACGGCGGCCAAAGCAGGCGAAAGCGCAAGCGAACAGATCGCCAAAACGGCGCCCGTTACTGCCAGCTTCCCCTTTTGAACACGCACGACAATTCGCTCCCGAATCCGGTCTTTCCCCCGAAACACGCGATAATAACATGAGGACTGCAACATGACCAGCGGACGCAATGAAATTACCCGAGGCCGTGGCCGATTCTCCACAGTCTGTCCGGCGCGGCCCGCCACGATCCCCTCATGCTGCGGATCATGCCCTCTTGAGCGCGCACCGATCAAGCGCAGAATCTGCCGCTTGTGCCCCCGACGCGGTCGACTATAGAGGCACATCGACAGGGCCGGACATCACGGGAACGGAATGAACATGGTTCGCAACAGACAAATGACACTGGCGACCGGCCTGCTACTGGCAACGGCCACCCTGCTCAGCGCCTGTGGCGGTGGGAAGGAACGCCCCCGCGCCGACCTCGCAGCCTCACGGGTCACCAATATCGGCGTGAACAGCTATCTCTGGCGCGCCAGCCTGGAGACGCTGTCGTTCATGCCCCTGCTGCAGACCGACTCGAACGGCGGCGTGATCCTGACCGACTGGTACATCAACCCCGGCCTCTCCAGCGAGCGGATGAAGCTGACGGTGACGATCCTCGACCAGGATCTGCGCGCGGACGCGCTGCGCGTCGCGGCCAGTCGGCAGACGCTTGAAAACGGCCAGTGGGTCGACGCGCCGGTGCAGGCGGCGACCACGCAGAAGCTGGAAGAGGTCATCCTGACCCGCGCCCGCGACCTGCGCCGCCGCGCGATCGGCGGCTGACCAATCCCGCCCGCAACGCGTGCGGGCAACAGTGAAGATGAGGCAAGTGGTGAGCGAGAGACGCTTCAACCCGGCCTTGGCGGATGCCCGCTGGCAGGCCGTCTGGGACGAACGACAGACTTTCAAGGCCGGTGCCCGCCCCGGCGCGCCCCGCAGCTACGTGCTGGAGATGTTCCCCTACCCCTCCGGGCGCATCCATATCGGCCATGTCCGCAACTATTCGATGGGCGACGTGCTCGCGCGCTTCCGCCGCATGCAGGGCATGGACGTGCTCCACCCGATGGGCTGGGACGCCTTCGGCATGCCGGCCGAGAACGCCGCCATGGAAAAGCGCGTGCACCCCGGCGAGTGGACCCGCGCCAACATCGCGGCGATGAAGACGCAGCTCAAGAAGCTCGGCTTCGCGCTCGACTGGAGCCGGGAACTGGCGACCTGCGAACCGGATTATTACGGGCATGAGCAGGCTCTGTTCCTCGACCTCTTTGCCGCCGGCCTCGTCTATCGCAAGGAAAGCGCGGTCAACTGGGACCCGGTCGACATGACCGTGCTTGCCAATGAGCAGGTGATCGACGGGAAGGGCTGGCGCTCCGGCGCTCCGGTCGAGAAGCGCAAGCTCAGCCAGTGGTTCCTCAAGATCACCGATTTCGCGGACGAACTGCTCGAAGGGCTCGGCACGCTCGACCAGTGGCCCGAGAAGGTGCGGCTGATGCAGGAAAACTGGATCGGCAGGAGCAGCGGCATGCAGTTCCGCTTCGCCCTGGAAACGCCGGCGCACGGGTTCGACACGCTGGAGGTCTTCTCGACCCGGCCGGATACGCTGTTCGGCGCCAGCTTCGCCGCCATCGCCGCGGATCATCCGCTGGCGCTCGCGCTGGCGCAGGACAATGCCGACCTGGCCGCTTTCGCCGAGGAATGCCGCCACACGGGCACCGCCGCGGCGGACGTGGAAACGCAGGAAAAGAAGGGTTTCGACACCGGCCTGTCCGTCGTCCACCCGTTCGACCCGGCGTGGAAGCTGCCGCTGTTCGTCG
This sequence comes from Sphingobium sp., assembly GCA_035654015.1. Lineage (GTDB taxonomy): Bacteria > Pseudomonadota > Alphaproteobacteria > Sphingomonadales > Sphingomonadaceae > Sphingobium. The sequence continues at coordinate 50,295 of DASRXX010000010.1, forward strand.
CCAATTTCGTGCTGATGGATTATGGCACCGGCGCCGTGTTCGGCTGCCCCGCGCACGATCAGCGCGACCTCGATTTCGCGCGCAAATATATGCTGCCGGTCGAGCGCGTCGTTGCCCCGGCGGGCGAGGAACAGGCCCCGATCCACGACGAGGCTTATACCGGCCCCGGCAAGTTGGTGAACTCGCGCTTCCTTGACGGGATGAGCGTGGAGGACGCCAAGGCCGAGGTCATCCGTCGCGCCGAAGAGGGCGGCTGGGGCAAGGGGCAGACCGTCTGGCGGCTGCGCGACTGGGGCGTTTCGCGCCAGCGCTACTGGGGCACGCCGATCCCGATCATCCATTGCGCGGCCTGCGGCCCGGTGCCGGTTCCCAAGGATCAGCTCCCCGTCACCCTGCCCGAGGATGTGAGCTTCGACATTCCCGGCAATCCGCTGGATCGCCACCCGACATGGAAGCATGTCGACTGCCCGCAATGCGGCAAGGCGGCGCGGCGCGAGACGGACACGCTCGACACGTTCGTCGATTCCAGCTGGTACTTCATCCGCTTCGCCAGCCAGCCCGGCGACAAGCCATTCGACCGCGCCGAGGCCGAGAGCTGGCTGCCCGTCGGCCAGTATATTGGCGGCGTGGAACATGCCATTCTCCACCTGCTTTACGCCCGCTTCTGGACGCGTGCATTGAAGCATATCGGCCTGATCGATGTGGCCGAGCCATTCACCGGCCTGTTCACGCAGGGCATGGTGACGCACGAGACCTATCAAGCGCCGGATGGCCGCTGGCTCGCGCCGGACGAGGTCTCCATTCAGAACGGCAAGGCCCGGATCCTCGCCTCCGGCGAGCCGGCGACAATCGGCCGTGTCGTCAAAATGTCCAAGTCCAAGAAGAATGTCGTGGACCCGGACGACATCATCGAGCGCTACGGCGCCGATGCGGTGCGCTGGTTCATGCTGTCCGATAGCCCGCCGGAGCGCGATTTGCCCTGGACCGAATCGGGGATCGAGGGCGCGTGGCGCTTTATCAACCGGCTGTGGCGACTGTTCGGACAAGCACAGGAGCGCGGCGATGGCGGGTCCGATAGCGCGCTCGACCGCAAGCTGCACCAGACCATCGACATCGTCGCCAAGGACATCGAGGCGCTGGCCTTCAACAAGGCGGTCGCCAAGATCTACGAGCTGACCAACGCGGTGGAAAAGGCGAAGCCCTCCGCCAGCCGCGCCGCCGCGATCCGCGCGCTGGCGCTGCTTGTCGCGCCGATGACGCCGCACCTCGCCGAAGAAGCCTGGGCCGAGATGGGCGAGACTGGCCTCATCTCCGACGCGGCCTGGCCGCCGGTCGACCCGGCGCTGCTCGTCGACGATCAGGTGACCATCGCCGTGCAGGTGCAGGGCAAGCTGCGCGACACGCTGACTGTCGCCAAGGGCACCGACAAGGCGACGCTGGAGAGCCTCGCCATCGCGGCGCCCAATGTGCAGCGCATCCTGAATGGATCGGCACCCAAGAAGGTGATCGTGGTACCCGATCGCCTCGTCAACCTGGTGATCTGATGCGGCGGGCCGCGCTCTGCTTCGCCCTGCTCGCCAGCCTTGCCGGCTGCGGGCTTCAGCCGCTCTATTCGGGCGGACGGAGCGGCCCGGCGGCGCAGGCGCTGGCTGGCGTGCGGATCGAGCCGATCGCCGGCAAGGAAGGCTGGCTGATGCGCAACGCGCTGGAGGACCGCCTCACCGCCATGGGGACCGGCGCGCCGCGCTACACGCTCAAGGTTCAGCTCGATGATCGCATCGAGGGGCTGGGCGTGCGCGCCGACGATACGGTGACCCGCGAACGGCGGACCTTGCGCGCCCGCTACCAGCTCGTGGACACGGCAGACGGCACCACCCTGCTCGACGAGACGACCGGCTGGGACGCCGGCATCGACGTGACCAGCAGCGAGTATGCGACGGTGGCGGCCGAAGACAGCGCGCTGGAGCGGCTGACCGAGATCGTCGCCGACCGCGTGCTGGCCCGTGTTGCCCTGGGAGCGCGGCAGTGACCGTGCCCGGCGGACAGCCGCGCCGCCGCCGCCCGGCCGCATGAGCCTGCGCGCCGACAACGCCGCTGCCCTCAAGGCGCTGGACACGCCGGCCGACGCCATCCGCCTCTACCTGCTCTATGGCCCGGACGAAGCCGGGAGCGAGGCCCTGGCATCCCGCTTCGGCAAGGCCATGGGCGGCGGCGCCGAGCGCATTGATCTCGACGGGCCAACGCTGCGCGGCGACCCTGCCCGCCTCGCCGATGAAGCGGCCGCCATCTCCATGTTCGGTGATCGGCGCTGGATTCGCGTGCAACCGGCCGGCGAGGAGGTGCTGCCTGCCGTCCAGGCGCTGCTGGAAGCTCCCGCCGCCGGCAATCCCGTCGTGCTGATCGCCGGCAACCTGCGCAAGACGAGCAAGCTGCTGACGCGTGTCGATGGCGACAAGGCCGCCATCGCCATTGTCAGCTACGCGCCCGAGGGGCGCAATGCGGATACGCTGGCGGTATCGCTCGCGCGCGAAGCGGGTCTCGACCTGCCCGATGACATGGCCCGCCGACTGGTGGCCCTGACCGGTGGCGAGCGCGGCCTGCTGGCCAGCGAGATTGAAAAGCTGGCGCTCTATCTCGACGCCGCGCCCGATGCACCCAAGGCCGCGACGGCCGAGGCGCTCGAGGCGCTCGGGGCCGAGGGCAGCGAACAGCAACTGTTCAAGGCGGCCGCCATCATCCTCTCAGGCAACGTGCCCGGCGCCGAACGCGAGATCGCCTGGCTGCGGCGCACCGGCGGATCGCTGGCGGGCTTGCTCCGCATCACCCTGCAGCGCGCCATCGCGCTCGCACAGGCGCAGGCAGGGCAAGGCCAGCGGTTCGGCGGCGGGCGGGGCGAGGAAGATCTGGGCGCGCGCTGGACCGGGCCCAATCTGGGCCGCGCCATCCACCGCCTGGCCGAGGCGGAGCGCACCAGTCGCCTGTCCTACACCGTCGGCGACATCGTGCTCGCCCAGGAGTTGATGACCGTGGCCCGGCTCGCCGCGCGGGGATAAGGCGACGGCACCGTCGGGCAGGCCATCCGCCGGCAACCCACTGTACCCCCGATCGCCCCGCACTCCCGACGGCAGGCGGTCATCCAGCCCATGCGTTTGGGGATACCTGCCGCGAAGCGACCGGCATCGCCGCCATGGCCGCCCTCAGCGAACCGCCGCCCATGCCCATGCAACAGGGTGCCTTCGTGGATTTGGCGACCATTGCTGTCCGCATCGGCCGCCGCCCCCGGCATTCCATCATTCGACACGTTTCATGCGGACCGCGCGGCCACCGTCGATCTTCCCGAAATAGCTGCCGATCGCGCCGCGCCTGATTTCGATCGCCTTGCCGGCCTCCGGTGATCGACCCGCAATCGTCTCGGTCGTGGCCCAGCGCGCACCACTATCCAGTTCGATCTGCCATTTGCCATAGCCAAGGCTGCGGGCCGATTTGATGGTGGCCTCGATTGCCTGCAAGCCTTCGTCCCGGTCCTCGTCCCCGTCGTTATCCCGGCCACCGCTCAGAAACGGCAGGCGAGGCAGGGAAAAGCCGAACAGGGAGCGGCGTGTTTCGCGAACCGCCTGCTTGTCCAGCACCGCAATCTCATTCCGCGCGGCTGCCGTCGCCAAAATGGCGCTCTCCCGGTCAAAACAGGCGAGTCGCGCGGCATCCCCCTTCTCCTCGCGGCAATCGAGCAGCGGTCCGATGGCTGCATTGCGCTCACCAACCTCCGAGGCCGTAGCGGCAACCGGCATGATGGCGATCAAACAACCCATCATCGCAGCGATTGTAAGGGGACTTCTCATGGCGACTCTCCTGTGTCTTCCGGACACACCTCTCATGTCCCATTCACCGCCGCAAAGGGTATCTTGTGGCGTTGCGAGAGGATCAGGCCGTCACGGACGACCTACTTTACATCATGATACGCATTAGCAGCAAACCTTGATTTTCGTACGATTCCTGCCGAATTAACCATCTCTGCGGAAGTTTTTGCGGCATTCCACATCTCTTGCGCAACATTATGTTTCGGCGCGCGAATACGGCTATGCCTGCGCGCCTGATCTATGTTGTAAAAATGTTACTCCACCTTCCAAAGACTGTGGTTATGTCGCCATTAAGCTTTACAGACTACCCGCTGTAGAGCCATTTTCGTCAACATTACGACGGGGGAACAAATCGGCAGGGATACACAACCCAGCCATCTCACTGCCGTTTGAGCATCGACATTCGATGTTCCTATTCATTCCAGAGCAAGGGACTGGATCGTGAAAAAAATCTCCTCACAATCGCTGCTGAAGGTTGCTTCCGCACCCGCCGTACTGGGCTTGGCTCTTCTGTCGACAACGGCCTTTGCGCAGGACGCGCAAGACGCCGGCGAAGCCGAAGCCATCATCGTCACCGGTTCGCGCATCGCCACGCCCGTGGTCGATGCGCCAAACCCCGTTCAGGTGGTGTCCGCCGACGTCATCCGGGGTAGCGGCATCGTCAACGTGCAGGATGCGCTGACGCGTAACCCCGTGTTCGGCACGCCTTCAATCAGCCGCAACAATTCCAACTTCTCGACGTCGAGCGCCGGCGTGGCCACGGTCGACCTGCGCAACCTTGGCTCGGACCGCACGCTGGTCCTCGTCAACGGTCGTCGCTTCATCGCCGGCGTTCCCGGCAGCAGCACGGTTGACCTCAACACCATCCCGACCCAGCTTATCGACCGGATCGACGTGCAGACCGGCGGTTCGTCCGCCGTTTACGGCTCTGACGCCGTCGCGGGCGTCGTCAACATCATCCTCAAGAAGGATTATCAGGGCGTCGAGCTGAACGGCAAGGTCGGCATCTCCGAGCGCGGCGACAATCTCGAGCAGGAACTCGGCATGCTCGTCGGCGGCAACTTCGCCGACAATAAGGGCAACGTCCTCATCTACGGTGGCTACACCAAGCAGGGCGCGGTGTTCTCGCGCAATCGCCCGAACCTGGGCGCTGACGTCGACCAGATCAGCTGCATCTACACGACCTGCGATGTCGACCAGATCTTCGAAGCGACGCGGCCGTTCTATTCGAGCTTCGCGCCGCAGGGCAGCTTCACTGCGGGCCGGCGCTTCAACGGCGATGGCAGTCCAATCGGCCCTCTGTACACGTTTACTTACAGCCCGAGTGGCCAATTGCAGCCCTGCTTCAGTTCGAACGGCGCTGGCTGCGTGAGCGCTAGACCTGCAGTTGCCGACAATCCGAATACGCCAGATATCAATGAAGCTTCTCCAGCTGTTCCAGATATCGGCACGGGTGTCGGCCCCAACGGCTTCAACCGCTCCGCCTACCGCACCATCGCGGTGCCGACCGAGCGCTATCTGCTGGCGCTGAACGCGAACTACGAGGTTTCGGACGCGCTCAACCTGTTCATCGAAGGCAATTACGCCTCGACCAAGGTGCGCACCCAGCTCGAGCCATTCCCGATGGACTCGGCCGGCGCGAACGGCATCTTCCCGGCAACGGGCGGGCTGTTCCCCATCGAGGGCTATGCCGTCAATCCGGTAACCGGCGCTCGGACGTTGACCCGCAACCCGCTGGTGCCGCTCGCCATCTATAATGTCGCGATCGACACGCCAGTCTATGACACTAACGGGGATGGCATTCCCGACACCGGTGACGGCTTCCGCGATATCGGCTTCACCAAGCGTCTATCGGAGTTCGGCAATCGCGGCAGCTCGGTCGACCGCGACACGTTCCGCATCGTCGCCGGCATGAATGGCAAGCTGAACGATCGTTGGAGCTACGAGGTCTACTATAACTATGGTCAGACCCGTGAATCGCAGCAGAGCGGCGGGCAGGTCAACGTCCTGAATTTTGCCAACGCGCTCAACGCCGTGCAGGATGTGTACGATCTGAATGGCAATGGCGACACGACCGACGCGATCTGTGCGGACGCGACCGCACGCGCCCAGGGCTGCGCCCCCGCCAATATCTTCGGCTTCAACGCACTCAGCCAGGATGCGATCAACTACATCATCGCGCCCAGTTCACTGACCAGCCTGACGTCGCAGAACGTCGTGGGCGCCGGCCTTGTCGGTAGCCTACCCGGCCTGTCGGCGGGCGATATCGGCCTCGCCTTCGGTGTCGAGTATCGCAAGGAGAAGTCCGAGCAGGTCTTCGATGCCCTCACCAATGCGGGCCTGAATGGCGGCAACAAGCTGGGCAACACCTTCGGCAAGTTCGACGTGAAGGAAGTGTATGGCGAAGTTCGTCTGCCCCTCATCGCGGACGCGCCCTTCTTCAACACCCTTGAACTCGCCGCCGCTGGCCGTGTCTCGGATTATTCGACCGTCGGCACTGTCTACAGCTACAACGTGTCGGGTATCTGGGCCCCGGTTCGCGATATTCGCTTCCGGGCGACCTACTCGCAGTCGACGCGCGCTCCCAACATCGGGGAACTGTTCGGCGGTGCAGGCCAGGATTATCCGACCGATCTCGCCGATCCCTGCGAAGGAATCACGGCGACCTCGACCGGCACGCTGGCCACGCAGTGTCTTGCGGACGCCGGCGTGCGAGCGAACATTGCACAGTTCGGTCAGTTCACCGTCAATCAGGCGGATATCCAGGGTATTAGCGGCTTCGATAATACCAATCCGAACCTGACTGAAGAGCAGAGCAAGTCGTGGACGGTCGGTGTGGCGATCAATCCGCGGTCCATCCACGCCCTGCGTGGCCTTACGCTGACGGTCGACTATTTCGACATCAAGATTAAGGACGCGATCTTCCAGATCCCGCGGACCTTCATTCTCGATCAGTGCTACAATGGCGGTGATGCCCAGTTCTGCGATTTTGTAACCCGCAGGCAGGCTGCGGCCGGCGCCAACAGCGCGGGTTCGCTCGAGTTCATCGATACCACGCTCCTGAACAGCGGCGGTCTCAAGACGACGGGCCTGGACGTCACCCTCGGCTACAACCAGAACGTCGCGAGCGGTGTCGCGAGCCTGAACGTGTCCTACACGCACGTCTTCAAGGGGTATGTCATCCCGCTTCCTGGCGCGGACATCGACCGGTTTGCTGGTGAAAGCGGCGCATCCAAGGATCGTGCCAGCGGCACACTTGCCTGGAACAACGACCGTACGGGCTTCACGCTGGTCGGCACCTACATCGGCGGCGCCTATCTGGACGATCAGTTCATCACCGGTGCGCTCGGCGATTCCGACATCCACTCGAAGAACTATCGCCAGAAATCGCGCTTCTATCTCGATGCGCAGGTTCGCTTCACGCCTGGCGATCATTTCGAGTTCTTTGTCGGCGCCAACAACCTGCTCGATACCTCGGCTCCCAAGTTCATCTCGGGCCTGCCGTTCGACACGACAGGGACGGAAACCGACGCGAGCACCTATGACCCCATCGGTCGCCGCTACTATGCGGGTGCCCGCATCAAGTTCTGATCTGACCTGACTCAGACGATCACATGAGAAAGGGCACCCGCCGAGGTGCCCTTTCTTTTTTATGGTCCGGATCAAGGCGACGGGACTGGCTGCGCTTTGCCTCGTCGCAAGCGCCTACCCGACGTCGGAAGCGCCTACCCGACCCGCAGCGTCAGCCCGCCATCGCCTTCGTCGATCGTCACCGTCGACCCATCCGGCACTTCGCCGCGCAGGATGAGATCGGCCAATGGATCCTGCAGATATTTCTGCACGGCGCGCTTCAATGGCCGGGCACCATAGACGGGATCGTACCCCACTCGGCCGAGCCAGGCGCGGCCGGCATCGGTGAGATCGAGCGTCACCTTGCGGTCCTTGAGCAGCTTGCCGACGCGCGCCACCTGGATATCCACGATCGGCGCCATATGCCCCGCGCCCAGCCGGTGGAACAGGATGATCTCGTCCAGCCGGTTCAGGAACTCGGGGCGGAAATGCGCCCGCACCATCTCCATCACCTGATCCTCGACCTTCTCGACCGGCTCATCATCACCGAGTCCGGCGATGAACTGGCTGCCGAGATTGGAGGTCAGCACGATGATGGTGTTGGTGAAATCGACCGTGCGCCCCTGCCCGTCGGTCAGCCGCCCATCGTCGAGCACCTGGAGGAGCACGTTGAACACATCGCCATGCGCTTTCTCCACCTCGTCGAACAGCACGACCTGGTAGGGCCGGCGCCGCACCGCCTCGGTGAGCACGCCGCCTTCCTCATAGCCGACATAGCCGGGAGGGGCTCCGATCAGCCGCGCGACGCTGTGCTTCTCCATGAACTCGCTCATGTCGATCCGCACCATCGCATTGTCGTCGTCGAACAGGAAACCGGCGAGCGCCTTGGTCAGTTCGGTCTTGCCGACGCCCGTGGGACCGAGGAACAGGAAGCTGCCCAACGGCCGGTTCGGATCCTGCAGGCCCGCGCGGGACCGGCGCACGGCGGTGGAGACGGCCTTCACCGCGTCCGCCTGGCCGATGACGCGCTTGCCCAGTTCGGCCTCCATGGCGAGCAGCTTCTCGCGCTCGCCCTCCATCATCTTGTCGACGGGGATGCCGGTCCAGCGCGAGACGACGGACGCGATATCCTCACTCGTCACTTCCTCGCGCAGCATCGCGCCCTTGGCGGCGGACTGCGCCTCCTGAAGCTGCTTTTCGAGCTGCGGGATAACACCGTAGGAGAGTTCGCCCGCCCGGCCGAGATTGCCGGCACGCTGCGCCTGCTCCAGCTCGATGCGCGCACCATCGAGCTGCTCCTTCAGCTTCGCTTCACCAGCGATCTTCTCCTTCTCGGCCTGCCAGCGCGTGGTCAGCTCGGCCGACTGCTGCTCGAGATTGGCGAGGTCCTCCTCCAGCGCATCGAGGCGGTCCTTGCTGGCCTGGTCGGTCTCCTTCCTCAGCGCCTCGCGCTCGATCTTGAGCTGGATGATGCGCCGGTCGAGATTTTCAATCTCCTCGGGCTTGCTCTCTACCTCCATGCGCAGGCGGCTGGCGGCCTCGTCCATGAGGTCGATCGCCTTGTCGGGCAGGAAGCGGTCGGTGATGTAGCGATTGGAGAGCGTCGCGGCGGAGACCAGCGCGCTGTCCGTGATCCGCACGCCATGGTGCAGCTCATATTTCTCCTTCAGGCCGCGCAGGATGGAGATGGTATCCTCCACCGTCGGCTCACCCACGAACACCGGCTGGAAGCGCCGCTGTAGCGCGGGATCCTTCTCGACATGCTTGCGATATTCATCGAGCGTGGTGGCGCCGATGCAGTGCAGCTCACCGCGCGCCAGCGCCGGCTTCAAGAGGTTGGAGGCGTCCATCGCGCCTTCCGATTTGCCGGCGCCGATCAGCGTGTGCATCTCGTCGATGAACAGGATGATCTGGCCCTCGCCGGCCTTCACCTCATCGAGCACGCCCTTGAGGCGCTCCTCGAACTCGCCGCGATATTTGGCGCCGGCAATCAGGCTGCCCATATCGAGCGCCATCAGCGTGCGGTCCTTGAGCGTATCGGGCACGTCGCCATTGGTGATGCGCAGCGCCAGCCCCTCCGCGATCGCGGTCTTGCCGACACCGGGCTCGCCGATCAGCACCGGATTGTTCTTGGTACGGCGGGCGAGAATCTGGATCGTGCGGCGAATCTCCTCGTCGCGGCCGATCACCGGATCAAGCTTGCCCTCGCGCGCCGCCTCGGTGAGATCGCGCGCGAACTTCTTGAGCGCGTCGTAACGGTCCTCGGCAGACGCGGTATCGGCCGTGCGCCCGCCACGGAGCTGGTTGATCGCGCCGTTAAGGGCCTCCGCCTTCAGGCCGGCGGCCGCCAGCGCCTTGCCGGCGGCGGTGGTGGTCGCCAGCGCCAGTGCCAACAATAGCCGCTCGACGGTGACATAGCTGTCGCCCGCCTTCTGCGCGACCTGTTCGGCCGAATCGAGCACGCGCACCGCATCATTGTCGAGCCCGGGCGCCTGCTGCGCGCCAGAGCCGGACACGGCCGGGACCTTGCCCAGCGCGCCGTCGATCTCGCGCAGCGCAATCGCAGGGTTGCCACCGGCCGCCTTGATGAGACCGCTCGCCATGCCCTGCTCGTCTTCAAGCAGCGCTTTCAGAAGATGTTCGGGACTGATCCGCTGATGGTTCATGCGGATCGCGACAGTCTGGGCGCTTTGCAGGAAGCCCTTGGCCCGGTCGGTGAATTTTTCGAGGTTCATGTTCTCTCCCTTCGCCTGCCAAGAGATGGTGTGGCCAATGTGCAACACAAGAGGAAGGGGGCAATTTTATGCGCAGACGGCAAGAGCGGTCCATAACCTAGATCAAACAATGGCGCGCTCGCCGCCAACTTACCGCGCAGCCGGCCCCATCACACGGCGAGTTCCAATGCCGGCAGCGGGCCGCCCGACTGGCCATGCAAGACGACCAACGCCATGATCAGCGTCCGGCCGGTTCGGCGACGGCCCGCCCCTCGCGGCGCGGATCGTAACCACCGTCGAACAGGCCATCGCGGATCATCACACCGTGCACGCCCGAATCCTCGCCCTGCCCCGGCCGCAGCACGATGCCCCGCGCCTTGAGACCTTCCAAAACCGCGGGCGAGAAGCGATCCACCTCACCACCGAAGCTGCCCCCGCGTGCGACGAGATTGGGCAGCGCCAGCGCCTCCTGCATGGATAGCTTCCAGTCGACCGCGCCGACCAGCGCCCGGCCGACATAGGCGAGGATCGCATTGCCGCCAGCCGACCCCAGCGCACCGGCAAAGCGCCCGTCGCGATCGACCATGACGAGCGGGATCATCGATGAGCGCGGCCGCTTGCCCGGCGCGACGGCATTGGCGGCCAGCCGCCCCTGCGCGTCGCGCGGCATGAAGGCGAAATCGGTAAGCTGGTTATTGAGGAAAAAGCCATCGACCATCCGCCCGGTGCCGAAGATGGATTCGACCGTAGTGGTCATCGAGACGACATTACCCCGCGCATCGCCGACGATGAAGTGCGAGGTGCCACCCGGCTCCAATGTATTATCGGCGGCGGCCAGCGTCGCACCCGGCGGCGTGCCGGCCACCGGCGGTGGCCCTGCGCTGGTGCCGATCAATTTGGCCCGGCTGTCGACATAAGCAGGGTCGAGCAGTCCGGCGATCGGCACACTGACGAAGGCAGGATCGCCCACATAACGGTCGCGGTCGGCATACATGAGCCGGCTCGCCTGCGCGAACAGGAACCAGGCCTGCGGATCATCCGGGCCGCGCGCGGCGATGTCCGTGCGCTCCAGCAGCATGAGGAGCTGGAGAAAGCCTACGCCACTGGAGGGCGGCGGCGGCACGCAGACCAGATAGACGCGATAGGGGCCGCACAGCGCCTCGCGCTTGATCGGCTGATAGGCGGCCAGATCGGCCAGCGTCATGGTGCCCCGCAAGGGCCCGGCCTGCGTCTTTTCGACGATCCGCCGGGCGGTCTCTCCGGTGTAGAGCGCGTCTGGCCCTTGCGCGGCGAGGCGCTGGAGGAAGGCGGCGTAAGCGGGGTTGACCAGCCGGTCGCCCGCCTGTTTGATGCTGCCATCCGCTGCGGCGAAATAGGCGCGCGCATCGGGTGCGTTGATCTGCGGAAAGCGCCCGGCGAGGAAGCGGCCCAAGCGCGGCGAGATGACGAAGCCCTCCCGCGCGGTCCGCTCGGCATCGCCGAACAGGCTGCCCCACTGTAGCGCGCCATGCTCGGCATGGGCCATGGCCAGCATCTTCACCGCCCCGGGGACGCCGGTGGCGCGCCCGCTCAGCACGGCCTGCCCATAAGGCAGCGGCTTACCCTCGGCATCGAGAAACATCTCCGGCGTCGCGCCGGCCGGAGCCGTCTCGCGCCCGTCATATACGATCACCTTGCCGGTCGTGCCGTCATAAAAGGTCATGAACGCGCCGCCGCCCATGCCGGAGCTTTGCGGCTCGACCAGAGAGAGCATGGCCTGCACCGCCACCGCCGCATCCACCGCGCTGCCACCGCGCCGCAGCACGGCAAGGCCCGCGTCGACCGCCAGCGGATTGGCCGCCACCACGAAGTGGCGCGCGCCCTGCGTCGTCTGCGGTTGATCCGCCCGGGGAGCAGGCGCTGGACTGACCGCGCAGGCGCCGAGCGCCAGCGCAAGAACCATGGCAGCGAGGGAACGGATGAAGAGCATGCGGACATCAACCCCAAGATACAGACGAATGCCGCAGTGCAGCGCCGCACACAGTGCGATCTCCCCGCCGGCAACGCAAGGGTCGCCTATGCTGCGCGGGGATAGCCCTGCAACCCCCGCCGCCCTATAAGGTCGCGTGCCGGCGCCGGACCGACGCGCCACCCTGTCGCAGGAGAGGCTTGTTGCGTGCAGTCGAGACATTCCCCAGCCTGACGTCCCTGTTCTTCGCCCGCGCCGCGGCCCAAGGGGATCGGCCTTTCCTGTGGGCCAAGCGGGACGGCACGTGGCGAGCAACCAGTTGGTCGGAAGCCGCGCGCACGGTGGCCTCGCTGGCGCGGGCGCTCACCACGCTGGGCGTCCAGCCGGGCGACCGGGTGATGCTGGTGAGCGAGAACCGGCCAGAGTTCTGCATCGCCGATCTCGCCATCATGGCGGCTGGCGCCGTCACCGTGCCGACCTACACCACCAACACCACGCGCGACCATGAGCATATCATCGCCAATAGCGGCGCGCGGGCGGTGATTTTCTCCACGACCAAGATCGCCAAGGCGCTGATGCCGGCGGTGCTCCACTCCCACATGGAATTCGCCGTGGCGATGGAGCCGCAAAGAGCGATGCAGAGCGCCTCGGTGCCGGTCCATGATTGGAGCACGCTGATCGCCGCTCATCCCGGCGACGCGAAAGCCTGCGCGGACGCCCTCACCGCCACGCGCGACGACACCGCCTGCATCATCTACACCAGCGGCACCGGCGGCGCGCCGCGCGGCGTCGTCCTCCATCACGGCTCGATCCTGTGCAATGTGGAGGGCTGCGTGGCTATCATCGCCGATGATTTCGGCTGGGGGGACGAGATCTTCCTCTCCTTCCTGCCGATCAGCCATGCCTATGAGCATTCGGGCGGCCAGTTCCTGCCGATCGGCCTTGGCGGGCAGATCTTCTATGCCGAGAGTCTCGAAAAGCTCGCCGCCAATATCGCGGAGGTGCGCCCAACCATCATGGTCGTCGTCCCGCGCCTGTTCGAGTTGCTGCGCGCCCGTGTCTCCAAGGCCATCGAGAAGCAGGGCCGGCTGCCCCGGCTCATGCTGGAGCAGACGCTGCGCCTTGCGGCCAAGCGTGCCGAGCATGGCAGCCTTTCGCCCTGGGACTGGCCGGTCCACAAGCTGCTGGAACGGGTGTTCATCCCCAGGATCCGCCAGCGCTTCGGCGGGCGGCTGAAGGCGCTGGTTTCCGGCGGGGCCCCACTCAATCCCGAGGTCGGCACCTTCTTCCAGTCGCTGGGGCTCACCCTGTTGCAAGGCTATGGCCAGACCGAGGCCGGACCGGTCATCAGTTGCAACCGCCCGTCGCGCGGCCTGCGCATGGATACCGTCGGCCCGCCACTCAAGAACGTCGAGGTCAAGATCGCCGAGGATGGCGAGATCCTCGTGCGCGGCGAACTGGTGATGAAGGGCTACTGGAACAACCCGGCCGAGACCGCGCGCACCATCAAGCAGGGCTGGCTGCACACCGGCGATATCGGCGAGTTCGACGAGGCCGGGCGACTGCGCATCACCGACCGCAAGAAGGACCTGATCGTCAACGACAAGGGCGACAATGTCGCGCCCGCCAAGCTGGAGAATATGCTGACCCTCCAGCCGGAGATCGGGCAGGTGATGGTCTATGGCGACCGGCGGCCCAATATCGTCGGCCTGATCGTGCCCGACACCGAGTGGATGACCGAATGGGCGCAGGCGCAGGGTAAGCCCGCCGAGCTGGCCGCGCTCCGCGACGACCCCGCCTTCCACGCCGCGATCCGCGCGGCTGTCGATCGCGTCAACGCCGACCTCTCGGTGATCGAAAAGGTCCGCCGCTTCGCCCTCGCCGACGAACCCTTCTCCATCGACAATGAGATGCTGACGCCCAAGCAGTCGATCCGTCGGCACGTGATCCGTGCCCACTATCAGGAGCGCCTGGACGCGCTCTATGGGGCGCGCGCCGACGAGTGAAAGGCGGCCCGCGATCCGCCGCCGGACCGGCTCGCTCAGCGCCCGCTGCCCGGTCCGCAAAAGCGGGACCGCACGGCCGTCAGTCCGGCAGAGCCGCCTTTCGCCGCCTCACTTGCCGGGCGTGCGATAGGGCACGAAATCGCCCAATACGCAGCTTCCGGTCTGCGATCCGGTGGGGATATGGACGACCGTGGCGATATCTCCGCGACAATATTGGTCCGTCGTCCGCCGCAGCACCAGCGTATCGCCCATCGACAGGCCATGGCACGCGCCGTCCAGCGTGTTGCGATAAACGAGATCCTTGCTGAACTTGTAGATGAGCGTGTTATCGCCCAGGGCACGGAGATTGCTGCCCCGCATGGCGGTGACGCAGCTCACCGGCTCACCGGGAACCTTGCCCTCCAAGGCCTTCGCCAGATCGCGCGCCTCGCGCTCGCCCAGCCGGGGCTCATCCGCCGCGGTCGTTTGCGTACAGGCCGCAAGGGGCAGCAGCATCAAAGCGAAAAACATGGTCTTCATGGCTTCACTCCTCTCGCCCCACCACTTGGCGGTCGAGATTACCAGTATTTGCGCAACTTCGCACTCTTTTCGACGGAGACAAGACCCGCAAACCTTGGCCGGATGGCGGCTCCCCGCCCCAGCGGAAACCCGCGCCGCCCGGCCTAGCCCGCATCCTTCTCCGCGCGGCGGCGGGCCAGTTCGGCGACATTGCCGGCACGCATGAACGGGTTGGTCGCGCGTTCGAGCGCGATGGTGGTGGGCACGGTCGCCTCACCCCGCGCGCGCATCGCCTCCACATCGGCGACCCGCGCCTTCACCGCTGCATTGTCCGGCTCGGCGCGCAGCGCATAGCGCCCGTTGGAGAGCGTATATTCATGCGCGCAATAGACGCGCGTCTCATCCGGCAGCGCGGCGAAACGACGCATATTCTCGAACATCTGCGCGGCCGTCCCCTCGAAGAGCCGGCCGCAGCCCATGGCGAACATGGTATCGCCAACGAAGATCGCGCCATCGTCCGCGAAATGATAGGCGATATGCCCCGCCGTGTGCGCCGGCACGTCCATCACCACCGCCTCATGCGCGCCGAGGCGAGCGCGGTCGCCCTCGCCCACCGGCGTATCGACATGGGGGATCTTGCCCAATTCCGCGCGCGGCGCCGTCACCCGCGCGCCGGTCGCCGCGACAATGCCGGCATTGCCGCCGATATGATCGCCATGCCAATGGGTGTTCCAGATCTGCCCGATCCGCCAGCCGCGCGCCTGCGCCGCTGCCAGCACCGGTTCGGCCACCGAGGGATCCACGGCGAGCGTCTCTCCGCTGGCGCGATCATGGACCAGCCAGACATAATTGTCCGCCAGCACCGGCACGCGGATGATTTCAAGCGATGATGTCATGCTGCCTCTCCCGCTGCTCAAGAGTGGGGCGGCCGTACGGACGACCACCCCCGCGCCCTGTCACCATTCGCCGACATTGGGCATGGATACCCACGGCTCGGCCGGCTCCAGCTTGCCGTCCTGCAACAGCTCGATGGAGATATTGTCCGGCGTGCGGATGAACGCCATGTGCCCATCACGCGGAGGACGGTTGATCGTCACGCCCGCATCCATCAGCCGCTGGCAGGTCTCGTAGATATTCTCGACGCGATAGGCGAGATGGCCGAAATTGCGCCCGCCCGTATAGACCTCGCCGGCCGTGCCATCCTCCGGCGGCCAGTTGTAGGTCAGCTCCACCTGCGCATCCTCGTCGCCGGGACAGGCGAGGAACAGCAAGGTGAAGCGCCCCTGCTCATGGTCCATGCGGCGGACTTCCCTGAGGCCCAGAAGCTCGAAGAACCGCACCGTCTTCTCAAGATCGGTCACGCGGATCATGGTGTGCAGATATTTGGGCATGCGGCAATTCCTCCGTTCGTCGCTCGTCAGCAACGGTTCATCTCGTGGATGGCAAATCGTCGCCGTTGAGATAGGCTCAGCGGCGCACGCGTGAAAGAGAGGACGCATCATATGGGCTGGATGCAGGATATGAACAAGATCGCGCTGGCCGGCGCTGTGGTGCTGGCCAGCGGCATGGTCGTGGGCGGCTATCTGCTCGGCGACGGGTTGCGGCGCGCCCATGCGGCGGAACGCTCGGTAACAGTGCGCGGCCTGGCTGAGCGCGACGTGACGGCGGACCTCGCCACATGGACCATCGCCTATTCCGCCACCGGCAACGACCTGCCGAGCGTGCGCGCCGAGATCGAGCAGAATACCGAAGCCTTGAAGGGCTATTTCAAGAGCCTCGGCTTCCCGGACAATGCGCTCACCGCCACCGGCGCGGGGGTCAACCAGTTCATCAACAACGGCGTCCCCAACATCACCATCACCCAGCGCATGCAACTGCGCACCAATGACATCGAGCGCGCGCGTAAGGCCGTCGCGGACCAGTTCGACCTCGTGCGGCGCGGCGTGACGCTGCAGGAAGGCTCGGCGATGACCTACAGCTTCACCAAGCTGAATGCGATCAAGCCGGAGATGGTCGCGCAGGCCACCAAGGATGCGCGCAACGCCGCCGAGCAGTTCGCCAAGGACAGCGGCACCGCCGTGGGCGGTATCAAGAGCGCGACGCAGGGCTATTTCTCCATCGAGCCGCGCGACGGCGAGCAATCGGGCGGCTATGGCGCGGCCGACACGCCGTTCAAGAAGGTGCGCGTGGTGACGACGGTGGATTTCTACCTGGAATGAGGGAGATAGCAGCGGAGCGGCCTGCCATTGCGCGGCCGCTCGCGCTGACGACCTGACCCGATCCGCGGGTCATGATCCAGTACCTGTTAGCGGTCAGCGACGGTCGCTGGCCGCTGCGGCCACCCCACTGGCGCTAGCGACCGGGCGCAGGCTCCGGCTTGGGGGAGGGCGCGGCTGCCCCGTCGAGCTGCGCCAGATAATCGGCAGCCTGTTGCGCGACGGCGCTCTCCGGCGCGGCAAGCTCCCGTGCGCGCTGGAAGGCAGCGCGGGCGGCCTCGTCGCGGTCGCCGCCGAGGGCGTAGATGATGCCCTGCTCCAGCGCGATCGCGGCGTCGTTGCGGGCGCGGCGTGCCGCTTCCTCGATATGCGCGCGGGCGAGCGGCAGGTCGTTCATGCGCCGCGCGAGCGTGGCGGAGAGCAGCCAGGCGAGCGGATCCGCGCCGGCGAGCTGCACGGCCTGATCGAGATCGGCCCGGGCCCCCGGCTGGTCCCCGGCGGCGACTCGCGCCCGCGCCCGATCGAGATAAATCTCGCCCGTGGCGAGGGTGCGCGGCAGCGCTCGCTCCAGCGCATGATCGAGCGCCCGCGTGGCGCGCGGCGCATCGCCGCCGATCAGCGCGGCATTGCCGGCCTGCGCCCAGAGCCGCGCGCGCGTCACCGCGTCCAGCCCGGCGATCGCGGCACCGCTTTCGAAAGCGTCGGCCGCCTCCTTCCAGCGCTCCGCCTTGCCCAGCGCATAGCCATGGCACTGCGCGGCATAAGCCCCGCCATTCTCGCGCGCCCACGCCTGCGCGGCGGCGATACCGGCCTCGGGCGCCCTGTTGGCTTCGGCAAGGCAGGCTGCGAGCCGCTCGGCAATGGCGGGCGGGATCACCTCGGCCAGCGCCGCGCGATCGTCCGCGCCTGCGCCCTCGCCCGCCGGTCGCTGCCGCGCCTCCGCTGCCTTGCGCTCGTCCCGCCGCTGGAGCAATGTCTCAATCTCGCGATCATATGCCGTGGGTGCCATGGCGAGCGCGGCAAGAATTAACATGGCGGGATCAACATAGGCTCAGGACTCCGTGAGGCTGGCGACCGTCCCGATCAACAGGGCGATGTCCTGCGGGCGAGAGAGGCGGTGATCGCCATCCTTGATGAGCAGCGTCTGCACATCGGCTGAACGGAGGCGTTCGGCGGTGCGCATCGCGATCTGCCAGGGCACGTCCGGGTCGGCCTGCCCGTGGAGCAGGCGCACCGGGCAGTCGATGGCGATCGGCCCGTCGAGCAGGCGCAGCGATTCGCCCGCGTTCCAGAAGCCGAAGGTGGTGAGCACGGGATCATCGCCATAGGGCGTCGGCTCGAGCAGTCGGCCATCGCGCCGGATCGTGGCCTTCTGCATCGCGTCGAACCCCCAGTCCGTGAAGTCTGGCGCCGCGGCGATGCCGACCAGCCCGGTCACGCGCGCGCCAAGATCGAGCGCCAGCAGCAACGCCAGCCAGCCGCCCATGGAGGAACCGACGAGCACGAGCGGTCCTTCCGGCGCCAGCGCATCGATCACCAGCCGGGCATCGTCGCGCCAGCTCGCCAGCGTGCCATCCTCGAACGCACCCTCGCTTTCGCCGCAGCCGGCATAATCGAGCCGCAGCAGCGCGCGGCCGGTATGGGCTGCCCACTCGTCCAGCGCCTGCGCCTTACCGCCGAGCATGTCCGACATGTAGCCCGGCAGGAACACGATGGTCGGTCCCGTCCCCGGGCGGTGGCGATAGGCGAGGCGCAACCCGTCCGGGCGGGCGAGGAAAGCGGGCGGGGTGGTGGCGCTGTTGGTCTCTGTCATGGGCGCGCCTTCTGGCCCTTTTCCCTCATTTCGTCAAAACAACCGGCGACAAACGGACGCGCGCGCCGGATCAGAACGGGCTGAAGCCCTTCTTCACGTCCGGGTCGTCCTTGCAGGCATTGACCAGCGCGGTCCACTCCGGTTCGGTCAGCGCGGGCCGGTAGCCATGGCCCGCCACCGCCGAGCGGGTGAACGCCGCCTTGCGCTCGGCCGAGACGGGATGGGAGGCCATCCAGCTCGTCGCGCGCTCCATCCGCTCACCGCCGGACAGCGCACCCAGCCGGTCAAAGAAGGCGGCGGTGGGCAGCGGCGAGATATCCGACGCCTTGAGCCGCGCGATCGAATAGGCGTCCGCCGACCGCTCGGCGTCGCGGCTGTAGCTCATCGCCAGCAAGCCGTTCACGGCGCCACCGACCTGCCCGTTGAACCCGCCGAGCACGACGCTGAGGCCGAGCTGGCGGACCAGCGCGGTCATGGTGTCGCGGTGGCGGACATGACCGATCTCATGGGCGAGCACGCCGGCCACCTCGTCCGGCGATTGCGCCTCCTTGAGCAGCCCGTTGAACAGCAGGATGCGCCCGCCCGGCAGCGCCACGGCATTGACCATGTCGATATTGGCGATGCCGATCTGGCGGATGCGTACATCGTCGCCCAGTTGCGCCTGCAACCGGGCGATGGCCGCGCGGCTGGCCGGCGTCTCGCACAGGCGCCCGCCGAAATCGCCGACCATCGCGTCGCCCAGCCGCTCCTCCCAACTATAGGGCACATAAGGCGCGATCCACTGCGGCGCGCGCAGCACCACGAACAGGGTGGCCGCCGCCAACGCGCCGAACAGCGCGATGGCGCGCCATAGCCCGATGCGGTCGATCCAGCGGCCATAACGGGCGGGCAGCGGCAGATGCACCGCAAAGCCCTCCGGCGGTGCGCCTGCAAAACCCAGCCGCCAGCCGGGCACGCCGCGCAGGCCATAAACCGAGCGTGCGCCGGTGCCGCCAACGGGCACCAGATCGCCCCAGCGGTGCGGCCCGCTCGCGCCGCCCTCCCAGTGCAGGGTGAACGTCTCGGCCGCCCAGTCGATGCGGGGATGATGGCGGGTCGCGCGCGTCCCGTCATAATGCCAGATGCTGTCGTCTGGGCCGAGGCTCGTCATGCCGCTCTTCTAGCGCCTAGATCGCGCCAATGTCGAACGCGTCGGCCAGCCCCTCGCCCTGCCCCGGTGCGACTGTGGTGGATTGGGTCAGCGCCGAAAGGCTGACCTCCCCGCTGGCATCGAGATGCCGCACGAAGAAGGCCCAGTGCCGATAGGAGAGGAAGATCGCGCCGATGCCCAACGTACAGACGACCAGTGCGATATCGCCGAGGATCAGCAGGAACCAATCCTTGCTGCGCGCATCGAAGCTGAAATCCAGCGTCGAGAGCGACAAGGCACCGATCACCACCCGCATATATTTGGCGTAGAAGATGAGTGCGATCAGCGGCAGCACACCATAGAAGACAATGGCGACGATGATGAGGAGCGCCCAGAAACCCGCCGGTGGCTGACCGGGGTTGGCGGCAGGGTCCATCATCATCGGCATGGCGGAGACGCCGGCGACAATCAGGCCGATGACCAGCAGGAACGGCACGAGGTAGAACAGCAGGAAGCGCTTGTAGACGCCCCCCACCAGCGCCGAGGAGCGAAACGGGTGCGGACCGAAGCTCATCGCATTCCAGCGGTCGTTCCAGAGCGAGATCATCGCCCATGGCACCAGCAGATAGAAGGGGATCATCCCGACGATGTTGCGCCAGAGATAGGACCAGCCATAGCCCCAGCCCCTCTCGTCGCTGCCGCCGCGAATGCCGTGCCACCAGGTGCGACTGAGGCGGTAGCGCAGCATGCGGAACAGGGCGACGCCGCTGAGATAGAAAAGCAGAAAGATGGCGAGCGCGCCGAGCGTGATCGCCAGCCCGGCATAGCCCTGGAAGATCAGCGCCTGCACGCCGAATTGCAGGAAGACGAACGGGATGAGAAAGAGCACCAGCACAAGGACGAAGCCGATGAACAGCTCCAGCCCGGTGCCGCTCCATTCCAGCGGCTCGTCGATGAAGCGGGTGCGGCTCCACAGGTAACGCCGGGTGCGCGTCGTCGCCCAGAAGCGGTAGATACCGAGCGTGACGATCGTCAGCAGCAGGTTGCTGAAGGCGATCGGCGCATAATCGCGCCAGGTGCCGGTAAAGCCGAATGCGCGCGCGCCGCTCCCGTGCATGGACATCCCCCCAAATCCCCGGCGGCAACAGACAGGGGACGGTGCGGCCTGTCAAGCGCTGCCGTGCCGGCCGCTCCGAACCGCGTTGGCTTGCCTGATGTGCCCAGTAAAATCTCTTCGATTGAAAGGCCGCACAGATCGGCGATGCGGAAGGTGGCCCGCAGGGAGACTACATATTTTCCGGATCGCATTGACGCTCTGCCCGCTGATTGCCAGCCGCCCGACTAGAGTGTCCTGCGTCCGTCGCGCTCGGCACGCAGGATCTTGAGACGGGTCTTCATGGCAAGCCCCCGCGCGCCCGGCCTGCACGCTTATCGCCGCAGCCGCGCAAGCCACGAGAGGTGTTAACGCGCACCGTGACTCGTCGGGCCGGCTCTGCTACGGAGCGGCCGATGCCGATGTTGCGCGCCATGATGACGACCACCACCACCGGGACGACTCCCGGGGGCCTCGGCACGCACGTCACGACCAATCGCTGACATAGTCCGCCGAGGCCCTTTCCGGACGGGAATGGGCTGCTGGCGCGCTTCATTCCGCTCCTGCCTCTTTTCATTCCGGCCGCGCTTCCCTAAGCGCGGATACGCCGCAGACAGGACAGACGACCGATGACGGAATTGTTGAAGATCACGCTCCCCGATGGTTCGCAGCGCGAGGTCGCGCACGGGACGACCCCGGCGGACATCGCGGCCGCGATCGGTCCTGGCCTCGCGAAGGCCGCGCTGGCCGCGCGGGTGGACGGTGAGCTGCGCGATATCAACCGGCCGCTGGAGACCGATGCCGCGCTCGCGCTGGTCACGGCGAAGGACGAAGCCGACGCGCTGGAGCTGGTCCGTCACGATTATGCGCACGTGCTGGCCGAGGCGGTGCAGGCGCTGTTCCCCGGCACGCAGATCACCTTCGGCCCGGCGACGGACGACGGCTTCTATTACGATTTCGCACCGACCGCCGAGCACGGTCCCTTCACCGAGGAGGACCTGCCCGCCATCGAGGCGAAGATGCGCGAGATCATCGCCGCCGATAAGCCGCTGCGGCGCGAAGTGTGGAGCCGCGCGGACCTCATCGCGCGCTGGAGCGAGCAGGGTGAGCGCTTCAAGGCCGAGTGGGCGCAAGAACTGCCCGAGCATGAGGAGCTGACCGTCTATTGGTCCGGCGGCGACTGGCTGGACATGTGCCGCGGCCCGCACCTCGCCTCCACCGGCAAGCTGGATCCGCAGGCTTTCAAGCTGACACGCGTCTCCGGCGCCTACTGGCGCGGCGACCAGAAGAACGCGATGCTCAGCCGCATCTACGGCACTGGCTGGCTCAACAAGAAGCAGCTCGACGCCCACCTCACACGACTGGAGGAAGCGGCCAAGCGCGACCACCGCAAGCTGGGGCAGGAGATGGACCTGTTCCACCTCCAGCAGGAGGCGCATGGGTCGGTCTTCTGGCACCCCAAGGGCTATGTCATCTGGCGCGCGCTGGAGGCCTATATGCGCCGCGCGATCGACAATGCCGGCTATCGCGAGGTCAAGACCCCGCAGGTGATGGACGCGCGCCAATGGGAGCAGTCCGGCCACTGGGGCAAGTATCGCGAGAATATGTTCGTCATCCCCGACGAGGTGCCGAATACCGAGGATGAGGGACCGCTGGTCTCGGACGCCGCCGAGTGGATGGCGCTCAAGCCGATGAATTGCCCGGCGCACATCCTGATCTTCAAGCAGGGCATCAAGAGCTATCGCGACCTGCCGCTGCGCCTTTACGAGAATGGCTGCTGCCACCGCAACGAGCCGCACGGCGCGCTGCACGGGCTGATGCGCGTGCGGCAGTTCACCCAGGACGACGCGCACATCTTCTGCCGCGAGGACCAGATCGTCGACGAGGTGCGCGCCTTCTGCCAGCTTGCCGACCGCATCTACAAGGACTTCGGCTTCACCTACGCGATCAAGCTGGCGCTGCGCCCGGAGAAGCGCTTCGGCAGCGACGAGCTGTGGGATCTGGCCGAGGCCGAGCTGCGTGACGCGGTCGCCAAGGCAGGCTTCGCGACCGAGCAATATGGCTGGGAGGAACTGCCCGGCGAAGGCGCCTTCTACGCGCCCAAGCTGGAATGGCACCTGACCGACGCGATCGGCCGCACCTGGCAGGTCGGCACCATCCAGTCCGACCGGGTGCTGCCCGAACGGCTCGACGCCAGCTATGTCGGCGAGGATGGCGAGCGCCACCGGCCGATCATGCTCCACCGCGCCATCTTCGGCAGTTACGAGCGGTTCATCGGCATCCTCATCGAGCATTATGCCGGCAAGCTGCCGCTGTGGCTGGCGCCGGTGCAGGCGGTGGTCGCGACCATCGTCTCCGATGCGGACGATTACGCCAAGGATGTGGCAGCGCGGCTGACCGCGGCGGGCCTGCGCTTGGATACCGACCTGCGCAACGAGAAGATCAACTACAAGGTGCGCGAGCACAGCCTCGCCAAGGTGCCCTGCCTGCTGGTCGTCGGCCGGCGTGAGGCGGAGGAAGGCACCGTCGCGCTGCGTCGCCTCGGCTCGGACGAGCATCAGAAGGTGGTCAAGGTCGAGGATCTGATCGCCCAGCTCGTGGCCGAGGCTGCGCCACCCGACCTGACATGACCATCACCATCCGCCGGGGAACCGCGGCCGACCGGCCCCGCGCGCTGGCCATCTGGCGCGCGGCGGTGGACGCCACGCACAGCTTCCTCAGCCCCGAACACCGCGCCGAAATCGACGCGATGGTCGAACATGAGCATCTGCCCACCGTGGATCTGTGGGTCGCCACCGATGCAGACGGCCGCGTGCAGGGGTTCATGGGGCTGGGCCCGGACGAGATCGACTCGCTGTTCGTCGACCCGGCCGCGCACGGCCGCGGCTATGGCACCGCGCTGGTCGCCCACGCGCTCGCCCGCGTGCCGGGCATCCGGGTGGACGCCAGCGAGCAGGCACCGCAGGCTGTCGCCTTTTACGAACGGCGCGGTTTCGTGCGCACCGGACGCTCGTCGACGGACCCGATGGGGCGGCCTTATCCGCTCATCCATTTCCGCCATGGCGGCAACATGTGTTGACCAACGTTGGCAGCCCATTAACCGCATCGTGGCAAGAGCGCCGCAATCGCGCGGCATCCGTGGCCGCCCCTCTTTTCGGGGCGCTTAAAAATCGTTAAGTTAACCGATCAAAGCAGATATGGAGAACCAGTTATACGACCCCCGATGATGCGCCGCCCGATGGCGCCCATGCCGGCCAACGGCCCTCGCTATAATGAATTCATCAACGTGCCCAAGGTGCGTGTCATTGATGAGAATGGCGAAAATCTCGGCGTGATGTTCACGCGCGAGGCGATGGAGCAGGCGGCCGATGTCGGCCTCGATCTCGTCGAAGTCTCGCCCAACGCGGACCCGCCAGTCTGCAAGTTCCTCGACATCGGCAAGTTCAAATACGAGGCACAGAAAAAGGCCAACATCGCCCGCAAGACCCAGAAGACGCAGGAGATCAAGGAGATCAAAATGCGTCCGAACATCGACGATCATGATTATGACACGAAGATGAAGAAGGTCGTCAATTTCATCGAGGAAGGCGACAAGGTGAAGGTGACCCTGCGCTTCCGCGGCCGCGAGATGGCACACCAGCAGCTTGGCATGGTCCTGCTCCAGCGCGTGGCGGAGGCTACGTCGGAAATCGCCAAGGTCGAGGCTTATCCGCGCCTCGAAGGCCGCCAGATGCTGATGGTGCTGGCGCCAAAATAATTCGCCAACGGGGCGCTGCCTGAAGAAGGAGCGCCCCGCGCGGCTCTCGCCCGTCACGCCCTAGCGACCGGCGAGCCATGCAATCTCCGTTAAGCCCGGTTGACCGGAAGCCCGCGTCCGATCATGGCAGAGCCATGACCGACCACGCGCCTCTCCGCCTTTTCAACAGCCTGACGCGGCAGATCGAGCCGTTTTCGCCCGTCCACCCCGGCGAGGCGCGCGTCTACAGCTGTGGGCCGACGGTCTATAATTACCAGCATATCGGCAACATGCGCGCCTATGTGTTCGCCGACACGCTCGGGCGCACGCTGCGCTTCAAGGGCTATGCGCTGCGCCACATCATCAACATCACCGATGTCGGCCATCTCACCTCGGATGCCGATGCGGGCGACGACAAAATGGAGAAGGCGGCCGCCAGCCTCGGCAAGTCGGCCTGGGATATCGCGGCCTTCTACACCGGCGAATTCAAGCAGGACCTGCGCCGGCTCAACATTCGCGACCCCCACCGCTGGACGGTCGCCACCGACTATGTGCCGCAGATGATCGAAGCGGCGAAGGCGATTGCCGACAAACATTGCTACCTGCTGCCCACCGGCCTCTATTTCGACATCTCGACGGTGGCCGATTATGGCCGCCTCGCCCGCGCCACGACCGAGGACGGCGAAGGCCGCATCGACGAGGTGGAAGGCAAGCGCCACGCGGCCGATTTCGCCATCTGGCGCCGCACGCCGGAGGGCGAGACGCGGCAGATGGAGTGGGATTCGCCCTGGGGCCGGGGCGCACCGGGCTGGCACCTCGAATGCTCGGTGATGAGCCGCGCGGAACTGGGCCTGCCGTTTGACATCCACACCGGCGGCATCGACCATCGCGAGATCCATCACCCCAACGAAATCGCGCAGAACCAGGCGATCCAGGGCTATGACGCGCATCAGGGCGGGCTCGACTGCGCCCAGCATTCCGGTGCGCGCATCTGGATGCACAACAACTTCCTGATCGACCGCGGCGGCAAGATGAGCAAATCGGCGGGCGATTTCCTGCGCCTGCAATTGCTGGTCGATCGCGGTTACCATCCGCTCGCTTACCGGCTGCTGTGCCTCCAGGCCCATTATCGCAGCGAACTGGAGTTTTCCTGGGACAATCTTGGCGCCGCGCTGACGCGCTTGAAGCGCATGGTGATGGGCGTGGCGGCGCTCAAGGAGCGGGCGGCAGACCTCGCGCTGGCCTCGCCGCCAGAGGGCGGCTGGACGGCGGACGCGCTCGCGGCCAGCGTCGGCGGCAAGCTCGCCCCCTTCGTCGCCCGATTCGATGCCGCCGTCTCGGACGACCTCAACACCGCCGTTGCGCTCACGGTGCTGGATGAGGTGATCGCGCTCAAGAAGGTCGATCCCGCCGAGAAGCTGACCGTCATCGCGGCGATGGATGGCGTGCTGGGTCTCAACCTCCTCGCCCTGTCGCGCGGAGACTTGCGCCTGCGCCCCACCGGCGTCACCATTGACGAAACGCAGATCGAGGCGACGCTGGCGGAACGCAAAAGCGCGCGCGCCGAGAAGGACTTCGCCCGCTCCGACGCGCTGCGCGATACATTGCTCGCCGCCGGGGTCGAGGTGATGGACGGGGACCCGCTGGGCTGGGAGTGGAAGCTTGACGATGGCTGACAAGCACGTCCTCGTTTTTCCCGAACGCTACCGTGCGCAACTTTCACCGCTCCTGCCGGACTCGGTGGAGTTGCGCTGCTTCTCCACCCTGGCGGAAGCGCTGGAGCTGGCGCCGGAGGCCGACATCGGCTGGTTCGACGAATTTCCGTCGGGCGCCTACAGCCAGGGCCCACGGGCGGCGGTGAACGCCAAATGGATCAACACCGTCATCGTCGGCCTCGACGCCTTCCCGGTGCGCGAGATGGTCGCCCGGGGCCAGATCTTCACCAACGGCGCGGGCATGATGCCCGACGTCGTGGCGGACTTCGCGGTGCTCGGCGTGCTGGCGCTCGCCAAGCGGCTGGACGAGGTGGTTCGCGCCCACGACCGGCGCGAATGGCTGAGCGGCCCGCCCGGCCCCATGGAGTTGCTCGGCAGCAAGGCACTGATTCTCGGCTATGGCGCAATCGGGCGGGAGATCGGCACGCGGCTGCGCGCCTGCGGTGTCGACGTGACCGGCGTGCGCCGCTCACCGGACCCGGACCCGACCATCATCGGCATGGATGACTGGCGTGCCCGACTCGGCGAGTATGACCATATCATCGTGGCCGCCCCCAACACGGCGGAGACCCGGGCGATGATCGGCGCGGATGAGTTGGCGGCGATGAAGCCGAGCGCACACATCATCAACATCGCGCGCGGCGATCTCATCGACCAGGCCGCGCTGATCACGGCGCTGGAAGCGAAGCGGATCGGCGGCGCGTTTCTTGACGTCACGACGCCCGAACCGCTCCCGCGCGACCACCCGCTGTGGCGCGCGCCCAACACGCTCATCACCATGCACCTCTCCGGCCAGAGCCAGACGTCGGCCTTCCGCCGGGGTGCCGAGCGTTTCCTCAAGAATTTGAAACACTATCTCGCGGGTGAACCGCTGGAGCATGTCGTCGACCTGACGCGCGGCTACTAGGGCCCCACCCTCGCCACCGTGCAGGTGTCGTAACAGCCTATGCTACGGATCCCACCTACGCGGTCCTGCGAAACGGCGACGGCAGCAGCGTCGGGATGACAGGCCCTAGCCGCCTACTCGACCGCCGCGCTCGCTCCCAATTTACGCGCGGCAGCGAGAGCATCGGCAAACTTCGCTCGGAAGCGGGCGGCTGGCGGGTGCACGCCATGAGCATGCAGCATGCGGCGCACGGCCGGTCGCGCACCGGCAATGTAGAGAGGGACCCGGCGCCTTTCGACCTTCCGCACAAACGCTTCGATGGTGGTCGCGCCGGTCGAATCGAGGACCGGCACATCGGAGAGGTCGATCACATAGGCGCGCGGTGCTTCGCCCAGCCGGTCGAGCGCGGCTGAAACGGCGCCCGCCGCGCCAAAAAAGAACGCACCGGAAATACGGCACACGGCAATGGTCCGATCGACCGGGTCGCTGCCGGCAAACGGCTCCCCGTCCTCCCGCTCGCTGTCAGCGCGGTCGGGCTCGATCATCGGCAAACCGCTCTCCACCTCGATCGCTTGCGCCATGCGGTTGAGGAACAGCAATGCCCCCAGGCTGAAACCGACGAGAATGCCGAGGCTCAGGTCCCGGAAGATGACGAGCAGGAAGGTCACCACCAGCACCAGCGCGTCCCCGCGCGAGGCCCGCAGCAGCGTGATCATCTGGTCGCGCGCCATCATGGTCCAGGCCACCGTCACCAGCACGCCGGCCAAGGCCGCAAGCGGAATATAGCTGGCGAGCGGCGCCGCCACGAGCATGAAGGCGAGCAGGAACAGGGCGTGCAGCATCCCCGCGACCGGCCCGCGCGCGCCCGCACGGACATTCGTGGCGGTCCGCGCGATGGTGCCAGTCACGCAGATGCCGCCGAACAGCGCACTGCCGACATTGGCCGCGCCCTGCGCCACCAGTTCGCAATTGGAGCGGTGCCGCCGCCCGGTCATGCTGTCGGCGACCACGGCCGAGAGCAGGCTCTCGATCGCGCCGAGCAGGGTGAAGGAAACAGCCGCCGGTAGCACGGCCGCGATGCGCGCGGGCGAGAGGTCCGGCAGAGCCGGAGCCGGCAGACCATCGGGAATGCCGCCGAAGCGCGAGCCGATCGTCTCCACCGGCAGCGCCAGCAGCGCGCAGGCCACCGCCGTAACCACCACCGCAATGAGATAGGCCGGCCAGTGCGGGCGCCATTTGCGGCAGACGAGGATGATGAGGATGGCGAGGAACGCCTGCGAGACCGCCGCCGCGTTCAAGCTGGGCAGCGCCTCGCCAAGCGCGATCAGCTTGGGCACCAGCTCACCCGGCTCCGGACCGCCAAGGGTCAATCCGAGCAGATCCTTGAGCTGGCTCGCCAGGATGATGATGGCGATGCCGGCGGTGAACCCCACCGTCACCGGATAGGGGATGAATTTGACGAACGTGCCGAGGCGCAGCCAGCCCACGGCCATCAGCATCAGCCCGGAGAGGAAAGTGGCCAGCAACAGGCCCTCGACGCCATGCTGGGCGACCGTCGCGGCCACCAGCACGATGAAGGCGCCCGCCGGTCCGCCAATCTGGAACCGGCTGCCGCCGAGCAGGGAGACCAGGAAGCCGCCGACGATGGCGGTATAAAGCCCGCGCTCCGGCCCCACACCGGAGGCAATGGCGATCGCCATGGAGAGCGGCAGCGCGACGATGGCCACCGTCAATCCGGCGAGCGCATCGGCCTTGAACGCCGCCAGGTCGTAGCCCTCGCGCAACACCGTCACGAGCTTGGGCGTATAGAGATTCGCGAAACTCGGCCGGGCGGCGCGCGTCGTCACAACCCCTCCCGTTGCGCCGGCCGCCTGAGGCGCACGCCGCGCCCCCCTTCCACGCTGGGTGCCTCCTCGCCGATCAGGTCCACACCGGCAGCGTTCAGCGCCTCGACCACCTTGGTCAGGCTGTCGACGATGCCGCGCACATTCCCGTCGCTCGCCTCCATCCGCCGGATCGTCGGCAGCGAAACCCCAGACAGCGCAGCGAGTTGCCGCTGGTCGATACCGAGCAAGGCGCGGGCAGCGCGCATCTGAGCGGAGGTCATCATGGCGTTCCCATATCAGAACGCATGATTGATATCCAGAATATCAATATGGTCGCTAAAGAAATCATTATTGCGCGGCCGGCGCGGGTGCGGGCCATGCGTCCCGATGGCCCGCCACCACACGGCCGCCGTCCGCCGGGTCAGCCGCTCGTCAGCCAGTGGACGCGCGCAACCGGCTTGCTTCCGGGGCCCCGAAAGCGTAGGGGCTTGCCCCCGGCTGGCCGCACACCATCTTGTGGTCTGGCAGATGGAGTTCGTGACAGATGAAGGCGACCTGGAACCCCGCAAGCTGGCGGGACCATGAGGGGCTGCAAATGCCCGATTATCGCGACGCAGCGGCCCTGTCCGCGGCGGAGGCTCAGCTTGGCAGCTATCCCCCGCTGGTCTTTGCCGGCGAAGCGCGCAGCCTGAAGGCGGACCTTGCCAAGGCCGTCTCCGGCGAAGCGTTCCTGCTGCAGGGCGGCGACTGCGCCGAGAGCTTTGCCGAGTTCCATCCGAACAACATCCGCGACACGTTCCGCGTGCTGCTGCAAATGGCGGTGGTGCTCACCTTCGCCAGCAAGCTGCCCGTGGTGAAGGTCGGCCGCATGGCGGGCCAGTTCGCCAAGCCGCGCTCGGCCGCGACCGAAACGGTCGATGGCATCGAGCTGCCCAGCTACCGCGGCGACAACGTGAACGACATCGGCTTCACGGCGGAGTCGCGCGAGCCCGATCCACAACGGATGGTGCGGGCCTACAACCAGTCCGCCGCGACGCTCAACCTGCTGCGCGCCTTCTCGACGGGCGGCTATGCCAGCCTCGACCATGTCCATGGCTGGATGCTGGATTTCATGGGCCGCAGCCCGTGGGCCAAGAAGTTCCAGGAGATGGCCGACCGCATCGGCGAGACGCTGGCCTTCATGAAGGCTTGCGGCCTCAGCCCGGAGACCGTGCCGCAGCTGCGCGGGACCAGCTTCTACACCAGCCACGAGGCGCTGCTGCTCCCTTACGAGCAGGCGCTGACCCGGCAGGATTCGCTCACCGGCGACTGGTTCGACACCAGCGCCCACATGCTCTGGATCGGCGACCGCACGCGGTTCGTCGGCTCGGCGCACGTCGAGTATCTGCGTGGCATCGGCAACCCGATCGGCATGAAGTGCGGGCCGAGCCTGGCGCCGGACGACCTGCTGCGCATGCTCGACATCCTCAACCCGGCGCGCGAGCCGGGCCGGATGACGCTCATCACCCGCTTCGGCCACGACAAGATCGAATCTGGCCTGCCGCCGCTGGTGCGCGCCGTGCTGCGCGAAGGGCATCCGGTGGTGTGGTCCTGCGACCCGATGCACGGCAACGTCATCAAGGCGGCCAATGGCTACAAGACGCGGCCGTTCGAGCGCATCCTCGCGGAAGTGCGCGGCTTCTTCGCCGTGCATCGCGCCGAGGGCAGCTTCGGCGGCGGCATCCATGCGGAGATGACCGGGCAGAACGTCACCGAATGCACCGGCGGTGCGGTGGCTGTGACCGAGCAGAGCCTGGCGGATCGCTATCACACCCATTGCGACCCGCGACTCAACGCCGCGCAGAGCCTGGAGCTGGCCTTCCTGCTTGCCGAAATGCTCAACGACGAGCTGGCGGAGCGCCGTAAAGCCGCCGCCTGACCCGGCCTGCTGAACGACTGTCGGCAAACTCATAATTCGCAGCCCGAATCCCCTTCATTCAAGGCGATTCGGGCTGCCTTCACCCTTGCCTAAACCTTATTCTCTGCCGATAAGGTAGGCATGCTTTCGCAACGCACGCGTTATTCGATCCGGGCCCTCCAGCATCTGGCGCGGCACTATGGCGAGGGACCTATCCAGCTGGCCGATATCGCCAGCGCGCAGAACATTCCCGCCAAGTTCCTGACGGTGATTCTCTCCGAGCTGAGCCGCGCCGGGCTGGTCGCGACGCGACGCGGGCGGGACGGCGGCTACTGGCTGGCGTTGGCGCCGATCGACATACGCTATGGCGACATCTTCCGCCTGACCGACGGCGCGCTGGCTCTGGTGCCTTGCGCCAGCCGCTTCGCCCACCAGCCCTGCAAGAACTGCCTGCCCGAGGACGAGTGCGAGCTGCGCCGCATCATGCTAAAGGTGCGCGACGAAACGGCGGCCATCCTCGATACGCTCACCCTGGCCGACAAGTTCGAGCTGGCGGAGGAGGATCGGATCTCATGAAGCGGCTCGACATCACCGCAACCGGCGGGTGCCAGTGCGGCGCCGTGCGCTATCGAACGACGCAACTGCTCGACAATGCCCATATCTGCCACTGCCGCATGTGCCAGAAGGCGGTCGGCAATCTGTTCGCGGCCCTCGTCGGCGCGCCCAACGACCGGCTGGAGTGGACGCGCGGCACGCCGGCGACTTTCGCCTCGTCCGATCTTGCCGAGCGCGGTTTCTGTGCGGCGTGCGGCACGCCCCTCTTCTATCGAGGCAAAGGCTCGCCCCGCACCGGCCTCACCATCGGCTCGCTCGACAATCCGGATCTCGCACCTCCGGCCGTACAGGTCGGCATGGAGGGGCGCCACGCGGTGATGGACGTGCTGGCCACCTTGCCCGACTGCGGCACGACCGAAACCGACATGGCGCAGGAGGCGCCGGTGATCCGCGCCAGCAACCGCCAGCATCCCGATCACGATACGGAGCAATGGCCAGTTCCATGACCATCACCCTGCACGGCATCCCCAATTGCGATACGGTCAAGAAAGCGCGCGCCTGGCTGGACGAGCGGGGCGTGGCCCACGCTTTCCGCGACTATAAGAAGGCGCCGCCCAGTGCCGCGGAGTTGCAAGGCTGGATCGCGCAGACCGGCTGGGAGCCGCTGCTCAACAAGGCGGGCACGACGTTCCGCAAGCTGCCCGATACCGACAAGGCCGGCCTGAACGAGGCCAAGGCCATCGCGCTGATGGTCGCCAACCCCTCGCTCATCAAGCGCCCGGTGGTGACGGGCGCGGGCGATCCGCTCGTCGGTTTCAAGCCGGACCAGTGGAGCACGGCGCTGGGCTGACGGCTCAGAAGAGGACGAGACCGTCCTTACAGGATCCGGCGTGCTCGTGCGGAGGCAGGCACCGGGTCGCGGCTTCTCAAAAACGCGACCGACGCGGGCGGCCCCGACTCACACCACTCAGCCTTGCCAGCCGCCCCCCAACGCCAGGAACAGCGCAATCGTCTGGTCCGAGACATTGGCCTGCGAAGAGGCCAGCAACGCTTCGGTCGCCGCGAGCGAACGTTCGGCGTCGAGCACGATCTGGAAGCTTTCCGCACCGGCCTGATAGCGCAGCCGGGCGATGCGCGCGGCTTCCTGGCTCTGTTCATGCGCGCGGGTCAGCGTAGCGAGGCGCTCACGCCCGGCCGCGTAGCGCGCCAGCGCCGACTCGCTCTCCTGCAACGCCGTCAGCCATGTCCCGTCGAAGGTCGCCAGCGCGCCTTGCGAGGCGGCCTTGGCCTGCGCCAGCCGGGCGCGTGCCGCGCTCATATTCGGGAAGCTCCACGAGATGAGCGGTCCCAGGCTGAAGCGAAATCCGCGGCTGGAGACGAGATCGTCCGCCGACCCCGCCGTCGAGCCAACCGATCCGCCGAGCGTCACCTTGGGGTAGAGATCGGCGGTGGCCACACCCACCCGCGCGCTGGCGGCGGCAAGGCGGCGTTCGGCAGCCCGGACATCCGGCCGGCGTGCGAGGAGCTGCGCGCCATCACCAACGGGCAGCGCCTCCGCAATCGCCGGGGGCGTCTCGCACTGGGCGACATCGGCGGGGAAGTCGGCCGGCGGCTTTCCGGTCAGCACGGCGAGGCGGTAGAGCGCCGCCTTGCGCTCCGCCGCGAAGGTCGGCACGTCGGCGCGCGTCTGTTCGAGCAAAGCGGCCGCGCGACTGGTGTCGAGCCCGGTACCCCGGCCGCCTTCCTCCAGGCGCCGGGTGAGATCGAACGTCTGCTCCTGCACGCGCAGGCTCTCGCGCGCCACGGCGAGCTGGCGACCGGCGCTGCACGCATCGGCATAGGCCCGCGCCGTCTCGGCCACGACGCTGATCCGCGCCAGATCATAAGCGGCCTGCGCCGCGCCGAGATCCGCCCGGCTCGCCTCGATCCCGCGCCGGATGCCGCCGAACAGATCGAGCTGGTAGGAGATGTCCAGCCCGGCGTCATAGGTCTCGTCCTCGGGGCCGGGGCCGGGCAGGCCCGCCGCTGCGCCCGATGTGCGCCCATAGCCGCCGCTGGCTCCCACGGTCGTCGCCGGCAGCCTGCGCGAACGCGTCTCGCGCAACAACGCCCGCGCCTGCTCCAGATTGGCCGCCGCGACGCGCAGGTCGGTATTGGCCGCAAGCGCCTCCTGGACCAGCCGGTCAAGCACCGGGGAATCGAACAGGTGCCACCAGTTTTCCGGCGGCGCCTCGGCGGTGAAGGCCGGATCGCCCGCCTCGACGAACGGCGCCTGCGCCGGCGCCCGCGGCGTGGGCGAGACATAGTCCGGCCCTGCCGCGCAGGCGCTCAGCGCGAGCGCGCCGACGCACGCGACCAATGTTGCCCGCTTCATGCGGCACCTCCTTCGGTCAGGGCCGCGTCGTCGCCATGGCGGCCCCCGCTCCGACGCTTGCGCATCCGCTCGGCCAGCCCGCGCACCAGCGTGTAGAAAACCGGCGTGAAGACGAGGCCGAAGAAGGTCACGCCGAGCATGCCGGAAAAGACGGCGGTGCCCAGCGACTGGCGCATCTCCTGCCCCGGCCCGGTGGCGATGACCAACGGCACCACGCCGAAGATGAAGGCAAAGCTGGTCATCAGGATCGGCCGCAACCGCACGCGCGCCGCCGAGACCGCCGCCGCGAACCGGTCCATCCCTTCGTCCTCGCCCTGCTTGGCGAACTCGACGATGAGGATCGCGTTCTTGGCGGCCAGCGCGATGAGCACCACGAGGCCGACCTGTGTGAGGATGTTATTCTCCATGCCGCGTATGTTGACGCCGATCATCGCCGCCAGAATGCACATCGGCACGATGAGGATCACCGCCAGTGGCAGCGCCACCGATTCATAGAGCGCGGCGAGCACGAGGAACACGAACACCACCGCCAGCACGAAGATCAACGCCGAGCTGCTGCCTGCCGCCTTCTCCTGGAAGGCGAGGCCCGTCCACTCATAGCCGAAGCCCTGTGGCAGCGCGCTGGCCGCAAGTTGTTCCATCGTGTTCAGCGCCTGACCGGAGGAGATCCCCGGGGCTGCCTGCCCCTGCAATTCGAGCGCGGGGAACAGATTGTAGCGGATCACGCGCGCCGGCCCGGTCTCGTCTGCGAGGGTCGCCACGGCGGACAGCGGCACCATTTCCCCACTCGACGACCGCACCTGTAGCCGGCCCACATCGGTCACGTCGTCGCGCGATCGCGGCTCCGCCTGCGCGGTGACGCGGTAGGTGCGGCCGGCAAGGTTGAAGTCGTTGACGTAGGTCGAACCGATATAGGTGCCGAGCGCGTCATAGACCTGCCCCGGCTGCACGCCGAGCAGCTGCGCCCGGTCGCGATCGACATCGGCGCGCACGCGCGGCGTGCCGGTGTTGAAGGTGGTATAGACCTGCGAGACGAAGTCCGGCTGCTGCGCCGCCGCGCCCATCATCGCCATGCCGGCGCCTTCCAGCGCGCGATAGCCGGCGCCGGAACGGTCCTGCACCATCATCACGAAGCCGCTACCGTTGCCAAGGCCGCGCACGGTGGGCGGCGAGACCATGAAGATATTGGCTTCATCCGTTATGCCCGCCAGCTGGGCGCTCATCTTCTTGGCGAGCTCGAACGCGCTCAGGTCATGCCCGCGCTCCGACCAGTCGGTGAGGCGCATGAAGATGGTCGCCGCGTTGGACGAGGTCGCCTGCGTCGTGCCGTCGAGACCCGCGAGGTAGATCGCGGCCTGCACGCCTTCCTGCTTGATGGCGGTATCATACACCTTGTTCAGCACGGCATTGGTGCGATCGAGCGAAGCGCCCGGCGGCATCTGGACGACACCCACGAGGATGCCCTGATCCTGCTCGGGGATGAAGCCGGTCTTGGTCGCGGTCAGACGCCAGCCGGTCATCGCCAGCAACCCGGCATAGATGACCAGCATGATGAGGCCCATGCGAATGGTCCGCGCGGTCAGCCGGCCATAGCGTTCGGAAAGCCAATCGAAGCCCTGGTTGAACTTGTCGGCCCCCACGCGCAGCGGGCGGAGCCAGCGCGGCCCCTCGTTCCCATGGCCCGCCGCGTGCGGCTTGAGCAGCAGCGCGGCCAGCGCGGGCGAGAGGGTGAGCGACACGATCAGCGAGAACACCGCCGCCGCCGCGATCACCACCGCGAACTGGCGGTAGAAGATGCCGGGGATACCCGCGACCAGCGCGGTCGGCACGAACACCGAGATCAGCACCAGCGAGATGGCGACGAGCGCGCCGGACACTTCCTTCATCGTCCGGTGCGCCGCCTCGCGCGGCTTCATGCCCTTGCGGACGTGATTCTCCACCGCCTCGACCACCACGATCGCATCGTCGACCACGATGCCCACGGCGAGCACCAGCGCGAACAGCGAGAGCGAGTTGATCGAGAAGCCGAGCGCGAGCTGCACCGCGAAGGTGCCGACCAATGTCACCGGAATGGCGATGATCGGGATGATCGCCGCGCGCCAGGTCTGGAGAAACACCAGCACGACCAACATGACCAGCGCCACGGCTTCGAACAGGGAGCTTTGCACCGCGGCGACCGAGGCGGCGACGAACTCGGTGGGATTGTAGGGCGTGGCATAGCTCATGCCCTTGGGCATCTCCTTGCCCAGCGCTTTCATCTCCTCCAGCACAAGTTCGGCGGCGTTGAGCGCATTGGCACCGGGCTGTTCGATCACCGCCAGCGCAACGCCGCGCTCACCATTATAATAGGCGCGAATGCCGTAATCCTGGCTGCCCAGCTCGATCCGCGCCACGTCGCGCAGCCGCGTGATGGATTGCGCGGCAGGATCGGACTTGAGCACGACGTCACCGAACTGCTCGGGCGTCGCCAGGCGGCCCTGCACGTCCAGCGGCACCTCAAAGGCGGGGTTGCGCGCACCGGAGGGCGCCTGCCCCAGCGAGCCGCCGGCGACCTGGACGTTCTGCGCTCGCAGCGCCGCCACAATCTCACTTGAGGTGATGTTGCGCGCCGCCGCCCGATCCGGGTCGATCCACACGCGCATGGCGTAGTTGCCACCGCCGAACACCTGCACCCCGCCCACGCCCTTGAGGCGGAGCAGCCGGTCGCGGATCACGGTCTGGGCATAGTTGCCGATATAATCGACATCGAGCCCCGATCCCTTCTCGGCCGTCAACGTCACGATCATCAGGAAGCCGGTGGCCTGCTTGTTCACCGTGACGCCGACCTGCCGCACCTGCTCGGGCAGGCGCGGTTCGGCCAGCGCGACGCGGTTCTGCACCAGCACCTGCGCCGAATCGAGGTTGGTGCCCGGCTCGAAGGTCACGGTGATCTGCGCCTGACCCTGGGTCGAGCTGCTCTGGATATAGAGCATGTTCTCGACGCCGTTGATCTCCTGCTCCAGCGGCGCAGCGACGGTCTCGGCGATCGTCTCGGCCGAAGCGCCCGGATAGGGCGCCGACACCACGATCGTCGGCGGCGCGATCTCGGGATATTGCGAGAGCGGCAACAGCGGCAGGCAGAACGCGCCGATCAGCGTGATGAAGATCGCGATCACGCCCGCGAAAATCGGCCGCTCGATGAAATAGCCGGAGATGTTCATGGCGTTTACCCGGCGTCCGCGGGCTGGGCGACAGCCGATGGCGGCGGCGGCGCGGCGGACGATCCATCCTCGGCCTTGCCGGGCTCAACCTTGCCGGGTTGCGGCGTGACCTTCTGCCCCGGACGGGCGCGCTGGATGCCACTGATGATGACCCGGTCGTCGCGCTTGACGCCGCTGCGGATCACCCGCAGCCCATCCATCAGCGGCCCCGCCTCTACAGGCCGAGCCTCCACCGTGCCGTCCTTGCCGACGACATAGACGATGCGCCGCGAGGCGTCGGCGATGATCGCGCTATCCGGCACCAGCAGGGCTGGATAGGCTTTCGATGCTTCCAGCCGCAGATTGCCGAACATGCCCGGCTTCAGGAAGCCGTCGGCGTTGGCGATGGTCGCCCGCGCGCGGATCGTACCCGAGCCGGCCTCAATGGCATTGTCGACGAAGTCGAGCTTGCCGATATGCGTGTAAGACCCTTCGTCAGCGAGCCGCACGCGCACGGGGGTGCCCTGCCCGCCAACACCGCTGCGCTGATATTTGAGCAGCAGCGCTTCGGAGCCCTGGAAGGTGAAATAGAGCGGATCGGTCGAGACGATCGTGGTCAGGACCGTCTGGTCCGCCGTCACCGAGTTGCCCGGATCGACGCGGCGATAGGAAATCCGTCCCGAGATCGGCGCGGTCACGCGGGTGAAACCGACATCGAGCGCGCGAGCCTGCAACGCCGCCTGTGCCGCCGCGACTTGTGCCGCGCTGGCGCGCAACGTCGCCTGACGGGCCTCCAGTTCCTCCTGGCTCGCCGCACGCGCGGCCGCCAGCGTCTGCGTGCGCGCCAGTTCGGTCTTGGCGTTGGCATAGGCCGCCTGCGCCTGCGCGAGCTGCGCGCGGGCCTGCGCCTGCGCTGCCTGTGCCGGCCGCGCATCCACGGTGAACAGGAGCTGGCCCTTCTTCACATATTGCCCATCGCGAAAGTGGACGGCGCTCAGATAGCCGGTGGCGCGCGGGCGCACTTCGACACTCTGCACGGCCTCGAAGCGGCCGACATACTCGTCCCAGTCAACGACATTGCGGATCAGCGGCGTCGCCACTGTGACCGGGGGCGGCGGCGGCGCTGCGGACTCGGTCCCGCCAGAGCAGCCGGCCAGCATCAGGACCATGGCGCCAATCGCGATAAGCTTTTTCGACATCATTGAGATTTCCGAGTCCAAAATCGACGCGTCAGCGCCCAGGCCTCTCCTGGACCAACAGTCTGATACACCGGTCAACAGGCGATGACCCGCTAATCCTGTACCATTCTGCTGTCAACAGGCGTGGACATAAAAAGTCAACGAGCGTTGAATCCTCTGGGCACGCTGCTAGATTGGGGCCATGGTTACATCGTCCTCTTGCCCCGCCCCCCCACGCGAACGCAATGCCGCCGCCACGCGCAGGGCTATTCTCGATGTGGCGCTCCGCCAGTTCGCGCGGGAGAGTTACGAAAATGTCGGCCTGCGTGAGATGGGCCGCGAGGCCGGAGTGGATCCGGCCCTGATCTACCGCTATTTCGGCAGCAAGGAGGCGCTGTTCCGCGAGGTCTTGCACGCCGGCCATGACGACAGCCTGCTTGATGATGTAGACGCGGCCGGCCTTCCCGCGCGGCTTGCCGCGCTGATCGTGGAAAAGGGCGGGAACGCAGCGGATCCGGAACAGCAGGCGGCCAAGATGGAGCGGCTCTTCGTCATCTTGCGCTCGGCATCGTCCCCCCACGCCAGCGCGATCGCAAGCGCGGCGATCAACGAGGATTTCATCGCGCCGATCGTCGCCCTGCTCGATGGCGAGGATGCACGGATGCGCGCAAGCCTGGCGCTCTCCGTCATGATCGGCAGTATCATCGTGCGTAACATGATGAGCGTCTCGTCGCTGTGCGAAGTGGATCCGGACCGGGTGCGCACCCGCCTCACCGCCCTTCTCGAAACGGCGTTGGACGAGGCATAGGTCTTCTGCGGCGGCGGCGTGGGGGTCACGGGGGCCACGCACGGCTTTACTCGCACCGCCCCGAGAGCCTAAGCCCCTTACGGTGCGGCCAACTGCGGCCGGACACACGACGCCTGGACGAGACAAGAGAGGGGATCATCCATGAAACGCGCCATTTCCATCGTTGCTGCCGCCATGCTGCTCGGCAGCACCATGGCCCACGCGCAGGCACTGAACGCACCTGTGACCGCCGCCGCCGACCCGGAATCACTGTTCACCAGCCCGGACCCGAAGCTCCACGCCAACAAGCAGGTCGCGCTCAAGATCGTGAAAGAGCTGCTTGAGGCCAATCATTGGGACCGCGCGCCGCTCTACCTCACCGATGCCTATATCCAGCATAATCCGCTGGCCGCGTCCGGCCTGAAGGCGGTGATGGACTATTTCATCAATGTGGCGAAGCGCACGCCCACGCCGATCCCGGAGAAGATGCAGACCAAGGTCGTCGCTGTGCAGGCGGAGGGCGATTATGTCACGGTCAGCTTCGTGCGGGAGATGAAGGATCCCAAGGATCCGACGAAAACCTACACCACCACCTGGTTCGACATGTGGCGTTTCAAGGACGGCAAGGCCGACGAGCATTGGGATCCGGCGACGCTGCCGCCGGCACGGTAAGCTCGTCATGAATGGGGAGTGCGGGCACGCCCCGCCTCCCCGCTTGCCTGGCGGACGGGTTCGGCAGAAAACCGCGCCAGACCATGAGAAGAGGGGGGAGAGGGGCGATGAAGGGACGGGGGATTTTGTTCGCCGCGGCGGGACTGGCGCTTGCCGCAACGCCGGCTCAGGCGGAATGGATCGCGAGCTGGACCGCAGCGCCGGTAACGCCATCCGCCGCCATGGGGCCGATGCCCGCCACGCCCTCTTATGCGAACCGCACGATTCGCCAGACGCTGCGCCTCTCGGCGGGCGGCAAGGCGCTGCGGGTGCGCCTGAGCAATCGCTACGGGCCGGCGCCACTCAGGATCGGCGCCGCGCGCATCGTTCTGCTCGACGCGGCCGGCAATGAAATGCCCGGCACCAGCCGCGCCGTGCTGTTCGCCGGTCAACCCAATGGAGTCGCCGCCAAGGGCGCACCACTGGTCAGCGACGCGATCGACCTCGCCGTGCCGGCCCTCGCGCGCGTGTCGCTCAGCGTCTACCTGCCGGACGAGACCGGCCCCTGCACGTGCCACACGACCGGGCTGGACACGACAGACATTTCTGCGCCGGGCGATTTCACGGCCGCGCCGTTCACGCCCGAGACCACGACGCAGATGCGTGCCTTCATCGCCGGCATTGACGTCGATGCCCCCGCCAAGGCGGCGACGGTCGCGATCTTGGGCGATTCCATCTCGGACGGGGTTGGCTCCACCCCGGGCGCCAATCGCCGCTGGCCAGACCTGCTGGCAGAGCGGCTCGCCGCCCGGCGCGGGCCGGCATGGGGCGTCGCCAACCAGGGCATCAGCGGCAACCGCATTCTCAACGACGGGTTCGGGGACAATGCCCTCGCCCGGTTCGACGGGGACATCCTCTCGCTGCCCGGCATCAAGGCGGTCATCGTCTTCGAGGGCGTCAATGATCTCGGCATCGGCTTTGGCGCCATGACACAGGGGCAGGCCGCCTCAGTGCGCACCGCATTGCCTGGCGGGCCCATCATCGCCGCCGATCTGATCGCTGGCTATCGCCAGATCATCACCCGCGCCCACGCCCATGGCATCAAGGTGTTCGGCGCCACCATCGCGCCTTATAAGGGGGCGACCTACTGGTCCGAGGCGGGCGAGGCCGCGCGGCAGGAAATCAACCGCTTCATCCGCACGAGCGGCGCGTTCGACGCCGTGCTGGATTTCGACAAGGTGCTGGCGGACCCGGCCGACCCGGCCGCGATGCGCGCCGACTATCATATGGGCGACCATCTCCACGGCAGCGATGCGGGCTATAAGGCGCTGGCCGATTCAATCGACCTCGCTCTGTTCGGGGAAGATTGACGTCACCAAACCGGTCATCAGCCGGGGTATCACCCCCGACCGCCTGCTGGCGGGCGTTAGCGTGCTTTCTTGACGGGGGCGAGAGGCACCGCCGCGAAGCCTGCGGCGGCCAGATCAACCAAGGCCGCAAGCCGCAACCGGCTCTCGTCGCTATCCACGTCATAGGCGGGTTCGGCTACGTGTCGTCCACTCGAGAATGCGGCCGGGTGGATAGGCTCGCTCACGGCTCCCCTGCGTGACAATGCGAGCCCATCGGTGCCGCCGCGCGTTGCCGCACGGCTGGTAGTTCCTCGATGGCGCCGATCATAAACCATCGTCATGTCGTTCTCCCGCACACGTAGCCGAGTGCGCAGTTTAGGGACCGGAATCGCGCAACTCTTGTCTGGACGTGCATAAACCGGGGGCGACAGTGCGGAGCAATGACGGCGCGGGCGCTGAAGCGAAGCACCAGGCCGAGGTCGACCCCGCTGGACACCGTTTGGATGGCCCGATATCGTAGCATGCAAACGACCGCACACACAGCGGCGGCACGCACGAGCCAGGGGGGGACCGACCGTGTGCTATTTGAACTTCGCGACAAGAGCCAGCAACCGGCACGAACGAAGCCGGCAATGGGAGCGCGTAACCGAGACGTGGCTGGCCGAGCTTGACGATGATCAGGAAGCCTCGATCCGGCGCTGCAATCTTGGCGATTTGCGCCTGTGTGCCGTATCGCTCGGCCGCCACCGGCTGGAAAATGGCTGGAGGTCCGTGCCGGTCGAGGCGGACGGGCGGGTCAAGTTCATCTTCCAGGAGGAAGGCACCTGCATCATCGAGCAGGGCGGGCACGAGGCGACGATCAGCGCCGGGCAATGGTATGCGATCGACAAGACGCTACCGTTCTCCAGTCACGCCAGCGGCGTATCGCGGCAGATCGCCATGTCGCTGCCACGGCGCAGGATCGCCCGCTGGCAGGGCGTGACCGGCCGCCTCGTCCAGCCGCTGGGTTTCCTGCGCGGCGCCGGGCAGGTGCTGCACTCGAGCGCGACCGCCGCGATGAGTGCCGGCGCCGTCCTCGGCCGAGGCGACCGCGCGCGGCTGGGCGATGCCCTCGTGACGCTGCTCAACGTTGCCTGGCACGCCGAGCCGCTGACCGAGCGGCCAGGGCCGCGCAGCCGGCGCATGGCGGTGCTCGACTATATCGAGCGCAACCTCGCCGACCCGAATCTGGACGTCGCCGCGATCGCCTGCGCCCTGGGCTTCTCCAAGCGCACATTGCACCAGATCTTCGCGGACGACGTCGTCACGGTCGGCCGGATCATCTGGGAGCGCCGGCTGGAACGCTGCCGTCGCGAGCTGGCCGACCCGGCCTGCATGGGTGAATCCATCACGGAGATCGCGCACCGTTGGGGCTTCAGCGACTCCCAGCATTTCAGCCGCTCGTTCAAGGCGCGCTTCAACGTGAGCCCGCGCACCTACCGGCAGAGCCAGCTCTCCAATTAAGGCAATGTGCCCGCGCAGGCGGGAGACCCGCGCAATCGGCACGTGCGACCGGGCTGCGGCCGCCTGCCATTGCGGGAGACCCACGTCAGCCGATCGAGCCGCACCTATGGCGAAGGTCGCCGAGCCCCCAACGAAACGCCGCCTTCACGCAGTCGTTGGCCTCATCCTCCGCGCGTCCGCCGCCCTTCGATCGGATAGGCGGGATCGGTATAGCCCGGCGTCGAGGCATGGCCGGGGCGCACCAGAGAATCCACGAACGCTTCGTCCTCCGGCCCAAGCCGGGCATCCAGCGCGGCGACATAGCTGTCCCAATGCGCCTGCGTGCGCGGGCCGGCGATCGGCGCGCTGACCAGCCGGTTGTTGAGGACCCAGGCGAGTGCGAAGGCGATGGAGGTCATGCCCCGCGCCTCGGCATGGGCGCGCACGGCCTGCGCGATCGCGATGGATTCAGCACGCCATTCGGTCTGCTGGATGCGCTTGTCGCCCCGCCCGGCACGCGAATCCGCCGGGGGCGGTGCATCCACCGCATATTTCCCACTCAGCACGCCGCGCGCGAGCGGGCTGTACGGCACCACGCCCAGCCCATAATGGCCGGCAGCGGGCAACTGCTCCACCTCGGCCAGCCGGTCGACCATATTGTAGAGCGGCTGGCTGGCAATCGGGCGATCCATGCCGATCTTGTCGGCCAGTCGGCACACCTCCGCGATGCGCCAGCCCTTGAAGTTGGAGAGACCGTAATAACGCACCTTGCCCTGGCGGATGAGGTCGCCCACCGCGCGCAGCCCCTCTTCCAATGGCGCGTCGACGTCCGCCCTATGGAAATAGAGAATGTCGATGAAGTCGGTGCCCAGGCGCTTGAGGCTCGCCTCGGTGTCCTCGATGATCCACTTGCGCGACTGCCCCTGCCGGTTGGGCGACGACCCATCGCCATAGCCAAACTTGGTCGCGACGACCCAGTGGTCGCGCCGTGCCTTGATCGCCCGGCCGACCACCTCCTCCGACCGGCCGCCATTATAGCCATCCGCCGTGTCGATGAAGTTGAAGCCCTGATCCGCCGCGCTGTCGATGATCCGCCGTGCGGTCGGCTCGTCCGTCTCGCCGCCGAACATCATCGCGCCGAGGCAGAGTGGCGAGACCTTGAGGGCGCTACCGCCCAGATAACGATAATCCATTGCGTCCAATTCCCTAATTTACCCGCCGGCAGCGGAAGATCTTGCTGCCAAACTTGCAGCGATGGCCGCCAAGCGCGCTTTGCTCGATCTCGATGGTGTCGCCCTTGGTCGGCGGAATGCGCATGTCGATGGTCTGCGTCTGCCGCCATACCGCGCCTTCGGCCGTGGTGATGGTGAGCATCCGGTCGGCACCGGTGCGCACCGCGGCGACCTGCGTTTGCAGCGCCTTCAGCTCGGGCGGCGCGGCGGGCGGCGGCGCGCTCGCCGGGGCCCGCGCCACGGCCGCAGCCGCCGGTTGCGCCGCTGCCGCCGGAGCGGGGGCGGGCACCGGTACCGCACGGCGCTCCTGCCCGAAGGACTGCCGCGCGTCGGATAGTTCCTGCTCGCGGTCGAGCACGCCCCTGTCGCGCAACAGCTGGTCGATGCAGGCATGGCGCGCGGCCGCGCCCGATCGGCCGGCGCATTGCACCACCGCTTCCCAGTTGGCGGCCCCGTCGCCGCCCGGCTGGGCCTGCGCCCCGCCCACCGCGAGCAAAGCGCCGCTCGCCAGCGCGGTCCAAATCCTCACGCTCATCCGTCCTCTCCCCGGCTTGTCCGTTTCAGCCATCCTTCAGTCCAGCCCGTCGCTCACATCGACAACGATCTTGCCGACCGCCGCACCCGACTCCATCAGGCGGTGGGCGTCCGCCGCCTGCGCCAGCGTGAAGCGGTGCGGGTCGAGCAGGGGCCGCACCTTGCCCGCGTCGACCA
Organism: Sphingobium sp.; assembly: GCA_035654015.1. Lineage (GTDB taxonomy): Bacteria > Pseudomonadota > Alphaproteobacteria > Sphingomonadales > Sphingomonadaceae > Sphingobium. The sequence continues at coordinate 94,697 of DASRXX010000010.1, forward strand.
GCGCCGTGAGGTCACGCAGGATTCGGCCGTGCCGCTCGCGCCCCTCGCCCGTCAACATCGGCAGCAGCATGAACACGGCGTGGAGCGAGAGCGCCCGTCCGTGCAGCAGCGACAGGTCGAGCGTGGCGCGCGCGCTGGTCGTCGCGACCCGCCCCTCCAGCCGGGCAGCGGCGAAGCTGGTCGCCAGATTGGCGCCGCCCACCGCATCGAACACGAGGTCAAAGCCCCGCCCGCCGGTCAGCCGCGCGACATAATCGGCGACAGCTTCCTCGCGATAGAAGATGACCTCGTCCGCCCCCAACGCGCGCATCAGCGCCGCCTTTTCCGCGCTGGACGCCGTCACGGCGACCCGCGCTCCCCGCGCCTTGGCGAGCTGGATGGCGACATGGCCAACGCCGCCCGCGCCGCCATGGATCAGGACATGCTCACCCGCCGCCAGCGCCGCGCGCTCGAAGGCATCGACAGCGGTGATCGCGACCAGTGGGAGCGCCGCCGCCTCGCGCATCGAGAGGCTTGCCGGCTTGGGCGCGAGCAGGCGCGCGTCAGCCACGATGTAGTCCGCCAGCGTGCCACCCTGCCCCTTGACGCCACCGGCGCAGCCATACACCGCGTCGCCCACGGCCAAGCCGGTCACGCCCTCGCCCAGCGCGTCGATCACCCCGGCCAGATCGCAGCCGAGGATCGCCGGATCAGCGGGCGCGATGGGCAAGCCGGCCCGGATCTTGGTATCGATCGGATTGACCGCGCTTGCCACGATCCGCACGCGCACATGCCCCGGCTTGAGCGCCGGCACCGGCACCTCGCCCGGCACCAGCCGCTCCGGCCCGCCGGGGGCCTCCAGCAGGATGGCACGCATCATCGCCGACGATGCGCCGAGGCGGGATGGGACGGGGTCAGCAGCCATGGCAAGATCTCCTCGCGCCGGAGCGCGCCGGCTCTTTTCCCTTCTGCCACGCGGCTTGTCCACCATATGCCAGCAGCAAAAAAGAACCTCGCGGTGTGACACCGCGAGGTGGTCCAGTGGAGGATAGATCCGCGCGTAACGGAGGACACGCGGATATCGGCCGGGCGCGTGGGAGCGCCCGACAGATTCAGAACTCGACCTTGGCGCCAATGTAGAAACGCCGCCCCAGCACATCATAGGTGCCCGCCGGATCCGGCTCGCCCACAGCCGACGTCGTGCCCGGAATGGCCCCGATGATGTTGGGATCGCGATCGAACAGATTGTCGATGCCGGCCCGCACCACGAACATCTTGTTGATGCGGAACTGCCCGGCCAGGTCGACGATGTCATAAGCGCGCGTCTTGGTCTGCGTCGCGGTGGTGTTGGTCACGACCGCGACGTTGCGGGCACTGGGGTAATGGCGCCAATTGACGCTCACTTGACCTGGCCCGAAATCATAACCGAGCGACGTGTTCAGCTTCCAGCGGAACTGCGCGCCGTAGGGCGGCACGAAGATCGTCGATCCGATCGAGTTGGCATAATCGAAGACCGGACCGCCCGGGTTGTTCTGGACCTTATACTTGTCGAGATAGTTGAAGACGATGTTCGTGAACACCGCCCCGCTCTCGCCCGCAAAGCCCGGGGCCGGAACGCTCCAGTCGAGCTGAACGTCGAAGCCCGCGGTCGAGATCATGCCCAGATTCTCGAAGCTGGCCTCGGTGGCGATCCAGTTACCGGCAATCGGAGCCACGCCGGTGCGCTGGATGCGCTTGCAATAGTCGTTGTTCGGATCGTAGGTCGGATTGTTGCCCAGGCTGTTGAAGCACTCCTGATAGACGAGTTGCGTCGAAGCCGGAGCGATCGCGCCGTTGATGGTGATGTTGTAATAATCCACCGAGAGGCGCAGGCGCTGCAGCAGCGGCGAGGATCCGGCAGGCGCGGTGATGACCGCACCTATGGTCCACGTCTTGGCCTTCTCATTGTCGAGATTGGGATTGCCGCGCTGGAGGTCACGACCGAGCGGGAAATAGCTCGGCACGTTGCCGGAGAAGTTGTCGCCGATCGGCGCACCGCCGGAAAGCGCGGAGCAGAGCGCCTGCACCTTGGCGCGGTCCGGATTGCCCGGAACGTTGCCGTAGGTCGCCCGAGTGAACATCGAGCAAGGATCATGATCGGGCCACGGCACCGTCTGGAACACCGGAGGTTGATACAGTTCCGCCACGTTCGGCGCCCGGTTGGCCTGCTGGTAGCCGCCGCGGAACTTGAGCCAGCCCGTCACGTCCCAATCCGCCGTCGCCTTCCAGGTGAAGACACCGCCGGTCGTGCTGTAGTCCGAGTAGCGCCCACCGAGATTGAGCGAGAGCGACCGGGCAAAGGCCTGATCCTTGAAGATCGGGATCAGCAACTCGCCGTAAATCTCCTTCGCCGTCACCTCACCGTGCGTCGGTGAGGTATCGAACAGGCCGATGGTCAACGACGTCGTATTGGTGGTCGAAAAGGCCGGATCCGGATTGTAGGAAAAATCATTGTGCCGATAGGACGCACCAAGGGCGAAGCGCAGGTCGCCGGCGGGAATATCGGCGAGCGAGCCTTGCAGGTTCAGTTCCACCTGATCCTGGGTCAGCACCGTCTCGGTATTGATCGGCGCGCCGATGATGTCGAGGCAGTCCTGGCTCACCGGTGTATTGACGAACGGATTGAGGCCACTGGTGCAGTGCGCCAGCATACCGGTACGGCCATTATTATAATCCGCGCCCGCGCCATAATTGGGCTTGTTGATCAGCTCCTGATAGCGGGCGAGATCGGCAAAACCCTTGTAGTTCGCGTTCATTGACGTGCGGCCGTGCGAACCGAAGATGTCGTAAGTCCAGTCCCGCACGCCCATTTCGCCGCGCGCGCCGAACACCACTTCATAGGTATGGGTCGTGGTCGTGATCTGGCGCGGCCCGAGATAGTCCATCTGCTTGTAGAGCGTCCACGGCGCGGTGGCCGATGCTCCCGGACGGGCATCGAGGATGGTTTTGAGTTCACCCGGCACCGGATGCGCCGCGTCATAGGGGATCGTGACCGACCACTGGTTGAACGCCGGCGAGTAACCGATGATCTCGGTCGTCGTCTCATTCTGGTCGAACGTCGCCTGGGTGTAGAAGGTCAGATTGTCGCTGACATCATAATAAGCCGAAGCGAAGGCCGAATAGCGGTCCAGCGGGCTGGACAGGAAGCCGGTGTAGGAGTTGGGCGACAGCGACCCGTTCGTGAGGAACTTGTTATCCGGGTAAAGCGTGCTCGAGAACCCGGGCGCCGGCTTGCCCGAAACCGATCCGGGCGCCACGCTGAACAACGTGGCTCCGGCGGTCGTCGCGGCGGTATTGAAAAAGAGTTGCGCGTTGTTCGGCACATCCCCCGGCACATAGCCCTTGGCGCCGAACACCGCGTCATAAGCGGATTGCGGCGCATTGGTCGGCAGATAACCGCCGAAGTTCGGCCAGGCGTTGCGGCCGGGCGCGTTGGGATCGGTGAACGCCGCCTCGAAGAACGGGCGATCGCGGAGATACACCTCATTGCGCTTCTGGTAGGTCAGGCCGATCATGGCGTTGCCGCGATCGTCCGCGAAATTGGCACCGAGCAGGGCGGACACTTTATACTGCTCAGCATCGCTGCGGAACGACTGGCCATATTGCCCATCGAGCTGCACGCCCTGGAAGTTCTTCTTGAGGATGAAGTTGACGACGCCGGCCACGGCATCGGCGCCATAGGTCGCGCCCGCGCCGCCGGTGATGATCTCGACATTATCCACCGCAGCAGTGGGGATCGTGTTGAGGTCCACCACCAGGCTGGCATTGGCGGGCTGAGTGCGCCGGCCATTGACCAGAACCAGCGTGCGGTTGCTGCCGAGACCGCGCAGGTTGACCGTGGCGATGCCAGGGCTGCTGGTCGGCGTCGACTGCACGTCGGTCGCGCTGGTGATCTGGTTCGCGCCGGTGCCGAACTGCGGCAACTTGTTGAGGCTCTGGTCGATGCCGACATCAGACGTACGGCTGAGTGTGTCGCTGGACAGCGTCACGATCGGTGTATCGGACGAATAATCCCGCCGTGCGATGCGCGATCCGGTGATGATGATCGCCTGTTCGGGTGCTTCCTCCGCTTGCTGCGGAGCAGGTGCGCCCTGCGCCTGGGCGGCGGCGGGTACGAGGGCAACGAGATAGATGGCGCTCGTCACGGCCAGTGACGCACGCACACAGCTTGAACGGAAACTGCCTGTCATGAGTTCCTCCCCTTTTGCCCAACCGCCCGGTTCCTGTTTCGCCGTCGGTTGGCCGACCGCACCTCGACCGGAGGCAGTCTGTTGGCGGTGGAGAACACCGCGGCGCCGCCTTGCCGTGCCGGCCCCCCGCGGAGGCTGGTGCAGACATGCGACATAATACGTAGCTGGCTACCAATTACAACTCGTGTTATCCTAAAATTCATCCATGTGGTCAGACGGCAATGATTTGAGCCGTTTGCATGCCAGATACGGACCTGGACCGGTCCGTCCCTGGCAGCCAGATGGCCCAACGCCGTCCGCTCGAACCGATGCGTCGCTTGACGAGCAGGAGAGCGGATCATAAAGGTAGCTTGCTACATATTTTCGATTTGGTGGCGGTTCCAGCCCGCGCATCACAGTCAGCGTGCAGTAGAGGAGAGCGTCGTGAGCGAGAATCCAGATCAGCCCAAGTTGCGGCAGGTCCGGCAGACCGAGGACCGCTTCCTGGCGTCCGACGTGTTTGAGGCCCGCAATCGCGCCCTACCGCCGCGTAACGGCACCGGCACCATCCATGAGGCAGCGCGCGAGATCGACATCTACCATCGCTGCGACGTCGCCGTGATCGGCGGCGGTCCCGCGGGCTGTGCCGCAGCGTACGCCGCCGCCAAGGCCGGCGCCGACGTGGTGCTGCTGGAGCGCTACAATCATCTCGGCGGCCTCTCCACCGGCGGTCTCGTCATCTGGATCGACCGGATGACCGACTGGAGCGGCCGTCATGTCATCCAGGGCTATGCCCGCGACTTCATCGACCGCATGCCCGCCGAGGGCATTGCCGGCCCGGCCAAGGCCGACTGGGGTTCGCGCGATCCGCTCAAGGCCGCCTATTGGGGCCAGCGCACCTCCGCCTTCCACGGCGTGGTCTGCTGGGCGCCGACGCTCGATCCCGAGCGCATGAAGCTCAACGCGCAGGAAATGCTGCTTGAGGCTGGCGTGCGCATCGTCTTCCACAGCTGGGCCGCGCGCCCGGTGATGGACGAGAACAAGGTTGCCGGCGTGGTGTTCGAGAGCAAGGCCGGGCGGCAGGCGCTGATGGCCAAGGTGGTCGTCGACACGACGGGCGACGGCGACATTTTTGCTCGCGCCGGTGCCGGTTTCGATACCGACATCGAGGAAGGCGACGTCCACCACAGCGCCAATACGGGCTTCATCCTTGGCGGCGTCGACATGGACCGCTGGCTCGCCTTCCGCCGCGAGGATGCCGAGCAATATGCCCAGTTCGCAGCGCTCGGCCGCGAGCGCCTCGGCTTCTTCCAGCCGCCCTATGTCTCCTGGCGCAACGACATCGCCCTGTTTCTCGGACCGCGCCAGTCCGGCCTCTCCGCGCTCGACGTCGACGACCAGACCGAGCTGGAGATCCGCTCGCACCGCTTCATGCAGACGCATTGCGAATTCTTCCGCGAGAACGCGCCGGGCTTCGAAAATGCCTATATGCTCCAGAGCGCGCCGCAGCTCGGCGTGCGCCACACCCGCCGCCTCGCCGGCGTGGGCCGGATCGAGCGCAAGGATTGGGGCGCCGGTGTGCCGGTCGCGGACGAGGTGGGTGTCAGCCCCTCCGTCTCGCCCAAGTTCCCGATCGTCTCGGTGCCGTATGGCTCGCTGGTGCCGCGCGCGCTGGACGGGCTGCTGGCAGCCGGTCGCCACATCTCCTGCGACGCCAACTCACACGGTTTCATGCGCGAGATTCCGCAATGCTGGCTCACCGGTCAGGCGGCGGGCGTCGGCGCGGCGGTGGCGGCCAATCACGGCATTGCCCCGCGTGACGTGGATGTGAGCGAGGTCCGCAAGATCCTGCGCGCGCAGGGCGTGTTCCTGCACGACGACGACGCGGTGCGGGCCGCCGCCGAGACGGCCGGCTCGGTCGCCGCCGAATAGGGTCATCTCCTGGGGGGTGGAGCGTGCGCGCTGCCTGCGCGTGTCTCGCAGGCAGCGCCTCCCTCCCGCAGGACGGGGTGCGCTGCCGAGCGCATCCGCAGCGACACGTTTGCGGCCACGAGCCGTCCAGTCGAGCCGAGCCTGCGTTCTGCCCGCCGCGCTCAAGCGTCCGTCATGGCACAGGGCGCCCGCCCCCGGATGGAGCGACGCCGCACCTTACTCGGCCGGGGCCGGACTGGCTCCACGGTCGGGATGGAAACTCGGATCCCGCGTGACGCGCGCGATCGCCAGCGCCGTTATGGCGACGATGGCCGGGCAAACCGCCAGCACCGCATAGGAGCTGATGATCGGCAGGCCGCTGGAGAGCACCATGGCGCCGACCACCGGCCCGAGCACGCCGCCAATCTTGGCGATGGACGCTGCCCAACCGGCGCCACTCGCCCGGATCGCGCTGGGGTAGAAGATGCCGCAGATCGACTGGATGCCGAAGTGGCCGCCCGCAATGACCGTGGAGGCCAGCACCACCATGGGCAGCAAGTAAGTGCGGTCGACCAACTCCAGCCCGAGGATCAACAGGATCGGCACCGAGATCAGCGGAAAGACCGCGACCGCGACGGGTCCATATCGGTCGGTGAAGCGCATCAGGGCGAGGCCGGCTCCCGCCCCCAGCAGGCCGGAGAAGGCGGTCACGGTCGCCGCCGTCTGACGATCGACATCAAGGAATTCGAGGATCAGCGGCCCCCAGGAGGAGGAGAAATAGATGGCGAGCGAGCTGACGGCATAGCCAAACCAGATCAACGGGGTCAGCCAGGCCAGCTTCCCGGCGAACAGGTCCGATACATGGAATGTGTGGCGGATCGCCGGCTCGTCGCCAAGATAAAGGCCATCGTCGTCGCGAATGCCGAACCCGGCATCGACCCGGTTGAGCGTCCGGCGCGCCAGCGGCAGCTTGATCTGCCGGCTGACGAGGAAGCGCACCGATTCGGGCAGGAAGAAGAGCAGCGCCACTGCGCAGGCCAATGTGCCGAAGCCGCCGGCGATATACACCGCCTGCCAGCCATGGTCGGGCGCCAGCAGGTTGGTGAGCGGTCCTGCCGACGACGTGCCGACCGCGTAACCCATCATGATCGTCGTCACCACGGTGGCACGGACATGGGCGGGCACGAACTCGATGTTGAGCGCCCAGGCGAGCGGCAGCATGCCGCCAATCGCCAACCCGTCAGCAAAGCGCAGCGCGAGGAGCTGCGGCACATTATGCGCGAACGCCGTCGCCAGCGTCAGCACGCCGAACAAAAAGGCGGTGGCGATGATGGTCGGCCGCCGCCCGATCCGGTCAGCGATCCACGAGAACAGGAAACCGCCCGCCAGCATCCCGGCGATGCCCGCCGAGACGATGTAGCCGATCTCGCTGTTGGAGAGGCTGAACTCGTCGCGCATGTAGGGCGCGGTGAAACTGATCATCATCTGGTCGAAACCGTCGAATGCGGTGATCAGCCAGGAGAGGCAGATGAGCTTGATGTTGAAGGCATTGAGCTTGCGGTCGTTGAGCAGTCGCGCAACGTCGATCCTGCGGCCGCCCTGCGCGTCCTGCACCTGCTCTTGGCTCATATGGTCTCCACGACTCGGGCTTGTTTTTGCGTATCGGGCGCCCTTGGGACGTTCCGTGGCGGCCTGATGGGGCTGAAGAACCGAGGTCGTCACATCGCATCGCGACGCGGGATGCGGCCTTTTGGCATAAGTAGTTTGCTACGTAAACATCCGGATGCATCGCATCGGCAGCCCGTTCTCCTTGCCCGGTCTGCGATTGAACGCAGACGGTTATCACGGGCCAACCTGTCATGACGCCGAGTCGGTCTTTGCGCGCGCCGTCGTCCGGCAACCGCGCCCACGCCCACGCCCCGGCCTTCAGCCGCGACACTCTCCGCACGATTTTGCGAGACGCAAAATAGATACCATGCTAATCATTTGCCAAAGCAAGAAGAGGAGAGGTTTTCATGGTTCAGTTGCGTAGTCTCGCCGCCGATTCACCCTCCCGCCGCTCGCACTGGTATGCGCTCGGCCTCAGCGAGGAGGACATGGCCAAACCCAAGATCGCGGTGGTCAATTCCTCGTCCGAACTCGCCATCTGCTACGCGCACCTCGATGGCATCGCCAAGATCGTGAAGGAAGCGGTGCGCGCCGCCGGCGGCGTGCCGTTCGAGGTGCGCACGACCGCCCCCTCGGATTTCATCACCGGCGCGGGCCGCAGCGGCAGCTACATCCTGTCCGCCCGCGATCTCGTCACCAACGATATCGAGGCGCAGGTCGAAGCGGCGATGCTGGACGGCATGGTCTGCCTCACCTCCTGCGACAAGACGCCGCCGGGCCACATGATGGCCGCCGGCCGGCTGGACATCCCCACCATCCTTGTCATCGGCGGCTATCAGGCCTCCGGCATGATCGGGAACGAGCATGTCGACCTGGAGGATCTCTGGTCCGGCAGCATCGGCACGCGGTTTGGCAAACCCTACCCGCATGACGAGCAGGAGATGATCCGCCAGGCCGTGCGCGGACCCGGCGTTTGTGCCGGCATGGCCACCGCCAACACCATGCACTGCGTGGTCGAGGCGCTCGGCATGTGCCTGCCCGGCGCGGCCCCGGTGCGCGCCAACAGCGAGAAGATGATCGACGCCGCCCGCCGCTCCGGTGCGCGCATCGTCGAAATGGTGCTGGAGGGTCTGAACCCGCGCAAGGTGCTGACGCCCGAGGCGTTCCACAATGCGGTGGCGACCGTGCTCGCCGTCTCCGGCTCGATCAACGCGATCAAGCATCTCCAGGCCATCGCCAGCGAAGCGCAGGTGGATGTCGATATCTTCGCCATGTGGGACGAGATTGGCCGCAAGGTGCCGGTGCTCTCCGCCGTGCGCCCCAATGGCGAGGTGCGGATCGAGGAGTATGAGGATGCCGGCGGCGCAGCGGCCACGCTCAGGCAGCTCGCCCCGCTGCTCAAGACCGGCGCCCTGACCTGCACCGGCAAGACACTCGCCCAGAATCTGGAGAGCGCGGCCGTCATCGACCCGGAAATCATCCGTCCGCTCGACCGGCCGATCTCGGAAGGCCCGTCCATCGCCATCCTTAAGGGCAGCTTCGCGCCGGAAAGCGCGGTGGTGAAGCTCGGCATCCGCGACGGCAAGCGCCCGGAATTCTTCGAGGGCCCGGCGCGCGTGTTCGAGAGCACGGCGCTGGCACTGGACGCCATCGAGAAGAAGCAGATCAAGGCAGGCGACGTGCTGATCCTGCGCGGCCAGGGCCTCAAGGGCGGTCCGGCTATGGGCGGCGGCGGCTCGATCGTGCTGTTCGCCATCGACGCGGCCGGCATTGCGCGGGACACCGCCTTCATCACCGATGGCCAGCTCTCCGGTCTTTGCCTCAAGGGGCTGACGGTCGCCGAGGTCGCGCCGGAGGCGGCGGTCGGCGGCCCCATCGGCCTCGTCCATGACGGCGACATCATTCGCATTGACGTCGCCGCCCGCTCGATCGACCTGATGGTCGATGCGCAGACGCTCCTCGCCCGCGCATCCGAACTCCATGGGCCGGAGAAGGCCAGGGGCTATCTCGGCATCTACCAGCGCGACGTGCAACCCATGTCGACCGGTGCCGTGCTGATCGACTAGCCAGGCTGGGGGTCGCCGCGCTGGGTGCGGGAAGCCGGGCGCCGGTTTCCCGTGCGATGCTCTAACCGCTCCGCCAAAGCGCCGGTCCATCGCGGCGAGCTCCGCCGGCGGCCGCCACACACACACACACCGCTTCGCCGACGGGGGCAGGCCCGCGCGGAACCAAGAAGATTCATAGCGGGTCAGACAAGGTATGGCCGGCTAACGCATCGCGCTCGCCTCCCCCGTGCCAGACACCGTGCCAGCGCCCGCCATCGGCCCTTTTTTCGGGAAACCGAGGGGAAGGCGTGCGCCCTTCCTCCGCTTCATCAGAGCGTGCGCGTGGCGCTCCATTCAGGGCGTCATGCCCGGCGCGGCAGCTTCACGGGGCCGCAGGGTGGAGTGGGGAAGGTGGGATTCCCCGCGTAAAAGCAAATCTTCACCGCAAGCCATATTGTCAATTCAATCAATTGAGTTAAGTTAGCGCCCACAGCACACGATTCGCAATTGACCGCGTTCGAGGAGGCACCATGTCGCAGTCATCTTCCCGCTCGTCGCTGTCGCCACCCGCCGGCGTGGGGCGCGACGACCATGAAACGGGCGCGCTCGCGCTCGTCCGCCAGGCGCTTGAGAAGCTCCGCTTCGGCGCCGTTCACCTCACGGTCCATGAGGGCCGGCTGGTACAGATCGAGGTCACCGAGAAAACCCGGCTGACCGCCTGACAATCCGGCTCGCACGGCTCGCGCAACGCGGGTCGCGCGTAGCCCTCATCATTACCCATAGCAGATGCTGACCGGACCACCGGAGGCGTCCCTTTCCTGATTCAAAGGGGTTCCAACCATGGTTCGCAGGTCCATCTTGTCCACGAGCGCGCTCGCCGCGGCTCTCTTGCTCGCCCTTCCGGTCCACGCGCAGGAAAACACTGCGCCGTCCGCGGACGATCCGTCGGTCGCGCCGGCGGATGCGCGCGGAGGCGATATTGTCATCACCGCCCGCCGCCGCAGCGAGACCGCGCAAGAGGCCCCGCTGGCCATCTCCGTCGTCAGTAGCGCGCAAATCGAGAACACCGGCAGCTTCAACATCGGCAAGCTTCAGCAGCTCACGCCGACGCTGCAATTCTACTCCTCCAACCCGCGCAACTCGTCCGTGAACATTCGCGGCATCGGCGTGCCGTTCGGCCTCACCAACGACGGGTTCGAGCAGGGCGTCGGCATCTATGTGGACGACGTCTATTACGCCCGCGTCGCATCGGCCGTGTTTGACTTCCTCGACGTGGCGCAGGTCGAGGTTCTGCGCGGACCACAGGGCACGCTGTACGGCAAGAATACCACCGCTGGCGCCATCAACATCACCACCGGCCAGCCGACCTTCGATTTTGAGGGCAAGGCGGAGGTCAGTGTCGGCAATCTCGGCTTCCGCCAGGCGAAGGCCGCGGTCTCAGGCCCGCTGTCGGATACGGTGGCGGCGCGGATCGCCGTCTCCTCCACCGGCCGCAGGGGCACCATCTTCAACGTCGCCACCGGCAACTGGATCAACGAGCAGGACAATCTCGGCCTGCGCGGACAGCTTCTGTTCAAGCCGAACGAGGATCTGCGCATCACGCTGGCGGGCGATTTCAGCGCCCAGAACCCGGAATGCTGCGGCACCGTTTTCGTGCGCACCGGCGCTACCCAGCGCCCGCTCAACCGGCAATATGAGGCGCTGACCGCAGCGCAGGGCTACTCGGTGGTCAGCACCAACCCCTTCGACCGGCTGACGGACGTGGACGCCAATCTCAATGCCGGCAACAAGACCGGCGGCGTCTCGCTGCGAGCGAACTGGGATCTGGGGCCGGGCACGCTGACCTCGGTCACGGCGTGGCGCTTCTGGGACTGGAAGCCGGAGAATGATCGCGATTTCACCGGCCTGCCGATCGTGACCAAGTCGCAGAACCCCTCGCAGCAGAACCAATATTCGCAGGAACTGCGCTACAGCTATAACGGCCGCCAGTTCAATTTCGTCGTCGGCGCCTTCGCCTTTCACCAGCGCATCGACACGCAGGGCACGGAGCAGCATGGCCCGGCGTCGAGCCGCTGGACGCTCAATCCGACCAGCGCGCTGGCGAACGATCCGTCGGCCCTGAACGGATTGACCGCCATCAATACGCAATATCTCAAGAACACCAGCCTCGCGCTGTTCGGCCAGCTGGACTGGAAGGTGACGGACGGCCTGACCATCCAGCCGGGCGTTCGCCTCAACTACGACAAGAAGCAGGGCTATTATCGCCGTGAAGTGTTCGACGGGCAGGGCAATCCGGTGCTGTTCGGCCAGACCGACCCGATCAAGGTCGCGCAGCGTGGCGTGTTCGCGCCGCAGCTCGTCCAGCCGACCTTCAGCGACTGGAACTTCAGCTACGACCTGACGCTCAGCTACGAACTGGCGCCGGACGTGCTGCTCTATGGCACCTATGCCAAGACCTTCAAGACCGGCGGCATCAACCAGAACGGCGTGCCCGCCGACGCGAACGGCAATCCCATCCTCGCCGCCGGCTCGATCAAGCCGGAATCGGTCAACCATTGGGAAGCCGGGCTCAAGGCACAGGTCTGGGATCGCCGCGCGACCCTCAACCTGGCCGCCTATCGCACCACCATCGACGATTATCAGGCCAATGTGACCAACGGCCAATATGGCGTGCTGCGTGGCTACCTCGCCAATGCCGACCGAGTGCGCGTGCAAGGCATCGAAGCCGATTTCTCGATCCGCCCCAGCGCCCGGTTCAATGCGTATGTCAACGGCGCCTATACCGATGCCAAATATGTGAAGTTCGTCGACGCACCCTGCCCGCCTGAGCTCGCCGGCGGCACCACGGTCGGCGCCGGCCAGACTGCAAGCGCCCCCGGCACCCCCGGCGGCCTCAGCCCGGAGAATTGCAACATCTCCGGTCAGCTATTGCCCGGCGTCTCGAAATGGTCCCTGTCCTACGGGGCGGAGGCCAATGTGCCAGCCAGATTGCTCGGCAAGGAGGGTGAGGTCTATGCGGCGGTGGACGGCAACTATCGCTCGCGCTTCTCGTCCAACCCCTCGCCCTCGGCTTACACCTGGATCGGGGGCTACGCGCTCACCAACCTGCGCGCCGGCTTGCGTACGGAAGGGCTCGATCTCTATGCCTGGGTACGCAACGCGTTCGACGTCGCCTATTTCGAGCAGCTCGCGGTGGGGCCGGGCAATACCGGCCTGATCGTCGGCCAGCCGGGTGATCCGCGTACCTGGGGAGGCACGATCAAGGTCAGCTTCTGAACGCCCACGCCGTTTAGTTGACCACTTACCAGATGAGAGCGCGGGGGCCGCGCCGGTTTTGAACCGGCGCGGCCATGCGACCCGTCAGACCCTTCGCGCGTCTTGACGAGGAACTATGGAAAGCGGACGCGCCCCCGGAGGGCGCACAAAATCTTTCAAAGCAGTGAGGCAGGCGACCCTGCGAAAAAGCCGGTCGAACTGATCGACATCCCCCCGCCTTACCCCTCAACAGGCTCATTCCGATAACCGCCTGACTGGCGGATAGACTCTGCCTATACGCAACTTAACCATTGCGAAAGCAAGTCATCAGGAGCTTATTGCTGTCATAAGCTATGGCTTTCCCCTTGGGGATTCTCTCGTATGCGGCGACGGTTCGGTGATTTCACCCTGCGGCAGCTTGATACGTTTGTCTGCGCCGCACGCTCCGGCAGCTTCGCGCTGGCGGCCGACCAGCTTGGCATTTCGCAGCCGGCGGTAAGCGACCATATCAGCGCGCTGGAACGCCACCTTGGCCATTGCCTGTTCGAGCGACGGCGCGGCACCACACCCATGCTGACGCCGGAGGGCCGCGACATGCTCAACCGCGCCGAGGCGCTGCTCTCCACCAGCCAGGCGATGCGCGCGGACGGCAATCGCGCGCCCGCCGACGGCAAGCTGAGAGTCCGCCTCTCGATCGGCAGCGGCCCGCGCGATAGCTATCTCAAGCCGCTGCTGCTCCGCATCTATCAGGAGATGCCGCACGTCGAACTGGAGATCCTGCCTGTGCTGCCGGCCCGGGAGGTTGCCGCCGCGCTGGAGAATGGCGAGATTGACCTGTTGCTCTGCGCCATCGGCGGCCGCCCGCCCCTCGATCTGCCCCATATCCACCTGCTCGGTGAGCTGCCTATCCGCCTGGTCGCGGCGCCGACCGTGGCCCGGCGGATCGAGGAAGGCCTGCTGCCCTACGAGGACCTACGCTTCGTCCTCCCCGATTTCGGGGTCATTGCCGAGCAGTGGCTGGAGGACCAGCTCGGCCGTGTCGGCATCCACCCGCGCGGGCCGGTGCGTCACCTCCAGTTCGCTGACCTCGTCCAGGCGCTGGTCGAGGATGGGCTCGGCGTCTCCGTCCTGCTGGACGAACAGACCGCGCCCGCCATGGCCGCCGGTCGATTGGCGCCGTTCGGACCGCCTTTGGACCCGATGTGGCGGATCGTCGCGCGCTCGCCACACGCTTCGCGCGCCGTCGAGGATATTGAGCGGCTTCTGGTGCAGGAAATCGCCCTTCACGCCTCCCCACACTGACGCGGCTCTGGTCCGGACCAATGGGCCGCTGCTATGCGGAAGGTCCCATCACGCCGGAGGACGATTTCCATGGCCGACCGATCCACGCCGTTGCGCATCGCGCTGATCTCACCCGGGGCCATGGGGAGCGCGCTCGGTGCGGCGCTGTCCGGGGCTGGGCATAGGCTGCTCACCTCGCTCACCGGGCGCAGCGCCGCATCGCGCGCCCGCGCCGAGGCGGCCGGTATGCGCCATGCCGAGGATGCCGATCTGGCCGCGTGCGACATCATCCTCTCGGTCCTCCCCCCGGGCGAGGCCTCCGCCCTCGTCGAGCGGCTGCTGCCACATATCGCCGCGCAAGCGAACAAGCCCCTGTTCGTGGATGCCAACGCACTCAGCCCGGCGACCAAGACAGCGCTCGCCGCCCGTCTCGCCACCGCCGACTGCACGCTGGTGGACGGCGCCATTCTCGGCCCGCCACCGGGTTCGTCTCCGCGCGGCGCCGTGCTGCTGCTCTCCGGCTCAGCCGCGCATGAAGCAAGCCGGCTGGCGACAGCGGCCTGCCCTACCAAGGTCGTTGGCGATGCCGTCGGCGGCGCCTCCGCGCTCAAAATGTGCTTCGGCGGCATCAACAAGGGCGTTGTGGGCCTCGCCGCCGCGCTGCTGCTCGCCGCCGAGCGCCACGGCGTTGCCGATGCGCTGAAGGCGGAAATGGCCGAGCATATGCCCGATCTCTTCAAGCGCTATCAGCGCCAGATCCCCGACATGATGCCCAAGGCCTACCGCTGGGTTGCCGAGATGCGCGAAATCTCCGCCTTCCTCGCCCCAGACGACGCGGCCGGAGCGGAGATCTATCAAGGCCTCGCCGGCCTGTTCGCCGCCATAGCCGATGACGTCGCGGGCGACGGAAGCGATTGCGCCACCCTGCACCGGGCCGTCACCGCGCCATGAAGATCCTCGCCGATCCCAGTCATGTGCTGGAGGAAGGGCTGACCGCGCTCCGCGCCGAAGTCCAGCTTCCCGTCGATTTCCCGCCGGATGTTCTCGCAGCGGCCGAGCAAGCCGCCATGCGCGCACCCAGCGCCCATATCGACCGCACCGACCGGCCGTTCGTCACGCTCGATCCAGCCGCTTCGACCGACCTCGACCAGGCCTTTGCCATCGAGCCGGCGGGCAACGCCCTGCTCCTCCATTATGCCATTGCCGATATCGGCTGGTTCGTCCGCGATGGCGACCCGATCGACGCGGAGGCATGGCGGCGCGGCACCACGCAATATCTGCCGGATGGCAAGGTCAATCTCTACCCGCCCGTGCTGAGCGAGCAGGCGGCCAGCCTGCTGCCGGATGGGCCGCGCCCGGCGGTGGTGTTCACAGTTCGCATCGCGCCCGATGGCACGGCCACGCTCGACGGTGCCGAGCGCGCCCTAATCCACAGCCGCGCCAAGCTCGGTTACGAGACCGTGCGCGAGGCGGATCTGCCCGCCGATTTCGCCGAGCTGGCCCGCCGTGCCGCTCTGGCCGAGGATCGGCGCGGCGCGAGCCGCATCGATACGGCCGAACAGGAGGTCGAGCGCACGGCGGACGGGCATTTCGATTTGCGCTTCCGCCCCCGCCGTGCCGCCGAGGACCGCAACGCCGCCCTCTCGCTCACGGCCAACCTCGTCATCGCGCAGGCGCTGCTCGCTCAGCAGACCGGCCTCTTCCGCACCATGCCCGGCCCGGACGATCACGCCATCCTGCGCCTGCGCAACACCGCGCGCGCCTATGGTCTCAGCTGGCCGCGCGGTGCGACGCTGGCGCAGTTTCAGCGGATGCTCGATCCCGCCGATCCCCGCCGCGCGGCGTTCGCCCAAGCGGTCCATCGCGCCGGCTCGGGCGCGCGCTACGAGCCGTTCGAACCGGGCGTGCTGCCGTGGCACACCGCCGTTGCCGCGCCGTATGCGCACGCCACCGCCCCGCTGCGGCGCCTGGCGGATCGCTATGTGGTGCAGGCGACGCTCGCGATCGCCAATGGGCAGCCGGTGCCGGAGGCGGCCCGCGCGGCGTTCCCCGCCCTGCCCAAGGTGATGGCGCGCGCGGAGTCGCTCGGCGGCCGGATCGAGCGCGCGGTCATCGACCTTGCGGAAGCGGTGATGCTGCGCGGGCAGGACGGGCGCCGGTTCGCCGCCATTGTCACCGATGTCGACGAGCGCGGCGCCCGCATCCAGCTCCGCGACCTGCCGATCGTCACCCGGCTGGCACGCAACGGCCTGATCCCCGGCACGGCACTCGATGTCCGGCTGGCCGAGGTCGACGTTGCCCAACGGAGCCTGCGCTTCGAAAGCGGTTGAGCCGACCGGGCACGATCGGGCATGGCATGCATCGTTAACCATCCTGCCCTAAGGAGCGGCAGGCGCGGGGCAAGGAACGCAGAGCATGCGACAATGGAGCAGATATTCGGTTGCTTCGGCCCTCGTGCTGATGCTTGCCGCCTGTGGTGGCGGCGGTGTGAACTCCACGCCGCCCCCCGCTCCGTCTCCAACGCCAACGCCGGCCCCGACGCCGACGCCGACGCCGACCCCCACCCCGACACCGTCGCCGGTCAACTTCGACACCGCCGAATACAACCGCTCGTCCGGCTTGCCCTATCATGGCGCGATCACCGCCTATCAGGCCGGCGCCAGCGGCGCGGGGGTGACGGTGGGGATCATCGACAGCGGCATCGCCGATCCCAACGGCGAATTCACCGGGCGGATCAGCCCGCTTTCGCGCGATTTCGCGGGCAACGCGGACACGGTCGACGTTTCGGGCCACGGCACCGCGGTCGCCGCCGTGCTCGCGGCGGGGCGCAATGACCGGCAGGTGATGGGCATGGCGTGGAACGCGACCGTGCTCGCCCTCCGCACCGACGACCGGTCCGATTGCGACGCGGATGGCTGCACCCATCCCACCACCGCCATCGCCAACGCGATCGATCATGCCTGGCGCAGCGGCGCGCGCGTCATCAACATTTCGCTGGGGGGCGATGCAGCGCCTGCCAACCTTCTCCAGGCGGTGAGCCGGGCGACGGCGGCGGGCACCATCATCGTCATTTCCGCGGGCAACAATCCAGAAGGCGAGGCACCGCTCACCGCGCCGGATGGGCTGGCGCGATCCTTGGCCGATCCGACCTACAGCCGTGGCCTTGTGCTCATCGTCCCCTCGGTCAACGCCGATGACACGGTGAGCAGCTTCTCGGCCGGCGTTAGCGGGTTCGAGGGGGTGAGCATCGCCGCGCTTGGTAATCGCGTCCGCGCCTTCGATCACACGGGCGCGAGCTTCCTGTACAGCGGCACCTCGTTCTCGGCGCCGCAGGTGGCCGGCGCCGCCGCCCTGCTCGCCCAGGCATTCCCCAATCTCACCAGCCGGCAGATCGTCGAATTGCTACTCTCCAGCGCGCGCGATGTCGGCGCGCCGGGCGCCGATGCACGCTACGGGGTCGGCATCCTCGATGTCGCCGCCGCCTTCGCGCCACGCGGCACGCTCAGCCTCGCCGGGGCCGCCGCCACGCCCGCGCTGGCCGGCACCACCAGCCTTTCCGCGCCAATGGGCGACGCGCAGCCCGCCGGCCTCCGCGCCGTCGCGCTCGACAGCTATCAGCGCGCTTACTCGGTCGATCTCGCCGCCGGCATCACCCGCCACGCACCCACCCCCTCGCTGGCGGCCTCGCTCGATGCCCGCCGCCGCAGCCTTGCGTTCGGCGCGCCGGACCTGCGCCTCGCCCTCTCCATCGCGCAGGACGGCACGGGATCGCCGCGCGTCGGCCTGCTCACGCTGGACGACCGGGACGCCGCACGCGCCCGATTGCTCTCCGGCACCATCGCGGCGCGGCTTTCGCCCCGCGCCAGCCTCGCGCTGGGGCTCCGCACCGGCCTCTCCAGCCTCGAACCATCGCCCACCGGCCGCCCCGCGCCCGCCTTCCTGATGGCCCGTGACGGGCTCGACCTCCAGCAGGGGGCCATGCGCGCGGACGGCGCCATGGCGCTGACCCGCACGCTGGCGGGCGGCTGGTCGCTCACAGGCGGGTTGGAAAGCGGCACGATCGACCGCGACGACCGGCCGACCATGGCGGGCGATCCCGTCGGCCTGCGCCCCGCCCCCTATCGGGCGATGGCGGCCACGCTCGGCTGGACGCGCGGGCCGCTGGCGCTCAGCAGCGGCCTGACCCTGCTCGACGAGCAGGCGACCACGCTCGGCGCCCGCTTTGCCCCGGCCTTCGGCGCCCAATCGGCGCGCAGCCTGTTCGCCCGCATCGCCATTGCGGCCGACCTGCCAGCCAGCCTTTCGCTCGGCGCAACCTGGCAGCGCGGCTGGACCCATGCGGCGGCCGGGGGCGCCCTGCATGAGGACGGCCTGCTGGTCAGCCAGAGCTGGTCGGCCGATCTCGCCCGGCGCGATACCTTCATGCCCGGCGACCTCATCGGCCTGCGCATCGCCCAGCCGCTGCGCGTGATCGCCAGCCGGTTCGCACTGGTCCTGCCGGACGGCTGGGACTGGCGGAGCGGCACCGCCACCACCCGCATCGTCCCGCTCGACCTGCGCCCGCGCGGGCGCGAGCGGACTATCGAGCTGAGCTACGGCACCGGTGTGGGCGGCGGCTGGCTCGGCGCCAACCTCTTCCTGCGGCGAGAGAGCGGCAACATCGCCGAGCGCCCCGACGAACGCGGCCTGGCACTCCGCTGGTCGCTCGGTTTTTAGGCGGGATGACAAGCGGACGGAGCCACACCCCTTCCGTTCGGCCTGAGCTTGTCGAAGGGTTGCCGTGCTTCTTTTCGACCATGCCGTGCCGGAAGAAGAACAACCCTTCGACAAGCGCAGGCCGAACGGATTTGTCTCGCTACAATCCGCTTTAGGGAACGGTCCGTCCTCTGCGCGACGAAGCCCTTACGAACGGCATGTGCTCCTGGCGTTGCCATGGGGCGGGAACGGGTGCCGATTATGGCCGGAGGAGCCCTGTTCGTGTCGAGCGAAGTCGCGACACGCCGCGCGCGCGCTCAAGGTTTCGTTCGAAGAGGACCTCCGCCGTTAGACGGTGAAGCTCTCGCCGCAGCCGCAGCTGCCCTTGGCGTTGGGGTTGGTGAAGACGAAGCCGGCGGCGAAATCATCCTCCACCCAGTCCATCACCGAGCCGATGAGATAGAGCACCGAGGCGGCATCGATGTAGAACACGCCGCCCGGCGTCTCGATCCGCTCGTCGAATTTGCCCGCTTCCATCACGAAATCGACCGAGTAGGCCAGCCCCGAGCAGCCCCGGCGCGGCGTGGAAAGCTTGACGCCGATGGCGCCCTCGGGTGCCTTGGCCATCAGATCGGCGACGCGCTGTTCGGCGGCCGCCGTCAGCGTGACAGCGGCGGGGCGCACGCGGGGCGCGGTGCTCGTCGGTGCGTTCATCGTCTCAACTCCAATTGCCCGGGGCGGGGACATACAGGCCTGTCAGCCCACCCTATAGCATGCCCAGTTCAAGCTTGGCCTCATCGCTCATCTTCTGCGGGTCCCACGGCGGGTCCCACACCAGGTCGACATCGACGACGCCGACGCCCGGCACCGAGCCGACGCGCATCTCCACCTCGCCGGGCATGGATTCAGCGACGGGGCAGTGCGGCGTGGTCAGCGTCATGGTGATCGAGACGTGCGCATCGTCATCCACCTCGACGCCGTAGACCAGGCCGAGATCGTAGATATTGACCGGAATTTCCGGATCGTAAATCGCCCGCAGCGCGTCGATCACCGCATCGTAGAGCGCGCCGCCGGGCGCGCCCGCCGGCGTTTCGCTCGGCTGCTGCTTGAGGAAGCCTTCCAGATAGTCGCGCTTGCGGCTGACCATCTCGGCGGCGCTTTCGGCCGGCCCCGGCTCGGGCGCATCGGACACGCGCGCGCGCGGCGGCGGGGCAACCCGGTCCACTTCCTCGACCTCGATTCTGCGTTCCTCGTTCATCCGAATATCGTCCTCACGCGGTCGAGCGCGGTCACCAGCGCCGCGACGTCGCTTTCGTCATTGTAGATCCCGAAACTCGCCCGCGCCGTCGCCGGCACGCCGAGATGCGCCATCAGCGGCTGCGCGCAATGGTGGCCGGCGCGGATCGCCACGGCGCCTTCGTCCAATATGGTGCCGATGTCGTGCGGATGAACCCCCGCCATCGCAAAAGAGACGATGCCCGCCCCATCCTCCGGCCCGAGCAGCCGCACGGAATTGATGCCGCGCAGCGCGTCGCGGGTCTGCGCCACCAGCCGCGCCTCGTGCGCGGCCACGGCGTCCAGCCCGATCGCCTCGACATAGTCCATCGCCACCGCGAGGCCGAGCGTCTCGACGATCGCCGGCGTTCCCGCCTCGAACCGGGCGGGCGGGGGCGCATAGGTAGTGCGCCCGAACGTCACCTTGTCGATCATCGCGCCGCCGCCGTGCCAGGGCGGCATCGCATTCAGTATCTCGGCCCGCGCCCACAGCACGCCGATGCCGGTCGGCCCGTAGAGCTTGTGGCCGGAGAACAGGTAGAAGTCGCAATCCAGCGCCTGCATGTCGAGCGCCATGCGCGGCGCCGCCTGGCAGCCGTCGACCAGCAGCAGCGCCCCGGCATCGTGCGCGATTTGCGCCGCGCGCTTCACGTCCAGCACCGATCCGAGCACGTTGGAAACATGCGCCAGCGCCACGATCTTGTGCTCGGGGCGGATCATCGCCGCCATCGCGTCGAGATCGATCCGGCTGTCCTGCGTCAGCGGCACCACGTCGATCACCGCGCCGGTCCGTTCAGCGATGAGCTGCCAGGGGACGATGTTGCTGTGATGCTCCAGCATGGAGAGCAGGATGCGGTCGCCGGGCTTCAGATTTGCTCCGCCCCAGCTTTGCGCCACCAGGTTGATGCCCTCGGTCGCGCCGCGCACGAAAACGATCTCGTCGCTGCTCGGCGCGTTGATGAACCGCGCCACGCGCGCCCGCGCCGCCTCATAGGCCAGCGTCATGTCGGCCGAGCGGGCATAGACCCCGCGATGCACGGTGGCATAGTCCACGCCCATCGCCCGCACCGTCTCGTCGATCACCACCTGCGGCTTCTGCGCGGTCGCGGCGCTGTCCAGATAATGCCACGGCTTGCCGTCGGCGGAGAGCAGGCCGGGGAAATCGGTCCGCACCGACGAAGCGACCGTCAGGGGGGGAGCAAGCACGGTCATCCCAGAGCCTCCAGCTTGGCGAGCGCCGCGGCCTCGAACCGCGCATGCTCGCCCTCATCCGTCATGTCATCGAACAGCCCGGCGATGAAGGCGCGCAGCAACAGCGCCCGCGCGCCCGCCGGGTCCAGCCCGCGCGAGGCCATGTAGAACAGCGCCGCCTTGTCCAGCTCGCCCACCGTGGCACCGTGGGCGCACTTCACGTCGTCGGCGAAAATCTCCAGTTCCGGCTTGGCGTTGGCGGTCGCCGTGCGATCGAGCAGCATCGCCTTGAAGCTCTGCGCCGCGTCGGTCTTCTGCGCGTCGCGCGCCACGCGGATCTGGCCGAGATAACTCGTCGTCGCGTGGCCGGCGGCGATGGCGCGCACCGTTTGCTGGCTGGTCGCCTCCGGCTCGGCGTGAGTCACCGTCGTCACCAGCTCGATGGTCTGCGCGGCGCTGCCGACCAGCGCCGCCTTGAGCTCGAAATGCGCGCCCCGCGCCAGCGTGACATCGAATGTCACCCGCCCCAGCGCGCCGCCGAGGGTGAGCAGATGCACCGTCAGCACGCCGCCCGCGCCGATCTCGACCTGGTGATCGCGGATCACGACGGTCTCGGTGCCCTCATCCAGCAGCAGGGCGAGCGAGCGCTGCTCACCGGCCGCTACAACCAACCGTTCCGGTTCGGCCGCGGGCCAGACCCGCGCAACCGCGTCGAGGTCGCTGTAGCGCCACGCCTCGTCGCGCCGGGTCGGAAGGGCGGCGAGCCGGCTCATGCGGCGATCACCTCGGCATAGCCCTCGCGCTCCAGCGCCAGCGCCAGCTCCGGTCCGCCCGAGCGGACGATCCGCCCATCGGCCAGAATGTGCACGAAATCAGGCTTCACATAGTCGAGCAGGCGCTGATAATGGGTGATGAGCAGCACCGCCTTGTCGGGCGCGCGCATGATCGCGTTGATGCCGTTGCCGACGGTCTTGAGCGCGTCGATATCCAGCCCGCTGTCGGTCTCGTCGAGGATCGCGAGCTTGGGGTCGAGAATGCCCATGTGAACCATTTCGGCACGTTTCTTCTCGCCGCCGGAGAAGCCGACGTTCACGGACCGCTTGAGCATCTCCATATCCATGCCGAGCAGGGCCGCCTTCTCGCGCGCCAGCCGCAGGAAGTCCGCCGCCGAGAGCGGCTCCTCGCCGCGCGCCCGCCGCTGGCTGTTCAGCGCCTCGCGCAGGAACTGGACGTTGGAGACGCCGGGGATCTCGACGGGATACTGGAAGCCGAGGAACAGCCCGGCCGCCGCCCGCTCGTGCGGCTCCATGGCGAACAGGTCCTGCCCGCGGAAGGTGACGCTGCCGCCCGCCGGCTCGTAGCCCGGCCGGCCGCCCAGCGTATAGGCCAGCGTCGATTTGCCGGCGCCGTTGGGCCCCATGATCGCGTGCACCTCGCCCGCGTTGATCGTCAGGCTGAGGCCCT
Organism: Sphingobium sp.; assembly: GCA_035654015.1. Classification (GTDB taxonomy): domain Bacteria; phylum Pseudomonadota; class Alphaproteobacteria; order Sphingomonadales; family Sphingomonadaceae; genus Sphingobium. The sequence goes on from DASRXX010000010.1 coordinate 117,609, forward strand.
TGAGGATCGGCTTGTCGGCGATCCGGGTGGAGAGAGCGTCGATTTTCAGCATTTTATTATCCGTACATCAATTTAAGAACTGCGGAACGAACAGTTTCGCCATTTTCAGTCAGAAAAATTGCAGATCCGGAATACTCATTAGCTCTGCCGTAATAAATACTCGGCGAACTCATAAGACCTATACGGGCGAGATTCAGCTTTTGTAGCGCCCGCCCCGCGAACTGAACGCGTTCATAACTTTCGCCAATTTCATCAGCAATTTTGGAGTAATTTAAGGGATTTTTTCGATGGCACTGTAATAATACTTTGCGTTGAATTTCGCTCAACATCCTAGCTTGGCGGTCTGCGTCATCTGAAGATATCATCCCACGCTCCCCTCAAGGCTAATACCGAGCAGCTTCTGCGCCTCAACCGCGAACTCCATCGGCAACTGCTGCAACACCTCCTTGGCGAAGCCGTTGACGATGAGGCTCACCGCGCTTTCCGCATCCAGCCCGCGCTGCATGGCGTAGAACAGCTGGTCGTCGCTGATCTTGCTCGTCGTCGCCTCATGCTCGACGATCGCGCTCGGGTTGCGCACCTCGATATAGGGCACGGTGTGCGCGCCGCAGCGGTTGCCGAGCAGCAGGCTGTCGCACTGGGTGAAGTTGCGCGCATTCTCGGCGTTGGCGGCCATGCGCACCAGCCCGCGATAGGTACCGCTGGACTTGCCGGCGCTGATCCCCTTGGAGATGATCGTCGAGCGGCTGTTCTTGCCGTTGTGGATCATCTTGGTGCCGGTGTCGGCTTGCTGGTAATTGTTGGTCACCGCCACCGAGTAGAATTCGCCGACGCTATTCTCGCCGTTCAGCACGCAGCTCGGATATTTCCAGGTGATCGCCGATCCGGTTTCCACCTGGGTCCAGCTCACCTTGCTGTTGCGGCCCTGGCAGAGGGCCCGCTTGGTGACGAAATTATAGATGCCGCCCTTGCCCTCGGCATCGCCGGGATACCAGTTCTGCACGGTCGAATATTTGATCTCGGCATCGTCGAGGGCGATCAGCTCGACCACCGCGGCGTGGAGCTGGTTCTCGTCGCGCTGCGGGGCGGTGCAGCCTTCCAGATAGGAAACATAGGCGCCCTTGTCGGCGACGATCAGCGTGCGCTCGAACTGGCCGGTATTCTCCGCGTTGATGCGGAAATAGGTGGAAAGCTCCATCGGGCAGCGCACGCCCTCCGGCACATAGACGAAGGTGCCGTCCGAGAAGACCGCGCAGTTCAGGGCCGCAAAGTAATTGTCGTGCATCGGCACCACCTTGCCGAGCCACTTCCTAACCAGATCGGGAAATTCGCGGATCGCCTCGCTGATCGAGCGGAAGATGACGCCCGCTTCCTCCAGCTCCTTGCGGAAAGTGGTGGCGACCGAGACGCTATCGAAGACCGCGTCCACCGCGACCCGCGGCGCGCCCGCGACATTGGCGAGCACCTTCTGCTCCTCGATGGGGATACCGAGCTTCTCGTAAGTGCGGCGGATCTCCGGGTCCAGCTCGTCGAGGCTGCCCAGCGTCGCCTTCGCCTTGGGCGCCGCATAATAATAGGCGTCCTGATAGTCGATCGGCGGCACGTTGAGCTTCGCCCAGTCCGGCGTTTCCATCGTCAGCCAGTGGCGATAGGCCTTCAGGCGCCAGTCGAGCATCCATTCCGGTTCGTTCTTCTTGGCAGAGATGAACCTGACGGTCTCCTCGCTCAGCCCCTTGGGGGCAAATTCCTGCTCGATGTCAGAGACGAAGCCCCATTCATAGTCGCTCGCCTTGCGAACGGCTTCGAGGGCGTCGGCATTCTTGACAGGGGCGCTCATTGCACAGCCTCCAGAGTTGCGGCGCGTACCCGTTGCAGGGCCCCGGCGGGCAGCGCATCGGGCGTCGCGATAAGATCGGCCAGCGTCACCTGGCTCAGCACCTCGCGCACCAGCCGGTTGACGCCGATCCAGTGCGGGCGGATCGCGCACGGGCGGTCGAGCGCGCAGCAGTCCGATCCGTCGGCGTCGAGGCAGGCGGTCAGCAGGATCGGCCCATCCACAGCCTCGATGATGTCGGCCAGCGTGATCGCCGCGGCCGGGCGCGCCAGCTTGAGGCCACCGCCGCTCCCCCGCGTGGCCTTGAACAGCCCCGCACGCCCGAGCACGCTCGCCAGCTTCTGGGCAGTCGGCACGGGAATTCCCGCTTCCTGTGCGAGCGTCGCGGCGTTATGACGCACGCCGCCGCAATGCAGGGCAGCGGTCCGCATCATCAGCACGGCATAATCGGCAAGGCTCGACAGGCGCATTGTGAGAGTGACTCGCAATAAATCGGACTAAATTGGTCTGATTGCGCACATGGCCCCGGGAATCGTACAAATCAAGTCCGATTTTAAACAAATCCCCCCGACTCGCCTCAAAGCGAGAGGGGTGATGGAGGGGGCGGCGGTCTCGCTCGCGCGCCTGCCCATGGGACTCTCATGCGCTTGCGCTCAGGCCAGCCTCACCCTGGGCCGGGAGTCTCAAGCCCAATGGAACGCGACCGGAAAGGTCACCAACGCTGGCCCCTTGCGATCCGTCTTGGCCTGTATCGCTAGCTCATCCGGCTCAACCGGGAGACCTCGTCGGTCAGATCCGCGCGCTTCATCGAGAGGCGGATGACGATGCTTGCCCGCTCGCGCAATTCGGTGGGGGTAAGACCCGTGAAGTGCTTGATTTCACGAATGAAATGCGATTGATCGTAAAAGGCGTCCCCGCTGATTTCGGACCAGTCCAGCGCCTCGCGCGCCAGCGTCTGGGCGCAGCGCAGCGCGCGATATTTGCGCGCCAGATATTTGGGTGGCGCGCCGTAGAGACGGTTGCACCAGCGCGCGAGCTGGCGGGCGGACAGCCCGGTCGCCTCCTGCAACACCTCAACGCGGGGCGACTGCTCATCGGCGAGCCAACAGTCAGTCGCCTCGACAAACCGCCGGTCGCTGTCGGACACGGGGAGAATCTGCGTGCGGATGAATGTCCAGAAGGCATCCGCCGCCTTCTGCGGGTCCTCGATCGAGCGTAGCAGGAGCAACATGTCCCGCCAGACGGTACCGTAGCGGGCCGTGAGATCGACCACGTCGTCGGCCATGGCGTCCGCATCGCCCACCCGCAGCGCGGCCCAGCCAAGCGGTAGTACGGTGACGCCAACCACCTGCATCGGCCCGACCACGTCGAAATGAGTCGCCATGCTGGTTGGCCCGAGCAGGCAGCACTCCGGGGTCCGGACCTGCCGTCCGTCACCGAATTGGTAGGCGCCCATGCCGGCCAACATGAAGCGGATCTGCGCCAGATCGGCGCGGGTGTGATCGGCTACGCGGGGTTGGTCGGCGGTGAACAGATACAAGGCGCCGAACAACCGGGCCAGATCGGCGGGGGGCACGAAATAGCTCAGGGCGACCATGTCGGCCGCATCGGCGACGGAGAATTTGTGACGCATATGCGACCCTGGCCACTCTCTACGGACGATGAACACAGGTTCACCTGCCCCGCAAACAGGAAGAACGGCGGTCAAAGAATAACCACCACTTCCCATCCGGCCCACTTTTCGCACGAATTCCGGGTCGAGGGAACGAAAAAAGCGGTCCAGCCGATGAACACCGGCCGGACCGCTTGAAGTTCAAGGTCTCTAAGCCGGACGACTGAGAGCCCTTCGGGTCGCACGATCTTCCTAGCGCGATTCGCTGCTTGGTGATTGGACGGAATCGACACGCCCGCACTTCACCACGATTTTTTTGGGGGCCATGTGCAAATCCGTTGCAGCTCGGCCCCACGCTTTGACCACCGCAAGCCTTGCTGGCATAGGCGCCCCATGTATCGGCTGATCCGCCCCCTATTGTTCGCGTTCGAGGCGGAAACCGCCCATCATCTTGCCCTCGCCGCGCTGCGCCTGCCGCTGCCGCACGCCGCCACGCCCGATCCGGTGCTGGCGCAGACGCTGCTCGGCCTGCGCTTCGCCAGCCCGGTTGGCCTCGCCGCCGGGTTCGACAAGGATGGGCACGTCGCCCATCGGATGGGCGCGCTCGGTTTCGGGTTCGCCGAGCTGGGCACGCTGACGCCGCGCCCGCAGCCCGGCAATCCCCGGCCGCGCCTGTTCCGGCTTGTCGAGGATGAGGCGATCATCAACCGCATGGGGTTCAACAATGGCGGGCAGGCGGCGGCGCAGGCCCGGCTGGCGCGCCATCGCATCCCCGCCGGCTTCGTGCTCGGCGTCAACATCGGCGCCAACAAGGACGCCACCGACCGAATCGCGGATTATGAGGCGGGTGTGCGCGCGATGAGCGCCCATGCGCACTATCTCACCGTCAATATTTCCTCGCCCAACACACCGGGCCTGCGCGCCCTGCAGAGCCGCGCCGCGCTGGACGAGCTGCTCGGCCGGGTGATGGCCGCGCGCCCGGCCGGCGGGCCGCCGGTCCTGCTCAAGGTCGCGCCCGATCTGGAGCCCGCCGATATCGAGGACATTGCCGAGTTGAGTCTTGCCCATCGGATCGATGCCCTCATAATTAGCAATACAACGATATCCCGTCCGCGCCTCACCGCCCCGCAAGCGGACGAAGCCGGCGGCCTCTCGGGTGCGCCGCTGCACGATCTGGCCCTCGCCCGGCTGCGCGATTTCCGTCGGTTGCTGGGCTCGCGCCTGCCGCTCGTCGGCGCCGGCGGCATCGCCAGCGCCGAGCAGGCCTATGCCCGCATTCGCGCCGGCGCCAGTCTGGTCCAGCTCTATTCGGCGATGATCTACGAGGGCCCCTATCTGCCCGCGCGCATCAACAAGGGCCTTGCCGCCTTGCTCAAGCGCGACGGCCTCCGCCATGTGAGCGAGGCGATCGGCGTCGACGCGGCCTAAGTCGCCAAACCCGTTTTCGTTGGTGATAAGTTTCTAATTCGCCGCCTCGGCCTTGGGCGCATTGGGCGCGAACAGGTCGCCGAAGAAATCGCCCTTGAGCCAGCGCGGCGGCATATCGGCATCGGCCATGGCGCGGGTGATGCGGTAATTGGCCTCCGCGAAGCGCGCCCCCGCCCGCCAGATGATCGGCTGCTTCAGGTCGTCCCCGGGCTGATGGTAATTCTGCTCGTTGTAATGATTATAGGCCGCCTCGCCGCCATTGCCGAAGCCGGTGGCGAGGAACACCGCAGGCACGCCCTGCTTGACGAACATATAGTGGTCCGAACGGACGAACACGGTTTCCTCGGGAATGGGATCGGGCGCCAGCGCCAGCTTCATCGGCGCGACGGCCTCGGCGGTCAGTTTGCCGAGCGTCGAATGCTCGGCGCCATAAGCCGTGAGGTCGGTGAACGCGTAGGTCAGCACCGGCATGTCGAGATCGACATTACCGACGATCTTGCTGACCGGCACACTGGCATGGCGGGCGTAATAATCCGCGCCGAGCAGGCCTTTCTCTTCCCCGGTCGAAGCCAGGAAGATGACCGAACGGCGCGGCTTCGTCCCGCCCTTGTCGGTCGCCTCCTGGCTCATCACATGGGCGACCTCCAGCAGGGTGGCGATCCCGGCGGCATTGTCGAGAGCGCCATTGTTGATCCGATCCTTGTCGGCCGGGTCGCCCGGCATCGCAGGGCTGATGCCGATATGGTCGAGATGCCCCGAAAGAATGACATATTCGTCGGCCAGCGCCGGATCGCCGCCGGGGATCATCGCCACGACATTGGGGCTGGTGACGCGACTGCTCCGGCTCTGGCCGAATATGCGCGCGCTGGTCTTGAGCGCGAATCCCTTGGGCCGGGCTCCCCTGCGCGCCGCCTCGCGAAGCACCTGCGCGAGTGATCGTGGCGCACCGGCGAACAGGGCAGCCGCGCCCTTGCTGTCGAGCGAAGCACCGACACGGATGCCAGGCGTCTCGTCGAACGGCACGCCGTCCGGCCCAACCCAGGTAAAGCTTGGCTGCGAGGAAAGCAGCAGTCGTCGTTGCCAGGGGCGCTGGCGGGCAGAGGCGTCGGTGTCGATCTGGATGAGGCCGATCGCCCCGTGCGCCTGCGCAACCTCCGCCTTGGCACTGACCACGTAGGCGGCGGGCTCGCTGGGCAGATTTTCGGGAAAACCGCGCAGGAGCACCACAATCTTGCCGCGCACGTCGAGACCGGCATAGTCGTCCAGCCCCAGCCGCTTGTCGACCATGCCGTAACCGACAAAGACCAGCGGCGCGGTCACGTCCAGCCTCGGCTCGTTGGCATTCACGGAAACCAGCGCGTTGATCCCGTGGCTGAAAGTGGCGCTGCCGGCAGGGCCCGTGACGGTAACGCCGGAAGGCGCATCGAGCCGCTCGGTCTTCTGGAAGGTGATGCGCTGGAACCAGTCGCCATCATCGCCCATGGGCTTGAGCCCAAGCGCGGCGAAGCGCTGGGCGACATAGCGGGCGGCAATCTCATAACCCGGGCTCCCGGTATCACGCCCCTCCAGCAGATCGTCCGCAAGGAAAGTAACGTCCGCCTTGACCCGCTCGGGCGAAAAACGCGGATCGAGCGGCAAGGCCGCTTCCGGGATCAACGGCGTAGCCGGGCGGGTAGCAGCGGGCGCGGCCTTTTGCGCCGCAGGTTCATGGGCGGATGCCGGGACCGCGAGCGGGAGGCAGAGCAATAGGGCGGCTGCGGGCAACGAGCGGGAACGCGAAAAGACCATGGAAAATACCTGACGATATGGCGGGCCGGAACCGGCCGACGTGCCGGAATTCTACCGGCGGGCTCCAGCCTGTCCAGCAAGAAGGCGGATTGCGCCGTCGGGGCACATCATTATGGTACGGCGCTGTTCCACTCGCCTGCAGACGAAGGCCCTGCCCATGCGCCAGCCCCGCTCCATCGCCCGTTCCCTCGCCGCGTTACTGGCCGGAGCGGCGCTTGTCGCCACCGCGCCGGCCTTCGCGCAGGCCAAGCCGAGGCCGGCCGCCACCGCCGCAGCGCCCACCGCAGGACTCGCGCCGCTCACCGACCTTATCAAGCAGGTCGACATTCCCTACGAGACGTTCACGCTCGCCAACGGCCTGCGCGTCATCGTCCATACCGACCGCAAGGCGCCGGTCGTCGGCGTCACCGTCTACTACCGCGTCGGATCCAAGAACGAACCGAAGGGCAAGACGGGCTTTGCTCACCTCTTCGAGCATCTGATGTTCGGTGGGTCGGAGAATGTGCCTGATTTCGATGAGCCGCTGACCACCGCGGGCTCGACCGCAACCAACGGCTCGACCTGGTTCGACCGCACCAACTATGTCGAAACGGTGCCGACCGGGGCGCTCGACCTCGCCTTGTTCATGGAAGCTGACCGCATGGGCCATCTGCTCGGCGCGGTCACGCAGGCCAAGCTCGATGCGCAACGCGCCGTGGTGCAGAACGAGAAGCGGCAAGGCGACAACCAGCCATATGGTCTCGTCCAATATGCCCAGCTTGCCGCGCTGTTCCCCCCAGGCCACCCCTATGCCCACTCGACCATCGGCTCGATGGCGGACCTCGACGCCGCCTCGCTGGATGACGTCAAAGCCTGGTTCCGCGACAATTATGGGCCAAACAACGCCATAATCGCGCTGGCCGGCGATATCGACGTGCAGACCGCGCGCGAGAAGGTGGAGCGTTATTTCGGCGCCATTCCCGCCGGGCCCACGGTCGCGCCCGTCGTTTCGCCGGTGCCGACACTGCCCGCGCGTGTCGACCAGGTCCTCAAGGACCGGGTCGCCACCACGCGCATCTACCGCCTGTGGACGACACCGGACCGCAACCACAAGGATTCGCCGCTGCTTGCGGTGGGCGCGGCGGTGCTTGGCGGGCTCGCCAGCTCGCGGCTCGATAATGAGCTGGTCCGCAAGGAGCAGATCGCGGTGGGCGTGACCGCCGGGCTCCAGCAGTTCGAACAGATCGGCATGGTCGAAGTGACGGCCGACGTGAAGCCCGGTGTCGATCCGGACCTGGTTGCCAAACGGCTCGACGAGATCATCGCCGACCTGATCAGGAACGGCCCGACGGCCGACGAAGTTCAGCGCGTGGCGACGCGGCAAGTCTCGGCTGAAATCTCGGGGCTGGAAGTGGTCGGCGGCTTTGGCGGCAAGGCGGCGACGCTGGCCGAGGGGCTACTCTACTCGGGCGATCCGGGCCAGTATAAGAAGGATCTGGCAGCGATCGCCTCGGCCACGCCGGACGGGGTGAAGGCGGCCATGCAGCGCTGGCTGACCCGCCCGGTCTACGCCCTCAAGGTAGAGCCCGGCGAGCGCGACGCCTACGAGGACGCCGCGGTCAGCGCGCCAGGCGGCGCCGCAGCGGCGCAAGCCGAGGCACCCAAGCCGACACTCCCGCTGCCCGAGGTGCAGCCGAGCCCGGCACTCGACTTCCCCACCGTGGAGACGGCAACGCTCAGCAATGGCGTCAAGCTGCACGTCGCCCGGCGCACAACCGTCCCCGCCGTGCGCGTGGCGGTCAGCTTCGACGCCGGCATGGCGAGCGACCGGCGCGACCGGCTCGGTCTCAGCGCCCTGATGCTGAGTCTTCTCGAAGCCGGCACGACCACCCGCTCGACCATCGAGATTGCGGAGGAGCAGGAGCGCCTCGGCGCCAATATCACGACCGGCCAAAGCATGGATCGCACCTCCGTTTCTCTCTACGCGCTCAAGGCTAATCTCGCGCCCTCGCTCGCGCTGCTGGCGGACGTCATTCGCAACCCGGCCTTCGTGCCGAGCGAGGTCGAGCGGCTGCGCGCCATCCAGCTCGCTAGCATCGCCGCGGAGAAGACACAGCCGCAAGGGCTCGCCAGCCGTGCCATCTTCCCGCTGCTCTATGGCGACGCGCACCCCTATGGCGTCTCGGCCAGTGGCCGGGGCGATACGGAAACGGTGCAGGCGATCACGCGCGATGACCTCGTCGCCTATCACAATCGCTGGATCGTGCCGGGCAAGGCGGAGATCTTCGTCGCGGGTGACGTCACCATGGACGAGATCAAGCCGCTGCTCGATGCACATTTCGGCAAATGGCCGCAGAACCGCATGGCCTCGCCGCAGAAGGATTTTACCGTGCCGGTGCCGGCACCCAAGCCGGGCATCTTCCTCATCGATCGGCCGCAATCGCCGCAATCGATCATCCTCGGCGGCTTCGTGACGCAGGCGAAGGGCAGCGACGATCTGGTGCCCTTCTATGCCGCCAACACCGTGCTGGGCGATGATTTTCTGTCCCGCCTCAACACCGATATTCGCGAGGTGAAGGGCTGGTCCTACGGTGTGCGGGCCTATCTTGCCACGCGCGCCGAGCGCAGCCCCTACATCGTCTCCGCGCCAGTGCAGGCGGATCAGACCGGCCCGGCCATCGCCGCGATGCGCGACAATATTGCCCAGTTCCTCGGCGCCAAAGGCGTGACGGTGGCGGAGTATAACCGCGTCATCAAGGGCGAGATCGCGCAGTTGCCGGCGCGCTTCGAGACGTCAACCGCCGTGCTCGGGCAGATGCAGGCGGATGCACTCTACGGGCGGCCATTCGACTATGTCGAAAGCCTCGCCCCCCGCTATGCTGATCTGAGCCCGGAGAAGCTCGATATGGCGGCCCGCTCCATCCTGGACCCCGCCAAGCTGAGCTGGATCGTCGTTGGCGATAAGAGCAAAATTGCCGGTCAGCTCGACGCCTTGGGCCTCCCTGTCACCGAGATCGCGCCGGACAAGCCGGCTGCCAAGTAACTGCTACCCACAGATAGGAGACGAAAGCATGGCCAAGGTCGATGGCGCCTATGACTGCATCACCAAGACGCCGATGGGCGACCAGTCCAGCGTGTTCACCATCGTGAGCGACGGCGAGCGATTCAATGGCACCAATGCCGGTCCGCTCGGTTCGCTGGACGTCAAGGATGGCAAGGTAGATGGCAACCGCCTGAACTGGACCATGGAGATGACCATTCCCATGCCGATGACGCTGCGCTGCGAGGCCATCGTCACCGATGGCAAGCTGACCGGCACAATCGACGCCGGCGCGTTCGGCACGCTCACGATGAGCGGCACGCGTCGGGGGTGAGCGCTTATCGGCGGCGGTCGACCACGAACGATGGCGGCGAGCGCTGTGGGTGAACATTGCCTGAGCTTGAAATCAGACTGATCCCGGCCTCCGGCGGCCGCCCCCTCCCACATCCACGGCGCCAACCGGCGTCTTGCTCCTGCGAAGGCAGAGCCTAGCTCTACAGAGCGCTGCTACTGAACTCCCTGCCCAGGCCGGGACGAGGGCTATGTCCACGTTGATGAGCCACCCGCTCCCCCGTGGATGGCTGGCACCCCTGTGAGGAGGGGCTTCCATATCGCCCGCGCGCCCCGAGGCACGGTGCATTCCATGCAAATGGGGGCGGCGAAGCGGCGCATGCGCCGCTTCGCCGCCCCCATTAGCCGGGCTTATCCGCCTGTGGTTCAGATCACGCCCAGCGAGCGCATCGCGTCGGCGACGCGCACGAAGCCGGTGATATTGGCGCCAAGCACGTAGTTGCCCGGTGCGCCATATTTGTCGGCGGTCGCGGCACAGCTGTCGTGGATACGACGCATGATCGTCGCGAGGCGCTTCTCGGTGTCCTCGAAGGTCCAGCTATCGCGCGAGGCGTTCTGCTGCATTTCCAGTGCGGAGGTCGCAACGCCGCCGGCATTGGCCGCCTTGGCCGGACCGAACAGAATGTTCGCTTCCTGGAACTGGCGGATCGCATCCGGCGTGGAGGGCATGTTGGCGCCTTCGCCAACCGCGATCACGCCGTTCTCGATGAGCGCCTTGGCGTCATTGCCGTCCAGCTCGTTCTGCGTTGCGGAGGGCATGGCGACCTCGCATGGCACATTCCAGATCGAACCCTTCTCGGAATGGTGCACGCCATTGCCGCGCAGCGCCGCATAGTCGCGCACCCGACCGCGGCGGTTGAGCTTCACTTCCTTGAGCAGTTCAAGGTCGATGCCGTTCTCGTCGACGATGTAGCCCGATGAATCGGAACAGGCGATCGCCTTGCCGCCAAACTCGTGGATCTTCTCGATCGTATAGATGGCGACGTTGCCCGAGCCCGAAACCACGGCGCGCTTGCCCTCAAACGACATGCCACGCGTGCGCATCATCTGGTCGACGAAGTAGACGCAGCCATAGCCGGTCGCTTCCGTGCGCGCGCGCGAGCCGCCGTAGTTAAGGCCCTTGCCGGTGAGCACGCCCGCCTCGTAGCGGTTGGTGAGGCGCTTGTACTGGCCGAAGAGATAGCCGATCTCGCGCCCGCCCACGCCGATGTCGCCGGCCGGCACGTCGGTATATTCGCCGAGATGGCGATACAGCTCGGTCATGAACGACTGGCAGAAGCGCATGATCTCGCCGTCCGAGCGGCCGCGCGGATTGAAGTCGGAGCCGCCCTTGCCGCCGCCGATCGGCATGCCGGTCAGCGCGTTCTTGAAGGTCTGCTCGAAGCCGAGAAACTTGATGATGCCGATATTCACCGAGGGGTGGAAGCGCAGGCCGCCCTTGTACGGCCCCAGCGCCGAGTTGAACTGGACGCGGAAGCCCCGGTTGATCTGCACCTGACCCGCATCGTCGACCCACGGCACGCGGAAGATGATCTGCCGCTCGGGTTCGCAGATGCGCTCGATGAGCGCGTTATCGGCATATTCGGGGTGCTTGCTGATCACGCAGCCAAGGCTCTCCAGAACCTCTTCAACGGCCTGGTGAAACTCTGACTCGCCGGCATTGCGCCGCAGCACATCCTCGAAAATAGGTAAAAGTTTCTCGTCTATCCGGGGCAATTTCCGGCTCCTTCGCAAATTCGATCATGAAATGAAGTTGTCTTCGTGCGCCTTCTTGCGACTCATGCGCCCGCATGCAACCGCCGATTATGGAATATGCATGCGTCCGGCCTGAATCTTTGCCAGACGACAAACCCCCTCCGCATTTGCTCAGCCTCGGCGCGGCTTACCTGGCCCCGGCCCGGCTCCTCGTGGCTTGCCGGGCCGCGCCGGTTTGCCGGACCGTGCCGCCGGACCGCCGGCCCTGGCCTTTGGCCCTGTCGGTTTGCCCTTGGCGCCGATGCGTCCGCGCCGTTCACCGCGCCGCGCCTTGCGCACGTCCTTGGCGTGGGCGGCGGCGGCGCGCCTGGCGGCGGCCTTCTCCTCCTCCTTGGAGGGCGCCTTCTCCTCCAGCGGCAAGTCGCCTTCAGCCATGTCGAAGCCGAGATCGGCCAATGTCTCGGCAAAGTGGCGCGGCAAATCGGCCTTTACATCCAGCGGCGAGCCATCGGGATGGTCGATGCGCAGCCGACGAGCATGAAGGTGCATCTTGCGGCTGATCGTGCCGCTGAGAAATGCATCCTTGCCGCCATATTTGCCATCCCCCACGATCGGATGGCCGATCGCCGCCATGTGCACGCGGAGCTGATGGGTGCGCCCGGTGTGCGGTTGCAGTTCGACCCAGGCGGCGCGATTGCCGGCGCGCTCGATGACCCGGTAGCGCGTGCGCGCCGGAGCGCCCTCCGCCTCGTCGACATGCATCTTCTCGCCGCCCGTGCCGGGCTGCTTGGCGAGCGGCAGATCGATATAGCCATCGTCGATGGACGGCACGCCGACGATGATCGCCCAATAGACCTTGCGCACGCTGCGCGAGGAGAACGCCTTGGCGAAATGCGCGGCAGCGCGAGCCGAGCGGGCGAGCAGCAGCACGCCGCTCGTGTCCTTGTCCAGCCGGTGGACGAGCCGGGGTCGGTCGTCCCGCTCGAACATCAATGCATCGAGCAAGCCGTCGACATGGTCCTTGGTCTTGGTGCCGCCCTGCGTCGCAAGGCCCGGCGGCTTGTTGATGACCAGTGCCTGCGCATCGCGATGGATGACCAGGCCTTCGGCAAAGGCAATCTGGTCCTCGCTCAACACCGGGCGTGGGCGCGCCGCGCGGCCGGTGCGCGTGACGGCGGGGTCGAGCGGCGGCACGCGCAGCACCTGCCCTTCCGTGAGACGGTCGCCAGGCGTTGCCCGCGCACCGTCGACCCGCAGTTGCCCCGTGCGCGCCCAGCGCGAGACGGTCGCGAAGGGCACATCTTCCATGTGGCGCTTGAACCAGCGATCGAGCCGGATGCCGTCATCCTCGGCGCTCACGGTGAACTGGCGCACGGCCGCGGGATCGCCCGCCTTGGCACGGCTCATGCCGGTACACCCCGCATGACGAGCAGACCAAGCGCCAGCGCACCGACCGAGACCACGACCGACAGCACCGCATAGGCCAGTGCGGGAATCCACTCACCGCGCTCGATCATCAGCATCGTTTCCAAGCTGAAAGCGGAGAAGGTCGTGAACCCGCCCAAGACCCCGACCGCTACAAACAGCCGAACCTGCTCAGCGCCACTCTGCGCCCGCATGGCGAGCCAGCCGGTCAGCAGGCCCATCGCGAAGCCACCCAGCACGTTGGCGGCAAACGTGCCATGGGGCCAACCCGTGCCGAACAGCCGCAGCGTCGCGCGGCCAAGATGATAGCGCATGGCGGCACCGATCGCGCCGCCAAGCATAACAAGAAGCGTGTGAACCATGACCGGCGCCCTAGAGCATTTTCGCTCCGGGCGGAACCGCCTGCCGCAGCCTGTGCCGAATCGCGTGGGGCTTCAGGCGGTTGCGCCGCCATTTCCTTGGCTCACCCAGGTCTTCGACGCCATTTGGCGACCTTGCCCGGGGGCCAAGGCAGAGCTGGCCAGCCACAGCTGGCTAGACGCAGCGCTCTCGACATCGCTGAAAGCCCCGCGCACCTAACCCGCCATGCACCCGCATAGCGGCGATCACGGGCTATGCCCCCGATGCGACGGCCGTTTCAGCCCGCGACCGGAAGCAGCCGCTTGTCCCCGGCAAGACGCATCATCGCGCGCTGGAGCTTCTCGAAAGCGCGGACCTCGATCTGCCGGACGCGTTCGCGGCTGACGCCATAGACTTGCGAGAGTTCCTCCAGCGTCTTGGGTTCCTCTGCAAGGCGGCGTTCCTGGAGGATATGGCGCTCGCGATCGTTAAGGTCGCTCATGGCATCGAGCAGCATGGCGTGGCGTACGTCGCTCTCCTGCTCCTCGGCGAGAACCTGATCCTGCAAGGGGCCGTCATCGGCGAGCCAATCCTGCCATTGCCCCTCGCCATCCTCGTTCACGGAGACATTGAGAGACGTATCGCCGCCCATCGCCATGCGGCGATTCATCGAGATGACGTCTTCCTCCGCCACGCCGAGATCGGTGGCGATCTTGGCCACGGTGTCGGGGTGCAGGTCGCCATCCTCGAATGCTTCGAGGTTGTTCTTCATCCGACGCAGGTTAAAGAACAGCTTCTTCTGCGCGGCCGTGGTGCCGATCTTGACCAGGCTCCACGAGCGCAGGATGAATTCCTGGATGGAAGCGCGGATCCACCACATCGCATAGGTGGCGAGGCGGAAGCCCCGATCGGGCTCGAACTTCTTCACGCCCTGCATCAGGCCGATATTGCCCTCGGAGATCAGTTCCGCCACGGGCAGACCGTAGCCGCGATAACCCATGGCGATCTTGGCCACGAGGCGCAGATGGCTGGTGACCAGCTTGGCCGCTGCCTCGGGATCGCCATGTTCCTGATAGCGCTTGGCGAGCATATACTCTTCCTCGGGCTTCAGGATGGGAAACTTGCGAATCTCCGCGAGATAGCGGTTCAGGCTGGCATCGCCGCCAAGCGCGGGGATCGTCGCAGGGACATTGCTACCATTGCTCACGGATTGGGTCCTTCTGGGAGACGCGGGAGGAGTGGTGGTCGTCTCATTCGACTCTTATTTCTCTAATACGCAAAGATGGCTGAACAGTTGCTGCATGTCATCCGCAATTGGACTTTCAAAGCGCAGAGTCTGGCTTGTCACGGGGTGGACGAATCCGAGCACTGCGGCATGGAGGGCCTGCCGGTGGAAGCCCAGTTGTGCGAGGAGCGCCTTGTGCGGGCCACCGCGCCCATAAGCCGGATCCCCCAGCAGCGGATGGCCGAGATGCGCCATGTGGACGCGCACCTGGTGGGTCCGCCCTGTCTCCAGCCGGCACTCGACGAGCGCGGCGCGGTCGAGCGCCTCCAGCATGCGATAATGCGTGACAGCGTGCTTGCCGCGCCCCTCGCGCTGCACCGCCATCTTCTTGCGGTCGGCATCCGAGCGACCGATCCAGCGGTCGACCGTGCCAGCCGGGGGGACAGGGATGCCGTTGACGAGCGCCAGATAGCGCCGTTCGATGCTGTGATCCTTGAACTGGCGGGCCAGCCCTTCATGGGCCGCGTCGCTCTTGGCGACGACAAGCAGCCCGGAGGTATCCTTGTCGATGCGGTGGACGATGCCCGGCCGTGCCACGCCGCCGATCCCGGAGAGCTGGCCCGCGCAATGGTGGAGCAAGGCGTTGACCAGCGTCCCGTCCGGATTGCCCGCCGCCGGATGCACGACCATGCCCGCTGGCTTGTCGACGACGATGAGATGCTCATCCTCATAGGCGATATTGAGGGCGATCTCCTGCGCGATCGCCTCGGCCGGTGCCGCTGGGGGAATGGCGAGCGCGAACAGGGTCTGCGCTTTCACCTTGAGCGCCGGATCGTTGGCCGGATGTCCACCCGGGCCGCGCACTTGACCGGCCAGAATAAGCGCCTTCACCCGCTCCCGAGACAATTCGGGCACGAGTTCAGCCAAGGCACGATCCAGCCGCACGCCGTGAAGCGCGGGCGTGATTTCAGCCGAAACGGTGGCGACCCCCTCAGTCATCGCCTAGCATGTGGGGATGAGCCTCACCATTTCAACGGCCCTGCTCGACTCCATTCGCGACCACGCCCGCGCCGCCGGTTCCGAAGAGTGCTGCGGCCTGCTGCTTGGCGCACGGGAGAGCGGCCGCGTTGCCGCCATCCGGCCCGCCGCCAACGTCGCCGCCGAGCCACGCCATTTCTTCGAGATCGACCCCGTCGTGCTCCTGCAGGCACATCGCGAAGCGCGCTCCGGCGGACCGGCGATCCTCGGCTATTATCATTCACACCCAGAGGGCACGCCAACGCCCTCGCTGGTCGACGCGGCCATGGCGCAGGGCAATGGCGAAATCTGGCTGCTCATTGGCGGCACCGGCTCCGCGCGGGCTTGGCGGGCGGTACCCGTTGGCCAATTGCATGGCCGGTTCGAGCCGATGGCGCTCATCGAAACCGACACGCCGTCGGCTCCCCGCTGATCCCACTCCACCGCCCGTTGGCCGCAAGGGTGGACGGTCCCGCCGCATCTCGGCCTTGCGCCACCCCGTGCGGCCCGGCATGAGGGCGCAACGCCCGACGCATGTGACCACCTTGTCCATCGCCGGCACGCCCCGAACCCTGAAGAGGATTCTCCGATCTTGGCCCAGCCTACCGCGTTCGACTCCATCGACTTCGCCAGCCTGCTCTGTTCCCGCCTGTGTCATGATCTGCTGAGCCCCGTGGGCGCACTCAATAATGGTATCGAACTGATCGCCGACGAGACCGACCCGCAAGTCCGCGAGCAATGCATCGGCTTGCTGGGGGACAGCGCGCGCACCACCGCAGGCAAGCTCAAATTCTTCCGCCTGGCCTTTGGCGCCGGCGGGGGTTTCGGCGAGGCCATCGCCCTGCATGAGATACGCAGCGCCGTGGAAGGGCTTTTCCCGCCCGGCGGCAAGCTTGCGCTGCAATGGATGATCGCTGGCGAGAGCCTGCCCAAGCCGGCCGCCAAGCTGTTGCTGAACCTGGTGATGCTGGCGGGCGAGGCTCTGCCGCGCGGCGGCACGCTGGCGATTGGCGCCGAGCAAGGCAGTGGCGTCACCGAGATTGCGGTGCGCGGCGAGGGGAGCCGCATCACCTTCGATCCGGCGATCCGCGCTGCCCTGACGCGCGACGGCGGCGAGGTGACGAGCCGTACCGCGCCCGCCTTCATGATTCGTTCGATCGCCGCCGCGTCCGGCGGAGATCTGATGATTTCCGAGGAGGGTGAGCCGTTCCTGATGTTCGGTGCGCGCCTGCCCACGCGCTAGGTGCGCCTCCCCATCACGGCGCCCGGCAAACCTTAACCCGGATTTAATCACTCTGCCCCATGACGGCGACCTGCAAGCAAGGTCGCCGGCGCATGGACGAAATTCTGGGAGAATTCATAGCAGAGACCCTGGAAACGCTGGAGACGCTCTCCAGCGAGGTGGTTGCCTGGGAAGCCGACCCCACCGACCAATCGCGTCTCGATGCCTTCTTCCGCTTCTTCCACACCGTGAAGGGAAGTTGCGGCTTCCTCAATCTGCCGCGCTTCGAAAGGCTTGCACATGGCGCGGAGGAGGCGCTGGCTGCGGTGAGACGTGGCGAGCGGAGCGCCGACCCCGCTACCGTCAGCGCCGTACTCGCGGTGATGGACCGCATTGGCGCACTCGCGCGCGACCTCGGGGGGGATGAGACCATCCCCGAATCGGACGACGACGCCCTGCTCGATGCGCTGCTCGCGAGCACCAGCAGGCCCGAAACTTTCGAGCCCGCGCCCGAGACATGCGACGATATTCTGATGCCGGAAACCGCAGACACGCGGGGCTACCATGCCGAGGCACCGGAGGAGGCCGGGCCCGCACACAGCAAGTCAGGTGGCCGAGCGCCGCGCACCATCCGGCTGCCACTGGCACTCATCGACCAGCTTATGAGCGGCATTTCCGACATGGTGCTGGCGCGAAACGATCTCGCCCGGCGGCTGCGTGAGCGCCCCATCGAACCGGAACTGGAAGGCAGTTTCGAACGCCTCTCCGCCAACGTCGCGGACTTGCGCGACATGATCAGCAAGACCCGAATGCAGCGCGTCGACCGGCTCTACGCCGCCCTCCCCCGCATGGTGCGCGATCTCTCCCAGGAGCTGGGCAAGAAGGCCACGCTCGACCTCGATGGCGGCGAGGTCGAGATGGACCGGGAGATGATCGAGATGGTTCTCGATCCGCTCACCCACATCGTGCGCAACGCCCTCGACCACGGTATCGAGACCCCGGCCGAACGGCGCGCCGCCGGCAAGCCGGAAGTGGGAGCGCTGCAGATCATCGCACGCCAGTCCGGGAATCAGATCGTCATCGAAGTGCAAGATGACGGTCGCGGCATCGATCGCGCCGCGCTCGTCGCAAAGGCGATTACGGCCAAACTGCTCACGCCTGCCGAGGCAGCGCAGATCAGTGACACGGAAACGCTCAACCTTATCTTCCGCGCTGGCCTGTCGACCGCCGCCAGGGTCACGTCCATCTCGGGACGCGGGGTCGGCATGGATGTCGTGCGGACCAATATCGAACAGATCGGCGGCATCATCACCATTGCAAGCGTGCCGGGCCGCGGCACGACGATCACCCTGCGCGTACCGCTGACGCTCACCATCATCCCCGGCCTCATCGTTCGCAGCGACACGCATTTCTTCGCCATCCCGCGCAACAATGTCGTCGAGTTGCTGCACCAGACCAGCGCCATGGTCTCGATCGAGGAAGTCGGCGGCGCACGCATCGCAACAATTCGCGGCAAGCGCCACGCCTTCATCGACCTGGAGGAGGTGCTGAAGCTCGGTCGGGCAAAAAGCGTCGATGGGCCACGGATTCTCATGGTCATCCGCTCGCCTGCCGGCCAGCCCTATGTGCTCGGCGTGCAGGCGGTGGAAAGCAACGAGGAGCTGGTCATCCGCCCCGCCCCGCCTGCGGTGACCGCCGCCGGCGTGTTTGCCGGCATGACCCTGCCGGACAACGGCCAGCCGATGCTGCTGCTCGATGCCGCCGGACTCGCCCACGTCGCACAATTGCCTTTGCGTGAGGCGGAAGCCTCGCAACGGCCTGCCGCATCGGTAGCCGAGACAGTCGCCGAGCCAACCATGCAGGCGCTCATGTTCCGCGAACGCGACGGCACGCACCGGCTGGTTCCCCTCGCCGTGGTCGACCGGGTCGAAGACATCACCGCCAATGAGATCGCCCTCTGCGGAACGGCCGCGTTCGTGCGCATCGAGGACCGGCTGGTGCCCGCGCTCAACGCGCAACCGGTAGATGATGGCAGTCTCAAGTCGCTGCGCCTCAATGCGGGAGAGGAGCAGCTTTGCTACCTGATCGCAGACGTCATCGACATCCTCGACGTTCCGCAGGCTGTCGACGCGGCAGTGGCCGGCGGCCGGCTCGCCGGGCTGGTGATGGTGGGCGAGACACAGATCGAGATGCTCGACCCGTTCGCGCTCTTCGCAGAAGCGCACGCACAGAACGCGATAGCCCGTGCCGGCGAGCCGATTCGCTGCCTGATCCCCGATGAGGACGACGCGTGGATGCGCAATATCCTGGCGCCGCTGCTCATCCAGGCCGGACATGAGGTGCAGTTCGGACCTGTCGGTGAGCAAGACACTGCCCATGTGATCCTGCGCACCGACGTGGATGCCGCCGAAACCGGAGATGATGCCGGCACCATCCCCGTCATCACGCTGCGCGAGGACGCCGTTCCCACCGCCACAGCCCGGGAGACGGTTTACCGCTACGACCGCGCCCAGATCTTCGCCGCGATCGCGCAAGCCACGCGGAGGGTTGCATGACCGAATCGCTGTTC
This sequence comes from Sphingobium sp., assembly GCA_035654015.1. Taxonomy (GTDB): domain Bacteria; phylum Pseudomonadota; class Alphaproteobacteria; order Sphingomonadales; family Sphingomonadaceae; genus Sphingobium. The sequence goes on from DASRXX010000010.1 coordinate 137,133, forward strand.
CTGTTCGCCAGCATCGCAGACGTCCCCATTGCCGTACGCGCCAGCGAGGTGGAAGCCGTGGTCCGGCTGGGCGATATCGTTCCCATCCCGCTCGTTCAGGCGCATGTCCGGGGCCTCGCCGCCCTGCGCAGCCGGGTGCTCACGGTGATCGACATGGAAGCACGGATCTTCGGCAAGGGCGGGCTGGACGGAAGCGCCTCGCTCGCCATCGTCGCCGACATCGCCGCGCACAGCTATGGCTTCCTGGTCGATTCGGTGAGCGATATCTGCCTCGCGCCCGAGGAGGCCCAGCCCGTGCATGGCCGCATCGACCCGGTGTGGGCGCCTTATGCCTCTGGCATCGTCGAACGCGAAGGACGGAGCCATCTGCTCGTCACGCTGTCTGATTTTGCCGTACCGCCGGGCAACGGCACGCTGGCGGCATGATCGTTTACGGAAAGCTTACATCCCAACCTTAGGGTGCGGGATCAATCAGGGTCGCAAGAGTTGCACAAGATGCCCCACTGCCTCATCGTCGACGATTCAAAGGTGATCCGCAAGGTCGCGCGTCACATTCTCGAATCACTCGACCTGCGGGTCGACGAAGCGGGTGACGGTCGCGAGGCGCTGGCAATGTGCGACGCCAGCATGCCCGATGTCGTGCTCCTCGATTGGAACATGCCGATCATGAGCGGGCTCGACTTCCTCAGGGAACTGTCCCGCCGCGACCTCGTTCGTCCACCCAAAGTCATCTTCTGCACCACCGAGAACGGCGTCGATCATATCCGCGCTGCGGTCGATGCCGGCGCGGACGAATATGTCATGAAGCCGTTCGACCGGGACACGCTGGAGAGCAAGCTGCAAATCGTCGGCGTCCTTTAAGGCGAAAGACCCATATGCCCGCCACTCGCGCCACCTCCCAAGATGACGCCGCCAAGGATGATAGGGTGCCCGTACGGCCGACGATCAGCGTCCTGATCGTTGACGATTCCGTTGTCGTGCGGCGGATCATGACCAAGGCTTTGGCGCAGGATCTTCGTTTCGCCGTGGTCGGTGCCGTGTCCAACGGCGACGAGGCGCTGACCTTCGTGCGCGAGCAAGCGGTTGACCTCGTTCTCCTCGACATGCAGATGCCCGGCCTCGACGGTCTGCAGGTGCTGCCCAGATTGCTGGAGCGCGGCACCGCCACGCAGGTCGTGTTGCTCTCCGCCAATTGCCGCGAGGGCAGCGAGATTTCCTTGCAGGCACTGGCGATGGGTGCCAGCGATGTGGTCGCCAAGCCGAGCGCGGGCCATTTTAGCGATGCCTTTGTCGAACATCTGCGCGACCGGCTGGTCCACCTCGTCCCCTCGGCCGAGCGCAGCCGCACGCCCGAGCCGGTCGATCAGGCCAGAGCGCGTCTGCGCCCGGCGGGCATGCTGGTCCGTGCGGTCGGGATCGGCGCCTCAACCGGCGGCATCACCGCGATCATGGAACTGATCGCACGGCTGGAAGGTCAGCTTCAGGCCCCGATCTTCATCACCCAGCACTTGCCGGCCAATTTCCAGCAACTGTTCGCCGAGCAACTCCGCCGCTCGACCAGCCGCGCCGTGATGGTGGCGGAGGAGGGCATGACGGTGCGCCCGGGCGCGATCCATGTCGCACCGGGGCTCGCCCATCTTTCTCTCACCCGCGACCCACGGGGGCAGTGCACCATCAGGCTGACCACGGAGCGCTGCCTGCACGGCGGTTTCCCAGCTGTCGATCCGATGTTTGCAGCCATGGCGCGCGTGTATGGCGCCGGCGCCTGCGGCGTGATCCTCTCCGGCATGGGACGAGACGGGCTGGCGGGCGCCCAGGCCATCGTCGAGGCGGGCGGCTGGACGATCGTGCAAGACCATGTCTCCAGCGCCGTATGGGGAATGCCCGGCTCGGTTGCCAAAGCGGGCCTCGCCAGCGCGATCCTGCCGCCACCTGCCATTGGCGACCTCATCCGCGCCCAATGCAAAGCGGCGGCATGACCACCGCTTCCCATCACGCCGCCGAGCAACTCTGCCGATTGCTCAGCGAGATGACCGGCCAGGTCGTCAGCGAAGGCCGACGCTGGCGCATCGAATCCTCGCTGCGTCCTCTGCTGCGGCTGCGCGGCCTCGCCTCGCTCGACGCGTTGATCGCCGCCATCGAGTTGGATCCGCGCGGACCGCTGGCGATGCAGGCGGTCGATGCGATGCTCAACCACGAAAGCTCCTTCTTCCGCGATATCGGCGTTTTTCGCACGATCGAGCAGAGCGTGCTGCCGCGCATCCGGGAGGCTGGGCGCGACAGGCTGTTGCGCATCTGGTGCGCCGGGGCCTCGACCGGCCAGGAAGCCTATTCGCTCGCCATGTCGATCAAGCGCATGGGGGCGGCATGGAATGACTGGCGCATCAGCATCCACGCGACGGACGTTTCTCCCGCCGCCGTCGCAGCGGCGCGCCGGGGCCGCTATTCGAAGATGGACATACAGCGCGGGCTTCCGATCAACGAGTTGCTGCGTTGGTTCAACGCCGCGGGCGACGACTGGCAGCTGTCCGACGAGATTCGCGGGATGGTGTCGTTCCATGTCGACAATCTGCTCGATCCGCGCCGCGTCTCGGGGATGTTCGATCTGATCCTGTGCCGCAACGTGCTGTTCTACTTCCCCGAGGAAACGAAACGCCAGGCCATCGCCCGGCTCGGCTCCTTCGCGCGCCCGGGCACCTACCTCGTGCTGGGCGCGGGCGAGATCCTCACCGGGCTGGGCGGCCGGTTCGTGAGTTGCCGGGACCTCAACTGCATTTACATCGCCGACCGGCGCGCCGACCCCGCCCGGCCTGATCGCTTCGCCGAGGACATGGTGGCCAACTGAGCGCGTGTCGCGCACGGTGCGCATCGCCTTCGCGTATCCAGCAGGCTTGAAAAGGCCCTGCCCTTCATGCCACAGCCCGCAGGAACGGAAGGAACCGCATGATTGACACGCCGTCGCCCAATTTCGATGAGCGCAGCTTGCCGGTTTCGATCCTTGTCCTGCACTACACGGGCATGCCGGACGCCTCGAGCGCGATCCATTGGCTGGCCAATCCGGAAAGCAAGGTCTCTGCGCACTATGTCGTGACCGAGGACGGCAACATCGTCCACATGGTCGACGAGTCCAAGCGCGCCTGGCACGCCGGCCTCGCTTATTGGCGCGGCATCACGGACGTGAACTCGGCCAGCATCGGCATCGAGATCGTCAACCCCGGGCACGAATGGGGCTATCGGCCTTTTCCGGACACGCAGATCGACGCACTGATCCCGCTGGTCCACGATATCATGCAGCGCCACCGGATCACGCGCGGCAATGTCGTGGGCCATTCGGACATCGCGCCCGCACGCAAGCAGGATCCGGGCGAGCTTTTCCCATGGCACAAGCTGGCCCGCCTGCGTCTCGCCCTGCCGCGCCCGACCCGCAACCTCATGGATCCGCACTGGACCGACAGCGGCTTCATGCTGGCGCTGGAACGGTTCGGCTACGATATCGCCGACGCGCACGCAGCCGTCCGCGCCTTCCAGCGTCGTTTCCGCCCCGAACTGATCGACGGCGTGATCGACGGTGAATGCCGGGCGATCCTGCTCGCGCTGCTCCTTCCCCGTCCACGCGGCGACGATTGAGGGGCCCGGGCGGCAGACCGCAGCCGCGGGCTCGCCTCGCCATAAGTCCGCCTGAGGGGATGACTCCGCCCCCTTCTGTCCCTATATCCGCTCCCGCCAGGCGGTCGGGCGATCGCGGCGGTCCTTCGGGATCGGCGAGGAAAGTCCGGGCTCCACGAAACGACGGTGCCGGATAACATCCGGCGGCTCCGGTCCGCCGGGGTCAGGGACAGTGCAACAGAGATCAGGTCACGCAGGCTTCGGCCCCGTGAACAGTGAAAGGGTGCGGTAAGAGCGCACCGCGTCCCCGGCAACGGCGGGCGGTCCATGCAAACCCCACCGGGAGCAAGACCGAATAGGGGCGGCGCGCGGTTTCGGCCGCAGGGCATGTTTCGGCCCGGTCGCCCGGGTTGGTTGCTAGAGGCGGCGCGCAAGCGCCGTCCGAGAGGAATGATCGCCCATCCGCTCGCGCGTCCCTTCCGGGATACGGCAGCGGTGGACAGAACCCGGCTTACAGACCGCCTGGCAAGGTTTGATCGGGCGCCGCGACCGGCGGCGATGAGGACGGGGCATGGCGGTGGATTTCGCGCCGCCGGAGGGTTAGGCTGGCCGGATGGCACGCGCAGGACGAACGAACGACTGGGGTTTTCCCAGATGGCGGGGCTACGGCTCCGCGCGCGAGGCGCAGAAGGTGCGGCTGTGCGATCGGCACGGTTGCGATCGGCCGGGCGACTGCCCCGCGCCGAAATCGCCCAACAGCCCCGAGCGCTGGTATTTCTGCCAGGAGCATGCCGGCGAGTATAATCGCGGCTGGGACTATTTTCAGGGACTCGACGAGGAAGAGCGCACCAGCCGGATGAAGGCCGAGCAGCGCGACGCCTCCGGCTACCGGCAAAGCGCTCATAATAGCTGGGCGGGACCGGGCGACGGCAGCCGCTCGCGCGACGAGATGCGAGCGCTCGACATACTCGGGCTGGAAGCGGACGCCGATTTCGAAGCGGTCAGAAAGAGCTGGCGTGCGCTCGCCAAGGAATGCCACCCGGACGTGTGCCCCGGCGATGCCGAGGCCGCCCAGCGCTTCCAGGCCATCCAGGCAGCCTATGACGTGCTGCGCATCGCCGAAGAGCGCCGGAGCTGGAAGCCGGCATGACCACGCGCCGGACCCGCGCCAACTGGTCCACGGCGGTCCTCGTCTGCCGCAAATGCTCGAAGAAGCTGAAGAACAAGGGCTTCGGCCCGGACGGCGACCGACCGCTCGCCAAGGCGCTGCGCAAGCATTTACGCGTTGGGAAGGGGCGCACCGCGCGCGCCGGCATTATCGAGGTCGGCTGCCTCGATCTCTGCCCCAGGCACGCCGTCACCGTGGTCGACACGCGCTATCCCGACCGCTGGCTGATGGTGCGCCCCGGCACGGATCTCGACCGACTGGCGGACGACCTCGGCCTCAAGGAAACGAGCTGATGCGCACTGTCTCCGGCGGCGTCACCGTGCGCCTCTATTATCTTTCGGAAGCCGAGGGCGGCGGCGCGGACACGCTGATGTACGGCCCGCTCGCCGACGCCCTTGCCATGGCCGCGCGCCAGCCGGAGGAGATCCAGGCCGGCCTGTTCATTGCTACCGACAATGACGTGATCGCCTATCTCGATCTCATCGAGGGGTGAGAGGCGCCGCTGACCCGGAAAATTGGCGGAGGACAGCGCCGCAACACTCACCGCGGGCAACCATCCCTACCCGCCTTCACCCCGCCCCTTGAAGCCCTGCGCCACGACGAACCACTCGACCGAGCCCTTGCGGCTCGATGGCGGCTTCGCGTGCTTCACGGTCTTGAAGGCGGCCTTGAGCTGGCGCAGCAGGGCGTCGTCCGTGCCGCCGGCGAAAACCTTGGCGACGAACGCGCCGCCGGGTTTCAGCACCTGCATGGCGAAATCCGCCGCCGCCTCAACCAAGCCCATGGTGCGCAGGTGATCGGTCTGCTGGTGGCCGACCGTGTTGGCCGCCATGTCCGAGAGGACGAGATCGGGCGCGTCGCCCAGCGCCTCCATCAGCCGGTCGGGCGCCTCGTCCGCCATGAAATCCATCTCGAAGATGGTGACGCCGTCGATCGGATCGACCGGCAGCAGATCGATGCCCACCACCGCCGCCTTGGGCGCCTGCTTGCGCACCACCTGAGACCAGCCGCCCGGCGCGATGCCGAGATCGACGACATGGCGCGCGCCCCGCAGCAACTGATATTTTTCGTCCAGTTCGATCAGCTTGTAGGCGGCCCGGCTGCGGTAGCCCTCCGCCTTGGCGCGCTTCACATAAGGATCGTTGAGCTGGCGCGCGAGCCAGCGCGTGGATTGCGCGGTGCGGCCCTTAGCGGTGCGCACCCGTGTGCCCGCCGGCTTGTCGCCCCGAGCCATCAGCGCAACTGCCGGCTGACGGCGCTGTCGAGCAGCGACCGCAATATGCCTTCGCGGATCCCGCGATCCGCCACCCCGAGCCGCTCGGCTGGCCAGATATCGAGGATACCTTCCAGGATCGCGCAACCCGCCACCACCAGGTCAGCGCGTTCGTCGCCGATACAGGCCAGCTCCACCCGCTCGGCAAGGCTCATCGCGGCGAGGCGTTGAGCGATCGAGCGCATCGCCTCCGACGGTACGATCAGCCCGTCGACCGCCCGCCGATCGTAGCGGGCGAGGCCGAGATACACACTGGCCAGCGTCGTCACCGTACCCGATGTCCCCAGCAACCGCAGCGCCCCCCTCTCCGTCGGGAGACGCGCCGCGAAATCAGCGAACGCAGCGCGGATGCATTGCAGCATGGCGTCATAGGCAGCGGCGCGCTCCGCCGGCCCGTCGCCATGCTGGGCCACTGTCTCGGCCAGCGAGACGACGCCGAACGGCGCGCTCAGCCAGTCCAGGATGCGCAGGCTCGCACCCCGCCCTTCGATCAGCACCAGCTCGGTCGAGCCACCGCCGATATCGAAGATCAGCGCCGGCCCCTCGCCGCTCTCCAGGAGCGTCTGGCAACCGAGCACCGCGAGCCGCGCCTCCTCGCGTGCGGAGATGATGTCGAGCATGATGCCGGTCTCATGCTGCACGCGAGCGACGAACTCGGCGCCGTTTTCAGCTTGCCGGCACGCCTCGGTGGCCACCGAGCGCGCCAGCGTCACCCGCCGCCGGCAGAGCTTGTCCGCGCAGACAGAGAGCGCCGAGATGGTCCGCTCAATCGCCGCCTCGGACAACCGGCCAGTCGCGGCCAGTCCCTCGCCCAGTCGCACGATGCGCGAGAAAGCATCGACGATGACAAAATCCTCGCCCTCAGGTCGGGCGATGAGCAGGCGACAATTGTTGGTGCCGAGATCGAGCGCGGCGAGATTGCCGCGAAGCGGGGCCCGGCGCGCCAGCGATCGGGCCGTCCCCTCACCGCGCAAGGCTGGCGGGTCGGGCGGGCACCCGATTTGCGGCGCGGGGGGAGCATAGTGCGCCATCGTCCTGTGTACCTTCTTCACCGACGGGCAGTCCGCCGGCACTTGGCGCAAACGCTAAACGCGCCCGGTCCTCCGCGCAAGAGCGCTGCACGCACCCCGGCCCCCAGCCGCTCGAAACACGGCCCATCCGCCGGTGGAAATACCCTTGACCCGCAGAAATCCGCGCTCTATCAGCGCCGCCTCTTGCCCCGTCGTCTAAAGGTAAGACTACGGACTCTGACTCCGTCAATCGAGGTTCGAATCCTCGCGGGGCATCCAATTTCGGCCATGCGGACAGGCGCGGACGGCGCACGCCAAAGGGGCGTTTTGGCCGAGTGGCCTTGCCCAGCGGTCGCACAATCCTATCTTTTTCGCATGGCAGACGGCGCATTTTTGGCGAAAGACCGGCCCCTGACCGGCCCGGAGCGAGCCCTGACAACGGCGATGTTCGGGACGTCCATCGACCTCGATTCGGTCCGCATCCGACGGCGCAAATGGTGGCCCCTCCAGCCGCGCGACACGGTGATGGCGCCGCGCGGACACATTCATTTCCATCCCCAAAGCCAATGCTATTGCGCCTGCTTCGGCACCGATATCGCGAGCGGACAAGGCCTGTTCCTGCACGAAATGACGCATGTGTGGCAGCACCAGCAAGGCATCAACCTGCTGGTGCGCCGCCACCCCTTCTGCCGCTACGATTATGCGTTCGAGCCGGGCCGGCCGTTCACGCGCTACGGCATCGAACAACAGGCGGAGATTGTCCGCCATGTGTTCCTGATGCGGCGAGGCCACGCCATAGCGGGGAAGCCTCCGCTGGCCGTTCTGGAGGCGATCCTGCCTTTCGCGCGCCCGCACGCCAGCTAGCCCCATCGCGCAGAACGGACCTTGGGAGCAGCAACGGCTGCCGTCTTGCAACCAGGCCCTAGGCGCGCTCCTTCTCGATCTCGGCGAGCGTGTGATAGCCGCCGCGGTAGAAGATCAGCGGCTGGCCTTCGCTGTGCCGCTCCATGGCGGTGACGGCACCAACGACGAGCAAATGATCGCCGATTTCCAGGACGCGCTCCACCTCGCAGTCGATCCAGGCCAGCGCATTGTCGAGCAGCGGCAAGCCGGACGGGCTCTTGCCGTGGGCAAAGCCTTCGAACTTGTCCTCATGGCGCGACGCAAAGCGGCGGCAGGCATCGAGCTGTTCGCTGGCCAGCACGTTGACGCAGAACTTGCCGGTCCGCTCGATCTGCGCCCAGCTGCGCGAGCGCTTGTCCGGCAGGAAGCCGACCAGCGGCGGATCGAGCGAGATGGAGGTGAACGACCCCACCGCCAACCCCCAGCGCTCACCACTGGGGGATTGTGAGGTCACAACGCACACGCCGGTCGGATAAGCACCCAGGACGTCCCGAAAATGCAGCGGATCCAATGTCACTCTTGCCTTTCTTGCTAATCCGGCGCGTCGGCGCGCTCCCCTCATGCAACGCCGATTCGCCTCGTTTAAACCTCTCATTAGCCGCGCTTCGAAATATCCGGGCCGGCCTGTTTCCTCCACCTACCGCCAATGTCGTCATGACAGGCGCCCCTTGCTAGCGCGAAATTAGATAGATTACGAATAATCTTCGCGATGTGTTCATAACTTGACTTTGACCCTTAATCAGTCTGAATCCCGGCACGCCTCCCCACGCTGACTCACACGCGCGAGCTGCCTTTGCATTATCGATACCGACAGATCGCCGGCACAGTCCTGATCGGCCCCACCGCCCTGCTGCTAGCGTGCCTCTCTGGGTGCGGTGCACAGGATGCTCCTCGGCGAGGCGGGCCCAATGACGGGCCGGTGGACGTCGGCTATGTGGTCATACAGCAGCAGGACGTGCCGCTCGTCACCGAACTGTCCGGCCGCACCAGCGCGTGGCGCAGCTCGGACGTGCGCCCGCAGATTTCCGGGGTGATTCGCCGCCGGTTGTTCACCGAAGGCGCGCTCGTCCGCGCCGGCCAGCCGCTCTACGAGATCGACCCGCTGCCCTACCGCGCCGCCGCGGCGGAGGCGGAAGCGAATCTCGCCAGCGCCATCGCCAGCGCGGAGGCCGCGCGCGCCACTGCCGAGCGCTACAAGCCGCTGGTCGAGATCGAGGCGATCAGCAAGCAGGATTATACCAACGCCGTGGCCGCCGCGCGGCAGGCGGAAGCTGCCGTGGCGCAGCGCCGCGCCGCGCGCGAGACGGCCCGGATCAACCTGGGTTATACGGCCGTGCCCGCGCCGATCAGCGGGCGGATCGGCCGCTCCGCCGTCACGGTGGGGGCACTGGTCACCGCCAACCAGCCCGATGCCCTGGCACAGATCAACCAGCTTGATCCCATCTACGTCGACATCCAGCAGAGCTCGGCCGATTTGCTCGCGCTGCGGCGGCAGCTCGCGCACGGTGGCGCCGCACCGGCGACGGCGGACGTGCGCCTCGTGCTGGAGGATGGCAGCCTGTATGACGCCGTCGGCAAAGTCCGGTTCGCCGAGGCGATTGTGGATCAGGCGACCGGCACGGTGACGCTGCGCGCCGAGTTCCCCAATCCGCAGGGCTGGCTGCTGCCGGGCATGTTCGTGCGCGCGCGCTTCACTCAGGCTGTCGATCGCGGTGCCTATCTGGTGCCGCAGATCGCGATCTCCCGCAATGAGAAGGGCGAGGCAACGCTCTATGTCGTCGGCAAGGATGGCAAAGCGGAGCAGCGCAAGGTCGTGGCGCCGCGGACCCAGGGCGAATATTGGGTGGTCACCAGCGGCGTCCAGCCGGGTGACCGGATCATTACCCAGGGCACGGGGCGCCTGCGCCCGGGCGCCGCGATCAAGGCCGTGCCTGCCGACACACCACAGCCGGTAACCCCCAAGGGGCGCAATCCCGCCGGCCCCGCGGCGCGCTGAGATGCTGTCCCGCATCTTCATCGACAGGCCCATCCTCGCCTGGGTCCTTGCCACGATCGTGATGCTGGGCGGCGTGGGCGCGATCTTCTCGCTGCCCGTCGCGCAATATCCAGACATCGCGCCACCGCAGGTCAGCATCAATGCCAATTATCCCGGCGCATCGGCCGAGGCGGTGCAGAACAGCGTTACGCAGGTCATCGAGCAGGCGCTGAACGGCATTGACGGCCTGCTCTATTTCTCCTCCTCGTCCAACTCGCGCGGCGGCGCCAATATCACCGTCACCTTCGCCAAGGGGACCGATCCCGACGTGGCGCAGGTGCAAGTGCAGAATCAACTCCAGCAGGTCGTCCCGCGCCTGCCGCAACAGGTGCAGCAGCAGGGTCTGCGCGTGCGCAAGTCCAATCCGGACATGCTGCTGCTCATCGGCGTCTATGATTCGTCGAACCGGATGACGCCCCAACAGGTGTCGGATTACCTTTCCTCCACCATCCAGGATCCGCTGAGCCGCATAGAGGGCGTAGGCGACGTCAATGTGTTCGGCTCCCCCAATGCCATGCGCATCTGGCTCAACCCGGACCGGCTGGCGAGCTTCCAGCTTATGCCGGGCGACGTGATCGCGGCGATCCAGGCGCAGAATACGGAAATTTCGGCCGGTCAACTCGGCGCCGAACCGGCACTGCCGGACCAGTATCTCAACGTCAACGTCACCGCCCAGTCGCGTCTTCAGACGCCGGAGCAGTTCCGCGCCATCGTCGTCAAGACCCTGCCCAACGGCGCCACCGTGCGGCTTTCGGACGTTGCCCGCGTGGAACTGGGCGCAGAGAGCTACAATGCCACCATCCATGTCAACGGCTATCCCGGCGCCGGTCTCGCCTTCATGCTCGCGCCCAACGCCGATGCGTTGACCACCGCCACGCTGATCAAGGAACGCGTGGCGCAGATGGCCAAGGATTTCCCTCCGGGCTTCCAATACAGCTTCGCACAGGACACCACGGCGTTCATCAAGCTGTCCATCTCTGAAGTCACGAAGACGTTGATCGAGGCGATCATCCTCGTCATCCTCGTCATGTACCTGTTCCTCCAGAACTGGCGCGCGACGCTCATCCCCACCATCGCCGTGCCGGTCGTGCTGCTCGGCACCTTCGGCGTGCTCTATGTCGCCGGGTTCTCCATCAACACGCTCACATTGTTTGGTCTCGTCTTATCCATCGGCCTGCTGGTCGACGACGCCATCGTCGTGGTCGAGAATGTCGAGCGGCTGATGGCCGAAAACCCCGGCATGAGTGCGCGCGAGGCGACCATCGAATCGATGCGTGAGATCACCATGGCGCTCATCGCCATCGCGCTGGTGCTCTCGGCCGTGTTCCTGCCCATGGCGTTTTTCGGCGGGTCGACCGGCGTGATCTATCGCCAGTTCGCGATCACCCTCGTTGCAGCCATGGTGCTCTCGGTGTTCGTGGCGATCGTGCTCTCGCCGGCACTCACCACCAACCTTCTGAAGCCACACCTGACCCCGGAGGAGCGCGCGACCCGCAAGCAAGGGTGGCTGGAGCAGCGCGTGCCGGCGTGGGTGCCGGTGATGCGCACGCGTCTCAACCGCGTGTCGGCCGATCTGACCGCGCGCTATCTGGTCGCTATCCGCAAGATGGTGGACCATCGCGGCCGTGCGCTATTCGGCTACGCGCTGATCGTCCTGCTGCTTGTCGTCCTGTTCCACCGGTTGCCCACCGGCTTCCTGCCCAATGAGGATCAGGGCACCGGCGCGGTGCAGTTCCAGCTCCCGACGGGCGCGACGATCAACCGCTCCAAAGAGGTGCAGAAGGCTATCGAGGATTATTTCCACACCTTTGAGGGCAATAACATCCAGACGCTCTTCACCATCGCTGGCGGTGGCGGGGGTGGCGGCGGCGGCACGGGCCAGAACCAGGGGCGTGGCTTCATGATGCTGGTGCCGTGGGATGAGCGGCCGGGCAAGGAGAACACAGCCGAGGCAATCACCCGCCGCGCCAGCCAGGCGCTCTCCAACTTGCGCGATGCGGAGGTGTTCGCCGTGGTTCCACCACCGATCCGCGGGCTCGGCCAGTCGACCGGCTTCGAGGTGCAGTTGCTCAATTCCGGCAATCTCTCGCCGGATGCGTTCGAAGCCGCCAAGAACAAGCTGGTCGCCGCGGCGCGCGCTGATCCGGAACTAGCCGCTATCCGGGTCAGCGAGCTGCCGGCGCCGAGTTCACTCAACGTCCAGCTCGACCATCAGAAGCTGGCGGCGTTGGGGCTCAGCCAGAGCGACGTCAACACGACCCTCGCGACCGCGTGGGGCGGCCGTTATGTCAACGACTTCGTCGACGCCGGCCGCGTCAAGCGCGTCTATGTGCAGGGCGACGCGGAGTTCCGCGCCAAGCCGGAGGATCTCGCCGAATGGCATGTGCGCGGGCGGAACGGCGAGATGACGCCCTTTTCCTCCTTCGCCACGCTGAGCTGGTCGGTGGCGCCGTCGAGCCTTTCGCGCTTCAACGGCATCCCGTCCTACCAGATATTGGGTCAGGCGGCGCCCGGCTACAGCTCGGGCGAGGCGATGCTGCGAATGGACGCGCACGCCGCCGAGATTCCAGGCGTGAGCCTCGCTTATTCTGGCCTCTCCTATCAGGAGCGGCTCTCGTCGGGGCAGGCGCCCATCCTCTATGCGCTCTCCCTGCTCGTCGTGTTCCTCTTCCTCGCCGCTCTGTATGAAAGCTGGAGCATCCCCATCGCGGTGCTGCTGATCGTGCCACTCGGCCTCGTCGGCGCGGTCGTCGCGGTCACCCTGCGCGGCCTCATCAACGATATCTTCCTGCAAATCGGCCTGCTCACCACCATGGGGCTCGCCGCCAAGAACGCGATCCTGATGATCGAGTTCGCCGAGCAGGCGGAGAAGCGCGGGATGCGGATCATCGACGCCGCGGTGGAGGGCGCGCGCCTGCGCCTGCGGCCGATCCTGATGACCTCGATCGCCTTCGTGTTCGGCGTCCTGCCACTGGCCCTCTCGACCGGCGCGGGCGCCAATGGCCGCGTCGCGATCGGCACGGCGGTGGTTGGCGGCATGCTCACGGCCACCGTGCTGGCGATCTTCTTCATCCCGCTGTTCTTCGTCATCGTGCGCCGAACCACGCGCGACATGCTGAAGAAACTGAGCGAGCGCATACTCGCCCGCCACGCGCGGTCGCGGGAGGCATGATGAGGCGCGCCCTCCCTCTCGCCGCCGCCGCGCTGCTCGGCGGTTGCACGCTCGCCCCGACCTATGAGCGCGGTGCCGCACCGGTTCCGGCAAGCTGGCCGGCGGGCGATGCCTATGCGCCCCCGGCCGATCTCGCGGGCGTGGCCAGCGCCAGCTATCGCGACCTGTTCCGCGACGAACGGTTACAAACCCTCGTCACGCTGGCGCTCGCCAATAATCGCGACCTGCGCCAGGCGGCCGCCAATATCGAGCGCGCCCGTGCCCAGGCCCGCATCCAGCGTGCCCGACTGTTCCCGCAGGTCGACGCCGGCGCCGATGTGACCCGCCGTGCGACCGAGGGCACGCCCGCCACCAGCACCGCCTCTGCCGATCTTTCGATCACCGCCTATGAGCTCGACCTGTTTGGCCGCCTCCGTTCGCTTTCCGAGGCGGCGCGGAACGACTATCTCGCGACGCAGGCCAATGCGCAGGCGATCCGGCTTGCCCTGATCGGCGATATCGCCAATGCATGGCTGGCCTATGCGGCGGACAGCAGCTTGCGCGACCTGAGCCGCGCGACGATGGCCGCCGCACAGAAAAGCGTGGAATTGACCCAGGCGCGTCTGGCCGGCGGCATCGCGCCACGCACCGATCTGCGGCAGGCGCAGACGATCCTCGCCACCGCGCAGGCGGACCTCGCGCGCGCCATCACCGCGCAGGCGCAGGACCGCAACCTGCTGGAACTGCTCGTCGGCGCCCCGATCGACGCCGCGTTGCTCCCCGAGGGGATCGAGCAGGCTGGTCCGACCATCGCGGAGCCGCCCGCCGATCTCGCCAGCGACGTTCTGCTGCGCCGGCCGGATATCATGGCGGCCGAATACGCCCTCCGCTCGGCGAACGCAGAGATCGGCGCAGCGCGCGCGGCCCTGTTCCCGCGCATCACCCTGGGGGCTCTGTTCGGGCTGGTGGGCACGTCGCTCGACGGGCTGTTCGGCAATGCCGGCGCGGAAGTGCGACAGGGCACCGCCGCGGTCACCTGGCCGATCTTCTCGGGCGGTGCCGCACGCGCCGGGGTGGATGCCAGCAAGGCCCAGCGCGATGCGCTTCTTGCCGCCTATGAAAAGGCAATCCAGACCGGCTATCGCGAGGTCGCCGATGCCTTGGCCCGGCGCGGCACCATCGACGATCAGCTGAGTGCCGATCGGCTGCGCGCCACCGCTGGCGAGGACGCCTATCGCCTCGCCGACGCCCGCTATCGCGGCGGTGTCGACAGCTTCCTGCAAGCGCTGGATGCGCAGCGCAGCTACTACGCGGCCCAGCGGAATCTGGTGGCGACCCAACTGGACGCCGCCACCAACCGCGTGACCCTCTATCGCGCGCTGGGCGGCGAGGACGCGCTGGCGCCGGCGGCTCCGGCGGCGGAGTAAGCAACGCTCCGTGCGGGATCGGGGTGGGGTCGGCGCAGCCGGTGGAAGCGCTTCCGCTCTCGCATTGATGGAACCTCGGCAGCACCACATGCGCTCGCGAAAGCAGGCGCCGAGGATGATGGGGTACCGCAAACGGGCTTTGGATCCCGCTATCGCACGGGCGCGAACCGGGCCGCGTCCCCCGTGACAAGCGATGCCCGGCCGATCACGCGTGAGGCCGCCTTACTTCGCCCCTTCCGACGCCAGCAGGCGGGTCGCCGTCTCGCGGATCAGCGCGATCATGTTGGGCAGGCCCTGAGTGCGATTGGAGGAGAGCTGGCGCTTGAGGTCGAACGGCGCCAGCGCGCCTTCGATGTCGAACGCGGCGACCTCGGCCGGCATGCGATCCTGCACGGTCAGCAGCACCAGCGCGATGATGCCCTTGGTGATCGCGGCGTTGCTGTCCGCCAGGAAATGGAGAGCCCCATCGTCGCGCCGGGTGGGATAGACCCACACCGCCGCCGAGCAGCCGCGCACCAGCGTGGCATCGGTCTTGAGCGCATCGGGCATGGGTTCGAGCGTGCGGCCGAGGTCGATCAGCAGGCGGTAGCGTTCATCGCCCTCGAGCAGCTCATAATCGTCCTGCACCTGTTGGAGCGTCATCATCGTCATGCCGCTCATATAGGCCGCTGCGCTCGCCGTGCCAGAAAAACCGAATGCGCGCTATCGCCGCCGGGCGCCTGTCGATGGCCATCGCCAAGGGCGCCGCTCGCTTACAGGTCGATCCCGGCGGCAATCGCCTCCAGCTTGCGCACCCGTTCCTTGAGATCCGCAACGTCGATGCGCGTGGCGGCGGTGTGCGGGGCGGCGGACGGCGCGGCTGCATGCTGGCCGGCCATCAGGTCCAGCTCTGCACGCTTCAGTGCCAGCCAGCCGTTCCAGCCCTTCAAGCCGGCATAAGCGAGGATGCCGATCCAGCCTGTCACGATCAGCGCGATGGCGCTGTAAAGAATGATGCTCAGCTCCGTCATCATGACTCAGCCCTTTCTTGAACCTGCCCGGTCGGGCCTGCTCAGTCCTTCTGCTTGAGTTTCTCGAATTCGCGGTCGAGCGCGCTGGTGCTGTCGGTCGCCAGCCGCTCCAGCACGGCGACGCGCTCCTTGAGCTGCTTCACTTCCGCACGCAGCCGCTCGGCTTCGGGGTCGGGCTGGTTCGCAGGCCGGCCGACGAAGCGCTCGCCGCGATGGGTGCGGATCACGCCGTATTTGGCGCGGACAACGCTGGCGATGGCGGCGATCGCAACGATGGCGACGACCATTTCGAATGGATTCATCTCAGGCACTCCCTTGTTTTCTCGCGCTCTCGGCGCCAATTGCGGTGTTCGAGGCGCCGGCGCGCCTGCTAGTTGGTCGGGCCGCGCAGGCTCTCGATCTCGTGCGTGAGGCTCAGCGAGCTGTCGGTCACGATCCGCTCGACAGTGGTGAGCCGGTCCTTGATCGCGCCCAGCTCGGCGCGGAGCTGCGCATTCTCCTGGCTGAGCAGGCGCACGCGCTCCACCGTCTCCTCGTTCTTCATCGGGTAGACGGCCTTGCCCCAGCTATTCTCCAGCGGATAGCCGTTGCGCACCCGCAGCCAGGTGGTGAACACCCAGCCCGCGATCCCCATGAAGCCGAGCAGCAGGCCGCCGCCGATGATCCATGGCAGGTTGGGAAGGATGGTGGCGGTGGCGAGATGATGGTCCATATGCTTGTTCCCTGTTCTGAGGGCGCTGCGGAAAGATCCAAGCAGCCCTGATGCCCCCGCTCAGCGCAGCGCCATAATGGTGCGCGCGGTGTGCTCGACGGGGGCGATTGCGATCCGTTCGAGCACGGCGAACCGCTCCTTCAGCCGGGTGATCTGGGCCTTGATCCGTCCCTTCTGGTCACTCGGCAGCGCGATTTTGTGGTTGGCGCCGGGCTTGTCCCGATGGGTCACGCGACCCGCGCCATCCTCCATCGGAGACCGCCGCTGCGCGCGCACCCTCTTGTTGGCGACCCGGCCCAGCGGCCCTGGCGCGGGCAACGTCGGCGGCAGCGGCTTCCACAATCCCATATCACGTCTTCCCGTTGTCCGTCAGCCGCGCCTCAGCGCAGCCTGTCGATTTCCTCGGCCAGGCGCGTGTTGCGGCTGGTGTAGAAGGTCTCGATGTCGGCGAGCCGGCGGTCGATGTCGCGGAACTTGCTGCGCACGTCGCGGGTCGACCGGGCCGGGTTGGTCCGCACGCCCTGCCAGAACTTCTCGTCGTCCTGGCTGGCGTAGAGGCCGCTCGGCTTCACGTCCGCCATCCATGCGGTGAGCAGATAGGCGATCAGCGTCCAGGGGAAGGCGCCCATCAGGGTGACGAGCACCGCGCCGATGCGGACCCAGAGCACGTCGATCCCCGTATAGTCGGCTATGCCGGCGCAGACGCCCATCCATTTGGCATTCTGCTTGTCGAGATAAAATTTGGTGCGGCGGGCGCTCATCTCACTTCCTCCGGTCAAAGCTGTAATCGTCGGCCTCCAATGAGCGGGCCGGACGAAAATCGGGATTGTCGGCGGCGACGATCCGCTCGATGGTCTGGAGGCGCTCCTCCAACCGGCGGGCGAGAACGTGCATCTCGTCGAGGAGGCGCTCATCCTCTTCGGTAATCTTGGGAGCCTGCTTCCACTTGGTGACATAGTGGAAGATCAGCCAGGGCATGCCGATAAACAGCATGCCGCAGACTAAAATAGGGACGACCACATCTTCCATTGCTTAGTCCTTCTTCGCCTGGGCGGCCTTGAGGGCCGCGAGTTCCGCCTCAACCTTGTCATTGGTTTGCAGCTCGGCGATTTCCTGCTCCAGCGTCTTGGGCTGCGCGCCCAGGCCCATCGAATCGGCTTGGCCTTCCGCCATGTCCACCCGACGTTCCAGCATCTCGAAGCGGGCGAAGGCATCGTGCACCTTCTCGCCGGCATACATTTCGCGAGCCCGGAGGCGATTCTGCGCGCTTTCCATGCGGGTGACGAGGCTGTTCTGGCGGGCGCGCGCCTCACGCAGCTTGGCTTGCAGCTTGGTGATGTCCTCTTCGGACGCGCGCAGCGCCTCGTCGAGCACGGCAATCTGCTCCTTGAGCTGACCGGCCATGTCGGCGGCCTTCTGCTTTTCGACGAGGGCGGCCTTGGCCAGGTCCTCGCGATCCTTGGAGAGCGCCAGCTCGGCCTTTTCCGTCCAGTTCGCCTGCAACCCATCGAGCTTGATGATGTGACGGCGAATTTCCTTCTGGTCTGCGATGGTGCGGGCGGCGGAAGCTCGCACTTCGACCAGCGTTTCCTCCATTTCGAGGATGATCATGCGGATCATCTTCGCCGGATCCTCCGCCCGATCGAGCAGATCGGTGACGTTGGCGGCGATGATGTCGCGGGTGCGAGAGAAGATACCCATGGGTTTAATACTCCAGTCAGGCGTTCAGGGTGCCGGGGCGGATGAGGGGGCGCCCGCCCCGGCAGGTGGGCGATCCGTCAAGCAAGGGAGTTTGCAGAGTCGCCGGTTGCATTGGCAAGTGTCGTTGTGGCCTGGCTTGTCACCGGTCCGGTGAAAGCGGGGGCCACGGCGCCCAGCACCGCGACGGTGCTGAACAGGAGGGTGAGAACAACGGCCGAGATGCGGCTGCTGATGTCGTGGGTGAAGTGTGTCATTGCGGTCTTCCTGATCCTTGGCCTTCATTGGGGTCCGCCTTTGGCGGCGGATTGCCCTCAACAATGCACAGCCCGTGCCAATTGCGAAAAACGGCTAAAATCAGCGGAATTCCCATATAGAGTTGGGGAATCTACCCGCTCACGATCTATCAAATATTGCCAACCATTGGTGAAAATTACTATCGTCGCGCCATGGAGAAGGTCACGCATTTTGTCGGCCAGTCGCTCGCCTTTCTCGACGCGGTCGAGCAGGCCGGCCGGGCGGCCGAATTGATCCGCCCGGTGCTGGTGATCGGCGAGCGCGGCACCGGCAAGGAACTGATTGCCGAACGCATCCACCGCCTCTCGCCACGCTGGAGCGGCCCGCTCATCATCATGAACTGCGCCGCCTTGCCCGAGACGCTGATCGAGGCCGAGCTGTTCGGTCATGAAGCGGGCGCGTTCACCGGGGCGATGCGCGCCCGCGCGGGCCGGTTCGAGGAGGCGGATGGCGGCACCCTGTTCCTGGACGAGCTGGGCACCCTTTCCATGGCCGCGCAGGAACGGTTGCTACGCGCAGTCGAATATGGCGAGGTGACGCGCATCGGCAGTTCGCGGCCGCTCAATGTCGATGTGCGCATCGTCGCCGCAACCAACGAGCACCTGCCCGACGCGGTTGCTGCGGGCCGCTTCCGCGCCGACCTGCTCGACCGGCTTTCGTTCGAGGTCATCACCCTGCCCCCGTTGCGCGGGCGCGAGGGGGATGTCGAGGTGCTGGCCGATCATTTCGGCCGGCGCATGGCGAGCGAGCGCGGCTGGCCGGGCTGGCCCGGCTTTTCCGCCTCCGCGCTGGCCGAACTGGCCGCCTATTCCTGGCCGGGCAACGTCCGCGAACTGCGCAATGTCGTCGAGCGCGCCGTCTATCGCTGGAACGAGCCGGACCAGCCGGTCGGCGCCATCCAGTTCGATCCGTTCGCGTCGCCCTGGCAGCCCCGCCCGATGCCCAATCACCGCTCGAACGGCGCCGCCGAGGCCCCCTCCACCCCCCTTCCCGCACCGGTTGACGAGCGCGAGGATCGGGTGACGGTGTCGCTCGACGAGATCGCCGATTTCCGCGCGGCGATCGACGCCCATGAGGCGGCGATCCTCAAGCGCGCGCTCTCCCGCCACCGCTTCAACCAGCGCGCGACCGCCAAGGCGCTTGGCCTCTCCTACGATCAGTTCCGCCACTGCCTGCGCAAGCACAGCCTGCTGTAACGCGCCCCCCTCCCTCTCCGTGTCCAAAAGCCCGCCAGATAAACTCGCTGCCCTCACCCTGTCCGGGCGCCAGGCCCAAGATGCGTTGCAGTCATGGCAAAATTAATATCACTCCTGATCGCGAGCGATTGCTGGCATAGGATGCTCCCCAGCGTCATCTCGCGGTGGCCCGCTGAACGATTCGCGACCCCGCGCGTTTCGCCCTTCGAACGACAACCTCATCAAGAAGGAACATTTCCATGGCTTTCACTCTGCCCGATCTTCCCTACGCCAAGGACGCCTTTGGCAAGGACATGTCCGCCGAGACATTCGACTATCACCATGGCAAGCACCACAATGCCTATGTGACCAAGGCGAACGAACTGGTCGGCGCGGATGCCAGCCTGCAGGGCAAGTCGCTTCTCGAGCTGATCCAGCTCAGCAAGGGCGGCGCCAAGCCGGGCCTGTTCAACCAGGTCGGTCAGATCTGGAACCACAGCTTCTTCTGGCTCGGCCTTTCGCCCGAGACTCAGGAGCCGACCGGCAAGCTCGCCGATCTCATCAAGGAGGGCTTCGGCTCCACCGAAGGCCTGATCGAGAAGCTGAAGGCGGCCGCCGTCGGCCATTTCGGCAGCGGCTGGGCGGCGCTCAACCTCGTCAACGGCAAGCTGGAAGTCGCCAGCTACCATGATGCCGACACGCCGGTCGCCCATGGCGCCGCGCCGCTGTTCATCCTCGATGTGTGGGAGCATGCTTACTACATCGATTACCGCAACGCGCGCCCCGGCTATGCCGACACCATCCTGGGCAAGCATGTGAACTGGGCCTTCGTCGCCGAGAATCTCGACGGCAAGGGTGCCGAGCGCGCCAACCAGCCGGGCTGAGTCGCGCGCGCACAGCGCATCGCAGACATCGGGAGGGGGCCGGCATTGTCCGGCCCCTTTTTCGTAAACTCCTTCCCGAGCCTTTGGCTGATGCACGGGGGTAGAGAACGCTATAGGATCATCGATATGAGGCGATAGACTATGGGCGATAACTGCATCAGCGAACCCGCAGCGATCATCAACAAACCCCATTTCGCGCCGCGTGAGGATGCAAGAAGATTGCGCACCATCGGCAGAGCTAGTTGCGCTTCGCGATCTTCGCTGCCGTAACGGGCTAGTCCGATATTGATGGCATCGTCTTCGCTCAAGATCACGGCCCGAGCGGCGGTCCAGCTTCCGACAAACGCCAGCGTGAGACCTATTCCCGAGAGCAGGTCCGCCACCCATCCATTCATAGCTCTCCCCCTCTGTTTGCCTCGGCTCGAAGACCCTCAGCTCAGCCGCTCGATATCCTCATGGCTGAGCCCGCCGGGGATGATCATCAGTGGGCAGGGCAAGGCGCCGGGATCGTGGCTGGTGAAATGGGCGACCAGCGGCCCGGGCGATCCCTTCGGTGCCGCGCCGAGCACCAAGGCGGCAACCGGCTCGCCGGACGAGAGCATTTCCTTCACCGATGCGATCGGATCGCCAATCTTCACGGTGATTTCGGGCTGGATGCCGGCCTCGGCCATCAGCGTGCCGGCGGCGCTCATCGCCAGCGCCTCGGCGCGGGCGCGCGCCTCCTCCTCGATCGTGGCCTGAACCGACCCCCACTGCACGAACTGCGTCTTGGGGACGAGCGCCAGCATATGCACACCGCCGTCGGTCTTGGCGGCGCGACGGGCGGCGAACAGCAAGGCCGACTCCGCCTCCGTGCTCTCGTCCACCACAACCAGATAGGTTCGTCTCATCGCGCGGCTCCCAATGGTTCACCTCCGCCGGCCGGCCACCCGCCGGTTGCGCCCGCCCCTCCGCAGGGCCGAAACGCGCTCTAGGTGGTGGATTTTCGCTTTCGATGCAAGCGACGGCCTTGACCGCGCCGGGCAAAGCGTGAAGGTGGCCCACGATTGTCCAACCCGCAAAAGCAGGAAGCCTGGCCACAATGGCGATCAATATCCAGATGCCCGCCCTCTCGCCCACCATGGAAGAAGGCACGCTTTCCAAATGGCTGGTGAAGGAAGGCGATACGGTCCGCTCCGGCGACATCATGGCCGAGATCGAGACAGACAAGGCCACCATGGAATTCGAGGCGGTGGATGAGGGCGTCATCGGCAAGATCATCGTGCCCGAAGGCAGCGACAGCGTGAAGGTCGGCACCGTGATCGCGGTGCTGGTCGAGGAAGGCGAGGACGTTCCGGCCGATGCCGGCGCCGCCGCGCCCCCGCCCAAGGCCGGAAAGGTCGAGGCCGCGCCCAGCCCGGCGCCAGCGCCAAGCGCCCCCCGGCCCGAGCCGGAAGTCGCGAAGGCAGCCGCACCCGTCGCCTCCGCAACGGGTGACCGGGTGAAGGCAAGCCCGCTCGCGCGCCGCATCGCCGCGCAGAGCAATGTCGATCTGGCCGGCCTCACCGGCTCGGGTCCCAATGGCCGCATCGTCAAGCTGGATGTCGAGCGCGCCACGGCAGGCGGCGCCGCCGCGCCGCAGCCGGCCGCCGCGCCTGTCGCCGCCCCGGCACCCGCGCCCGCGGCAGCCCCCGTGGCCGCACAGGATTTCGGCATCCCGCACGAGGTCGAGAAGCTCTCGAACATACGCAAGACGATCGCGCGCCGCCTGACCGAATCGAAGCAGCAGGTGCCGCACATCTACCTCACCGTGGACGTGCGCCTCGATGCGCTGCTCAAGCTGCGCGGCGAGCTGAACGCGGCGCTGGCATCGAGTGGCGTCAAGCTTTCGGTTAACGACATGCTCATCAAGGCGCTGGCCAAGGCGCTGCTCGCCGTGCCCAAGTGCAACGTGCAGTTCGCCGGCGACCAGTTGCTCAAGTTCAGCCGCGCGGACATCTCGGTCGCCGTGTCGATCCCCGCCGGCCTGATTACGCCGATCGTCGTCGATGCCGGGAGCAAGGCGATCAGCGCCATCTCCACCGAGATGAAGGACCTCGCCGCGCGGGCCAAGGAAGGCAAGCTCGCCCCGCATGAATATCAGGGCGGCACCGCCAGCATCTCCAACATGGGCATGATGGGCATCAAGCAGTTCGAGGCGGTCATCAACCCGCCGCAGGCGATGATCATGGCCATCGGCGCGGGCGAGAAGCGCCCTTATATCGTCGACGACGCGCTCGGCATCGCCACCGTGATGTCCGCGACCGGCAGCTTCGACCACCGCGCCATCGACGGGGCGGATGGCGCCGAGTTGATGAAGGTGTTCAAGGAGCTGGTCGAGGCACCGCTGGGCCTGGTCGCCTAACATGCCCGGTGCCGCTGCACCGAATCCGCCTTCATTCAGGACCCTGTTCGGCCTGGCGTGCCTGACGGCGTTTCTGGCGAGCCTCGCGGGGCCCGCCCTGTTCGTCGCCGGCGCGGCGCTGGTCGGGCCGGCCTCGCAGGGGGCGATGGGGTGGAGCACGGTGCTTCTCCCCTTTGCGCTCATCGGCTTCCTGTTCACCTTTCCCATCGGCCTCGCGGTGCTGCTGCTGGCCGGTCCGTTCGCGACATGGCGCCTGGGCCCTTTCATCAGGGATCGGCGTGGCCTGTCCGCGCTCGTCGGCATGGTCGTCGGCGCGCTGCTCGGGCTGGCCACCGCTACCCTGCTGTTCGGCGCGGGCGGCGGTGCGCTGGCGGCCTCTGGCGCGGTGTCGGGAGCCTGCTACGGCCTGCTGTGGGTCTGGTTCTCCGCATGGTCGCTGGATGAACAGCGCCGGGGCGAAACCCGCCATGGCTGACGACTCGCCCTATCCCATCGGCGCGCCGACGATTCGCGTCACCACCATGCCGGCCGACGCCAACAGCTATGGCGACATTTTCGGCGGCTGGCTGATGAGCCAGATGGACATGGCCGCCGGGCTGGTTGCCGCCCGTCACAGCGCTGGCCGCGCTGTCACCATCGCCGTCGAGGGCATGCAGTTCCTGCGCCCTGTCTCGGTGGGCGATGAGGTCTCGGTGTTCGCCACTTTGGTCGCGGTGGGCACCACCTCCATGTCCATCGACGTGGAGGCCTGGCGCCGCGACCGTCACGCCACGCAGACCAGCAAGGTCACGCAGGCGCGCTTCGTCTTCGTCGCGGTCGACGGCGCCGGCCGGCCGCGCAAGGCGCCGCCTCTGGAGAGCGGTTCATGAATTATTCCATCACCATCCTCGTCGGGCGCGCGCACCCGGCTTGCAGTTCTGGGGAGCCAATACGTGTCTGACAGTTACGACCTCATCGTTCTCGGTTCTGGGCCCGGCGGCTATGTCGCGGCGATTCGCGGCGCGCAGCTCGGCCTCAAGGTGGCGATCGTCGAGCGCGAGTTGCTCGGTGGCATCTGCCTCAACTGGGGCTGCATCCCGACCAAGGCGCTGCTGCGCTCGGCCGAGATCTTCCATTACATGCAGCACGCCAAGGATTATGGCCTCGCAGCGGAGAAGATCACCGCCGATCTCAATGCGGTCGTGCAGCGCTCGCGCGGCGTCGCCAAGCAGTTGAACGCCGGCGTCACGCATCTCATGAAGAAGAACAAGATCGCCGTGCATTTCGGCACCGGCACGCTGACCGGCGCGAACAGCCTCCAGGTCACCGACAAGGACGGCAAGGCGAGCACGCTGACCGCCAAGCACATCATCGTCGCCACCGGCGCCCGCGCCCGCGACCTGCCGTTCGCCCCGGCGGATGGCAAGCGCATCTGGACCTATCGCCACGCGATGACCCCGCCGGAGATGCCGACCAAGCTGCTCGTCATCGGCTCGGGCGCGATCGGCATCGAGTTCGCCAGCTTCTACCGCGACATGGGCGCGGAGGTTACCGTGGTCGAGATGATGGACCGCATCGTGCCGGTCGAGGATGCGGACGTCTCCGCTTTCCTGGAGAAAGCGCTCGTCAAGCAGGGCATGACCATCCACACCGGCGCCGCGCTGGAGAGCCTCAAGGCCACCGACAAGGGCGTCACCGCCACCGTCAAGGGCAAGGACGGCAAGAGCGTCACCGGCGAGTATAGCCACTGCATCGTCGCCATCGGCATCGTACCCAACACCGAGAATATCGGGCTGGAGACGCTCGGCGTCACCACCGAGCGCGGCCACATCAAGACCGACGGCCTGTGCCGCACCAATGTCCCCGGCCTGTGGGCGATTGGCGACGTCACCGCGCCGCCATGGCTCGCGCACAAGGCCAGCCATGAGGGCGTCATCGCCGCCGAGGCGATCGCGCAGGCGCTCGGCAACAAGGATGTGCACCCGCATGCCATGGACCCGCGCAACATCCCCGGCTGCACCTACTGCCACCCGCAGGTCGCCTCGGTCGGCCTCACCGAGGCCAAGGCCAAGGAGGCGGGCTATCAGGTCAAGGTCGGCAGCTTCCCGTTCATCGGCAATGGCAAGGCCATCGCGCTCGGCGAGGCGGAAGGCTTCATCAAGACGGTGTTCGATGCCAAGACCGGCGAGTTGCTGGGCGCGCACATGGTCGGCGCGGAAGTGACCGAGCTGATCCAGGGCTACACCGTCGGCAAGACCGCCGAGCTGGTCGAGCAGGATTTCATGCAGACTGTGTTCCCGCATCCCACCCTCTCGGAGATGATGCACGAGAGCGTCCTCTCCGCTTATGGGCGCGCGCTCCACTTCTGATCGGGACTGGACGGGCGCGCTCACGCGCCTGTCTGTCCGCCGCCGGCTGCTGCTGGCGCTGCTTCTGCTGGCGTGCGTCGCCGCCATCGGCCTCGTCCAGCCGCTCGGCCTGCTCGCGCCCGTCGACCGGCTGGCGATGAAGATCGTCGCGCATCTGCGCTGGTGGCCCATCGCGGACTATGTCACCGCCATCGCCCGCCTGCTCGACCGGGCGGGCGAAGGCGGCGCCCGCATCGGCATCGCCTGCCTCGCCGCCCTGGTGCTGGCCTATGCGAGTCGGCCCGCCGCCATGCTCTGGCTGCTGGTCGCCACCACCGGCATGGCGCTCATCAATCCGCTCGTGAAGCTGCTGTTCCTCGCCCCGCGTCCGGCGATGGTCGATCACCTCGTCACGGTCAGCAGCACCAGCTTCCCGAGCGGCCACGCCGCCGGCGCCATGACGCTTTACGGCGCGCTCGCGCTGCTCAGCCGCTCCCCCGCGCTGGGGCTGGTCTGTGGAGGGCTGATCGTGGCAACCGGCGCCAGCCGCGTCTGGCTCGGCGTGCACTGGCCGACCGACGTGGTCGGCGGTTGGGCCGAGGGCGCGGCATGGCTGCTCATCCTGTCGGTCTGGCTGCCCACGCGTGAGGCAGCGCGCGCGCGATAAGGCGACTCAAATGATCCCGCGCAGGCAGGGGCCCACTCTGCCGGGTCGCCTCCCTAGCCGAAGAACATCTTGAAGCCGGTCGCGCCCAGCACCACGGCGAGGATGATGCGCAGCAGGGTGGGCGGCATGCGCGTCGCGATCAGCGAACCGATGATGATGCCGGGAATCGAGCCGATCAGCAGCGAGCCGAGCAGCGGAAAATCCACGTTGCCCATCATGAAATGCCCCATCCCCGCCACGATGGTCAGTGGGACGGCGTGGACGATGTCGGTGCCGACCAGCCGGCTGCCGCTCATCCGCAGCGGGTAGAAGGCCATCAGCATCACGGCGCCGAGGGCTCCTGCGCCGATCGAGGTGAGCGTGACCATCATGCCGAGCACCACGCCGGCGACAACCGTCGCGGCCGGCTGGTGCCGTCTGCAGGCGGCGGCGTGCGCCGGTTTGAGGCTGAGCACCGCTTTCTGCACCTTGCTCCAGGCGAACATCGCGCCTGCCGTCACCAGCAGGATCGCGCCGAGCGCGGTGATGATCAGCCCCTGCTTGATCTGGCCCGATGCGATCTGGGAGAGCAACAGGCTGGTGAGGATGCTGGCCGGGATGCTGCCCAGCGCCAGCCGCTTCACGACCGTCCAATCCGGCTCGCCCACGCTCTGGTGAACGACGGCGCCGACGATCTTGGTCGACGCGGCGAACCACAGATCGGTGCCGACGGCGGTCGCCGGGGAGACCCCCAGCAACAGGATGAGGATCGGCGCCATCAGCGAGCCGCCGCCGACACCCGTCATTCCCACCAGCGTGCCGACCAGCAGCCCGGATAAGCCGTGAACCAGATCCATTCCGTTTCTTCGCGCCCAACCCCGTTTTCACGCTCAGCGCCTGTGCGCGGGCGCCTGTGCGGAGCCTAGCTGCCATGCCGCGCCGCGTCACCCCACTGATAAATGCTATGGTCGGCCAAGGCAGAGCTTTGCGGCGAGCGGCGCACGGCGTCTTACGCACCCCTTGAAATCGCGTCGCAAAGCGGCCAATGCCGCGCCATGGATAACAGCAGCATATTAGAGGCGATCGCGCTGCGGCGCTGCCTGGAGGCGCAGTATAACAAGCTCGCGCTCGTGCTCGCGCCGCACGTGCTCTACAAGCGCAACGACAGCTATTTCATCGACGCGATCACCATCAGCCGCGATGGCGCGGAGCCGCGCGAACCCAAGGTCGGCAGCTACAATCTTGCCGGTCTCACGGCTCTCAAGGTGCTGGACCAGGGGTTCGATATCCATCCGCTGTTCAATCGCATGGACCCCAAATATCGCGACAACACGCTGTTCATGATCGACGCTGACTGAGGCGAAACCGCGCCCCTTCGTCGGGCGACGTTGCGCTTCCGATTGTCGCCCCTGCGCCCTCAGGGAAGGGCTTTGCGACCGTCCGCTGGACCGCCCTCGCTGCCTATGCGCTCCCCGTTACCCAGGGGATGGGACGGACGGCACGGGACGACGGTCGGGCGTTGGCTGCAAAGGGACCGCTCGCGCCGGGCATGACCGCACAAAAAATGGGCCGGCATAAGCGCCGGCCCAGGTCGTTCGCAGGAGGAACATCGGGAGGGCGAGGCAGCGTCCGCGGCTGCCTCTCACCCAAATTCGGTCAGTTGTAGGCGCGCTCGCCATGCTCGCCGAGGTCGAGACCTTCCAGCTCGACATCGGGCGTGACGCGCAGGCCGGTGAGCGCTTTGGCGATGGTGATGGCGATCGCGGTGCCGATGGCGGAGATGACGATCGTCGCCGCCACCGCCGAAACCTGCGTCACCATCTGCCCGCCGATCGCATAATCCGCGCCGCCGGGGCCGCCGAGCGAGGGCGCATAGACGATGGCGGTGCCGACGGCGCCGACGATCCCGCCGACACCATGGATGCCGAAGGCGTCGAGCGAGTCGTCATAGCCCAGCGCCGGCTTCACCCTCGCAACGAACAGGAAGCAGACGACGGAGGACACGGCGCCGAGCACGATCGCGCCGAACGGACCGCTGTTGCCCGCCGCCGGGGTGATCGCGACAAGGCCGGCGATGATGCCCGAGCAGAAGCCCAGCGCCGAGGCCTTGTGACCCACCACGCGCTCGGTCGCCATCCAGGCGAGGCCTGCCGCGGCCGTCGCGACGAGGGTGTTGATCATCGCCAGTGCCGCCGATCCGTTGGCTTCCAGCGCCGAGCCGGCGTTGAAGCCGAACCAGCCAACCCACAGCAGGCCGGTGCCGACCATGGTCAGCGTCAGGCTGTGCGGAGGCATCGGCTCATTGGGATAACCCTTGCGCTTGCCGAGCATGATCGCGGCGACCAGCGCCGAGATGCCGGCATTGATGTGGACGACCGTGCCGCCGGCGAAATCCAGTGCACCCATGGTGAAGAACAGGCCGCGCCCTTCCCAGACCATGTGGGCGATCGGGAAATAGACGATGGTGAGCCACACGGTAGCAAACACCAGCACCGCCGAGAATTTCATGCGCTCCACCACGCCGCCCAGGACCAGCGCGATGGTGATCGCCGCGAAGGTCATCTGGAAGCTGACGAAGACATATTCGGAGATCACTTCGTTGGTGAAGGTCGCCGCCGTCGACTCAGGTGTGATGCCACTGAGGAAGAATTTGCCCCAGCTGATGAAGGCGTTGCCTTCCGGCCCGAAGGCGAGGCCATAACCGTAAGTGACCCAGATGAGCATGGCGAGCGCCGCCACGGCGCCGATTTGCGTCATGGTGGCCAGCATGTTCTTCGCGCGGGTCAGGCCGCCGTAGAACAGCGCGAGGCCGGGCAGGATCATCAGCAAAACAAGGACGGTCGCCGTCATCATCCAGGCATTGTTGCCCGGGTTCGGCACCGGGGCAGGCGGGGCGGCCATGTGCGCCGCGGCGTCCTGCGCCCAGGCGGGCAGTGCAGCGAACAGCGAGAGGCCGATCGCCGCCGCTGCACGGGTTATTGGTCTTGCGAGAATCATCTTTTCCCCCTTTCGTTTTACAGCGCGGTTTCGCCGGTCTCGCCGGTGCGGATCCGCACGGCGTGGGCGACGTCGAGGACGAAGATCTTGCCATCGCCGATGGCGCCGCTGTTGGCGGCTTGCTGGATGGCTTCGACCACGCGGGTGGCGAGTGCATCGTCGCACACCACCTCCACCTTGACCTTCGGGACCATGTTGGTGGTGTATTCCGCGCCACGATAGATTTCGGTCTGGCCCTTCTGTCGGCCAAACCCCTTCACCTCGCTCACCGTCATGCCAGCGATGCCGACGCCGGCGAGTGCATCGCGCACATCGTCCAGCTTGAACGGCTTGATAATTGCCATGATGAGTTTCATGTGGCCTCCTTGCCTGGTGTGCGGCGATCACCACGCAAGGCCCGTGCCAAACCCAAAAAGCGCGGTTTGGCGCGCCACAGCGGGGCGGAGACTTATGCCGCGCCGCACAATTTATGAGCAGTGTGTAGGATCTGCCTATTTTTTAGGCAGGCTCGTGGGCTCGTCGAGCCGAGCCGAAAACGCTGAATCGTCGCTAAAAGTGTCTATATCGACCGCGATCGCGCTTGCGGGTAACTCCCCAGCAGGCGGACCCATTTGCTGTGGAACGCGAGTTCCTCCAGCGCCCGGTCGACAGCGGCGTCGCCCGGCATGCCTTCGATGTCGGCATAGAATTCCGTCGCAGAGAAGCTGGCGCCGCGCTGGTAGCTCTCCAGCTTGGTCATGTTGACGCCATTAGTGGCGAACCCGCCCATGGCCTTGTAAAGCGCCGCCGGGATGTTGTGCACCCGGAAGACGAAGGTGGTCATGACACGCTTCGAGCTGTCGATGCGCTGCGTCCAGGATTCGGTCTTCGACAGCACCACGAAACGGGTGACGTTGTTGTCCGTGTCCTCGACATTCTCCGCCACGATGTCCAGTCCGTAGAGGGAAGCGGCAAGCCGGGGAGCGAGCGCCGCGTTGTGCGGGTTGCCCTCTTCCGCAACCACGCGCGCCGCGCCTGCCGTGTCGCCGGCGACCATCGGTTTCCAGCGGTGCTTGCGGATCACCTTGCGACATTGGCCGAGGGCATGGATGTGGCTGTAGACGGATTTGATGTCCTCGATCTTGCGGCCGGGCAGTACCATCAATTGGAAATGGATGGGTAGGAAATACTCGCCCACGATGTGCAGGCGGGACTCGGGCAGGAGGTGATGGATGTCGGCCACGCGGCCTGCGATCGTATTCTCGATGGGGATCATGGCGAGATCCGCCTTGCCCGTCTCCACCGCGTTGAAGGCGTCTTCGAATGTCGGACAGGGGAGAGGCTCCATATCCGGATAGACATTGCGGCACGCCGTGTCGGAATTGGCGCCGGGTTCCCCCTGGAACGATATTCGGTTTGTTTTCGGCGGCATGATCAGTCCTGTCGAGGTGAGAGTATTTCCCTGGCGCGTTCCAGATCTTCGGGCGTGTCGACGCCTAGCGGCACAGACCGGACGATCTCGGCGTCGATACGCATGCCGGCTTCCAACGCCCTCAGCTGTTCCAGGCTTTCGCGCTTCTCCAGCACGGAAGGCACGAGCGACACGAAGCGCTCCAGCGCTGCGCGCCGATAGGCATAGAGGCCGACATGGTGATAGAGGGGACCCTCCCCCCAGGGCGCTGTCGCACGCGTGAAATAGAGTGCGCGCAGCCTGGAAGCCGACACCGGCGAGCCCACGATCTTGACCACGTTGGGATTGCTCTTTTCGGCCTCGCGCCGGATCTCCACGCCAAGCGTCGCGATATCGACGGCCGGGTTCTCGAGCGGCGCCAGCGCGGCGCGGACCGTCTGAGCCTCGACGGTCGGCAGATCGCCCTGGACATTGACCACGATTTCGATCCCGCCTTTCGGGTCCAGTTTTCCCAGGGCCTCGAAAATGCGGTCCGAGCCGGACTGGTGATCAGCGCGGGTCATGACGGCTTCGAAGCCGCCTGCGCGCACGGCCTGGGCCACGGCTTCGGTATCCGTCGCCACCACGACCCTGCCAAGTCCGCTCTCGGAAGCACGCGCCGCCACGTGGACGATCATCGGCCGGCCCGCGATATCGGCCAGCGGTTTGCCCGGCAGGCGGGTCGAGGCCATCCGGGCCGGGACAAGTATGAGGACGGACATTGGATAACTCGACGGAAAAGGGCTGTCTGGTGGTGGCAAAAGGTCTCACTGGATGGGCCCTTATATGTGTTGCAAGGGGGAAGCAAAAGACCTAGTTTCCCGCGCGATTTGAGCGGCTTCGGCCGGCAATGGAATCTATACGGCGCGGCGAGGCCTGCGGCGGGGAAAGGGAGCCTCAGGGCGAATGGACTCTTTTGAATTCAACAAGGTGATCGGGGCGCTGCTGGCGACCGTTTTCGTCATTTTCTCGGTTGGCATCGTTTCGGATTCAATCTTCGCCACCCCGCATCCGGAAAAGCCGGGCTTCGCGATCGAGGCCGCGGAACCGGAAGCCGGCGGCGGAGGGGCAGCCGAAGCGCCCGCCGAAGAGCCGATCGCAGCCCTTCTGGCCAAGGCCGATCCGGCCGCTGGCGAGGCCGTCTTCAAGAAGTGCGCAGCCTGCCATACCGACGACAAGAGCGGCGCCAACAAGGTCGGCCCGAATCTCTGGAACATTGTGAACCGTCCGATCGCCTCGCATGAAGGCTTCTCCTACTCGGGGGCCATGAAGGAATTCTCCCAGGGTGGCTCGGTCGTCTGGGACTACGACCACCTCAACCACTTCCTCGCGTCCCCGAAGGGCTACATCAAGGGCACGGCCATGGGCTTCGCCGGCGTCAAGAAGGCTGACGAACGCGCCAACCTGATCGCATACCTTCGCACCACGGCCGACAACCCCGCACCGCTGCCCGAGGCGGGCGCGGCCCCGGCGCCGACCGATGCCTCTGCTCCGGGAGCGGCTCCTGCGGAAGGCGGTTCGGCACCGACACAAGGCGCTGCACCGGCCGAAGGCGGAGCGCCCGCACAGCCGGCCCCGGCACAATGACAAAAATGTAATCCAGGAATTCATGAAAAAGCCGGGTTCTGCCCGGCTTTTTTGTTAGAGAATCTCATCGCCACGATCAGGACGCACGCCAGGTTCCCATGGCGGACGGATTGTCTAAATTGACCGGCGAACAAACGAACCGCAGTCGGAGGATTGTAATGGCAGTAGGAGCAAACCGGATTCTCCGCAGGACGGGCCTTGCCGCGCTGTTGCTCGGCCTGGGGCTTGTCTCCGCCTCAGCGGATGAATGGCGCACTGTTTCGTCGCTAATCGGCTCCTCGAAATACGAAAACGGGTTCGAGCGTTACGACTATGTAAACCCGAACGCCCCCAAGGGCGGCACCCTCAACTCCACGGTGATGGGCACATTCGACAGTTTCAATCCTTTCATCCCGCGCGGCACGCCGGCGGCTGGATTCGCCGAACTCGGCGGCGGCCTGCTCTATGAGACGCTGATGAGCCAGGCGCTCGACGAGCCTGGCACCAGCCATCCTCTGATCGCCGAAGCATTCCAGTATCCGGACGACTATTCGTCGGCCACCTACCGAATCGACCCAAAGGCGCGCTGGCACGACGGCAAGCCGATCACCGCCGAAGACGTCGTCTGGTCGCTGCAGGTGCTGAAGACCAACAGCCCGATGTACAATCGGTATTTCCACAACGTCACGGAAGCGGTGGCGCTCTCGGAGCGGGAAGTCCAGTTCAAATTCGACCAGAAAGGCAACCGCGAGCTGCCCCATATCATGGGCGACCTCGCCGTGCTGCCGAAGCATTGGTGGGAGGGCACGGACGCCTCCGGCAAGAAACGCGACATCACGCAGCCTACGCTCGAGCCGCCATTGGGCTCCGGCGCATACAAGATCGAGAGCTTCAAGCCCGGATCCGAGATCGTCTGGAGCCGCGTGCCCGACTATTGGGCAGCGAACCTGCCGGTCAATGTCGGCCGGCAGAACTTCGACCGGCGCCGTTACGTCTATTTCCAGGACGACAACGCCAATTGGCAGGCTTTCACAAAGGGCGGCTACAACGACGTCAGGGCCGAAAACAGCGCGAGGCGCTGGGCCACCGAATACAACTTTCCGGCCTTCACGGCCGGCGATGTGAAGAAGCAGGAATTTCAGCAGACTGCGGGCGAGGCGATGCAGGGCTTCGTGCTGAACCTGCGCCGTCCTCAATTCCAGGACCGGCGCGTGCGAGAGGCACTGACCTATGCCTTCGATTTCGAGAGCATGAACCGGACGCTTTTCTACGGTCTTTATGCTCGCACCAACAGCTATTTCGAAGGAGGTCCGCTGGCCTCCAGCGGCCTGCCGCAGGGCAAGGAACTGGAAATCCTGGAACAGTACAGGGACAAGCTGCCGCCGGAACTGTTCACGCAGGAATTCAAGCTGCCGGTCTTCGACAGCCCGCAGGCGACACGTGCCAATCTCCGCAAGGCGCTCGATCTCTTCAAGCAGGCCGGCTGGACGAACCAGGGCGGCAAGCTCGTCAACGACAAGGGAGAGCAGTTCCGGATCGAGTTCCTCGGCCGCGACCCAACCGACGAGCGGATCGCCGGCCCCTACATGGACAATCTGCGCAAGCTCGGCATCAACGCCACGCTGCGGGTCGTCGACACCAGCCAGTATATCAACCGGCTGCGCAGTTTCGATTTCGACAGCGTGACGGATGTGATGATGCAGTCCCAGTCGCCCGGCAACGAGCAGCGGGATTTCTGGAGCGGCGCCGCGGCCGACATCGAGGGTTCCCGGAACCTGATCGGAATCAAGGATCCCGTTGTCGACGCGCTGGTCGAGCGCGTGGTTTTCGCCAAGGATCGTGACGACTTGGTCGCCGCCACGCACGCACTGGATCGGGTCCTCCTCTGGAATTTTTACGTCGTCCCGCAATACCACAATCCCGTCGCGTGGATCGCCTATTGGGACAAGTTCGGCATCCCTGAGAAGCAGCCGAGCTATGTGGGCGTGGACATCGATTCCTGGTGGATCGACAAGGAGAAAGAAGCCGCGCTCGCCGCCAAGTACAAGAGCACCAATTGAGCACAGAGGTTCGAATCGACCGCTTGGGCAAGATCTTGCAGCGCTTCGTGCCCGCTCGGCATCGCTCTTCTGCGCAGTGGAGGAGCAGCCGGTGAAATGGAAACACAGCATATCGCGGCGCGGCTTGCTGGCCCTTGGCGGCGCGGCCGCGGCGATGCCCCTGCTTGCTGGCAAGGGTTTCGCCGCCAGCTC
>DASRXX010000011.1:0-384534 GCA_035654015.1 Sphingobium sp.
CTGCACCATCCAGCTGGCCTATGCGATCGGGGTCAGCAAGCCGCTCTCGCTCTATGTCGATACCCACGGCACCGGCACGGTGAGCGACGAGGCGATCGAGCAGGCGATCGGGCGGATCGACAAGCTCGGCGGCCTCACCCCGCGCGCCATCCGCACCCATCTCGGCCTCAACAAGCCCATCTACGAGAAGACCGCCGCCTACGGCCACTTCGGCCGCACCCCCGAAGGCGATTTCTTCCCATGGGAAAAAATCAACCTCGTCGATGACCTGAAGAGCGCCCTGGGCTGATTCGGTCTGCTCTCCTCACCGTTTGGTGGAAGGGCGCGTCCGGATAGCGAACGCGCCCTCTGTTTCGCGCCTTCTCCTTAAGGCCGAATGACGGTAAACTGCCGCGCGATAAGCGTGGGAGAGGATCATGACGGGACGACGGCTCGCCGGATTTGCGGGGCTTTCACTGATCGGCTTTGCCGCCACCGCCGCTTTGGCGCAGGCGCCACGGATGACGGCGGCGGAGGCGCGGTTGCTCTATGCGGCGGGTGGCTTCCCGATCAGCGCGGATGGCAAAGGCCCGACCAATCGTTGCGGCAAGGCGGCCAGCCCACGCATCACCTTTGTCGACATGAACGCGGATGGGCGCCGGGAAGCGCTCTTTATCGACGCCGGAGCCTGCTACCAGCCGGATGGGCGCTGGTATGCCGTCGCGACCCAAAACGCCGATGGAAGTTGGCGCCGCATTCTCGAGGGACCTGGGACTGCGGCAGCGGTTGGAACCATGGCCAATGGCTGGTTCGTGCTGACCGCGACGAGCGGCGGCAAGACGACGCGGCTTCACTATAATGGCACGGCCTATGCGGACGCGCGCGCGACACCCGCTCCCGCCGCTCCGACGGCACGCGCGGCTGCGCCGGTAGCGGCCACGCCACCCGCCGCGCCACCGGCCTCGGCGGCGCCGCAAGGCAATGCGGCGCGCGATGCAGCGATTTTCCGCGCCGCCGGTTTCCGACAGGTCCGGGGCCGGTGGGAGAGCGGTTGCTATGACCCGAGCAGCGGGGCCTATTACGAACCGGGCGCCATC
Organism: Sphingobium sp.; assembly: GCA_035654015.1. GTDB lineage: Bacteria > Pseudomonadota > Alphaproteobacteria > Sphingomonadales > Sphingomonadaceae > Sphingobium. The sequence goes on from DASRXX010000011.1 coordinate 1,077, forward strand.
ACCGACATGCGGGACCTGAACGGCGACGGGCGGCCGGAGGCGATCATCACCGAAGGCACCACGTTCTGCTACGGCATGACCGGGCAGGCCTTCTGGCTGGTGAGCCAGCAAACGGACGGAAGCTGGAAACTTATCACCAACGAAGTGGGGATTCCCGAATTCCTCAAAACCAAGGGTGTCGACGGCTGGCCGGACATATCCGTGGGTGGACCAGGCTTTTGCTTCCCGGTGATGCGGTGGAATGGGCGGGCCTATGCAACCCATCGGCTGGAGTATGAGGGGAAGCCCTGCAAGCAGTAATAATTATTATATAACATTGAGTTAGTTGATGATCGCCGCCCCTCTTCACCCGGATGGCGGGCGGTCGGGAAAGGGGCCCGCCTTGTCGCCGGTGCTCTATTCGGCGCGGGCGAACCGGGGCAGGGTGCCGGGAGCGCTGGAGGAATGGCCATGGGCGAGCTGGTTCTCACCACGTTCGATTGGGTGCCGGCGATGCCGCGCGGCTACGTACGCGACCTCCGCGTGCGCTGGGCGCTAGAGGAGGCCGGTCTGCCTTACCGCGTCGAAAGCGTCCCGTTCGGTGAGCGGAACGCCGAGCATCTCAGCCATCAGCCCTTCGGCCAGGTGCCCTGGCTGACCGACGGGGATCTCTCGCTGTTCGAGAGCGGCGCGATCCTGCTGCACCTTGGCGAACGCAGCGCACCGACCCCGCCGGCCGTGGCGCAGCGCTGGAATGGCTGTTCGCGGCACTCAATTCGGTCGAGATGGCGAGCCTGCCCTGGTCGCTGTTGAAATTCTCCGGAGGCGCCGAGGATACGCCGGCCTGGCAGACGCTGGACGGCTTCCTCACCATCCGGCTCCAGCGGCTGGAGCCGGTGCTGGCGGGGCCTGACTGGCTGGCCGGATCCTTCTCCGTCGCCGATATCCTCATGGCGGACGTGCTGCGGCTGGTCGACCGGTTCGACGGGTTGGCGGCCTATCCGGCGTGCGGGGCTTATGTCGCGCGCGCCACGGCCCGGCCGGCCTTTGCAAAGGCGCATGCGGACCAGATGGCGCATTTCGCGGCGGCGGATTGAGCGGACCGCTGTGTTGGCGGGGTAGGCTCCATCGATCGATGAGGGAACGAGCGTCCTTGCACTTCAAACCCCGTCCCCGCCCAGTGGCTTCAGAGCGGATCGTCCGCTGATGCGGTGGCAGGAGCGACCTCCGTGGCGTCTTCAAGGCCCAGCGCCCGTACGGCGCGATGGATGCTGAAACGCGTTCTGCATGGCGGCGATTGACGACCGAGCCGTATTCGCTCATTCGAGCGGCTTGGAAGATCGGCCGGGCCCGCCCGGCGCACCCCGGCTCGGCGAGGAAGAGTGACGCGCCCATGCTGGTCTTGCCCGCGCCCGGTGGAGCAGCCCCGCGCGCGGCGATCGCTCCGGCACGCGGGGCCGTGAGCAGATCGGGCAGGAAGGTGGATCAGGAACGCGTTCATCCGCGCGCCGGATGAGGGCCGGCGGTTGCCCGGCGCGTTGCGGGCGGTGGGCGGTGACATCGCGCCTTTCGTGCCGTGTGGGGCAGCGGACAGGCCGCGCTCGCCTTTCGCCCCTCTTCCCCATTGCCGTAGCCCCCGCACATGCTCTAGGCGGCGCGGCATGACCGCTTTCAAGTCGGGCGATCCGACCACGCTCAACCGTCTCTATGGCCGCCAATCCGGGCACAAGCTGCGCGCGGGGCAGCAGGATCTGGTCGACCGGCTACTGCCGGCGATCAGCGTGCCGGAGGAAGGCGAGGTGACGGCGCGGGCGCTGTTCGGCGAGGATCGGCCGCTGCATTTCGAGATTGGCTTCGGTTCGGGCGAGCATCTCGCCTATCGCGCCGATCTGCTGCCCGATCATGGGTTCATCGGCTGCGAGCCGTTCCTCAACGGCGTCGTTGGCGCGCTCGGCCATGTGCGCGATCAGGGGCTGGCCAATGTGCGGCTGCACATGGGCAATGCTCTCGACGTGCTGGCGCGGGTGCCGGACGGGGCGCTGAGCTTCGTCTATCTGCTCCACCCCGACCCCTGGCCCAAGGCGCGCCACGCCAAGCGGCGGATGATGAACAAGGGGCCGGTCGACCTGATCGCCGCCAAGCTCAAACCCGGCGGCGAGTTTCGCTTTGGCACCGATCACCCCGTTTATCTGCGCTGGGGGCTGATGGTGATGCGCGAGCGCACGGACTTCCAGTGGCTGGTGGAAAAGCCGGCGGACTTCCTCACCCGACCGGGCGGCTGGCCGGAGACGCGCTATGAGGCCAAGGCGCGCAGGAAGGGGCATGAGGTCTGGTATTTCCGCTACCGGCGTCTGGGATAAATAACCTATTTGGCAAATTATAATTGACATTGGACGCTTCTTGGTTAGTAAAGGGCATCATCGCAAAATGTGATTCGGACGCGAGGCGTCGCCTTGGCGATCAGGGCGCCTGCCTTGTCGGGTGGTGGCGTCGAGGATGTGGCCTGCCTGCGTCCTATCCCCCTCATCGATCTCGGCATTCAGGTCGCCGATCGGCTGGGCAATCGGGGCATTCTCGCGGCAAATGCGCCTCGACACGATCTGCGAGGTCAACGCCATCGCGCCCCCTCCACGCACCACGCTGCACCATGCGTGGCTCCATGGGCAGGTCGAGCAGATGAACCGCACGATCACAGAGGCCACCGTGAAGCGCTTTCATGATGCCGGCCACGATCAACGGCGCACCCACGCGCGGGTGTCATGGCAGCCTATCATTATTCGCGCCGCTTGAAGACACTCAACGGCCGCAACACCCCATGACCAGGTCGCGGGATTTCGTTTGGCGAGCCAGGTCGATTCATCCCGATTGCGATCGACCAGATGCGGGAGCCGGAGAACAGACGGTCCTTCCGTTCATGAAAGGGTGCGTCGATCCGGCTGAGCTCTCGGTTTGACTGCCACCGGGGCGCGCGCTGGCGCTGGGCCGGCGACTGTTCGCATTGAAGCCGTGGACAGGTTCGGCGCCGATGCAAGGTGCGGCGGTGCCCGATGCCGCTCGGCAGGAACCGCACGGGCGCTGTCATCCGTTTGGCCAGCGCTGACGGACGGATGCTCGCGCCGGCGGCGGGTCTCCAGCGCCCGGCCCCTACCTATTCACGAACTGCTCCGTAGAGGAGCCGGGAGTCTGATCTCATGACTGCAAGCAAAATCACGCCGGTCCGCGCCGGCGGCGCCGCCGTGCGCAAGTCCAGCGGGCGCAAGACAGCTAAGGGCCGGGCGATCACCGGCAAGGCCATCGCGGCCAAGCCCGTCGCCAGCGCCGTCATTACCAACGAAGGGGCGGGGCGCAAAAAGGGGGCGTGCCAGACGAGCTGCGCGCGCTGGAACGGCCGGCGACGGGCGCTGTTTCTCGCCGCGCTGACCGAGACGGCCAATGTTCGCCGATCAGCCAAGGCGGCGGGAATGTCGCTGGCGGCCGCCTATGCCCTCAAACGGCGCGACCCCACCTTCGCCGGGGCTTGGAAGGAGGCGCTGGAGATTGGCTACAGCGAGGTGGAGATGGCGCTGCTGCGGGAATCACTCAATGGCAGCGAGCGCATCGAAACGGTGAAGGAGGGCGAAAACAAGACTCTCAAATATATCAAGACCGTGCGCAGCTTCAATTTCTCGGTGGCGGTGCGGCTGTTCATGGCGCACCGCGCGGAGGTGCTGGCATTCCGCCTGGCACGGGGCGACGAGGCGCCGGATACGGGGTCGATCGAGGAGACCGAGCATTATCTGGCGCTGATCCGCGCGCGGCTCGGTGAGACTGACGACGAGACGGCAGGTGACGACGACACCGGGAGCCGTGGCGCGCCGGTGGCGATTGCCAGCCCCGCTTTGACTGATGCGCCGGAGCCGGGCGGTGGCCACGGAGAGGCGGATGCCGGAGAGAACCGATGACTGACGGCCCGCGATCCAGACTGGAGCAGGTCTCGGTTCTGCCGGCCGACCAACGCGCGGCGCTGCTCGCCGACCTCGGAAAACCGGGGCGGACATGGCTGCGATCGGCCTGGCGCACCCAGGCGCGCCCGTCGCAACTCCCGCCGCCGGGGGCCTGGTCGGTATGGCTGATGATGGCCGGGCGCGGCTTCGGCAAGACGCGCGCCGGGGCGGAATGGGTGCGCGCGATCGCCGAGGCGGACGGATCAGCGCGGATCGCGCTGGTCGGCGCGAGCCTGCACGAGGCGCGGGCGGTGATGGTGGAGGGCGCCAGCGGTCTGCTGGCGATTGCGCCGCCCGAGCAGCGGCCGCTCTGGCAGCCGGCGCTGCGGCGTCTGCGCTGGGCGAACGGGGCGAGCGCGACCATCTACGGCGCGGCCGAGCCGGATTCGCTGCGCGGGCCGCAGCATAGCCATGGCTGGGCGGACGAGATCGCCAAATGGCCGCGCGCGACCGCGGCGTGGGACAATCTGGCGATGGGGCTGCGGCTCGGCGTCTGGCCCCGACTGATGGCGACGACGACGCCGCGCCCGGTGGCGCTGGTGCGCCGGCTGGCCGGCGACCCGGCGGTGCGGATCACGCGCGGACGGACATGGGAGAATCGCGCGGCGCTGCCGGCGGCGTTCCTGGCGGAGATGGCGCGGCAATTCGGCGGCACGCGGCTGGGGCGGCAGGAACTGGACGGCGAGTTGATCCTTGAGGCCGACGGCGCGCTGTGGACGCGCGACCTGCTCGATCGCTGCCGGGTGACGGCGGTGGATGCGGCGGGGCGCGAAGGCTTCGCGCGGCTGGTGGTGGGCGTCGATCCACCCGCCGGCGACCATGGCGATGCCTGCGGGATCATCGTCGCGGCGGTGGACGAGGCCGGGCGGGCCTGCGTGCTGGAGGATGCGACGGTCGAGCGCGTCGGGCCGGAGCGCTGGGCGCGAGCGGTGGCTGCTGCGGCGGCGCGCTGGCAGGCGGACCGGGTGATCGCCGAGGCCAACAATGGCGGTGCGATGGTGGGCGCGGTGCTGCGTGCGGCGGACATCGCGCTGCCGGTGCGGCTCGTCCATGCCGCGCGGGGCAAGGTGGCGCGGGCGGAACCGGTCGCGGCGGCCTATGAGGCGGGGCGGGTGCGCCATGCCGGGCTGTTCGCGGCGCTGGAGGACCAGCTGTGCGGGCTGATCCTGGGTGGTGGCTATGAGGGGCCGGGGCGCTCGCCAGACCGAGCCGACGCGCTCGTCTGGGCGCTCAGCGCGCTGCTTCTCGCGGCGGGCCAGCGGACCCGCGTGACAGGTTTATGAGCGATCCTTCCCGCCGGGAGGGCGGCCCATCCGGAATCGCTTGCGTTTGCAAGCGGATGAGCGGAGCATTGATGTCTTGCCGCCGGCGGGGATGCCCCGGATGGAAGAGATATTGAGCAGCATCGCCCACGCGCCGACGCTGGCGCCGCTGTGGCGCCAGATGACCCGCTATTTCAGGCGCCACGGCTTTGGCGCCGTGAGCTATTATTGGCTGCGTGCAGGCACCAATCTGCCGGCGGTCGTCCCGCTGCAATATGGCTTCACCCGCGAGCAGCGGGCGGTCTATCGCGCGTTCGACTTTCAGCGGCTGGACATCGGCCCGCGCGCGGCGCTGGCGGCGGGGCGGCCGATCCGCTGGAGCGAGGTGTGGCGCGGATCGGACGTCACGGCGGAGGAGCACGCCTTTCTCACGGCCTTGCTGGCGGCCAAGATGACGGACGGATTCTCGCTGCCCTGCTACGGGCCCAACGCGCGCAACGCGGTGGTCGGCCTCGCGCGGATGGGCGCCAAGACGGACACAAGCGCCGACCACCTCGCGCTGCTCCACTTTGCGGCGGAGGCCGCACACCTGCGAATTTGCGCGCTGTTTGCCGACGAAGCGCCGCGTGAGAAGCAACTCTCGGCACGCGAGAAGGAGATTCTCGACTGGGTCGCGCGCGGCAAGAGCAACGGGGTGATCGCCGAGATCCTCCACATCGCGCCCGGCACGGTGGATACCTACATGCGGCGCATCTACGAGAAGCTGGAGGTCTCCGACCGCACGTCCGCCGCCGTGAAGGGCGTGGGGCTGGGGTTGATCGCGGCCTGAGGCGCGGCGAAGGGGATGGGGCGCACGCGCAGGAGCGGGGCGTTCCTTTTGCATGAGAGAGGATTGGCATTCCTGCGCAGGCCTCAGCGCAGAGCCCGACGCCAATGCGCGATCGCTTTGGGCTTGTGGCTGCGCGGCAGCACGGCATGGTCTGGGTGCCTGGGCCTGTGGCGGTGGCCTGTTCGAGCTGGGCGATCGTCGGCATCGGACGAGATCAGTGCGAAAGCGGGCGCGCGACCGGATGAGCTCGTTGTCGCAGGCGCACGGTTTGGCTCGACCTGAAGAGTTTCTGGCGCCGTGCCGGCGTGCTCCGACGTTGCTCGAAGCAAACGGGGTGGTGGCCGCGTTGAGCGTGGGATGAGGGGCCGGTTCGGCCCGGTGGTGGGATGTCGCCCGCCTTCCCGATGAAGGGCTCCTAGGGGCGCTCGTGGCCAGTCCGTGCAGGAGCAGATGTTTCTTTCGGAAGGGCTGGCGGCTCGTTTGAGGCGCCGGCCCTTTCGCTTTTTCCAAGACCGCCGCTCCGGCGGCATTGATCCAAGGAGACCGCCATTGAGATGGTTTGGACACAAGGCTGCGGCGCGTGTGCCGCGGCCGCCGCTGGCGCGCGCCTGGTCAGGCACGCATCTGGGCGGCGGCGGTAACTGGCCGCAGGGCTATGAAGCGCAGCTCAAAGCGGCGGTGCTGGTCAATCCGGTGGCGCAGCGGGCGCTGCGGCTGGTGAGCGAGGCGGCGGGCAGCGTGGCCTTGAGCGCGACAGCGGACGACCCGGCGCAGGCGGTGCGGGCACTGCGGCTGGTGCAGGCGCGGCCGGCGGGGCAGGGGCTGGTCGAGACGCTGGCCGCGCATGTGCTGCTGCACGGCAATGCCTATGCGCAGATCGGCCATGGTGCGGACGGGCAGCCGGCGAGCCTCTATGCGTTGCGGCCGGACCGGGTGCGGATCGAGCAGGACGGGCAGGGCTGGCCGGCGGCCTATCGCTACCGTGCCGGCGAGCGCGACGTGCGCTACGCCAGCGAGGATGCGGCGGGGCGCACCGCGATCATCCATATCCGCGCACTGAACCCGGCGGACGACCATTATGGCCTCGGCTGCCTCGGCGCGGCGGCGGGTGCGGTCGCCATCCACAACAATGCGACGCGGTGGAACAACGCGCTGCTCGACAATGCGGCGCGGCCTTCCGGTGCGATGGTCTATGAGCCGAAGGATGGCGGCGTGCTCTCCTCCGACCAGTTCGACCGGCTGAAGGAGGAACTGGCGGCGGCCTTTCAGGGCAGCGACAATGCCGGGCGGCCGATGCTGCTGGAGGGCGGGCTGCGCTGGCAGTCGATGAGCCTCTCGCCGCATGACATGGATTTTGTGGAACTGAAGGCGGCGGCCGCGCGCGACATTGCGCTCGCGTTCGGCGTGCCGCCCGTGCTGGTGGGGCTGCCGGGCGATAGCACCTACGCCAATTATCGCGAGGCCAACAAGGCGCTATGGCGGCAAAGCGTGCTGCCGCTCGCCGACAAGATCCTCGGCGGGCTGGCGCAGGGGCTGCAGCCGTTCCTGCCGGGGCTGCGGCTGTGCGTGGACCTGAACAAGGTGCCGGCGCTGGTCGACGAGCGCGCGCAGCTCTGGGACCGGGTGGCAGGCGCGGACTTCCTCTCCGACGCGGAGAAGCGCGCGATGCTGGGGCTGGACGGGCAATGCGCGTGAGCGGGGCAATGGATGACGACGCCCCGGTGCGCTTCGCCGGCTATGCCGCGATCTTCGACAAGGTGGATCAGGGGGGAGACGTGATTTCCCCCGGCGCCTTCGCGGCGAGCCTTGCGCGGCGCGGCGGCGAAGGGTTGCCCTTGCTCTGGCAGCACCGCGCCGACCAGCCGATCGGTCGGATTGCGCTGGCCAGCGAGGACGGGCGCGGGCTGCGGGTGATCGGCGCGGTCGAGGGCGCCAGCGCGGCGGCGCGGCAGGCAGCGGCGATGCTGCGCGCGGGCCGGATCGACGGCCTCTCATTCGGCTATCGCGTGGTGGCGGCAGAGGGCGAGAAGCCGCGCCGCCTGGATGCACTCGATCTGGTGGAGGTGAGCCTGGTGACGCACCCGATGCAGCCGTTAGCGCGGGTGCACGCGGTGGCGTGAAGTCGTGGAAAGTCAGGTGTGCGGGGGCCGGTTTCGGTCCCCTGTTTTTTGACCGAAGGAGACGTGACCTATGCTGGAAGTGAAAGCCAATGCCCTGGAGGAGAGCTTCGATGCGGTCCTCCAGGCCGAGCGGATGAGCGGCCTTGAGGCGCGGATGGATGCCCTCGATGCGACGATGGAGGCGCAGGCGGCGCGCGGCGGGCGGCCGCCGCTCGACGGGGCCAAGGGCAGCGCGGTCGACCCGGCGCGGACGGCCTTTACCGAGCGCTATTTGCGGCGCGGCGTGGAAGCGGGCGTGGAGCTGAAGAGCTTCTCGGGCGCCAGCGGCGGCGCGGGCGGCTACGCGGTGCCGCGCGAGATCGACGAGATGATCGAGGTGGCGCTCAAGGCCATCTCGCCGATCCGCGCCGTCGCCAATGTCGTGCGGACCGGCAGCGCGGGCTATCGCAAGCTGGTGACGACCGGGGGCGTCGTCTCGGGTTGGGCGTCCGAGACGGGGGCGCGGGCGGAGACCGCCACGCCGACCTTCCAGGAGATCGCACCGCCGAGCGGGGACCTGTATGCCAACCCTTCCGCCACGCAGGCAATGCTGGACGACGTGCAGTTCGACGTGGAGGGTTGGCTGGCCGGCGAGATCGCGCAGGAATTCGCGCGGGCCGAAGGGGCGGCGTTCGTCAATGGCGACGGCACCAACAAGCCCAAGGGGTTCCTCAAATATGCCACGACCGGCGAGGTGGACGGGGTACGCGCCTTCGGCACGCTGCAATATGTCGCCTCCGGTCAGGCGGGCGGCTTCCCGACGACCAGCCCGCAGGACAAGCTGATCGACCTCGTGCAGGCGCTCAAGGCGCCCTATCGGCAGGGCGCGGCCTTCGTGATGAACTCGGCCACGCTGGCGCGGATCCGCAAGTTCAAGACCAGCGACGGGGCCTTCCTGTGGCAGCCGAGCCTGGCCGCAGGGCAGCCGGCGACCTTGCTTGGCTATCCGGTGATCGAGGCCGAGGACATGCCGGATATTGCGGCGGACAGCCTCTCCATCGCCTTTGGCAACTTCCAGCACGGCTATGTCATTGCCGAGCGGAACGAGACGAGCATCCTGCGCGATCCGTTCACCAACAAGCCGTTCGTGCAGTTCTACGCCGTCAAGCGGATCGGCGGGGCGGTGACGAACAGCGAGGCGATCAAGCTGATGAAGTTCGCCGCCTCGTAAGCGCGGCGAATGGCCAAAAGCCGTGACGGCGCGCAACGCGGTCACGGACCCGCGCCATGCCGGATACTCCCCGCCGGCATGGCGCTTTTCATTTCCCTCACGCGCGAAGGAGTGTTCCATGACCGTGACCATAGAGCCAGCGCCGGTGCCGGCGGCGCCGCTGGCGGCGCTGAAGGCGTATCTCGCCATCAGCCTGCACGAAGAGGACGCTGCGCTGACCGGCCTGCTCCAAGCGGCGAGCGAGGCGGCGGAGCGCTATCTCGGGCAGTTGCTGATCGCGCGGACGGTGCGCGAGGTGCTCGGCGCGCGGCGTGCCTGGCAGCGGCTGGCGATCCGACCGGTGAGCGCGATCACCACCGTGGAGGGGCTGCCGGCCGAGGGCGCGGCGTTCACGCTGCCGGTGGAAGGCTATGCGGTGGATATCGACGGCGGCGGAACGGGGCTGGTGCGCGTGCTCAACCCCGGCGCGGCGGGGCGGGTGCGGATCGGCTACACGGCCGGGCTGGCGAGCGATGTCGATGGCGTGCCCGAGGCAATCCGTCACGGCATCGTGCGGCTGGCGGGTGACTATCATGCGCGGCGCGAGGGGCTGGAGGCAGAGCCGCCAGCATCGGTAACGGCGCTGTGGCGGCCCTGGCGGCAGGTGCGCCTGTCATGAGCGGCGCGGTGGTTGTGCGCGCCGCCATCCATGCGGCGCTGGGCGGCGATGCCGAGTTGGCCGCGCTGGTCCAGCAGGTGAGTGACGGGGTGCCGGCCAAGGCCAGCGCGCCGTGGTTGCAACTGGACGATAGCGCGGCGACCGGCTGGGGTGCGCGCGGCGTCGACGGCATCGCGCTGCGCCAGCCGATCCGCCTTACCCTGCGCGGCGACGATGCCACACGGGCGGAGGCGGTGGTGGCGCGGATCGAGGCGGTGCTCGCCGCGATGGAAAGCGACGTTGGCGGCTGGCGGATCACCAGTCTGCAGCTGGACCGCGCGCGGATCGTGCATGGCCGGGCCGGCTGGCGGGTGACGCTCGATTACGCGGTGCGCGCGGCCCGGCTGGCCTGACGCGCGGCGACTTTCTTCCCTCTGAATTGCGAAAGGATGACCCATGACAGTGGAGAAGGGCAGTGCATTCCTGCTCAAGATCGGCGACGGCGGCGCGCCGGTAACGTATGAGACCGTCGCCGGCATGCGCACGACGCAGGTCTCGGTGAACGGCGAGCCGGTCAACGTGACCAGCAAGGATTCGGGCGGCTGGCGGCAGTTGCTGCCAGGTGCGGGGGTGCGCTCCGTGAGCGTCTCCGGCGCGGGCATCTTCACCGGATCGGCGGCCGAGATTCGGCTGCGCGATCATGCCCTCGCCGGCGCGATCGACGATTATGAGCTGAGCTTCGAGAGCGGGGAACGGCTGCGGGGGAAGTTCCTCGTCACGCGGCTCGACTATGCCGGGGACTATAATGGCGAGCGGACCTATACACTCAGCCTCGAAAGCTCCGGCGCGGTGAGCGCGCTGTGAGCGGGGCGGCCAATCCCGCGCGGGGGGAAGCCGCGTTTGCGGTGGCGGGTTGCGACCTGCGTCTGCGGCCGAGCTTCGCGGCGCTGGTCGCGGCCGAGGGCGAGGTGGGGTCGCTGCTGGCGCTCGCCGAACGGGCGGCGCAGGGGCGGCTGACGCTGGCCGAGATGGAGGCGCTGCTCTGGCATTGCTGCGCCGAGCGGCCCGAGGGGCTGGCGCGGGAGCGGATCGGCGAGGCGCTGGTGGCTCAGGGCGTCGGTGCGGCTATGCCGGCGGTGCGGGCGATCCTGCGGCAGATATTGCTGGGCGGCCAATGAGCGGCTTTGCGGAGGCTGCGCGGCGGCTGGCCGGGCAGGCCGGGCTGCTGCTCGGCTGGCGGCCGGAGGAGTTCTGGGCGGCGACGCCCGAAGAACTGGCGAGCGCGCTGGCGCCGCTCGGCGAGGCGATGGGCGTAGATGCGCCAGTGGTCGACCGCGCGCTGATCGCGCGGCTCAAGGAGATGCACCCCGATGGATGAGGATTTCGAGGACCGCACGGTGGAAGTGCGGGCGGACGTGGCGCGGTTCACGCAGGACATCGCCGAGATGCGGCAGGCGCTGGAGGGACCGCTGGTCGCCGGCGCCGACAAGGCGGGCCGGGCGATCGAGGCGGGGCTGCTGCGCGCGGCGCGCACTGGCCGGCTGGGGTTCGAGGATCTCGGCAAGGTGGCGCTCTCCATCCTCGCGCAGATCGCATCGGCTGCGGTGCGCCAGGGGCTGGGCGCGCTGGGTGTTGGCGGCGGAGGAGGCGGAGGCCTTCTTGGGCTCGCGGGCGGTTTGCTCGCCGGTGCGCTCGGCATCCCGGGACGCGCGACGGGCGGATCGGTGGGGCCGGGTCGGGCCTATCTGGTCGGCGAGCGCGGGCCGGAGTTGTTCCTGCCGACGAGCAGCGGGCAGGTGATGCCGGCCGGCAGCGGAGCCGGGCGGGATGTGCATGTCGCGATCACCGTCAATGGCGGCGGGACGGAGACGCCGCGTGCGCTGGCCCGCAGCGCACGGCAGGTCGCGCGGGCGGTGCGCGGGGCGCTGGCGGAGTGAGGCGTGCAGGTTGTGCCTGATGTGTCTCGATTTTGCTGGATGTGAAGTTGCGTGGGCTTTGGCGGAGCATCGGCTTTGGACTCTTGCGCCGGCCCCGTGGGTGTTGATGCGGGGGTTGGTCCTCCGTTCGTATCGAGCGGAGCCGCGAGGGATCAGGCCGGGCGCGGACGGGCGAGCCAGGCGCCGACGAGGGCACCGAGCAGCTTCAAAGCCAGCGTGCCGATGACGGCGGGGACGAAGAAGCCCCGGAAGGCGACCAGCGCGCCGTCGATGAGGACGTAGAAGCCGAACACGGCGATGGCGAAGACCCATGGATTGCGGTCCGGCTGGCGGCGCGAGACCAGCCAGACGAGCAGCGCGAACAGCAGTGGCCCGGCGATGCGGGTGGCGACGGTGGAGAGGGCGGGCGCGAGGGCGACATAGTGGTCGCGCGGATGGCCGGGGTCGATGGCGACGCTGTAGAACGAGACCGTAGCGAAGGCGCAGGCAAGGTCCAGCGCGAGGATCAGGATGGCGACGCCGAGCGCCTTGACGAAATCGACGGGCAGCATGGCGGCCTCCCCCGTGGTGCGGGCCGAGGATAAGCGCGGCGGGTGGCGGCGTAAAGTGGCTGCTGGCGCGCGCGGGATGCGGCGGTGGCGGATCGGCGTTCGGCGTTCTTGGGAGGGGGCGCTGGTCATCGAGCGCGCGTCGGGCCGACCTTGGTTCAGCATCCATCGTGCCAGCAAGGTCCGGTCGCGAAGGCGGCATGGATGCTGAAACGAGTTCAGCATGACGCTTTACGATCGGCGGTTTTCTATCCGTCGCCTGCCGACCCTTTCCAGCGGTCGACAGCCTGGCCTCGTCCGCCGCGAAACACAGGTTCATGATCAAGGAGAAGCGGAGCATGACCCATTGGCTGGCGGAGGCGCGGCGCGATCAGGAGATCGGGGAACTCAAGCGGTTCGCGGCGCCTTATTGGACGGTGGATTTCCCCAGGCCGATGATGGCGTCCGTGGTGACGCAGGGTGCAGACGGGCTGCGGGTGGATGCGGTGTTCCGCGGCTCGGGCGATCTGGCCGGGCTGATCTGGGAGAGCGCGGACCGCTGGGACCACCCGCTGCTGCGCTATGCGACGGTGCGCGACTATGCGCATTGCACGCTGCGGTTCCGCTGGCGGAGCGGCGGGGTGAAGCCGCTCGACGCGATTGACGGGCCAACGCTGACCATCGAGGGGCGCGATGCGGGCGGTGCGGCGCGAAGCTGGTATGTGCGGTTGTGGAACTATGCCGAGGGCTCGCCCGAGGATGCCGTCATCACCCTGCCGTTCGACGCACTGAGCGGTGGCTTCCTGCTGCCGGGAGAAGCCGACCCGGTGTGGCCGGGCGATATCGACCGGCTATTCATCTCCATCGTGCCGCCGGCCTATGATCGCGGAACGAGCGTGTTTCCGGCCGGGGCCGAGGGGTGGGTCGAGCTGAGCGCGATGCGTTGCGACGGCTCCGGCTCGGTGCTGACCGTGGGCGATGTGATGGTGCCCGAGCACGGCCTCTCCATCGCGACCGGCTATGACGACGCCTACAACCAGACGCCCGAGCGGATCGTGGGGCAGGCGCTGGCGCTCGGCTATCGTGGCCCGATCAATCATTATGTCGGCATGAGCCACTTCATGCGGCTCGCGCCGGTGGCGGGCGGGTTCGAGGTCACAGCCGGCGGGGAGGTGCTGAACACGCCGTGCGCGCGCTGGCACGCGGACTTTGCGGACTGGTGCAGAACGCTGGGGTTCGAGCTGATCCTGTCGCTCTCCTATGAACTGTTCGATGCCTATTGCCCGGCGGCGTGGAAGCAGCGGGCGTGGGACGGCGCCCCTGCGCTGACCGGATGGGAGCCGCCCTCGACCCTGCTCTCGCCGGCCAATGGTGCCGCGATGGCCTATCTCCAGGCGGTGGCGCTGACATTCGCGGGGATCGCGCGCGATGCCGGCCTGGCCGTGCGGTTCCAGATCGGCGAACCGTGGTGGTGGATCACGCCGGACGGGCGGCCGTGCCTTTATGATGCGGCTGCGAAAGCGCTGTTCGGTGGGTCGCCGCCAGAGATTGCGACGATGCGCGGGGCGCTGAACGGGGCGCAGACCGCGCTGCTCGATGCGGCGGGAGCGGCACTGGCGGCCTCCACCACGGCGCTGGCCGAGGCGGTCCGGGCGGAGGCGCCGGGGGCCGAGCTGCTGCTGCTTGTCTATCTACCGTCTGTGCTTGATCCGGCGATGCCCGAGGCGCGGCGGGCGAACCTGCCGGTGGGCTGGGCAACGCCGGCGTTCGACCGCTTGCAAATCGAGGATTACGACTGGGTGACCGGCGGGCAGACGGCGCGATCGGAAACGGCGCGAGCGCTGGTCGATGCGCGGCTCGGCTATCCGCCGGGCGAGCAGCATTATCTGGCGGGCTTCGTGCCGGCGGGTTTGTCCGCCGAGGAGAGGCAGACTGCGTGGGCGCGGATCGCCGAGGCGGCGGAGGCGGCGCGGGCGCGCAGTCCGGCCGCCATCTTCATCTGGGCGCTGCCGCAGGTGGCGCGCGACGGTTTCACCTTCTTCAATCTTGCGGGAGAGTCGGACGTGCAGGCTTTCGACGATGTGTCCTTTCCCCTCGCCATCGGCCGACGTGCGCAGGTGGCGCCGGCCTTTTCGACGCGAGTGATCGAGAGTGTCTCCGGGCATGAGCAGCGCAGCACGCAATGGGCGGACGCGCGGTTGAGCTTCGATGCGGGACCGGGGGTGCGCTCCGAGGCGGATATCGCGGCGCTGATCGCCTTTTTCCGGGCACGGCGCGGGGCGGCGCGGGGCTTCCGGTTTCGCGATCCGTTCGATTGGGCATCGGGCACTTTCGGTGCGGCGCCGGGGCCGCTCGATCAGGTGATCGGCACGGGAAATGGCAGCACGACCGGCTTCCGGTTGTGCAAGGCTTATGGCGTGGGCGCCGACGCGCAGGTGCGCATGATCACGCGGCCGGTAGCGGGCAGCGTGCGGGTGGCGGTGGAAGGCGTCGAGCAGGCGACCGGGTGGCGGCTTGGGGCGCTGGGCGAGGTGCGGTTCGACACGGCGCCAGCGCCGGGCGCGGTGATCAGTGCCGGATATCTGTTCGACGTGCCGGTGCGATTTGCCGAGGACCGGCTGGAGATCGACCGCGAGACGTTCGCGGCGGGCGTCGTGCCCTCGGTGCCGTTGGTGGAGGTGCGCGAATGAGCGGGGTGGCGGAGATATTGACGCAACCGCTGTGTGCTTTCGCCTTCTGCTGGCGTCTGGAGCGGCGGGATGGCGTGACCATCGGCCTCACCAGTCACGATCGGCCGCTGGATGTCGCGGGGCTGCGCTATGCGGCCGCGCCGGGCATCACGCCGAGCGCGTTGATGCGTGGGGGCGACGGCGCCTCCGACCTGGCCGATATCGAAGGCGCGCTGAGCGCGGCGGCGATTACCGAGGACGATCTGGATGCGGGGCGGTGGGACGGGGCGACGCTGCTGCTCCACCTCACCGAATGGACCGAGCCCGGCGTGCTGTGGCTGGAGCTGGCGCGAGGCACGCTGGGCGGCGTCGAGCGGCGGGACGGCCGCTATGCGGTGACGCTGCGGGGAGCCGGGGCGCTGCTCGACAAGGCGGTGGCGCCCGTCACCAGCCCGACCTGCCGGGCGCGGCTGGGCGATGGCGCGTGCCGCATCGACATGCGGCGGCACCAGCGGATCGTGCGGACGGTGGACGTGGTCGGCGATCGGCTGCGCTGCGCGGGGCTGGGGGCGGGGCTCTACCCGTTTGGCCATGTCCGCTGGCTAGGCGGCGCGAATGCGGGGCTGGTGCAGATGATCGTGGATCAGGCCGGCGACGATCTCTTCCTCGCCGAGCCGCCCGCCTTTCCGGTGACTGCGGGGGTGCTCGCGCTGCTGGTCGAGGGCTGTGACAAGCGGCTGGAGACCTGCACGAACCGCTTCGCCAACACCGCGAATTTCCGGGGTGAGCCGCATCTGCCGGGGATGGACCTGCTCACCCGCTATCCGGGGAGCTGAGCCATGGAACTGCATGAACGCATTGCCGCCGAGGCGCTGGCGCTACTCGGCGTGCCGTTCCGGCTGCACGGCCGCTCCGCGCTGACCGGGCTGGACTGCGTGGGGCTCGCCGCGCTGGCGGTGGTACGGGCCGGCGGGCGCATCGGCACGCTGCCGGACTATCGGTTGCGCGGGACGAGCCTGGCGCGGGCCGAGCGCGCCTTGCGGGCGGCGGGGTTCGTGCAGGTCGAGACGGCGGCGCCGGGCACGCTGCTGATGGCGCGCAGCGGGCCGATGCAGCTCCACCTGATGATCGCGGCCGGGGCTGGGCTGGTCCATGCCGATGCGGGGCTGGGGCGCGTCGTGCTCATGCCCGCTCTCTCGCCCTGGCCGGTGCTGGGCCGGTGGCGGCTCACTCCCTCCAGCGGGCAGGATTAACGCTATGGCTACTCTCGTTCTCACCGCCGTTGGCACGCTGGTCGGCGGACCGATCGGCGGCATGATCGGCGCGCTCGCCGGGCAGGCGATCGACGCGCGGATCTTCAAGCCGGCCGGGCGCAGCGGGCCGCGCCTCAACGACCTGCAGGTGCAGACATCACGTTACGGCACGCAGATTCCGCGCATCTATGGGCGCATCCGCGTGGCGGGCACGGTGATCTGGGCAACCGACCTCAAGGAGAGCAGCGCTACCAGCGGTGGCGGCAAGGGCCGACCGAGCGTCACGACCTACAGCTACTCGGCGAGCTTCGCGGTGGCGCTCTCGTCGCGGCGGATCATGGGGATTGGGCGGATCTGGGCGGACGGCAACCTGCTGCGCGGGACGGCCGGTGATTTCAAGGCGCCGGTGGGGGCGTTCCGCCTGCACAGGGGCGATCCGGACCAACTGGTCGACCCACTGATCGCAGCCGATGTCGGGCCCACCCATGCGCCGGCCTTCCGGGACTGCGCCTATGCGGTGTTCGATGGATTGCAGCTGGCCGATTTCGGCAACCGCATCCCCTCGCTGACCTTCGAGGTGATTGCCGATGGCGGATCGCTTGGGGTTGCGACGATAGCCTCCGACCTAGCGGGAGAATCGATCGACTATGCGGGGGATATGCCGGAGCCCACGCTCTCAGGGTTCGCGGCCGACGGTGCCGATTTGCGCGATGCGGTGGGGCCGCTGGCGGACATTCATGGGCTGCTCTGGCGCGATGGAGGCGGGGCCGTGACACTGGCGGCAGGCCAGGACAGCGCCTGCGAGATCGGCGCTGCGGCGGCGATCCGGACGGCCGACGGCAAGCTGGTGGTCGCGGAAAGCCGCCAGCGGTTTCCCATCGAGACGGTGCCGGTGCGTCTCTCGGTGCGCTATCACGACCCCGAACGCGATTTTCAGGCAGGCATCCAGACGGCCGAGCGGCCGGGGCCCGGCGCGCGGCAGGAAAGTATCGACCTGCCCGCCGCGCTCTCCGCCGGCGCGGCGCGGGGCCTCGCCGATAGCGGCCTGCGGCGGGCGCTGCGGGAGCGGTTGCTGGTGCGCCGCGCGCTCGGTTGGGCGGCGCTCGATCTGCATGTCGGCGACGTGGTGACATTGGCCGACGAGCCAGGCCGCTGGCGGATCGAGGCCAGCGATTGGGACGACATGGCCGTGAGGCTGACGCTGCGCGCGCAGGGCGGCGGCACGCGCGCGGCCGCATCGGCCGGCGACCCGGGGGCAGCGCTTCGCGAGCCGGATCTGGTCCAGGGGCCGACCCGTCTTGCCATCGTCGAGCTGCCGCCGGACGGCGTAGGGCTGGCGACGGCTCCCACGGCTTTCGTAGCCGCGACCGGGACGGATGCGGGATGGCGGCGCGCGCTGTTGCTGCGCTATCATGCCGGACTGGATGGCGCCGAGCCGATTGGCCGCACCGCACCACGTGCCGTCATGGGGGCGACGCTGAACGCGTTGCCGGACGGCGCTCCTTGGAGGATCGACCGGCGCGGCGCGGTGGAGGTGGTGCTCGACAATGTCACGGATGCGCTGACGGGCGCGGGCGACGACGCGCTGCTCGCCGGAGCCAATCTGTGTTTGATCGGTGACGAGGTTTTGCAATTCGGCGCGGCTGAGGCGCTTGGGACCGGGCGGTTCCGGCTGTCGTACCTGATCCGGGGCTGGCACGGCACGGAATGGGCCTGCGCGGGTCATCACGCTGGCGAGCGGTTCGTGCTGCTCGACGCCGGCCGCCTGGCTCCGGTCGCGCTGATGCCCGCCGATATCGGGCAGATGCTGGATGTGCGGGCGATTGGCAGCGGCGATTCGGTGCCGGCCGAAGCCATGCGTCTCATGGACGGGCGCGCCGCGTTTCCGCTCGCGCCAGTGCATGGGCGGATCGCGAGGGACGCTAATGGCGATCTGGCAATCCGCTGGGTGCGCCGCAGCCGCATCGGCTGGGCGTGGGCCGATTTGGGCGATGTGCCACTGGGCGAGGAACGGGAGGCCTATCTGCTGCGTGTCGTGGCCGCGGACGCCGTCCTGCGCAGTTGGGACGTATCTGATCCATTCTCGACGTATCAGGCAGGGCACCATGCCTTGGACGAGGCGGCGGCAGCGGGTGCGCCGTTGCGGATCGAGATCATGCAGCGCGGCACCAGCGGCCTCAGCCGGCCGCTGGTTCTGCTGCTTCCCTGATGATTCAGCAAAGTCGAAAGGATGCCGATCATGATGCAGACTGATCGTCTGGGCTTGCCGCTGCTTGCGGCGGGGCAGTCGCAGAAGGAAATTACCCACAATGAGGCGCTGGCGCTCATCGATCTGGTTACCCAGACGGTGGTGGAAAGCGCGGACGTCGCGATGCCGCCCTCTCATCCGGAAATCGGCCAGTGCTGGGCGATCGCGGAGGGAGCCCACGGTGTCTGGACGGATCGGGACGGCGCCATTGCCGGCTGGACATCGGCCGGCTGGCTGTTCCTGTCCCCTGCGGTCGGCTGGCGCGCGTGGGTGCGGGACCGCAACCATATGATTCGCTTTGATGGCACAGCATGGACGGATGAGCCGGTTCGCGGCGATGGCATCTACATCGATGGGATGAGGGTGCTTTCCGCGCGGCAGAGCGCCATCGCCGCGCCATCAGGCGGACCTGTGCAGGACCTGGAAGCGCGCGACGCCGTGGTCGCCATCCTCTCCGCCCTGAGGACGCATGGTCTTATTGATGATTGAGAAATCATCATAGGGGAACTTGATCCTCAACGGAGGCTTTACCTCGTTACTGCGTTTAGGCAGCTAATTAAACGAAAATATGCGATAATTCAGCAACAGTTTCTGTGAACTGTGGCCTTCATGCCTTGAAACCCGCGCCGGGTGCTCGTAAAGAGGCAGGGCAGCATTTTGCGACCTACACTTGGAAAGGGGAATGAGTATGCGGAAGCTTGGCATCGCCATAGCGCTCGCGTCGACCGCGATGGCCTCACCATCGCTCGCCAAGGATAACTCCTGGTATCTTGGTGCCGATATCGGCGCGATGATCGCCGAGGACGCCGACGCGACATACGCGAATGGCGTGACGGCTAACACGCCTCACAAAGTCGGCTACGATGCTGCCGGATATGTGGGTTACGACTTCGGCGGGTTCCGCCTGGAAGCCGAATATTCGCACAAGATGGCGTACAACAAGAACACCACCTACTCGACCGGCCGGATCGCGAAGGCGGGTCTGACCCGCGCCGATAGCGTGATGCTGAACGGCCTGATCGACTTCGGTCCCGATGACGGCCTGCAGGGCTTCGTTGGCGGTGGTGTTGGCGTCTCGCGCGGAAAGGTCGAGTTGCCCGACGTGAATGATTCCGACAGCGGCTTCGCTTGGCAGCTGCTCGCCGGTATTCGCGTGCCGGTGACGAGCCACGTCGACGTGTCGCTGAAGTATCGTTACTTCCGCCAGGACAACGTCAAGGTACGGAACTCCGCGGGTACGGGGCTTGAGACCGACATTGCGACCCACAGCGCGCTGCTGGGTCTGGTGTTCAACTTTGGTGGTACCGAGGCAGCTCCGCCGCCTCCGCCGCCCCCGCCTCCGCCGCCCCCGCCGCCGCCTCCCCCGCCGCCTCCGCCGCCTCCGCCGGTGGCTCAGTGCGCCCCGGGGCCGTACATCGTGTTCTTCGAGTGGGACAGCGCGGACATCACGCCCGACGCCGCCTCGATCCTCGACAACGCGGTTTCGGCGTATGCCAACTGCGGCAGCGCGCAGGTCATGCTGGCGGGTCACGCCGACAAGTCCGGCTCGGCCCAGTACAACGTTGGCCTGTCGGCACGTCGCAACACCTCGGTGCGCGGCTACCTGACGTCGCGTGGCATTCCGGACGGCGTGATTTCGTCCGAGGCCTTCGGCGAGAGCCGTCCGCGCGTCGACACGGCTGATGGCGTCCGCGAACTCCAGAACCGTCGCGTGGAAATCACCTACGGTCCGGGTTCGGGCTCCTAAGAGTTCGGCGAAAGCCGCTCATGCCGTCGCCTGACGGCACACGAGATGAGAAGGGGCCGGTTCGCCGGCCCCTTTTTTGTGCGGCCGCTTTTGAGGATGGTGGCCCTGATCCCAGATGGCGATGCTCCTCTGCGAGAGCAGAGATAGGACGGCAGAGACCGGGGCTGGCCCGGGCTCCTGCGTTCGCGGGAGCGGATGCTCCGGTTCTTCCCGGCTATCCCGTGCGTGGAGGCATCTCTCGGCTCGGCTGCGGCCGGCGCGAGCGGGTCTTATGGCAGCTGGCAGTTCTGAGTTCCCCCCGCGCAGCAACACGGCGGTTTCGCATGATCGGCGGCCGCTGGTGGATGTGTTCGCTGGCGCCATGGCATACGCAGCGGCTTCTGACGGGAACCAGCGTCTAAGGACGGCAATCCGGCGTGCTCCGGCGCTCGACCCGGTTTTGCTTGAAACCAGCGCGCGAAGGCACGATATTGCGTTGCGAGGGGTCGCATTGTCGCCGACCCGAAGGAGATGACGAACATGGCAAACTGGCCGGATCCTCGGACGACATCGCCGGGTATTGGCGGTGTTTCCACTGGCGCTGGCGAGGTCGCATTCGACGCTGGCCTGCGGTCCTACATGCTGTCCATCTATAATTACATGGCGAGCGGCGTGCTGCTGACCGGCATCGTCGCTTTGCTGTTCGCGCCCTATGCCGGGCAGGTGCTGATGAACGGCACCGGCACGGGCCTGTCCGGCCTCGGCTGGATCATCACGCTGGCACCCTTGGCATTCGTCATGGTGCTGAGCTTCGGTATCAACCGGCTGCAGACAAGCACCGCGCAGATCCTCTACTGGGCCTATGCGGTGGTCATGGGGCTCTCTATGGCGTCGATCTTCCTGGTCTATACCGGGACGTCAATCGCCCAAACCTTCTTCGCCACGGCTGCTGCGTTCGCGGGTCTCAGCCTTTACGGTTACACGACCAAGCGTGACCTGTCGGGTTTCGGCACGTTCCTCATCATGGGCGTGGTCGGCATCCTGATCGCGTCTCTGCTCAACATGTTCCTTCAATCCAGTGCGCTGAATCTGGCGATCAGCATTCTGGGCGTGCTCATCTTCGCGGGCCTCACCGCCTATGACACGCAGAAGCTCAAGAGCATGTACGCCTATGTCGCCGGCACCGAGATGATGGGCAAGGCGGTCATCATGGGCGCGCTGTCGCTCTACCTCGATTTCGTGAACATGTTCATGTTCCTGCTGCGCTTCATGGGCAGCCGCGAGTAATCGTCCCCATAGCGACGAGATCGGCCCGGTGGACAATGTGTCCTCCGGGCCTTTTTCGTAGCTTCGCTTGTCGGGTCAGCCGGCTTCCTGCGCCGCGGCGATCAGCGCGTTGTCGATCTCCTTGGCGCGCCGATAGGCGGGACGCTGGCGTAACCGCTCCGCATACGCCGCGAAGACCGGCCGATCGGGGATCGTCCCGAATTGCAAACCCCAGTCGATGGCCGACCCGACATAGACGTCGGCGGCTGTGAAGCGGTCCCCGCAGATGAAATCGCGGCCAGTCACGGCGGCTTCGAGCGCTGCCATGGTGGTATCGTAATTGCCGTAGCCCATCATGCGCTCGCGCTCCGGCGAAACCTCGAAGCCGGCCGCGCGATTGGTGACGGCAGCCTCGACCGGCCCGGCGGCGAAAAATAGCCAGCGATAATAATCCGCCCGCTCCCCGTCCGTCGGCGCAAGGCCGGCGGCAGGAAACGCTTCTGCGAGATAGGCGCAGATGGCTGCGCACTCTGTCACCGTCTTGCCGCGATGGACGATGGCGGGGACCTTGCCCATGGGGTTGATCGCCAGATAGTCGGCTGATTTCATGTCCGCCTGATAATCGAGGATATGGGCGTCATAGGGCGCGCCGATCTCCTCAAGCATCCATCGGGCGATCTGCCCGCGGGACATGGGGTTGGTGTAGAACTGAACCTTATCGGTCATCATCCTCTCCTGCGTCGCCTTGGTTTGCATGACGTGGAACCGTCGCCGTTCGCGTCAGGCATCGTGGGCAAAGCGCCCATGTTCGATGAAGTGCCTGATCTGGCGATGCGCGGTCCAATGGTACGGCAACATGCTGTGCGAAAGCGGCAGGACGATGTGATCCGCCGCGCCGGCAAGCCGCGTGGAGGCAACGCTCACCTTGCCGTCGCACGGTCTCGGGAGCAGACGGGAGGCCGCGGCGGGCATGAGCGGACGACTGCCGGCGATGATCCCGAGATCATAATCGACCGGGCCGAGCAGGGCCTCGATGGCGGCTGGTCGCTGGGTCACCAGAACGGGCGCGGCGCGGCCAAGGATCGGTTTCAGATAGGGCGAATGGTCAAGAAAGTCAGCGATCTCGCTCCCGCCGTTGGGCGTGCCGAGCATGATGACCTTGCCGAGGTGGGCCGGGCGGCGGCGCTGGATCAGCGCCCGTGCAACCAAGCCGCCCATTGAGTGGGCCACGATGTGTAGGCTCGCCGCTTCCTCCAGGTCGAGCTGGGCCAAGCGCGGCTCCAATCGATCGCAGATCTGGTCGAGCGAGCTTCCCCAGCTATCATAACCGATCTCGATCGGCCGGTAGCCGATCTGGCGCAGGGCGTGGGCGAGCGGCCGGTTCATGATTGCCAGGCCAGCGAATCCGTGGAGCAGGAGGACAATGGGTCCAGTCGGGAGGGAGGGCCGGCTGCCCCCATGGTTCACACCGCGAGCGGCCTCCGTCTTTCGACGGAGGCCGCTGCGTTGGTTGGGGCGCGGCGAGGGCCACATCGTCCGGTCGCGAGCGATCCGGCTCAGCTTTTCGGCGCGGTGACCTTCGGCTTCCGGCCGCCGGTCTTGCGGGCAGTGCCGCCTTTGGCGCGCTTGGGCGCCGCGGGCGTGATTTCGAAGGTGAGCGTGTCGTCCTTGAGGCGGACATGAACCTCGCCGCCATGGACCAGCTTGCCGAACAGCAACTCCTCGGCGAGCGGCTGCTTGATCTTCTCCTGGATGAGCCGGCCCATCGGGCGGGCGCCATAGAGCTTGTCATAGCCGCGCGCGGTGAGCCAGGCGCGTGCCTCGTCGTCGAGCGTGATGTGCACGTCGCGGTCGGCCAGTTGCAGTTCGAGCTGGATGACGAACTTGTCGACAACGCGGGCGACCACCTCGGGCGGCAGATAGCCGAACGGCACGATCGCATCGAGCCGGTTGCGGAACTCGGGGGTAAAGGTGCGCTTCACCGCCTCGTCGCTCGCATCCTCCTTGCTGATGTCGCCGAAACCGATGCCTTCCCGTGCCATGTCGGACGCGCCGGCATTGGTCGTCATGATCAGGATGACGTTGCGGAAATCGACGGTCTTGCCGTGGTGATCGGTGAGACGGCCGTTGTCCATCACCTGCAGCAGGATGTTGAACAGATCCGGATGCGCCTTCTCGATTTCGTCGAGCAGCAGCACGCAATGCGGGTTCTGGTCGATCGCGTCGGTGAGCAGGCCGCCCTGATCGTAGCCGACATAGCCCGGAGGCGCGCCGATCAGCCGGCTGACCGAATGTCGCTCCATATATTCCGACATGTCGAACCGCTGCAGCGGGATGCCGAGCAGGCTGGCGAGCTGCCGCGCGACCTCGGTCTTGCCGACGCCGGTGGGGCCGCTGAACAGATAGTTGCCGATCGGCTTGTCGGGATCGCGCAGGCCGGCACGGCTGAGCTTGATCGCGGAGGACAGCACCTCGATCGCCTTGTCCTGCCCGAACACGACGCGCTTGAGATCGGTTTGCAGCGTCTCCAGCACGCTCTTGTCGTCGGCCGAGACCGTCTTGGGCGGGATCCGTGCCATGGTGGCAATCACCGCCTCGATCTCCTTGGTGGTGATCGTCTTCTTGCGACGTGAGGGCGGCACCAGCATCTGCATGGCGCCCACCTCGTCGATCACGTCGATGGCCTTGTCCGGCAGCTTGCGATCGTTGATGTAGCGGGCCGACAGATCGACGGCGGCCTTGATCGCATCGGGCGTGTATTTGACCGCGTGGTGATCTTCGAACGCCGAGCGCAGGCCCATGAGGATCTTGACGGTATCCTCGACGGTTGGCTCGTTGACGTCGATCTTCTGGAACCGGCGCAACAGGGCGCGGTCCTTCTCGAAATGGTTGCGGAATTCCTTGTAGGTGGTCGACCCGATGCAACGGATCGCGCCGCCCGAGAGTGCCGGCTTGAGCAGGTTCGAAGCGTCCATCGCGCCGCCGGAGGTGGCACCGGCGCCGATCACCGTATGAATCTCGTCGATGAAGAGAATGGCTTCCGGCATCTTCTCCAGTTCGCTCACGACCGCCTTCAGCCGCTCCTCGAAATCGCCGCGATAACGGGTTCCGGCGAGCAGCGCGCCCATGTCGAGCGAATAGATCACCGCATCCTTGAGCACGTCGGGCACTTCGCCCAGCACGATCTTGCGCGCGAGCCCTTCCGCGATGGCGGTCTTGCCGACGCCGGGGTCGCCCACATAGAGCGGGTTGTTCTTCGAGCGGCGGCAGAGGATCTGGATCGTGCGATCGACCTCGGCATTGCGGCCGATCAGCGGATCAACCCGGCCCTCGCGCGCCTTGTCGTTGAGGTTGACGGTAAACTGGTCGAGCGCGCCGTCTTTCTTCTTGGCCTCGGCCTTCTTCTCTTCCTCGGCCTGCGCGGGCTTGGCAGGCTCCTGCGCCGCCGCGCCCTTGCCGACGCCATGGCTGAGATAGCTGACCGCGTCGAGCCGGCTCATGTCCTGCTGCTGCAGGAAATAGACGGCATAGCTTTCCCGCTCGGAGAACAGGGCGACGAGCACATTGGCGCCGGTCACTTCTTCCTTGCCGGAGGACTGGACATGCAGGATCGCGCGCTGCACGACGCGCTGGAAGCCGCTGGTCGGCGACGGGTCGACATTGCCGGAGACCTTGAGGCTATCCAGCTCGGTATCGAGATAATGGGTGACGGTATCGCCCAGCTCGCCCAGGTCCACCCCGCACGCCTGCATCACCTTGGCGGCATGCTCATCGTCGATCAGGGCGAGCAGTAGATGTTCGAGCGTCGCATATTCGTGATTGCGCTCGGTCGCATGGGCCAGCGCGTTGTGGAGCGTGGTTTCGAGCGCGGAGGCAAAAGAGGGCATGTCTATGTTTCTCCTGCGGCCGGAAGGCCCGGTCGCGTCCTGACCAATGTCGGAACCTGCGCTGCCGCCTTCAAGTGCGACCCATCACAGGTCCAATGGCGCGAAGACCGATATCTGCCCGAAGACGATCCTGTCTCCTCTCTCCTCATTTCTTGAATAGCGCCTCGGCGCTTGCCTTGTGATGAACGGCGCCGTCTCGTTTGAGGCGAGTGCGCTCGATCTCGGCGGTGAGGAGGACGATGCGCTCATCCAGCTCGGAAACGGACAACTGGTCCAGATCCTCCTTCGCGAGCTGGGCCGCGAGATCGCCAGGGCGTGCCGGGCGAGGGGCGTCGTCGAAATCCATCCTCGCTATCGTCGCCGCAACCGCCTGCGCTGTCAACGCTCTACAGCGCGGATTAACGCTTGGCTCGTGCTGCTGGCGGCGCGTAGAGGACGTGTCAAACGGGGTGGCGAGAGGAGCAGGGTGCATGGCTTTACCGGAGACAATGCGGGCGATCGCGATCAGCGCACCGGGCGGGCCGGAGGTGCTCGTCGAGCAGCGCGTGGCGGTGCCCGAGCCGGCTGCGGACGATGTGCTGATCGAGGTCGCAGCGGCCGGCATCAATCGCCCGGACGTGCTCCAGCGGCAGGGGCGTTATGCGCCGCCGCCGGGGGCTTCGCCGTTGCCGGGGCTGGAGGTGGCGGGGCGGATCGTCGCAGTCGGAAGCGCCGTTGACCGGGCGGTGATAGGCCAGCGCGTCTGTGTGTTGACGCCCGGTGGCGGCTACGCCGAATACGCGCTGGCGCCGTATGCGCAATGCCTGCGCCTGCCGCCTGACCTACCGTTCGATCAGGCGGCCGCCATGCCCGAGACGCTGATGACGGTGTGGCACAATCTGTTTGAGCGCGCCTATGTGGCGGAGGGCGACACGGTGCTGATCCATGGCGGCACCAGCGGCATCGGCACCATGGCCGTCGCGCTCTGCCGGCTGTTTGACATCACCACTATTGTCACGTGCGGAAGCGATGAAAAATGTCGCGCAGCGCTCGACTGGGGCGCGAGCTTCGCGGTCAACTATCGCAGCGACGATTTCGTCGAGGCGGTGAAACGCATCACGAACGGTGCCGGTGTGACGGCAGTGCTCGATATGGTGGGCGGCGATTATTTGCCGCGCAATCTGAACTGCCTTGCGGAGGATGGCCGGCACGTCTCCATCGCCGTGTTGGGCGGTGGCAAGGCGGAGCTCTCCATCGGCCAGATCATGGTCCGCCGGCTGACCCTGACCGGATCCACGCTGCGCCCGCGCAGCCCGGCTTTCAAGGCGGCGCTGGTGGACGAGATCCGCCGCACCGTCTGGCCGAGCGTGACGACCGGAGCGTTGCGTCCGGCGATGGACCGCGTGTTCCCGCTAGCCGAGGCAGCCGCTGCCCATGCGCGGATGGAAGCGGGCGAGCATGTCGGCAAAATCGTGCTGGTGGTGCGCTGATCCGCGCGCGCGGCCTTCCCGCAAAACTGTCACATATCTGGTCTAGGGCGCGGGCCGGGAGAACGAAGCTCTCCCGTCAGGCGTTCCTTGTCATGAACGCGCTTGGTTCGGTTGCGCCGCGCTGCACTCCTTATGAAGGGCCGATGCGGCTCCATTTCCGCACCATCTGGATCAGCGATATCCATCTCGGACCAAGGGATGCAATGCCGAGATGCCGGTCGCCGCGTTTCCGGTCAGGGGGCCGATGGACGTGCTGACCGACGCGACCGGCGTGATGGATGAACGGCTCGACGCGGCCGTACGGCAAGCCTTGCTGCTGGATCGTGCAGCCTGTGCCCGCCACGGTCGCTCATTTAATTGGCGGCGGAGCGCCGAGCAGTGTCTGGCGAGCCTGAATTGGCGGACGGTTGCTCCGGTCGAGTGCGCCGCCTGACCTCCGCTGGGTAGGATTTCCACGCAGCCATGCCGAAACTGCGTCTCCGCGCTTGCCGAAAATCCTTCGATCGCTTATCTGTGGGCAGGATCAAGGCCATCCC
The DNA here is from genome assembly GCA_035654015.1 of Sphingobium sp. Lineage (GTDB taxonomy): Bacteria > Pseudomonadota > Alphaproteobacteria > Sphingomonadales > Sphingomonadaceae > Sphingobium. The sequence continues at coordinate 28,615 of DASRXX010000011.1, forward strand.
GCGAGGGGTGGCCCTTATATTTTGCAAAGAAGGACTTTGTCGTGGCCCAGCCGCTCATGCCCCATGCCACCGCCAGCTGGTTGGTCGACAATACCGCGCTCAGCTTTGAGCAGATCGCAGAGTTTTGCGGCTTGCACATCCTCGAGGTCCAGGCGATCGCTGACGATACCGCCGGCACCAAATATACTGGCCGCGATCCGGTGCGCGCCCATGAACTGACGAACGAAGAGATTCGCAAGGGTGAGGCGGACGTCAACTATCGGATGCAGATGCTCAAGGGGCCGGACCCGGTGCGCCGCACCAAGGGGCCGCGCTACACGCCGGTCTCCAAGCGGCAGGACAAGCCGGATGGCATTGCCTGGATCCTCCGCAACCACCCGGAGATTTCGGACGGCGCGATCGGCAAGCTGATCGGTACCACCCGCACCACCATCGCCGCGATCCGCGATCGCACGCACTGGAACATCTCCAACATCCAGCCCAAGGATCCGGTAACGCTCGGCCTGTGTTCGCAGCGCGAACTGGATGCGTTGGTGGCCAAGGCCGCGAAGAAGGCAGGCATCGAGGCGCCGACCGACAACCGTCTGGCGGGCGATCGCGAAGCGCTGATCCAGGAACTGCGGCAGGAACGCGAGGATGCCCAGCGCCGCGCCGATGAGACGATCCGAGCTGAGGAAGCGCTGCAGGCTGAGGCGGATGCCTTCATCAGCCAGCAGCAACAGCAGGCGGACTAATCGCGGCAGGGCCCTTCTGGCGATTCGCTTGATAGCGTTTTGCGGCTTCCCATGGCGATGCCGTAACGTTCTGCCTGTCCGAATTGCAATGCGGCGCGCCTTGGCATAGCGTTCCGCCATGGAGAGCAAGCGCTGGGTCTGGCAGGACCATTTCGATCATCCGGCGGCGTGGGCACAGGATATACCGCCTTTGTCGTTGCCTGCCATGCTCATGGCGTCGGCTGACCAGAATGGCGCCAAGCCGCTTATCGACTTTTACGGCCGCCGTTATAGCTATGCCGAATGTCTGGATGGCGCACGCCGGTTCGCCTGCGGGCTGATCGCACTTGGGGTCGAGCCAGGGGACCGGGTCGGCCTCTATCTGCCGAATGTGCCCCATTATATCGCTGCCTACTATGGCGCGATGATGGCGGGGGCGGTCGCGGTCAACTTCTCCCCGCTCTACACAATAGAGGAGCTGGTCCATCAGGCGAACGACAGCGGCGTTCGCCTGCTCGTCACACTTTCAGCCAAACCGCTGTTCGGCAATGGTCTGGCGGTTCTCGACCAGTGTCCGTTCGTCGAGCGGCTGGTGGTCGGCTCAATCGTCGGCGGGCTGCCGATTGGCAAGGCGCTGTTCTATCGCTTGTTCAAGCAACGCGCGAGCGACACGCCCGTGCCGGATGATCCGCGCGTGCTGCGCTTCTCCAGCCTGCTCGCCAATGACGGTGCGTTGCCGCTGCCTACCATCGACCCCGAGCGCGATCTTGCCCTGCTGCAATATACCGGCGGCACGACCGGCCGGCCCAAGGGCGCGATGCTCACCCACCAGAATCTCTCGGCCAACGCCAGGCAAATCAATATGATCGACCCCTGGAAGGGGCAGGAAGATCGCATATTGGGCGTGCTTCCGTTCTTCCATGTGTTCGCCAACACGGCGGTCCTCAACCGCACCGTTGCCAATGGGGGCGAGATCGTGATGCTGCCGCGCTTCGACGCCAGGCAGGCGCTCGCCGCGATCCAGCGGACGCGAGTGACCTCCGTGCCGGGTGTGCCGACGATGTTTCAGGCGCTGCTCGATTCGCCCGATCTGGCGCGGACCGACATGCGCTCGGTGCGCTGCTGCATCTCGGGCGGTGCGCCGTTGCCGCTGCCGCTCAAGGAGGCGTTCGAGGCGGCCGTGGGCGCGCGGCTGGTGGAAGGCTATGGTCTTACCGAGAGCAGCGGCGTCGTCTCCGCTAATCCTTATGCCGAGCCGGGCAAGGCAGGGACGATCGGCCAGCCTATCCCGAATACGCGCGTGAAGCTGCTCGACCGCGATGATCCGAGCCGTGACGCGCCGCCAGGGCAGCCTGGCGAGATCGCAGTAGCGGGCCCACAGATCATGCGCGGCTACTGGAACAACCCGGCCGCCGATGCCGAGGTGTTCGCGGGCGACTACCTGCGGACGGGGGATGTCGGGACGATCGATGCCGACGGCTATCTGCGGGTGGTCGACCGCATCAAGGATATGATCACGGTGGGCGGCTTCAAGGTCTTCCCTAGTCAGGTGGAGGAGGTGCTCTATCGCCATCCGGCTGTGCGTGAGGCCCTCGTGATCGGCGTTGCAGATGCCTATAGCGGCGAGCGGCCCAAGGCGTTCGTGACGCTGCAGCCGGATGCCCCGGCCGATCTGGACGGCGCCGCGCTGCTGGCATGGCTCAACCCACAACTCGGCAAGCATGAACGCGTGGTGGCCGTCGAGATTCGCGACATGCTGCCCAAGACGCTGGTCGGTAAGCTCTCCCGCAAGGAACTGGTCGCCGAGGAGCGCGCCAGGGTCGGGCAAAGCTGAGGGGAGGGGCTTGCCTAGGCTGAATGGCCACTCAACCTAGTGGGTCGTTCCCACCGTCTGGTTGAGGGACAGGAGAAACACCATTCGCTCGATCTGGCGCCAGTGGCAAAAGTGGATGTGGTTCCCGCGCTCGCGGCTGCGGTCGGCGCGCAAGGCGGCCTCCACGCCGGCATCGTCCCCGAAGATCTCGATCAGAGCAGCGGCATCGTCATAGCTGCGGCGATCCACCAGAATGGGGAGATGCATGTCGAACCCTTGTTGGTACCGACGTGTGGCCGGCCGATTGTTCATCCAAACGCCGTGCCAATTGAGTAAAAGCGGGGGATACGGGGCGGTGCTCTGGTGAAGACGCGCTTAGCCAAATCCTACGATGAGACAATTCGTCCTGCTGCGGAACAGATGAGACAGACGAGCTGCACGCGGTCCATGACACAGCATGGCTGGCGTCCTGGCGCGGGACGTGGCAAGGGGCATGGTGATATGGTCGACACACCTCCCCCTTCCCCTGACTCCCGGCCGCCTCTGGGCGGCGGCGCGCCGCTGGCATTTTTGTTGCTGGCCGGCGTCATCATCGGCGGCTTGCTGGGCCAGCCCACCATCGGTTTGCTGGTCGGGCTGGCTCTCGGTATCCTCGCCGCGGTGGCCATCTGGCGAATAGGGCCGCGCTGACGGACATGCCTCGCAGCCGGTTGCATGGCGGCCGGTGCGGGCATAAACCCGCGCCATGAGAAAATATCTCCTGATGGCGCTTGTGGCGCTGGTCGTCGCAGCGGGCGGCCTCGTCTTCTATCTCTCGCGTCCAGATGTGGCGCGCCTTGCCGAGGCGGATCTGGAAGGACGCGAGCCGCGCTTCACCGAACCGCGTCGCCAGCTCATCCCGACGGTGGCGATCGCCAAGCCGGTCGGCTGGGCGGAAGGGGCTGCGCCGGTGGCCGCCAAGGGATTGCAGGTCAGCCGCTTCGCCGCCGGACTGGATCATCCCCGCACGATGCTGCTGCTGCCCAATGGCGACCTGCTTGTGGCGGAAACCAACAGTCCGCCCCGGCAGGTCGAAGGGTTGCGCGACTGGGTGATGAGCAAGCTGCTCGGCGCGGCGGGTGCCGATACCCCGTCGGCCAATCGTATCACGCTGCTACGCGACGCCAATGGTGACGGTGTGGCCGAGCAACGCCATGTTTTCCTTCAGGGGCTGAATTCGCCCTACGGCATGGCGCTGGTGGGCAACACCCTCTATATCGCCAACACCGACAGCCTGATGGCCTTCCCCTATGAGGAGGGCGAGACACGGATTGTGGCGGCAGGACGCAAGATCGCCAATCTGCCGGCCAATGCGCCCAATTACCACTGGACCAAGAGCCTCGCTGCCAGCCCGGATGGCAAGCTCTATGTCGGCGTCGGCTCTAACAGCAATATCGCTGAAAATGGGCTGGATGCCGAGGATTATCGCGCAGCGGTGCTGGAGATTGTGCCCGGCGCGCGCTCGATCAACATCTTTGCGAGCGGGATGCGTAACCCGACTGACCTTGCCTGGAACCCCTGGACCGGGGCGCTTTGGGCGGTCGTCAACGAGCGCGACATGCTCGGCTCGGACCTGGTGCCGGACTATCTGGCGGAGGTGGAGTTCGCCGCCTTCTTCGGTTGGCCGTGGAACTACTGGGGCGGCTACGAGGACAAGCGGGTGCAGCCGGAGCGCAAGGATCTGCGCGAATATACCCGGCGGCCGGAGTTCGGCCTGGGAGCGCATACGGCGCCGCTCGGCCTGGCCTTCACGCCCGGTTCAGCGCTTGGCGCGCCGTTCGATCATGGCGCGTTCGTCGCCCTGCACGGGAGCTGGAACCGCAAGCCGGCCGCGGGCTACAAGGTCGCCTATGTCGCCTTCGACGCGAAGGGCGCGCCGCAGGGCAAGCTGGTCGATCTGCTCACCGGCTTCCTCAATGACAAGGGCCAGGCGCAGGGGCGGCCGGTCGGTGTGACCGTCGCCAGCGATGGCGCGCTGTTGGTGAGCGATGACGTCGGCGGCATCGTGTGGCGGGTGAGCAATCCGGCCGCCCGCAAAGCCCAGGCACCTGCCGCGCAGTAAACGCCTCAAGCGAGGAAGGCCCTGATCACCGGCCTCTGTCTGACCGTTCTGATGATGACGAAATTCTGGCCGGAAAGCGCACCGGCCCGTGGCTGCGTCGCACACTGGTCGCCTATCCGCTCAATGGCGGCGTGGATCGAGCGCTAGAATCTCGCCTTCCTCGTTATCGGCCTGTCGCCATGCAGAGCTTTGCCATGGTGATGAGCGCGGACCTGGCGATGCTCGCGGCGCTGGATCTGGCCGGCTATGTCAACGCTGTGCTGACCGTGTGAGCGGTGGCAACATTGGTGCGGGTCAAGGGGATCGGCGCCTCTATGGGCGGCTGGCGGCGATTCGCGAGGGCGCGGCGTTCGCGCGGAGCGGTTAGGCGGCGGATGTGCAGGCGCCAGCGGCTTCCGATGGCGCGTCCTGCGCCGGCCAACGACGATGACCCGACCGAGCCTGTGCCCCTCGCGGCCTGATCAATCCTCCGCTTCGCCGTTCAGTGCGCGGCCGGCGCGGCCGGCAAGCTCCACGACGAACTGCCACGCGACGCGGCCCGAGCGGTTGCCGCGCTGCGTGGCCCACTGGATGGCGGCGGCGGGGTCGAAGCTCAGCCCGTAACGTTCGGCATAGCGTGTGACGATGGCGACATAGGCGTCCTGATCGAGCGCGTGGAAGCCCAGCGACAGGCCGAAGCGGTCGGCAAGGGCCAGCCGGTCGTCAATCACGTCGCGCGGATTGATCGGGTCATCCTGCTCGTTCATGCTGCGCGGCACGATGTGGCGGCGGTTGGAGGTTGCGTAGAGACGCACGTGGCTGCCGCGCGTTGCCGCGCCGCCTTGCAGCAGCGAGCGCAGTGCGCGCGCGTCCGCACCGAAGTCCCCGTCGAAGCCAAGATCGTCGATATAGAGCACGATGGGTCGCCGGGTGGCGCCAAGCAGGGTGAACAGCGCGGCGAGACTGCGCAGGTCGTCGGTTGCGACCTCGACCAGTGCCAGCGGCAGACCTTCGCGTTGGACCTGGCCGATGCACGCGCCAACCGTGGCGGATTTGCCAGTGCCGCGTGCGCCCCAGAGCAATATGTCGTGCGCGGCGTGCCCTTGCGCCAATCTGCGGCTATTCTCGAGGCAAGCCTGCTTTTGCGCGTCGATGCCGGTGAGCAGCGCATAGTCGATCGGCCGAAAATCCTCGATGATACTGATTCGCTGGCCGTCCCAGCGATAGGCTGGATGCGCCTCAAGATCGACTGCCGCAGGTGCGGGCGGAGCAAGGCGATCCAGCGCGGCGGCGATGCGCAGAAGCGCGGCTTCGGTCGTTTCAGTCATGGGCCGTCTCTCTAGGCGATGCGGTCCGCCGGGGTAAAGGCGCGTTCATGACTTTGTGATGACGCATGGCGACGCTATAGGCCCGCTATGGCGCCGCGTACCCGTTTCGTAACCACCGAGCTTCGAGCCTATGACAATGCGTCGCTTGCGGAGGCGGCGGGGTTGATCCGCGCGGGCGAGCCGGTCGCCGTGCCGACCGAGACCGTCTATGGCCTCGCTGCCGACGCGACGAGCGAAGCCGCTGTGGCGCAGATCTATGCGGCCAAGGGGCGCCCGTCATTCAATCCTCTCATCATTCACGTGGCGGATGTGGCGATGGCGCGGCGACTGGTCGCGTTCAACCCGGTTGCGGAGGCGTTGGCGAACGCTTTCTGGCCTGGTCCGCTCACCATGGTGTTGCCGCGCCTGCTCGATTGCCCGGTGGCCAAGCTGGCGAGCGCCGGACTGCCGACGCTGGCGGTGCGGTTGCCATCCCACCCGGCGATGCGCGCGCTGATCGCGGCGGCGGGGGTGCCGCTGGCCGCGCCATCCGCCAATCGGTCCGGCGCAATCAGCCCCACGCGCGCCAGCCATGTGCAGGCCAGCCTCGGCGGACGGATCCCCTTCATCCTCGATGCAGGGCCGACCAGCGAGGGGGTTGAATCGACCATTGTGCGGCCCGACGAAGACAGCGTGACGCTGCTCCGCCCCGGCCCGATAACGGCCAGCGCGATCATGCTCGCCTGTGATCTGCCGGTCGGGCGGCCGAAAGGTGAAGGGATCAGCGCGCCCGGACAGATGACGAGCCACTATGCACCCAGCAAGCCGCTGCGGCTCGATTGCGCGCAGCCGGTGGATGGGCAATTCCACATCGGCTTCGGCGCGGGGCCTTGCCAGCGTAACCTGAGCCAGGACGGCAATCTGGTCGAAGCTGCGGCCAATCTCTTTGCGGCGCTGCACGAAGCCGATGCCAGCCATTTCTCCGGCATCACCGTGGCGCCGATCCCGTATGAAGGCATTGGCATCGCGATCAACGACCGGTTGCGCCGCGCCGCCGCCTGACCCAACGCCTCCGGACCGAACACGCGGCCCGACTGTCCCGGGCTGAACACGGCACATCTCGCATCGGTGCCCCTCTTGGGCGTGGCCAGCAACTTCCGAGGCACGTCAGGGTTATTCCTCCCACATGTGCCGAGCTGCTCGATACGAGGCTGCCCATGCACAGGTCGTCGTGTTTGCGGTTTGCGCCAGGCGTCGGATCGCTCATGGCGACTCCAAGCGACCCGAACCCATTTCGAAACGATACCGAAGTGGGGCGGGCAGAACAAAAGAGAGTAGGTCGCCAAAGTTGATGTGGTTATCGCGTTCTGATCTGGATTCGTCCCTCGTCTTCATCGCCTTTCTCGCTCTCTACGCGGCTCTGCTGACGCTCAGGGCCGTGCGGGCCCCTCATCGCATCGGGCGGCCCGTCTCCGAGGAAGCTTGGGAGTTGTTCGGGGCCTGCGGGGGTGCATGGCTCAGCACCGCGCTGGTAACCGGGGGCTTGTTCGCGACGATGCCGCTGTTCCTGCTCTGCATGACCGGCGCAGCCGTCGTGCGCTATCTGACCACGCGGCTCAGCATGCCCGGCATTCTCTGGATGACCGCCAGTATTGCCGGCTTCGCCGTCTCCTCGCTGTGGGGCATCCTGTTCATTGCCGAGATCGGTCTTCCGCAACCGCTGCGGCTGCTGGCGCTGGTCGGCCTCGGCCTCTCCGCCGTCGTTTTCGCGCTGAGCCAGCTCGCCGGATTTGCGCGTGAGGCGGTGCTCACCCACGAACAGTGGCGGCTGCCGTTTGCGCCGCCAAGCAAGGGCGAGGCCACAAGCAGTATCAAGGTGTCTCTCCAGTTGCCCTGCTATGCCGAGCCGCCGGAGGTGGTGATCGAGACAATCAACCGGCTCGCAGCGCTCGATTACGACAATTATGAAGTGCTGGTCTGCGACAACAACACCAAGGACGAGCGGTTGTGGAAGCCGCTGGAGGCGCATTGCCGGATGCTCAACGAGCGGCTCGGCTTCGAGCGGTTCCGCTTCTTTCACGTCGCGCCGCTGCCAGGCGCCAAGGCAGGCGCACTGAATTTTCTGATGAAGCATATGGCTCCGGACGCGGAGGTGATCGGCGTGATCGACGCGGATTATTTCGCGCGCAGCGACTTCCTTGCGCGTCTGGTGCCGTATTTCGCGGACCGCGAGATCGGCTACATCCAGACCCCGCATGACTATCGCGGACAGCAGGCGACCACTTATCTTTCCGCCTGTTATTGGGAATATATGCCGACCAACAAGGTCGATTATCCCGGCATCCACGAATATGGCGGCGCCTTCACCATTGGCACCATGTGCCTGCTGCGCACCGAGGCGCTGCGCAAGGCCGGCGGCTGGGCGGAGTGGTGCCTGACCGAGGATTCCGAGGTCTCCGTACGGCTGCGCGCGGTCGGCTATCGTGGCTATTATTTCGGTGAAACATTCGGGCGCGGCCTCATCCCCGAGACGTTCGACGATTACAAGAAGCAGCGCTTCCGGTGGACGGCGGGTCCGGTGCAGCAGCTTCGTCGCCACTGGCGCCTGTTCCTGCCCGTACCGCTCGCGCCAGCCATGCCGGGCTGGACGAAGCTGCTCGAGGTCATGCGCTGCATATCGCCGCTGCAAAGCGTGGCGGCGCTGGCGATGGCGGTGGCCGGTATGATCGCGCTGATTGTAGCACTGGCGACGGGCAGTATGGAGCCGGTTGATGTTCCACCGATCGTCGGCTTGCTCATTGCATTGGGCGCTGCGACATGGTGGGTGCGGACCAAGCACCGGTATCACCTCTCCGGCTGCACTAACACCGAGGATATGATCCGGGGTGAGATCGCCCGCGCGTCGCTGAGTTGGGTGACGCTGACCGCGGGGTTGGCGGGGCTCTCCAACAAGCCGCTCGCCTGGCGACGCACGCCCAAGTTTGCGGGCCTTGAGGAGGCGCCGTCGCCCTTCACGTCGACCATGCCGGAAACGATTGCGGGCTCGATCTTTGCAGTGCTGGCGCTGGTGATGCTGGCCCTCTCCAGCCTGCTCGGGACGGGACTGGCCCTGCTGTCCTTCCTCGGCTGTGCGAGCCTGGCGCTGCGTTTCTTCTGCGCCCCCGTGATGGCGGCCATGGCGATCCGCCGGACGCGGCCGAACGCGACCGTGGCTGGCTGGACGACGTCGCTCCCCAGGCCGCCGAAGCCGGTGCCCGCCCTATCGCGCGACCCTGCGGATGCGCGGCGCGGCAACCCGGCGAGCGCGGATCGCCCGCTGGTTCACTGATCGCTTTGGAAGGGGAGGTCTTAGTCCCCGCAATAGGCGGGGTCGGGATTTTCCTTGCACTGCTTGCGTAGGTTGCGACCCCGTGCCCGGTCCGCCTCGTCACCGCTCACTGTCGCCCAGTCAGCCGCCTTGGACGTGGCCTGCACCGGGACACGCGCCACATTGTAGACGGTTTTGGCGACGCAACCGGGCAAGAGCAAGACGCCCGGCGCGAGCAGGACAAGGGAGCGGATCAAGAGCATAACCAGGGTTCCGGGGAGGATGCGCGAGCTTAGGTGCTTGGTCGTGGGCAGCGAATGCGCGTGCGGCGAACCGTGCCGGGGCAGGGCGTCAGGCGCGCAGGCGATCCGCAAAACCCTTGCGGAGCTTCTGCAGCTTGGGCGGGATCATCGCCATGCAATAAGGGCTGCTGGAGCCGGAATGCTGCCAATAATCCTGGTGATGTGCCTCCGCTGGGTACCAAGCCGTGAACGGCTCGATGGCGGTCACGATCGGATTGGGCCAGTGCGCCTGCGCACGCTCGATGGCGGCGCGGGCCTCAGCCTCTTGCGCGGCGTCGTGCGGGAAGATGGCGGAGCGATATTGGGTGCCGATGTCGTTGCCCTGACGGTTGAGCGTCGTCGGGTCATGGGTAGCGAACAGCACATCGAGCAGATCACCATAGCCGATGACCGCCGGATCGAAGGTGATGCGGATGGCTTCGGCATGACCGGTCCGTCCGGAGCAGACTTCCTCGTAGGTGGGATTGGCCTTGGTGCCGCCCGTATAGCCGCTTTCGACCGACTCAACGCCGTCAAGGTTGCGATAGACCGCCTCGGTGCACCAGAAGCAGCCGCCCGCCAATGTCGCCGTTTCATGCATCAGGCCGGTCCTTTCTCCATGTTCGCTATCGGTGCCAAGATAGGAAACCGGCGCCGATCCGCAATGTCAGAGGCGCAGGCCGGTGGTCTCCGGCAACCCAGCCATCAGGTTGAGATTCTGCACCGCCGCACCCGAGGCACCCTTGCCGAGATTGTCGAGCGCCGCGACGAGACGGATCTGCTCGTTCGCCGCATCGGCAAAGACGAATAGCTGCATCCCGTCTTTGTCTCGCATCGCCTCGATCATGAGCGTGGCCGGCTCATGGGCCTGCGCGACGGTAATGATGGGTGACCCGGCATAATGGGCGGTGAGCGCCTCGCGTAGCGCGACTGCATCCGTGCCGGATGCCAGCATCGCGGCGTGGAGCGGGATCTCGACGATCATGCCGGAATAGACCGGCACCACGGCCGGCGCGAACAGGGGGCGCTGGGTGAGGCCGCTGCGCGCCTGCATTTCCGGCACATGTTTATGGCTGAGGGTCAGGGCATAGGTCGAGAAGGCAGGGGGCCTGTCACCCTCGCGTTCATATTTCGCGATCATCGCCTTGCCGCCGCCCGAATAGCCGGAGACGGCGTTGCAGGTGAGCCGCGCGTCGGCGGGGACCAGGCCGGCGCGCACCAGGGGCGCCATCAAGGCGATGAAACCGGTGGAGTAACAGCCGGGATTGCTGACGAAGCGCGCCGCTGACACCGCATCGTGTCCGGAAACCTCCGGCAGGCCAAACACCCAGCCTGGCGCGACGCGATGCGCCGTGGAGGCGTCGATCACCCGCGTCGTCTCGTTCGCGATCATCGCGACGGACTGCCGGGCGGCATCGTCGGGTAGACAGAGGATGACGATATCGGCGGCGTTGATTGCCTCGGCGCGCGCGGAATCATCCTTGCGCGCGGCTTCGTCGAGCGTGATCAGCGAGAATTCAGCGCGGCCGGCAAGACGTTCACGGATCTGGATGCCCGTCGTGCCTGCCGCGCCGTCGATGAAAATTCTCTTGGTCATCTCTCTATCCGTCTGATCGCTATGATCGGTTGCTCATATTCGCTGCGCAGGCGCGCCACGATGTCGGTCAGCGGTTCGATCGTCACCGCCATCCAGTGCGCGTTCGCATGGATCATCCGCCCCTCGTCCATCATCAGACCGACATGGCCGGGGAAGAAGACGAGGTCGCCGCGCCGCAGCGGTGCATCAAGCGCCAGTGCAGTGCCGATGGTTTCTGCCTGCTGATCCGTATCGCGTGGCGCGACGATGCCACAGGCTGCCAATACCATCTGTACCAGTCCCGAGCAATCGAGCCCGAAACCACGCCCACCCCAGACATAGGGCGCACCGAGAGAACGTTCGGCGACTGAGATCCAGTCCATTTCGTGGCTACCGGCGGGGCGCACATGGCGGACGTGGACGAAGCCCTCCGTCGTCGCCAGGAAATCACCTTCCGCCGTGCCGGTCAGACGTGCCCCGGGTGGCAGCAGAGCGGTGATCGGCGCCTTGATGTCGGCCGAGGCGAACAGCGGAGCGGCCGAGACGGTGACGTGGCTCGTCTCCTCCGGCTCACCAAGGGCGTCCAGCGGCACATAGCCGACATAATGATCGTGATCGCAATAGCCCCACGCCCAGGCGCCCCGGGCGTCCAACATTTGGAAGGTCTCACCGCGCAGCAGTTCTGTGACGGCGCTCGCCGCAGCATCGGGTTTGCCGCGTACCATGACGGAGGGTTGCTTGCAGGCGCGCGCGACGGACGCGGCATAGTGCGGCGCGAAACACAGGTCCGCCAGGGCGACGTCGGCCAGATCGCCGCGGATCGCGCTGACACGCGGATCATAGGGGCGGGAGACCCCGTCCAGCCTTACGCGCTTGCGTTGCAATGATGATGAAGCGGAGCCGCCCGCCAGGGTCTGGTGCATGGCCCGCCCCCTGCGCCAAAAGAGGCGGAAAGGTCAAGGGTTGGCGGTCGATAGCTATCGCGCGTAACGCTGGCGCAGCAGCGCAAAAACCGCGCGCAAGCCGTAGGCTTCACCACCCTTGGCTCGACCGGGCTTGGCGGTGGGGCGCCAGGCGAAGGTGTCGAGATGGATCCACTGGCTGTTCTCCGGCACGAATCGCTGGAGGAACAGCGCAGCCGTGATCGCGCCGGCAAAGCCGCCCTCGCCGGCGTTGGCGACGTCTGCAATGTCGCTCTTGAACAGGGCGTTGTAGGGCTCCCACAGGGGCAGGCGCCAAAGGGGGTCATCGGCCTGCGTGCCGCAGGCCGCGAGATCGGTGGCGAGCGTGTCGTCATTGGCGAACATCGCCGGCAGGTCCGGCCCCAGCGCCACACGCGCCGCGCCGGTCAGCGTCGCGAAATCGACGATCAGTTCCGGGTTTTCCTCGCCGGCGCGGGTGAGGGCGTCGCCCAGGATCAACCGCCCCTCAGCATCTGTGTTGCCGATCTCTACGGTGATCCCCTTGCGGCTGGTCAACACCTCGCCCGGGCGAAAGGCGTTGCCGCTGATCGCGTTTTCGGCGACCGGCAGGAGCAGGTGCAGGTGCACGGGCAGGTTGGCGCCCATCACCAGATCGGCAAGCGCCAGCGCGTGCGCCGCCCCGCCCATATCCTTCTTCATCAGGCGCATGCCCGCGCTCGGCTTGATGTCCAGCCCGCCGCTGTCGAAGGTGACGCCCTTGCCGACAAGCGCGATGCGCGGGTTTGCCTCGTTGCCCCAGACCAGCTCGATCAGGCGCGGCGCATTGGCACGGTCCGCGGCGCGACCGACTGCGTGGATCATCGGATAAGCGGACTCGAGTGTATCGCCGCGCGTCACGGTGAGGGTGGCGCCGTGACGCTCGGCCACGCCATGCGCCAGCGCCTCGATCGCGTCCGGGCCCATGTCGGCGGTCGGCGTGTTGACCATGTCGCGGACCAGCGCGGTTGCCCGTGCCAAAGCTGCGGCGCTGTCGATCGCACCCGGCTGGCTGGTCAGCAGCACCCTCGGCCCCTTGTCGTCCCCCGCCTTGCGGTAGCGGGTGAAGCGATATTGCGCTGTCATCCAGCCGAAGATGGCTGCGTCCGGTGTGCCTTCCGCCAGCCGATAGCATCCCTCCGGCAGAACGTCCGGCAGCTTGGCGAGGCACCAGCTTGACAGCGCGCCAACGTTGGCGACGCTGGCGATGACGGCCCAGTCCTCCGGTTGTTCGCCCGGCAGGATGGCGTGGGCGAACGCCTTCGGCTTGAAGTCCTGCGCATGGAGCGCGGCGCGGTGTCGTTCCGGCTGTGCGGCGAGCCACTCCTCAAATGTTCCGGCGTCGACAAGATGAAGGGTGTGAGCGCTCTGTCCCGTATCGGGACGCACGAGGTCGGCAGGATCCGTCATGGATCTGGCTTAATAGGCCTATTGGCGCTCGGCAAGCGGTGGCTGATGCGTTACGCTCCGGCCTTCATGGCTTGAAAGGAGATAGCGATGCAGTTCCGCTCCTCATTCGCCGCATGGCCAGCACTGGCCGTGCTCGCGCTTGCCGGGTGCGGCGGCGGTCCAACCAACCAGGCGGATGCGCCTAATGAAGCTGTCGCCAATCTCGCCCAGCCACCCGCTGCGCCCAAGGTGACCAACGACGTTGGGATCAGCGAGAAGGTCGGGGAAATCGAGTTCAAGTATAGCTGGCCACGCGCGGCGGCGGAGATTGCCGACCTCGATGGCTGGTTACGCGGGAATGGCGAGCGCCTTCGCAAGGAGACGATGGATGGCGGTCGCAGGGATCAGGCTGAAGCGGACAAGGCGGGCTATCCATTCCACGGTCACAGCTATGAGGAGCACTGGGGTGTGGTCGCGGATGTGCCCGCGTTGCTCGTGATGCAGAGCGAGGGCTACGTCTATACCGGCGGTGCACATGGTATGCCTATCGTTACCACCCTGATATGGGACAAGGCGGCGAAGAAGCGCCTCGCGACGGAGGCGGTGCTAGACCGGGCCGTGCTCGACCGGGGCTTGAAGGAGCGCTTCTGCGCCGCGCTCGATGCGGAGCGGGCCAAGCGGCGCGGCGAACCGGTCAAGCCGGGCGCTCCCGATCAGCTCGATGAGTTCACGCGCTGCGTCGATCTGGCCAAGCAGACGATCCTGCCTATCTCGCTCAAGGGGCAGGCGCTGGATACCATCCGCGTGGTCATCATGCCCTACGAAGCCGGCCCTTATGCCGAGGGCATCTACCAACTCGACCTGCCGGTGGATGCGGCGGTGCTGCAAGCGGTGAAGCCGGCCTATAAGGGGGCGTTCGTTCAGGGTTGATGGATAGCCCATGATCAAGGCGATGCCGTCACGCCGACCATGTTTTGCCCGGCGACGCTGACCTTCGCATACACGATGGGTGCTGAAGCAAGTTCAGCATGCCAGGGGTTGGACGAGGGCTATGGGGTTGAATCATACGGCGCTCCTGCCTGGACAGGATCACTGAGCTCGGTCCACTTAGCTAGCCGCTTGCCTGACGAAACACCCTGTTCCCGTCCGCCTGCCCTATGCCGGCACGCCAAACAGGTCGTGCTCGTCGGCATCCTCGATCAGTGCGTCGATGATCGCACCGGGTGCTAGCGCCCCGTCGACATCGCGCAGAAAGACGTTGCCGTCGATCTCGGGTGCATCGGCCTGCGAGCGAGCGGTGGCGCCAATGCTGCCCTCCTCGTCCGGCGCGCCGATCTCGTCGATGATGACCGGGAGCGTGCGGCCGACCTTCGCGGCGAGCTTGGCAGCCGAGATTGCGGCGCATTTCGCCATGATGCGCTGGTAGCGTTCTTCCTTGAGCTCCTCGGGCACCGGATCGGGCAGGGCATTGGCCTGCGCGCCTTCGACCGGCTCGAAGCGGAAGGCGCCGACGCGGTCCAGCTGGGCCTCCTCCAGCCAATCGAGCAGATACTGGAAATCGGCCTCCGTCTCGCCGGGGAAACCAACGACGAAGGACGAGCGCACCGCAATGTCCGGGCAGATCGCGCGCCATTGCCGGAGGCGCTCGAGCACTTTCGCCTCGTTGGCCGGCCGCTTCATGGCGCGCAGCACGTTGGGCGCGGCGTGCTGGAAGGGAATGTCGAGATACGGCGTTAGCAGCCCCTCGGCCATCAGCGGGATCACCGCGTCGACATGCGGATAGGGGTAGACATAGTGCAGCCGGACCCATGGCGTCTCGCGCTGCGGCGTACGCAGCTGGCCGAGCGCGCGGGCGAGGTCGGTCATGTGGGTGCGAATGGCCTCGCCCTTCCACACGCGCTCCTCGTGGCGCACGTCGACGCCATAGGCCGAGGTGTCCTGGCTGATGATAAGCAGCTCCTTCGTCCCGGCATGGACGAGCTTCTCCGCCTCGCGCAGCACTGCATCGATCCGCCGACTGGCGAGCTTCCCGCGCAGCGAGGGGATGATGCAGAAGGCGCAGCTATGGTTGCAGCCCTCGCTGATCTTCACGTAGCTGTAATGGCGCGGGGTGAGCTTGAGCCCGCCCTCCGGCACCAGATCGACGAACGCATTGGGCACGGGCGGCGCTGCGTCGTGCACCGCGTTGACCACGTCCTCATATTGCTGCGGGCCGGTGACGGCGAGCACATCGGGGAAGCGGGCGCGGATGACATCCGCCTCCTTGCCCATGCAGCCGGTGACGATCACCCGGCCATTCTCAGCGATTGCCTCGCCGATCGCCTCCAGGCTCTCCTCCTTGGCGCTGTCGAGGAACCCGCAGGTATTGACCAGCACCACGTCCGCGCCGGCATAGTCAGGCGAGAGCGCATAGCCGTCGCTGCGCAGCTTGGTGAGGATGCGTTCGGAATCGACCAGCGCCTTGGGGCAGCCGAGCGACACCATGCCCACTTTGGGCGCGTCAGGAATCTTCAATGCCATGATTGCGCGCGCCTATAAGCGCACAAGGGGCAAAAGGCGAGTCGTGGCGTTGCATTTGCGGATAGATATGTCGGCGAGCGACGGTAGGCGGTCCGGTTCCTCTCCGGCGTTCGGGGGCCTTGTTGGCCTGACTGCACTTACCCGTTGCCCGGCACGATCTCGACGATGGTGTCTCCAGCGGCCAGCGTCGTTACATCGCTGTCCATATGGCCGAGTGGCCGGCCGTCACGGTAAATGCGCACACCGATACCGGTCGTGATCGCCCGCAATGGCTTGCCGACCTCGGCCTCCGCTACCGCTCGTTCGACCAGCTTCACCCGGCCGCCTGTCGCCGCCAGATCGGCCAAATAATCGGCGATGTGCGCCCCCTGACACGAGCCCGCGAGCAGCAGCCCGGCAAAGCTCGCCGGATTGATGACGGTGGTGGCCCCGGCCTGCCGGGCGAGGTCCTCATTGTCCGGTGCGCGGATGACGACACTGATCGGCGCGCGGGGTGCGAGATGACGCGCGGTCAGGGTGATGAGGATGGAGGTATCGTCCCGTCCGGCCGCGACAATGATGGCGCTGGCCCTGTCCACGCGCACGTCGTTCAGCGTCTGGTCGCGGGTCGCGTCGCCCTTGAGCACGTTGCAGCCGCACGCTTCGGCCAGGGCCAGCGCCGGGTCGCTGCCGTCGATCACGACGATCTGGGTCGGCTTGGTGCCACGCGCGATCAACTCGCGCACCGCCTCCGCGCCGCTGGTGCCGAAGCCGCAGACGACGATATGGCCGTGGAGGACCTTCTGGATGCGTGCCATGCGCCACCTCTGCCAAACATTACGGAAAACAAAGTGATAGGCCGTGCCGAGGAACACGAGCCAGACGAAAATGCGGATCGGCGTGACGAAGAAGGTCTCGAACAGCCGCGTCGTGTCGCTGACGGGCACGATGTCGCCATAGCCGACCGTGGTGACGGTGACGGTGGTGAAATAGAGGACATCGATGAAGCTGGTCTTGCCGTCGAGCGTATCATGCAGGCCATCGCGCTCGATCCAGTGGACGATCAGCACGGCCGTCATCAGGGCGAGGATCAGGCCGATCCGCCAGGCGAGATCGGCCCAGACCGACAACGCGGGACGGCGGCGCAGAAAGCCCGGCGCGGGGGTTCGCGGGTCGTCGCGTTGGAACATCGCCGCCGAACCTGCCAGCCGGCGGGGGGATCGGCAAGCGCTTGCGTGCCGTGGGTGTGGAGGGCGGCTTTGCTGACTGCACCCAGGCCGATGGACCAATACGCCTGCGCAGGCCTTCAGCTGAGCGCGCTGTCCAGAGTCGCTTTCAGCCCGGCGAGCGAGGCGTCGTGGGTCAGGTCGAAGTGGAGTGGAGTGACGGAGATATAGCCCTCCGCCACGGCGGCGAGATCGCTCGCCTCGGGCGTCGAGTCGCTATGGTCGAGGCCGAACCAGAAATAGTCGTAGCCGCGCGGATCGGTGCCCTTGACGATGCGGGTGCGCTCGACGTCGTGGAAGCCTTGGCGCGCGACCTTCACGCCCTTGATCGCCTCGGGCGGCAGCGCGGGGAAGTTGACGTTGATGAGGGTCTTGGGCGTCTCGGTGCGCGCCAGGAGAGCGCGGATCACTCGTTCGCCCCACGCCTCCGCTGCCTCGAAGGGGACTGCGTCGCCAGGTTCGCCACGCGCGTAGACCTGGCTCAGCGCGATCGAGCGAATGCTGGAGATTGCGCCTTCCATGGCTGCGGAGACGGTGCCGGAATAGGTCACGTCCTCGCCGAGATTGGCGCCCCGGTTGACGCCGGAAAGCAGGAGGTCCGGCCGCTGGTCCTTCATCAGATGGCCGACCGCGAGGGCAACCGCGTCGGTCGGCGTGCCGGAGACGCTGTAATGTTGCGGCCCGTGCCGGCGCACGCGCAGCGGATGCGCGAGCGTGAGGCTGTGGCCGGCGCCGGATTGCTCCTCCATTGGCGCGACGATCCAGATGTCGTCCGAGAGGGTGCGCGCGATCCGCTCCAGCACCTTCAGGCCCGGTGCGTGGACGCCGTCATCGTTGGTGAGCAGGATGCGCATCAGCGCGGCGTCAGCGTGGTCAGGCCACCGGTATAGGGATGGAGCGCCTCGGGGATGGTCACGCTGCCGTCCGCATTCTGGTAATTCTCCAGAACCGCCACCAGCGTGCGACCGACCGCGAGGCCGGAGCCGTTGAGCGTGTGGACGAAGCGCGTGCCCTTCTCGCCCTCCGGCCGGTAGCGCGCGTTCATGCGGCGAGCCTGGAAATCGCCGCAGGTCGAGATGGAGCTGATCTCGCGATAGACGCCCTGGCTCGGGAGCCAGACTTCGAGGTCGAAGGTCTTGGCGGCGGCAAATCCCATGTCGCCGGTGCACAACAGCACGCGGCGATAGGGGAGGCCGAGCGCTTCGAGAATGCCCTGCGCGGATTCCACCATATGAGCGTGCTCGGCGGCCGCCTGCTCGGGCGTAGCGATGGCAACCAGCTCGACCTTCTCGAACTGGTGCTGGCGGATGAAGCCGCGTGTGTCGCGTCCGGCGGCGCCGGCTTCCGAGCGGAAGCAGGGCGTCAGCGCCGTGAAGCGCAACGGCAGATCGGCCTCGCTTAGAAACTTATCACGTACGATATTGGTGAGGCTGACCTCGGCGGTCGGGATGAGCCAGTGGCCGGTGGTGGTGCGAAACAGGTCCTCGGCGAACTTGGGGAGCTGGCCCGTGCCGAACACGGCGTCGTCGCGCACCAGCAGCGGTGGATTGACCTCCTCATAGCCGTTCGCGCCGGTCTGCCGATCCAGCATGAACTGGGCGATGGCGCGGTGGAGGCGCGCCATGCCGCCGCGCAGCGCGGCGAAGCGGGCGCCGGACATGGCGGCGGCCGCCTCGAAATCCAACCCGAGCGCCGGACCGAAATCGGCATGATCCTGCGGCGTGAAATCGAAGCTGCGCGGCGTGCCCCAGCGATGCTCCTCGACATTGGCGGTCTCGTCCGGTCCATCGGGGACATCGGCGGCGGGGAGGTTGGGGATGGCGGCAAGCTGGGCGTGCAGGGCCTCGGCCAGCGTGCGCTCCTCCGCTTCGAGCTCTGGCAACCGGGCCTTGAGGGCCGCGACCTCGGCCTTCAGCGTCTCGGCCGTGGCCGTGTCGCCCTTCGCCATCGCCTGGCCGATCGCCTTGCTCGCCTCGTTGCGGCGGGCGAGCCCCTCCTGCAGCGCCGTCGACACGGCGCGCCAGCGGGCGTCCTCCTCAACGAGGGACGTGCCGAGCGGGGCGAGGCCACGGCGGGCGAGGGCGGCGTCGAACCCGGCGGGATTGTCGCGGATGAGCTTGATGTCGTGCATGGGCGCAAGCCTATGCCTCGCCGCCGACAGCCGATCAAGCGCGCAGGCGGGCATGGACGGCGCCGGGCGTAGGCATGGCGCACGATTCGTGGGCAGCCGCGCAGCGAGTTGCAGATGCGACACATCGGTCCACGGGGCTGTGCGGCGCGGACAAGCCGCCTCGTTCGCGCGTTGGGGCGTGACGCCGCGCCCGCCCGGAGCTGGCAGAACAGCGGGTGGCGCGACCGGTTCGGGTTAGTGCGTGCGAGAAAATCGACCGAAGAGGAGTGGTGCGAAGCCAAATTAAACAAGTCGAGAGCCGTTTATTCGCGTGCGTCTCTTCTATCCGGTGGAGGAGCGCAGTGACTTGACTAATGCGGCTTTTGTGCAACGGCGGGCACGGTGTTTTGAATAACAGTGCGGCGCCGCGCGACAAGATTGTGCGCCGCCGCAATGATACGGGACGAAGAGGGGCTCATCGTCGCTGAAACAGTGCTTGTTTCACCCCGTGGGGGGCATTATAGGCCCGCGCCGGAGCCGCTGGAGACAAGGCGTGCACGGTAAGTGTGAACCTGCGGAGAAGTGGATGGCGACGTTCGTGAGTTCATCTGAGGACAAGGCGCCGAATGCGAAGGGCGCGCGGATCGAGTTGCCCGAGGGCTATCGCCCCTCCGCCGACGAGGAATTCATGGGGCCGTTGCAGCAGGAATATTTCCGCCGCAGGTTGCTCGACTGGAAAAAGGAAATCCTTTCCGAGGCGGAAGGAACGCTGGCGGTGCTGCAAAGTGAGCCGCTGCGCGAGCCGGACCTCAATGACCGCGCCTCCAGCGAGACCGACTGGTCGATCGAGCTGCGCACGCGCGACCGCCAGCGCAAGCTGATCGCCAAGATCGACGCCGCCCTGCGCCGGATTGACGAGGGCGAATATGGCTATTGCGAAGTGACCGGCGAGCCTATCTCGCTCGGTCGGCTGGAGGCGCGCCCGATCGCGACGATGACGCTGGAAGCGCAGGAACGGCATGAGCGCCAGGAAAAAGTTTCGCGCGACGACTGAGCGAAGGCGCGCCGGCGGGGCGGCCTCACGGAGAGATATTAAGCGATTCTCCAAGTCTTTTGCGCTACATGATGACCATGGTCGCATCTGATTCGACGGCACCTCAACAGGACGGGCCAGATAGCGTTGAGGCTCGGCGGGCCGCGAAACGCGACAGCCTGTTTCTGCTGGCCCTCCTGACCGACGAGGCAGGCTCCTCGCGGGGGCAGGCGCGCGTACGCAACCTGTCCGAAACCGGCCTGATGGCGGATTGCGAAGTGACCTTTCGGGAGGGTGAGCGGCTCGTGGTTCAGCTGCGCGGTATCGGTGAGGTGGCCGGTACGGTTGCCTGGGCCCGCGATGGGCGGATCGGCATGATGTTCGATCACCGGATCAACCCTCAGGCTGCACGTAAGCCCGTTTCTGGCGGCGCGGTTCATCAGGTGCCCGACCATGTGCGGCCAGTGCCCGGGTCATTCCGCTTCCGGCGCTGAGGCGGCCGGACGGGGCGACACGCGATGACATTGAGGCGTGATGGGCGCCCGGGACACTTGAGGTGCGCAGAAGGCCATCGTCCGGCCACAGGCCCTCACCACGACATGTCCTGCGGGGCTTTGCCAAGCCTGCCCGCCTCGTTTTGATGCGATTCCCTTCTCGAGGTTGAGCGCGCCCCCGGACGGAAGATCAGTCTCACACTGTCTTCAGGGCATGGTCTCGCTGGACTGGGGGCGGTCGCATGTTCCGCAGGCCGCGATGCTGCGAGCCTGCGCCCTTCATGCTCGGACGGGGACGAGAGGGAAAAGCGGAGGAGAGCTGCTATGGCGGGCGCTCGATCCTCCGCTTGTCACGCTACGCGTGCCGGTTTTGCCGGCGGCCCCTCTCCAAATGATCTTGTTATGCGTGCGGGACGGGATTGCGTAGGGCATCGGCGCGCAAAAAAAAAGGGCTGATCTCGTGAGAGACCAGCCCATTTGAGTCTTAGGAGAGGATGCCTGAAAGGCGGGTTCTGGTTAGCATATCGGAAATTTGCTGCAAGTGCGAACTTGCAGGCCATGAATGCAAAAAATGCAATCATTCTATAACCGTATGTAATATAACGAATTAAAAATTTAATGATAACAATTCGCACATTCAATAAGGTGTTTTTCCGATTTCTCTCGCGGAAGCGAGATTGATGGAGCACCGTTCTATTGCATGTGCGATAGAGCGAGAATTGTTCACCGGCACGACAATAATGTCACGATCAGCCGCCTTGCCGTAGCGTCCTACGGCATTGAGCGCGTACAGCTCTCGCGAATCGGGCCCATGAGACCTGCTCCGGCTCGGAGGCGGCGGCCGTTAGCGGCCGGCTCCGAAGGTGTTACAAGCGGCGGGATCGCCGGTCTCCAGCCCGCGCCGCAACCAGGTCATCCGCTGCTCGCTGGTGCCGTGGGTAAAGCTGTCGGGCATCGGGCGCTGGCCGGCCTCGCGCTGGAGCGTATCGTCGCCGATCGCCTGCGCGGCGCGCATCCCTTCCTCCACGTCACCCGCCTCCATGCGGCCGGTGCGCTTGCCCCAGACGCCAGCATAGCAATCTGCCTGTAGCTCCACCTTCACCTGCATCGCGTTGGCCTGTGCTTCACCCAGGCTGCGCTGAGCCCGATTAACCTGGGCGAGCGTGCCTTCCAGATCCTGGATATGGTGCCCGACCTCGTGCGCGATGACATAGGCCTGCGCGAAATCGCCGGGTGCACCGAAGCGCTGGTGCAACTCGGTAAAGAAATCGGTGTCGAGGTAAATCTTCTTGTCGAGCGGGCAATAGAATGGGCCCATCGCGGCCTGCGCCGCCCCGCAGCCCGAGCGGCCGGACCGCGAATAAAAGGACAGGACGGTCGGCGTATAACGCTGCCCATGCTCGCGGAAGACCTGATCCCAGACCGTCTCGGTGGTAGCCAGCACCTTCAGCGAGAAGCTCTGCACCTCGGTGAGCTGGCTTGATTGCCCTGACGGGGTGCCCTGCTGCACGGGCGCCCCCGTGTCGCCGCCGGTCATCAGGCCGCCGCCGCTGAAGTTGAGGAATGCGAGCACCGCCAGCGCGATGACCATGCCGGTGCAGCCGAACCGGCTGCCGATGAGCGGCAGGAGCATGCCCAGCATGTTGCCGCCACCACCGCCAAAGCCACCCAATCCACCGCCGCCGCGCTGGATCTCGTAGTTCCTGCTTTCCTCTTGATCGTCGAGCCGCATGGTCACGGTCCTTCCGCATGCTGTGTGACCCGCAGCCTAGGCAAAGGCGGCAGCCAAGAAAAGAGGCCCGCGCTGACAAGGCCTTGAGTCGAGGTGTCGGGACCGGTGAGTGCGTTCGGCGCTGACGGGTGGCGCCTGGGGAGAAAATGTTATATTGCACCGCACCATGGATATGCCCAACAAGCCGGGGCGCCGTGGCCGCGCGCCAATGCCCCTGCCGGATCAGGTGGCGCTCGTGCTGCAAGGCGGCGGAGCGCTCGGCTCCTACCAGGCCGGAGTCGTCGAGCGGCTCGCCCGACTGGATATCGAGATCGACTGGGTCGCGGGCATTTCGATCGGTGCCGTCAACGCCGCTCTGATCGCCGGCAACCCACCCGAGCGGCGGATCGAGCGACTGATCCGCTTCTGGGAACTGGTGAGCGGCGGCCTGCCCAATTTCTGCCTGCCGGACGTGCACGATCTGCGCGAGGCGGCGCACATCATGGCGGCGGGAGCCGTGGCGCTGTGGGGCATTCCCGGCTTTTTCCGTCCGCATTGGCTGCCGAGCTGGCTGGCTCCGGCCGGCGCGCCCGAGGCGCTCAGTTATTATGACGCCGCGCCGCTGCGCGAGACGCTGGACCAACTGGTCGACTGGGAGCGGGTGAACCATGGCCCGATGCGCTTCTCGGTCGGTGCGGTGGACATCGAGAACGGCAATTTCGTCTATTTCGACAATCAGGACCCACAGTGGCGCGGCAAGATCGATGCGCGGCACGTGATGGCCAGCGGCGCGCTGCCGCCCGGCCTGCCCCCGGTGGAGATAGACGGTCGGCATTATTGGGATGGCGGCCTCGTCTCCAACACGCCGCTTGCCCATGTGCTCGATCACCAGACCGGCGATCTGCTGATCTTTCAGGTCGATCTGTTCCCCGCCGAGGGTCCGCTGCCAAGCGAGATGACCGAGGTGTGGTCGCGCCAGAAGGATGTGCAATATTCCAGTCGCACGCGGCAGGTGACGGACCGCTACCTGCGCCAACGCCACGAGCATCAGACGATCCGCGCGCTGCTCGATACACTGCCGGACGAGATCGCCGTCACGCCGCAGGCGCGGGCGGTGGTGGACATGATCGAGGAGGGGGCGGTCAATATCGTCCACCTGATCTACCGCAGCCGCGCATGGGAGAGTGGCGCGCGCGACTTCGAATTCTCGCGCGCAACCATGCTCGATCACTGGCAGCAGGGCGGCGAGGCGGTCTCGGCAGTGATCGGCAAGGGCAACCGCCTTATTGCGCAAAATATCGTCAGCGGCAAAAGCGCGGCGTTCGACCTCGCCAACGGGGGTCAGATCAAGGAGAAGCAAGCATGACCCAGTCCCGCACTCTCGAAGGCAAGACCGCGCTCGTTACCGGATCGACCTCCGGGATCGGCCTCGCCTACGCGAAGGCGTTGGCCGCGCAAGGCGCCAATCTCGTCATCAACGGATTTGGCGAGGCGGAGGCGATCGAGAAGGAGCGGGTGGCGCTGGAGCAGGCGAGCGGAGCCAAGGCGCTTTATTCCGGGCACGATCTCACCAACGTCGACCAGATCGAAGCGATGATGGCGGAGGCGGCCAAGGCGTTCGGCGGGGTGGACATCCTCGTTAATAATGCCGGGGTGCAGCATGTCGCGCCGGTTGAGGATTTCCCGGTCGATAAATGGGACCTCATCATCGCGCTCAACCTCACCGCCGCCTTCCATACCACGCGGCTGGCCGTGCCTTATATGAAGGAACGCAAATGGGGGCGGATCATCCAGACCGCTTCGGCCCACAGCCTCGTCGCCTCGCCGTTCAAGAGCGCCTATGTCACCGCCAAGCATGGGCTGGCCGGCTTCAACAAGACGATCGCGCTGGAACTGGCGACCTTCGGCGTCACTGCCAACTGCATCTCGCCCGGCTATGTGTGGACCCCGCTGGTCGAAAACCAGATCCCCGACACGATGAAGGCGCGCGGACTGACGCGCGAGCAGGTCATCAACGACGTGCTGCTGGAGAGCCAACCGACCAAGCAGTTCGTCACCCCCGAGCAGGTGGCGGCCATCGCGCTGTTCCTTTGCTCCGAGGCAGCGAGCAATATCACTGGCGCCAACATCAGCGTGGACGGCGGCTGGACAGCGGAGTGAACACCCGACAGGGCGGCTGACACGAGGGCCTGAGATCGCGCCGCCGATCAGCCGGACACCGAATGATCGCTCTGGATAGGCGGGGCGGCGACCGGTTGAGTTCGCCGCTCTCATGCATGCAAAGAATGGCTCGGACCATCGCTTCGACCAAGGCGGGGCACGAAGTCTAACGCCCTTCGTCTCGCTTGCTCTCCCCCCTCCCGTGCGGAAACCAAGTGGCAGCGTAGGTGCCCGAGATGCCGGGGTCTGGAAATGGGAACCCCCTCCCCCTCTTGCGAGGGGAAGGGGGCGGGGAAGAAACTTAAGCACCGTGGGAGGAGTGCGGGTTTCAAGCACCGTGGGAGAGTGCTGAGGTCGGGTATAGAGCCGATTTGTCACGCGAGTTTGTCGAGGACGGGGAAGATTGTATCAAAGTGTCGCAAACTCGCGCGCGGCCGTCCGGAGATAAAGCGCTCGGCTACGCGGGCGGCCGGGCGCTTCCAAGAGACTCGCGGTACGATCAGGCAGCGGGCGCGGCTTCGCCTTTCATCCGCGCGGTCTCGGCGGCGGTCGATTGCGGCCCGGTGTTGCGGTTGTAGAGGCCGCCGCCGACGCCGGCGCCCTTCAGGAACGGCTCCGGGTCGCCCTCGCGCAGTTGCAGGCCGAAGATCGGCGACAGGCCGGGGTGTCGGCCGAGGCCACCATAGAGATCGAACCCGCGCTCGATCCAGTCGCGCAGCGGATCGTCATCGGTCAGCACCGGCGTGTCGGCGACCGAGGCGGTGAACAGGAAGACGGCGAGCAGGCGGAAGTCGGCGTAGTTGGGCGTATCGCCGCCGAACCATTTGTTTTCCGCCAGCGCGTTGCGCATCAGCTGGAGCGTCGGCGGGACGAGCGGCAGGCGATCCTCGCGGCCGACGATGATGTCCTCGATCTTGCGACCGAACATGCGCTCGCGCGATTCGGTGACATAGGCATGGTCCTGCGGCAGCGAGCGGTCGCGATACTGCTTGATGAAACAGGTCATCCACGGGCTGATTGCGGTCTGCCACAGCCAGCCTTCCATCGCCTGGGTTAGCGCCTTGACGCTGGGGTGCGGAATGAGCGTCGGCCGGTCGGGATAGGTCTCGTCGAGATATTCGGCGATCAGCCAGCTATCGAGCACCCATTTGCCATCGTCGACGATGGCCGGCAGCCGTTCGGTCTTGCCGCCGGTCCGCTCCGGAATGCCGGAGAATCCGCCGGGCACGATGTCCAGCTCGAACCCCTTGTGGGCAATTGCATATTTGGTCGCCCACACGAATGGGCTGATCGTCGCGCCGCTCGCCAGCGCCAGGTCGTAGATCGTGATCTTGTTGTCTTTTGCCATCATGTCCTCGTTGCGGATCGGGGTCTCTCTGTGCCCGGCATAAGGGCCGCATATCACCGAATACAGCGCTTCTTGGCAGATATGGCAAGATCTGATTCGTGGGATTTAGCCGTCAATAAATTGACTATGTCTGTAATGCTACGGTCGCTGACGGAGCGTTTGCTTCCGTCCCTTAGCGGATTCGGGGGAGGGCAGCGCTTCCGCCTCTGAGCATCGGCGCGCTATGGTCGCTCCGCGATACCGGCAACCGGCACGGGATACCGATCATGATGATTACGGATATCGAGGATTTCTTCATCAGGGGCTGCGGGCGTTGCGACCGATTCGACACGCCCGACTGCTCGACGCGGGGTTGGGAGCAGGGGCTCCGCAAGCTGCGCGAGATCTGCCGCAGCATGGAGCTGGAGGAGACGGTGAAATGGGCACATCCCTGCTACATGCACGCGAACCGCAATATCGCGATCATGGGTGCGTTCCGGGCCGACTTCCGGCTGAGTTTTTTCAATTCCGCCCTGCTGAGGGACCCTGACGGCATCCTTGAACGGCAGGGGCCGAATACCCGCCATGCCGATATGATCCGCTTCACGGCCAATGAGGATGTCGAACGGCTGGAGCCCATCATCCGTGCCTATCTGCGTGAAGCGATGGTGTATGCGGCACGGGGCGTGAAGGCGCCCAAGGACGACACGGCGCCCGACTGGCCGCCCGAACTGTCCGACGCGCTGGATGCTGATCCGGAGCTCGCGGAGGCCTTTCATGCCCTGACCCCGGGGCGTCGCAAGAGCTATGTCCTCAATCTCAATTCCGCCAAGCAGCCGGAAACACGCGTGCAGCGCATCGCCCGGTTCCGCGACAAGATCATCGCGGGCAAGGGAGCGCTGGAGCGCTGACGACCTTTCCGATGGCGAGGCGCGAGGGGCGAGAGGCGTTCACAGCGTCGCGAGGAGGGCGCGGCTCTTTGCGGTGACGGTGAGCGCTGCGCCGTCCTCAATCAGCCAGCATTGACCGGCCGCCCAGGGCTGCCCGTCGATCGTGCCGTGGCCGGTGAGCGGGACGAACCAGCATTGCCTGGCATCGCTCGGCGCATGCTCTCCCGGCGCGAAGGTCGCTAGTCGGAGCGCGAAGGGCGCCTCGTCGTCGCCCAGCAAACTGGCGGCGTCCCGCTCGACCACGTTGACGGCCATGCGGGCATAAGGCTCGGCGCGGCTGACCGCGACGCCATCGTCCAGATGCAGCTCGCGTGGGCGGCCATAGTCGTAGAGCCGGTAAGTCACATCGACATTCTGCTGAACTTCGACCAGCGTCACGCCGCCGCCGATGGCGTGAACCGTGCCGGCGGGAATGTAGAAGAAATCGCCGGCGCGCACCGGCTTCCAGTCGATGAGCTGTTCGATCCGGCCGTCGAGCGAGGCGGTGCGCAGGGTCTCGGCGTCGAGAGGCTGGTGCGTGCCCATACCGAGTGTGGCGCCGGGCTCGGCATCGAGGATCAGCCAGCATTCGCTCTTGCCGCCGGGGAGGCCGCGTGCCCGACCCTGCGCATCATTGGGGTGGACCTGGATGGAGAGCCGCTCGCTGGTGAAGATATATTTGACCAGCAGCGGCGGATGTCGGCCGTCCGGCCCGTCAAACCAGACCTCGCCGATCCTGCGCCCAGCGCTATCGGGGAAGAAGCCCGGCAGAGTGGTGCGCCCCCAGGGTTTCTCGACATATTTTGTGGCGAGTCTGGTGGCGGTCATGGCTTACTCCCGTGGCCCGATCTGGCCCCGCGTCTCGCTCGGCCGGCGCGCGTCCTCCGTATCGCCGGCGATGACGCGCTGGCCGCCGATCCACACCTCAACCACCTGCGTTGCCGGCAATTCGGCCGGGCGCGCCAGTTCGATGTCGCGGTCGAGGATGAGGAAGTCGGCGCGTTGGCCCGGTGCGAGGTTGCCGAAGCGCTGCTCGGCGAAGCCGGCACGGGCGGCGCCCCAGCCGTAGGCGCGCAGGGCGTCGGCAAGGGCGAGACGTTGCTGCGGAAGCCATCCCCCCGGCGGCTGGTCGGCGTTATCCGTGCGGGTAAGGGCGGCCTTGAGGCCGAGGAAGGGGTCGGCCGGCTCCACCGGCACGTCCGATCCGAAGGCCAGAGACGCCTTATTGTCCAGCATCGTCCGCCAGGCATAGGCCCCCCCGAGCCGCTCCGGGCCGAGGCGGGCGGTGGCCATGGCCCAGTCCGACGTGGCGTGCTGCGGCTGCATCGAGGCGATGATGCCGTGGCGGCCGAACCGGGGCAAGTCGATGGGGTCCACGATCTGTGCATGTTCGATACGCCAACGCCGGTCGCCCTTGTAGGTTTCCGAAAGCTCGTCGATGGCGTCCAGCACCTCGGCATTGGCGCGGTCGCCGATGGCATGGACGGCGAGCTGGAAGCCGTCCATGGCCGCGCGGCTCATCTGGTTGCGGAGCTGCGCGGAGGTGAGGCGCGGCAGACCGGTCTCGCCGGGCGCGTCGGCATAAGGCGCCTTGAGCCATGCTCCGCGCGAGCCAAGCGCGCCGTCGAGCAGAAGCTTGACCCCACCGAGCCGCAGCCGGTCGTCATAGAGCCAGGGCGTGGGGCCGGGGCCAGCGATCAGCGAGGCCTGCTCCATCCCGGCGGCATAGCCCATGATGCGGATCCGCAACGCCCCCCGGTCGCCGGCACGGCGGAACGCCTGCCACGCTTCAATGGTGGTCCCCATGTCGGCAATGGCGGTGACGCCGCGCGCGAGCAGTGCCGCCTGCGCCTTGAGCAGGGCTGCGTCATAATCCTTGGGCTGCGGTTTGGGCAGCGCGGCGTCCATCAGGCGCATGGCGTTGTCGACCAGTACGCCGCTGGGCTTGCCGGCGCTGGCAAGGATGCGTCCGCCGGCCGGCGCCTTGGTGGCGGCGGTGATCTTCGCTGCGGCCAGCGCGGCGTCGTTGGCCCAGCCAGCATGGCCGTCGACCCGTACTAGCCAGATCGGCCGCCCCTCGCCGAGCCCGGCGAGATCGACGGCGGTGGGGAAACGGCCGAGGCCCCATTTTTCATGATCCCAGCCGGTGCCGATGATCCACGGACGGCCGGGGTTGGCGGCGGCATAAGCGGCGATCCGCGCTTTGGCTTCGTCCAGCGAGCGCGCCCCGCTAAGGTCCAGATTGAGCGCCGCGAAGCCAAGGTCCATGACATGGCCATGCGCGTCGATCATGCCGGGGATGAGCGTGCGGCCCTTGCCATCATAGCGGAAATCGGGCCGCTCCGGCCGCTTGTCGCCGCGCTGGAGGCGCTTCTCGATACGCCCCTCGCCGTCGATCACCAGCCCGGTGAAATGGACGAGTTCGCCGCTTTCATCGACGGTGAGGCCGTTCACATTGTCGATGAGGCCGCTCGCCCCGGCCGGCGCGGCGGCGAGCAACGCGAGCAGCATCGGGCCGAGCAACCGGCTGGCCGGGCGAACGATCGTCAACGGGCACCCGTCACGGCTTGCGGAGGCGCCGCACCAGCGCGCTGGTATCCTGCCGCGCGCCGCCCATCGCGACGACCTCGGCATAAAACTGGTCGACCAGCGCCGTGACGGGCAGCGAGGCGCCAATGGCGCGCGCCTCGTCTAGCGCGAGGCCGAGGTCCTTGCGCATCCACTCGATGGCGAAACCGAAATCGAACCGGTCCTCCGCCATGCTCTGCCAGCGATTGTCCATCTGCCAGCTCTGCGCAGCGCCCCCGGAAACGGCCTCATGCACCCGGTCGAGGTCCAGCCCTGCCGCCTGCGCGAAACGTAGCCCTTCCGAGAGCCCTTCGAGCACGCCGGCGATGCAGATCTGGTTGACCATCTTGGTCGTCTGCCCTGCGCCGACCTCGCCGCAATGGACGATGCGCGCGGCGTAGCTCTGCATCACCAGCCGTGCGGCCGCGACCGCCGGTTCGCTGCCGCCGCACATGATCGAGAGCTTGCCGGCTTCCGCGCCAGATTGCCCGCCGGAGACGGGGGCGTCGACGAAATGCAGCCCCTTGCTCTCCGCCTCCAGCGCGAGTTGCCGCGCGATGCGCGCGGAGACGGTCGTGTGGTCGATGAACAGGCTGCCAGCGCGCATGGTGCGGAAGGCGCCGTCGCGTCCGAGAGTGATCGCTTCGAGGTCGGCATCGTTTCCGACGCAGCTCAGCACGATGTCCGCCTCTTGCGCGGCCTGCGCCGGGCTCACCGCTGCCTCGCCGCCATAGCGGTCCACCCACGCCTGTGTCTTGCCCATGGAGCGGTTGAAAACGGAGAGTTCGTGGCCCGCGGCGGCGAGGTGCCCCGCCATCGGTCCGCCCATCACCCCCAGCCCGATAAACGCAATTTTTGCCATGCAGGTGGCATAGAGTGTGTTTTCTCCCGGCGCCAGATGGGATAGGGGGCCCCATGACCACAACTGACCAGCTTTCGCCTCCGGCGGTGCAGCGCAATGCGTTGCCCGTCACCATCGCCGATGTTCGCGCGGCGCGGGAGCGAATTAACGGGGCTATCCAGCGCACCCCCACCATGGTCAGCAAGACGCTTTCGCAAATGACGGGCGCGACGGTTTATCTCAAGTTCGAGAACCACCAGTTTACCGCCGCCTACAAGGAGCGCGGGGCGCTCAACAAGCTGCTGCTGCTCGACAAGGACGCGCGTGCCAAGGGCGTGATCGCGGCCTCCGCCGGCAACCACGCGCAGGGCCTCGCCTATCATGGCGCGCGGCTGGGCCTGCCCGTCACCATCGTGATGCCGACGACGACGCCGACGGTGAAGGTGATGCAGACCGAGGGGCATGGCGCCACCGTGGTGCTCTACGGCGAGACGTTCGACGAGGCCTATGCCCATGCCCGCCGGCTGGAAACCGAGCGCGGCATGACCTTCGTTCATCCGTTTGACGACCCGGATATCATCGCCGGCCAGGGGACCGTGGCGCTGGAAATGCTCGAGGATGCGCCGGAGATCGACACGCTGGTTATCCCGATCGGCGGTGGCGGTCTGCTGTCCGGCATGGGCACGGCAGCGCGGGCGATCAAGCCGGACATCGCGCTGGTCGGCGTACAGGCCGAACTTTACCCCTCCATGTACGACGTCATCAAGGGTGCAAACCTGCCCTGCGATGGCGATACGCTGGCCGAGGGCATCGCGGTCAAGGAGCCGGGGCGGATCACGCGCGGCATCGTCGACTCGCTCGTCAATGATGTGGTGCTCGTGACCGAACGCGCGCTGGAACAGGCGGTGAGCCTGCTGCTGCAGATCGAGAAAACGGTGGTCGAGGGCGCCGGCGCGGCCGGGCTCGCCGCGCTGATGGAGCACAAGGCGATGTTCGCCGGTCGCACCGTGGGCCTCGTCCTCACCGGCGGCAATATCGACACGCGCCTGCTCGCCAATGTGCTGCTGCGCGATCTTGCCCGCTCGGGCCGGCTCGCCCGTTTGCGTATCCGCCTGCAGGACCGGCCGGGCGCGCTCTATCAGGTCTCGCGGATCTTCCACGAGCAGCAGGTCAACATCATCGAGGTGTATCACCAGCGCGTGTTCACCTCGCTGCCGGCCAAGGGGCTCATCACCGATATCGAGTGCGAGACGCGCGATGAGGCGCATCTCAAGCGCTTGATGGTGGCGCTGGCGCAGGCCGGGTTCGATGCTCAACCCGTCGAGCTGGCCTGATCCACACACGGCATTGCGCCGGAGGGTCGGCCCGGCATAGTGTCGGGCGATGACCGGCACGGCGCCAATCAAGCTCAAGATCCAGCTCATGTGCGGCGAGGAGATCGCCATGGGCCCGGGCAAGGCGGATCTGCTCGATGCGATCAAGGCGCATGGCTCAATCTCGGCCGCGGGCCGCGCGATGGAGATGAGCTACCGGCGTGCCTGGATGCTGGTGGATGTGATGAACCGCTGCTGGATCGAGCCGCTGGTGGCGACCTCGCCCGGCAGTTCGCATGGCGGCGGCGCGCGCGTCACCCCGTTCGGCGAGACGGTGCTGGCGCAGTATCGGGCGCTGCAGGCCGCGCTGAACCAGGCATCCGATTGCCCGGCTCATGCCGCGTTGGCGGCGGCGATGCTGGCCGCGCCGCGCGCCAGCCAGAAGGGCTGATCCGCTGAGGCGTCTCGTGCCCATCCTCTGGGATCGTTTGCGGACCAGCGTGTCCATGAGAGATAGTCTTAGTGCTCCTGCGCGGGCAGGGTAGAGTGGTCGCGAACTTGCGCGCTGCCTGTGCATGAGCATGAGCAAGGGCAAGCGCCAGCGCCAGCGCCAGCTTGGGCCTTCTGCGGGATTCTCGGCTGGAGCGCGCCGGCGCACCGGATGTTGCAACAAGGTCAGCATGACGGCGTTGAGAGTGGGAGAGCCTTGGAAGAGCTTTCCCACCTCCAAGACCCATCAGTCCCATCGTTTGCCCGCCGCTCTGATTGCTGTATAGCGTGCGCTATAGCTACCTCTAGCGGACTGACCATGCGCCTCGCTCTCCGATTGCTCCTGCTCGCCTTGTCGGCCGGACTGCTTATGCAGGCACCGGCGCGCGTGGCGGCGCGCGGACCGCTGGTGCTGGCGGCGGCGAGCCTTCAGGAGGCGATGAGCGATGCGGCGGATGCCTGGGCGAAGCGCCGCCATGAGCGACCGGTACTGTCCTTCGCCGGCTCCTCGGCGCTGGCGCGACAGATTGAGGCGCGGGCGCCCGCCGACCTGTTCGTCTCCGCTGATGAGGAATGGATGGATTACGTCGCCGGCAAAGGTCTGCTCCGTACGGGAACACGCGCACCTTTCCTCTCCAACCGGCTTGTGCTGATCGCTCCCGCCGGCCGCCGGACCAACCTGACCATCGGCCGCAATTTCCCGCTGGCGCGCGCACTCGGCAGTGGCCGGCTGGCGATGGCGGATCCGGACGCGGTACCGGCCGGCAAATATGGCGCTGCGGCGTTGACCAGCCTCGGCGTGTGGAACGGCGTGAAAGACAGAATTGCCCGCGCGGACAATGTCCGTGCGACGCTGGCGTTGGTCGAGCGTGGCGAGGTGCCGTTCGGCATCGTCTATGCGACCGACGCGGCGGCGTCGAAGAAGGTGCGCGTCGTCGGTACTTTCCCCCCGGGCAGCCATCCGCCGATCACTTATCCTCTCGCCCTGCTCAAGACCTCGGCCAGCCGGGAGGCCGAGGCGTTTCGCCGCTTCCTGCTCTCCCGTGAGGGCAAGGCGATCTTCGCGCGGCGCGGCTTCGCGGTGCGGTGAGGAGGGGAGCGGGGGATATGGCCGCGGGGGACGGTACGTATGGATGGCTGGGGTCGGAGCCGGGACCCCGTCCTGTCCCTCCGATCATGTCGAGCGAAGGCCAGTCACCGAAGTACCGGGCCGACATGTCTCGACTTCGCTCGAAACGAACGCGGAGATGCAGCCGGACCAGGGCCGCATGGCTCGCCCCTTCACCGCAGGCATTCGCATGACGGCCGACGAGTGGGGGATCATCCTGCTTTCGCTCAAGGTGAGCGGCGTCGCGGTGCTGGCCATCATGCCGCTCGCCTTCGGCCTTGCGTGGCTGCTGGCGCGCGGGCGCTTCCCTGGCAAGGTACTGATTGACGCGCTGGTGCATCTGCCGCTGGTGCTGCCGCCGGTCGTCACTGGCTGGCTGTTGCTCATCGCGTTCGGTGCCAACGGCCCGGCCGGGCGCTGGCTCGCCGACTGGTTCGGCGTCACCTTGATGTTCCGCTGGACCGGCGCGGCGCTAGCCGCTGCCGTCATGGCGTTGCCGTTGATGGTGCGGGCGATGCGGCTTTCCATCGAGGCGGTCGACCGGCGGCTGGAAGGGGCGGCCCGCACGCTCGGCGCCTCGCCGCTGCGGGTGTTCCTCTCGATCACGCTGCCGCTCGCCACGCCGGGGCTGCTGGCGGGCGCGGTGCTCGGCTTTGCCCGCTCGATCGGCGAGTTCGGCGCGACGATCACCTTCGTTTCCAATATTCCTGGTGAGACGCGCACCATCCCGCTCGCCATCTACGGCGCGCTGCAAATTCCGGGCAACGAGGCGGTGGTGACGCGGCTCGCGATCATCGCGGTATTGCTTTCGCTCGGCGCGCTGCTCGCCTCGGAAATCCTCGCGCGGCGGGCTGGCTACGGGAAGGGCGGCCATGTCCTTTGAGATCGCGGTCGAGCGGCGGCTGGGCGACGCCCATGTGGCCCTCACGATGACGAGCGCGGCGGGCCTGACCGCTTTGTTCGGCCCATCCGGCGCGGGCAAAAGTTCGGTCCTCAACATGGTGGCTGGCCTGCTGCGGCCGGACCGCGGGCGGATCGCGGTGGCGGGCGAGGTGCTGTTCGACAGCGCGGCGCGTATTAACCTGCCTCCCGATCGCCGCCGCGCGGGTTACGTCTTTCAGGATGGCCGGCTGTTCCCACACCGCCGGGTGGGCGACAATCTGCTTTACGGCTGGCGGCTCGCGGCGCCGGAGCATCGCTGGATGACGCTGGACGAGGCCGTAGCCTTCCTGGGCATCGGGCATCTGCTGGAGCGGTGGCCGCGCACCCTCTCCGGCGGTGAAGCGCAGCGCGTCGCCATCGGCCGGGCACTGCTCAGCGGCCCGCGCTTCCTGTTGATGGACGAACCGCTCGCCTCGCTCGATGCCGCCCGGCGCGAAGACATTATGGGGGTGATCGAGCGGGTGCGCGACGAGCTGGCGCTCCCCATCCTCTATGTGAGCCACGACCGTGCCGAGGTGGAACGGCTGGCCTCGACGATCATTGAGCTGGAGCCGACCCTGATCGGCTAGGCCTGGGTTCGGGCTTGCGTTTCCTCGTAATCGGGTTCAGGACGCGGGGTGCAACGGACCATTGAGGGTCGCGTGATGTGGCCCGTTTCGGCATTGCCGGAGGGAGGCGTCCTTGTCGCCTTGGGACCAAGAGCTTGCGCTGCTGCTCGCGCGGATCCAGTTCGCGTTCACCATCAGCTTCCATTTCCTGTTCCCCGCATTCTCGATCGGCCTGGCGAGCTACCTCGCGGTGCTGGAGGGGCTGTGGCTGGCCACCGGCAAGGCGGTCTATGCCAACCTGTTCCGATACTGGGTGAAGATCTTCGCCATCGTCTTCGGGATGGGCGTCGTTTCCGGCGTGGTGATGTCATACCAGTTCGGAACCAACTGGTCGGTCTTCTCGGATAAGGCCGGGCCGATCGTCGGACCACTGATGGCCTATGAGGTGCTCACGGCCTTCTTCCTGGAGGCGGGTTTCCTCGGCGTCATGCTGTTCGGGCTGAACAAGGTCGGCAAGACGCTGCATTTCGCGGCGACCTGCGCGGTGGCGTTGGGAACGCTCATCTCGGCCTTCTGGATCCTCTCGGCCAATAGCTGGATGCAGACCCCGAGCGGCTACGAGATCGCGACCAATGGGCAATTTGTGCCCGGGCCGAGCTGGATAGCGATCATCTTCAACCCGAGTTTCCCTTACCGCCTCGTCCACACCACCATCGCGGCCTTCCTCACCACCGCCTTCGCGGTCGGCGGGGTGGGTGCCTGGCACCTGTTGCGTGACCGGGACAATCCCGGCGCGCGCACCATGTTTTCGATGGCCATGTGGATGGCGGCGATCGTCGCGCCGATCCAGGTCATCGCGGGCGATTTGCACGGGCTCAACACGCTGGAGCATCAGCCGGCAAAGGTCATGGCGATGGAAGGTCATTATCAGAGCCACCCGAAGGGCGCACCGCTGATCCTGTTCGGTGTCCCCAACAGCGCGGAGAAGCGGGTGGATTTGGCGGTGGAGATCCCCAAGGGGTCTTCACTCATCCTCAAGCACGACGCCAACGCCCCGCTCGCCGGCCTCGATACCGTGCCGGACGCGGACGAGCCCCCCGTCGGCATCGTTTTCTGGGCGTTTCGCATCATGGTGGGGCTCGGCGTGCTGATGGCGGGGCTGGGCCTGTGGAGCCTGATCGCGCGCTGGCGGAGACGCCTCTATGATTGGCCCATGCTGCATCGTGCGGCGGTGCTTATGGGCCCGGCCGGCTTCATCGCGGTCATTGCCGGCTGGGTCGTCACCGAGGTCGGTCGACAGCCCTTCACCGTCTATGGGTTGCTCCGCACCGCGCACAGCGTTTCGCCCCTCGCCGCGCCCGCCGTCGCCGCCTCGCTCACGGCCTTCGTGGTCACCTATTTCGCGGTGTTCGGCGTGGGCATCTGGTATCTGCTGCGGTTGATGAACCGGGCACCGGATGCGCACGAAGCCGGGCTTGACGGCAAGCCAATCCGCACGGCGGGCATCACGCCGGCCATGGCGGTGATGGAGGGAGAGGCCTCATGATCGACCTCACCGTGATTTGGGCCGGCATCATCGGCTTTGCCATCGTCGCCTATGTCGTGATGGATGGGTTCGACCTCGGCATCGGCATCTTGTTCCCCCGCTTCGCCGTCGGTGCGGAGCGCGACGTGGCGATCAACAGCGTCGCGCCGGTGTGGGACGGCAACGAGACCTGGCTGGTGCTGGGCGGCGGGGGACTGATGG
This sequence comes from Sphingobium sp., assembly GCA_035654015.1. Classification (GTDB taxonomy): domain Bacteria; phylum Pseudomonadota; class Alphaproteobacteria; order Sphingomonadales; family Sphingomonadaceae; genus Sphingobium. The sequence continues at coordinate 65,085 of DASRXX010000011.1, forward strand.
CGGCGTTTCCGCTGGCCTATGCGATCGTCCTGCCCGCCCTCTATGCACCGTTGATTGCGATGCTGCTCGGCTTGATCCTGCGCGGCGTTGCTTTCGAATTCCGCTGGCGTGACCCGGCCCACCGGCCGGTGTGGGATCTGGCCTTCACGGTCGGATCGACCGTGGCCACCTTCGCGCAGGGCGTGACGCTGGGCGCGTTGCTGCAAGGCATTACCGTGGAAGGGCGCGCTTATGCCGGCGGCTGGTGGGAGTGGCTCTCGCCGTTCAGCGTGCTGACCGGCATCGGCCTCATTGTCGGTTATGCGCTGCTCGGGGCCGGCTGGCTGATCTGGAAAACGGAAGGGCCGCTGCAGGACAAGGCTTATCATTATGCGCAACGGCTGGGCATTGCGCTGCTCGTGGTGATCGCGCTGGTCAGTCTCGCCACGCTCGACCTGGAAGCGCAGTATCACCGGCGCTGGCTCGCTTATCCCGGGGTCTTGGCGACAGCTCAGGTGCCGCTGGCGACGCTGATCGTCAGCGTGCTGTTCTTCCGCAGCCTGAAGCGCCGTCAGCACGCCATGCCGTTCGTCTACGTGCTCGGCCTGTTCGGCTTGTGCATTGTCGGGCTCGGCGTCTCGATCTGGCCGGATGTGATCCCGGCGCGGCTCACCATCTGGGATGGCGCGGCGCCTTATCGCAGCCAGCTCTTCATGCTGGTCGGCGCGGTGGTGATGGTGCCGATCATCCTTGCCTACACCGGCTGGGCCTATTGGGTGTTCCGTGGCAAGGTGGATACGGAGGGTTATCACTCATGAGCGCGCGCTTAGGCCGGTTGCGCCGGTTCGGCTGGTTCGTGCTGATCTATGCGGCGAGTGTCATGGCGCTGGGCGCTGTCTCGCTGCTCATCCGCTGGTGGATCGGGTGACATGGGCCCCTCGTCCGATCGCCCCCCGTCCCAAAAAGCCACGAAAACCACGCCGCACGCCATTTCGCCCACAGTAAATAATCTTTTCACATTGGCTGGTTATGGGCATAGTCCATCTACTGTGAGTCTAGAGCCGCGCACGCGGCCATTGGGAGACGATGTGAGCGCAGCGTTCCGTTTTCCACGGTTCTTCATGACGAACGCGGGCCCCTGCCCCTATCTGCCGGGGCACACGGAGCGAAAGGTGTTCACCGAGCTTGCCGGCGAGCACGCCGCCGAGTTGAACGATGCGCTCGGCCGGATCGGCTTCCGACGCAGCCAGAACGTCGCCTATCGCCCGAGCTGCGTGGATTGCACGGCGTGCGTCTCGGTGCGGATCGTCGCCACCGAGTTCAAGCCCAACGCGACCCAGCGCCGTCTGGTGCGCCGCAACGACGATCTCGTCGTCCGCGCCTGCAAGCCCTGGTCCACCGACGAGCAATTCTCGCTCCTCCAGCGCTACCTTGCCGCCCGGCACCCCCATGGCGGCATGACCGAGATGGACGAGATGGACTTTGCCGACATGGTCGAGCAGACCCCGGTCGAGACCTACATCATCGAATATCGCGAAGCGGCGGAAGATGGGCGGCAGGGGCGACTTATCGGCGCCTGCCTGACCGATAAGCAATGCGATGGCCTGTCGATGATCTACAGCTTCTTTGACCCTGATTGCCACGAGCGGCAGGGCCTGGGCAGCTTCATCATCGTCGACCATGTGCTGCGCGCGCAGCGGGCGGGGCTGCCTTATGTCTATCTCGGCTACTGGGTCGAGGGAGCGGAGCGGATGAACTACAAGATCCGCTATCAGCCGCTCGAAAAGCTGGGGCGGGCCGGTTGGGAACGATTCGATCCTCCGGCATCGGGCGACACTGTGCGTTCCACGCCGGGCCTGTCGCGCGATCCAGCGGGGCGCGTGTTCAAATAAGCGACGCGCTCTCGTTCAGCATGATCCGGCCAAGGCCGGCATGATCGCGTCGCACAGGGCTTCGAGGCCGCGCGCATCCGCCTCGTCGAAGCGGCCCGTATGGGGGCTGTCGAGGTCCAGCACGCCGATCAGGCGGCCTGCGTGGACGAGCGGTATGACGAGCTCGGAGGCCGATGCGGCATCGCAGGCAATGTGGCCTGGGAAGGCATTGACGTCCGGCACCAGTTGGGTCGTGCGCGTGGTCGCCGCCGTTCCGCAGACGCCCTCGCCGAGCGGGATGCGGATACAGGCCGGCTTGCCCTGGAAGGGGCCGAGCACCAGTTCCTCGCCGACCAGTCGGTAAAAGCCCGCCCAGTTGAGATCGGGCAGATACAGCCAGATCAGCGCGGCGAGATTGGCCATGTTGGCGATCGGGTCCGGTTCCCCCGCGACGAGTGCGGTGGCGGCGGCGCGCAGATCGGCATGGAGCGCGGCTTTGTCATCGGTGATGACGGGCGTAAAAGCATGCATGGCACGGATGTAGGACGCGCCGGGCCAAGGCGCCAGAGCGGATCGGCGGTGCGCAATGGCGGTTGCGTCGGGCAGGGGCCTTCGCGTAGGGCGAGCCCTCCATCAACGAGGAACGACCATGGCAGGCGCGATCAAGCTTACGCTCACCGAGGATGAGGCCGAAATCCTCATCGACGCGCTCGAGGCTGATCTGGAAGGCTATGTCGAGGCGGCCAAGGAAGCGCGCGGCAACAATAATCGCGCGGATGTGGAGACCTTCACCGAGGCGGCCCAGCGCATCCAGGCCCTGATGACGCGCCTGCGCGAGCTGGTCGGCGAGTAAGCGACACCACGCGGGCGTGTTGCTGCGCCCGGAGGGGTGGGTTTTGTCGCAGGGCCTGTCCGCACGAACCGCGAAGCCGTAACAGCGCCGCCCCGCTCCACATCGCTCAACTGCGCTGGATAGCAATGTGCCCTGCCTAAGCAGGAGTCCAGCGCGGCAAAGCACTGCGGTCGGGTTCCGGGTTTCTACCTTCGCACAAGAACGGCGCTTTTCTCTGAAGATGGCGGCCTCGGAGTGGTTGTCAGGAGCGCCGGTCCGGCAAAGCCCTAATCGGACGCCACCCGGCCGCGCCCGGCCTTTACGGCGCTGCGGGCCTTCTTTGCATCCACCCGGCGACGCTTGGCGGCCTTGGAGGGCTTGGTCTTGATACGCCGAGCATCGCGCTCGTCGGCCTTGTCCAGCATGGCGATCAGGCGGGCGCGGGCGTCCTCGCGGTTGGCGTCCTGCGTGCGGAAGCGTTGGGCGAGGATGACAAGGATGCCCTCGCGCGTCAGGCGTGAACCAGCGATGGTCTTGAGGCGCCGGTAGCTCTCCGGCGAGAGGCCGAGGCGGAAGACGTTGACGCGCAGCTGCACCGCGCTTGCCACCTTGTTGACGTTCTGGCCGCCCGGGCCGCTGGCGGTGATGAACCGCTCCTCGATCGCGTCGTCGGGGAGGGTGCGCTCAGCCATGGCCCGGCGCGGCGGCGTGGGCATCCAGCGCCTCGGCATCGGGGAAGCCAGCCTCCGCGAACCGGGAGGGCATGGGCGCGATGGCCGCCGCCGGCGGCTTGTTGGCGCGGGCGAGCGAGAGGCTACGCGCATGGAGCAGCAGCCCACCCTGCCAGTCGGAACCGCCCTGCGGCGCGCGATAGACAGGATCGCCAAGGATGCCCAGGCCCAGGCCGTGCAGCGCATGGGCGCGCAGTTGATGGGTGCGGCCCGTTTCCGGCTCAAAGCGGACCAGCGCCCGCCCATCCCGCGCAGCGAGCAGGTGCCAGCGGGTGATCGCCGCCTTGCCCTTGGCGTCCGGCGTCATCCGCCAGCCGGCCTCTCGCGTGCTGGTCTTGCCGAGCGGCAGGTCGATGAGCCCCTCGACCTCGGCTGGCACGCCGTCGAGTACCGCCAGGTAGCTCTTGCTCACCTGCCGCGCGGCGAACGCCTCGGCAAAGCGCTTGGCGGCCTTGGGGTTGCGGGCGAGCAGCAGGCAGCCGCTGGTGTCGCGGTCCAGCCGATGCACGGCGATCGGCCAGCGCTGGAAGCCGAAGGTCAGCGAGGCGAGGTGATTCTCCAGGCTGAGGCCGCCATCGCGCGGCGGATCGACCGGCAGGCCGGCGGGCTTGTCGAGGATGATTGCCTCGCCGTCGATGAACAGGACGCGGTCTGTGATTGGCGAGAGGCCGCCGGCCGGGGCGCGGCGCGAGGATCGGGAGTTGACGGACATGAGCGAGCCTATAGGGCTTGGCCATGAGCGGGGGAAGCGACATCGGCCGGTTGGGCGGCGCAGCGGCGGCCACACGGAACCGGGAGCGCCTGCTCTGGGTCGACGCGCTCAAGGGACTCGGCATGATCGCGGTTATCGCGGGCCACGTGTGGACGCGCGGGCCGGTGCGGGATGCCATTTATGCCGTCCATATGCCGCTCTTCTTCCTGCTCTCCGGCTACACCGCCAGCGCGGTCTCGTGGCGTATCTGCCTGCCGCGCCTCGCGCGCACGCTGCTGCTGCCGTTCGCTTCCTTTTCGATCCTGCTGCTCGGCGCCGATTTCCTGATCGAAGGGCTGCGCGGCATGCGGCCGATCTTCCCGAGCTGGAGCGCGGGGGCGGAGGCGCTGCTGTTTGCAACCGCCACGCTGCGCGGGCCATTCACGATTTTCTGGTTCATCCCCTGCCTGTTCATCGCGCGTCTCGCCTGGAGCACGGCGACGGGTTCCGGACGACGGCTGGATAGCCCCGCAATTCTCATCGGCATGGCGTTGCTGGTCGTCCTTGCGCTGGTCGCGCAGAGCCACGGCGGTGGTTCGCCCTTCGGCCTGCTCGCGGTGCCCGGTGCGCTGCTGTTGCTCTGGCTGGGGGCGCTGTGGCGCCAGCGGCTACCGGTGGGGGCGTCATGGGGTGGCGGCGGGCTCATCGTTGCGGCTTGCGCGCTCGCCGCGCTGATGTGGCTGCCGCCGCTCAACATGAAGCAGGGCGATCTCGGCTGGCCACTCGTGTCGCTGGCGGGGGCAACGGCTGTGACGATGGCGCTGGCTTTCGTGGTGGCCCGGCTGCCGAGCTGGGCGTTGCAGCCGCTCGTCGCCGTCGGCCGTGCGTCGCTGGTCATCATGTATGTCCACGTCGCCTTCATTCATTATCTGGCGCCCTATGCTCCCAAGGCGGTGCTGTTTCCTGTAGCGTTGGCCGGCGCGTGGCTGCTGGACTGGCTGATTCGCCGAACGGGGCCGAGCCGCCTGCTGCTGCGTGGTGAGACGCGGTCGGTCCATTAACTTATTGACTCGTGGCAGGCGGCACCTCGCGACGCATTGCAACCATCGAATGACTCCGCTCGACTCGTGGATTCAAGCCACTTTACGCAAAATTAACCTTTTGCGTTCATTCATCCTATGGTTAATAGTTGCGATCGGGGCCTGCCAACAGGTGCGCCGGACTTCGCCATAAAGGGGCTGCGACATGCGCGTGCTGCTGATTGAAGACGAACCGACGACCGCGAAGGCGATCGAACTGATGCTCACCACCGAGGGGTTCAACGTCTATACGACGGACCTCGGCGAGGAGGGCCTCGATCTCGGCAAGCTCTACGATTACGATATCATCTGCCTGGACCTCAACCTGCCCGACATGCACGGCTATGACGTGCTCAAGAAGCTGCGGGCCGCGCGGGTGCAGACCCCGGTGCTCATCCTTTCGGGCATTTCGGAGATGGACAGCAAGGTCCGCTCCTTCGGCTTCGGCGCCGACGATTATGTGACCAAGCCCTTCCACAAGGACGAGCTGGTCGCGCGCATCCATGCCGTTGTCCGTCGCTCGAAGGGCCATTCGCAATCGGTCATCCGCACCGGCAAGCTCGCGGTCAATCTCGACGCCAAGACGGTGGAAGTGGACAACAACCGCGTCCATCTGACCGGCAAGGAATATGCGATGCTGGAGCTGCTCTCGCTGCGCAAGGGCACCACGCTCACCAAGGAGATGTTCCTCAATCATCTCTACGGCGGCATGGATGAGCCGGAGCTCAAGATCATCGATGTGTTCATCTGCAAGCTGCGCAAGAAGCTCAGCCTGGCATGCGGCGGCGAGAACTATATCGAGACGGTCTGGGGCCGCGGCTATGTGCTGCGCGATGCCGACGAAATGGACGACGAGGTGGCGACGCAGGTCGCCTGAGGACACGGTCCTCGCCGGATCTTGGTAAACGGGCGCCATCGCCCGGCCTGCGGCGGATCAGATTTTATCGACCGCGAATCACGGTCTTGTCCTTGTGAGCGCTTCTTTTAGCCAAGCAGCGTTCCCCTCAGCTTGTCCAAGGGGCCGTTTCGGCGCGCTCCCGTACAGCTCATAGGCGATTAGAAACCGGGCCAGCGTCCCCGGGGCGCAGCCGCTCCGCCCTGTTCAGCCAGCCGTACTCAGGAACCAGCGGTCTGTTCCTTCCAGGCCTATCGCGGTCAGCACACCGGAGGCATAGGCGCCGGTATCGATGCCGACCCGGTTGGGCTGCTCCTCGACGTCAGCCGTGATTGAATGGCCGTGGACCACGAAATAGTCGTGCGGCTCCGCGAAGGTCAGGAACTCGTCGCGAATCCAGCGCAGATCGCGCACTTCCTGCTCGGCCATCGGCACGCCTGGTCGCACGCCGGCGTGAACGAAGGCATAGCCGCCTATCAGCACCTTTTCCGCCATCCCCTCGATGAATTGGAGGTGTGCTTCCGGAATATTGCCCATCATCCAGTCGCGCAGCTGGCCCAGCGTCATCGTATCCAGCTGTTCATCCGAAGCGCCATAGCTCAGCAGCGTCTCGCGACCGCCGATGCGCGTCATGAAGCGCAGCGCGCTCTCGTCGCCGCGCGCGGCCATCAGGAACACTTCCTCATGGTTGCCCTGCAGGCAGGTGCTGTCCGGCCACCAGTCACGCAGACGCATCACGAAATCGAGCACGCCCTTTGAATCCGGCCCTCTATCGACATAGTCGCCAAGCAGGATGAGGTCGGTCCGTTGCGCCGGTCCCCGTGCCAAATCGTCCTCGGCGATGCGATCGATGATCTGGCGGAGCAGGTCCAGACGGCCGTGAATGTCGCCGATCGCATAGGCGCGCCGGCCCTCGCCCAAATCGGGCGGTGCGGCCGGTGGTGCGGGCTCGGCTTTGGATCGGAAAAAGCGCAACATGGGCTGCTCAGTATAGGATCAGGCGGGGCATGGCGGTAGCCTTATCCCGCCAAACCCCAACAAAGCGTTGCGCTTGCCGGCGCGCGATGCGGACACGGGGCAGACGCCAGCTGCACGGGCGCCCTCACAGGCGCGGCAGGGTGACGCCGCGCTGGCCCATATATTTGCCCGCACGATCGGCATAGCTGGTCTCGCACGGCTCATTGCCCTCCAGAAATAGGAACTGGCAGGCGCCCTCATTGGCATAGATCTTGGCCGGCAGCGGCGTGGTGTTGGAGAATTCGAGCGTGACATGGCCTTCCCAGCCCGGCTCCAGCGGCGTTACATTCACGATGATGCCGCAGCGCGCATAAGTCGACTTGCCGAGGCAGATCACCAACACGTCGCGTGGGATACGGAAATATTCCACGGTGCGTGCCAGCGCGAAGCTATTGGGCGGGATGATGCACACATCCGTCTTGCGATCGACGAAGCTGTTGGAGGCGAAATCCTTGGGGTCCACCACCGCACTGTCGACGTTGGTGAAAATCTTGAATTCGTCCGCGACGCGGGCGTCATAGCCGTAGGAGGAGAGGCCGTAGCTGATGCACCCCTCGCGCCGCTGGCTTTCCACGAACGGTTCGATCATGCCCATTTCGCGAGCCTTGGTGCGGATCCACTTGTCGGAGAGTATGGCCATTGGGTTCCTTGTTCTTCAGGCGTGTACGCTGTGCCGGGCCGGTCCGCCGACCATGGCCGGAGAGGACCGCAACAGAATCCTCATGGCCGCACGACATTCCACTCGATCGACCCATCAATGCCGTCCACGCGCCGCCATGTCGAGGCCGTCCACATCACCCAGCGCCGCGTGGCATAGTCCGGCGGGAAGAAGCCGCCTTCCAACCACAGCGTGCGGTTGATGCCGCTGGCGACATCGTAACGCGCTTCGAAATCATGGCTGACGCGGATCAGCGCCGGCTTGGCGGCGTGGGTCTCAATCTGGTTGAGGAAGATGTTGAGGTCCGCGAGCAATGTGTCGCGGTTCGGCCGTGCGGCGCAATCGTCCGTGAAGTCGAGCTGGACGGCGGGTGGCAGCATCGCCGCGTCGCGCGGGACGGTGGCGATGAAGGCGGTGGCCTGGTCGTAGGGGCGGTCGCACAGATTGTATCGGTGCACGGCGCCGTAGCGCAGCCCCTCGTCGCGCGCGCCGGCGAGATAATCGTCGAACGCCGGATCGCGCGCGCGGGTGCCACTGGTCGCGACGATATAGACGAAGTCGGCCCCCGCCGCGCGTGCCATCCGCCAGTTGATCGCGCCGCTCTGCGCCGAGACGGTGAGGCCTTGCACAGGGTAGCGGCTGTGCGACGGAGTCCAGTGCCGTGTGAACAGCACGAACCCGCCGACGATCAGGCTGCCGGTGATGACCGCCACGATCATGAGGCGCAGCGGTGTCACGCGGAAGGCGCGGTGGCGCCGCGTTCCGTGGGGAGCCTGGGGCATGCTCATCCTCGGATGTGCAGCACGCAGATCAGCGTAAACAGCCGGCGCGCTGTGTCGAAATCCATGGAAACCTTGCCCTCCAGCCGTTGCTTGAGCAGCTCGGCGGCGCGGTTATGGATGGCGCGGCGGGCCATGTCGACCGTTTCGATCTGCTGCGGCGTCGCCTGCCGGACCGCCTGATAGTAGCTTTCGCAGATTGCGAAATAGTCGCGGATGGGGCGGCGCAAGCCACCGAGGCTCAGGATGATAACGTCCAGCGGGCTGTCGTCCGCCCGGCGTATGTCCACGGCCAGCCGTCCGTCCGCGACGCGCAGCAACACCCGATAGGGCCCGGCATAGCCATCGGCATGGACGCGCACGGGAGCGAACAGATTGTTCTGCAGCAGATCGCGGATGGCGATCTGCCGTTCCTGCTTGATGTCAGCGTTGCGCCACAGGATGGTCTTCTCGTCCAGCGCAATGTCGATGATGCGGGGGTCGGCCATGATGCGAGGCTGTCCTAGGCGTTCGCACGTGCAACGACAAGGGAGGGGCCGAGCGGAGAGCCGCTGCTGGCCGGTTATCCCCGTTGTTATCCACAGCGTTCCACATCGTTCATCGTGCGCGCTGGAACATGGCCATTGCTGATGTCGTAGCAAAGGTGGATTATGGCCGACCCATGGCCGATACATTCCGATTGACCCCGGTGGCAGACACCGCCGCCGAACCGCGCCTGCCTCGCAACGTCGAGGCCGAGGCGGCGCTGCTTGGCGCACTGATGGTGGACAATCGCATCGTCGAGGACGTGCAGATGCTGCTTGCCCCGCAGCATTTCTTCGAGCCGCTGCACGGCCGCATCTACGAGGCCATCCTCAAGCTCTCCGATCGCAACATGGTCGCCAACCCGGTGACATTGAAGCCGCTTCTGGAAAGCGACCCCGCGCTCAAGGAACTGGGCGGCGCCGGCTACCTTGCGCAACTCACCGGCAGCGGTGCCGCGGTGATCGGCGCGCGCGATTTCGCTCAGCAAATCTATGAACTGGCGTTGCTGCGCGAGCTGGTCGGCGTCGGCCGTGAACTGGTCGACAAGGCGCTCGACACCTCCGAATCGATCGACCCCAAGGGTCAGATCGAACAGGCGGAGATGGCGCTCTACGCCGTGGCGGAAGCCGGTGGCGACACCGGCAGCATGAAGACCTTCGCCCAGGCGACCAAACTGGCGGTGGAGATGGCGGAGAAGGCGCTGAATTCAGGCGGCCATGTCTCGGGCATCACCACCGGGCTGGACGGGCTCAATGCGCGCACCGGCGGCCTTCACCCGTCCGATCTCATCATCGTCGCCGGGCGGCCGGGCATGGGCAAAAGCTCGATCGCGACCAATATCGCCTACAATGCCGCGCGCCGCTGGGTGCGCGACATGGCGGACGGTATCCCGGAGGAGAAGTCGATTGGCGCGCCGGTCGCCATCTTCAACCTGGAAATGTCGGCCGACCAGCTTGCCACCCGTATCCTCGCCGAGCAGTCTGGCATCAGCGGCGAGGCCCTGCGCATGGGCAAGATCAGCCATGGCGACTTCCAGAACCTCGTGCGTGCGTCGCGCGAACTGGCCGACCTGCCGCTCTATATCGACGATACCGCCGGCCTCACCATCGCGGCGTTGCGCACCCGCGCGCGGCGGCTCAAGCGCCGGCACAAGATCGGCCTCGTCATCGTCGACTATCTCCAGTTGTTGCAGGGCTCGGGCCGGGCGAGCGACAATCGAGTCAACGAGATTTCCGAGATCAGCCGTGGCCTCAAGACATTGGCCAAGGAGCTGAACGTCCCGGTCATCGCGCTCTCTCAGCTCAGTCGTGCCGTAGAGAGTCGCGACGACAAGCGCCCGCAACTCTCCGACCTGCGCGAATCCGGCTCGATCGAGCAGGACGCGGACATGGTCTGGTTCCTCTATCGTGAGGACTATTACGAGATGAGCAAAGAGCCGAAGATCGAGGAAGAAGGCGCCTATGCGGCCTGGTGCGAGAAGATGGAGCGCATCAAGGGCCATTCGGAACTGATCGTCGCCAAGCAGCGCCATGGCGCCACCGGCAAGGTGCGCCTCTATTTCGATTCGCGCATCACCCGCTTCTCCGACCTGGCCGACGACAGCTTCGCCGGCGGGGATGCCTATGAGTGATGGGTGACGCGCGCGCAGATGCTCCCGCCTGTGCGAGGAGGGGCTGTCTGCCTTGCCGATTGTCTTCGCGCAGATGTGCCCGAGACGGCCGCGCGCCGTTATCCTGACCTCGTTCCCCGCGTATCCCTCACCGATGGCGGACCGGGCGGATGGATGCCCAGACCCGTTGATCCTGGAGCTTTGAAGCTAAGCGGTTTATTTTGACGGGCAACTGCAATCGTATCTCGGCGGCTAGCCTACAAAGTTAGACCGGGGCGTTTAAGTCTGACGCTCGACGGCGGCCGCGCCGCCCGGCTCAGAAGACCGGCTGGTTGGCCGGATCGTCCGGGTCGGCGATGGGCGTGGAGGCGGTGTGGATACCGCATTCCACCTTGTCCCAGCCGCGCCAGCGACCGGCGCGCGGGTCTTCGCCGGGCAGCACCTTGCTGGTGCAGGGCTCGCAGCCAATGGAGAGATAGCCCTGCGCTTCAAGCGGGTGGCGGGGCAGGTCATGCGCCTCGAAATAGGCGTTGAGTGCGGCCTTGTCCCAGTCGCCGAGCGGGTTGACCTTCAGCCTGCCGTCTTCGATCTCGAAGCGGGGCAGGTTTTGCCGGGTGACCGACTGGAACGCCTTGCGGCCGGAAATCCACGTGTCCAGCCCGGCCTTGGCGCGCGCCAGCGGTTCCACCTTGCGGATCGCGCAGCAGCCGTCCGGATCGTAGGACCAGCGCAGGCCCTTGTCGTCCTTAGCCGCCAGTACGGCCGGGTCGGGCGTCACCACCTGGCTGTTGGTGAAGCCGAGTTGCTCGATCAGCAGCGCGCGATAATCGAGCGTCTCGGGGAACATCTTGAGCGTGTCGACGAACACGACCGGCGTCGTCTGGTCAGCTTGCGCAACGAGGTGCAGCAGCACCGCGCTTTCCGTGCCGAAGGACGAAACTACGGCAACGCGCCCCAGGTCGTGCTCGCCCAGCAGGGTCCGCAGCATCGTGGCCGCATCGACGCCGGCGAAGCGCGCATTGAGCGCGTCCGCGTCGGCCTTCGTCCAACGCGGCCGGGCGTCGATCCGGTCGATGACGCGGGTGCCGTCAGCCATGCCGCAGTTTCCAGACGGGCACGGCATCGTCCGCGGCGCCCTGATAGACATAGTCGTAGCGGTTGAGCGCGGCGTCGAGCACGGCGCGGTCGATCGGTGCGTCCGGTGCGAAGCTGTCGAAGCCGCAGCGCCGCATGAACAGCATCTGGTCGACCAGGACGTCACCCGACGCGCGAATCTCGCCTTTGTAGCCGGCTTCGCGCAGGATGCGCGCCGACGAATAGCCGCGCCCGTCGCGGAAGCGCGGGAAATCGATCTCGATCAGCGCCAGCCGGTCCAGATAGGGCACGAGCAGGCGGGCATCTTCGCCCGCTTCGATGCGCACCGCCGTTGCGTTGGTCTGGTCGAGGAACGCATCGACCGACACCACCGGCTCTTCATGCGGCGGATCGTCGCGAAAGCGGATGATGTCTTCAGCCATAGAGGACCTCCTTGAAGGGTTCGACGCCGATGCGACGATAGGTGTCGAGGAACCGCTCGCCCTCCCGCCGTTCGCGCAGATAGACGTCGGTGGTCTTTTCCACCGCGTCGACAATGCCGTCCTCGTCGAATCCGGGCCCCGTGATCTTGGCGAGGCTGGCATCTTCCGCGCCGGATCCGCCCAGCAACAGCTGGTAGTTTTCCGTGCCCTTCCGGTCGACGCCGAGGATGCCGATATGGCCGGCATGGTGGTGCCCGCAGGCATTGATGCAGCCGGAAATCTTGATCTTCAGCTCGCCCAGTTCGTTCACATTGCCGCGCTCGATGAAGCGGGCCTGGATCTTCTGCGCGATCGGGATGGAGCGCGCATTGGCAAGGCTGCAATAGTCGAGGCCGGGGCAGGCGATGATGTCCGTCGCCAGGTCCAGATTGGGTTCGGCCAAACCAGCCGCCGACAGTTTCTGCCACACGGCATAGAGATCGGCCTTGCGGACATGCGGCAGTACGAGGTTCTGCGCATGGGTGGTGCGCAGATCGTCGAAGCTGTACTGTTCGGCCAGATCGGCGATCAGATCGATCTGATCCGCAGTCGCGTCGCCGGGGATGCCGGGGACGGGCTTGAGGCTGATGTTGACGATGGCATAGCCCGGCGCCTTGTGCGCGGCGACATTCTGGTCGACCCACAAAGCGAAATCTGGGTCACTGCGGTCGATCTCGTCGGACAGGCCTGTTTCGAAAGGCGGCGGCGCAAAATGCGCGGCAATCCGCTCAAGTTCCTTGCGTTCCACGTCTGAAGCGTTGGGCAGGATGGCTTCCCACTCTTCCTCGACCTGGCGGCGGAACTCTTCCTCGCCCATGTCGTGGACGAGGATCTTGATGCGCTGCTTGTGAATATTGTCGCGGCGCGCCCAGCGGTTCCACACGCGCAGCGCCGCCTCGATATAGCTGAACAGGTTGTCCGCCGGCAGGAACGGGCGGATCAACGGCGCGACGAACGGCGTGCGGCCCATGCCGCCGCCGATATAAACCTCGAAGCCCAGCTCGCCCGCGTCATTCTGGACCAGTCGCAGGCCGATATCGTGCAGGCGGATCGCCACCCGATCCTCTGGCGAGGCGGTCACCGCGATCTTGAATTTGCGCGGCAGATAGCTGAACTCGGGGTGGAAGGTGGTCGCCTGACGGACCAGTTCGGCCCAGGGGCGCGGATCGCAGATCTCGTCCGCCGCGGCGCCGGCATATTGATCCGAGGAGAGATTGCGGATGCTCTCCCCGGAGGTCTGGATGGCGTGCATCTCCACCGTGGCGAGATCGGCCAGTATGTCCGGCGCATCCTGCAGCTTGATCCAGTTATACTGGATGTTCTGGCGGGTGGTGAAGTGGCCGTAGCCCCGGTCATATTTACGCGCGATGTGGCCAAGCATGCGCATCTGCCGGCTGTTGAGCGTGCCATAGGGGATGGCGACGCGCAGCATATAGGCGTGGAGCTGGAGGTAGAGCCCGTTCTTCAGCCGTAGCGGTTTGAACTGGTCCTCGGTCATCGCGCCGGCGAGGCGGCGGGCCGTTTGGTCACGGAACTCGTCGACGCGCGCGTCGACGATGGCCTGATCGAAATGGTCATAGCGATACATGGTCAGATCACCCAGTTGCCGACGGTCGGGTCGGCTGGCTTGAGACTGAGGTCGAGCCGCACGGTCGGGCCGAGGGCGCGGATACGGTCCTTGATGTGGGCAGGGCGAATGCCGGCCGCGTCCTTCGACGCGTCAATGACGTAAGGTCCGTTGACGCGGCGCGCGGCGCTCTCGACCTGCGCGATCTCCTCGCCCTTGTCGCCGACATCAGCCGATTCTTCCACATGGCGCGACCAGCCTGAGCCGGTCCACCAGATGACATCGCCCGTGGCGAGATCATTCCCTGTCAGGATTTTCATGTCGTCAAGGCTCCAATGGATGCAAAATGATGCAGTGGCAGGCAGTCGATGGCGTCGGCATGCGCCACCACGTCACCCACCACGATGAGGCCGGGACTCTTCACCCGCTCGCGGCCGATGAGGTCGCCAAGGTCGGCGAGCAACGAGCGCAGCACGCGCTGTTCCGGCCGGGTTGCATTCTCGATGACCGCCACCGGCGTCGCCGGCGAGAGACCGTCGTTCATCAGCTTCTCGGCAATGTCGTAAGCCGTCGCAAGGCCCATGTAGATGACCAGTGTGCGACCGGCACCGGCAAGGCCTGACCAGTTCTGCGCGGAGAGGCCCTTGCACTGCCCGGCGACAAAACTGACGATGCTGGCATGGTCACGGTGCGTGAGTGGCAGCCCTGCCGCCGCCCCGCCGCCAATCGCCGCGCTGATGCCTGGCACGATTTCGCAGGGCACGCCGGCCGCACGGCAGGCGTCCTGCTCCTCGCCGCCGCGGCCGAAGATGAAGGGGTCGCCGCCCTTGAGGCGCACTACATCGCGGCCTGAGAGCGCCTCGCGCACCAGCAGTGCGTTGATCGCCTCCTGCTTCATCGTGTGGCGCGCGCGCTGCTTGGCGACCGAGACCAGTTCTGCCTCGGGGTGCGCCATGGCCATGATCGCCGGATCGACCAACCCGTCATGGACGATCAGACGGGCACGCTCGATGAGGCGCGCCGCGCGTACCGTCAACAGGTCGGGATCGCCCGGCCCGGCGCCGACAAGATAGACCGTTCCAGGCCGAAAGGGGTGACAGGCTGCCATACCGGCTAAATGCGCAGAGCTGCGCCGATCCGCAAATGAAGCTTCCTTTAGCGTGGCCTAGGGATTCTTTTGGGGGATAACCGAAATCTTTTTCGTGGATTAGTGCTCGGTCCGCCCGGCCTCAAGCGTGGCCGTCAGCGGTCCGCGACCACCTCGATCGGTTGCAGGCCGACGCCAAGCGACGCGCGTGGCTGTTCGACCTCGGTCGAGACGACCGGATAGGCGCAATTGTCCGCCGCATACTGCCCGCCGGGCCGGTGATTGCCGGAAAAGCCGACGCCACCTGTCGGACTGTTGCGCGGCAGGGTATGGGTCGGCCGGTTCCAGTTGACAATGCCGGCACGGGCGTTGGACCAGAAGCGGTCATATTGCTCCGGACTACCGCCGATGAGCGCGGCGGCGAGGCCGAAGCGCGTATTATTCGCCTCGGCGATGGCTTGCTCGAACGTCTCGACGCGGATGACTTGGAGGAGGGGGCCGAACAATTCAACATCCGCCCGGCTCGCCATGTCCGTCACGTCGATAATTCCCGGCGTGACAAACGGCAGGCCGTCAAAGGGCCGCTGCATGTGCTTGATCGGGCGGCCACCGTTGCTCATCAGATAGAGAAAGCCCTCGGTCAATCCGTCGGCTGCCTCCATATCGACCAGCGGGCCCATGTAAGGCTGTGGATCAGCATGGGGGTGGTCGATGATGAGGCGGTCGGCGAGACCACGGACGGCCGCGACGAGGGGGTCGGCCAGTGTATCGCGCACGATCAGCCGTCGTGCGGCGAGGCAATGCTGCCCGGCCGCGCCGAACGCCGATTGCACGATCAGTGCGGCGGCGCTTTCAATATCCGGTGTATCCCAGGCGATGACCGGATTGTTGCCGCCCATTTCGAGCGCGAGCAGGCGGTCCGGCCGATCGGCGACACTGCGCGCGATCGCCAGGCCGGTTTGCGGCGCGCCCGTGAACACTATGCCGTGCACGCCTGGATGCTCGACAAGCGCTTGCCCAGCGTCCCTCCCGCCGATCACGCAGCGGAGCAATTCCTCGGGTACCCCGGCGTCGTGCAAGAGCGAGACTAGCAGAGCGCCCGTCGCTGGCGTCCTTTCCGACGGCTTGAACAGCACGCCGTTGCCCGCGATGAGCGCCGGTACGATGTGGCTGGCCGGTATCTGCGCGGGCAGGACATGGGGAGAGATCACTGCGAGCACGCCGTGCGGCTTGTGACGAAGTGCGGTGCGGGTGTTGAGCGCACCTTCAAGGCGACGCTGACCGGTGCGTTCAGAGAAGGCACTCACGGCTTTATCCGCACGTGCGATCACATCGGCCACCTCCATGTGGCAATCCCAAAGCGGCCGACCGGTTTCGCGGGCGATATGGTCGACCAGCGCCTCCTCGGCGGCGCGGACTCCATTGGCAAACCGACGCATCGTCTCGATGCGGAACGTGAGCGGCATGGCTGCCCAAGCCGGCCAACTACGCGCGACCTGCTCGACCTCAGCTGACACATCGCTCAGCGGGGCCTGCCAGAACTGAACGCCGGTTGCCGGCTCGATGGAAAAGAGAATCTCGGACATTGGGGGCTGTTATGCGCCCAATTGGTTGCCAGCCGATTTACGACGTTGGCGTCCTGGCTGATGAAGGGTTACCGTGCGCCGCGCCCATGGCACGGATCATCGCGACCTTTCGCATAAGCGGTGCCCAGTCGTCGTCCCGGTCGATGGCCGCCCAGAGCGCTTCCACCTCGTCAATATGCATCGAGCAGGGGGTGTCGCCCTGCCAATAGGCATGATCAAGCGTATCGGTGCGGTGCGCGAGGGTGGTGGCGGCCTCCCGTGCCTTGTCCCACAGTTCGCCCACATAAAGAGGCCCGGTGCGATCAGCGCGGCGCCAGTCGAAGAAGAAGCGGTCGATCAGCACCTCCCCCGCACGCAAGGCCTCGACCGCGGCGATCACAAAGGCGCGGGCGGCCGCAGAATCGGGCGCCTCATGGCCGAGGCGCCACAGGAATCGTGCGATCAATCTTTCTTCGTAAATCTCGGCATACCGTTGGAGAACAGCGATCAGCGCGTCCTGATCGGCCATGGTGACCAGTGAGCGGGCAAGCTGCACGAGATTCCAGTGGATCGCCTCGGGTTGACGAGCAAAGGCATAGAGACCGGTCTGGTCGAAATAGGCGGCGGTGAATCCGGGGGTCCAATAAGGCGTGAAGCGCCAGGGACCATAGTCGAAGCTCTCGCCAGTAATGTTGATGTTGTCGCTGTTGAGGACGCCATGAACGAAACCCGCGACCATGTAGCTGGCCGCGAGATCAGCGGCGCGCTCGACCATGGCGCCGAGCAGCGTTAATGCAGGGTTCTCGCCCGGCGGCATCATGAGCAGGTGGCGGAGGCAATAATCGGTGAGCCGGGCGATATTCTCGGTCTCGTTGCGATAGGCGAGGCGTTGGAAGCTGCCGATGCGGATATGGCCATGGCTCAGCCGCACGAGCACGGCCGAACGAGTGGGCGAAGGCTCGTCGCCTCGCACAAGCTGCTCGCCGGTTTCAATCAGCGAGAAGGTGCGCGAGGTGGTGACGCCCAGCGCCTCCAACATCTCTGTTGCGAGTATTTCGCGCACGCCGCCTTTGAGGGTGAGGCGACCGTCGGCGGTTCGGCTATAGGGCGTGAGGCCCGAACCCTTCGTTCCGAGGTCGAGTAGCCGCCCGCCCGCTGCTGGCTGTTCGCGAAGCTGGGCAAACAGAAAGCCGCGTCCGTCGCCGAGGTCAGGATTGTAGTAGCGGAACTGATGGCCGTGGTAGCGGAGGGCCAACGGAGCGGGCAGGCCGTCTCGCAGCGGCTGAAACCGACCGAAATGCGTGATCCACTGCGCGTCGTCGAGCGAGTCAAGGCCCACGGCGGAGGCCGCGCGGTCGTTGCGGAAACGGAGGATGTGCTGAGGGAAATCCGCCGCACTCACCGGATCGGCGATGAAATCCGCGATTTCTTCGATCGTCCGCTGGGGAACGTAACTGTCAGCTTGCAGGGCGCTGGTCATGCGGCAATATGGACGCCGGCCGGTGAAAGGATCAAGCTTGGCAGGCTTCGAGGACAAATTTTGGTGGTCGCAGGATGGTTTGCGTCTCCATTACCGGGATTATCCGGGCCGGGAGGATCGCCCGCCGATCCTTTGCTTGCCGGGCCTCACCCGCAACGTGCGTGATTTCGAGCCTGTTGCCGAGCGGCTGGCGGGCGAGTGGCGGGTTATCTGCGTCGAGCTACGGGGGCGCGGCGAAAGTGCCTATGCAAAGGACCCGATGAGCTATGCGCCGCTCGTCTATTTGCAGGATATCGACAGGCTGCTGGATGAGTTGGCGTTGCCCCGTCTGATCGGCATCGGTACGTCGCTCGGCGGCATCATGCTGATGTTGATGGCGGCAACGCGGCGTGGCAGTTTGGCCGGTGCCTTGCTCAACGATATCGGCCCGGACATAGCGGAGGCGGGACTGGAGCGCATCCGCCGCAATGTCGGCTCAGGCAGCGCCCAACCGACCTGGGTGCATGCCGCGCGCGCGGTGGCGGAGGTGCAGGGCCTGATCTACCCTGATTATACGCTGCAGGACTGGCTCCGCCTCGCCAAACGGCTTTATCGCCTGACGGGCCAGGGGCGGATTGCATTGGACTATGACCAGCGGCTCGCTGAGCCGTTGCGCGCCCCCGGCGGCGCGGCGGGCGTGGACCTGTGGCCTGCCTTCGAAGCATTGAAGGACACGCCGCTGACGTTGGTGCACGGCGCGCTCAGCGATCTTTTGACGACAACGACTGTGGCGGCGATGAAGGCCCGGATTCCGCAGATGGAGGTGGTGACGGTGCCACGAGTCGGCCACGCCCCCACGTTGGAGGAGCCGGAGGCGATCGGTGCGATCGACCGGCTGCTCGCCAGCGTGCTGGCACAGACATGAGCGCGGGCGCGGGCGGCTCGGAACGCAGCGGTCCGCTGTACGTGCTCCAGTTGCACGGCACGTTCGGTAGCGGCGATAAGGAAGCGCGCGTCATCCGGCTGATGAACCATTGGGGATCACGCGTCAGTCACGACATACTGGTCGGCGACCGGACGGTGGATGGCACGCGCATGGACGCTGAGCCGGGTCTATCCGTGCGCTTTCTGGACGAGCCGGTGCTGCGCGGCCGTCCAACCTCCAGCAAGCTGCTCGCGCTGGGGCGGCTGATGCAGCACTACGACCTTATCCTCAGTTTCGGCTGGGGTGCGATTAATGGCGCCATGGCGCACCGCCTGCTGCGGCGGGTCGAGCAGCTTCCTCCCCTCATCCACCACGAGGATGGCTTTGCGGCGGACGAAGCAATCGCTCGCAACTCCACCCGCAATCTCTATCGCCGCATCGCGTTGGCTGGTGTCCATGCGCTGGTCGTCCCGTCCAACCGGCTGGCACATATTGCTCAGCAGGAATGGCACCTGAAGGCCGAGCGGGTGCATCAAATTCCGAACGGCATCGACGTTGCCGCCTATGCAGCCGGTCCGTCGCGTCCTGCTATTCCCGGTCTGGCGGCGGACGGACGACTCATCGTGGGAACCATCGTGGAGGGGCGGCGAGTCGCGGGCTTGCGTGCTCTGGTGCAGGCCGTGGCGTCTCTGCAGGACCAGTTGCGTCTCGTCGTCGTCGACCGGGAAGGGGCCGGAAATGAGACCATCCGAACGGAGATCGCCTCTCTGGGCATGGACGATGTGGTGATTATAGGCCCGTCACTGCACCCGCAGGCCTATATGAGAGCCTTCGACGTTTTTGCGTTTGCCTCGGAGGCAGGGAAGTTCCCGGTTGCACTGGTTGAGGCGATGGCAGCGGGCTGTCCGGTCGTCGCGGCTGATCTGGGAGATGTTTCTGCCATGGTCGCCCCGGGGAACCGCCGGTTCGTGGTGCCTTTTGACGATCCCGCCCGCGTCCGTGCTGCATTGGAGACACTGGTTGTCGACCCTGATTTGCGCGCCCAGCTCGGTGAGCTGAACCGCGCCCGCGCCCGGCAATGCTTCGACGAGTCGGTGATGTTTCAGCTGTATGATCGGCTCTATGGAGCCGCCGTGGGAGACACGCTGGCGCTGGTTTGACAACTGTGGCAAAATTGTGCGCGGATTCTTGAAAATCCTGCTATGCGCACGAAAACGTGCGACCCGGCGGCCGCGCGGATGGCGACTAAGGAGTTGATATTTGTTCAAGGGCTTGAAGCCGATCGTCTATGGCGGTCGCGAGGTGTGGCCGCTCATTGAGGGCGGTAAGGGAGTCGCCGTCTCCAATCACGCGAGTTCCGGCGCTTGGGCTGCCGCCGGCGGCATCGGTACCGTCTCCGCCGTCAATGCCGACAGCTATGATGCGGACGGTCGAATCATACCGCAACTCTATAATGGCCGCACGCGCGTCCTGCGCCATGAGGAGTTGATCGAATACGCCATCAATGGCGCCGTCCAGCAGGTGAAGCGCGCTTTCGAGATTGCTGGCGGCAAGGGAGCGATCAACATCAACGTGCTGTGGGAGATGGGCGGCGCCCAGCGTGTCCTGCAGGGTGTTCTGGAGCGGACGAAGGGTATGGTCGCGGGGGTCACCTGCGGCGCCGGCATGCCTTACAAGTTGTCCGAGATCGCCGCGCAGCATGGTGTTTCCTATTTGCCCATCGTCAGCTCCGGCCGCGCCTTCCGCGCTCTCTGGAAGCGCGCCTATCACAAGGCCGCGGAATGGTTGGCGGCGGTGGTCTACGAGGACCCATGGCTGGCGGGCGGACACAACGGCCTCTCGAACGCAGAAGATCCGACAAAGCCTGAAGACCCCTATCCGCGCGTCAAGGCGCTGCGTGAGACGATGCGCGAAGGCGGTATCAGTGACGAAGTGCCCATCGTGATGGCTGGTGGTGTGTGGTATCTGCGCGACTGGAACCACTGGATCGATAATCCGGAGTTGGGCGCCATCGCCTTCCAGTTCGGTACGCGGCCGCTGCTCACCAAGGAAAGCCCGATCCCGCAGCAGTGGAAAGACAAGCTGATGACGCTGGATGAAGGGGACGTCCTTCTCCACCGCTTCTCGCCGACGGGCTTCTACTCCTCAGCGATCCGCAACCCGTTCCTGCGCAATCTTGAAGCGCGCTCAGAACGGCAGATTGCTTTCTCGATGGAGGAAGCGGGCGACCACACCCATCAGCTCGACGTGGGCGTGAAGGGGCGTAATTTCTGGGTGACGCGTAACGACCTCCTGCGTGCTCGCGAGTGGGTCTTGCAGGGCTTCACCAGCGCCCTCAAGACGCCGGATAACACGCTCGTCTTCGTGACCGATGAAGAGCGGGCCGAGATCCGCAAGGATCAGGCCGATTGCATGGGCTGTCTCTCCCACTGCAATTTTTCGTCGTGGAAAGACCATGACGACTATTCGACCGGTCGCCTCGCCGATCCGCGCAGCTTCTGCATCCAGAAGACACTGCAGGATGCGGTGCATGGCGGCGACCTTGACAAGAACCTGCTCTTCGCGGGCCATGGCGCGTCACGCTTCAAGCAGGACCCGTTTTATTCCAACGGGTTCGTGCCGACGGTGAAGCAGCTCGTCGATCGCATTCTGACGGGAGACTGATGGCGATGATGCGTTCGCCAGACATGCCCGGGCTCGCTGTGCTCCGTTATCGCGCGGCGGACTATCAGGTCGTCCGCCCGGGCCGCTTCGTGATTTGCGCGGTGAGCGGCGCCGAGATCCCGCTCAGTGAATTGGCTTATTGGAGCGAGGCGCGCCAGGAGGCCTATCGGAGTGCGACTGAGGCGACCAAGGCACTGACGGCGAATATTTGAGGACCTTGGTGTCAATGCAGCGGGAGTCTGCTGTCATGGTGGCCGACTGACGCGCGAGGGCGATGAAACTGTGCTGCGCGGATGGGATTTCGCGAGCCGCTGGTTGACGCTGAAAAAACCATCTTCTGCTCGATCCAACCCCCGGGTGACGGTTGATGGCGCACGGCATGCGTGGCAGAAACGGCGGTCTCGCACGGCTCGCGACACGGGAGATTCCTACATGATTCAGCGCTTTGCGCTTCTGTTCGGTGCTTCGCTGATGGCTGGTGCGGCCGCAGTCGGCGCTACCGCGCAGACCGGCAAGCCGGTGCCCTATTGGGCTTCGCTCGCCAAGGGAGAGGCACGCATGCGCGTGGGGCCGAGCCAGGATTATCCGGCCAGCTGGATCTATCGGCGGCGTGACCTGCCGGTGAAGGTGATCGAAGTCTATGCCAACTGGCGCAAGGTGGAAGACCCTGACGGCACGCAGGGTTGGCTGCATGTGCGCCTGCTGAAGGACGACCCAACCGCCATTGTGAAGGGCGAGATCGCCGCGATGCGGGATAGCCCTGCAGCTGGTGCCCGGGTGCTTTACCGGCTCGAGCCAGGGGTTGTAGGCCGGCTCTCTGGATGCGCCGACGGCTGGTGTGCGATCGATGTGAAGGGTACGCGGGGCTACGTGTCCGCCGACATGCTGTGGGGCGCCACCGATTAAAGTCGCCTTCCATGCCGCCGCGCTTTTGCACTTTTCGGCCGTTAATATACTTGCCCGTCGCATCTGGATAGGACAGCATGTGCACCATCATCAAGGTGGGGCAAGGTCGCGCACTTGTTGTTATCTCGCAGTTATTCGCCGTCATCTGACCTGGCGGGTTATGTGCGTCGATATTACGTGTTTGATGCAGATCTCCCCGCAGATTTTCTACTTGTTGACAAATTGCTTTCGGAGACGGCTTTCGTCCGTGTCCTGCTGAAGGGTGACTGGGCTGCCGAGATCGCGCCCGATCGATGGGCGCATTTCGGTCCTGTCCCGTTCATGGGGGCGAATGGCATTCCGTGGCGTGTGAGGGTGCGCGGCCCATTCTTCGTCGTTGGCATCGCTATCCGGCCGAGCGGTTGGAGCGGTCTGATCGCGCAGCCGGCGTGTGAGTTGGCCGACCGGGCCGTGCCGCTCGCAGAGCTGTGGGGAACGCTGGCTGATCGCCTCCATGAGGAGGTGGCGGCAGCCGGGAACGACGCCGCCATCGTCCGAGCGATCGAGCGAACGCTGCGCGCGCGAGTGGCCGCAATGGGCGCGCCATCGCCTTCACCCGCAATGGCGGCTTTCGAGCGGATTACCCGCGACGATAGCACGATCCAGGTGTCGGAGGCAGCGCGGCGCGTAGGGCTTTCTATCCGACAATTCGAACGGCAATGCCACGCCACATTTGGCCCCAGCCCAAAGGTGATCCTCCGCCGCAGCCGCTTTCTGGATATGGCGCAGGCTTTACGTGGCTTCATCGAACCGAGCGCGGAACAGCTCGCCGCCCTGCGCTACTTTGACCAAAGCCACCTCAACCGCGAGTTCCGTCATTTTATCCAGCTTACGCCGGGACAGTTCGAGAAAGCGACGACACCCCTGTTCACTGCCGGTCTCAAGCTGCGTGCCGAGGGTTTAGCGTAGCCTGGGGCGGTCTCCACGAGTCAGCGTTACCTTTTCAGACGGGCTGCCTCTCGTGCCAAGGCTTCCACCTTGACCGGATCGAGCGGTCCCTTGGGTACGATCCAGCTTCCGCCGACGCAGTGGACGAACGGTTGCTTGAGCCATTCCGGCGCGCTTTCGAAGGTGATACCGCCGGTCGGGCAAAACCGGACCTGCCCGAAAGGCGCGGCCAGCGCCGTGAGAGCGGGCAGGCCGCCACTGGTCGCGGCCGGGAAAAACTTGAATCGGTTCAAGCCCATATCGAGCCCGCGCATGATGTCTCCTGCAGTGGCGGTGCCTGGCAGAAAAGCCGTGCCGGAGGCGATTGCCGCTCTGCCGAGGGGCTCTGTGAGGCCGGGCGAAACGATGAACTGTGCGCCTGCCGCGAGCGCCGCATCGAGCATCTTCGGGTCAAGAACGGTTCCCGCGCCGACGACAGCGCCCGGTACCTGTGCCATCTCGCGCATCACAGCCAGCGCGGACGGGGTGCGCATTGTCACTTCCAATGCAGGCAGACCTCCTGCAACCAGTGCTTGCGCCAGTGGTATTGCGTCCCGCTCACTCTCTACGATCAGAACCGGAATTACCGGCGCGAGTGCCATTATTTCATCGACCGTCATCATGGCTCCTTTCTTTCGCGCCAAGCCGCTGCTGCTCCGTAGAGGCCGATCTCGGGATGAACCGCGATCCGCACGGGAACGGTGCGCATCAGCGCCTCGTAGCGACCCTTGGCGATGAAACGGCCGTAAAAGCCACTCTCCCTCGTCAAGAAATCGCGCATCCGCTGAGTCAAACCTCCGGCCAGCACCACGGTGCGCGGTCCCTGTGCCAGCGCGAGATCGCCCGCGACCGAGCCATAGGAAAGACATAGCCGTTCCAAAGCGACGCGGGCCGCGTGGTCCGATCCGTCAATGGCGGCCTGCCACAGGTCGGCATCGTCCATCAGCACAACCGGCTCGCCACTCAGCGTCGCCATCGCCTTGTAAAGATTGTTGAGCCCCGGGCCCGAGACGATCCGCTCGGCTGAGACGCGCAGATATGCGGCGCGCAGATGTTGGAGAATACGATCCTCCAGCGCATCGAGCGGCGCGAAGTCCATATGGCCGCCCTCGGTCGCGATGATATGCGGCCGCCCGTTGTCATAGGCAATGAGCGCAACGCCAAGGCCCGTGCCTGGCCCGATGACCGTGACGCCGCCATCGCGCGGAAACGGCCTGTCCTCGCCGAACAGCAGCGGCAGGTTCTCGACCGGTAGGCATGAGACGGCGTGCGCCACCGCCTCGAAATCGTTGACCAGCCGTACGCGCTGCAGGCCTAGCTCGTCCGCGAGCGTCGCCGGGCGGATCACCCAGCTCGAATTGGTGAGCTTGATCTGCGCCTGCGCAATCGGCGCGGCAAAGGCGATGGCCGCACCGTTCGGCAAATCGCCGCCATCCGCCGTTGCAAAGGCGCGCCAACAGGCAGCGAGGCTCGGAAAATCCGAAACCTTGTATCTGCGAACCACTCCGAGTGTCGGCAAGCCGCTGGCGTCCAGCGTTGCGCGAGCGAAGCGTGCATTAGTCCCGCCAATATCAGCCGCGATTATCTCTCTCACGCCTCGGCGTCCATCGCGGCGAGAAGGGGCGAGGCGCCTGCTTCCGCCAGATCGCTGTTATGGCGGAAAAGGGCAAACAATTCGCGACCGGTGTCATGCGCCGGCGGCGGTGCCTCGGCGGGGGCACGCGCGGCCCAGGTGGCGGCATCGACCAGTGCCTCGAGATGCCCCTCCTGGGCGCAGACCCGCACCACGTCGCCATCGCGCAGTTTGCTGATCGGCCCCCCGCCCAGCGCCTCGGGCGAGAGGTGGATGGCCGCGGGTACCTTGCCGCTCGCGCCGGACATGCGTCCGTCCGTCACCAAGGCGACCTTGAAGCCGCGATCCTGCAACACGCCCAGGGGTGGGGTGAGCTTGTGCAGCTCTGGCATGCCGTTGGCGCGGGGGCCTTGGAAGCGCACGACCACGACCACGTCGCGGTCCAGTTCGCCGGCCTTGAACGCAGCCATCACCTGATCCTGATCGGAAAATACGCGGCACGGCGCCTCAATCGTCCAGCGTGACGGATCGACCGCGCTGGTCTTCATCACGCAGCGACCGAGATTGCCCGCGAGCAATTTCATGCCGCCGTCCGGGCTGAACGGGTTGGCGACCGGGCGCAGGATCGTATCGTCGGTGGGGGTGGTCGGCGGCTGGTCCCACACCAAGGCATCGTCAACCAGCGTCGGCATGCGGCCATAATCGGTGAGGTCGGCACGGGCGACGGTCACGATATCACGGTGGAGCAGGCCGCTCCGGAGCAACTCGCTGATAATCCAAGCCATGCCGCCCGCCTGGTGGAAACGGTTCACGTCGTCCGCCCCGTTGGGATAGACGCGCGCAAGCAGCGGTACCACGGAGGATAGCTCAGCCAGATCGGTCCAGTCGATCACGATGCCGGCTGCGCGGGCGATGGCCGGCAGATGGATGGCGTGGTTGGTCGATCCGCCGGTCGCGAGCAGGCCGATGGCGGCGTTGACGATCGCCTTTTCGTCAACGCAGTGGCCCAGCGGACGATAATCGTCGCCATCCCAGCCGATCGCGGCGACACGGTGAACAGCGGCACGAGTCAATTCCTGGCGTAACTTGGTGCCGGGAGAGACGAAAGCGGCGCCGGGCATATGCAGGCCCATCACTTCCATCATCATCTGGTTGCTGTTGGCAGTGCCGTAGAACGTGCAGGTTCCGGGCGCGTGATAGCTGGCTGACTCCGATTCCAGCAGTTCTTCGCGCCCTACCTTGCCCTCCGCATAGAGCTGGCGGATGCGCTGCTTCTCCTTGTTGGGCAGGCCGGAGGGCATGGGGCCGGAGGGAACGAAGATGGTCGGGAGATGGCCGAAGCGGAGGCCAGCGATGAGCAGGCCAGGCACGATCTTGTCGCAAATGCCGAGCATCAGCGCGCCCTCGAACATGGCATGGCTGAGGGCCACGGCTGTCGAGAGCGCGATGGTGTCGCGGCTGAACAGCGAGAGCTCCATGCCAGCTTGACCCTGAGTCACGCCGTCGCACATCGCCGGCACGCCGCCTGCCACCTGCGCTGTCGCGCCGACCTCGCGCGCGGCGATCTTGATCGCCTCGGGGTAGCGGCCGTAGGGCTGATGGGCCGAGAGCATATCGTTGTAGGCGGTAACGATGCCGATGTTCATTGCCTTGCCGGAGCGGATCACCGGCTTGTCTTCGCCGCTTGCCGCGAAGGCATGGGCAAGGTTGCCGCAGGAAAGATTGCCGCGATTGGTGCCGGCATCGCGCCCCCGCTCGATCAGGTCGAGATAGCGCCGTCGTGACGGGGCGCTGCGCTTGACGATCCGCTCGGTGACGGCGGCGATGGTGGTGTTGAGATCAGTCATGCCAACTTGCTCCGTCGCGCTCGATCAGCGCGATTCCTGCCGATGGGCCCCAGGTGCCGGCGGCATATTGCACCACCTTCTGCTCGGCGTCCGTCCAGCTCTGCGTAATCGAGTCGATCCACGCCCATTGCGCTTCGACCTCGTCGCGGCGTACGAATAATGTGGTGTCTCCCTCCAGAAAGTCGAGCAGCAGTCGCTCATATGCGATGCGCCGTCGCTCACCTGCAAAGGCGTGGGCCAGGCTGACATCCAGTTCCACCTGCTCCAGCTTGACGCCACCTCGGTCCAGCCCCGGTCGCTTGGCCATCAGCGCCAGGTTGATATTCTCGTCCGGTTGCAGGCGTATGATGAGGCGGTTGGGCTCCACGCCGCCGTGCCCGTTATGCCCGAAGATGCTGTGCGAAACGGGCTTGAACTGGATGAGGATCTCGGATTGGCGTTCGGGCAGGCATTTGCCGGTGCGCAGGTAGAAGGGCACGCCATTCCACCGCCAATTGTCGATATAGGCCTTTAGCGCGACGAACGTTTCCGTGTCGGATGGATGGCCCAATTCTTCGGCATAGCCGGAAACGATTTTGCCCTTCACCGCGCCGTCGCGATATTGGCCGCGGACACTGTGGGTATGCAGCATCTCGGTATCCATTGGCCGCAGCGAGCGCAGCACTTTTACCTTCTCGTCTCGCACAGACGTTGAATCCATCCGTGCCGGTGGCTCCATCGCGATGATCGAGAGGATCTGGAGGACGTGGTTCTGCACCATATCCTTCAACGCGCCGATGCTATCATAATAAGAGACGCGGCCTTCCAGACCGACAGTTTCGGCTACGGTGATCTGGACATGGTCGATCGCGCTCGCATTCCAGAGGGGCTCGAACAGCCGGTTGGCGAACCGCAACGCCAGCAGGTTCTGCACCGTTTCCTTGCCGAGATAATGATCGACGCGGAAGATGCGGGCTTCGCTGAACAAGTCGCCGATGGCATCGTTGACCGCGCGCGAGGAGGAGAGGTCATGGCCGATCGGTTTTTCCATCGCGATGCGTGTGGCTGGACCGACCAGGCCAGCCGCCGCCAGACCCTGCGCCGTTGGAGCGAACAACGAGGGCGGGGTCGAGAGATAGAAGGCCATCGGTCCATCGCCCAACGCCTTGGCTCGCTCGGCCAATACGGCGAACTGCGCTGCGTCGCCTGCTGACACGGGACAATAGCTGACTTTGCCGAGGAACGTGGCGATCCGCTTCTCGTCGATCAACTCGGCCTGTGCATAGGTATCAAGCGCCTTGTGGATGGTGGCGCGGAACGCCTTATCGTCCATCTCGGTTCGGCCGGAGGCGAGAATATGGAATGGCTCGGGCAGCAATCCGTCGCACAGCAGATGATAGAGCGAAGGGAAGATCATGCGGTGCGCAAGATCGCCTGTTGCGCCAAACAGAATCAGAGTCGTGGATTTTTCTGTCAAAAAAAGCCGCCTTTCCCGGTGGCTGGTACCGCATTTGGTCGCCGCCGGATGTCAGATGCTGCTTCTATGGGCAGAGCCTGCTCGACGCAACCGAGCCTATGGTTGAAGAAATGGTGCGCAAAGCGCTGGACGTGCTTGCCCCGCCTGGCTTATTGGCGTGCGCTCACTGGCCGTGCGGGCGTGGTGAAACTGGTAGACGCGCCGGACTCAAAATCCGGTTCCGAAAGGAGTGTCGGTTCGATTCCGACCGCCCGCACCACCCATTTCGCAAGTGGCGAGAGTTTGAGAGGCTGTGGGCCCGTCGCCTGAGAATGGCGCGAACCTGCGCCGTTTCGGACGCCGCATTTCATCAAATGAGGTCTAGAGACCGACGGTCCTTCCGACGAGGGCCATTTCTGCGCCCGCAGCTTCCGCGCCAGCCACGGTCAGGATAGCGCTGCGATCATCCGGCCAGCGCGTGAGCCGGTCGATCACGATGCGCTCGGCCTCCGGCGCGCTGATCCGACAGGCGATGGCCCCGGTCTGGATCAGCGCGCTCAAGCGAGTGACATCATAGCGATAGCGCTTCCCGCCCTTGCGGGCGTGCGAGGGTGTCATCCTGCGTCCTTCCATCTTGGATCAGTCCGGCCAGTAGTCCAGATCCACGTTGGCTTCGCGGTCCCAGAAGCGCAGTGCCCGGCATGCTTCGATAAAGGACGCGGCATCGCCCTTTGCGCCCAATTCGATGCAGGCCTCGTCGAGATCGCCCGCGAGGCCGGCCTTCTCGAACAGGGGCATGGTCTCGGGCGAATAGCCGATGAATTTGCAATGCGCGAATGCATCGGTCACGAAATCCTTCGCCGTGGCGTCTCCCGCCAGCAGCGCCGCACCGCCCTCCGACGCGATCACCGCGACGGCATCATACAGAACCGAAGGGCCGCCATCGATCTTCTGATGCGCCGGCACCTTGGTGCCATCGGACAGGGTCGCGCCGCCGATCTTCGGGGCGATGACCTCATAGATGGCCTTTTCCTCCTCGATCGCCGCCACGAGCGCGTTGAAGAGTGCGGCGTCCGCTCCATCGGTAATGAGGATGCCAAGCTTGCGGCCGGCAAAGTTTATCGGGCCATTCTTGATGATGCTGAGAGCATCGGATGGCGGCAGGTCGTCGATTACGCTGCTCGCCGCCTTGGCGGGTTGAGGAAGGTCGAGGCCGAGCCCGTCCGCAACGGTAGCCGCAAGGCCTTTGTCAATATGGATCAGGTGCGAAACCACGCGCGAGCGGATGTCGGGGCGCTCGCACTTGCTCAGCTCGAACACCAGCGCGTCGCGGATATGCTTCTGCTCGATGAGGGTCTGGCTGATGAAGAACTGCCGTGCCTGGCTGTAATGATCGGCGAAGCTCTCAGGACGCAGCCGCGCCTTGGGCCCGTCTTCGCTCGCGGCGAAGCTGCGGAAACCCCGAACCGGATCCTCGCGCGGCCCGCCTTCGGCACCCCAGCTGTTCGGTTCGTAATTGGCGCGGCCGACGGGATTGCGCATCGCCATATGCCCGTCCTGCTGGAAATGGGCGAAGGGGCATTTGGGCGCGTTGATCGGGATATGGGTGAAGTTGGGACTTCCGAGCCGCTTCAGCTGCGTGTCGAGATAGGAGAAGTTGCGGCCCTGGAGCAGCGGGTCGTTGGAGAAATCGATACCCGGCGGGACGTTCTGGGTCATGAACGCGACCTGCTCGGTCTCGGCGAAGAAATTGTCGACGACACGGTCGAGCACCAGCCTTCCGATGATGCGGACCGGGATCTCCTCCTCGGGAATGATCTTGGTGGGATCCAGAACATCGAAGGCGAACTTCTCCGCGAACGTCTCATCGAAGAGCTGCACGCCCAACTCCCATTCGGGGAAGTCGCCGCTGTTGATCGCGTCCCACAGGTCACGCCGATGGAAGTCGGGATCGGCACCGTTGATCTTGACCGCCTCGTTCCAGGCGACCGACTGAAGGCCCAGCTTCGGCTTCCAGTGGAACTTGACGAAGGTCGATCGGTCATCCTTGTCGAGCAGACGGAAGGTATGGACCCCAAAGCCTTCCATGAACCGGAACGAGCGCGGGATCGCCCGGTCGGACATGGTCCACAAGATCATGTGGAAACTCTCGGGCGTGAGGGAGATGAAATCCCAGAAATTATCGTGTGCCGACTGCGCCTGCGGAAAGTCCCTATCGGGCGCCGGCTTCACCGAATGGACGAGATCGGGGAACTTGATCGCGTCCTGGATGAAAAACACGGGGATGTTGTTGCCGACAATATCCCAATTGCCTTCCTTGGTGTAAATCTTGACCGCAAAACCGCGCACGTCGCGAGCGAGGTCGAACGAGCCCTTGCTCCCGGCGACCGTGGAGAAGCGAACGAAGGCTGGCGTCTTCTCGCCGACTTCGCAAAGGACACCGGCGCGGGTCACATCCTCCAGGCTGTCGGTCAGTTCGAAATAGCCGTGGGCACCATAGCCGCGCGCATGAACGACGCGCTCGGGGATGCGCTCATGGTCGAAATGGAAAACCTTCTCACGGAAATGGAAATCCTCGATCAGTGCGGGACCGCGCGCGCCGTAACGCAGGGTGTTCTGATCGTCGGCGATGGGTCCGCCCTGCGCCGTCGTCAGGGTTGCAACCTCGTCGCCCGCCACCTGGTGGGTCTCGCCGCCGATGCCCTGCTCCTCCGCATAGCTTGGCTGGACTTTGGCGCCAAGCGCATCGGACCCGTTTCCGGGTGATTTGGCGGGCTGGTTCGTGTTGGTAGCCATGACGATCCTCTCCATCTCGGGCATGGCGGGGAGCGGAGGCATTATCCGGAAAAGGGAACGCCTTCGTCGGCCCCCGGCCTTATGAGACCGTTACGCGCCGTGTGTTCGAAAGTTCCAGAATCGCTAATCCTGCGAGTCGTTTGCAGGTTTAGGCCCCCGCCTGAAGCGTTTGGCGATCTTGCTCGCGCAGCCAGTTGTGCGCCTTGGTCGCCGCGAGGGCCCCATGGCCCATCGCAACGCTGATCTGATCGAGGCCTTCGACCACATCCCCGGCCGCAAAGAAGCCCGGCACGCCGCTGTCCTTCACGGCGCCTGCCGGAACGCAGCCTGCGCCTTCCAATTCGACCCCGAGCCGGGCGGCAAGCTCGGCGCGCGGCCGACAGCCGAGAGCGGGATAGATGACATCGAACGATAAGGGTGCATCGCGGCCTTCGAGCCGGACCTCCATTCGATCGTAGTGAGGCTCGAGGTGCACCAGGGCCCCCGTCTCCACCTGAATACCTGCCTCGCCGATCTCACGCGCTTGCTCGGCGGATAGTTCCGGATGGCTCAACGGCATCAAAGTGATATCCGCAGTATACTGCCTGAGGAAAAGCGCTTCAGCGGCGCCATCGCCGTCACAGCCTATGACGCCGATACGTGCATCTATATGCTCGTAACCGTCACAGACCGGGCAATAGCGAAGGACGCCGGCCTCGATCGCCTGTTCGTGGATTGCGTGCGGCAGGTCGATCTGGTTGAGCAGGATGCCGCTGGCGAGAATGACGCTGCGGCTCTCCCGGGTCTCTCCGCCCGAAGCTTGCAGTCGGAACCCGTCGCCGGTTCGCTCGATGTCGGTGATTTCCGCCTTGTCGATCTCCGCGCCGAACTCCAGGGCGTGACGCGTCATCCGCTCGATGAGGTCTGTCCCACGGATTCCGTCGGGAAAGCCGGGTGCGTTATGCGTCGTTGGAATCCGCAGCGCGCGGCTCTTCCCATCATGGACGACCAGCACTTTTCGCCGATAGCGGGCGAGATAGAGCGCCGCCGTAAGGCCGGCGGGACCCGCGCCGATAATGATGGTCTCATAGCGATTTGAGGGCTTTCCCATGATGCATTCCTTCTACACGCGGATTGGGCCGAGTTGTCCGGAACAAAGCTCCTCCGTGCTACTGGCGAAACTGTCGCGTCGGTACCAAGTTCCTTTTTTATTCCAAGGCAAAGGGGCGCACACGCTGCCGACGGCAGCCCCGGACGATCCGGAAAAACCGCTGTTGGTAGACCGATGCGGATAGGCCTCTGCAGGGGGTCGCCTTGCCAGCCAGAGTAGGCTTGCTGCGAACAGTTCGTCGCAACCAGACTTGGCTGAGGATGGAATGGAACATATAGTGAACATATGAATAGTGCGAGTTTGAGCGAGCGGCTGGAGATATTGGCGGACGCTGCCAAATATGATGCGTCATGCGCGTCGTCTGGCACAACAAAGCGTCACAGTGGCGACGGACAGGGTATCGGCTCGACGCAAGGCATGGGTATCTGCCACGCTTATGCGCCGGATGGCCGGTGCATCTCTCTTCTCAAGATTTTGCTGACCAATCACTGCATCTTCGACTGCCACTATTGCGTCAATCGCAAGAGTTCCAACGTGCGAAGGGCCCGCTTCACGCCCAGGGAAGTCGTGGATCTGACACTGAGCTTCTATCGACGAAATTACATTGAAGGGCTGTTCCTTTCATCGGGCATTGTCAAATCCTCCAGCCACACGATGGAGCAGATGATCGAGGTCACCCGATGCTTGCGCGAGGATCATGATTTTCGCGGCTACATCCACCTCAAGACCATCCCCGAAGCGGACCCGGCTCTGGTTGAGCGCGCGGGTCTCTGGGCGGACAGGGTGTCGATCAATGTCGAACTGCCGACCGATTCAGGCCTGGCGCTGCTTGCGCCCGACAAGAGCCGCAAGCAGATCGAGGGCGCAATCGCGCATATTGGCGATGCCATCACGGAGGCGACGGATGCGCGCAAGCGCTTCCGCCATGCGCCACGTTTCGCGCCGGCTGGCCAGTCCACGCAGATGATTGTTGGCGCGGATGGCGCCAGCGATAGCCAGATCATCGGCAGGGCCAACAGCCTCTACGACCGGTTCAGGCTGCGGCGCGTCTATTATTCCGCCTTCAGCCCGATCCCGGATGCCAGCGCGGTACTGCCGCTGAAGCGCCCCCCGCTGATCCGCGAGCATCGGCTCTATCAGTCTGACTGGCTGGTGCGGTTCTACGGTTTTGCGCCGAGCGAAGTGCAGCAGGCAACCGGTGCGGACGGCATGTTGCCGCTCGACATCGATCCGAAGCTGGCCTGGGCGCTCCAACATCGCGAATGTTTTCCGGTCGACATCAATCGCGCACCGCGCGAGATGCTGCTGCGCGTGCCGGGCTTGGGCACCCGCGCCGTCGCCGCGATCATTCAGGCACGGCGCCACCAGCGCCTGCGACTGGATGATCTGGGCCGGCTGACCCGGTCCGTATCAAGGCTTCGGCCTTTCATCATTGCAGCGGATTGGCGGCCGGCGGGCCTGATCGACCGGCTCGATCTGCAAAGCCGGCTCGCGCCGCCCCGCCAGATGGAGCTCTTCGGATGAGGGCAGTGCCCGCTGCGGCCACCGGTTCTTGTCAGGTGACCATTCGCCGCCCCGATGATTTCGAAGCATGGCGAGAACAGGCACGGGCGATGGTCGCGGCGCGCATG
Source organism: Sphingobium sp. (assembly GCA_035654015.1). Classification (GTDB taxonomy): domain Bacteria; phylum Pseudomonadota; class Alphaproteobacteria; order Sphingomonadales; family Sphingomonadaceae; genus Sphingobium. The sequence continues at coordinate 98,818 of DASRXX010000011.1, forward strand.
CCGCCCGAGAGTATCATCTGGTCGCTGGATGGAGAAGGTGAACGCAACCTGTTTGGTGGGGCGGCTGCGCTTCCGGTCACCTTGCCGGTCCCGCAGCGCGGCGTGCGGGCGAACCGGGCTTTCCTGCGATTGGCCAACAGCGTCATCCTGCACCGGGACCCCAAACGCTATGCGCTCCTGTACCGGTTGCTCTGGCGATTGCAGAGCGATCCCAGGCTGATGGAGAAGCCGGCGGACCCCGATGTTCATCGCCTGGCTATCATGGCGGGACACGTGCGCCGCGACATTCACAAGATGCGGGCTTTCGTCCGTTTTCGCGCCATCGAAGCGCAGGATGGCGAGCAGCATTATGTCGCTTGGTTCGAACCCGATCATCATATCCTGCGTGCCACTGCGGATTTCTTCATCAAACGCTTCGCCAGCCAGCGCTGGGCAATTCTGACACCGGATCTGTGCCTGCATTGGGATGGCAAGGCGCTGACGGAATCGCCCGGCGCAACCCGGCGGGACGCCCCATGTGAGGATGCCGCCGAGCATCTGTGGCGACGCTATTATGCGTCCACCTTCAACCCCGCACGGTTGAAAGTGGCGATGATGGTGAAGGAAATGCCGCGTCGCTACTGGAAGAATATGCCGGAGGCGCAGTTGATTCCGGAGCTCATCGCCGGAGCGCAGGCACGCGAGGCCGCCACGGTGCGGGACGGTGCGGATGCTTTTGCTCAGGCCCCGCCAGCAACACTGGATGAGATCGCTCAGGGCATAGCGCTATGCCGCCGCTGCCCGATCGGATGCACCGGTACGCGCGCGGTCGCGGGAGAAGGGCCAGAGCGGGCACGCCTGCTGATTGTTGGCGAACAGCCCGGCGATCTTGAGGAGCAGCGTGGCCGGCCTTTTGTCGGACCGGCCGGGCGATTGCTCGATGCGCATCTGGCGCGGGCCGGGATCGACCGATCGCTGGTTCACATCACCAACGCGGTGAAGCATTTCAAGTTCGAGCAGCGCGGCAAGCGCCGCATCCACCAGAGCCCCACGGCAGGCGAGATTGACCTTTGCCGCTGGTGGCTCGATGCCGAGCGGCGACTGATCCGGCCGGACTTCATCATCGCGTTGGGGGCAAGTGCGGGGCGAGCAATACTGGGCCGCACGCCCAATATCGGCCGGGAGTGCGGACATGCGATAGCTTTGCCCGATAACACGCGCCTCTGGTTGACCATGCATCCGAGCTATTTGCTGCGCCTCGATGCTGCCGCGCGACAACGAGAAGAGGAGCGCTTTCAGACTCATCTAAAAGCGCTCGGAAAAGAGCTGGATGGATAGGTGTGCCCCCAGCTTTGGGCTAGCAATGCGTGCAATTTTGACGCTCAGCCCATCACATGCGGACGGCAGCATTGTCTCCAAGTTCGGGAGCGCCGCCGGTGATCATGGCCTTGAGCATTTTTGCGCCTGCGACCAGCGCGTGCGGACTATCCCATATCTCGCCGCGGTCGGGCGTGACGATCAACAGTCTGATGGTGGGATCGTCCGCATCCTCCCACCAGATTTTGTCCATATGGCCCCACAGATCGGTGATCTTCGCCCGGTCATTGGAAATCACAGCATTTCCGGAGACCACCGCATAGCGATGGCTGCCATTATCCGCCCAAGCGAGCGAAACGGTAGGAAATGATGCAATCTCGGCGTTTTTCTCGCCTTCGAGATCGGTGAGAAAATAAATGACGCCTTCGTCTCGCCGTGGCCTTGCAGACATGGGCCGGCTGCGCTGCTCGCGCCCGTTCCAGGTGGTGAGCATGCAAATATCGATTTTTTCGGCCAGTTCCCATACGCGATCCACGATGTCTTTCGGCGTGGACGGGTTATCGTGTTGGCGTTCCTTCATCGTCAGGCTCCTCTTTCCCTTGAAACGCCGTGGCTGCACCATCCGTTCCATCAAGAAGAGCGCTCGTGGCCAGCCCGCGGCACCACTCTGATGGCCAGGCTTGGGAAGACATGCCATCACGCACGCTTAGGCGGGTTACAAGCGGGCCAGCTCGATCGCCGGGTGGATCAGCGAGATGATCGGAACGCACTATCTGCTTTGGTTAGTTCATGATGCCTCCTGCGCAGAGGCGTGGATCGAAGTTGCCGCGCTCGGTTGATGGCGTGTCGCTTCCCTCGCGGGGGGCTGGCCGCGCCCTGAATTTCGGTGCCCACGGCTTAGCTTACTGTGCGCAGATGTGCCGTGATCTAAGGCGGAGGAAGTCCCGGGCTGGTGGCCTTAGAGCTTTCCTTCGCAATCATTCTTTCGCGTTATCGACGTGCAGGCATACCACTTAGGTCGATGCAGGGTGAAAGCGGCTTTCCCACCAGAAGGTGCTGCTATCTAGGAGATTGGGTTGCGCATTTGCATAGGCCGCCTCGCATGCATCGCAAAAACGGTTCAGATGAAGATGCCAGACTTTCCGGGTGCGATGATCCCGTTCGGGTCCAGCGCCCGCTTCAGCGTCTGGTCCACGTCCCGTTTCACCTTGCCGTAGAGTTGGGCAGCTTCCTCCATGAAGCCGGTATTCACGCGGTACACCGCGTAACCACGCTTGCCAAACTCGGTCAGAAGCTTGCCAAAGCATTCATGCGCAGCCTGGGTTTCTGCCGGGTTGGTGCGGTCGAACAGAACGTCGACAATATGGTGCATATCCCGCATGCCCACGACAAACTCCGCCACATAGTCGAGACCATATTCGTTCAAGATGCTCTGCGCGAGGTCCATCTGGGCTTTCGTTTCAGACCCCTTGGCTTGAGACACGGGCGCGAACCACATTGATCCGCCGCCGCCCCGCCAGCGGTACAGGCCGAATTCCTGCAGCGTCATATCGCCGCGCATCAGTTGCGCGCGATATTTGAACGGCTCGGTGTTGCCGGCCTCTTCCTCGGTAATGAAACGCCCTTTTCCGGACACTTCGACGGCCTTCTTGACGATGTTCCAGCAGACCTCGACCTGCTCGGCCGTGCCGTACAGCGCGGCATAGACATTCCAGGCGCCGACACCTTCATTCTGCTTGATCTTTTCCAGCACGGCTGCCGGCGTCACGCCGGTCCCGTCGTAATATTTCGAACGGGGAATGACGGCCGAGGCTTCCCACATCACGTTGGCGATGACGAATGCGTTGGGGATGATGTTGGCGATCCGTAGCGGCCGTAACGTCTCAACGATCAGGCCGATATCGTCGTCATTCTCGTAGCGGATCGAGAACGGCTTGTAGGCCGGCGGTTCCGGCATCAGCCACAGGCCCATCTTGGTGACGATGCCATAGTTTGATTGGGTGAAGATGCCATCGAGATAGGGCCCGTAGCCCCATTTGAACGCCTGCCAGGTATTCGATTTTTCGACGCCGCCCATGCCGGTGCGGAGTACCTCGCCATTGGCGAGCACGACCTCCATGCCGCACTGCATCATGAAATGCTCACCATACGGCGTGTAGCCAACGCCGCGGTCCAGCGTGTTGCCGACTGGCCCGGCGATGGCCGATGGAGCGGGGCATGAGAGCCAAAGCGGAATATCGTTCTGCTTCAGATGGTTCCACAGCTGCTGATATGTAACTCCCGGTTCGACCAGCGCGGTGCAGAGCACCGGATCAATATCCAGAATCTTATTCATATGCTTGAGGTCGAGCACGATCTGCCCGCGCGTGCCGGGTGCCGCCGAGCCGTAACCAAAGTTGCGGCCGGTGGAAATGGGCCAGACGGGTGTCTTATGCTCGTTGCAGATTTTCATGATGCCTTGCACTTCTTCGACCGTCGTCGCGAGTACGGCCGCGCCCGGACGGTGCTCCTCATCCGGCGTGGACATCATGATCTTGGAATAGGGCGCCAGTTGCTCATCGCTCGTGAGCACCTTGTCAGCGCCCAGCAGGGCACGCATCTTACCGATGGCCGCCTCGAACTGTGTGGCGGAAACACCTTTCGGTAAAACGGGTTGTGTCTGATCAGCCATGGTCTTGCCTCCGAATCACTGGGTCGTCTGGGCAGGGGACGCCTTGGAAGTGGCCACGAGCTGAGCAACGCGATCGAGCGTGTCGTTGTCGATCATCGCTTCCGTGAAGGCTGGCATGGCGCGGTTGCCGTTGCGCACGAAGCTCTTCACGGCCTCGGGCGGTAGATTGCGGCCGGTGATGACCGGGCCGACGCCAGTGGCATGGCAAGACATGCAGGTCTGCTGGAGCACCATCTCGGCGGGATCTTTCGGGATCGACGCCTTGTCGAGATAGGTCACTTTGCCCTTGTCATTGGCCTTTGACCCGGAGCTTTCCGGGCTACGATTGCAGGCAGGCAGCACAAGGATGACACCCATGGCAAGCCAGCCCAGCGAAGGATGCGCGTGGATGCGAGTCATGCGAAGGTCCTTTGTTGGGGGGTCACCCGGGCCCGGACACCCAAATCCAGTGGCAGGCCGCCTCTGCGCTCGATGCCCACGCCAGCCGTCTGAGCCGCGATGTCCAGGAGTTGATCGTCGGTCGCATCCAGACGCAGGACGATGTCACCAACTAGTTTGGGCAGTCTGTCCGCCATCCTCTGCAAGCGCGTAATGCGCGGCCCCTCAAACAGCAGCGTCTGCGGTGGCAGTGCAGAATGAGAAGCACGCTCTGCCGACACCAATAAGGGCGAAACGAACATGAATGACGTTCGCTTGTCAGGCCATCTGAAGGCCCCGGGAACCGCTAGGGCAGTCATCATAAGCGACGACGTGGAGAGGACAAAACGCCGGCGTGAGCATGGTTGAGTGAGCATTTTACCCCTCCACGAACAAGCTGAAAGACCACAGGCCCTGCCGTTCGCCCAAGCAAACGCTCAATGAAGCGGAATGTTCCGCATTCGCACCTTTTCTGTCTGGGGTTTTTGGGGAAATCGCCTACGCCATGAGGACTGTCGAAACACGTCGGTCGACCATGCCTTCGTTGATGGGATTTGCCCTAGTCTGAGAGGAACGCGAAACCGCGGCTATACGGCAGTGCAAAAATTGATAATAACAATCACCCGGATGTCATTTGATATGTCATTTAAAGGAGTGTGTGATTCTAAGAATATTTTACTTGGTGAGTAGATAGTTTTCTACCTATTGGGCGGCTTCCAAGGAAGCTGGATGCGAAGAGAAATGACACAAAAAAAACTGGCGCGGGACCCGCAAGGCTCTACGCCGCCAAAGACGTTTGACGACGATTATGATGATCAGCGGCTGATCGCGGCGACGCGCCGGATCAAGCTGGTCGGACGGCGCTACCGTCGTATCATTGATAGGTCTTTGAAGGATGCCGGGCACAGCCAGGTGCGCTGGGAAATACTACACGCCATTTCGCTCGATTCTGCTCCATGTACGCTGATGGAGGTGGCGGCGCGTGTGGGCCTTGAGGCGCCGAGCATTGTCGGAGCGATGGCGAAACTTGAAGCCAGTGGCTTCATAAAGCGTTGGCAAGATGGCAATGATCGCCGATCTCGTCTGATCTGCCTGACTGATAAGGGTCAGGAGGCCGTTGCGACCATGGCTGCCGTGGTGAGAGGGCAGCGTGAGAGGATCTGGCAAGGCATTCCGGACGCCGACATCGATGCGATGCTGCGGGTTCTCGCACAGTTGCGCGACAGACTTTGGGAACTCGACGGGGACTGACTCCGTCAATTCTTTCTTCCTGATTCTACCTGCGCGTCTCAGCGGCGATCCTGTGGCTGCAAGCTTCGATAAACCATCGAAAAGTCGATTGACCCGCGCGGACATAGTTATATATATAACTAAATAAATGCAGGCGGGGATGGGTTGCTGGACCCTCCTTCGACAACTGCAATCTTGCGGCTATTAGAGCCGCCAGCGGAGCAGGGAGGGAGCTTGAACAAGCGCGCGTGGATGCTTTGCGTGGTTGCTCGCCGATGGTTTCGCCATCGCGAATGCGTCGGCATCGATGGTCCGTTGCGTCTTGCGAATGTGCGCGCAGTAGCAGCCAAATGTCGGTGGCCTATCACTCGGCAAATTTCCCGACAACATAACAATTTTCAGCGCCAACCGGCTGCGGCTGTCCGCTGTGGCGTGGCGGGGTCTGCCCGGCCGTTTCTAGCCAGCTAATCAGTACCGCGAGAGGTTCGAGGCTCGGTGGCAAAGATAATGCTGGCTGGTCGCAAAAATCCTCTGATCTGAACTCGATTTCGGCGGATATCGAGAAGCTATTCGCCGATGATATATAAAATGAAGGCAATAACAGTGGGGGTTATATGATGAATAGGTTGAGTTTGTCTGGGGCGCTTGTGGGAACGGCGTTGGCAAATATTCTGGCTATCAGTCCTGTATTTGCACAAGAGAGCGCCCAGAACGAGCGCGAAGAAAGCAGGGCTGGGGCGCTCGAGGACATTGTCGTGACCGCAACGCGGCGATCGGATACGGTCAACCGCGTTCCCCTCAGCATTACTGCGGTCACTCAGGAGGGCCTCGATCGTCAAGGTTTGCAGTCGCCTTCTGACCTGCAGAGGACCGTTCCTGCCCTCACGGTATCGGGGCAGGCCGGCGGTGTGCAGAATTTCTCAATTCGCGGAATTGTGGCCACGAGTGGCGCCGCGACCACTGGTCTTTATCTCGATGATACCCCGCTTCAGCGGCGTAACTCGGCTGGTGTTCAGCAGAACAACGGTACCCCTGCGCCGACACTGTTCGATCTCGACCGTATCGAGGTGCTGCGCGGACCCCAAGGCACCCTCTATGGTGGGTCCTCACAAGGGGGCACCATCCGCTTCATCACGCCGACGCCGAGTCTCACGGAATTCTCCGGTCGTGTCATGGCTCAAGCGTCGACAGTGGTGGATGGAGGCATCGGTTATGAAGGCGGTGTCGCGCTTGGCGGTCCGCTGGTCGAGGACAGGCTTGGTATCCGTGTCAGCGCTTTCCACCGCAATGTGGCGGGCTTCATCGACATGGTCGATCCCTACAATAACGGCGCGCTGACCCACGAGAATGCCAACGGCCGCACCGAGACGTCGGTCCGTGGTGCCCTGTTGTTCGCGCCGACGGAACGTACGAAAATAACCGGATCCTATTTCTTTTCTTATCAGTATGATGAGGGCGGCCCGCGCGGTTACAACCTGCCGGTCAACGAGAAGTATGCGACGGCGGAATATTGCTTTGACACACGGCGCACTGCAACTTCGGTGCCGTCAGCGATCACCCCGGTGGCCTGTCCGGCGAGGGATGCGCAGCCGAGCTATATTTACCGGCGTGAACGGGTCGAATACGGGCCATTCCCGTATCTCGGCAAATATAAGTCTATCGACCGCCGCAAGAATGAAGTCGGGACGACTCTGCATGTTGGGTCCATCGCGGTCGACCATGAGTTCGATACATTCGCCGTGAAGTCCATCACGTCATACATCAGCGACAAGACGGTCGGCGACGGCACCGAAATGAACCAGTTGACGGCTCAGCAGCGTCTGGAGAACATTCCGGCGGCCCAGACCAATCGCAACCAATGGGCCAGCACCGGCTTCCCGCTCTTCGCGCCTTGGCCCGATTATTATGTGATCGCTGATGACGGATACAATAAGCGCCACGGCTTCATGCAGGAGTTGCGCTTGGCTTCCACGGGCGATGGTCCGTTCAGTTGGGTGATCGGTGCCTTCGCCTCCAAGATCAAGGCTACCAGCGAATATTTCTACATTGGTGACATCGAACGCCAGGTCGCCTTGCTGTTCGGTATGAAACCGGAGCAACGCTATACCGGGTACGATGAGAACGGGAACAGGGTGGGTATACCCGCGCTGCCGAACGGCATTGTCACGACCCGCCTCCAGCACTTGACCGACAAGGAACTCGCCGGTTTCGGCGAACTTAACTATCTGCTGTTCGATAAGTTGAAGGTTACCGTGGGGGCCCGCATATCGCAGGTTTCCTTCGATTATGACCAGAAGTTCTACGGGCCGGCAAGCGGCTGGAACGTTCCTACCGTTCAGAACGGCGGTATCGTGAGCGGCGCGGTCAAAGAGTCGCCGATCACGCCGAAGTTTGGCCTCCAATACCAGATGACTCCGGGAAGCATGGTCTACGCGTCGGCCAGCAAGGGTTTCCGAGCGGGTGGCGTCAACTCGCCTATATCGGAATCCATTTGCGGTGCGGGGCTGGCCAACGTGGGCCTGACGGTCAACGATATCCCCAAGGAATATGGCGCTGATACCGTGTGGAACTATGAACTCGGCGGGAAGTTTCGGCTCTTCCAGGGACGGGTGCAGGTCAACAGCAGCATCTACAGGATCGACTGGACCGGCGTTCAGTTGAACGTTGGTATTCCGGGTTGCGGGCAGACCTACACCCAGAATGCGGGCCAAGCGCGCAGCCAGGGCTTCGATTCTGAAATCCAGGCGCGATTGGGGCCCATCACGACCAACATCACGGTGGGTTACACGGACGCGCAATATACCGCCACGGCGTTGGGTCCAGATCCAATCGGTCCGGTGCTACCTGCCCCTATCGTGCGTAAAGGCGATAGTTTCCCCGTGCCGAAGTGGCAGTTCAGCGTTGGCGGGCAGTATGATTTCCACCTGGGCGGAAACAGGGGCTATGCGCGCTTGGATTACCAGTATGTCGGCAATTATTTCCGCGGTCCTGGACCGGGCGTGAACGCTTATAGCCCCGATAACCGCTATGCTGAGAGCATGGACGTGCTGAATTTCCGGACGGGGTACGACATTTCCGGCCTCATGGTGGAATTGTTTGTGAACAACGTCTTGAATCGGGGGGCTGCCCTCGGGCGCAGTGCAAATCGTGGTGGTTGTGCACTGGATACGACAACGGGGTATCAGGACCCAGATTGCCCGATCTTCGTGACCTACAATCCATTCACGACGATTACACCGCAACGTCCGCGCGAGGTGGGTCTGCGTCTCACGCGTCGGTTCTAAAATCTCGGGGAGCGTGCCCGTTTGGTACGCTCCCATTGCCCTATGGGGGAGGACGAAATGAAGAGACTCGGATATTGGGGTTTAACCGTCGCTGCAGGCGTGGCCATGAGCGTTCCGGCCATACTGATGGCGTCGGTTCCCGACGACATCGAACCTCAACTCAAGGCGATCGGCCGGAAGGTCGACACGATCGCGACTTCGAAAATCTATACACCGCTGCAGACGCCGGCGCCTTATGCCGGCGTGCGCGTCGAGCGCGACATCAAGTTCGGTCCCCACCAGAAGCAGGGCCTGGATGTGTTTGCGCCGAGCGATGCGGGCAAGGGGCCGCTGCCGGTGCTGGTCATGGTCCATGGTGGCGGTTTCGTTGCCGGCGACAAGTCGATCGACGAGACAGGCAAGCAAAGCGCTTTCTACGACAATATCATGTTGTGGGCCGTGAAAAACGGCATGGTCGGGGTGAATATCAACTACCGTCTCGCGCCTGAATTCAAATATCCGGCTGTTCAGCAGGATATCGGTGCGGCGATCGGCTGGGTGCAGCAGAATATCCAGCGCTATGGTGGTGACCCGAACCATATCGACCTGATGGGCCATTCGGCGGGTGCGGCACATGTCGCCAGCTACGTCGCCCATCCGCAGTTCGGCCCTAATGGCCAGAGCGGGATCAGGCGTGCGGTCTTCAGTTCCGGCTCGTACGATTTTCCGCCATCACCCGACCGGCCCCACGCCTATTTTGGTGCGGATAGTGATACCAAGTCGTCAATACCTGGTCTGGTTGCCACCAAAATTCCCTATATGATTATCGTGGCTGAGCGCGACCCTGCGTCGTTCCACATACAGGCCGGCAAACTGCTCGAAAAAGTCTGTGGGACTGGCAGTTGTCCACCGTTCCTCATGCTTAAGGATCATGGCCACATGTCTGGGGTCTATAGTATTAACTCTCCTGATCAGTCACTGAGCGGGCCAATTCTCGCTTTCCTCAAAGGCCGCGCCCCGGCCGCAGAAGGGGGCGCTCAATGACGCTGGGGCGCCACAACCGGATTTGTGGTGCTCGATCCGCTCCGGGCCATCGCTTGTGGAGCAAATTACCGTTGCAATGGAGGGCGGTATGAACCGTATTATCTCGATTTCATTGATCGTCGCGGCAGTGTCCGCATCGAGCGTGCTGCCGATACAGCCAGCAGTGTCGCATCATTCCTTTGCCATGTTCGACAGAACCAAGGAAGTTACACTCGTTGGAACGGTCAAATCGTTCGAGTGGACCAATCCTCATAGTTGGCTGCAGGTTGTGGTTCGCGATGCTCGCGGTGGCACCAAAGAGTACAGCATCGAAATGGGTAGCCCGAACACCATGTCTCGGAGCGGTTGGCGCAAGACGACCTTCAAGCCTGGGGATCGGGTGACAGTCAAGATGAATCCGATGCGTGATGGCGCAGCGGGGGGCGCTTTTGTCTCCGCCGTTAACGCGGAAGGGAAAACCCTTCCCCTCAACTGAACGAGCGTGCAGCAGGCCGCTCCGAGACGGCCCAGTAGAGTTGGAACCGAGAGATGCTTAGCAAGACGAACATCGCCGCAGCCGTCCTCCTCTCTTCCCTGGCGGCACTGCCCGCTTGGGCCCAGATGCCGGATTGGTCCGGCGTGTGGGTGCTCGAGGGGGGGACGCTCTATGACAGGACGACCGCCAGTCCTCCCGATGCACGCGCTGGCGATCCCGGCGCCCGACAGCATCCACCGTACACCCCGGAATATGAGGAAAAATATAAGCGCAATATCGCTGCGGTGGCGGCGGATCGGTTCCCGGACCCGATCACCATGTGCGGGGTGCCTGTCGGTTTTCCGCGCGTGATGCAGGTGGTCGATGGCTATGAGTTTGTCGTTACGCCGAAGCAAACCTGGATATTGACGGAGAATGGCCCCAACGTTGTCAGGGTCTATACCGACGGCCGCGAGCATCTCTCCGACGATGTGATCTGGCCGACTTACACTGGCGATTCCGTGGGCCATTGGGAAGGGGATACGCTGGTTTTCACCACGATCGGGCTGCGTGGCGAGAATGGGACCATCGTGGACCGGACGGGTGCCATCATCAGCGATCAGGCTCGGGGTTTGACCCGGCTTCGCAAGCGCGAGGACGGCCGCATGGAAGCGCAGATCACCATCGAGGATCCAGTGGCGTTGACCCGGCCCTGGACGGTTACCAAGACGTATCGAAAACTGTCAGGCGATGTGCGCATCATGGATTACGCCTGCGCCGAGAATAATCGTAACCCCGTCGATCCCGTGACCGGGAAAACCTATACGCTGGGGCCGGATGGCAAACCAATCGACGTGGATGCTCAGAAGAAATAGCAGCGCACGGGCGACGGCGTGTTGCAGAGGGCAGGGGGCCTAAAAATGGAATCCCTTCGTTCCTGATTTCATCGCGTCGTCTGCTCTAGACGTTGCCCGACATCTTTGATTTTCTACTGGCGGTTGTGCGGCTACAGCGCAGCCGCCGTTTTCAATGTCAGCCTTCCTCGACTTGCCGGTGAATGACCTGGCAGACGTGAATTTCCTTGCCGCTGCCTTCGACGGCATGTTCGCGTTTCTGTTGCTGCGATGCAACGATCTGGCCTTCGCTTGGCATCAGCGAGCACAAGGTCAAACAAGTAGATTGCGACCCAATCCCGTATTTGATAGTTGCCTAGCTAACGAAAACACATGATCGGGAGAGGACAGCATGAGGACTGCCATTGCTAGCTTGCGGGGTCACGCTTGCGTAGGCGCGCTCGCCATTGGTTTGTTGGGGGTAGGCGCCCCCGCGTTTGCGCAGGGCTCTGCGGGGGCAGCGGCCGAAACGCCGGCCAGCGCTAGCGCGGATGAGGAGGCTGGGCGCGGTAGCGATGAAGCAATCATCGTTACTGGCTCGCGCATCGTTTCCGGCTTTGACCGGCCGACGCCCGTCTCGGTCATGGGCGCAGACCGCTTGGCCGAACGCGGCGCCACCAATCTCGGTGACGCGCTCAATGAGTTGCCCTCCTTCCGCGCAACCAATACGCCGGCATCTTCTGGCCTCAACGCCACGACAGGCAACTATATTGGCGGCCGCATCCTCGACTTGCGCGGCCTCGGCGCTGTCCGCACGCTGACGCTGGTCGATGGTAAGCGGTTCGTGCCCTCCACCACGCAGGCAACGGTCGATACCAACATGATCCCGTCGATCCTGTTGTCGCGTGCCGAAGTGGTGACGGGCGGTGCCTCTGCTGTCTATGGCTCGGATGCGGTCTCCGGTGTGGTCAACTTGTTGCTCGACAAGAGATTCACCGGCTACAAGGCTAACGCGCAGGTCGGCTTCTCCGAGTATGGCGACAATTTTACACGCCAGTTCGGTGCGGCTGCGGGCTGGCAGTTTGGGTCCAACCTCCATGTGGTAGTCGGCGGCGAATACGAGAAAGCGGACGGCGTGGAAGCCTGCCCCGAACGGGATTGGTGCGCGCATGGCCTTATCAACATCAGCCGTAATCCAGGCGTAACGAGCCTGCCCGCTAACAACATCCTGTCAAACGTCTATCCGTGGACGGCGCCCTATAACGGCATCACCACGCCGCCGGCTGCGGCCTATTCCGGCAAGCTGGTGCCGACATTGCGCCCGGTCGACGGCATTGCCTTCAAGCCCGATGGGACGCCCTATCGCGCGACGCAAGGCACGCTCGCCAACAACCTCTATCAGCAGGGGGGGACCAATGACGGCCCCGGCGAAAACATCTATTTCGATTTTCCGATCGTTTCGCCGACTGAGCGCTGGAATGCCATGGGCTTCGCGACCTGGGAAGCGACTCCGGCCCTGACCATCGAGCTGGGCGTCAACTACGGCCATAGCGAGGGCCGCCACCGCGCCGTCGCTTATCGCAACACGGCCATCACTATCCAGGCAGACAACCCTTTCATCCCAACCTCGGCGGATCCCAGCCTCGATATCCGGACGCTGCTGGCACAGGGCGGACTCACCAGCTTCACGCTCGGCAAGGGGTTCCGCGACATTGGCGCGGCTGATCTGATCGTGAAGAACGACATGTATCGGGTCGTCGCTTCCGCCGCTTACGATATCGGCAACGACTGGAAGGCGGACATCTATTACCAATATGGCCGCAACAAGTTCCGCAGTGATATGCTGGGCGGTACCGTCACGTCCCGGATCGTGAAGGCGCTCGACGCGACGACCAGCGGCGGTGTCCCGGTCTGTCGAGTCAATGCCGATGCAGTCACGACGAACGACGACCCCGCCTGTGTGCCTCTCAACCCATTCGGTTCCGGCCAAGGTGCCACTTTCGATGCCGCAAAGGCATACATCAAAGCGGATGGCTTCCAGACCAACAATACGACCGAGCATGTGGTGGCGGCGAATGTCACCGGCTCGCTCGTCGAACTGCCCGCGGGCAAGCTCGGCGTGGCGATCGGCGGTGAATATCGCAGCGATTCCGTGAACGGTAATGCCGACGCCCTATCCCGCACCAATGCCTTTTTCATGGGCAATGGTGCAGTAATTTCCGGTAAGATCGATGTGGCCGAGGTCTATGGTGAGACCGAGGTTCCCATCTTGCGCGGTATGACTGGCTTCGAGGAACTGAGTTTCAGCGGAGCTGTGCGTCGCACCCATTACAAGCGCTCCAGCGCGTTGTTCCCCAGCAGTACCGTGGACGTAACCACCTGGAAGGTTGGCGGCGTGTGGGCGCCGATCGATGCCATTCGATTCCGGGTCACCCGGTCGCGTGATATTCGCGCGCCTAACGTAGCCGAATTGTTCGGTCCGGTCACAAAATCGTCGGGGATCCTGAACGATCCAGCAAACGGCGGTCAGCAGACGGTGGTGCCGATCACGCTTGGTTCCAACCCCAATCTGCGTCCAGAGAAGGCGGATACCTTCACGGTTGGCGTAGTCTTGCAGCCGACCGGTGGCTTTCTGGGCCGATTCCGTCTCTCGGCGGACTATTACGACATCGACATTGATGACGCGATCAGCACGCTGGGCCAGCAGAACGTCGTGACGCGCTGTTCACAGGGTGATGCGCTCAGCTGCTCGTTGGTTACGCGCGACAGTAACAACATCATCACCAACGTCACCGACACGGTGCAGAATGTGAACCAGCTCATCGCGCGGGGCATCGACTTCGAGCTGAACTATCGCCAACCGCTGGGCGGCGATAATACGCTCAACCTCTCAGTGATGGCGAGCAATGTTCGGGACCTCATCACGGTTGATGCGGTTGGTCCCGTCGAGCGTGCCGGCCAGACCGGCCTGCGCGGCGGCACGCCTCCGGGCATTCCCGACTGGACGGTCGATGGCACGGCCAGCCTGACGCTGGGTGAGATGTTCGCCTTCTCGACCCATGTGCGGTGGATCAACAAGGGTTTCTACAACGCGGCCTTCATCGGAGCAGAGCAGCCGGGTTACGCCATCACGCTGGCGAATAGCTCTAGTACGAATGCCATGCCGTCGCGTACCTACGTGGATATTCTCGGCACTGTGAAGGTGCCACTCGGTGCGGATAACCGCATGGATGTCTATTTCGGTATCGATAACCTGTTCAACATCGATCCTCCGGCCTATCCCGGCGCAAATGGTAGCGGCAATAACGTGCTGTTCAACCCGGTCGGGCGGATGTTCAAGGCCGGTGTCCGCGCGGTATTCTAAGAAACTAGGAAGTGCCGGCGTTGCCATCCGGCACTTCCTCCCAGACGGGTTATTGCCACGGTCTTTCACCCGTCGTTTCCTCTTCGCTTCTCGCAGAGAGGTGGGCGTAGTCCGGACGGCGGATGTGGGAAGCATTGTTCGCGACCGGGCTGAACGGCCGGAGCATGCTATGGCTTGGGATGCGGGGTGCAACCTCGCTTTGGCATGCATCTGGGAGTGGTTTCTTTGGTAACGGAAAAGGGTTCAATGCGGACGCGGCACAAGAGAGCACCCAAGGCGGCGCTCCAGCGGCAGCCGCGCAAAAAAGTTTCAGCGAGTGCTGGACGCGAGATTTCGGGTCAGCATTTCGGCGGCTTTTCAATCGACCGGGCGGCTCACCACCTCAGCAATTTTTATCGCGAAAGTGAGCCGGACGACCGCGACGAAACCTATTTTCGCATCACCCGCTCTCTGGTGGTAGCGACCCGTCGTTGGCGCAAACTCGCCAATGATCGCATCCGCAGCGTCAATCAGAATATGGCCAGGTGGGAGACGCTGTACCTGCTCGCCTGCGCCGAAGAGGAACTCAACCAAGGCGAGTTGGCGCGACTGATCGGCGTCAAGGGGCCGAGCATGGTGCATATGCTCGATTCGCTGGCGCGCGATGGCTTGATCGAACGCCATCAGAGCGGGGTCGACCGGCGCGTTACGCACAATCGTATCACCCCGAGAGGACGGGAAGTGACGCGCGATATCATGGCGATCACCAATGAACTGCGCGCCGATTTGCTGCGTGACATCGATCCCGCCAAACTGGCCGTGACGCTGGAGGTTCTGGAGAGCATCCACGCGCGGCTCGATGAGCTTTGTTGAGCGCCAGATGGTGGCGCAAAATGGTTTCCAGACGATGAGGTAAGCGATGGTTAAACTGACGGACGCGGAACGCGCAATGCTGGATGGCGACTCCGGCGCGGCGACGCAGAAGGCCATGGAACTGCTTGTGCGCTACGCCGAGGCGCTGGGTGCCGAGCGTTTCGTCGAGACCAACAATGTCGCCGGCGTGCCGGGATCAGCCCCGCCATGGGTGAAGCAATATTATGCGGCCGATGGCGGCGACTATCGCGCTGTCTTCTCGCGTTTCGACCTCGACTCCGACGAGGTAGTGGACGTGCCCCGCATGAACGCTTTCAGCTGCCATTTGCAGGGCGGCATGGACCCCTCGCTATGGCGCGAGCAGGGCATGAGCGAGGATGCCTTTGCAAACTTCCAGTCCGACGAGAGCGAGGTGGCGGCGCACGGCGTGCAGATTCTTAAGACCTGCACGCCTTATCTGGCCGGCAACGTGCCGGTGATGGGCGAACATTGTGCCTGGATGGAATCGAGCGCGGTGGTCTTTGCCAACTCGGTAATCGGCGCGCGCACGAACTGCGAGGGCCGCGAGTCGACGAGCGCCGCGATGCTCGCCAAGCGCATTCCGGACTGGGGCTTCCACACCGACGATTTCCGCCGGGGGCACCATAGTGTCGACGTGCAGGTGCCCGTCGACAGCATCTTCGAATGGGGCATGCTCGGCTATTTCGTTGGTGATGCCGTGCAGGACACGATCCCCGTCATCACCGGCTCGGTGAGCGACCCGAGCCTGATCCGCCACAAGCATTTCGGCGCGGCGGCGGCCTCGTCCGGCGGTGTCGAGATGTATCATATGGTCGGCATCACCCCGGAGGCGTCCAGCGTCGAGCGGGCGTTTGGCGGCGCGCCGCGCGGCGAGCGCTTCGTCTATGACGCGGCGGCTCGCAAGCGCATCTACGAGTCGCTGAACAGCGTCGGCACCAGCGAGGATGTCGATTACGTCATGCTAGGCTGCCCGCATTATTCGATCGAGCAGATCGCCCAGGCTGCGGCGCTGATTGAAGGACGGAAAGTCCATACAAACAGTGCATTGTGGGTGTTCACCAGCCGCGCGGTCAAGGCCACGGCGGATGCCAATGGCTATACGAAAATCCTGCGCGACGCGGGCGCCTATCTGATGACAGACACCTGCTCGGCGATCAGCCAGGCCGTGCCGCCGGGCACCAAGGTCGCCGCGCTCGATAGCGCCAAGCAGGTGCATTATCTGCCCGCTATGATGAAGATCGAGGGCTGGTACGGCACGACGGAGGAATGCATCGACGCCGCCTGTACCGGCAAATGGAGAGGGAAGCTGTCATGAGCGAGGTGATGGACAAACCGCGCGTCGTCATCCGGGGTCGCAAGGTCGTCGGAGGGGTTGCCGAGGGCGAGGCTCTGGTTACGCGCGAGACGATTTCGGGCTGGGGTGGGGTCCATGCCATGACCGGGACGATCATCGAGAGTCGGCACGAGTTGAAGGATCAGAGCTTCGCGGGCAAGATCCTGATCTTCCCCGGCGCCAAGGGGTCGTCCGGTTGGTCCGCGACATTCCACCTGACGCGCCTCGCTGGCACGGCGCCCAAGGCGATGGTGTTCAACATCATGACGACCAAGGCTGCGCTGGGCGCGGTTGTCATGCGCATTCCCACGGTGACTGATTGCGATCAGGATCCGCTGGACGTGATCCGCACCGGCGACTGGGTTCGTGTCGATGGCGACGCAGGAACAATCACCGTCTGGTCGGCGAAGCCGAACTGACGCGCGGGGCGGCGTAGGAAAAAGCATCCGCGCAGGGAGGCCGCACTCTTCACGGATGGCCCTGCCAAGCCCCGTCAGACTTGTGCTGTCACCCGCGCTGCGCGGCATTGCCGGCCTGCGGATCATCGGTATATTGGCGCTCTTTGAGCAGTGCGAACCATCTATGGACGATAAAGCGCGCGGATTGCTGCGATACGAGCTCGAATGAGCTCGCGTGGCTGGCCTGGAGAGGGACGGTGCCGATGAGCGGTTCGCGCCGACCCATCGCGTTGCGGTCTGGCGCACTGCGAGCTCTGTTACGTCAGCCCGATCTACCCCCGGATTTGGTGGCCAAGCTCACTGAGCGGGCCGGCGATCTGGCTCGCGCCGAGCGAGAACGCGACGTGGCAACAATGCGCACGATCGCTTGGGAAGCCGTGTGGCGACGTTTGCCGATCGCGCTGCTGTGCCTGGTGGCACTCGTCGTGGTTGCGGGTATCGCCTATCTATTGTCGCCTGCTCCACCCAAGGCAGCGCCGGATGCATCGACTGCCGTGTCCGCGGCGGAGCCCGTCCTATCCGTTCCTGATCCGACTCCAGGCGAGACGTCGGCGGTGGTTAGTGGGCCAACCAATCCGCCCCAGCCGGCGAGAGAAATGGCTTCTTCTCCGCGGCCCGTGCCAACTCAAGCGGTGGCGGGTCAGGCTGAAGCGCGACCGGCGTCGGGTGCGAACGTCGGCGGGGCGAAACGATCAGATCGTGCTGCGCAACTATCTGGAAGTCAGACGTCATCAAGCCCGCCGGCGCCATTGACGGCTCCCGTACGGTCGCCGCTCCGCTCCGCGTCGGCTCCATTGGTACCCGCGCCGTCGGAGGAAAGCTCCGGCCCTTCAGAAGTCGCCCCACCCGCAACGCCAGTCGCCGTGCCGACGTTTGTCCCGCTCGTCGAGGTGCCATCGCAGCCGTGAGCTTACTCGTTGGGCTATGTGCATGGGCGGTGAGGGCCCAACCCACTGCTTTTCGATTTTAGGAAAGTCGACGCGGCCATACCGGCCGCGCCTCTTCGTTATTTGATGGCGACCTGATGAATATAGGCTGAGAGCTCCGCGATTTCCTCCTCGCTGAGCTGGCCACCGAAGGCCGGCATCGGACCCTGACCGTTGGTCACGCGATCGGCGATGAACGCCTCGGTCAGATTGGGATTGCCATCGAGCGCCGGGCCGACATGCCCGGAGGCCTCCGCGTCCTTGAGTGCATGGCAGGTACCGCACGACCAGTTGTTGAACAGTTCCCGGCCCTTGGCGACCTTTGCGGCATCTGCGGTTTCGGAGCCGGCCGGAGCCACTGCTTGCGTTTCCGGCCCCGCGGGAGTCACGCTCCCTGTCGTGGCGCCCGCCATGTGTGGCGCTGCCGCTACCATTGCCAAGGCTGCACCCGCGCCTGTGAAACTCAATTTCACCCATTTTGCAATTTCAGTTGCCGGCACCACGGCTTCTCCTTTTTTACGTCCTCGGGCTCGTAGGGGCTCGCTATCGTTGTCCCTATGCGCGTCCAGCTGTCCGGCATGTGAACGATCGTCTCCATGACTCGCCGCCCCAAAGGGATGGTTGCCCTGCATCACCGCCACGATGGCCGCGACACTACCATTTACGGACAAAGTCAATGGAGAGTGCACAGGGCTGTTGTCAAGTTGACAAAATCTAGTCTAATCTGGGGCCCGCCGGGAGCGGTGTCGCGACTAACCGACCGAACCACAGGCTGATTGACAGGGACCATAGGGGATCGGAAGTGCACAATCTGTCAGCGCAGCGTTCCGCTGATCGCAGAGCTTTTGGGGTTGCGGTTAAACTGGGTGTAGCGAGCATGGCGCTGCTGGTGGCCGCTTGTGCTCAGCAACCGTCGCCGCGCACGGTTATCGCGGCCGCACCTGCCTCGCCCAATTGGGAGGGCTATCTCGGAGAAGACTCGGCGCAATATTCCGGTCTGACTCAAATCAATCAGGCGAACGTGACGCAGCTTCAGGTTGCCTGGACATTTGCGGCGGGCGGATCGCAGCCGCCGCGCTTCAACCCGCTGGTCGTGAACGGCGTGATGTACGTTGTCGCCAATGACAATGCGATCGTGGCGCTTGATGCCGCGACGGGCAAGGAGATCTGGCGGCACGCCAATCAGGGCCGCATCGGCGGTCGCGGCATGAATTATTGGCAGAGCGAAGACGGGCGCGATCGTCGGCTGCTGTTCCTGAACGACGGCATGCTGCGCGCCATTTCCGCGGAGACCGGCGCTGCGATCGAGACGTTCGGGCAGGACGGCAAAGTTGACCTGCGCGTCGGTCTCGACGGCGATATCAGCAAGTTGCGGCCTTTGCAGACGGATAATCCCGGACGCATTTTCGAGAATCTGATCATCATGTCGCTGCCGGCCGGCGCTTATGATTATACCTCGGCGCCCGCAGACATTCACGCCTATGACGTGCGCACCGGCGCGCTGGTGTGGAAGTTCCACACAGTGCCGCAGAAGGGCGAGTTCGGCTATGATACATGGCCGGAAAAGGACCACGAGAAATTCGGTGGCGTCCACAACTGGTCGGAAGCGACGGTGGATAAGGAAGCCGGGGTGATCTTCATTCCCACCGGCACGGCGCGTTATGATTTCTACGGGGGCAACCGCCCTGGCGACAATCTATTCGCCAATAGCATTCTCGCGCTCGATGCGCGCACCGGCAAGCGGCTGTGGCACTACCAGACCGTCCACCATGATCTGTGGGACTATGACCTGCCCACGGCGCCCAAGCTGCTGACCATCAAGCGCAATGGCAAGGACGTGCCGATCATCGTGCAGCCGAGCAAGCAGGGCTATCTGTTCGTGCTAGACCGGCGCAACGGCAAGCCGATCTGGCCGATCGAGGAGAAGCCGGTTCCCCAGTCGGATGTGCCTGGCGAACAGGCCTCGCCGACGCAGCCAGTGCCAACCTGGCCGTTGCCCTTTGCACGGCAGAGCTTCACCGAGGCGGACATCAACCCTTATATCCCCGAGAAGGATAAGGAGAAGGTCCGCGAGCAACTGCGCACCATGCGCAACGAGGGCATGTTCACGCCACCCAGTGTGCGTGGCACGATCACCATGCCCGGTCATAATGGCGGCTCCAACTGGGGCATGGCTGCGGCCGATCCGCAGAACAAGCGCGTCTTCGTTATCGCGCGCAACCTGCCGGTCATCATCAAGCTCAATGAGGACAAGCGCCCGCAGGCGATTGCCAACATGCCCAATGGCGGCGGGGATGTGATTCCCTATCAGTCGCCGGTGGACTTCATGATCCAGAGCAACGGTTTTTCTGCGATCAGCCCGCCTTGGTCGACAATCACTGCCTATGACATGACCGATGGCAAGATTCTCTGGCAGTTGCCAAATGGCGAAGTGAAGCCGCTGGCGGAGAAGGGGATCACCGGGACCGGCAGCCATATTGGGCGCGGCGCCCCGGTGGCTACCGCGGGTGGCCTGCTGTTCAACGCAACGTCGACCGACCGCAAGTTCCGCGCGCGGGATTCGGCGACGGGCAAGATACTGTGGGAATATGACCTGCCTGCCGCGTCAGAAGGTGTTCCGACGGTCTACGAAGCTGGCGGCCGCCAGTTCATCGTCATTCCGGTGGGCGGGCAGGGCCTTTGGGCGCCCAAGCTGGATCTCCCGGATCCGGGGCCTAACCAGTATATTGCCTTCGCGCTGCCGGCCGGTGCGGTAACGGAAGCGAGGCACTGAGTCGCTGTCGACCGGCGGCTGCGGCAAAATGGAGCAGATCGCTTCGGTCGCGGCCATCAGACGAGTGAGAATGCCAATTCACAACCGTATTATGTCATCGCGCGCACGAGGTGCCGCACAGAAGGAGGGGAATTCATGACCGCCCGCAGTTTCAAACATCGCGCGACACGGGTGCTGGCCCTGGCGGCTGCCACGTCGCTCGCCGCCATGGGCTTGGCCGGCGCTCCCGCTCTTGCCCAGGAGCAGGCGCCCGCCTCGGCTGCCGAGCAGCCCGATCTTACGCATCTGCCGCCCCTGCCCAATTATCAGCCGAAGAAGACCGCGTGGGGCGACCCGGACCTGCGGGGTGGCTGGCCGATCGATTCACTCGGCGGTCTGCCGATGCAGCGCACGGTGGAGCAAGGCAACCGCGTCTTCCTGACACAGGAGGAATATGAGAAGCGGGAGGCTGCCATGGAGCGTTCGCGCAACGCCGCCGAGAAGGAAACCAAGTCCAACAAACTCGGTATGGGCAACTGGGTAGAGATGACCGGTGCCGGTCGCCGGACCTCGCTGCTCATCGCGCCGGCGAACGGCCGCCTGCCGGAGCTGACCGCCGAGGGCAAGGCCGCGAACGCCGCTGGCCGTTCGAGCTGGGTGCGCGACCAGACCTTCGATTGGGTAACGGATTTCGATAGCTGGGATCGCTGCATCTCGCGCGGTTTCCCGGCCTCGATGATGCCGTTCCGCTACAATAACGGTATCCGCATCTTCCAGGCGCCTGGCATGGTGGTGATCGCGCTCGAGATGCTTGGCACGCGGGTTATCTATACCGACGGTCGCCCGGTCCCCGCCAAGAATGTCACCGCGTGGATGGGCGAAAGCCGCGGCCACTGGGAAGGCAACACGCTGGTGGTCGAGACGACCAACCTCAAAACCGATATGGCGCCAATCAATATGGCAACGATTGGTGGTTTGCCGAACAACACCCTGCCCACGGGCAAGGATGCCAAGGTGAATGAGCGCTTCACGCTCGCAGACGCCAACACGCTGGTCTATGAAATGACTTATACGGACCCGCAATATTGGACGGCGCCGTGGACCATCCGCATGGATATTCCGCGCAACGATGCGTACGAATTCTACGAATATGCCTGCCACGAGGGTAATGTTCAGATTCGGAACTACATCAACTCGTCGCGCGCTTTGCGGGCCCAGGAAGCCGAGGCGAAAAAGGCCGCAGCGGTGGCGAGCAAGCCGGCCGGGACCGCCAAGAAGAAGTGACCGGACAGAAGGTGACCTCCGGCCGCCTTCACCATGATTTGCCGGCTGCGCCGTTCGGTGCAGCCGGCAGCACGGCCTCCAGACCGGCGCTTGCAAGAGGATTGGGCGAGGCGCGGGAGCCGTCGCTCCCTATTGGCAACCCACCGGCGGACTTAATCGCCATAACCCCCGCGCTGAATGTCTATGGGCCAGTCGGTCAGCCTGGGGCGTCGGCTTTTCCCGGCAAATGGCCGTGCGACCATCTTCGAGATCCAGCGCTCAAACCGAGGTGGTCATCGCGCGCTCAGGTGCAGGAGGGCGGTGCGATGGACCACAGGCGGGGAGAGAGAGCCGATACGCTGATGGTGAAGACCATCCGGTTCAGTTCTCCCCACCGATGTCGGCACTCCGGGATCGCCTCCAGGCAGCGACAGGTCGGTGATTGATTCTATGGTTTATAAAATAAACTATTCCGATTCGATCATATTCACTCTACCGTCGCCGGCACGCGTGGACTGGAAGCGGGCTGAGACGTGCGAGATCTCCGAACACGCCCGCCACGCGGGCAAGGTTCGGATTCCTGAGTCCCTCACCTCGTCCCGGGCCCAGCGCGCGGCAACAGGGGAGGTAAGTGAATGAATGTCCGCTATTTCAAGTCTCGCGCAGGCCTGAAGATTGCGATGCTGGTTACGGGCGCGTGCCTGCTGGCTCCGTCGGTGCTCGCCGCGCAGGAGCCCGGCGCCGATCTTACCGCGGTGCCGCCGGTACCGAGAACCTACACACCCAAGACGACCCCTTGGGGCGAGCCCGATCTGCGCGGCACCTGGCCGATCGATCACCTCAACGGCACGCCGATGCAGCGCGACCCCAAGCAGGGCAATCGCATGTTCCTTACTGATGAGGAGTTTGCCGAGCGCACCCAGCGGGTCGATACGCTGGCGGCGCGCTACGACAAGGAGGAGTCGAACGACCGGCTTGGCCAAGGTCACTGGGTGGAAATGGGTAAGCCCAGTCGCCGCACCTCGCTGCTCATCAGCCCAGCGGACGGCCGGCTGCCCGCGATGACGCAAGAGGGCAAGCGCCGCGCCGCGCTGATGCGATCGAGCTGGCGGAAGGGCCAGACCTTCGACTGGACCACGGATTTCGACAGCTGGGACCGCTGCATCACGCGCGGCATGCCAGCCTCCATGCTGCCGATGCAGTATAATAACGGCATCCGCATCTACCAGACGCCGGGTCAGGTGGTGATCAGCCTGGAGATGGTTCACGAGACACGCATCATCCCCACCGACGGACGCGGCTCGCAGACCAGCGCGTTGGAGAACTGGATGGGGCGCAGCCGGGGCCACTGGGAAAATGGCAACACGCTGGTGGTGGAAACCACCAACCTCAAGGCCGGTCCCTCGGCGACCAGCATCGTCACGACCGGCTCGCCGCCGGAGAACGACACACCGATCAGCGACCAGGCGCGCATTGTCGAGCGGTTCACCATGACCGGTCCGGACAGCATCGTCTACGAGATGAGTTATAGCGACCCGGTCGTGTTTTCCGCGCCGTGGACTGTGCGGCTCGATTGGCAGCGCAACGACAGCTACCAGTTCTTCGAATATGCCTGCCATGAAGGCAACGTCCAGATCCGCAATTACATCACGTCATCCCGAGCAATACGCGCTCAAGAGAAAGAGGGGACTCCATGAAAGCTCATAAGGTGGCGCTTCGCCTCGCCGCGGCAACCGCCATGCTGGCCGCGGCGTCGGCGGCCCAGGCGGATCTGAACAAGCCGGTAAAAATCAACGCCGGCTTGGTTTCGGGTACGCCTGGCAAGGTGGAAGGCGTGACTGCCTTCAGGGGTATCCCCTTCGCGGCGGCGCCGGTGGGCGAGCGCCGGTGGAAGGCGCCGGCAGCGGTGAAGCCGTGGAAGGGTGTCCGCGCCGCCGACAAGTTCGGCAAGGTCTGCATCCAGCCGCCGGGGAAGGGCCGCGTAAACCCGGCGACCGATATGCCGGATTCGCCGGGCATGTCCGAAGACTGCCTGACGCTCAACCTGTGGACCCCGGCCAAGGCGGCTGGTGAGAAGCGCCCGGTGATGGTGTGGATTTACGGCGGCGCCTATGGCGAGGGTGGCGGCAACGCGCCGTTCAGCGAAGGCGATCAGCTTGCCAAAAAGGGCGTGGTGCTGGTTACGTTCAACTATCGCGTCGGCTCGCTGGGGTTCATGGCTCACCCGGAGTTGAGCAAGGAATCCGGCAAGAACGCCTCGGGCAACTATGCGCTGATGGATACCATCGCCGCGCTCAAGTGGATCAAGGCCAACATCGCGCGATTTGGCGGTGATCCCAACAATGTGACTGTTTTTGGCGAATCCGCAGGTGCCTGCATGGCGGCGGCGCTGGTCGGCTCGCCTGAAGCTAAGGGGCTTATCAACCGCGCTATTTCGGAGAGCGGGGCCTGGATGGGGCTCGGCATTACCAACATGATGACGCGAGAAGCGGCCGAAAAGCAGGCGGTGGCCGCAGCGGACAAGATCGGCGCCAAGACGCTTGCAGAGCTGCGCGCACTTCCGGCGCAGGATGCCTATGACAAGCTGCCGCGCACCGGCATGATCGTGGACGGCTGGGTGATCCCCGAGGATCTTACCGTCACTTTTGCCAAAGGACGGCAGAACGCGGTGGACATCCTGGTGGGATCCAACGCCGAGGAGGGGTCGTTCGCTGCGGGCATGGGGCCTGCGATGACCGCCGCCGCATGGCGTGAAGGTGCGGAAAAGCGCTGGGGCAGCCTGGCGGATGCCGGCCTGACCGCCTATCCGGCTCCGACCGACGCGGAGGCCGCGCTTGTCGCATCCCAGCCCTTCTCTGATGCGATGGCCTGGCACATGCGGCTGTTTGCTGACCAGCAGGCGAAGATCGGGAAGAATGCTTGGCACTATTTCTTCACGCACCGGCCGCCTTACGATCCCGGCAAGCCGGATCTCGGGGCGGGCCATACCGCAGAAATTCCCTATGTGTTTAACAACCTGGCAGCGCCGCGCACCTTCCCGGGTCAAAGTTCGGTCTCCCTGATGGCGGGCAATCCGAGGGAAGAAGCCTTTGCCGATCAGATATCTTCCTACTGGGTGAATTTCGCGCGGACTGGCAACCCCAACGGCCCCGGTCTGCCCGAATGGCCAATGGTCAAGACCCTCGCGCCGACCGAAGCGATGGTGCTGGAGGCCGATAACAAGTCCGGGCGCGGTCCGTGGCTAAGCCAGGCGAAGATCGATCTCTATCAGAAGATTTTCGACCGGGACGTGACCGTCCGCTGATGCTCCGATTGCGGGCGCCGGACCCACGGGGAGGGCGCCCGCAGCGACGGGTGTAGCCGGGTGAACTGAGATCGTTCGTCCGGTATTCCAAGGTCGTGGGCACACGGCTCCTCAAGCCAATCAACCGGGGTCGGCCTGATCAAGTGGCGCGGCGCTCGCCCGTCGGTGAAAGGCTCATCGCGAGGGGGGATCCGTCCTCATAGCACAACGGGGGCGATCGGTCTGAACCGATCGCCCCCGTTGCCTATTTAGCGACAGCGCCAGCCACCCCAAGGGCGTGCGACGCCGAAGCGCTTATTCGTAGATGCCCAAGGTGAAGCCGATGGTGCGGCCGAAGAAAATCACCAGGAGCCAGAAAAACAGCGATAGAGCGCCGGCGATCTTGGCGCCGGTCGGCATGATCGGTGACGTGTCCCATTCCTTCACGGTGCGCCACGTGATGAGGTGAAACACCGCCATGTTGAGCCCCGCGAGGATGAGCATGGCCATCTTGGCGAGGAAATAGGGATTGGCCATATAGTTCGTGGCTTTGCTGATGAACAGCAGCAGCCCGGTGATGGCGGCGAGCGTGAAGCCGAGCCATGTCCAGGTCAGCGTGTCGCGGGACATGACTGTCACCGCATAATCGCGCGAGGTCAGGCCGAGAAGGCGCAGGTCCATAACGGCGACCGTGCCCACAACGGTGACGATCGCGATGACGTGCAGGCTTTCAATGGTCGGGAAAGCCCAAGCCGATTCGGCAATATAGGTCCCCAAGGAGGAAGCCTGAAGCGACTCCCACAAGTGTCCAAGAATCATCTTTTTCCCCTTATACCGGCGCGTAGGCGATCCAGCGCCCGGCAAACATGATCGCGCACCACAGCAGGATCAGCCCGATCGCTCCAAAGCGCACACCTGCGCGGGCACGCAGCGTCATATCCCACTGGACCATGTTCCGGCTCAGCGCCGCATTGTACCAGAGGCTGAGCAGGACCAGTGCGATCACCAGACCCATCTTGATCCAGAAAATCGGGTTGATGAGCTCGCGGATCGGCTCACCGATGATCATCCCGATGCCGGTGACGACGAGCACTGCCAGCGACCACCAGATCCACGGCTGGAAGCGCTTGACCGTTTGCGTGAGCGTGCGGCTTTTCCCGGTCAGACCGAGAATGTGCAGGTTGATCATCAACACCGATCCAAACGCGGCCGCCAGTGCGAGGATGTGCAGCGTCTGGATGATCGGGATCGCCCAGAAATGACTCGCGATGAGCAGGCTGAGCGGATGCTCGGAGATGGAGAGGGCTGTCTCGACCAGTGGCGTCGTACGCAGCCACTCGGTAAAGGCAAACAAGACGTCGGAAAATGACATTAGAGCGTGGGTCCCTTGCATGGAACAAGGCGCGCCCCGGTGCGTGCCTGTCCGTTTTCTCGTTTCTGCAATGGCGGATAAGCGAAGCCACGCCGGCTATGCCGACGCGCGAACCTCGCGCCTCCATGGCGAGGCAGCCTGCCGGGCGACGAGCACACGGCGGCGGACCGAGCCAGCGGACTGCGGGTCGCTGCCGTTTCGTGGTTCGCACCGTAAACTGTCATCTGCTGAACAATCGCCACAAGCATCCAAGGCTTCCCCCGAGATGGAGGTAGCCGAAGGCGAACGATGTTGTCAAAAACAACTAACGCTTGATTCTGGACATTGTCAAATTTAACGGTTGCAGTAACGGTTGCATCTCGCGCTCTGTCGAGAGGGCTTTGGCCTGCTCCAAAGCGGAAGGCGACCGTCTGGCTTGGGAGGTGTTTATGCGTGTAGCCGGCTGCCTTGGACTAGCTGCGATCCTCGCGGTCGGGGCGACGGCCAGTGCTGGCGCCCGTCCCGGCGTCCCCGATGGTGACTGGTGGACGCTCAATCGTGATCTTGCGGCGACTCGCTATTCTCCGCTCGACCAGATCAATCGCTCGAATGTGTCACAGCTGGCTCTGGCTTGGTCTTACCCCCTCAAGACGTTTAATACGGCCGCGCCATTGGTGGTCGGCGGCACCATGTATTTTCCGGCGGGTCTCCGCTTCGTGGCCCTCGATGCTGATACGGGTGAAGAGCGCTGGGTGCACGAGGAGGCGCCCGTGACTGGCGCGCGGGGCCCCGTGACCTTTTCGACTCGCGGCGCCGGCTACTGGCCGGGAGATGCGAAGACCCCGGCCCGCATTCTGGTGATGCTGGGCAACCGCATGCTGGCGCTCGACGCTGCGAGTGGCGCTGTGGTTAAGAGCTTCGGCAAGGATGGCTATGTCGATGTCGGTGTGAGCTATGGTGGCACACCCACCATCGCCGGCGATGTGGCCGTGATCGGGGCGGCGACGCTCGAAAATCCCGTAGGCGATCCCGGTAACCCGCGCGCCTTCGACGTGCGCACGGGCAAGAAGCTGTGGGAGTTCCAGACGGTCCCGCAGCCAGGGCAGAAATATAACGACACGTGGGGCGACGGCTGGAAGGGGCGTTCGGGTACCAATATGTGGGCCTTCTCGGCGCCGATCGACGAGAAGAATAACATCGTCTTTCTGCCGATCAGTTCGCCGTCGCCTAACTATTGGGGTGGCAGCCGACCGGGGACCAACCTGTTCGGAAACTCGATCGTCGCGGTCGATCTCAAGACCGGAAAGTACAAGTGGCATTTCCAAACCGTCCACCATGATCTGTGGGACTCGGACATGCCAACCGCCGGCACGCTGGTGGATGTGACCATCGATGGCAAGACCCACCCGGCGATCTTCCATGTCGGCAAGACGAGCTATGTCTTCCAGCTCGACCGCAGGACCGGCAAGCCGCTGTTCGAGGTGGAGGAGCGGCCGGTGCCCAAGGGGGATGTGCCGGGCGAATATTATCACCCGACCCAGCCGTTCCCGGTCAAGACGCCGCCGCTCAGCCGGGTCTCCATGACCAAGGCCGATATGGTGACCGCTGATGACACTACGCCCGAGCACGCCGCCGCATGCCAGGCGATGTGGGACAAGGCGGGTGGCTTTTATAACATGGGTCCGTTCACGCCCTTTCTGTTCCATAAGGACGGCGATCCGCCGCGCTCCACCATTCAGTTGCCGGGTGGTATCGGTGGCGTCAACTGGGGCGGGCCGGCGGCGGACCCCACGACCGGCATCGTTTATGTCAACGCGCATGACACGTCTCTTGTTGGCTGGACGGAAAAGGTGCCCGCAGGGAGCAAGTCCTATGCCTTCGACGCGACGGTGCCCGGTGAGTATGATCGTGCGAGCGTGAACGGCAAGGGCCCGTTTTTCTCCTTCTCTGCTCCGATCAGCGGAAAGTTCGACGATAATGGTCGGGGAGTTGGCCCCAGCGCGCCCTGCTACAAGGGGCCATGGGCGCGGCTGACGGCGGTGGACGCGAATACGGGTGAGATCAAATGGGCGGTGCCGCTCGGCCTGGTGGAAGGCCTGCCTGAGGGCAAGCAGTTGCAGGGCGATAGCGGGAGCGCCGGACCCAGTGTGACTGCCGGTGGTCTGGTGTTCATCGGCGCGACCAATGACAAGCGATTCCGTGCGTTTGATGCCACAACCGGCGATCAATTGTGGGAAACGAAGCTTAGCAACAATGCCAATGCGAACCCCATCAGCTATCGGGGGCGCAGCGGGAGGCAATATGTTGCGATCAACGCGGGCGGCACGCTTGTCGCCTATGCATTGCCATGATTCCGGTCTGAACGAGAGGATTTATCGGGGATGAACATGACTTTCAAACTGATGGCTACCGCCGCGCTGGTCGCAATGGGGGCTGCGCCGGCACTGGCGCAGAAATCGGGCAAGGCGCCGAAGGCGGCGGCTGGAGAGCAGGCGCTCTCGCGCATCGATGGCAAGCCGAACCTCAATGGCATCTGGCAGACGATGGGTGGGGCCAATTGGAATGTGGAACCGCACAGCGCTGCGCCCGCGCCGGCCGCACAGGAGAAGCTCGGTGCAATCGGCGCCATCCCGGCCAGCCCGGGTGTGGTCGAGGGGGGCTGGATTCCGTATAAGCCGGAAGCCGTAAAGCTGCGCGACGAAAACCGCGCGAAGGCGCCGATGTGGGACCCGGAGGCGGCCTGCTATCTGCCGGGGATACCGCGTGCGACGTATATGCAGCACCCCTTCCAGATTGTCCAAGGCGACAAGGACGATCTGCTGTTCGTCTATGAGTATGCGTCGGCCAACCGCATCGTTCATATGAAGCCAGTGGAAATTCCGCCGATCGATACCTGGATGGGTACTTCGTTCGGGGAATGGGAAGGCGATACGTTGAAAGTCGTCACCTTGGGCCTGAGCCCGGGCGACGTTAAGGCGCCAGGCGGCGAGCTTTATGCGGGCGTGACCTGGCTCGATCGGTCGGGCAACTACATCACGTCTCATGCAACCGTGACAGAGCGGTTCACGCCCGAAGGTCCCAATCTCATCCGTTACGAAGTGACGATTGACGATCCGGAGACGTTCACCAAGCCCTGGAAGATGAGCATGCCGATCTATCGCCGGATGGAAGCGAATGCCGAATTGCAGGACTTCCGCTGCGTGCCGTTCTCGGAGGAGCTTCTCTATGGGGATCTTCGCCAGAACGAAGGCGCTGCCAAATAAGATTATTCAGGCGGGAGAAACCTGAAGGAATTTAGGAACAGTCAGTAGTTACAAGGAGTGACGAAACCGTGCGTATGAAAATCTGGCATGCCGGTATGGTCGGTGCCCTGCTGGCGTTTGGCGGAACGGGCGCCGTGCTCGCTCACCATTCGTTTGCGGCAGAATTCGATCAGAATAAGCCCATCCGTCTCGAGGGCGAGGTTCAGAAGTTTGAGTGGGTGAATCCGCACAGCTGGATTCACATCAAAGTAGTGAACCCGCAGACCAAGAAGACTGAAGTCTGGCGGGTTGAGGGCGGTGCACCGAGCGCCCTGCTGCGTCGTGGCTGGAACCGTAACTCGCTGCCCGCGGGCACCAAGATCGCCGTTCAGGCCTTCCGTGCCCGTGACGGAGATACCCGTGCGAGCGCCGCTGAAATCAGCTTCCCTGACGGTCGCGAGCTTTCGCTCGGCAACCCGACCACCGAGGCGGCGGCTGCTGCCGCGGCGCGGGCCAAGCGCGACTGATCAGTCGGGCGCCGGTCGCATGGCGTCCTCTCGAATCAGACAGGCAATGCCGGGATCCCTCGCGGATTCCGGCATTGTCGCGTCTGGTGTGGGATGGCGTAGTGAGCAGCGTTGGACCACCATGTGGTGGCGAAAAACCGGGCAAAGGATAGTCCGAGGGGAGGGGCTAAGGGGATGACCCGAGCCAGCATCCCGTTCCCCGGGTAGGTGCGGCTGTTGAGCTCGAGGAGCGTGGGATAGGCCCTGCGGCCCATGATCCCGGGGGGCGGGTGTCCGCGCTGAAGTAGATCTCGCTGGATGCGTGTCGCTGGCCGCCAGTCCCGATGCGAAGGAGGCTTGGAGCCGGCTGGGCGCGGATGCGGCGGCCGCATCCTGGCATTCGCGGGGTGACCGGTTAGGGGTGGGATTACCTGGCCGGCAGCGGCGCGACCCTCTTGGGCCGCGCCGCTCGTGCTTCATTGGCCGGTGGTGGACGCTCGGGTTGCCGTGATACTGCGCGGACCGACCTGCGCAAAATAGTTGGTTACGCCGTCGGGGTCGTTGAGCCAAACGGTGACAAGATCGAAGCCGCGCAATTTGTTGAGCGGCGTCTCGACGGCGATATGGCGCGCTTTGCCCTTGGCATCGACCATCGGCGCATCGCGCACGACATATTGAATACCGGCGCTCCCGTTGTCGGCCGGTAAGTTGTTCGCGACATGGTAAAGGTACAGCGTCGTTTCCTTGTGGCGATATGGATATTTTGTGATGCCGAGCAGCTTGTCCTCTACCGGCGGCAGCTCATCCAAGCCAACAAACTCGCGATAGAAAGCACGGCTCTTTTCCAAGTTGGAAACGTTGATGCCGACCCCCACGCCATCATTGCTGTGATCCCTCGCGCCGGGTCGGATCACGAGTTGGATCTGGAAACCGGACGGGTCCGTCACCAGCGCGGCCTTGGTCCCATCGCCTTGATCGGCGAAGTGTGGAGCGGCGAAACCGGCATCGGTGAAGCGCTTCGCGACGACGGCCGCATCGGGATAACTGAGGACGAAGAAGCGGATGCCGGTACCGCCCCTGTATCCGCCCGAAAGATCATATTTGCGGTTACCCTGTTGGCCGGCCGCGAGCTTGATCTGGCCGCTGCCGACGCCGGTGAGCAGCATCTGCTGGGACGCGGTGAGTTGAATAGGGTTGAGTGACCGCAGTGCCAGCGCCTCGGTATAATATTTGACCATCGCCGGCGTCTGATCGCGGGCGAAACGGCGGAACACGTTCATCGAATCCTGGGCGAACAGGCTGCGCGTGGGGCTCATCAGCTGTTCCTGGGTCAGCGCGCCCGGCTTGTAGGCGAGGTCGCTGCCGCTATCCATCAGGGCGCCCTCGGGCGTGGTGATGGTCTGAGGCTGGGCGAGGGCCCCCATGGTAGCAAGCAGGCCGCCGGCCATGGCGCACAATATCTTTTTCATGTCTCTTCTCCTGATCCGGTGCCGGGTGCGCTATTTGGGCAGCGCGAATGTCACGAGCATCTCGTTGTTGGCCGGCTTGCCGTCCGGCCCGCGCTGCGGCGGCCCGAAGCTGTTGCCCGCCGCGACCACCGCGACATATTGGCGCCCATCCTTGCCGCGATAAGTAACGGGGACCGACAGGGCGCTGTAGTCGAGCTTGGTGCTCCACACTTCCTTGCCAGTCTTCGCATCGAAGGCGCGGAAGCGGCTGTCGTCGGTTGCACCGATGAACACCAAGCCGCCGGCGGTCACGATCGGCCCACCGAATGTGTTGTTGCGGCCGGTATTCTGCTTGTCCTTGGGGAGAGCCTCGCTGATGCCAAGCCGCGTGGCCCAGGCGATCTCGCCGGTGTTGCCGTCCACGGCGATGAGGCGGCCCCAGGGTGGGCGAATACAAGGCATGGTTACGGTGCGTCCGTTTTCGTCCTTGTAACTTGCCTGGAAGGTCGAATAGGCGCCGGGGCCGCTGAGGCTGGCGCGGTCGTAAAGCTGGGTCGAGCCGGCGGTACCGCGGCCATAGTCCGCGCCGTCCTTGCGCTTCTCGACAAAGCCGATGCTGCCGCCTTCGCTGACGTTGATGAAGATGTAGCCCGTCTTGGGATCGGCAGCCGAGCCGCCCCAGTTGGAGCCGCCATTGTTGGGCAGGTTGATCGACGCCTTCACCGGACCGCCTTCCTCATGGAGAAAGAAGGGTGTGAACGGGCCGGCATTGAAGAAGGTGCCGCCATAGCTTTTGAGCAGCGCCTGGCAGGCTGCGGCATGCGCTTCATTGGTGTCGGCCGGCGTGACGACGTCTTCCGGAGTCCAGTGGTTGCGCACCAGCTGGGGGCGAACCGGGATCGGCTGGGTGGGCGAATACCATTCGCCGGGTACGTCGGCCTTGGCGACCGGGCGCTCCTCAATCGGATGCACCGGCTTTCCGCTATGGCGATCGAGAATATACATGAGGCCGGGCTTGCCGGTCTCGGCCAGCGCCTGCACCTTCTTGCCATCGACCTTGACGTCGACCAGAACCGGGGGCGCCGGCAGGTCTGAATCCCACAGGTCATGATGGATGGTCTGGAAGTGCCACTTATATGTCCCGGTCAGCGCATCGACCGCGACCACCGAGTTGCCGAACAGATTGTCGCCCGGCCGGTCACCGCCATAATAGTTGGCGGAAGGCCCGCCGACCGGCATGTAGAGCGTGTCGGTCTTCTCATCGACCGTCATATACCAGATCCAGACATTGGTGCCTGAGCGGTTTTTCCAACCGTCGTTCAACCATGTTTCGTGTCCGACCTCGCCGGGCTGCGGCACGGTGTTGAATTCCCAGAGCTTAGCGCCGGTGCGCGCGTCGAAAGCGCGCGTGTTGCCGGGAGGTCCAGCCTGCATCTCGGCGGTGTTGGCGCCGACCACCAGCACATCCTTGTAGACTGTCGGTGGCGAGCCGTAGGGCACGTCCAAGGCGATGCGGCCCCTGTCACCGAAGCTGGTATCCAGCTTGCCGGTGCGTGCGTCCAAAGCGATGATGGCATCGCTGACCGAATAGAAGATACGCGGACCATGGGCCTTGTCACCCCGCCAATAGGAGACAGCGCGGCGGGCTAAGCCCTTCTCGATCGGATGGCGCCAGATCTCCCTGCCGCTATCCGCCTCGAGCGCCACGACGGCGTTGCCGATCGGCAAATAAAGGACATTGTCAATGACAATGGGGGTTGCGGACGACACCAGACTTCCCCCGCCTTCTGGCCGGACACGGAACGACCAGGCTTGGGTCAGCTTGGCAACGTTCTTCGTATTGATCTGGGTCAGCGGTGAGTAGCGCGTGCCTGCCAAGTCCCGTGCATAACGCGGCCAATCGCCAGACGCGGGGGTTGGTTCGGACTGGGCATGGGCCATCGGAACCATACACGTGGCGCTCAGCGCCAAGGCTGCCAGAATTCGCACGAACAAACCTCCCCCTCATTTCCGCACGCGTAGCGGAGCACTGGACCTCCATCGGCGGTGCAGTGGCAGGTGCTGCGCGTTCTGCCGCCCGATCGGCAATGGTATATGTTACGTATAGTTGTAACAATCAACCTTAATATATCGTTGGATCGGTCCTCTCAAAGACGAGATGGTGGCTCTAACCGCGCGAAACCGCAACAAAGGAATGTTGATAAAAACAACTTTGATAGCCGCCAAGCCTGGATGTATCAGGTCTAGTCGCGCCAAAGATGCTGCTGTTACCCCTCGGTGTGGATTAACGGCGCCATCCAATCGAGTGCGGTATCCGTAAAAACATGACGATCGGGTGTGACCCAACTCATATCATCCAGGGTGCCGGGTTTGAGAGTCATGCGGCCACCATGTGCACGCCGCCGATGGGCGACGCGCGTCCCGCATCGAGCGCAAAACAGGCAGTCAGAGAGATGGCCAGTGTCTGTCTGCCGCGGCCAAACGGCTGGCGCGCCCGCGATGAAGCGCAAGGCGTCTACCGGAATGCTCAGTGACATGCCGAATGCGCCGCCGCTCTGCTTGCGACATTGGTTGCAATGGCACGCCCAGACACCCAACGGCGGGAGAGACAACTCGTAGCGCAGCGCGCCGCACTGGCAGCCGCCATATTGAGGCAAAGACAGTGCGGTCTCGTGCGACATGCGCGGATCCTTTGTGGTGGCGGTGGGCGGATTTTCGAACGTCATCCTTGCGACAACGCAACGTCAAGTCCAGCCGATTTGCGGCATCAGCGGAAAGGCGCAAGCGGGCATTGAGCGGGGCGACGAGTATCGGGGGTTGATGTGCTATGGACAATTTCGACAATATTGCTATTAGTTATCATTAGCATAAATGGGGCGTGCCTTATGTAATTGCCCCGGCGTGTGGTGGATTGCATCGACGAGGAGGACGATTGATGTCGCGCGGGATGTCTGCGGCGCGGGCTTTGTCCAATGGCGTTTTTCGGGCGGAGGTCAGATCGGAAGTGGAGCGAGAAGACGGCCGTTGAGCGTCGATCGAGCAAATCCGTGTCTGGCTGTACCCATGGGCGCGTTGGCGCATGGGCCGGCCACGACCGACCGCCCCTCGGCTTGCCGGATTTTGTACCTAGATTGAGGTTTTCTCGATGAATGATTTGTCCCGCTACGGTTTCGACTTCGCGCCGACGGGCGCGTTGACCGTCGAGCGGGTCAACTGGGTGCGCCACTGGAATGAATATCTTTTTAGTTTCGCGGTGACGCGGCCTGCCAGTTTCCGCTTCCGTTCCGGCGAATTCGTAATGCTCGGCCTCCCGGCGAACGGGCGTCCGCTGCTGCGTGCCTATTCCATTGCCAGTGCCTCCTACGCGGACGAGCTGGAATTCCTTTCGATCAAAGTGCCGGACGGGCCGCTAACCTCGCGCTTGTGCCAAATCCAGCCGGGTGATCCTCTTTATCTCGGCCGCAAGCCGACCGGCACGCTGGTGGCCGATGCGCTGACGCCGGGAAGCCGCCTGTTTCTACTCTCAACGGGCACCGGACTGGCGCCGTTCCTCAGCATCGCGCGTGACCCCGAGATTTATGACCGCTTCGGGCAGGTGGTGCTTGCTCATTGCGCGCGCACCGTGGCGGGCCTTGCCTACCGAACCGAACTGGAGAGCCAATTGGCTGGCGATCCGCTGGTGCAGGATCAGGCGCTGCTCCAGTTTCATTACGTGCCAACGGTGACACGCGAGGCGTTTCGCACCACGGGGCGTCTGGGCGCTCTCATCGACAGTGGGCGGCTGTTCGATCCACTCTCCGGTCCAGCTCTGCTCGACCCCGCGACCGACCGCGTGATGCTCTGCGGTTCGATGGGGATGATCCATGACCTTGCCTCCCGGCTCGAGGCGCTGGGGTTTGAAGAAGGCTCCAACGCAAATCTGGGTGCTTATGTGATCGAGCGCGCCTTCGTCGATTGAGGCTGTCGTTCTCCTGAGAAGGCAGGAGCATATCGCGGCCCTGAACGATGATCTCCATTCGCGGCGCGGCTCATCCCGCTGGCCGCGCCGTTGAGGCTTCTGCCGTTGCGACCGGGAACGAGACGATCGCTTCCAGCCCTCCGCCCTCACGCGGCGCCAAAGTGACGTCGCCGCCGTGGTCGCGGGCGATGGCGCGCGCGATCGCGAGGCCGAGTCCGGCGCCGCCCGTCTCCCGGTTGCGCGAGGGGTCTTGCCGAACGAACGGTGCAAACATCGCTTCGATATCCTCGGGCGCAAGGCCGGGACCGCGATCGGCAACGACGACGCGCGCGGCACCAGCCGTGATTTGCAGACTTAGCTCAGCCGCGCCGCCATATTTGAGGGCGTTATCGAGCAGATTTTGGATCATCCGCCGCAGTGCCACCCGATCGCCCATGACGAGGCAGGTCGCTACTGGCGCGGTGAGCCAGCGAACCGGCCGGCCGACCTGAACCTCGACCTCGACCAGGGCGGAGAGCAACCCAGACAGGTCGATCCGCTCGCCCATATCCTGACGCATATTGCCGCGCACGAAATCGAGCGTGGCGCTGATCATCGCTTTCATCTGGATGATGTCGCGCTGGATCGGCTCGCGCAGGCTATCGTCCGCGCCCTCGATGCGGAAGGCGATGCGCGAGAGGGGAGTGCGCAGATCATGGGCGATAGCGGCTACCATCGCCTGGCGCTCGCTCATCTGCTCGGCGATGCGGCTTTGCATGGCGTTGAGCGCGCGGGCGGCGACACGTAGTTCGGCGGGGCCGTCCTCGGGAATCAGCGGGGCCGAACTGTCACGCCCGACCTTGTCGGCGGCGTCGGCAAAGGCGCGGATCGGCCGCGCCATCCAGCGGGCGAACAACCAGGCGAGGGGCAAGAGCGAAACCAGGGCGAAGCCGAACGCGATCGCCATGCGTACTTGCCATTGGGCGACGAGTGGCCGGTCCGGCACCCGGATTGATCGCCACTCGCCATCGAGCCGCGCCGCCGCGATCGTGCGGTCGAAAAAGAAAGGCTCGCCCCGCCACCGGACGATACCGTCGCTGCCGCGATTGCGCGAGCGCCAGAAGCGGCTGCTCCGATCGACACGGAAATAGAGGCGAACATCGCTGGTCTTGACGCCCAGCCGCTCCGCCAGGGCATTGGTGAGGGGCGGGCTGCTGAGGAGCCCGTCGGTCTGGACCGGCGGCCCTGACAGAACTTTCACAGGGAGGTCCCGGTTGCGCACGCGCCAGCGACTATCCACCGCGCGTGGGCCGCCCAATCGTTCGGCAATCTCTCCCAATGGCACGCCTGCCTCGCGCGGCGGCGGCAGCAGGAAGATGCTCGCGGTGAGCACGACCTGCACCACGATCATGCCGGCGACCAGCAGCCAGAAGCTCTGGCTCAGGATGGAGCGGCCGCCCCGTCGCCAGATCATTGTGGTACCAGCGTGAACATATAGCCCTCGCCCCGGACGGTGCGGATCGGCGCACGTGGCCCCAGCTTCTTGCGCAGGCGGCTCAGCGTTACGTCGATGGCGCGGTCGAACATCATCGTGTCGCTGCCCTTGGCTAGATCAATGAGCTGGTCACGGGTGAGCACCTGTTGCGGTCGGTCCAGAAAGGCGCTGAGCAAGCGGAACTCGGTGTCAGTGAGTGCCGTGATCTCGATGCCAGGACCGGCGACGGTGCGCTCGACCAGGTCGAGCGTCCACTCGCCGAAGCGACGGACGGGGTGACTGGAATTGTCCTGCCCGCGGCGGAGCACGGCGCGGATGCGAGCAAGCAACTCACGCGGGTTGCAGGGCTTGGCCAGATAGTCGTCGGCCCCGACCTCCAGACCGATGATCCGGTCTGAATCCGCGCCCATGGCGGAGAGCATGATGATGGGCGGGCGGTGCGTACCGCCGCGCATGCGGCGCAGCACGGAAAGGCCGTCTTCGCCCGGCATCATCAGGTCGAGGACGATGAGGTCGATGTCTCCGGCGGCGAGAGCGGTGTCCATCTCCCGCGCATTGCCGGCGCCGATGGCGCGGAGGCCGTGCCTACTGAGGAAGTCGACCACAAGCTCGCGCAACTCCCGGTCGTCGTCGACGACGAGGACGTGTGGCGAGTCCGGCTGCCCGGTCATTCGTGCCTCAGCGCCTCGATCGGGTTGAGCGAGGCGGCTCGCCGCGCGGGGAAAAAACCGAAGATGATGCCGATCGCCGCAGCGAAGCCGAACGCGAGCAGGTTGATCTTCACGTCAAACACAAAGGGAATATGCATCACCGAGGAGATACCGATTGTGAGCGCCAGTGCAAACAGGAGTCCGATGATACCACCCAGACAGGAAAGGGTGACGGCTTCGACAAGAAACTGCATCAGGACCTCTCGCTGCACCGCACCGATGGCGAGGCGGATGCCGATCTCGCGGGTGCGTTCGGTCACCGAGACGAGCATGATATTCATGATGCCGATGCCGCCGACCACCAGGCTGACAGCGGCGACGGCGGCGAGCAGTGCCGTCATCGTCTGCGTGGCGGAGGAGAGTGTATCGGAAATCTGCTTGGCGTCGAAAATGTTGAAATCATTGTCGGTGCTGCCAGTGAGATGGCGGCGCTCGCGCAACAGCGAGGTGATCGAAGCGCTGACAGCGGTGGTGTCGAAGCGCGGATCGACCGCGACCTGGAAGGCGCGGATGTCACGATTGCCGGTCAGCCGGCGCATCACTGCCTTGATCGGCATCACCACCTGATCATCCTGATCCGCGCCGGGACCGGCCTGGCCGCGTTTTTCCAGCACGCCGATGACCTGACAACTGATGGCGTTGAGGCGCAGGCTTGCGCCGAGCGGCTCGACATCGCGGAACAGGCTGGTGCGGATGGTGTCGCCGATCACGCAGACCGACTTGCCGGCCTGTTGCTCCGACTCGCTGAAAACGCGGCCCTCTGCCAGTTTGAAGTTGGAGGCCGCGAAATAGTCGTTGGTGGTCCCCGTGACTGTGGTCGACCAATTCTGCGCTTCGAAGACGGCGGTGACGCTGGTTGTCGCCTGCGGCGCGACGTGAAGCACGCCGCCAACCTGCGCGCGCACTGCCTCGACATCGGCTTCGTCGAACGGACGAGGCGGACCGCCGCCGCCCCCCCGGCCGAACCCGGCACCGGGGCGCACCGTCAGCATGTTGGAACCGAGCGAGGAAATCTGCTCCTTGACTGACGCGGTCGCCCCGTTGCCCAGCGTCACCATCGTCACCACCGCCGCGACACCGATGATGATACCGAGCGTGGTCAGAAAGGAGCGCAACAGGTGGCGGCGGATGGCGCGCAAGGCGAGCAGGAAGCTGGTGAGCAGCATCAGGCCATGACCTCATTGACGAGGCGCTCTTCGACCAGCCCATCGCGGAAGCGGATGATGGTGCCTGCATAAGCCGCCATATCCGGCTCGTGCGTAACCATGGCGATGGTGATGCCCTGCTCGCGGTTGAGCGCGCGCAGCAACTCCATGATCTCGATCGAGCGCTCGCTGTCGAGGTTGCCGGTCGGTTCGTCGGCGAACAAAACCATCGGCTGGGTGACGATGGCGCGGGCGATGGCCACGCGTTGCTGCTGGCCGCCGGAGAGTTCCGCGGGCGTATGGTCCGCCCATTGCAGCAGGCCTACCCGGTCCAGCGCGGCGAGCGCTGCCCCCCGCCGGGTCTTGCGATCCTCCCCGCGATAGATGAGCGGCAGTTCCACATTCTCCAGCGCGGAGGTGCGCGAGAGCAGATTGAAGCCCTGGAAGACGAAGCCGAGGTAGCGGCGGCGCAGCATCGCGCGCTGATCGTTGGTCAGCCGTTCGACATGGTGGCCCATGAAACGGTAGGTGCCAGTCGTTGGCGTATCGAGACAGCCGAGGATGTTCATGGTGGTCGACTTGCCGCTGCCAGAGGCACCCATCACAGCGACGAACTCGCCCTTGTCTATGTCGAGATCGACGCCCCTCAAGGCTTGGAACGCGCTCTGACCCGTGCCGAAGACCTTGGTGACGCCGCGCAGTTCGATGAGGCTCATGACTGCGCCGCCAGTTCGCCCGTCACGACCTTCATGCCGGGCTTGAGCGTCTCGCTGGTGACGATGGTCTCCGAGCCGTTGGTCGCGCCGGCGATGACGACATGCGGGGTGAGCTTGCCTTTCTCGCCCACCGTGAAAACGGTCTGACGCGAGCCGCGCCCGATCTTGACCTCCTGCGTCGAGGGGCGCCGGCCACGGCCGATCTGGATAGGCATCAGCGCATTGCCGCCTGAAGGCCGAGCCACCGCATCGGGATTGCGTGGCTGGAAGCGCAGCGCGGCATTGGGCACCAGCAGCACGTTCTTTTCCTCGCTGGTGGTGATCGTGGCGGTTGCGGTCATGCCGGGGCGGAGGCTCAGATCTTTGTTATCCACGGTGAGCACCGCACCGTAACTGACCACCGAGGAGGCGGCTGCGCTGCTGGCGGTCGAAGCGGCCGCGTTGTTCGAGCCGACATTGACGCGCTTGATCGTCGCGGGGAAGGTCTTGCCGGGCCACGCATCGACGGTGAAGGTCGCCTTCTGGCCTTCCTTGACCTGGCCGACATCGGCCTCGTCCACCTTCACCTCAAGCTCCATCGCGCTCAGATCCTCGGCGATGAGAAACAGGGTGGGCGTGTTGAACGAGGCGGCAACCGTCTGGCCCGGTTCGATCTCGCGCGAGAGGATGACGCCGGTGACGGGCGAGCGGATCGTCGCCTTGGCGAGATTGGTCCGGTCGGTCGAGAGCTGGGCGGCGGCGGAAGCGACGCCCGCGCGCGATACGGCGAGGTTGGCGACGGCGCGCTGATAATCGGCGCGGGCCGAGTCCAGTTCGGTCTTGGAGGGCACCTTGCCGCCGGAGACGCGTGCGACCTCTTCCTGCCGGGCGAGGGTGGCCTGGGACTGCGCAACGGTCGCCTGCGCCTGCATCACGCTGGCGCGCGCGGAGGCGAGCGCGGCCTCGCTGCGATGGATCGCGTCCATCAGCTTCTCGGTGTCGATCTGGGCGAGGGCCTGGCCCTTCACAACCCGGTCGTTCTCCTCAACCAGCACCTTGTCGATCAGGCCGGAGAGCTCCGAGCCGACCGATACTTCGTTGGTGGGCGCGAGGTTGCCGGTGGCAGTGACGTGGACGCGCATGTCGCCGCGCTTGGCATCGACCGTGGCGTAGCTGGCCGGGGCGCCGCCGCCGAAAAAGGCGCGGGCGATGAGCAGCAGCACGACGAGGGCGAGGGCGATGCCGCCCCACTTGGCCCAGCGCGGCAGGCGGCGGCGATCGGCCGTACCGAGAAACTCATCAACAACGATTTGCGTGCTTGCGTCGGTCATGGTTTTTACGAGCCTGTCCGTTCAGAGGCGTCCCAGCCGCCACCTAAAGCTTTGAAAAGCTGGATAGAAGCACTCGCCCGGGCGGCGCGCGCGGTGGTTCGGCTATCTTGCGCCGATAGCAGACTCTGCTGAGTGGACAGCAGCGCCTGAAAGTCGATGAGACCGCTCTGATACTGCGCTTCGGCCAGGCTGACGCTCTCACGCGCGGCCGCCTCCGCCGTCACCAGCTCGCTCTCCCGCGCCTTAGTGCGGTCAATGGAAACCAGAGCATTTTCAACGTCTTCCAGCGCTGTCAGCACCGCGCCGCGATAGTTGGCGAGCGCCACGTCGGCGGTCGCGCGCTGCTGCTCGATGCGCGCGCGGATCTGCCCGCCCTGGAAGATCGGCGCGGTAATACTGCCGAGCAGATTGCCGATGATATTGTCGCCAAGCGCAGAGAAACTGGTGCTGTTCGAGCTTAAAGAGCCACTCAAACGCAGCGCGGGATAGAGATCGGCCTCCGCCACGCCGATCCGCGCGACCTCGGCGGCGAGGCTGCGCTCGGCAGCGATCAGGTCCGGCCGGCGGTTGAGCAGGCCGGCGGGCAGCCCGGCCTCGACCGCGTCCGGCCCCAGCGGGATGGGCTGCTGCGCCGCCATCTCGGCCGTCACCGCGCCCGGCGCCTGCCCGATGAGCGTGGCGATGCGGTTGACCGAGGCGGCGTAGCTCTGCTCCAGCGTGGGGATGGTCGCCGCCGTCTGGGCGCGCTGGGCGATGGCCTGCTGGAGATCGAGATTGCTGACCAGCCCGGCCTCGACGCGCCAGCGCACGATCTGCAGCGTCTCGTCCTGAATGGCGATATTCTGGCGTGCCACGGCGAGGCGGGCCTGGGTCGAGCGCGCGTCGATATAATTGAGCGCGACCTCGGCGACCAGCGAGCGCTGGACGTCCGCCAGGCTGGCGGCGCTGCTCTGCGCGTTGGCGCGGGCGGCCTCCACCGAACGCCGGATGCCCCCGAACAGATCGACCTCATAGGCCGCGTCGAGCCCGGCCTGGAAGCCGCTGTTTCCGCCGCCGGGCCCTTCCACCACCTCCTGCCGGCTGGCCGAGCCGCCCGCCGAAAGGCTGGGAAGCAGCGCGCCGCGCGACGCCTTGAGCGAGGCACGGGCGGCGCGCAGCCGCGCCTGCGCGGCGGCGAGATCGGTATTGCCAGCCAGCGTCCGCTCGACCAGCGAGGTCAGCGTCGGATCGTTGAACGCGGTCCACCAATGGGCGAGCCCCGCAGCGTCGATGCTCTCGGCGGCGGGTGCCTGATAGCGATCCGGCACGTGGAGCGCGGCGGCGGCCTGCGGACGATAATTCGGCCCGACCGCGCACGCCTGCGTGGCCAGCGCGAGCAGGGCGACGCCGACGAGGCGCGCGTGGGGAGCGAGAGACGTGCTGGATGCCATGGCGGCTCCAATAGAATCGCAAGCCTGCTTGAAAATGTCAGGAGTGAAACATGTTTTGAACCCGTGGCAAGCGCGCCGTGCGCAGAGCGAGGCTCTCGCAGATGAAATCCACACCCTGAGCGCCGGAGCTGGACGGCGAGGTCATGGGTGAGCGGCAGGGGCAGCGGCGCTTGAGCGCGGCTTCCGTTCGCAAACGCGCATGTCTGGGCACATGTCTGTGACGGGAGGCGCCTTGCGATTCGGGCCGAAGGCACAGGGCGGCGGCGATCCAACCCCCTGCAGTGTCAGATGGCATAGCCCGTCAAGCAGGCCTGCGTGGGGTTACGCCCGGCGCACCATGGCCGTGACGCATTGGTGGACGCGACTATTCGCCCGCTTCCCGCAAGCGCGCCTTTTCCGCTTCCTGCTGCGATTTGGTGGCCTCAGTCTGGAGCAGGCGCTTGGCCATCATCCGCCATGCGGCCTCGGACCGCAGACAGCGATCGCGCACATTGGCGAGCGTCGCCTCTCGTGCCTCACGGGCGCAATCGGCGGCGCGCGCCAGATAGAAATCACTGTTTACGGACATAAGAGCGTTTCTCCTCGGTGATGATCAGTCGATCATTTCGGCGACGATCCGTCGGAGATCACGCCGCGAGAGTGTCGCTTCCGGAGCGACAGATTCGCGCGCGGTGCTGCGGGCGGCATAGTTGGGCCTCAATGAGCCGGACATAAGGGGTTTTAGCAGAAAAGGGGTACGAAAATTCATGATATTCCTGGTGCACGATCATTGGTGTGCATGATGGGGTGAGGGCGGTGCCTGCCGCGAGGCGACGACCGGCCGTGATTGGGTGTGGGTTCGCGCATGATGGTCGCGCTCCTTTTCAGAGCGGGGCATCATGACGTCATCGCGATCGGCGCCCCGAAACGGGCGCAAAAGCGCGGCATCGTGCCGGCGTGCGAGGGATAATCTGGCATCATCGTCCAGATGAGCATCGCAATGCCCATCTGGACTCATTCTTCGATCAGGCCGTCGAGGATCCGCGGATCCGCCTCGGCCGATACGTCAGGCAGCCTCGAGATTGACGGCCGACTGCTTGCCGCGCTGATCAGTCTCGATCTCATAGCTGAGACGCTGGTCCTGCTGCAGCGTGGCCATGCCGGCGCGCTCTACGGCGCTGATATGCACGAAGCTGTCATTGCCGCCGTCATCGGGCTTGATGAAGCCATAGCCCTTGTCGGCATTGAAGAATTTTACGGTGCCAATAGGCATGATATGTTTCCTTTCACGAAAACAAAAATGACCCGCCGACACAATGTCGACGGAGCTGGTGGCGTGAGAAAGGAAGGATCCGCCTGAGGCGTCAAATTCCGTCGCATGCGACGATAGCCTTGCCTACATGGGCTCAGGGCTCCGAAAAGTCAAGAATTTGCCTTTGAACCA
Organism: Sphingobium sp.; assembly: GCA_035654015.1. GTDB lineage: Bacteria > Pseudomonadota > Alphaproteobacteria > Sphingomonadales > Sphingomonadaceae > Sphingobium. The sequence continues at coordinate 142,991 of DASRXX010000011.1, forward strand.
GAATTTTTTTCATCAATTCATTGCCGAGATCGCGATAAAAGAGGGCGATTGATTGAACGGCCAAGGGCAGGTCCAGAGGCGCCTCGCACGCCAGCGAAATGTCCTTCGCCTGCGAAGCCGGGGAGGACCGGCGCAAGCGGGCCGCGATCCTGCGGATCGCCGCCAGCCGGCTGGCATGGTCCGTGGGCGTGCCGACCATCTGTTGTACAATGAAGAGCTTCTCGGAGGTTTTCCGCAAGCGCGCAAAGGCCGGCGCGTCATGGTCCGCTCCGCCGAGCAGCGCCGCGCCTTCTTCCAGCAACACGCACAGGAACCGGTCCAGCTCGCGCAGGTGATTAGCCGTCATGCGATTATGAACACCGCGCGTCCACGAGCAAGCAATGCCGGGCTGGAACCGACGTTGCGCGACGAAATCGCATCCCGTGACGAGGGTGGCGTGCGCGCGGATCAGCATGTGCCGGGCGCTTTGCGGGGGCGCGGCAGGGCGGCGCGAACCCGAATGACGCCAGGGACCGCCCACCGATCGTCTGTATAACCGCGATTGAGGTCCATCTCTCAGCGCTCCCGAAGTGCAGGCGCCGCCGTGGTCCTTCGGTCGAAGGCGCTCACGAAAGTGCCCGCGATGGCAAAGCGTAGCACGGCAGGTCTGGATGACCTAATCGCCCGCGAGCGACCGGCCCGACCCCAGCGCATGGTGCGGGGCCTGCCACCCGCACGCGGCCGACGAGCGGTAGGCCAAGGGACTGCGCCTGACGCCGTTGCGCCCTGACCGCCAAGGCTGTGCTCTCCCGGCTCCGTCTTGAAGGACAATGGCGGGCATGGACCCGCCTGGAACCACAGATTGCCCGGGAGCCCCCATGCGTTCTTTCCTGCTCGCTTCGACCTGCTGCCTTGCGCTCACGTCCGCGACGGCGTTTGCCGAAACCAGCGTGACCACCAAGCAGACCGCGCCGATCCGCACCGCGACCATCAAGAGCGGCGCGGCGGACGACATCAAGATCACCACCGCCGGATCGGTCGAGCTGACGGCGAGCGGCGTGGCGGTGACGGTGGACAGCGCCAACAAGGTGACCAACGAGGGGCTCATCGCGATCAGCAACGCCAACGATGCGACCGGCATATTGGCGCTGGCCGGCACCTCCGGTGGGATCGTCCATAGCGGCAAGATCACGCTCGACGAGAGTTATACGCCGACCGATGGCGATAATGATGGTGATCTCGACGGGCCGTTCGCGGTCGGCAAGAACCGCGTCGGCATCGCGACGGCGGGCGCCTATGCCGGCGACATCACCGTCACCAACGGCGCGGCTATCACCATCGAGGGCAATGACAGCTACGGCATTCGGCTGGGCGGGCCGCTGACCGGCAAATTCAGCCATGACGGCACGACGAGCGTGCTCGGCGACCGCGCGGTGGGCGTGCAGGCGGGTGCCATCACCGGCGACGTGCGGCTGGCCGGCACGGTCGGCGCGACCGGCGTCGATGCGGTCGGCGCGCGGTTCGACGGCGATATCGGCGGTACGCTGACCATCCAGGGCACGGTCAGCGCCACTGGCTACCGCGCCACCACGGCCCCCGCCGACACCTCCAAGCTCGATGCCGACGACCTCCTGCAGGGCGGATCGGCGGTGATCGTGGCCGGGGACGTAGCCGGCGGCATCATCCTCGCCGTACCGCCGAAGGACACCAGCGAAACCGACAAGGACGAGGACAAGGACGGCATCGAGGACAGCAAGGAAGGCTCGGCCGCCGTGCGCTCCTACGGCGCCGCGCCGGCCATGCGGATCGGCTCGGACACGCGGGATATCGCCATCGGCGCGGTGCCGGCGACAGGGACGGGCTATGGCCTCATCATCGACGGCACGATTGCCGGCGCGGGCGTCTACAAGGACGTGAATGGCACTGGCTTGCAGGTGGGCGGGACCGGCCATGCGGTGACGATCGCGGGCGGCATCGGCATCAGCGGCTCCGTCTCGGCCAGCGCGAACGGCGCCTCGGCCACGGCGATCCGCATGGGCGCGGGGGCGAGCACGCCGCTCATCCACGTGACCGGCAAGGTCGACGCCGCAGGCAGCAACGCGGCGGGCACGGCGGCGACCGGCATCGCCATCGACAGCGGCGCGAGCGTGGCGGGCATCCGCAACGCTGGCTCGATCAAGGCGACCGCATCGGGCGAGGCCGGCACCGCGCGGGGCATCGTCGATGCCTCCGGCACGGTCAGCCTCGTGGAGAATAGCGGCGCGATCTCGGCGACCGGCGCCAAGGCAGACGAAGGACGCAACATCGCCATCGACCTCTCCGCCTCGACCGGCAACGTCATCGTCCGGCAGACGGCCGTCGCGGCCGGCATCACCGCGCCGAGCATCACCGGCGATATCCGCTTTGGCGCGGGCAACAACCTGCTCGATATCGCCGACGGCACGGTGACGGGCGACACGTTCTTCGGCGCGGGCGCGGACGTGCTCCAGCTCTCCGGCGACGCCGTCTATACCGGCAAGGTGGCATTTGGCGACGGCGGGGCAAAGATGAGCCTCGCCGGGACATCACGGTTCAACGGCACGGCCGATTTCGGCGGGGCAGCCTCCACGCTGAATGTGGGCACCGGGTCGATCTTCGCTGGTGCCCTCGCCAACAGCGGCAATCTGGCGGTGACGCTGGCGGGCGGGCAGATGGCGCTCAGCCAGCCGGCGCAGATCTCCAGCCTGGCGGTGACCGACAAGGGCCTGCTCGCGATCACGCTGGGCGACGCCGGCAATAGCACGCCGCTGCTCAGCGTCTCCGGAGCCGCGAGCTTCGCGGCGGATTCGCGGATCGCGCTGCGGGTGACGGACGTGGCGAAGGCGGTAGGCGATCACCTGATCGTGCGCGCCGGCACGCTGAGCGGGGCGGGCAACATCACCGCCGACACGACGCTGGTGCCGTTCCTCTACGACGCCAAGCTGGCCAGCAATGGCAACGACCTCACCGTGACACTGGGCCGCAAGTCGGTGAACGACCTCGGGCTCAATCGCTCGGAAGCGGCGGCGTTCGATGCGGTTTATGCCGCGCTGGCCAAGGACACCAAGGTGGCCGGCGCGTTCCTGGGGATCACCGAGGGTGAGGCATTCCGCGCCTCGCTGCGGCAGATGCTGCCCGACCATGCCGGCGGCACTTTCGCGGCGGTGACGCAGGGCTCGCGCACCTTCGGCCGGATGCTGGAGGAGCCGACCGGGCCGTTCAAGGACGAGGGCAAATGGGGCTATTGGATCAACCAGGTCGCCTGGGGCGTGGAGAAGGACCGCGGCGACACGGCCGCCTACAAGACCAGCGGCTGGGGCGTCGGCGGCGGCGGCGAGATCAAGACCGGGCTCGGCAATTTCGGCGGATCGATGGCCTATCTCTGGAGCCGCAACCGCGATGGCGATACGAGCAATCAGGTCAACGCCACGCAATATGAACTGGCCGCCTACTGGCGCCTGAAAGCGGGCGGACTGCGGGCCAATGCGCGTGGCGCCATCGCGTTCATCGGCCTTGAAGGCGTGCGCAATTTCCAGGGAATGAACGGCGACGACAAGGTTTCACTCACCGCCAGTTCCGACCGTGGCGCGCGGCTCTATTCCGGCGCCGGCACGCTGGCCTACGACTGGGTGAGCGGCCACCTCTCGTTCCGCCCGGTCGTCTCGCTCGATTATTACCGCCTGCGTGAGAAGGGTTATGCCGAGACCGGCGGCGGCGATGCGTTCAATCTGGTGGTGGGATCGCGCACCAGCGACGAACTGGCGGTGACCGGCAGCGCCGTGATCGGCATCGACGCCGGGGGAGAGGACCAGTGGGCGGGCTGGTCGCGCTTCGAGCTGGAGCTGGGCCGCCGCGAGATCGTCAGCGGCAGGCTGGGCGACACGGTGGCGCATTTCAAGGACGGCGATGCCTTCACCCTGATCGCCGATCAGCGCGAGAGCGGCTGGCTGGGGCGCCTGCGTGGCGTGGCCGGCAACAGCGGCTTCCAGATCGGCGGCGAAGTGGGCGCAGAGCGGCAGGACAGCAACTGGGCTCTCTCGCTGCGCGCCAGTCTCCGTGTCGGCCTCTGACCTTCGCCAGGTCGCGATCCGCGAACGGCGGATGCCGGCACGCGGGCAAGAGGGGGTGGGTTACGCCCCATACCGCCCATCCCCCTCTTGCCCACCCATACGCACTGTCAGGATGCCGCCGCGATCTACCCGTGTCGAGCAGCCCTTGCGCGCTGTCATGACCCCGCTATATCCGGCCACCACCACCGGGGGTCGGGCGGCAGGCGAGCAGGCAGGCACGCCCGCGGCCGTGGTCGGCAAGGGCCAGAGCAGGCAGGTGATGAGCGGCGAATCCGAACCCCAGATCGGACCGAGCACGGAGCATGGCATCGAAGCCGTGCTGCTGGCGCATCGCGCACAGCTCATGCGCTTCCTCGAATCCCATGGCGCGGGCGATGCGGCGGAGGATCTGTTTCAGGAATTATGGATTCGCGTGACGCAGCGGCCTACCGGCCCGGTCGGCAACCCGCTGGCCTATCTCTATCGCGCGGCGAATAATCTGATGATCGACCGCTATCGGGCCGAGCGACAGGCGCGTCAGCGCGACCATGCGTGGAGCGATGCGCGGGGTGGCCTGGACGAGCGGGCGCCACAGCCCACGGCCGAGGAGACATTGATCGCGCGGCAGGAACTGCGCCGGTTCGACGCGGCGTTGGCCGCGCTCGGCGAGCGGGCCGCACGGTGCTTCCGCCGCTTCCGGCTGGATGGCGTGCCGCAAAAGCAGATCGCCACCGAGCTGGGGGTGAGCCTGAGTACGGTGGAGAGTGACCTGCGGCGCGCCTATGCGGCGCTGATCGCCGCGAGGAGGCAGTCGGATGACGCATGAGTCGAGCATAGAGACGGCCGCAATTGACTGGCTGGTCCGGCAGCGCGACCCGGCGTTCGCGGAGTGGGAGCGCTTTGCCGACTGGCTGGCGGCGGACCCGGCCCACGCGAGCGCCTATCATGAGCTGGCGCTGCTGGACGGCGATGTAGAGGCGTTGCCAAGCCATCCCGTGCCCGCGAACGACGCACCCGCTGCGCCGGCGGGCGTCAGCCGGCGCTGGTGGCTGGGCGGTGCGCTTGCGGCCTCGCTGGCGGTGGTAGCCGGCATCGGCGTGCTGCGGCAGGCGCCGGAGATGCAGCGCATCGAGACCGCGATGGGCGAAACCCGCACCGTGGCGCTGGCGGACGGCAGCCGCATCGCGCTCAACGGCGGTACGGCGATCCTGCTGGACAAGGACGATCCGCGCCGCGCGACGCTGGAACGCGGGCAGGCGCTGTTCCATGTCGTCCACCGCGACGACGCGCCGTTCCACGTGAGCGTTGGCGGCGCACAGATTGTCGATGTCGGTACCGTGTTTGACGTGACGCGCACCGATGGGCGGACCATCGTCGCCGTGTCCGAGGGCGCGGTGGTGTATAATCCGGCGAGCAGCAACGTTCGCGTTGATGCCGGGCGGCGTCTGGCTGTGGACGACGCCAGCGGGCAGGCGGTGGTCAGCCCGGTCAGCCTCGGGTCGGTCGGCGGCTGGCAGGCGGGGCAACTCGTTTACGACGGCGTGCCGCTCAGCGAGGTGGCGGCGGAGATCGAGCGGACGACCGGCGTGCGGATCAGCACCAGCCCCGGCGTGGCGGCGATCCCGTTCCGTGGCGCGTTCCAGACCAGCGCGGACGAGGCGCGGATGGTGGATGACCTCGCCGCACTCTCCGGCACGCGGGCCACGCGCGATACAGGGGGGTGGATGCTCTCCCGGTGATGCGCGCGCTCCCTGTTCGCACGGCTTCGCTTGCGCTGCTCTGCGCCGCCGCTCCGCTGCACGCCGAGGAGATGCGGCGAATCGACGTTCCGCCCGGGCCGCTCTCCGAGCGGGTGGCGCAGCTCTCGCGGCAGGCGGGGATCAGCATCAGCGTCACCAGCGAGGCGGTGTGGCGGACGCGGGTGCGCGGCGTGCGCGGCACCATGACGCCGGCCGAGGCGCTGGCGCGGATGCTCTCCGGCACGCGCAGCCGGGCGGTGCAGCTGAGCGCGACGAGCTGGCGGATCGAGGCGGGGCTGGCGCCGACGCAGGTGGCGCGCGCGGAGCGCCGGCTACCGCCGCCGCAGGCCGTGTCGCCAGCAGAGGTGGATGCGGAATTGCCGATCATCGTCACCGCCAGCAAGATCGACCAGCCTTGGGGCGATTTTGCCGGCACGGTGGCCATGCTCAATGGCGGCGACCTGCGCTTTGGCGGCGAGCGGGGAACGGACTCGATCGTTGCGCGGCTCGCCAGCGTCGCCTCCACCCATCTCGGCCCCGGCCGCAACAAGCTGTTCATCCGGGGCATCGCCGATTCCAGCTTCACCGGGCCGACACAGGCGACGGTGGGCCAGTATCTGGGCGACCTGCGCCTCTCCTACAACGCGCCCGACCCGGACCTGCGCCTGCAGGATATCAATCGGGTGGAGGTGCTGGAGGGATCCCAGGGGACGCTTTATGGCGCTGGATCACTGGGCGGGATCATCCGGCTGGTGCCCAACGATCCCGATCCGCGCGGCTTCTCGCTGGAAACGACCGCCGGCGTCAGCCTCACCCAGCACGGCCAGCCGGGCGGCGACGTGGCCGCCACCCTCAACGCGCCATTTGGTAATGGACGCCATGCCTTGCGCGTGACTGCCTATGGCATCAACGACGGCGGCTATATCGACAATCCACTGCGCGGCGAGCGGGACGTGAACCGCACGCGGATCGGCGGGGGGCGCGCGGCGGTGCGGCTCGACGCCGGCGATGCGTGGACTGTCGATATTGGCGGCATCTACCAGCTTACCGGCATTGACGACGCGCAATATGCCGACCGCAACGGGCCGCCGCTCACCCGCGCCAGCCCCGTCGTCGAGGATGCCCACGCCCATTACGGCATGGCCATGGCAATCGTGCGCAAGGACTGGGGCGGCCTGCTGCTGCAATCCTCCAACGCTTATGTGAGTCACGGTCTCGACGAACGGTTCGACGCCAGCCGGCCGGGTGCCGGGGTGGCCCTGTTCGAGCAGGACAATCGCACCCGCATGTGGGTGAGCGAGACCCGGCTGTGGCGGCCGGTGCGCGAGGGGGTCGGCTGGGTGATCGGCTTCAGTGCCATCGACAACCGCACCGAGCAGCGCCGTGCTTTCGAAGGCGGCCTACGGCGGGCGCGAGCCACCGGCGTCACCAATCGCGTCACCGAGTTTACCGGCTATGGCAAGCTGAGCGTCGAGCCGCTGCCCGGCGTGCTGCTGAGCGGCGGCGGGCGGGTGACGCACAGCCGGCTTGGCGGATCGGGTGTGGACGTGCAGCCCGCTTTCGCTCTGGCCGGCGCGGCGATCACCGCAGAGCGGACCGAGATGGAGTTGCTCCCTTCGGCGGAGGTGCTGGTCCACGCGGCGCCGGGCCTGTCGCTCTATGCGCGCTACGAGGAGGGGTTCCGCCCCGGCGGCCTCGCCATCGAGGCGGACTTTGTGCGGCGGTTCCGCAACGACCATGTGCAGAGCTGGGAGGGGGGCGCGCGCTGGGCCAGCCCGCGCCACGGCCTCTTCGCCAGCCTGGCGCTTGCCCATGTCTACTGGCGCGATATCCAGGCCGACTTCATCGACGGCAACGGCCTGCCGAGTACCGCCAATATCGGCGATGGCCGCATCACCTCGCTGACCGCCAACCTCGCGTTGCGGCCCACGCCGGCCCTCCGCGTGGAACTGAGCGCGGTCTATAACCACAGCCGGGTGGTGGCGCTGACGCCCGAGGTGGCGCGCCTCGCCGCCTCATCCACCATCAACCTGCCGCTCACCGAGTTTAGGCCCGGCCTGCCGCCGGTGGGCTCGCTGGGGCAGTTCAGCCCCGGTGCCGAGCTGGGGCAGATCCCCAATGTCGCCGACTATGCGGGGCAGGGCAGCATCGACTATCATATCGCGCTCGGCCGCGACGACCTGCGGCTGGGTGTCTGGGCAAAATATATCGGCCCCTCGCGACTCGGCGTAGGGCCCCGGCTGGGGGACAAGCAGGGCAATTATCTTGACACTGGCCTCGCCGCCCGCGTGGGCGACGGGCAGCGCGGCCTCACCCTCTCGCTGACCAACCTGCTCGATTCCAAGGGTAACCGCTTCGCGCTCGGCACCCCGTTCGACATGGCCCAGGGGGCCTATATCACGCCACAGAGGCCGCGCACGGTGCGGATCGCGTTCGATTATCGCTACTAAGTCGCAAAGGCGCAACTTCTGACCCACTGGGGTGGTGCGGGGACGGCAATCCGCTGTCTCATTTTTATATTGAGAATAACTTGCATTAGCGTCTCCGTTGGATTAGCGCGATCCCCGTTTTTCAAAACAAGGGGTGATCATGCGTTCGGTTCCGTTCCGTTTTCTCGCGTCGGCAGCGTGTCTGGTTTCCTTTCCTGCCTTTGCGCAAACGGCGGACGCGGGAAGCAAGGGTGACATCATCGTTACGGCGGCGCGCACGATCCTGCCTCCCAATGCGCTGCCGTTGACCATCGACGTGATCGGTGCCGAGGATCTGGCGCAGCAAATGGCGATCGGCGGATCGGTGGTCGATGCGGTGGCGGCGTTGACGCCCTCCTTCTCGCCCACGCGCGGGAAGCTTTCCGGTGCGGGTGAGACGCTGCGCGGCCGTTCGCCGCTCTACGCGATCAACGGAATTCCGCAGTCCACGCCGCTGCGCGACGGCAGCCGCGATGGCTTCACCATCGACGGTTTCTTCATCGACCGGGTCGAGTTGATCTTCGGTTCCAACGCGCTGCAGGGGATCGGCGGCACCGGCGGCATCGTCAATCAGGTGACGGTCGGCGCGCCGGTGACCGAGGGCTGGTCCGGCCGCGTGCTGTTGCAGGGCACGGCCAGCGACGGGTTCGAGGAAGAAGGACTGGGCGGCAAGGTCGCCGCGCTCGTCCAGAACAAATCCGGCATTTTCGACGTGACCGTGGGCGCCTCCTTCGAGAAGCGCGGGGTGTTCTTCGATGGGCAGGGGCGCCCGCTCGGTATCAACGTGACGCAGGGCGAGACACAGGATTCGAAGACGCTCAACGTCTTCGCGCGCATCGGCATGGAAGTGGGCGCAACCGGCCGGCTGGACCTGATGGCCAATCGCTACGAACTCAACGGCTATGGGCGCTACGTGCCGGTCGCCGGCAATCGCGCGACCGGCTTGCCGACCAGCGCGACGCGCGGCAACCCGCCCGGCAAACCCGCCGCCAGCCGTACCGAGAGCGTATCGCTTTCCTATACGGATAGCGATCTGGCCGGCGGCGATCTCGTCACGCAGATCTTCTTCAACCGCACCTACGATACGTTTGGCGGCGAGCCCAATCCCATCGCCAGCTTCCAGGACCCGGCGATCGCGCCGGCCGGCACCTTGTTCGACCAGTCCGAGAATCGCTCGCGCAAGCTGGGCGTCAAGCTGAGCTACGAGCGCGCTTTCCCCGGCTTCGAGGCGCTGACCACCACGCTTGGCGTCGACGCGCTCTACGACAAGACCGAGCAGCGACTGATCGCCACGGATCGTGTGTGGGTGCCGCCTAGCGAATTCCAGAGCGTCGCACCGTTCGCGCAGGGCAACCTCAAGCTGCTTGACGGCAAGCTGCGCCTCGCCGGTGGCGTGCGCTGGGAGAATGCGCGGGTCAAGATTGACGATTATCACACGCTGGCTTCCACGACCTACAAGGCGCCGGACCTCTCCACTTATGGCGGCGTGGACGTGAAGGGCGGCAAGCCGAGCTTCAGCGACGTCCTGTGGAATGGCGGTCTGATCGTGGAGCCGGTACCCGGTATTCGCGGCTATGCGAGCTATGCCGAAGGCTACACCATGGCCGACATTGGCCGCATCACCCGCGCGGTGAGCGAGCCCGGTTTCGACGTCGGCAGGAATCTCGACATCAGCCCGGTCATCTCCAACAATCGCGAGATCGGCGTGGAAGTGAAGCGCGGGCCGCTGGATGCGAGCGCCGCTTATTTCTGGTCGTCCAGCAATAAGGGGCAGGTGCTGATCGCGGCGGGCAACGGCATCTTCGAGGTGCAGCGCCAGCGCGTGGAAATCCAGGGCCTGGAACTCAACCTCACCGTGCAGACGCCGATTGACGGCCTTAAGCTGCACGGCGGCTATGCGCACCTCATCGGCCGCTACGACAGCGACAGGGTGGATGGCATCGTCGATACCGATCTCGACGGCACCAACATCGCGCCGGACCGTTTCAACGCGGCGGTGAGCTATGCGCGTGGCCCGCTCTCGGCACGGGTGCAGACGCAGTTCTTCCTCGCGCGCAACTTCTACGGCAAGGCCAAGCCGGACCCGCGCAACAATTTCGGCGGCTATGCGGTGACGGACGCCTTCGTACGCTACCAGACCAATCTGGGTGGGCTGAGCCTCAGCGTGTCCAACCTGTTCGACAAATTCTACATTGATTACAACAGCGATACCCGGCTGCCGACCGACAATTTCGCCGCGTTCGCGGGGCGCGGCCGCAGCTTCACTCTCGGTTGGGACTATCGCTTCTGATGCGCTGGCTCGACCTCCTGCACCGCTGGGCAGGCGGGCTGGTCGGTCTGCTGCTCGCCATGATGGGGCTGACGGGCGCGCTCCTTGTCCACAAGGATGCGTGGGTTCGGCTCCCCCATGCCGGCGATGCGCGTGTGACGGATGCCGCCACGCTGGCCGAGGCGACGCAGCGCATGATGAGCGACCCGGCGGGGCCGCAGGGCATCATTTACGCGACTGATAATTTCGGCCTCAATCGGCTGAGCTTCGCAGGGGACGCGGGCGCCTATGCCGATCAGGCAGGCGGCATGGTAACGCGCTGGGCGAGCCAGTGGGAGCGGCCGGAGCTGTGGATCTTCGACCTGCACCATCATCTGTTCACCGGCGAAACCGGCGAAGCCGTGCTCGGCGTGGCGGCGCTGTGCGGGCTGTTCTTCGTCATCTCCGGCGTCTTCCTGTGGTGGCGGACGCGCAAGACCTTCACCTTCCGCCTGTGGCCGGCGCGAATGACGCGGCCATCCATCGTGCGGCATCACCGCGATCTCGGCATCGTCATGGCGCCGCTGCTGCTGCTCTCGCTATTCACCGGGTCGGTGTTCGCTTTCCGGCCGATGGCGGGCCTGATCCTTGGGCCGGGCACCGAGGCGGTGCTGACCGAGGCCGCGCGTACGCCGACCTACAAGCCTGTCGCGCTCGCCGACGATTTCGATTGGCGCGCCTTGGTCGCCACCGCGCATGCGCGGTTCCCCGAGGCGGAGTTACGCATTGTCAGCGCGCCGCGCGGCGAGAGTGGGCTGGTGACGGTGCGCATGCGCCAGCCGGAGGAGTGGCTACCCAATGGCCGCACCATGCTGTGGTTCGCGGCGGATACAGGCGCGCTGGTGGGCGCGCGCGATTCCCGGGCGCTTCCGACCCGCGCGCAAGTCTATAATCGCTTCTATCCATTGCACGCCGCCAAGGTGGGCGGATTGCCCTGGCGGCTGGTGATGACGCTTTCCGGCCTGACCCTGGCCTTGCTTGGCACGCTGGCGGTGTGGACCTTCTGGTTCAAGCGCCCCAAGCCGCGCGCGAAGCCGCAGCCGATGCCGATGGTGGCTGCGGAATAAGGCGAACCCGGCTCGGTGGGGCGGGCCGCGCATCAGCTCGGAACCCTGAGGCAACGCATCAGGACGCTGCGGCGCGCCTCGCGATGCCCAGCCAACCCGCCAGCCCCGGTAGGCGCGGAAGCACCAGCCGCTCGAACAGCCACAGGGCGATGAGCGAAGCGGCGAGGAGCGGCAGCAGCGCGGCGAGAAGGAGCAGGATCGCGACCGCGCCGCCCATCCGTGCGGGGACATGGGCCGGTGGCGGCGCGCCCAGCGCGTCGGCGGGCTTGCGGCGGCGCCAGAGGATGAAGCCGCTCGCCGCCATCACCATGAGGCCGAGCGCGGTCAACACGCCGATGAGCTGGTTCACCCAGCCGAACAGCTGCCCCTCGTGCCAGGCGATCCCGTAGCCGACGATCCGGTCGACGACATGCTTGTCCGGGAAGGTCTCGCGACCGGTTTCGCGGAGGGTGCCTGGATCGACGGTGATGGTGACGCGCAAGGGACGGTTCTGCGCGTCCGAGCGGATGCTCCAGCCGGCGGTTCCGGGCTGGCCGAACGGACCCGGCGCGCCCGGCGGGGATACCAGCACCGGGAAGGCGAGCGGCTCGGACTGTGCCTTGAGGACGACCTCGTCCAGGCCGTCGGGGACGGAGGCCGTTGGATGATGGGCGCCGTGGCGGAGCATCGCCCGATGATCGTGCCCGGCGTGGAGATCATCCCCGCCGCTCGGCGCCTCGCCGCCGATGGTCCAGTCCTGCGCGCCCTTGACCCAGCCCAGCTCGGAGCGGGCCGCCTTGAAGGCGCTGCCCCACAGGCCCGCCCAGGGAAGGCCGGTGACGAGCAGCACCACCACGAGGCCGGCGATCCAGAATCCCGTGACGGCATGGAGATCGCGCCAGAACAGGCGCTTGCCGGCGCGAAGACGCGGCCACAGCACGCCTGCCAGCCGCCGATCGCGCGGCCACCAGAGGTAGAGGCCGGAGAGGACGAGGACCATCGCCCAGCTTGCCGCCAGCTCGACGAGCCAACTCCCGCGGCTGCCGAGCAGCAGCTCGCCATGGATGGTCTTGAGCGTCTCCATGATCCGACTCTCAGGGTCGAGGCTGCCCATCACCGTGCCGGCCGGGGAGACGAAGATGTCGCGCATGGTCCGCCCGTCGGCCATGGCAACGTGGACCATCGCGGCGTCGCCGGGCTGCTCCGGCAGGCGATAGCTGGCGAAGCGCGCGCCGGGGAAGGCGGCGAGCGCGGCTTCCACCTGCGCTGAGGGCAGCACGACGCGCTCTACCACCGGCGTGCGGAAAGCGCGCTCCTCCCAACGCTCGACCTGTGGCTTGAAGAGATAGGCCGCGCCCGTCGCGGCGAGCAGGAGGATGAAGGGAATGACGAACAACCCGGCATAGAAATGCCAGCGCCAGACGGTGCGGTAGAGTGCGGCGCGTTGCGGGGAGAGGGCCATGGCTCAGAACCTCGCCTTGATGTCGGCCACGAACGTCCGCTGCGGCAGCGGGTGCGAGACGTAGGCGCGATCGTTGAGGAGATTGTCGACGCCGATGCCGAGTTCCACGGCTCGGTTGAGCGCGAAGGAGGCGCGGGTGTCGACGAACAGATATTCGCTCTGGAAGCCGTAGGCGTCGCCGCGCACCAGCCCGAACAGGTCACTGTTAGGCCGTGAGGCGAAGCGCCAGCCGAGCGAGAGCTTCACCGGATCGGCCAGCCGGTAGCGGATATTGCCATTTGAGCGCCAGCGCGGGATACGCGGGAACTGCGCGCCTTCGGCGGCGGGGTTCGCAGCGTTGCGCAGGGTCTGTGCGTCGGTCCATGCGAGATTGCCGTCCACGTCCAGGCCGGGGAGGATGTCCCGCGCTTCCAGGATCAGTTCCACGCCGATCTGCCGCACGCGGTCGATATTCTTGTAGCTGGTCACGACCGTGCCGAACTGGTTGAGACCGCTGAAGCTGAAGATCGCGTCGTCGATATCCTGCCAGAAGATGCTGGCGGTGGCGCGCACCCGGCCGAATGCACGGGCGAGGATGAGATTGGCGTCGCGCGATTTCTCCGGACGCAAATCGGGGTCGAAACTGTCCGGGTCGATGGCGCCGGCGATGGTATCGAACCGGCCCTGGAACAATTCGCCGACGGTGGGGAAGCGGGTCGCGGTGCCGAGGCTCAGTTGCGCCTCGATGGCGCCGGGCAGCGTGGCTTGCAGGCTGAGCTTGGGGCTGACGGAGTTGCCGTGGCGGGCGGGATAGCGGGCGTCCACACGCGCGCCGCCGGAGAGCGCGGCGATGCCGCCCGCGAAGGCGCGCCAGCGATCATAGCGGAGGCCAGCGGTGAGGGTGACGCCGTCCCCAAGGGTCATCGCATCCTCGGCCCACAGGGCCCACAGGCTGGTCTTGCCGTAGGTCGCCGAATTGAACAGCGGATCGGCGGCGCTGCGCCAGTTGGCGGTGTTAAAGGTCTCCTGCGCGGTCTGGTACCGGTTGGCGTTGAGGCCGGCGGCGAGGCGGTGCGCCCCGAGCGTGCGCTCCAGCGTCACGTCGCCCGTCCACCAGCCGGGATCGTGCTGGACGGTGCGGGTGCCGGCGCCATTGGCTGCGCCGGTCGCGTAGCTGGTGGAACTGCGGCTGTCCTGCTGCGGGATGCCGTACTGAGAGAGGTTGGCGGAAAGCGCCCAGCCAGCGACCGGCCCGGCGAGCTTGAGCCCGGCGAGATATTCGGTGCGGCGCAGGGTCGAGAAACTGAGGCCGGTGGCGTTCCATGTCCGCCCGGCGAAGCTCACTTTGCCCTGCGTGACCGGCTGCCCGTTCGCGTCGCTGAGGAAGCTGCGCGGATCGGTGAGGGTCTGCCGGGTCAGCCAGAGGAAGCCCAGCGCCTCGACGGTCCAGCCGCCCGCGCCCTCATAGCCCAGCCGCAGCCGGGCCTGGTCCTGCGCGACATGGACGGGCGAGGCCGCGCCGAACACGGGCGTCGCCAGCCGCTCGTCTTCATAGGCACCGGTGACGGGGGTGCCGGTGCCGGTCGTCGGCGTGAGCAGGGTGAAGCTCATCGGCTGGCCGACATTCTCGAAATGGCGGGCCCCGGCGCGCAGGCGCCACGGGCCGTCCGCCTGCTTCCAGCTTGCGCTCGCCTCCACGCTAGAGCCGGTGAAGCTCTCGTCGACGCCATAGTCGCGATAGGGTTGGAGCATCGTCTGGGCTGTCGCTTGAACGGACGTGCCTTCGGGCGGCTGGGTGCTCACCGAGATGACGCCACCCATGGAATTGCCGCCGTAACGCGCGGAGTAGGGGCCATAGACAATATCGAACTGGCGGACCTCCGAGGGGCCGACGACGTTCCACTTGGGCGGATAATCCCAGCGGTTGCCGAGGAAGTTGGAGACGAGGAAGCCATCGACCAGCACGATGGTGCGTGCGCTCTGGATGGTGTTGGCGCCGCGCAGGGCAACCACGGCATTGTCGTCGCCGGCGAAGCGTTTGCGCACATAGAAGTTGGGCGCATATTTCATCAGATCTTCGACATTGGCGGCGTTGATGGCGTCGAACTGCTCCTGCCCCAGCGAGACGGCGAGGCCGCGCGGCGCGACGGTGAACGGCGCGACGCGCTGCCCGATGACGAGGATGGCGTCGGCCACTTCGTCCGGCGCGGTAACGGCTGGCGGCTGGGCAAAGACGGGCGCCGCGACCAGACCGGCCGCAAGCGCGAAATGGAGGGCGTGCATGAACGGTTCCCAATAACTCTGACGATGCGCGGCCGCCCATGTCCGAACACGGGCGCGCGCGGGAACGCGGCGAACGGGTATCGTTCGCCGCGCGGGTGGTCAGAGCGTCAGGGGCGGGCCGATGGCGGGCGGCGGCGGCGCGGCGAGGCGATGGACCGTGAGGTCTGCGATCGCGGCGCCATTCGGCAACAGGGCAAGCGCCAGGGCCGGGGCGAGCACGGACGGCGGTGTGGCGGCAAGCAACCCGCCGGCAAAGGTGCCGGCATAGGTGCAGGGGCCATCCCCGGCCTTGTGCTGATCGCCCGAGGTCGGGGCGGCCTTGCCGAGATCGAGCACCATGGTGGCGGGGCCGGTGCCGGTGCAGAGCTGGATGACCATGCGGCCTTCCGAGGCGACCGGCATGAAGCCGGTCGGCACCAGCATCCGCAGCGACAGGACGAGCAGCGCCGCCGCGACGAAAACGCCGCGTGCAATGCTCGGTTGCCGAATCAGCCCACTCATGACCCTGCCCGATAGGCGCTTTGGCGCGGCTTGTCAGCGGCAAAGGACGCGACAGACGGAAGCAAAGCCGCCGCACGGGCGCACCCGGAGAGGCGGCCGCGCTTTCGCCTTGAAATTCACGACCGCAGCTTCCTTATTGGATCGGAAGGGCGCGGTGCCACCGGTGCCGGGCCTGCCATCGGAGGGACGCAGATGAGCAACTGGCGGTCTGGACATTGGATGTGGGCTGACGCGGTTGGCCTGCTGGACCGGATGCAGCGCCTCCATCATCAGAGCTATGCGCCGGCGCGGGGGCGCGGTGGCACCGTGCACTGGGAACCACCCGCCGACCTTATCGAGACCGATGAAGAGGTGCTGGTGTTCGTTGCGCTACCGGGGGTCGACCTGGACCAGACCGAAGCGTTCATCGAGGATGGCGTGCTCGTCGTGCGCGGCCAGCGGGTGTTGCCGCCGGAGCTGCGCGTGGCCCGGATCCACCGGCTGGAGTTGCCGCAGGGGCGGTTCGAGCGGCGGCTGCCGCTGCCGAGCGGTCATTATGAAGATGTGCGTCGCGCCGGATCTGACGGTTGTCTGATCGTCACCCTGCACAAGGCGAAAGGAGGATTCCGCTGATGGATGCACCGCTGAAGACCAGCCAGCCCGCCGGGGCGCCCGATCCCGCAGCCGCAGCGCCTGCGTTCCCGCCGCTGCCGGAGGATGCGATCATCATCGTGCCGGTGCGCAACTTCGTGCTGTTCCCCGATGTGGTGCTGCCGCTCGCCATCACCCGGCCGATCTCGGTCGCGGCGACGCAGGCGGCCATCCAGGGTAGCCGGCCGATCGGCGTGCTCACCCAGCGCGATGCGGGGGCGGAGCAGCCGACCGGCACCGACATGCACCGGATGGGCACGCTTGCCAACGTGCTGCGCTACGTGACGGCGCCCGACGACACCCACCATCTGATCGTACAGGGTGAGACCCGGTTCCGCGTGATCGAGTTCCTCGAGGGCTGGCCTTTCCTTGTCGCGCGGGTCGAGCAGATCGCGGAGGAAGAGGAGAAGACGCCGGAGATCGAGGCGCGGCTCATCAATCTGCGCAGGCAGGCGCTGGAGACCGTGCAACTGCTGCCGCAGGCGCCGCAGGGGCTGGCCGAGGCAATCCAGAACATTCCATCAGCGTCCGCATTGGCGGATACGGTGGCTGCCTATCTCGACCTGGAGCCGGTGCAGAAGCAGGAAATTCTGGAGACGATCGCGCTCGTCCAGCGGCTCGACAAGGTCTCGCGCCTGCTGGAGCAGCGGCTGCAGGTGCTGCGCCTTTCCGCCGAGATCGGCAAGGATGTGCAGGAGACGCTCTCCACCCGCCAGCGCGAGGCGATCCTGCGCGAGCAGATGGCCGCCATCCAGCGCCAGCTCGGCGAGGATGATGGCCGCGCGGCAGAAATCGCGGAACTGACCGAGAAGATCGCCAAGGCCGGCATGCCGCCCGAGGTGGAGAAGGAGGCCAGCAAGGAGCTGCGCCGGTTGGAGCGGATGCCGGAGGCGGCGGCGGAGCATGGCATCATCCGCACCTATCTCGACTGGCTGACCGAGCTGCCGTGGCAATTGCCCGAGCACGAGGCGCCGATCGACATCGCCAAAGCGCGTGAAGTTCTCGATGCGGACCATTACGGGCTGGAGAAGATCAAGAAGCGGATCGTGGAATATCTCGCGGTGCGCAAGCTGGCGCCGCAGGGCAAGGCGCCAATCCTATGCTTCGCTGGCCCGCCCGGCGTCGGCAAAACCTCGCTCGGCCAATCGATCGCGCGGGCGATGGGGCGGCCGTTCCAGCGGGTGAGCCTGGGCGGCGTGCATGATGAATCCGAGGTACGCGGCCACCGGCGCACCTATGTCGGGGCTATGCCGGGCAACATCATCCAGGCGATCCGCAAGGCCGGCACGCGCGAATGCGTCATCATGCTCGACGAGATCGACAAGATGGGCCGCAGCTTCCAGGGCGACCCGTCGGCCGCCATGCTGGAGGTGCTCGACCCCGAGCAGAACCACACGTTCCGCGATAATTATCTCGGCGTACCGTTCGATTTGAGCCGCGTGGTGTTCATAGCCACCGCCAACATGCTGGATACGATCCCCGGTCCGCTGCGCGACCGCATGGAGATCATATCGCTGTCCAGCTACACCGAGGAAGAGAAGCGCAACATCGCGCGGCGCTACCTCGTCGCGCGGCAGCTCGAGGCCAATGGTGTCACGGCCGAGCAGGTGGAGATCGACGACGACGCGCTGCTGGAGATCATCCGCCACTATACCCGCGAGGCGGGCGTGCGCGGGCTGGAGCGCGAGATCGGCAAGACGATCCGCCATGCGGCGGTGAAGATCGCGGACGGATCGGCCAGCCATGTCGCCATCACCGTGCCGGACCTGGAGGAGATACTGGGCGACCGCATATTCGAGAATGAGGTGGCGCAGCGCACCAGCGTGCCCGGCGTCGCGACCGGCATGGCGTGGACCCCGGTGGGCGGCGACATTCTCTTCATCGAAGCGACGAAAATGCCGGGCAACGGCCGGCTGATCCTCACCGGCCAGCTTGGCGACGTGATGAAGGAGAGCGCGCAGGCGGCGCTCAGCCTCGTCAAGAGCCGCGCTGCGTCCATGGGGATCGACGCCAAGGCGTTCGACGAGAACGATATCCACGTCCATGTGCCAGCCGGCGCCACGCCCAAGGATGGGCCGAGCGCGGGCGTGGCGATGTTCATGGCGCTTTCCTCGCTGTTCCTCGGGCGGACGATCCGCAGCGATACTTCGATGACCGGCGAGATTTCCCTGCGCGGGCTGGTGCTCCCGGTGGGCGGCATCAAGGAGAAGGTCGTCGCGGCTGCGGGCGCGGGGATCACGCGCGTGATGCTGCCGGCGCGCAACAAGCGCGACCATGACGACATCCCCGAGAGCACGCGCGAGAAGCTGGAGTTCATCTGGCTGGAAACGGTCGAGGATGCGCTCGAGCATGGCCTCGACCCGGCGCCCACCGATAATCGCGACACAGGGGCTGGCCTTTCCGGTGGGGACGCGCCAGACTGACTTCCTTTGTCTGGGGAGGAGACAGCCATGACCGACCGCCGCCGCATCCCGTCCTTGTCGTCTTTTGAGGAGGAGATCGGCTTCACCCGCGCTTTGCGGGTGGGGGACCGTATCCTCGTATCAGGCACCACCGCGACCCGGCCTGACGGAACGGTGCCGGCCGATGCGGGGGAGCAGGCCGATATGTGCTTCGCCGAAATCATTCGGCATATCGAGACGCTCGGCGGCAGCGCGGCGGACGTGGTGCGCGTGCGCATGTTCGTCACCGATATTGCTGATGCCGATGCCGTCAGCGCCGCCTTCTCGCGTGCGCTCAAGGCCACCCGGCCGACCGGCACGCTGGTCGCGATCGCGGCGCTCTACCGGCCGGAATGGAAGGTAGAGATAGAGGCGGAGGCCGTGGTTAGCGCGACCTGAGGGCGGAGCCGGCGCTCAGCCCGCGCTGATCGTGGCCGGCTGAGCGGCGCCGAACCTCGCCGGGATCGTCACTTCGATTGCGACGATTTCGCGAGCCATGCGTTCATATCGGAGCGGGATCAGCTCTGGGAAAGACGATGGCCGGACGGGTCGTGATCGTAACAGGTGCGGAATCGGGTATCGGCGCGGCCTGCGCGGCCGCTTTCGGCTCGGCTGGCGACCGGGTGGCGGTCTGCTATCGTGACGATGCGCGCGCGGCGGAAGCGACCCGCACGGCCGTGCGGGCCGGCGGCGGCGATGCCCTCGTCGTACAGGCTTCCATCGACGACGAAGCGTCCGTCGACGCGGCGTTCTCGACGGTGGAGGCGGCGTGGGGCGCGGCCGAAGTCCTGGTCAATTCCGCCGGCCTGAACATGTCCGGCGTGATGGTGCGCGACATGACCCTCGCGCAATGGCAGCGCTTGCTCGACACCGATCTGACCGGCGCCTTTCTCACCTCCCGGCGTTTCGTGCGTGGGCGGCGGGAAACGACCGAGACCGCCGCCATCCTCCATGTCTCCTCGATCCATGCCTATGCCGTCCGCGCCGGTGGGGCGGATTATTGCGCGGCCAAGGGTGGCCTCTCCAACCTCGTCGAGACTCTGGCGATCGAGGAGGCTGCGCACGGCATCCGCGTCAACGCCATCGAGCCGGGAATGATCCTGACCCCCATGAACAGCCGCGCCCAGACGGACCTGGCCTATCGCCGGATGCTGGAGCGCAGCATCCCGCTGGGGCGCGCAGGCGAGCCTTCGGAAATCGCGGACCTTGCGGTGTTCCTCGCCTCCGACAAGGCGCGCTACATCACCGGCGCGCGCATCGTGATTGATGGGGGGCTGTCGCTGATGCAGGCGCTGGGCGCATGAGCGGGGAAGGCAAGGCGGCGGCTGTGGCGGCCGATCCGCACGTCAAGGACAGCGTCGCCGACGAACCCGTCAAGCTGGATTTCAACGTGGAGGCAATCGAGAAAGTGGCGCTGGACGGTCCCCCGGCGCTGATGGAGCGGGACTTGATGAGCCCCTATGTCTGGCGGGAACCGGATGGTCGCTGGGGGTTGATGGTGCGCGCGGTTACCAAGATCGGCCAGCCGATGAGCGATACCGGGGTGATCTGGGCAGGGTGGAGCGACGACGGCCGCACCTTCGCCATGCTCGATCGCCCATCCCTCGTGCCAGGTCCCGATGCCCATGACATCGGCGGCGTGGAGGATCCGACCGTGGTCCGCCGCGATCATGACTATGTAGTCTATTATACCTGCGTGCGTGGCGACCGAACCCATGGCGAACTGTCTCACGCCACCGGTCCTTCGATAGACCGGCTGGCCAAGAGCGGCGCCGTCATCGCTTCCACCAAATCGGAAGGCAATACCAAGGAGGCGACGGTAGGGCTGTGCCCCGATGGGCGGTGGCGGCTGTTTTACGAATATGCCGCCGATCAGGCTTCGCGGATCGGCCTGGCGATCGGCGAGGATATCGCCGGGCCGTGGACCGAGCAGCCGACGCCCTTCATGCCGCGCGAGAACAGTTGGGACGACTGGCATCTTTCCACCGGCCCGCTGCTGGCCGACGATCCGCACATGCCGGTGATGTTCTACAACGGCGCAACCCGCGACGCGCGGTGGCGGATCGGCTGGATCGCATTCGATGCCGGGTATACCCGCGTCGTCAGCCGCGGCATCGAGCCCCTCATTACCCCGCCGCCGGTGGCTGATCGCACCGCGACGGACATTGCCTTCGCCGCGTCGGTCGTGGTCGAGGGCGCGGACATCTGGCTCTATTATTCACTGGAGGATCGGTGCCTCGCCCGCGCCCGCATCCGGCGGAGCTGAGGCGGGCGGCCCGCTTTGCTCAAAACATGCCGTTGGGGTTCGGTCCCTCCACCACCACATCCTGCGCGACGTCCCAATGCTCGACGACGAGGCCGTTCTCGATGCGGAAGATATCGACCACGGCCCAGCCGATGTCGCCGGGCCAGCGGCGGACATGGTAGTGGACGATGACATGGTCGCCATCCGCGAACATGCGCTTGACGTCATGCACGCCCTCCGGGTTCACCGCCTTGATATGGTCGAGAAACGCCTTGAGCGGCGCGCTGCCGGTTTCGACATTGGGGTTGTGCTGGATATAGTCGGGGGCGATGAAGCGATCCACCGCGGCGGCGTCCATCGGGTTCAGCACCTCGTCGAACAGGCCGCGTACCAGCGCGAGATTGGCCTCTTCTTCCGCCGAGTAGCCCATGGCTCTCTCCTTTTGCGTTGCCGCTTGCGAGATTTAAGACCAGTTTTGTGACGCCGGCGCAAGCCCGGCGGGGGAGGATGAGCGGCGGCATGAGCGGCGGGGGCGAAGCGGACTTCATCATCGTGGGCGCGGGCAGCGCGGGCTGCGTGCTGGCCAACCGGCTGAGCGCGGACCCCGGCGTGCGCGTCGTGCTGATCGAGGCGGGCGGCGAGTGCCGGCACCCGATCATCGACATGCCGCTCACCTGGATGCAGGCCGCCGCCATGGAGCGCTTCCTCTGGGGGAACCAGAGCGAGCCCGACCCGCATATGGACGGGCGCAGCCAGCCGGTGCCGCGCGGCAAGGTGCTGGGTGGCTGCTCGTCGATCAACGGCACCATGTATATTCGCGGAGCGGCGGCCGATTATAACGGCTGGCGGGACAGCGGCCTGCCCGGCTGGGGCTATGACGATGTGCTGCCTTATTTCCGCCGCTCGGAGACCAATTGGCGCGGCGAGAGCGTGGAGCATGGCGGATCGGGCGAGATGCACGTCTCCGCCATGGCGCCGGACCCGCTGCTGTTCCCCACCTTCATCGAGACCGCCAAGCGGCTCGGCCATTCCGCCACGGACGACTTCAACGTCGCCCGGCCGGAGGGCTTCGGCATTCCCGATTGCACCATCCGCCACGGCCGGCGGCACAGCACGGTGCGGGCCTTCCTCGATCCGGTGAAGCGCCGCGCGAACTTGCGGGTGGAGACGAACGCGCTGGTGACGCGGGTCATCGTGGAAGGCGGCCGGGCGGTGGGCGTCGCCTTCACGCGCGGGGGGCAACGCCACGAGATCCGCGCGCGGCGCGAGGTGATCCTGAGCGCGGGTGCAATCAACTCGCCGCAGCTCCTGATGCTCTCCGGCATTGGCCCGGCGGCGCATCTCCGAGAGTTGGGAATCGCACCATTGATCGACCTTCCGGGCGTTGGGGCCAATTTGCAGGACCATCCGATTGCGCTCAGCTTCTGGGCGGCGTCTGGCCCGGTGACGTTCGACGACCGGCTGCGCCTTGACCGGCTGGCGTGGAACGCGGTGCGCTGGCGGCTGTTCGGCACCGGCACCATGGCGCAGAGCCCCATGTCCGTGCAGGGCTTCCTGCGCTCGAATGGGTCGCAGGAGCGGCCGGACCTGCAATTCCAGATCGTCCATTCCAGCTATCAGGCGCGGCCATGGTTCCCCGGCTGGCGCAAGGGGGCCGGGCATCAGTTCTCCGCCGGCGTGCTGCTGCTCGCCCCGGAGAGCCGGGGCGCGGTGAGCCTGCGCGCGCCGGAGCCGGAGGCGCTGCCGCGTGTGCTGCTCAACTTCATGAGCGCGGAGAGCGACCGGCTGCGGCTGCGCGAGTCCGTGCGCTTCATGCGGCGCTTCTTCGCGACCGAGCCAGCGCGGAGCCTGATCGCCGCTGAGCTGGCGCCCGGCCCGGAGGCGATGAGCGACGAGGCGATCGACGGCTGGCTGCGCGCGACGGTCATGAGCGGCGGTCATCCGGTGGGCACCTGCGCGATGGGCACCGATGCGGACGCGGTGCTCGACGCCAAGCTGCGGTTGCGTGGGATTACGGGGCTGCGCGTGGTCGACGCCTCGTCCATGCCCTGCATCATCCGCGGAAACACCAACGCGCCGGTCATCATGATCGCCGAGAAAGCCGCGGATATGATCCTCGGCAAGCCGGCGCTGGCTGCATGAGGGGCCGTGCCATCGACATCACACCTGCGAAAGCGGGAACCCACGGCGGCAAGACGCTGCAACGGGGCCTCGGGCCCATGCTTGCGCGGGAGCAGGCATTTTCCATGATGGCACTCCTGCGGGGAGAGGCATGAGCGGATCGGTGCACATGATCGCGAACGGAGCGGATCGCGCGGATGCAGGACCGCCCGCCACGCTGCTTCAACTCATCATCGTCGGCATCCTCAGCGTCGCGATCATGGTGATCGACGGCTATGACATCGGCGCGATGCCGCTCATCGTGCCTCAACTCTCGCACCTCTGGGGGATTGAGCCGGCCAATTTCGGCCCGGCGTTGTCAGCCGTGGTGATCGGCCTCGGTATCGGCGCTTTCTTCTTCGCGCCGCTGGGCGACAAGCTCGGCCGGCGGCTGACCACGGTGGCCTCGCTCGCGGTCATTGCGCTCGCCACGCTCGGCACCGCCTGGTCCAGCTCGGTCACGCAGCTTTTCTGGTGGCGGCTCGTCACCGGCACGGGGCTGGGCGCCTGCTTGCCCAACGTCCTCGCCATCCTCGCGCAGGTGGTGCCGGCCGAGCGGCGGGCGAGCGTGATGACGCTGGTCTCTTGCGGTATCCCGGTTGGCGCGGCGGGAGCGGGCATCATCGTGCCGGCGCTCACCAACGCTTATGGCTGGCAGGCGAGCTTCTATGTGCCGGCGATGTTGATGCTGGCCGTCACCGTGCTGGTTGCGCTGAGCCTGCGCCAGCTCCCCATGCCGGAGCCGAAGGCGCCAGTGGAGGCCGCCGCGCCCCGTCGCTGGCACTGGACCGACATCCCGGTGCTCGCCCCGCTCGGCAAGGGGCTGCGCCTGCGCACCGCGATCTTCTCCGGCCTGTTCTGCTTCAACGCGCTGACCATGTATATGCTGAGCAGTTGGCTGCCGACGCTCCTCCAGACCAGTGGGTTCGCGTTTGAATCCGCCTCGCTGCTCGCCTCCGCCGTGCAGCTTGGCGGGCTGTTCGGCGGGCTGGCGCTGGCGGTGCAGATCGACCGGCACCGCACCAACGGCGCGCTGCTCACCGGCTATGGCGTGGTGGCGCTCGGGCTGGTGGTGCTGGCGCTGGTCGCACCCGATCCGCTGCGCTGGGGCGTGCTCCTGCTGCTGATCGGCGCGGGGGTGGGCGGCGCGCATATTGCCCTGCCGGCGGTGGCAGCAAACATCTATCCCAAGGCGATGCTCTCGGCCGGCATCGGCCTGGCCGTCACCGTCGCGCGGCTCGGCGCGATGGCCGGGCCGATGGCGGGGGCGTGGCTGATCGGCCGGCAGGTATCGAGCGGCGGCTTCTTCCTCGCGCTGCTGCTGCCGGTGGCCGCCTGCGCGCTCTGCGTGCTGGCGTTTGCGCGGGCGAAGCTGGCCAACGGGCCGTCGGATTGAGGTGAACCCTACACCTTGGGGTCAGTCGTTCTGGGCAATGAAGCGCGCGGCCGGCGCGGGCTGGCTTTCCGGGCCCCGATCGCTGCCATTGGGGGGAGAATCCGCAGGCATCATCGCCGGCTCGATCGCCTTGCCGTCGAGAGCGTCGAGAAAGCGCCGCAACCACCAGCGCACGTCCTGCCGCTCGACCGATTCCATCAGCGCGTGCCAGCGGGCCTTGCGTTCCTCCAGCGGCATGCGCAGGGCCTGCCCCAGCGCGTCGGAGAGTTCCTCCGGGCTGAACGGGTTGACCAGCAGCGCGGAGGTCATTTGCTCGGCCGCACCGGCGAAGCGCGAGAGGATGAGCACACCGGGGTCATCCGGATCCTGCGCGGCGACATATTCCTTGGCGACCAGGTTCATGCCATCGCGCAGCGGTGTGACCAGCCCGACATTGGCGGCGCGATACATGCCGGCGAGCGAGACGCGGCCATAGCCGCGATTGACGTAGCGGAGCGGCACCCAGAAAGCGGTAGCGAACTCACCGTTGATATGACCGGCCAACCCTTCGAGCTGGCGGCGGATATCCTGATAGCTGACGACGTCCTCGCGCGAGGGCGGGGCGATCTGCAGGAGCGAGACGCTCTCCTGATAATCGG
This sequence comes from Sphingobium sp., assembly GCA_035654015.1. Classification (GTDB taxonomy): domain Bacteria; phylum Pseudomonadota; class Alphaproteobacteria; order Sphingomonadales; family Sphingomonadaceae; genus Sphingobium. Next base: position 168,333 of record DASRXX010000011.1, read on the forward strand.
GATGGTCGGCCAACAGCCGTTCATAGCCGTTGAAGCGCTGCTCCAGCCCCTTCGAATAATCGAGCCGGTCGACGCCTATGATGAGCTTGCGGCCGTCCAGCGAGTTGAGCAGCGCCCGCCGTGCCTCCTCGGCTTCCGCGCTGGCGGCGCTGGCCTTGAACTCGCGCGCGTCGATGCCGATCGGGCAGGCGATGACGCGCACCCGCCGTCCCGCGATGGCGATGGTGCCGTGCTCGTCCACCACCGCCTCGGGGAACTGCTCGCGCACATAATGAAGGAAGCTGTCCAGCCACGTCTGGCACTGGAAGCCAATGAGATCATAGGCGAACATCGTCTCCACCAGTTGGCGGTGGCTGGGCAGGGCGATGAGCAGGCGCAGCACCGGCCAGGGCGTGTGGAGGAAGAAGGCGATGCGGTTGCCAACACCGCGCTGGCGCAGCTCGCGGCCGAGCGGGATCAGGTGATAATCATGCACCCAGATGTCGTCGTCCGGCGCGATCAGCGGCAGCAGCGTCTCGGCGAAGCGATCGTTGACGCGCGCATAGCCCCCCGCGAAGCCGCGCTCGAACTCGGCCAGATCGGTGCGGTCATGGAACAGTGGCCACAGCGTGCGGTTGGCGAAGCCGTTATAATATTCCTCCACGTCCTGCGCTTCGAGGTCGATGGTCGCGGTAGTGACGCCGTCCGCGCGCGCGAGGTTGATCTGACCGGTGAACACGTCGATTTCGTTGCCCGACCAGCCAAACCAGATGCCGTTGGTCTCGCGCAGCGCGGAGGAGAGCGCGACGGCGAGGCCCCCCTGGTTGCTCTTGCCTTCGCCGTCCGGCGGGCTGACGCGGTTGGATATGACGATGAGACGGGTCATCGGATGGCGCTCCATGGTTTGCTCAGCAGCACGGCGCAATTGATGAGGCCGACAAGCGAGTAGGTCTGGGGGTAATTGCCCCACAATTCCCCGGTTACAGGGTCTATGTCTTCCGAAAGCAGGCCGGCGGCGGTGCGGCGGCTCAGCATTTCCTCCAGAAGATCTCGCGCTTCGGCAGTGCGGCCGGTGGCATGCAAGGCCTCTATAAGCCAGAAGGTGCAGAAATTGAAGGCGGTCTTGGGCAGGCCGAAATCGTCCTCGGTCGCATAGCGCAGCATATTGCTGCCGCGCCGCAGCCCGGATTCCAGCGCCGCGAGCGTGGTCACGAAGCGCGGATCGTCGGGGGCGAAGAAGCGCAGTTCCAGCAATTGCAGGATGCTGGCGTCAAGATCATCGCCGCCGAAGGTGGCGGACATGCGCTGGCTGTCCATGCGCCAGGCGGAGCGCTCGATGGCGGCGTGGATCGCATCGGCCCGCTCCTGCCAGAAGGCGGCGCGGCGGGGCAGGCCGAGCGCGGACGCGGCATTGGCCAGCCGGTCGCAGGCCGCCCAGCACATCGCGGCGGAGTAGGTGTGGACATTAGCCTTGGTGCGCAGTTCCCACAGGCCGGCGTCGGGCTTGTCATGCACGGTCCATGCGCGCTCGCCGACCGTTTCCAGCGCATTGAAATCGTCGACGCCGCTCATGCGGAACAGGCGCTGGTCGAAGAAGCTCTGCGTGTTGGAGAGGACGATCTGGCCATAGGCATCGTGCTGCACCTGCTCGAACGCCTGATTGCCAGCGCGCACCGGCCCCATGCCGCGATAGCCGGCGAGACCGGGCACGATCCATTCGGTCAGCGTCGCCTCGCCGCCCACGCCGTAGAGCGGCTGGATATGGCCCCCCTTGGCATTGTCCACGATGTTGCGCAGATATTCGAGATAGCCTTCCAACACGTCGAGCGCACCGAGCCGGTTGAGCGCCTGCACCGTGTAATAAGCGTCGCGGATCCAGCAGTAGCGATAGTCCCAGTTGCGGCCGCTATCGGCATGTTCGGGGATGGAGCTGGTCAGCGCCGCGACGATGGCGCCTGTCTCCTCATGCTGGCAGAGCTTCAGCGTGATGGCGGCGCGGATCACCGCATCCTGCCACTCCACCGGGGTGGCGAGGCCGCGCACCCAGGTCTGCCATTCGCGCACCGTGCGGTCGTGCATCATATCCAGCGCCGGGCGCAGATCCTCGGAGAAGCTCTCGTCCGGGCCGAGGAAGAAATGCAGCGGCCGCTCGACGCGGAACAGACGCTCATCCTCGATCCAGCCGACCGGGGCGGTGGTGGTGAGCCGCAGCGTCATGCTGCCGAGCAGGTAACGGATATGGTTGCTGCCCCGTGTGCGCTCCGGGTCCTTCGCGCCCCAGTCGCGCGATGGGCGCAGCCGCACGCGGATGCGCGGCGATCCTTCCACCGGGCGGACGATCCGCGCGAAAGCGACCGGGCGATACATGCGGCCGTTGCGCCAGAAGCGCGGGCAGAAATCGACGATCTCGACGGCGTTGCCGGCATTGTCGCGGTGGTGCGTCACCAGCACCGGGCTATTGCGGACATATTGCTGCCGGGTCTCGACGCAGTCCTCCAGGTCGATCTCCCAGAAGCCGCGCGCTCCTTCGCCCGCGCGCGGGGCGGGGTCGAGCAGCGAGGAGAAGGCGGGATCGCCATCGACGCGCGGCACGCAGCCCCACACGAACCGCCCGGCGCGGTCGACCAGCGCGGAGACCTGGCAGTTGCCGATCGGCCAGAGATCGAGCGTCGCGGTCATGCCAGCAGCCCCTCCAGCCAGCGCCTTACCGCCGCCGGATCGGGCAGCGCATAGAGCGCGGCGGTCGGCCGGCGGGCGCCGACCAGCACGCCCGCGCCACCCAGCGCGTGAGCGGCGGCGAAGCCGGCTTCGTCCGTTGCGTCGTCTCCAACGAACCACGGGGTGGTGCCGGCCATCGGCGCGCGGTCCATCAGCATGTGGACGGCTTTGCCCTTATCACCGCCGGGCAGGCGCAGTTCCGCCATCATCTTGCCGGGCTGGAACTGGAGGTCGAGTTGCCGGGCGAGCATCGCCGCGAGCGCCTCGGCTGCCTCGCCCGCCGTCGGCGCCATGCGGTAATGGAGCGCCACGCCGAAACTCTTATTCTCCACCAGCACGCCGGAATGCGCCGCCGCAAAGGCCTGGAAGCGCGCGCGCGCCTCGTCGAGCGATTTCGGCCGGACCGGGTGGGCGTCCACGCCGCGCCAGCGATGCTCGCTGCCATGGCTGCCGGAGAGCGCGAGGTGCCGCGCGACCGGGCCGAGGATCGCGTCCATTTGCGCGATGGAGCGGCCGCTGACGATGGCCAGCCGCCCGTCCAGCCGTTCGCTGAGGCGGGCCAGCAGGGTCCGCAAGGGTGCGTCGGCGACCACCAGCTCGGGCCGGTCGATCAGGTCCAGCATCGTCCCGTCGAGGTCGAGGAACAGGCTGGACGTGGTCAGGTCCTCCAGCGGAGGTGTGTTGAAGGCGATATGGGACAGGTCAGCGATCGTGCTTTCCCCCTTTGCTCAATTTTTTCCGGATTTGCTTCCCGGAACGCGCCGGGATGCGAAGGCGTTCCCGGCGCTCTGTATGCGCGGCGGTTCGCGTGACGATGGGGCCAGACTGGCCTCCACGCGCCTAACTGTCAACGCAGGACGCGCCGAGCCGATGATTCGCCGCAACGCGTGAGGTGGTAGGATGAAGGACAACTGCACGCACTTGCATCGCCCGCACGCCTGATCGTCTTCGCGGCCGCATTGCCGCATTGCCGCAGCGCTGGGGCTGCGCGGACAGGCGGACGAGAGGGAGGTGGGGCGTGCTGGTGCCGAGAGCTGAAGCAGCGTCCAGGGTTCAGCGGGGGCGCTTTGCCGCCCCCACCTCTTGTTTTACGCGATCAGATCGGGCTCTTGAAGGCGATGCGGTCCGCTGCCGCGCCGGACATGATGAAGCCGATCGGCCGCTCGGATTCTTCCTGCAAGTGCCCGATCAGGCTGGCGGTGCGGGCGAGCAGCGCGATGCCCTTGAGCGCCGCGAGCGGGAAGCCCACGTCGAGCAGCACGGCGGGAATGGCGCCGTTGACGTTGATCGGCAGCGGCCGGCCGATTGCATCGGGCAACGCGTCGCGGATGGCGTGGAGCATGGCGATATGGCGCCCGGCCACACCCTGCTCCTGCGCCAGTGCGATCAGCTTGAGCGCACGCGGATCGCCGCCGCTGTGCTGCGGGTGGCCGAAGCCGGGCACGGGCTTCTTCTCCGCACGCAGGGCCTTGATGCCAGCCGTGGCCACCTCCACGTCGGAGAGGCGCTCGGTCGCCGCTTGCTGGATCAGCCCCGCATAGAAGCGGCCGGCAACCTCGGCGCTGCCGAGCACCACCGATCCGCAGCCGAGCAGCCCCGCCGCGACCGCGCCCTGCCATGCCTCCGGGCCCGCCGCCAGCGTCATCCGCGCCGCGACGACGCTCGGCACCAGCCCATGCTCGGCGAGAGCGCACAGCGTCGCGTTGGCGAACAGGCGCTGCTGGGGTGTCGGCACTTCGCCGGTGACCAATAACCAGAAATAGCTCGTGAAATCCCACTTGCCGATCACATCCTCGCACAGGTCGAGGCCGCGCACCGTGATGCTCGTCGCGTCCGAAGTGCAGATGGATGTGATGGCATTGTCCTGCTTGCCGATGCGCATGGGCTCTCTCCGCGAGTTAGTCGACTTCATTCGATTATCGAACTTGATTTCGATAATCGAATTGCCTTACTGTTGTCCAGCGCGGCGAATGAGTCCTCTGATTCTCGGCGCGTGGGGGGTCAGCAAGAGGGAGGGTCATGGCGCAGCCGCTCAAGGATGTTACCGTGCTGGAGATGGGGACGTTCATCACCGGCCCGGCGGCGGGTATGCTGCTGGCGGACCTTGGCGCGCGCGTCATCAAGGTGGAGCAGACCGGCAAAGGCGATCCGTTCCGTGCTTTTCGCGGCGGCCTCTATTCCCCGCATTTCCAGACCTACAACCGCGGCAAGCAGAGTATCGAGCTGGATACGCGTGACCCCGCCGACCTCGCGGTGTTCGACCGGCTGGTGGCCGAGGCGGACGTGTTCATCCAGAATTTCCGCCCCGGCGTCGCCGCGCGGCTGAGCGTTGACCCCGAGCGGCTGCGGCGGATCAACCCCCGGCTTATCTACGCCTCCATCTCCGGCTTCGGGCAGGAGGGACCGGATCGCGACCGGCCCGCCTTCGATACCGTCGCGCAGGCGGCGAGCGGTTTCCTGCGGCTTTTGGTCAATCCGGCGCATCCGCGCGTGGTCGGCCCGGCCATCGCCGATTCACTGACCGGCTTCTACGCCGCCTACGGTGTTCTCGCCGCGCTGCACGAGCGCGAGAGGACGGGCAAAGGCCGACTGGTCGAGACCTCGATGTTCGAGGCGATGAGCCATTTTAACCTCGACGATTTCACCCATTATTTCTCGGAAGGGCTGGTGATGGGCCCCTCCAGCCGGCCGCATGTCAGCCAGAGCTACGTGTTCGAGTGCCTCGACGGCAAATGGCTGGCGCTGCACATGTCATCGCCGCCCAAATTCTGGGAAAATCTGGCGGCGACCGTCGGCCGGCCGGACATGCTGGAGATGCCGCAGTTCGCCACGCGCGAGGCGCGCATCGCCCATTATGAGGATGTCGTCGCCTTTCTCGCGCCGATCTTCGCGACGCGGGAGCGCGACGACTGGTGCCGCGACCTGCTGGCGCGCGAGGTGCCGCATTCGCCGGTCCGCACATCGGCCGAAGTGGCCGAGTGTGCGCAGGCCCAGGCGCTGGGGCTGGTGGTCGAGGATCCGGCGGGGCCGCATGGACGCTTTCGCACGATCCGCTCGCCCGTCGCCTTCGATGGCGAGCGGATGAGCCGGGTCACCGCGCCGCCGGTGCTGGGTGCCGACAATGAAGCGATCGTCGCGCCGCTGCGCGACGGGTGAAGGCAAGAAAGGGACGGGGGAAGCGCATGGCCAGGATCCTGGTGCTCTATTATTCAAGCTACGGCCACGTGGAGACGATGGCCAGGGCTGTAGCGGAGGGTGCGGGCAGCGTCCCCGGCTGCACGGTCGCGCTCAAGCGCGTGCCGGAACTGGTGCCGGACGAGATCGCGGCGCAGGCAGGGCTCAAGCTGGATCAGGCAGCGCCGATCGCCACGCCCGACGAACTGGCGGACTATGACGCGATCATCTTTGGCACGCCGACCCGCTTCGGCAACATGGCCGCGCAGATGCGCAATTTCCTCGACCAGACCGGGCCGCTGTGGGCGCGCGCCGCGCTCCTGAACAAGATCGGCAGCGTGTTCGTCTCCACCGCCACCCAGCATGGCGGGCAGGAGACGACGATCACCTCGTTCCATACCACCTTGCTCCATCATGGCATGATCATCGTCGGCCTGCCCTATACCTTCGCGGGCAATGCCGAGATGGGCGAGATCAGCGGTGGCACACCTTATGGCGCCTCGACCCTCGCCGGGTCGGACGGCAGCCGCCAACCCAGCGAAAACGAGCTGGCCGGCGCCCGCTATCAGGGTCGTCACGTCGCCGAGATTGCAGTTAAGATCGCGGGGTGAGGGCATAGCCCCACCCGAGTCGTTAGGAGAGAGAGCAATGGCATCGAAAATCGTGGCGAACCGCCTGCATCATACCGCTTACGTCTCCAAGGATCTGGAGAAAACCCGCGCCTTCTATGAAGATGTGATCGGTCTTCCACTTGCCGCAACCTATTGCGAGAAGGATATATTGTTCGGCAAGGAACGCACCTATTGTCATTGCTTCTTTGAGCTGGCGGATGGCGGCGCGCTCGCCTTCTTTCAGTTCGCGGATCCGGAAGATCAGGCGCTGTTCGGGCCGACGATGCCGGAATCGCCCTTCCACCACATCGCCCTGCACGTGGACAAGGACGGGCAGGCGCAGCTCGAACAGCGCATCGCCGCCGCCGGCATCCAGCCACCCAACACCTATGTGCTGGAGCATGGCTATTGCCGCTCGGTCTATGTGATCGACCCCAACGGCATGGTGCTGGAGTTCACCTGCGACGAACCGCGCGCGCTGGATGATCGCGTCGATTCGGAGCGCCGCGCCAGTGCCCATGCCGAGCTGACCCGCTGGCTGGCGGGCGACCATCACAACAATAACCCGTTCCGCGCGGAGCACCACCAGGCCTGAACGACAGGAAAGCGAGCCGGGCCGGTCGTCCCGGCGCGGCTCCCGGTCCCATCCCGCACTGAGAGAGAGGAGACTGCCATGCTGCTGCCGACTTCGCTCGTTGGGTCCTACACCCAGCCGGACTGGTTGATCGACAAGGTGAAGTTGGCCGGCCGCTTCCCGCCGCGCGTCCGCGCGACCGAACTGTGGCGGGTCGCCCCGGAATGGCGCGAACAGGCGTTTGACGACGCGACGGTCCTCGCCATTCGCGACCAGGAGCGGGCCGGGCTGGACATCATCACCGACGGTGAGATGCGGCGCGAGAGTTACTCCAACCGCTTCGCCACCGCGCTGGAGGGGGTCGACCTCGATAATCCCGGCATTGCGCTCGATCGCTCGGGCGAACCCAATCCGGTGCCGCGCGTCACCGGCAAGATTCGCCGCAAGCACGCGGTCGAGACGCGGGACGTGCAGTTCCTGCGCGCCAATACCGACCGGATGATCAAGATCACCGTGCCGGGGCCGTTCACCATGTCCCAGCAGGCGCAGAACGATTATTACGCGGACGAGGCGGAGATGGCGCACGACTATGCCGTCGCCGTCAATGCCGAGATCAAGGACCTGTTCGCGGCCGGCGCGGATATCGTCCAGATTGACGAGCCTTATATGCAAGCGCGGCCCGACAAGGCGCGCGCCCATGGGCTGGCGGCGCTCAAGACCGCGCTGGAAGGCGTCGAGGGCCGCACCGCGCTGCACATCTGCTTCGGCTACGCCGCGCTGATCCACGAGCGGCCGGAGGGGTACAACTTCCTGCCCGAGCTTGCCGACACCACGCTGCACGATGTCTCGGTGGAGACCGCCCAGTCCAAGCTGGATTGCGCGGTGCTGGCGCGGCTGACCGGCAAGACGATCATCCTCGGCGTGCTCGACCTCTCGACGCACGAGGTGGAGACGCCGGAGACGGTCGCCGCGCGCATCCGCCGCGCGCTGCCGCATGTGCCGGCCGAGAAGCTGGTGATCGCGCCGGATTGCGGCCTCAAATATCTCCCGCGTGAGGTCGCGTTCGGCAAGATGAAGGCGATGGTCGACGGCGCGGCGATCGTGCGGGCGGAGCTGGCATGAGCCACGGCCGCTTTCTCACCACGCACGTCGGCAGCCTGCCCCGCCACGATACGCTGATGGCGCTGATGTTCGCGCGCGAGGATGGCGAGCCGGTCGACGACGCCCTGCTCGACGCGCAGATTGCGCGTGCGGTGGAGGATGTGGTCGAGCGGCAGGTGCGCGCCGGCATCGACATCGTCAACGACGGCGAGCAGTCCAAGCCGAGCTACGCCACTTACATCAAGGACCGGCTGAACGGCTTCGGCGGCGCCAGCAACAGCTATGTCTTTCAGGACCTTGAGGATTTCCCCGGCGCCAAGACTCGTCTGGCAGCGGACGAGGGCCGCAAGCATCGCCACGCCCCGGCCTGCACGGGGCCGATCAGCGTCAAGGACATGACGGCGGTGGCGCGCGATGCCGCCAGCCTCAACGCGGCGCTCGCGCTGCATCCGGGCGCGCAGGCGTTCATGAGCGCGGCCTCGCCGGGTGTCACGGCGCTGTTCTTCCGGAACGAGCATTACGCCAGCGATGAGGCCTATCTGTTCGCGCTCGCCGAGGGGCTGCGGCATGAATATGAGGCGATCGCCGCCGCCGGCATCACCTTGCAGATCGACTGCCCGGATCTTGCCATGGGCCGCCACACCCAGTTCCTCGACCTCAGCCTTTCGCAGTTCCGCGACCGGATGATGCTCAACATCGAGGCGCTCAACCACGCGACCGCGAATATTCCCGAGACGCAGCTGCGCATGCACCTGTGCTGGGGCAATTATCCGGGCCCGCACCATTGCGACGTGCCGCTGCGTGATATTGTCGACCTCATCTGGCGCGCGCGGCCGCACGCTATCCAGTTCGAGGCGGCCAATCCGCGTCACGCCCATGAATTCGCGCTGTTCGAGAGCGTGCCGCTACCCGAAGGCAAGGTGCTGATTCCGGGCGTGGTCGAGTGCCAGTCGCCCTATATCGAGCATCCCGAGCTGATCGCCCAGCGCATCGGCCGCTATGCCGATCGGGTGGGGCGCGACAATGTGATGGCCGGCGTGGACTGCGGCTTTTCGGTGCATGTCGGGTCGAACGCGCTCGATCGCGAGGTGGTGTGGGCCAAAATGGCGGCACTGGCCGAGGGCGCGGCGATCGCGAGCAGACGTTATTGGAGTTGAAGCCGGGCGGGTCGCGGCGTGCTGAACCCCCAAAGAGAGGGAAGGCGCCGCAGGGAGGAGAGACCTAGAACCTGGCCTGGGGGCATGATCCGGTTCCTACCAGCCGGATCATGCCTCCACCAACCCGTCAATCCTCCCGGTCGAGCTTGCGGATGAACCCGATCAGCCCCGTCTGGCGACTGCGCTTCAGTCGCTCCGCGTGCAGGATGGTCCGGACCTTGGCGAAGCAGGCATCCGCATCGTCGTTGACCAGCACATAATCATAACCGTCCCAGTGCGAGATTTCGCCGTGCGCCCGCGTCATGCGGCGCTCGATCACCTCGTCGCTGTCGGTCCGGCGGCCGCGCAGGCGGCGCTCCAGCTCGGCCATGGACGGGGGCAGGATGAACACGCGCACCACATCGCCGCCGGCGAGCTGATAAAGCTGCTGCGCGCCCTGCCAGTCAATGTCGAACAGCACATCCTGCCCGGCGTCCAGCATCGTTTCCACCGGCGCGCGCGGCGTGCCGTAGCGATGGTCGAACACATGCGCCCATTCCAGGAATTGGCCGGCAGCCGTCATCTCGCGGAACCGTTCCAGGTCCACGAAATGATAGTCCTTGCCGTCCACTTCGCCGGGGCGTGGCGGCCGCGTTGTCGCGGAGACGGACATGTTCAGGTCCGGATCGTCGGCGAGCAGCTTGCGCGAGATGGTCGACTTGCCGGCGCCGGAGGGCGAGGAGAGGACGAACAGCAGACCGCGCCGCTTGAAGGATGCTGGCTGGTCGAGCGCGCTGCGCAGGGTGATCGGTGTCGTTTCGGCCATGCCCGCTCCTGCCGCGACTTGGCGCCCGCGTCAATCGGGCGGCGCGTGATCCTTGGCAGCCATGGCGGGTGGATCCTTCGTGAGCGGACGACCCGAGGCCGGGGATGGTGGTATCTGGACGAGGTCGGCTCGGACAGTCGGCGGTCAAAGCCCGGCGGTCAGCCCTGGACTCCTGCTTGCGAAGGAGCCTGTCGGTCCTTTCGGAGCGGCCGACCTTCAGGAAGGCCAATGAGGAACAGGAGGCGGCAGGCTCCGTGAGGCGCGGCAGGCGGCGTGCAGAACGCTCCTCCCCAAAAGGGCCGGCGCGATACCCCCGCTCTTATGTCGAGGAGGAGCGACAGAAGCCGGCCGGCCGGTCTGGCTTCGTCCATATTGACGGAAGCACCGGTCTTCTATCCTTGCAGGTCAGCCTCTAGGATAGGTCGGGGGAACCGGGGAGGCATGAAATGGCGCAAGCAGCACGCGTGCGGTGGCCGGTAGCGGGTGGCTGGCCCCTTGCGCTTATCGCTGGCGCGCTGCTCGCCATGGCGGCGACCCTGCACGGCATGGGCCGGGTGTTCCTCTGCACCTGCGGACGAGTGCGGCTGTGGGCGGGCGGCGTGCATACGCCGGACAACAGCCAGCAGCTCAGCGACTGGTACAGCTTTAGCCACATCATCCACGGCATGATCTTCTTCGGGCTGCTGTGGCTGGTCGCGCGTCGGCTGCCGCTGCTCTGGCGCCTCAGTATCGCGGTGCTGATCGAGTGCGGTTGGGAGATATTGGAGAATTCGCCGCTGATCATCGACCGCTACCGGCAGGCGACGATAGCGATCGGCTACACCGGCGATTCGATCCTCAACAGCCTGAGCGACGTGGCGATGATGGCGCTGGGCTTCCTCATCGCGGCGCGGCTGCCGTGGCGCCGGACGGTCGCGCTGGCGCTGGCGATGGAGCTGATGACGCTGGTGGTCATCCGCGACAATCTGACGCTCAACGTCGTCATGCTTGCCTGGCCGATCGAAGCGATCCGGCATTGGCAGGCGGGCCTCTGATCGCCGCCTGCCACGCAACCGAAGCGTCCCGCAAGCGTTGTTCGTTGTAAGACAGGAGCAACGGAAGGACGACCGATGAAACGCAATGCCATTCTCGCGCTGTTGCTGGGCGCAACGCTGGTGCTCAATGCCTGCGCAACCGTGAAGGGCGCGGGCAAGGACATTCAGTCCGTTGGTCAGGCCGGCGAAGACGCCATCAACAAATAGGAGCCAGCGGTATGATCCCCAACGATCCTCGCCGGCCGCCCGTTCTCAACGATCCGGACGAGCAGAATGCCGAGCAGGAGGATAGCGGATCGCAGGCACAGGATGTGGCCGTGGACGCGCTGCGGCGTCCCTGGCGATCCCGCGAAGGCGCAGGGAGCAGCCATGGTGACAAGGCCGATCCCACGCAAATCCTGCCGGACGATACGCCCGACCTCGTCGACCGGATGACCGACATGGACCGGTCTGGCCGCATCGACATGGATGCCTTCGAGGGTGAGGACAATATGGATGACGAGGACGGCTCCATCCCGGAATAGGCTCCCCGTCAGGGCTGTGGTGTCGTCGGGCGGGTCAACTGAGGGTGCCTTCCCCGCATGATTGCCCAACCGCTGCGACCGTCGCGTTCTCCCTCTCTCCGCGCGGTGCGGCTGTGTTCGTGTCGGGCATTGTCCTGACAGAATGCGGTTAAATCCGGCTTGGCGACCACCTCACGAGGGGCCTTCCCCGCAAAACGGCCCCACAGGCCGATCTCCGGATCATGCCCAGCCCGGCCTCTCGTCGGTCGCCCCGGGGAAGGTGATCCCGAGCAGGCAGGAGCCCGGGGGCCCAACCGCACCGTTCACGGGCGGGCGTCAACCGGTCCGTCCGGAAACCACTGGACGGTCGATCCCGCTGCCGGAGCGACTGGACGCGTCGAGCAGCCCAAAGCGCGATGTCCACCGCCCGCAACCTCAGGCAGCCGGCGGGCCTCCAAAAGACCAAATCATTCGCTCATCGTTTCCGGGTGCCGCGCTTCGCTGAGCCCGTGACCCGGCCCTGTCTCAGGGACGGCCGGTCGTCGCCGCCGTGACCGGGTGGGCAGCGGCCGTTGCGGCGCGGGCGAGCTTGCCGTCCGGATCGGGCAGGCCGGCCGCCTTGTTCAGCTCCCACAGCATGACCGTGGCGCGCTCGCTGAACAGCTCCGGCGTGGCGGTGCTCGCCTCGTCGAGGATGGTCTTGGCGCGCGGGCAGAAGGCCTCTCGGGTCAGCGTACCCGAATAGGCGTTGTAGACCTTGGTCATGTGGTCGTCATAGGCGTCCTGCCACTTCTTGCCGCCCATCGCGCGATAGAGGTCGACCTCGGTCTGCGCGGCGCTGGCGAGCAGGCCCTTGTGGGTGGTCAGCGTGCGATTGTAGGCAGCGACCATGGCGGCGTTATCCGCGCCCTGACACAGCAGCACGGCGACGTTGAGGCCGGAACGCAGATGCCAGAGATCCTCACCCTTGCTCTGGTTGATGAGGATGGGCGGCGGGGGCGGTGCCTCCACCAGCGGCACATTCTCGGGCAAAGGCGCCGGGATATTGGCGATGGGCGGCGGCGCGCTCGTCTGCCCACAGCCAGCTACGAGCGCGAGCGGCAGCACGGCTAGCAACAAGGCAAGCGCTGAAAAGCCCGGAGTGCGGGGCGTGCGCACGGCCATTATTTCCTCCCAAATCACGAACGCGACGCGGCGGCGTCAATCAACTGCTGGTTGCGCAGAATGGATTGAAAGGGCGCGTAAGGCAAGAGTCCGCTTGAATCCAACGCGTTGCCCGGTGCGCACCGGGCGACGGGCGGTCGAAGCTTGCGCGGTGGTGGGCGAAGGCGTCGGGATGCAGGATGGGCAGGCGTTGAGGGGAGGGCGTCGCCGAGGAAAACGGCGAAAGCGGCCTCGCCGGGTCTCGTTTAAGTGCCGGTTTTCTGGTGCCCGGCGCTGGCGATCATGCGTTGGAGCACGACCACGCGCTCACGCGCGCGCGACCAATCCCGCGAGGGGTAGCTGCGGATTTGGCCAAGCAGGGTCCGCAGTTCCTGCTTGCGATGTTCGATGGTGACGGGGGTCATTCAGCTCTCCTTCTTTGTCTCTCCTGTTGCATTCAGGACGCATAGGGCGACGTTGTGTTTCAAACATTGGGCCGGACAGGGGCAATTGCAAGTCGCGCCGCTTTGTGGAAGAGCGGCGCCGAGGACAAGAAAGGTGCGAGAATGTCTGGACTGTCTAACAAGGGCAAGCTTCTGATCGCGGCGCTGATCGGCGCGGCGTTCACCCTCTCCGCCTGCGCGACGGTGAAGGGGCTGGGGCGGGATATCCAGTCCGTCGGCCAAGCCGGATCGGATGCCATCAACAAATAGCGGCCGGTTGCCGGGGAGCACGCTCGGATAGGCGCGGGGCGGTCACGCGCCGGAAGGCGTCTCGGCGCTCTCCGCCTGCTTCCGGACAGAGGGGGCAAGGTCCGTTTAGGGAACGCTTCCTATCACTGAGAACGACCTACGCTGCGGTGCCCGATGTGGGCCAAGGCGGGCGGGGCTCGATAGTGGGTTCGTGTCGGACCTGCGGACCGGCAGGACCATCGCCGGTTGCGTCCGGATGAAAGGCAGGCGGCGCAAAGGTCGAACCCTCACGCCGCCCTGGCTATCCTTCGATGCCCCGGAAAGGGCATCGCTGTCAGGCGTTCCCGATCCTTAGCGGCACTGCACGCCACCGCTATCGATCTCCCGGCCGATCATCGCGCCACCGGCGGCGCCGATCACCGCGCCCAGGATGCTGGAGCGCCCCTGGTCGATCTGGTCGCCGAGCAGGCCGCCGAGCGCCGCCCCGATGATGAGGCCGGTCGTGCCGTCCGAGCGGCGGCAATAATAGCGGTCGTCATAGCCACGATAGATGCGGGTTTCACGCGTCACCCGGACCGGCGCATAGCCACCGCGATAGTAACGGTCGGCATAATAGCCGCCGTAGCGCGGATCGGGCCGGTTCCAGTCATAGGCGTAAACGACGCGCGGGGCGCGGCGCTCGCGGATGACGACCACGCGATCGCGCCCACGCTTATTCCAATGTTTGTCATGCCCCTTGTGACGACCGTGGTCATGGCGGTCATAATGGCGACCGCGGTCATGATCGCGCGCCAGCGCCGGGGTGGCGGCCAGCCCGCCGATGACCGTCGCACCCAGTGCAAGGCCGGCGATGCTGTTTTTGAGCGCCTTGAACATCTGTCTCACTCCACTTTCTTCCCTGTTCTCTACAATGAGGGAACAGAAGGGAGTGTAGACGCGCGTCCCTGAACTGATGGCTACGGGCAGTTCATGCACGGGAAAGGGATGAAACAGCGAAGCCTGTGCACTGTCATGCGGCAAAGGCAGCATGGTCCCGGCGTCTCAGTCTGCAGAATCCCGAATTAAGAGAGTCGAGACGATCCCGCTTCGACTTTCACGAAGGAGCGCAAAAGTTACCGATTGGCGATTACCGCTCGTGTGAGAGCGGAGACAGGAACGCCTGGCAGGCAAACAGGCGCGCTCCCTCGCGAGAGCGCGCCGTTGTCGCATTCGACGGGGATTACTCCGCCGCGATCCCCGCCTTGGAGAACATGTCCTCGCCGGATTCGACGGCGGGTTCGTCGTTGGCGCGCAGCTTCTTGCGGCTGTCGAAACTCTCCCACACATCGTTCCAGTTGCCGCGCGTGGCGCCCTTGGAATATTCGGTGGCGCGCGTCTCGAAGAAGTTGGCGTGCTCCACGCCGTTGAGCAGCGGGGTGAGCCAGGGGAGCGGATGCTCCTCGATCATGTAGACCGGCTTGAAGCCGAGCTGGCTGAGGCGCCAGTCCGCGATGTAGCGGATGTAGCGCTTGATCTCGTTGGCGCTCATGCCGGGCACCGGGCCCTGCTCGAAGGCGAGGTCGATGAACGCGTCCTCAAGCCGCACGGTCTTCTGGCAGCAGTCGATAATGTCTTCCTTCACCGCCTTGGTGAGGCACTGCCGCTCCGCCGTGAAAGCGTGGAACAGGCGGGTGATGCCCTCGCAGTGCAGCGTCTCGTCGCGCACCGACCAGCTGATGATCTGGCCCATGCCCTTCATCTTGTTGAAGCGCGGGAAGTTCATCAGCATGGCGAAGCTGGCGAAGAGCTGCATGCCCTCGGTGAAGCCGCCGAACATGGCGAGCGTGCGGGCAATATCCTCGTCATTGTCCACGCCGAACTGCTGCATGTAATCGTGCTTGGCGCGCATCTCCTCATATTCGAGGAACATCGAATATTCGCTCTCGGGCATGCCGACAGTGTCGAGCAGATGGCTGTAGGCCGCGATGTGGATCGTTTCCATGTTGCTGAACGCCGTCAGCATCATCTTGATTTCGGTCGGCTTGAACACGCGGCCATATTTATCGTGATAGCAATCCTGCACCTCGACGTCCGCCTGGGTGAAGAAGCGGAAAATCTGGGTGAGCAGGTTGCGCTCATGGTCCGAAAGTTTCTGGGCCCAGTCGCGGCAATCCTCGCCGAGCGGAACCTCTTCCGCCATCCAGTGGACCTGCTGCTGGCGCTTCCAGAACTCATAAGCCCAAGGATATTCAAAGGGCTTATAGACCTTGGAGGCGTGCAGAAGAGACATGACGACCTGCTCCCATGATATCAACGATCGTTACAAGATGGTGGGTATGCTACGCCTATTTGCTACAATGTCTAGCGTCTGGCGCCCGTTCGCGGCGGCAATTTTTGTGCGCCGGGGCCTTGACTTTGGCGGGAGCCGCGGGAGGCCGCGCGTCACCCGGCGGCGCGCTCCAGCCCCCAGGCAAACAGCGCAAGGATGAGCGCGAAGGCAAGCGCCATCGTCGCGACGATCCGCTTGCCATAGACGCCCTGCTCGCTCCGCACCGGTCGGCTAAGCACGACCGCGCCGGCGAGCGCGGAGGTTGCGGAGACGGCGGCCATGATGAGCGCGGCGGGGGTCACGGCATCCGCCGGCGATCGACATAGACGGTGCGGTAAACCGTGCGCGTGCCGCTCCGTGCGCCCACGCCGAACACGACGATCCCGAGGAAATAGCCGAAATCGTACCAGCCCCCGTTGTTGGGGACGGCATAGACAGCGACCCGGTCCGAGACGAGCGAGAGCAGCCAGGCGACCGGGAAGATGAAGCCGTGCCACAGCCCATACAGGAAGCCAGGCGTGCCCGGGGCGGTCGAGACTGCCTCGGCGCTCTGCCTTGCGCAGGCAGTGAGCGCGGCGAGCGCCGGGAGGGCGCTGGCGAGGCGGAGGCGGTGTGGCCGGGTCATGGGCCGATTGTAGAGCGCGCTACCCGGCGTGGCAATCAATGCCGGCCGGGGCGGTAAGCCGGAACGAGGGATGGCGGCCCCGCCGTGCGGCGCGCCATATGGGGACATGCCCGAACGCCGATGAGCCGCTGGTCGTCCGTCGGCGCATCCGCGTCGCGCTCTCTCCCCTCGGCGCAACGCATGGCCCCCCGGCCACGGCTGGTCGCACGGCGCCCTGCGAGCCGGAACGCGAAGGCTGCCGCAGCCGTTCTGCCAGCCACACACAATCAGGAGAGCGGCCATGTTCGAAAAATGGCGTATCAAGGAACATATGGAAGTCAGCGGCGCGAACGGGGAGCATCTCGGCACGGTCGATTCTATCGACGGCGACGTGATGAAGCTTACCCGGAGCGATTCCGCAGATGGTCAACATCATTTCATCGACGTGAAATGGATCGACCGGATCGACGAGAATCGCGCTTATCTGAAACCCGAGGCTCCATTGGAGACGCAGCGTGCCGAAGGAGCGCACAGACCGGGCCACACGGCCATGCGCCTGGACCCCGAGTCGCCGGCGGAAGACCCGCCGCTCTTCGGCACGAGCGGCCATGGCACCGGCATGGGCGGATCGGGCGTCGGGTCGTAGCAATTGCGGGTTGAACCGGCATTTCCTGTCCCTTGCACCGGCGCAATCCGTTCCTATCTCAAGGCCTCACGGAGTCCCAAAGACGCCGCGATTAAAGGGGAAGGAAGCCGGTTAGCTGGCGCCCTCCCACACGCCGCTATCGGCTGAAGGGTCCGGTCTCCCATCCCCCTCGGGAGGCCGGGCTTTTCTATTGCGGCGCCATGCTTGAGGTCAGCGGTCGGCGGACAGAGCCGGCGGCCGTGGACCCCCGGTCGCCCAATCGAGCAACTCGACGAGATGGACTGTCGGCGCACCGCCATAGAGGGCGATCTGCGTCATGCAGCCGATATTGCCCGTTGCGATCACGTCCGGCGCGAGCAGCGCGATGGTGGCCGCCTTGCGCTGGCCCAGCTGGCGGGCAATCTCCGGCTGGAGCATGTTGTAGGTGCCCGCCGAGCCGCAGCACAGATGCGCGTTGGCCGGCGTGCGGACGACGAAGCCCGCGGCGCGGAGCAGGCGCACGGGTGTGTCGATGACTTTTTGTCCATGCTGGAGCGAGCAGGGTGGGTGCCAGGCGACGGTGAGGGCCGGCGCTGAACCGGCCGGCGGCAGGGCGATCCGCGCGAGATATTCGCTGACGTCCAGCGCGATGGCGGAGACGCGCGCGGCCTTCTCCGCATAAGCGGGGTCTTCGCGCAGCATGTGGCCATAATCCTTGAGGGTCGAGCCGCACCCGGAGACGGTCACGAGGATGGCGTCCAGCCCCGCGCCGTCCATCTCGGCGATCCAGGCATCGACATTGCGGCGGGCGGCGTCGAGCGCCTGCGCCTCTCGGCCCATATGGTGGACCAGCGATCCGCAGCAGCCCTCACCCCGCGCCAGCACCACGTCATGACCGCAGCGCTCCAGCAGGCGGATCGTGGCGGCGCGGATCTCCGGCCGCAGCACCGGCTC
Source organism: Sphingobium sp. (assembly GCA_035654015.1). GTDB lineage: Bacteria > Pseudomonadota > Alphaproteobacteria > Sphingomonadales > Sphingomonadaceae > Sphingobium. Next base: position 186,315 of record DASRXX010000011.1, read on the forward strand.
GGCGCAGCCTTGCAGCAGAGCAACGCGGCCCGCGCGGGTGGGCCCGGCTGCCGGGCGGATAGGGGAATCGGCGGGCACGTGGCGCGGGGCCAGTGCCAGCATGGCGGCGAGCGGTCGCAGCGGAGCGATCCGCTCGAACAGGCGCGCGAAAGGGCGGCCGAGCGCGGCCAGGCGCAGCGCGAGGCGGAAGCGGCGCGGGTGCGGCAAGGTCCACGCAAGCACCCCGCGCAGCAGGCGTTGACCCAGCGGGCGGCGATAGCGCGCCTCGATATATGCGCGGGCATGATCGACCAGATGGCCATAATCCACGCCGGAGGGGCAGGTGGTCGCACAGGAGAGGCAGGAAAGGCACCGGTCGATATGACGGACCACGTCCGGCGTCGGCACGTCGCCGCCTTCCAGCATGGCCTTCATCAAGTAGATGCGGCCGCGCGGGCTATCCAACTCGTCGCCGAGCAGATCGAAGGTGGGGCAGGTGCTGGCGCAGAACCCGCAATGGACGCATTTGCGGATGATCGCCTCGGAGACGGCCATGTCGCTGTCAGTGAGCCGTTCGGGCGGGAAATGAGTTTGCATCAGGCCGCCTCGCTGAACCGGCCGGTCTCAAACACGCCGTCAGGATCGAAGGCCCGGCGCACGCGGGCTTCCAGCGCGGCGACGCCCGCCGGGCGCGGTTGCTGCGCGGGCACATGCGCACGGACATCGGCCGGGGCACGGACGAGCGCGGCGTGCCCGCCTGCCGCTTCGACGTGGTCGCGCAGGGCGACCGGGGCGCCGGCCCAATCGGTCCAGAGCAGCGAGCCGCCCCAATCCATCAGCCAGCGCGCGCCGTTCGCGTCCAGCCAGTCCGCCATGGCGGCGGAGGATGAGGCGGGCAGCTGGATGCGCCACAAGGTGGGGCCCGCGAGCGGCGCGGCGCTGCATACTGCCTGCCAGCAAGCGGACGCCTCGCTCTCGGGGACCCGCTCGACCAGATGGTCGGCGGCAAAATGGCGGGAGAGGGCATCGCAACGCGCGTTGACGGAAGGACCGAACCCTTCAAGGCGCAGCAGGGTCCGGGCGCGGCCGGCATTGAGGGCGGCCGGTAGGTGGGCGGCAGCGGCGACAGCGGCGGGGGTGGCGAGGGCGCGCAGCATCAGCGCTTGCGCCGCAGCCGCATCCAGCCCGTCGACGGCAAGCGTGACCTGCTCGCGCGGGCGCGGCAACACTTTGAGGGAGAGTTGCGTGATCGCCGCGAGCCGGCCCCAGCTCCCGACCATCAGCTTGGAGAGGTCGAACCCGGTGACATTCTTGACCACCTGCCCGCCCGCCACGAAGCGCTCGCCCTTGCCGGAGACGGCGGTGAAACCGAGCAGATGATCGCGCGCGCCGCCCGCGCTCAAACGGCGCGGCCCGGCAACGGCCGCCGCGACAATCCCGCCGATGGTTGCGCGGCCCGCCGTAGCGCCGAACAGCGGACCGTGATCCCAAGGCTCGAAAGCCAGCATCTGCGCTTGTGCGGCGAGTTCCGCCTCGATCTCGGCGAGCGGCGTGCCGGCCTGCACGGTAAGGACAAGTTCGGCCGGGTCATAGTCGATGATGCCAGTGAACCCGCGCATGTCGAGCGGCGTGGCGTCTACCGGCGCACCAAACCCGGCCTTGCTGCCGCCGCCCTGAATGGCGAGGGTGCCGCCGGTCGCGCGCGCATCGCAGATGATGTCGCAGAGTTGCTCGATGGTGTCGGGTCGCATGGCGGTCATCAGAAGCGCGGCAGCTCCGGGAAGGGAAGCTTGCCGTGATGGACATGCATATGGCCCAGCTCGGCGCAGCGGCGGAGGGTGGGAAACACCTTGCCGGGGTTGAGCAGCAGATCGGCATCGAAGGCGCATTTGATGCTCTGTTGGTGAGCCAGATCCACCTCGCTGAACATGGCGGGCATCAGGTCTCGCTTCTCTATGCCGACGCCATGCTCGCCGGTGAGCACGCCACCGACCTCGACGCACAGCCGCAGGATATCGCTGCCGAACGCTTCGGCCGCGTCGAGTTGCCCCGGCTGGTTGGCATCGTAAAGGATGAGTGGATGGAGATTGCCATCGCCGGCGTGGAAGACGTTGGCGACGGCGAGGCCGTGCCTCTCGGACAGCGCGCTGATGCCGCGCAGAACCTGTGGCAGGCGGCGGCGCGGGATCGTTCCGTCCATGCAGAGATAGTCCGGCGCCAGCCGACCCACGGCGGGGAAGGCGGCCTTGCGCCCGGCCCAGAAGGCGAGCCGCTCGGCCTCGTCGGTGGAGAGGCGCAGGCTGGTGGCGCCGTTGGCCTGTGCGATGGCGGTGATCTCGCCCAGCAGATAGCCACACTCTGCCTCCGGTCCGTCCATCTCGACGATGAGCAGCGCCTCCACATCGAGCGGGTAGCCGACCTGCACGAACGCCTCGGCAGCGTGGATCGCCGGGCGGTCCATCATCTCCATGCCGGCGGGAATGATGCCGGCGGCGATCACGTCCGCCACGCACTGGCCGGCCGCCTCGACGCTGGAAAAGCCGATCAGCGCGGCGCGGGCGGTCTCAGGCTTGGGGAGCAGTCGCACCGTCACTTCGGTGACGATGCCGAGCAGCCCTTCCGAGCCGACGATCACGCCGAGCAGGTCGAGCCCCGCCGGCTCCAGCGTGCGACCGCCCAGCCGCAACACCTCGCCGGTGATGAGCACCATCTCGACGCCCAGCACATTGTTGGTGGTGAGGCCATATTTGAGGCAGTGCACGCCGCCGGCATTCTCCGCGACATTGCCGCCGATCGAGCAGGCGATCTGGCTGGAGGGATCGGGCGCATAATAAAAACCGCGCTCCTCGACCGCGCGCGAGATGGCGAGATTGGCGACGCCGGGCTGCACGACGGCGAGGCGCTCGTCATAGTCGATGGCCAGGATGCGGTTGAACTTGCCCATCGAGACGACCACCGCATCGGCCAGTGGCAGCGCCCCGCCGGAGAGCGAGGTGCCCGCGCCGCGCGGGACGACGCGCACCCCTTCCGCATGGCACCAGGCGAGAATTTGCGACACCTGCTCCACCGTTTCCGGCAGCACCACCGCGAGCGGCGGCTGGCGATAGGCGGTCAGCGCATCGCTCTCATAGGCGCGCAGCGAAGCCGGTTCGCTCACCACACCCTCGCCGGGCACGATCCGCCGCAGCGCGGCGACGATCTCCGCGCGGCGAGCCAGGATGGACGGATCGGGATCCGGCATGCGGATGGTCAACGGACTCTACTCACAGCGGCGGGCAGGGAATGATAGCGAATAGTCTAGCCCGGCTGGCGCGGGGAAGGGAAGTGAAACCCGGCCTGCCCCCCGCGGCCGTGCCTCTCCGCAATCGGGCTGGCGGGCGGGGTTGCGGGAACCACGAGGAGGGCGGGCATTATCCATCAAATATATTGCCGAAAATATGCAATATTCGCAGTTTGCCTTTTACATGGCCGCGTCGCATTCTGGCCGTCCAGAGGAGGCAACCGCCTCTCGTTGGCGAGCCGGGGTGGTGGCGTGGTGGCACCCGCCCCGGCGCGTTACAAGGCGCGGATAGTGCGGCTCATGGACGTCGGCTTGGATGCGCCTGTGCCGGGATCGCCGCCCGGCTGCCCCGCGATAGCTTCTGGAGACACGCATGATGCTCCCCCGCACCCGCGCGCCAGCCCTGCAGGTCACACGCTGGTTCAATACGGATAAACCGCTGGCGCTCACCGATCTGCGCGGACGGGTTGTGGCGCTTCATGCCTTCCAGATGCTGTGCCCCGGCTGCGTGCAGGAGGGCATTCCGCAAGCGCAGCGCGTCGCGCGCCTGTTCGACCCCACGCAGGTCGCGGTGATCGGGCTCCATACGGTGTTCGAGCATCACGCCGTGATGACGCCGGAGGCCTTGGCGGTGTTCATCCACGAATTTCGCCTGACCTTTCCTATTGGCGTCGACGCGCCGGGCGAGGGGAGCCCGTTGCCGCGGACCATGGCGGCTTACGGCATGCAGGGCACGCCAAGCCTGATCCTGATCGACGCCGAGGGTTTCGTGCGCAAGCATAGCTTTGGCGTGGAGCCGGACCTGCGGGTCGGCGCCGACATCGCCCTGCTGCTCGCCGAGCGGGACCGGGCCGGGGCAAGCGGCCAGCAGGGGGCGCCGATGCAGGAGAAAACGGCATGACCCTTCAGCTCAAGCGGATCTACGTGCCCGCCTCCGATGATGACGGCCTGCGCATCCTCGTCGACCGGCTGTGGCCGCGCGGTGTCAGCAAATATGATGCCGCGCTCGCCGACTGGATGAAGGACGTCGCGCCCAGCCCTCAGTTGCGGACATGGTTCGGCCATGATCCCGCGCGCTGGAGCGAGTTTCGCACGCGCTACCGGCGCGAGTTGAAGGACAATCCCTGCGTCGAAAAGCTGCGTGAGATGGCTGGCAAGGGCAAGGTGACGCTGGTCTATGGCGCGCGCGACGAGAAGCATAACCACGCTTTGGTGCTGGCCGAGGCCATTCGCGGCTGAAGGGGGCCGGATCGGCCGGGGCGGTCAATGTGGCATTGTCTGCTCGGTGATCGCGTCATTGGCGGGGGGAGGTGGAGTGTTCCACGTTCCTATCAGGTGAAGGACCGGCATTTGAGAAAAATAGCTTAGAACCACGAGAGAAGCGTTCGCGCGTAATTGCTGTTGCCCCATAATGATTATCACGTTAAATGATTGACCAGATGGCTCCTGCGACCGATCCGAACCGCGTGCGAACGCTGGGGATTCTCCGAGGGAATGCAGCACCTACGGTGTTTGCGTAGGAGCCGGAGTGGAGAGGAGATAAGATTGCACAAGATCGTCGTACTTTATCCGCCGCAGCCCGACCCCGAGGCTTTCAAGGCCTATTATGTCGCGACGCACATTCCGCTGGTCCGCAAGCTTCCGGGCCTGCTGGCACTGCGCTACAGTTTCGAACTGCAGGGCGCGGGCGGTGACTCACCCTACTTCTGCGTGTTCGAGGCAGATTTTGCCGATGGCGCCGCGCTCGGCGCGGCGATGGGGTCTGCAGAGGGGCAGGCGGTTGCCGACGACGTGCAAAATTTTGCGCAGGTCGCGCCGACTCTGATCACCTATCCGGTCGGCAGCAGCATGTAGCGAAGGCCGCTGCTGGTGGAAAAATCCCCGGGGCGCACTCCTCGCGGAGTGTGCCCGGGCGATCCCACAGGTTCGCGAGGATAGGGGCAGCCAAGCGGTGGCACGTGATCCCCGGGCTCGCGTCCCAAAGGCACGATGCGGCAGTCGCCGCCCGGGCCGTTGCGTCCTTTTTGTAAGGCAGGAATCATGAAACCATTCACATTGCGTGAGCTTGTCGATGATCGCCCGGAAGAGGGCGTCTTCCGCGTCAATCGCGCCTTATTCCGCGATGCCGCTCTGTTCGACCTCGAGATGAAGCATGTGTTCGAGGGTGGCTGGGTGTTCGTCGGTCTGTCCACCCAGGCCGAGCAGCCGCACGACTATTTCACCGGCTTTATCGGCCGAGTGCCGATCATCGTCAGCCGCAATGGCGAAGGCGCGTTGCAATGTTTCGTCAATGCCTGCCCGCACAAAGGCGTGCGCCTGGTGCGCAAGCTGTGCGGCAATGCGCGCCGCCACACCTGCCCCTACCATGGCTGGACGTTCGACAGCGCCGGCGCCAACCGCAACATCAAATGGCAGAAAAGCGGTTGCTACAGCGAGGCCTTCGATGCCGAGAATCATGACCTCGCCTCGGTCGCCCGGTTCGGCGAGTATCGCGGCTTCCTGTTCGCCAGCCTGAACGCGGATGTGCCGAGCCTGGAGGATCATCTGGGCGAAGCGCGCAAGCTGCTCGATCTGCTGGCCGACAAGAGCCCGGAGGGGGTGGAACTGGTACCCGGTCGGGTCTGCTTCACCTATGAAGCGAACTGGAAGATGCAGCTCGAAAACTGCGCGGACCAGTATCACTTCACCTCCACCCATCCGAGCTACATCCGCATCCTCGAACAGCGCGCTAACGAGGAGACGCAGGAGGTCGTGCGGTCCTCCATCGGCGCTGCCGACTTCTGGCAGGAAACGGCGCAAGGCGTCAGTGGCGGCACGATGACCTTCGAGAACGGCCATGTGCTGAACTGGGGCGTGATGCCGGTCTCCTCCGCCAACGCGGACTTCGAGCGCGCCGAGGAACTCGCGCGTGAATTCGGCGAGGCCCGGCGCAACTGGATGTTCAACATGCGGAACCTGACGGTGTTCCCGAACATGCAGATCGCCGAAAACGCGTCGAGCCAGTTGCGGGTCATTCGGCCGCTCGGGCCCGGCCTCACGGAAATGCAGACCTGGTGCATCGCACCCCGGGGCGAGAGTGCCGAAGCCCGGGCGTTCCGCATCCGCCAGTATGAGGATTTCTTCAATCCAACCGGCATGGCAACGCCGGACGACACAGTCTGCTACGAAGAAGCGCAGCTCGGCATGGCCGAGCAGGAACGGCCCTGGCTGCAAGGCCATGCGCGGGGCCTGATGGCCTCGGTCGAAGGCGGCAACAGCTATGCCGACATGATTGACCTCAAGCCCGTGCGCAGCGTCGTCGCCGATGCGCAGCTCTGTGATGAAAGTCTGTTCGCCGGCTATTACCGCGCCTGGGCCGCACGTATGGCGGAGGTGCTGGCATGACGGCGCTCGGCCCCATCGAGGCAGCGGCCTTCCTCTATCGGGAAGCGCTGCTGCTGGATCGTCTGGATTTTGATCCCTGGCTTGCCCTCTACACCAACGACTGCGTGTTCTGGATGCCGGCCTGGCGGGATGATGGCACCCAGACGGAGGATCCTGACCGCGAGTTGTCCCTGATTTTCTATCGGGGGCGGCGCAACCTCGAGGATCGCGTCAAGCGTATCCGCTCCGGATTTTCCGTCGCCTCGAACGAGATGCCGCGTGTCTCCCACATGATCGGCAACGTTCTGAGCGAACAGGTGGACGAGACGACAATGCGGCTCGATTCCTCGTTCATCGTCAATGTGCAGCATGTCCGGATCAACCGCACGCACGCCTATTTTGGCCGGTACGAGCACGAGTTGCGCCTGGTCGATGGGGAGTGGAAGATCGCCCGCAAGGTGATCAGGCTGATGAACGACGTCGTACCCACCATGCTCGATGTTTACGGGATCTAGGGGGCATGATGGCGCTTAGCTCCATGCATCCGCATGTCACGATTGTCGGTGCCGGCGCGATGGGGTGCCTGTTTGCGGCCCGCATCGCCGAGCAGGGCAGCCCCGTCACGCTGGTCGACGTGGACGAGGCAAGGCTGGGCGCGATTGCCCGTGACGGCATCACGCTGACCGATGATGAGGGCGCGCGGGTGATCCGCGTCGCCGTGGCCACAGCGGCGCAGGCGGCGGGACCCGTGGACCTGCTGATGCTGTTCACCAAGGGCGTGCATAGCGCCGCGGCGACCCGGTCCGTCGCTCATCTGGCCGACACGGCGCCGGTCGCGCTGACCTTGCAGAATGGTATCGGCAATGCCGAACTGCTCGCCGCAACGTTCGGCGCGGACCGCGTGCTGATGGGGACGGCGCATGTGCCGTCCGACCTCTCTGGCCCCGCATCGGTCGCGACCCACGGCTTCGGGTTCGTCGAACTAGGAGGCTTTACGCCAGAGGGATACGAGCATGCTCCGGCTGCTGTCGATCTGCTCAACCGGGCGGGCTTCGGCGCCAGCATGGCCCATGACGTCAATGCGGCGGTCTGGGAAAAGGTCGCCTTCAACGCCGCGCTCAATGCCACGGCGATGATCTGCGAAGTGGCCAATGCCGGCATGAATAATGAGCCGGGCCGGCGCCTCGCCTTCAGCGTCGTGGACGAAGCGGTCGCGGTTGCGGCGGCGCGCGGTATCCCGCTGGACGGAGCCCGTATCCGCTCGACCATCGATGCCGCGCTGCGCGAGCACGCCCATCACAAAGCCTCCATGTTGCAGGACCGGGAGCATGGACGGGCGACGGAGATCGAGACGATCAACGGCGCGATCGGGCGGGAGGGCGCGCGGCTGGGCGTTCCCACGCCGGTGTGCGATACCTTGTCCGATCTGGTACGGATCATCGAGCGCTCCAGGACTGAATAGGGCTTGTGGCGACGACGTCGGCTGATCTCCAGAGGCAAGCCGCTCGTCGCCTTCGACCCGAACGATGGGTGCCGAGGCACCCCTGCTGCCGAAAGGAAACCCGATGAAGAAGCTCGTCAACAATCCGCTTCTGGTCGTCGAGGAGATGGTCGAAGGGCTGCTTCTCGCGGATCGGCGGCTCACGCGGATCGAAGGGGAAAATGTCGTGCTGCGGCGCGATCATCGCGCGCTGGCCGAGAGTGGCAAGGTGGCGCTGATCTCCGGGGGCGGGGCCGGGCACGAGCCCGCTCATGCCGGCTATGTCGGCGAAGGGATGCTGACGGCGGCCGTGATCGGCGCGGTCTTCACATCGCCCAGCGTCGACGCGGTGCTGGCGGCGATCCGGGCGGTCGCTGGGCCGGCGGGCGTTCTGCTCATCATCAAGAATTATACCGGCGACCGGCTCAACTTCGGTCTGGCCGCCGAGATCGCCCGTGCGGAGGGGGTCGCGGTCGAGACAGTGATCGTGCGGGACGACGTGGCTCTGGACGACGATGGCGGCGCGGTGGGGCGCCGCGGGATCGCCGGCTCCATTCTCGTTCACAAGGTCGCGGGTGCGGCCGCTGAGGCTGGCTTGCCGCTCGCGCAGGTCAAGGCGGAAGCCGAGGCGACGGGCGCCGCGCTGTTCAGCATGGGGCTGGGTCTTGGCACCTGCATCGTCCCGGCGGCGGGCAAACGCGGTTTCGACCTTGCCGAGGATGAGGTCGAATATGGCCTCGGCATCCATGGCGAGAGCGGCGCGCGGCGCGGCGCCATTGCGCCCGCCGATACGATGTTGGACCATTTGATGGACCGGCTGCTTGCGCGCGGTGGCATCAAAGCCGCTGATCGGGTGGCGCTGCTCGTCAACAATCTCGGCGGCACCGCCGTTCAGGAGTTGAGCATCGTCGCCCGCCACGCGCTCATGCGCCTCACCGGGGCAGGTGTTCGCGCGGAGGCGGTGCTCGTCGGCAGCTTTTTGACGGCGCTTGAAATGCCGGGCGTCTCGCTGTCCTTGCTCAGGTTGGATGACCAGCGACTGGAGCGCCTGCGCGCGCCCAGTGCGGCCGGAGCGTGGGTGTCGCCAACCACGCCATCTGCGTCGATTGGTGCGGTCCAGGTGCCCGATCAAGCGGTCGAAGGCGGTGCGCTCGGTGATCGCTGGAGCGGTGAGGGCGACAAGGCGCTGTTCGGCCGTGCCATCGCGGCCGTTGTCGCGGCGCTCAAGGAGGCCGAGCCGGAGCTGACCGAGCTGGATTCGATCGTCGGTGATGGCGATATCGGCATCAGTCTGGCACGGGGCGCGCGCGCCGTCGAGGCGCTGGTGCCGGGCCTCGACATGGACCGGCCCGCCGCCGCCCTGCGCGCTGTTTCGGCGACGCTGCGGCGTGCGTTGGGCGGTACGTCCGGGCCGCTTTATGCCGTCTTCGTCCTGCGCGTGGCAACGCGTCTTGCGGAAACGGGCGATCCGAGCCAGCCGGCCGGCTGGGCCTCGGCGTTCCGCGCTGGCTGCGATGCGATGCAGGAACTCGGCGGTGCCAAGACTGGCGACCGGACGATGCTCGACGCGCTGCTGCCCGCCGCCGACGCCATCGAACAGGCCGTGGCGCGGGGCGATGCCGCACCGGCGATCCTGCGTGCGGCGGTCGCTGCGGCGGAAGAGGGCGCTGCGGCTACCGCGGCGATGGCGCCCCGGCTCGGCCGCTCCGCTTATGTCGGCGCGCGCGCAGTGGGGCATCCCGATCCGGGCGCTCACGCCGTTGCCCTCTGGCTGAAGGCCATTCTCACCGCCCTCGCATGAGGCTGGCCACCGAGCCCTTTTGAACCCGGGCGACTATCGTTCTGCTTTCGTCCTGCGGGCCTGAGCCTCTCAGCCGGGGCGCGCGTAGCGGGACCGGACTCTAACCGCGCTCCTCACGGGCAGGGCGTCGCTCAAAGGCGCCGTCGGCCGAGACGTGGGCTGCGGCCCCATATGAAATCCCGACCATTGGGCGAGTGTCCTCAGTGGATCATGCCGGGGCCATCCCTGCGCCGCGAAGGCGGCCAAGGAGGGAGTTTCGTTCGTCGTCTAGGCACCGCATGGGCGCTGGAGGCGCGGCCGCCACGATAATACCGCTTGTCAGATATATTTATCGTGTTAATATTTACACCAAGTCGATTGCGGTGTGATGTGGAACTTCGCAGCGGATTCAATCGATGGACGGAAATTTTATAACATAAAAACAACAATTTAAAATTGTCTGAGACATACAGATGTCCGGTAGGGGAGATGCTGGGAATGCTAAACAGATTACAAGCTAATGCGCTATTCGCGTCGCGGGCTGTCCGTGCGGCGGGCGCGGTATCAGCCTATGCCATGGCCTCCATGGCTCTGGCTCCGTCGAGCGCCCTGGCGCAAGACGCTGAGCAAGCCGCGCGGAACGACGGGCTGCAGGAAATCGTTGTCACGGCCAACAGACGGGCCGAGGCGATCAACGATATCAGCACGTCGATCGCCGCTTATGGGCGTGAGGAGCTCAAAACCGCCAACATCAACGACGTCAAGGATCTGCAGGTGCTCGCGCCCAGCCTGACGGTCGGTGAAGTGTTCGATATTGCGCGCATCTTCATCCGGGGCATCGGCGTCAACGTCCAGAATCCGGGCGCGTCCGGCGGTGTCGCGGTCTATACCGATGGCGCACCGATCGAGCGGCAGGAGGCGCAACTGGCCTCGCTGTTCGATCTCGAGCGCGTGGAGGTGCTGAGCGGTCCGCAGGGCACGCTGTACGGCCGGAACGCCATTGGCGGTGCGATCAACTACATCACCGTCAAGCCATCGGACACGTTCGAAGGGTCCGTGAAGCTGTCGTACGGCAACTATAACTCAAACCAGCTTTTCGCGGCCATTGGCGGCCCGATCAACGATTGGCTGAAGGTCCGCGTTGCCTTCAACATGCTCAACCGAAGCGGTTTCGGCCGGAACATCGTTTCGAACACACCGATCAACGATGAGCATCGGCAGATGGGCCGGTTGAGCGTGATCATCGAGCCCTCCAGCAAGTTCAGTATCTTCCTCAGCGGCGAATATTACCGCCAGGATGATGCGGCGGGCGTGCTGACACTGCACGGCGGCTCGCGGATCGATCCCGCGACCGGCCTGCAAACGACAGACGCCGCCATCATCGATCCGACGACCGGGAAATTCGCGGTCGTTCCGGAAGGTCTCGGCGGGTTCGCGGCGGATAAGCGCGATACGGCCGCGCCGCTCGATCCCTATACGCGCAAGAAGCGGTGGTCGGCCACGGCTCAGTTCGACTGGAATCTCAACGACTGGCTGACGATCACCAGCATCAACAACATCCAGAGCATGATTTCCTGGACGTCGTCCTATCAGGCCAGCAGCTCCTTCTTCGAGTTCCGGCACACCTCGCCTCTCACGCGCCGGATCGGCAACGAGCCGCAGATGAGCACGGAGTTGCAGTTCAAGTTCGAGAATCCGTGGGTCAACGGCATTCTGGGCGTGACCTATTTTGACGAGAAGCAGACCGAGAACCAGACGCTCGGCTCGGATGGCTATTTCTCCAACATCCGCACGTCGGCCACGCGCGATTATCTGGTGGGCAGGGGCATCGATCCGGTTGAAGTGCTGAGCTTCTGCAAGCGCATCGGCCGCATGATCCTCGAGGAGCCGGGGCTGCCGAATAATCCGCCGCAGATTTGCGGTTGGGGCCAGCAGAAGATCAAGGCGTTCGGCCTGTTCGGTCATGCGAACGTCAATCTCGGTGCGCTCGGCGAGTCACTGTCGCCGTTCACCCTGAAGCTCGGCGCGCGTTACAGCGACCAATCGATCGACGTCTACAACCCCTTCTTCAGCTTCGGGTATAACGCGTCGTTCGATGCCAACCCCGTCGCAGCCAACATCACGAGCTTCTCGTGGTTCAAGCCCGAGGATCGGCACAAGAGCGCCAAGTTCGACGATTTTTCGCCGGAGATCGGCCTGGAGTGGCGGCCGGCTGATGGCTACCTGCTGTATTACACCTATTCGCAGGGGTTCAAGGCGGGCACCGGCCTCATGGTTCCGGGGAACACCGACATTGCGGGGCCGGAAAAGATCAAGAACCACGAGATTGGCTTCAAGGGGTCCTTCGCGGACAACCGGCTCCAATTCAACCTGTCCGCTTATACGTATCGCCTGACCGGCTCCCAGTATCAGCGCTCGATGCCGGGGCCGATCGCGGGCTTCATCACCGTTCTCGAAAATGCCGCCGCGACGGAAGCAACCGGTGTCGAGGCGACCTTGCAGTCCGTCCCCTACAGGTCGGACAACGTCAAGATCCAGTTGAACGGTACCTTGGTCTACCAGCATTCGCGGTTCGACGAATATAACACCATCGATCCGGCCGACCCCCGGCTGTTCAACACGACGCTGCCCGCATCGGCACTGGTCCGTAATCTGAAGGGTAATCCCACCCGCAGCGCGCCGGACTGGTCGGGCACGGCGCAGGTCGCGATGGAATTGCGCAACATCGGCCTGCCGGGCGATGGCACGCTGACGTGGAGCGGCGACCTCAACTATCAGAGCCGTAACTATCTCACCGAGTTCAAGAAGGAGATCGAAAGCGCGCCGCCACGCGCGATCATCGGCTCGCAGTTGACCTATCGGAACCACTCCGGACTCTCCGTGGCCGCATGGGTCAAGAACCTGACGAACAAGGACTTCATCACCAGCCTGACATACATCAACGCGGCTGGCGGCGTACGTCTCGCATCGTACTTCCCGCCACGGACCTATGGCTTGACCGTCGGTCTCGACTTCTGAGGGCGCGAACAACGCCGATGATATCCAGGGGGAGGCCGGGTGCTCTGCATCCGGCCTCCTCATTTGGGGGCCATCATCGCCGATGGCCCTGATCCGCGACGCGTCTGACCGCGCAGAGGAGCAAGCAGCATGGAATTCCGCACGCTGGGCGCCACAGGCATGAAGGTGAGCCCGCTGTGCCTGGGCGGCATGATGTTCGGTGCCGTCGGCAATCCCGATCAGGACGACTGCATCCGTATCATCCACCGCGCGCTCGACGCCGGGATCAACATCATCGACACGGCCGATGTCTATTCGCGCGGCGAATCCGAAGAGATCGTCGGCAGGGCGATCAAGGGCCGGCGTGACTCGCTGGTCATCGCGACCAAAGTCTATTCCGTCATGAGCGATACGGACCCCAATATGCGGGGTGCCTCGCGGCGCTGGATCGTGCGCGCGGTGGAAGACAGCCTGCGCCGGCTGGGGACCGACTATATCGACCTCTATCAACTCCACCGCTACGATATTGATACCGACATCGAGGAGGTGCTTTTCACGCTCACGGAGCTGGTGCGCGCCGGCAAGATCCGCCAGTTCGGATCGTCGTCGCTGCCCGCGGACCGGATCGTCGAAAGCCATTGGGTCGCCGAGAAGCGCGGAACGATGCGCCTCCGCAGCGAACAGCCGCCTTACTCCATCTTCAACCGCGATGCCGAGCGCTTCGTGCTGCCGGCCTGCCGCCGCTATGGCATGGGCGTGCTATCCTACAGCCCGCTCGACGGCGGCTTTCTCGCCGGCAAATATCGCGGCCCGCAAGACTTTGCGGGGAACAACCGGATCGCGCGTTTTGCGCGCTTCTCGCATGGCGCTTTCGATCCGCACGCCGCCTATATCCAGCGCAAGATCGCCCTCGTCCGGGACCTGGAGGCGATCGCGCGCGATCTGGGGGCGGGGATTGCGGAGATGGCGGTGGCATTCGTCCTCCAGCATCCGGCGATCACCTCAGCGATCATCGGGCCGCGCACGATGCAGCATCTCGACAGCGTGCTGGGCGGGGCGCATCTGCGGCTCTCGCCCGAGACGCTGGACCGGATCGACGCCCTCTGCCCACCCGGTACGATGCTCGATCCGGTCAATGATCTGCCGTCCGGCATCGCGAAAGCGGCGATCAGGCGCGGGTGAGGCAGGGCGCCGGGCCAGGGATTACCGGCCGGCATGACCTCCGACAGCGGAGATGGGCACCTCGTTGCGCAGCGGGGCACCGGCGAGATAGCGGCCGATATTGTCGACCACCAGTGCGTCGAGGCGCGTGTCCCATCCGCTTGTGACCGCCGAGGTGTGGGCCGTGACGGTGATACGCGGATGGCTCCAGAACGGATGATCGGCCGGCAGCGGCTCGACGCGGAAAACATCGAGCAGCGCGTGTGCCGGCCCGCCGGCGTCGAGCGCGGCGAGCAGGGCTGCATCGTCGATCGCACTGCCGCGGCCGACGTTGACCAGCATCGCGCTCGGTTTCATCGCGGCCAGAAACCGCGCATCGACAAGGTCCACCGTCGCCGGCGTCTGCGGCATGCACAGCACGACCACATCCGCATCGCCGAGCGCGGCCAACATCCCGGCGGGCGTCACGACGGCGTCCGCCACCGGCGCGGGGGCGGGGTTGCGGCGGACGCCGGTCACATGCGCCCCGAAGGCGCGAGCGCGCTGTGCGACGGCTTGCCCGATCGAGCCGAAGCCGACGATCAGCCAGCGCGAGCCATCGATCTCGCGCGCTCGCCGCCTTATCCAGCGGGGGGCCTCCTGCTGGACGGGCAGGATCGGCTGCGCGGCACGGGTCTGGAAATGGTCGAGCACGCCCCACATCACATATTCAGCGATGCCGATGGCCTGCGAATGATTGGTGGTCAGGCGGATATCGGTGCGCTCGGCCAGCCTGACGAACATCGGATGGTCGAGCCCCGCGCCGCAGCTTTGCACCCATTCGAGCGCGGGCGAGGCGACCAACGCATCGACATAGGCCATCTGGAAGGGGGCAAAGAACAGGTCGTTGCTGAGGAAACCGCATTGCGGGCGTGCTTCCTCCGGCGTGACCTCGCGGCCATCGAGGCGCAGCACGCCGGCCTCGTCCATCACGACATAGTCGAGCGGCAGCGCCAGCGCATCAAGGCGCGGACGGAGCCGATCGAGCGCGGTTTCGGTTAATTGCATGCGGATCATGGCGTGATCGTCTGCGCGCGGGCAGCTCCCTGTCGTGTCGAATGCAAACAATTTAACGAGTTAAATATAATTTGGTAGCATTTTGTCCCGGTCGCAACCAGCGCTTCGGAGCGCGATTGCGTGCCTCTCTAGTCGTGTCGGAGCGGGCTACGACGGAGTTTCCTGCCTTGCCTCCAATTACTTATCGCGTTAACATCTATTGCGCTGCGGCCGGCTCGAAAGCGGCCATGAGAACGGGCTCGGCTTGGACGGCGGGACGTGGGCGCGGCGGGGAGATTGGCCTATGATCCTACCATGCACCGGCCGGTCAGGCCGATGACTGGCAGCCGAACGATGCCCACCGGCGCGAGCGAGCGGGTCCGGGCCGTGCTCGAAGCGCTGGTGGAGGAGACGCCCGAGATCGGCCTCCAGGTGGCGGCCTATCGCGATGGCGACCTGGTGGTCGATGCCTGGGCGGGCGTGGCTGATCCCGACACGGGCAGGCGGGTCGATGGCGACACTCTGTTCATGCTGTCCTCGACGACCAAGGGCGTCGCGGCAACCTGCATGCATCTCTGCGTGGAGCGGCACAAGCTCAGCTACGACATGCCTATTGCGGAGGTCTGGCCGGCGTTCGCCGCCCATGGCAAAGGGGCGGCGACGCTCCGCCACGCGCTCTGCCACCAGACCGGCGTGCCCCAGACGCCCGCTGGCTACACGCCGGACTGGTTGCCGGACTGGGACAGGATGTGCCACGGCATCGCCGATCTCGTGCCGATGTTCCCGCCCGGCGCCCGCACGGCCTATCATTCGGTGACCTTCGGCTACATCGTCGGCGAGATCCTGCGCCGCATTGATGGCCGGCCGATTGCCCGCTTTCTCGCCGATGAAATCTGCGCCCCGCTCGGCATCGACGGCGCCTATCTGGGGGTGCCGGATGAGGCCCTGCACCGCGTCGCCGTCCTCGTCGATGCCCCCCCGGCGCCGCTGGCCTATCAGGCGCGGATGGTCGGCGAGCCGGCCGGCTGCGATGTTGCCGCCGTGTTCAACCGGCGCGCCGTGCTGCAGGCGTCCATCCCCGGTTCCGGCGGCGTGTTCAGCGCGCGTGGGCTCGCTCGCCACTACGCCATGCTCGCGGGTTTCGGGGAACTGGACGGCGTGCGATTGCTGCCCGCATCGCGCATCCGGGAGGCGGTTGCCCTGCAAAGCTTCGAGGTTGACGCGCTCTACCATGTCCGCACCCGCCGCGCGCTGGGCTATCGCCTCGGCGCGGACGCCGGCCCCTTTGCGTCACCGGCTGCGTTCGGCCATGTCGGGGGCGGCGGGTCGTTCGGCTATGCCGACCCGGACCGGCGCCTGGCGATCGGCTTTGCGAAGAATTATTTCGTCTACAACACGGCCATCGTGACGCCGGACAAGCCGCCGCCGAGCACCGCGCAGCATGTCGCGCGGGCGGTGCTCGATGCCCTTGGCCTAGCGTGAGAGCTGGCCCGCGCGGCGTGGCTGAATATCCAGCGGGTCGAGGGCACCCACGCCCTCGATGCCGTGTCGGTCCCGGCCGTCGATGCGGGCCGATCACCTTAGCGGATCGACGGCGGGCAAGCCATCACCCCGTCCCGCCGGCCTCGCTCAGCGGTCCGCCGGCCAGTCCCGCAATATGTCGCGCGCCGCCTGCGAAGCGGTGTGCAGCCCCTCGAACGCCGTGAAATACATGGTGGCGGCGAAGATGCCGTTGATCACATGCTGCCGGCTGATGCCCCAGTTCCGGGCCAGCAGGATCGATTCACGCAGCCCCTCGACATTGCCGGTGATCATGTTGATCCGGATCATGACTTGCGGCGCGACCTGCTTGGGCAGGGTGACGATGGCGTTTTCCCACTTCATCCGGTTCATCTTCATGAACTCCGGATCCATTTCGAGGCCCGCCGTGATCGAGGCCGGCACATAGCCGATATTGCGCTCGTACCAGCCGGTGATCGCCGCGCGATCCTGCTCGGTGAAATCGCGGGTGGACAGGTCCAGCCCCGCCTTGAACGCATCGGGATCTACCGTCCAGTTGGCCGGGAATTTGGCGGGCGGGTTGGCCGGTTCCGCGAAGGTCGGCATCATGTCACCCACGGCTCGGTAGACGTGCCCCAGCTGGCGCATGCCGCCATAGAGCTGCACGAACATCACGATTTCCATGATCTGCTGCTTGGACATGCCGTTGCGGCGCAGGACCTGGAACTGGTTGAGGATGCCCGTCTCCCAGTCCAGCACGAGATAGGCCGCGAGCGTGCCGACGCCCAACAGCGCGATGTTCTCCAGATCGGGGCGGCCGAAAAAGTCGGACCCCCAGCGGTGCGCCTTGGCGAACTGCGGCGGCATATAGTCGAGCATGAGGCTGTTCGCGCCCATCTCATAGAGCGGGCCGCGCCAGTCCCACACATGCAGCAGATTATGCTCCAGCTCGGCGGCGGTCATCTGCTCCAGCGTATCGAGGTCCAAGCCCTCGCTGATCTTGGTCATCGCGGGTTACTCCGGCCAATCCTGGAGGATATCGCGCACCGCCTGGGCAGCCGTGTGGAGCCCCTCGAACGCGGTGAAATACATCGCGCTGGCGTTGATGCCGTTGACGACATGCTCGCGGCTCATGCCCCAGTTGCGGCCCAGCAAGACGGCTTCGCGCAGGCCCTGGACGTTGCCGGACATCATGTTGAGGCGGATCATCACATGGGGAGCGACCTGCTTGGGCAGCGCCACGATGGCCGACTCCCACTTCATGCGGTTCATCTTGACGAACTCGGGGTGGACCTCCAGCCCGAAGCTGATCGAGTCCGGCATATAACCGATGTTCTTCTCATACCAGTCGGTGATGGCGCGGCGATCCTGCTCCGTGAACGCGCGCGTCGTCATGTCCAGCCCGGATTTGAACGCGTCCGGATCGACGGTCCAGTTGCTGGGGAACGGCGCCGGGTCGCTCGTCGGCTCGCCGAAGGCCGGCAGCATATCGCCGATCGCGCGGTAGACATGACCCAAGCCCCGCATGCCGGCATAGAGCTGGGTGAACATCACCACCTCCATGATCTGCTCCTTGGGGAGGCCGTTGCGGCGCTGGAGGTTGAACTGGTTGAAGATGCCGGTTTCCCAGCCCAGCATCATGTAGCTGGCCAGATTCTGGATCCCGAGGAGGATGATGTTCACCTTGTCCGGCCGACCATAGAAATCGGACCCCCAGCGATGCGCCTTGGTGAACCGGGGTTTCGCATAATCCAGCATCAGGCTGTTCGCGCCCAGCTCATACATCGGGCCGCGCCAGCTCCAGACATGGAGCAGGTTTTGCTCGGCCTCCTCCTTGGTCAGCTCGTCCATATTGTCGAGGTCAAGCCCCTCGCTTTTAAAGGTCATCCGATCATCTCCCGAAGTAGTGCAAGATTGCAGGGCGTCGCGCGCCCGCGGCGCGGGTCTCGTCGACTGCGAGAAGGCTGGCAGCAGCGTTCCAAATGGCTAGGCAGGTGTGTCATGTGCCCCTCCTGATCGGCGTCGCGCCTGGTCCTGCTATTGTTGCATGGGCGCAGACGGCCGCGAGCCCTATGCGCTGTTCGCAGCCATATTGCCCCGATCTGACCCAGCCGTGCCGGTGCTGGCGCGCAGCGCGAAACGTCGACTCAACGTTCGAATAAATATTAACACGATAAATAATGTCGACAAGGGGAATCTCGGGAGGTCGTGTTTGCGGCCGGCCAGGGTGCGGTCCGCCGGGTGGTCGAATGCCTCGCGTTCCGCCGGCTTGCCTTCATGGCCCAGCCCGCCATCAAACGCCGGATGCGCGGCGCGTGCAGGGCGTGGATCGCGCTCCCGCCTGCCGTCGCTCCCATGCGGGTCTGGACATGCGCGACGGGTGGGTGGATGCCTGCGTCAAAGGCGCCGATAGAGTTTGCGGGCGGCGATGCCTCTGCCTTTCCAGATCGTTGCGGACGAGACGGGCCTGCTGCGGTGGAGTCCGGCACTGGCCCAAACGCCCGTGCCGGACGCTGGCGTGATGGTCCGAATCTCCGGCTCCGCGGTTGGTTTAGCGGGCCTTTGGATTCCCTTGGGGCATGTGGCGGCTCGTTCGCCCGTCGCTCATTCATCGGGATGTTGC
The DNA here is from genome assembly GCA_035654015.1 of Sphingobium sp. GTDB lineage: Bacteria > Pseudomonadota > Alphaproteobacteria > Sphingomonadales > Sphingomonadaceae > Sphingobium. The sequence continues at coordinate 205,513 of DASRXX010000011.1, forward strand.
TGGCGGCCCCATGCGGTTGCGGCGGTTTCCGGCGCGGAGCCCCGCGGAAATTTTTCTTGCCGATATTATTTATCGTGTTAATGTTTATTGCAGGCGGCCGAAAGGCGGCATGGCGCCAGTCGATCAGGAGCGGAGCGATGGTGAAGTGCGGTCCGGTTGCCGAGCGCCCGAATGTTGCGCGTCGCGCGGCCGACGGAGCGTTTCGCCCATGAAGCGGGCCGGGTGCTTGCTGGGCATCGGCCTGCGATGAGGCGGGGGACGCGGTGCTTCGCATGGGCTGCATGAATGGCAATAGCAGCGGTCAAGGCGATTATCTGGTGTGACTTAAAATATCCGGATTGGTTTAATAAAAAATAGACGCCATCCCCTAATAGGAGAGGAAGATCGAGGTTATGACGATCGAAAAGAAGCGGTGGGTAATTTTTATATTACTCGTACTGGCTAACGTCATCAATTATATTGATCGTCAGGCTCTCTCCATTTTGGTCCCCGTGTTACGGGAAGAGCTCGGGCTCACCAACGTTGACTATTCCATCATCGTTAATGCGTTTTTGATCGCTTATGCGCTCTCATATCTCGGCAGCGGCTTTTTGATCGACCGCATCGGTGGCCGGATGGGCGTGGCGCTTTGCGTTGCCGTTTGGTCGATCGCCGCGTCGCTGCATGCGGCGGCGGTGGGGTTCATGACGCTCATCGCCTTCCGGTTTCTGCTGGGACTATCCGAATCTGGCATCAATCCCGGCGCGGTGAAGATTCTCACCCGGTTGTTTCCGCCCAAGGACCGCGCCTTCACCATAGGGATGGTCATGGGCGGTGCGGGCATCGGGGCGGTCTTCGCGCCGGTGGTGGTCGTCTGGCTGCTCATGAACGCCAATTGGCGCATCGCCTTCCTCGTCACTGGCTTGTTGGGCTTCGTGGTGCTGTTCGGGTGGTTTCTCGTTTATCGGTCAAGCGACGAGGATCCCAGCAAGCTGCCCACGTTTGAGGATGATGTGCTCATCCACGAGACGCCGTATCGCGGGGCGGAACTGTTCCGCTTGCGTGCGACCTGGATCATCATCCTGCTGCATGTCGTCGCCGGGCCCGTCTTCTTCTTCTTCATGTTCTGGTTGCCGAGCTATCTGGCGCAGGAGCGTGGCTTTTCCATGGAACTCATCGGCAAGACGACGTGGATCCCGTATCTTGGCGAGTTTCTGGGGCTATTCGTGGGCTCCTATGTGGCGCGCCGCCTCATTCAACGTGGCTATAGCGCCCTCTGGGCACGCAAGGCGGTAGGATTGGCCTGCGCCGTGATCGTCCCGATCAGCGTCATCGCCGGAATTCAGGTCGCGAATCCCTATGCGATCGTCATTCTGATGGCGTTCGCGATGTTCGGCATCGGCATGCAGATTTCGAGCTTTGCGCCGCTGCCTGGCGATCTGTTTCCTTATGGGAATGTCGCGTCGGTCACCGGGGTGGGCGGCCTTGCGGGCTCAGCCGGTGGTGTCTTGTTCACCACGCTGGTCGGCGTGCTGGCCGACCGGGGGCTCTACGCCGTTCCCTTCTGGATCGTGGCGGTGGTCTATCCGCTGGGGATGCTCGTGTTCGCCATTTTCCTGAAACCCATTCCGCCAAAGCGGGCGGACGGAGACGCGCTGTCCGCGAGTTCCGGGGCGAGCGCCGTCGCGCAGAACGGTTAGCGAGCGGCTGACCGGCGGAATGGCGACGGTGTCAGATTGTGAATGACTTTGCTTAAACATGGATAGGAGAGAACTGATGGCTGCCGTTGAAGGCCTCGACCTGACCAACCTTAATGAAATGACGCCCGAAGAGGTCGACGCCAATCTCGCTAAGGTGTGGAGTTGGCGGGGCAACCTCTATGAAATGTACGCGAACAGCCTGATGCTGGATTACGCCCCGGCGCTGTCCAAGCTGCATCGGTGGGGCTCCGATTTCTTCGGCCGACCGAAGATGGAGAATATCATCCTGCTGAGCAGTCAGAACATCCATAGCTACATGATGACGGGCTGGGAAACCGGGATCCACAATGAGTTCGCGACACTGCTGCGCAACGGCATGCCGGTTAATCAGACGATGGAACTGGTGATGTTCAGCCAGCTCTATGCGGGTATGCGCGGGCTCGGGCACGTTTTTCGTGCGGTCGGCGAGACTCTACCGCAATATGGCGAGCCGCCGGTCGCGTTGCCCCTTCCGGAGGGCTGGGCGCCCGATCCGGAGGCCTTCAAGTGCGGTCTCGATTTCACCACCCGTGAGATGACCAAGGCCGATATCGAGAACCTCACCGCCTGGTATGAGAAAAATATCGGCTATCTGCCGAGCTCCATCAAGTTCGGCCTGAAATATCACCCCGAGTTCGTCAAGGTGAACCGCGGCAAATGGGAGGTGGCGATCCGCACCCTGCCCAAGCAGTTCGCGCCGTTCCTCATGCTGCGCCATCACACCATCACCGGATCGGCCGAGGGTCTGCGCGAGGCCGCGCTGCTGGCCAAGTCCTGGGGCATCACGCAAAAGCTAATCGTCCAGGGGATCACCGGCTCGGCGATGTATTTCACCGGTTTCGAGGGGCTCTACGCCGCTTTCGAAGCGCTGGACGACATCCTCGATGAAGACGAGGCGCGGATATGATCGACTCAGAGCGGATGGGAACATTCGTCGCCTCGTTCCCCGTCCCGCACGAGCCGGACGCGACGACCTTTGTCGAGGCGGGGCCGATCACCTTCGGAATTGAACCGCGCGTGTTCGACCCTGCGGCCGAAGCGGCCAAGCTCACCGCGGAGGAGATCGCGGCGGCCGGGCCGGACGCCCTGTTCCATTCGGACCAGATCGACGGCGGCGTGTGTGTGCACGTGTTCGGCACCGACGGTCTGGCCGAGTATCTGCGGTTCGACTGTTTCGATGACGAACCGCACTATCATTACATCGTGCCGGGCCGCGGAAACATGCTCGTCCATTTCGATCGCGTGGCCAATGGGCCGATGCTGGACTGGACGGTGCGCACGCTCCGTGCCCGGCTGCCCGAGATGCTGACCGAACTGGGTGCGGGAAGGCTTGCGCAGGAGCTGGACGAGGCGGACCTTGAGCGTGCGCTCGATGAGGTTCAGCGGGTGGCGGCCGCAGCATCATGATGAGCGCACAGGAGGCTCGGGATGCGTAACAAGGATCCTCGTCATTTCGCGGCGGCGGGTGATGCGGGCGGGCAGGCGGGCATCGTGCCGAGACCGGTCGCCTTCACCCGGATCCGCGATGGATCGCCCGAGGAGTTCGCCACGGTCATGGCGTCGTTGCGGACGCTGACCGGGAATCTTCCCAACCGCATTCTCGAAGCGCTGCGGGAGTCGGCGGATGAGGGCGTCGGCGGCTATCAGGTCAACCGGATCGAGCACATGCTGCAATCTGCGACCCGCGCTCAGCGCGCGGGCGAGAGCATGGATTATGTCGTTGCCGCGCTGGTTCACGACATTGGCGATATCGTCGCACCCTACACGCATGGCGAGATCGCCGCGGCGATCATCAAGCCGTTCGTGGAGCCCCGGTTGACGTGGATCCTGAAAGTCCATCCGGTGTTCACCATGTATTATTATGCGGACTTCATCGGCGCCGACAAGAATGCGCGCGAGAAGCATCGCGGCAATCAATGGTTCGATGACGCGGTGTATTTCGTCGAGAATTACGACGAGAACTGCTTCGATCCGGCCTATGAGTCGCTGCCGCTCGAATATTTCGAGCCGATGGTCCACGAAGTCTTTTCCAGGCCTCCCCGGTTCGACTGAATAAGTGGTGGTTTGCGGTCGGGGGTGCCCCCTGCACGGCCGTCCATCTTCCTTCATGGTTTTTGAGGAGCAGCCAGATGACGCGCAATAGTGAAGGCCTTGACCTGACCAACATTGCGGACATGACCCCGGACGAGGTCAATGCCAACCTCGCCAGTGTGTGGAGCAATCGCGGTCCGCTCTACGAGCTCTACGCGAGCAGCCTCATGCTCGATTACGCGCCGGAGTTCGCCAAGCTGCACCGCTGGGGATCGGATCTGTTCGGTCGTCCCGATCCGGCCAACATCACCGTGCTCGCCTGCCAGAACCTGCACAGCTACATGATGACCGGCTGGGAAACGGGCATCCATAATTCCTTCAAGACGCTGCTGCGCAACGGCATGTCGGTGGATCAGATCATGGAGCTGGTGATGTTCAACCAGCTCTATGCCGGCATGCGGGGGCTTGGTCATGTCTTCCGCGCCACGGGCGAGGATCTGCCGGCCTACCGGAAGCCCGCCAATGCTCCGGCGCCGTTCCCCGAGGGGTGGGATGTCGACCCGGACGCGTTCAAATGCGGGCTAGACTTCACGACACGCGCGATGACGGATGCCGATCTGGCCAACCTGACAGAATGGTATGAGAATACGATTGGCTACGTGCCGGCCTCCATCCGGTTCGGGCTGAAATATCACCCGGAATTCGTGAAGGTGAATCGCGGCAAGTGGGAAGTGGCCATTCGGACCCTGCCCAAGCAGATCGCGCCCTATATCATGCTGCGGCACCATACGATCACAGGGTCCGAGGAAGGCCTGCGTGAGGCGGCGCTATTGGGGCTGGCGTGGGGCATCACGCCCGAGCGCATCAGTCGCGCGGTCACCGCTACGGCGATGTTCTATACCGGCTTTGAAGGCATGTACGCCCCCGCCAAGGTGATCGACAAGATCCTCGCAGAGGCCGAGGCTGCATGAGCGAAGGGGCGCGCGCGGGGGGTGTCCCGCTCGCGCCCGTACCATGCACCGTTAGCGCCTGCGGATGAAACTTTCGTCCAATGCCGAGATGGCGCTGGCCCCGGTGAGAACCATGTCACGCTTCAACCCGGTCACGAACAGATCGAGGGCGCGTTCGACGCCCTTTTGGCCACCAGCGGCCAACCCGTAGAGATAGGGTCGTGCAAAGCTGACCGCATTGGCGCCAAGCGCCATCGCCTTGATGATGTCCGAGCAGCGGCGAATGCCGCCGTCGACGATCAGTTCGGCATCATTGCCGATGCGGTCGCGGATGGGCCCGAGCATGGTGATCGGGGCGGGTGAGGCGTCGAGCTGGCGCCCGCCATGGTTCGAGATCATGATTCCTTGGAATCCCAGGGCCGCCGCCTGCGCGGCATCGTCCGGGCTGACCACGCCCTTGAGCAAGGAGGGGCCGTTCCATTCGCCGAGCAGCCATTCGGCATCCCGCCAGTCGAAGCCCGCATGAAGCTGGTCTTCGAAAAAGCGGGCCAGGCTGCTGGTCTTGGTTCGGGCGGCGTAGTTGGCAAATGTGATGGGGGCGCTGGTGAAATGGTCGAGCGTCCAAGCCGGCGCGCGCAGCGCTTCCCAGATCTGCCGCAGCGTGATTTGGGGGGGGATGGTGAAGCGGTTGTGCTTGTCGCGCTCGCGATTGCCGGCGATCGGCATGTCCACCGTAAGGATCAGTGCCGCGTAACCGGCGTCCCGCGCGCGGGCCAGCATTTCGCGCACGAGGCCGCGATCCTTCCAGACATAGAGCTGGAAGAATTTTGGCGTGGAGGTCAGCGCACCGATCTCCTCGATGGAGACCGACGACAGCGTCGAAAGCGAGTAAGCCGTGCCGACCTTGGCCGCCGCAGCCGCCACCGCGCGCTCGCCATCCTTGTGAAACAGGCGGTTGCCGGCCGATGGTCCAAGGAAAAATGGAACCTGGAGGCGGTGCCCCAACAGGGTGGTGGAGAGGTCGATCTGTTCGGCGCCGGTCAGAACCTTGTGGACGATCTCAAAAGTGCGGAAGCTGTCATTATTGTTGCGGATCGCAACCTCGTCGTCGGCCGATCCGTCGATATAATCGAAGACCATCCGGTGCGCGCGCGCCCGGGCTGCCCGGCGCAGGTCATCGACATTGTGGCAATTCTCGATCTTCATGGCCGCCCGTCCCCCGGCAGACCCACGGCCAGCACTGACCTTCCCCTGCCGCCACGCGGCTCATCATCCGATTTCATATGTCATCCTCTCCACCGTGTGGCGCTTTGCCGCGCCCGCCGCAGTCGTGGCAGCCGCCTGCCTACCGCCTGAGACGACAGTTCGTGGCCGGGCATCTCAATCCGCCGGGCCGAGCCGGTGATTGGCGAGCTGCTCGATCGCCGTCACCATGGCGCTATGGTCCCAGTCCGCGCCGCCCTGCGCCACGCAGGCGGAAAAGAGCTGCTGCGCGGTAGCCGTGTTCGGCAGGGCCAGGCCGAGCGTGCGCGCGCTCGCCAGCGCGAGCGACAGATCCTTCTGGTGCAGTCCGATGCGAAAGCCGGGCGCAAAGCTGCGCTCGATCATCCGCTGGCCGTGGACTTCGAGGATGCGGCTGGAGGCGAAACCGCCCATCAGCGCGGCGCGCACCGTGGCAGGATCGGCGCCTGCCTTGGACGCGAAAACAAGCGCTTCGCTCACGGCCTCGATGGTGAGGGCGACGATGATCTGATTGGCGACTTTCGCGATCTGGCCCGACCCGACCGGGCCGATCAGCGTGATGTTCTGGCCCATCAGCTCAAGCAGCGGGCGGATGCGGGTGAAGATTGCCTCGTCGGCACCGACCATGATGGTCAGGCTGGCGTTGCGGGCACCCACATCGCCCCCCGAGACCGGGGCATCGGCATAGTGGCAGCCCAACCCGTTGATTGCCTCGCCGAAGCGCTTCGTCTCGATCGGGTCGATCGAACTCATGTCAATCACCGTCTTGCCCGGCGTGAGGCCCGAGGCGACGCCGTCGGCGCCGAACAGCGCATGGTCGACATCCGGCGTGTTCGGCAGCATCAGGATGATGACGTCGGCCCGCCGGGCGACGTCGCTCGCGGTTGCGCAGACGGTAGCCCCGCCCGTGATCAGTGCGTCCGGGAGGGGAGAGCGATGCCGAACGAGAAAGAGATCGTGGCCGGCGGCCTGCAGGTGCCCGGCCATGGGCGCACCCATGATGCCGACGCCGATGAATCCGATTTTCATAGCTGCCTCCCAGGACGGTCGAGATAAGGGGCGGCCCAGCCAAGGCCTGCCACGGTGCCGGCTGCCGGGCGGTATTCACAGCCGACATGGCCGGCATAACCGAGCGCATCGAGCCGCCGCAGGATGGCGTGGATATTGATTTCGCCGGTGCCCGGCTCCGCGCGGCCCGGATTGTCGGCGATCTGGACATGGCCGATCCGGTCGATCAGCGCCTCGATATGGCGGATCAGGTCGCCTTCGACGATCTGCATGTGATAGACATCATATTGCAGCCGGACGTTGGGGCGCGCGACACGCTCGATGATCGCCATGGTCTCGGCGGTCGAGCCATGCAGATAGCCCGGAATATCGACGCGCCGGTTGATCGGCTCCAGCAGGATCTCGATGCCGTCGCCGGCGACAAGATCGGCGGCATAGCGCACATTGTCGACGAAGACGTCGTGCATCTGCGCCCTGTCCGCGCCCGGCGGGACCACGCCGGCGAGCAGGTGGAGCTTGGAGCAGCCGAGGGCCCTGGCATAGTCGACCGCGCGTGCGACGCCATCACGACACTCCGCGATCCGGTCGGGAAGCGCGGCGATGCCCCGCTCGCCGGCCGCCCAATCGCCCGCCGGGCAGTTGAACAATACCGTGTCGAGGTGCTGCGCGGATGCCCTGGCGGCGATCTGGCCGGGGTCCCAGTCGTACGGAAACATGAACTCGACCGCGCCGAACCCCGCATCGGCCGCCGCCGCGAACCGATCCAGGAACGGCAGTTCGGTGAACATCAGCGAGAGATTGGCGGCGAGGCGGGGCAAGATAGTCTCCGAACGAGGTTGGCGGAACGGTGCGGCAGTTTCAGGAGAAAAATATCAATATAATCAATAATATAAATGAAAAATCCGGGCCGGATACCGCGCTTGTCCATCCCTGCCGCGCTGTTGCCGCAAGCCGCTTTCATAGGTGATAACCATGCAGGTTGGCGGCGAATCTCCGGGGCGAGCCGGGGCGGCGGGCGCAGCCCATCAAACCTCCTCCGGTTCCAGAACCCGGCCCTTGATGAGATCGGCGCCCTTCTCGCCGATCATGAGCGTCGGCACATTGGTGTTGCCCGAGGGGTCGTCGGGGAGCACGGATGCATCGACGACACGGAGATTGTCGATGCCCCTGACCCGGAGCTGGGCATCCACCACCGCATCGTCTCCCGTGCCCATGCGGCAGGTGCCCACGGCGTGATGGCGGTGCTCGGCCTGCGCGCGAATGGCGTGGTCCAGCTCGGCGTCGCTCTGGAAGTGCGCGCCGGGGAGGAGCTCTTCCGCGATAAGTGCGCGCATCGAGGGCTGGTCGAACAGCGCCCGGCTCAACCGGACAGCCTTGATCATCGCGTCCATATCGGCCTGCTCGGTGAACATGTTGAAGCGGATGCGCGGGAGATCGAGCGGATTGGCCGAGCGCAGCCGCACCCAGCCGCGCGAGCGGGCATGGAGGATGCCGACCCGCGCCGTGAAGGCATGGATGGGCGGCTTTGTCAGCCCCGGAAACCAGAGCTCGGCATATTGGTGCACCGGCATCGCGATGATCTGGATATCGGGCCGCCGTCTTTCGGGACGCGTACGCGTAAAGATATTCGCCGTGGTGCCGGCGGCCGCGAACGGACCGTCACCGGTCAAGGCCCAGCGGATAACCGAGGCCGTGGCGCGATCGAGGCGGAGATAGCGCGAGAGGCCCAGCGCGCCTTTCGTGCGATAGATATTCAGGAGATTGGGATGCTCCTGGAGATTTTCTCCGACCCCCTTGAGGTCGTGCACGACATCGACGCCCACCGACCGGAGGTGATCCGCCGGACCGATGCCGGAAAGCTGGAGGAGCTGAGGGGACTGGTAGGTGCCCGCGCTGACGATCACTTCCCGTTCGGCCCGAACTCGCTCGATCTTGCCGTTGCGCAGATACTCCACACCGACCGCGCGCTTCCCTTCCAGGATGATCCGTGTCGCGTGGGCGCGGGTGAGGACCGAGAGGTTCTTGCGCGTCTTCATCGCGGGGTAGAGATAGGCCCGGGCGGAACTGGCGCGACGGCCCGCTGTCGTCGTCAGTTCGACGCGGCTGATCCCGTCCTGCCCGACACCATTATGGTCCTGGCAGGCCGGCAAGCCCAGCGCGCATGCGGCCGCCTCGAACGCCTCATAATAGGCCTCTGGCCGGTTGACGGGCTGGTTTGCGACTGGCCCGTCAATGCCGTGGTAAAGGCCGGGACCGCGCCAACTGTTCTCCAGTTTCTTGAAGTAGGGGAGCACGTCGCGGTAGCCCCAGCCCTCCAGGCCCTGCTCGGCGAGCAGGTCATAATCATGTCGACTCCCGCGCACGTTGATCATGGCGTTGATCGAGGAGCATCCGCCGAGCGTCTTGCCGCGCCAGATGGGCAAGGTGCGTCCGTTCAGTCCCGGCTCTTCCTCGGTTTCGAACGGCCAGACGAAGGAGCGGCTGTTCGCTACCTTGGAAAAGGCGATTGGCATGGCCATGAACGGATGGTCATCACGCCGTCCCGCCTCGAGCAGCAGGACGGAGACGTCGCGATCCTCACTCAGCCGCGCGGCGACGATGGCTCCGGCTGAACCGGAACCGACCACGACATAGTCGACCACGTTCATTGCTCGACCGGCCGAAGCCTGACGTTGCTCATGAAGGGAGGGATATCGGTCTGCGCGGCCCAGTGCGTCAGCAAGCTTTCCATTTCTATTCTTATGCCTCGTTCATAATCCGTATCGCACTGGTCTGCTCTCCCGGTGCCTACGCTCAGAAGATTAACGCGTTAAATATAATGGGGTCAAGAGCGCATTCGAGAAAGCCGGCTATTCGCGAATTAGGGTGCCGGCAATGATCGTCCGGACGAAGCGCCATGCAGGCGGTGGACGAGAGCAGTTCGGTGGCCTCCGCGACAGGAAACTACGCTCCTTGTCAGGGGCATGGCGGCGGGGTGGGGCTGCGTGGCCTCGGATGGTCGATGCGCGGACGGGTTGCCAACGTCATTGTAGGGACGATTAATTCGTTCAATATGCAGGATATCGGTAGGTTCGATGGCTCATGCGCGCGTGGCGATCGCGCCCGAAGTGTATGGCTCATTTTCCGCTGCCTGCGCGGCGCCCGGACCGGTTACGGTTCAAGGGCTGGTGCGCAACTCGACAGGCTGGAGAAAAACATCGGAGATAAATATAGTGCTCCTCGTGACACCCGGCTTGAGGAGCGTTCCCGGATTATGGTGATGGTAGATCAGCGGAGAGGCATGGCGTGAGTCGGATTCGAAAACTTCCTCCGTTCGAACAGACGATGGGTGCCACGCTGCTTATCGCCAAGGAGGCAGTGCTTGCGCCGATGCGCCCTAAATTGAGGGAGCATGACATCACCGAGCCGCAGTGGCGCGTTCTGCGTGTGATCAACGATCGAGGCGCGGCGGACGCGACCGGATTGGCCGAGGTCGGGCTTCTCCATGCGCCGAGCGTGACGCGAATTTTGAAGGATCTGGAAGAGCGTAAGCTGATCGTCCGTCAGCCCGACATCAATGATCGGCGCCGCTCTCTCGTCGTTCTCACCGACGAGGGGCGTGAGGTCGTCAAGGACATTTCGCGTCAGGTTCTGCGCGTGATGCGCGAACATTCCAATCGCTTCGGATCGCAACGGCTCGCGCACCTTGTCGATGAACTGCGCGCGCTTTCGGCAGTTATAAAAGGCGTCGAATAACAGTTCCTTCTTGTTCCGGTGCGGCGGCAACAGCCCTTCTACGACAATGGCTATTGCCGCCAATATATTTATCATGTTAATGGAATAGCATGAGCCGGAGAGGAAGTATGAAAGGTGAGCGAAGCCGCAATTGAGCACACGGCCGGATACGCCGGGCCGATCATGCCAGGTGAGCCGGGAACCGCTAGCCGCCAGGCCGGTGCGATACCAAGAGCGCGAATAGCAGCTGGTTCTGCCTTGAGACGTGGCGCGGCTCCACTGCATCCGACTTGGAAAGGTGTACGAGCCGGCATGCATCCACGGGGGCCGCAGACGGTGCTTGCGGGCGCATTTCTCAACACCAGTAGCATGGCCATGGCTCACATCCATCTGGTTCGACGGTGGCGATGCGGCGGGGGCTGGTCCGTCCGACCATGCCTAAGTTCGGCAGGTTTGTGAGCGCTCATCGCCTGTCCCCCACTCCAAGAATGACAGACACGGCCTTCATGCCGGATTGAGGAGAGAAAGCATGTCCAACATTTCGATGCTCGTTTCGCAGGAGAGTTTCGCATGAGCGCGGCCACGACTCTGCGCCATCCGGATCGCCTGTTCATTGGTGGCGTGTGGGTTGCGCCGCATTCTGGCCGGCAGCTTGAGATCGTCTCCCCCGACAGTGAACAGGTCATCGCGCGGGTTGCCGAAGCGGACGAAACCGACATGGATCTGGCGGTCGCCGCAGCCCGCCGAGCGTTTGACGAGGGGCCGTGGCCCTGGCTGTCGCCCGAGGAGCGCATGGCCGCGATGGGGCGGCTGGTCGAGGCGCTGCGCAAGCGTGAGCCGGAACTGGCCGCTGTATGGTCTCAGCAGATGGGCGGGCTTGCCAGCTTCGCGCCCGGTTTCATCGCGCGAGGAACGCAAAATCTGCAGGAGGCGATCGACCTCGGCAAAAGTTTCCCGTTCATCACCCGTGCGGAGAGTCCGGCGGCCGCCGCTGCTTACATCGTTCAGGAGCCCGTCGGCGTCGTTGCCGCGATTGCCCCCTGGAACGTGCCCTACATGATCATGGCAGCCAAGATCGCGCCCGCGCTTCTCACCGGTTGTACGGTCATCATGAAGCCATCCCCGGAAACGCCGCTTGAGGCCTATATCATCGCGGAGTGCGCCGAGGAGGCGGGGCTGCCGGCGGGTGTCATCAATCTTGTGCCTGGTCATCGCGAGGCGGCAGATCATCTCGTGTGCAATCCGGGAGTCGACAAGGTGAGCTTCACCGGCTCGACCGTGGCGGGCAAGCGGATCGCCGAGGTCTGCGGGTCGCGGATTGCCCGCTATACGCTGGAGCTGGGCGGTAAATCGGCTGCGATCGTCCTCGATGATTATGCAACGGACGACGTGGCGAAGGTGCTCTCCGGCGCGATCACGCTGATCAGCGGCCAGGTCTGCGCCATGCTCACCCGGGTCATCGTCCCGAGGACTCGCCATGATGAGATTGCCGATGCAATCGCCGCGGCGATGCAGAAAATCCGGATCGGCCATTCCGACGACGCCGAGGCGCAGATGGGGCCGCTTGCCATGAAGCGCCAGCTCGAGCGCGTGGAAGGCTATATCGCGAAGGGCCAGCAGGAGGGGGCCGAACTGGTTACCGGCGGTGGCCGTCCGGCCAGCCTCAACCGCGGCTATTTCTTCGAGCCGACCCTCTTCGCCAATGTGCGGAACGACATGACAATCGCGCAGGAGGAAATATTCGGCCCCGTTCTGAGCCTGATTCCCTGTGAGGATGTGGACGACGCAATCCGCATCGCCAATGAGTCCAACTATGGGCTCAACGGCTCGGTCCTCACGCACGATGCCGATGCTGCCTGGCGAGTGGCCCGGCGGGTGCGCACCGGCAATGTCGGCCAGAACGGCATGCGCAACGATTTCTCGTTGCCGTTTGGCGGCTACAAGCAATCCGGCGTCGGGCGTGAAGGGACTGCGCAGGGCCTGATGCATTATCTCGAAACCAAGACCATCCTGCTCGACGCGGCACCGGCCGCACCCGTCTGAATATTATCAGGGGCGATTGCGGCGTCCGCCACACCGACGGACGCCGCATGATCTGGCCGAGCCACCTCAACCCTTGATGGAGGCCAGCCTTCACACGACAGGACGATCGCAGAGAGCAGGGTAACGGCTATGGAATTGCGCACGCTTGGTGCCACGGGGATCAGGGTCAGCCCGCTGTGCCTCGGCACGATGATGTTTGGGGCGATAGGGAATCCCGATCATGGAGAGTGCGAGCGCACGATCCACCGCGCCCTCGATGCAGGGATCAATTTCATCGATACGGCTGATGGTTATTCGGTCGGCGAAGCCGAAACGATCGTCGGGAAAGCGATCAGGCATCGGCGCGATTCGCTCATAATCGCCACCAAATTCTATGCCTCAATGGGAGAGGATCCCAACATGGGCGGTGCGTCGCGGCGCTGGATTGTGCGCGCCGTCGAGGACAGCCTGCGTCGACTCGGGACCGACTATATCGATCTCTATCAACTCCACCGCTACGATGTGAGCACAGACATGGAAGAGGTGCTTTTCACGCTCACCGAGCTGGTCCGCCAAGGCAAGATCCGCCAGTTCGGATCGTCCAGCTTTCCGGCTGATCGGATCGTGGAGAGCCAGTGGGTGGCCGAGCGGAGGGGAACGCTCCGTTTCCGTACCGAGCAGCCCGCCTATTCGATCTTCAATCGGGATGTCGAGCGGTTCGTGCTGCCCGCATGCCGCCGCTACGGCATGGGCGTCATGACGTTCAGTCCGCTCGATGGCGGCTTCCTCAGTGGCCGATATCGCGGCCCGGAGGACTTGGAAGGCGAGAATCGCATCGCCTATTTTTCCCGGCGTATGCGTGGCAGCTTCGATCCACAGGCGATGTGGGTCCGCCGCAAGCTGGAATGCGTTGCCGATCTGACGAAACTTGCCGGAGAAGCAGGCACCACGCTGCCCCAGCTTGCGGTGGCTTTCGCCATCCAGCATCCCGCCGTGACTGCCGCGATCATCGGCCCGCGCACGATGGCGCAGCTCGAAGACCTGCTTCCTGCCGGCAATCTGAAACTTGATTCGGAGACACTCGACAGGATCGATGCCATCGTGCCGCCGGGGACGTCCCTCAATCCATCGCACTACGATCTGCCGTCGGCGACGACCCCGGCCGAGCTGCGGCGTGGTTAGTGTACCGGCAGCCGCCAGAAAATGTTGGCGGTTCCGTTCGCGGCTCGGAATTTCCTTGGCAAAATAATTTATCATGTTAATCATTTTGCGCTGGGACCAGCGGCGACGCAGGAGGCGGGCCGACGCCAGCCGGTATATTGCAGGAGAGCGGAGCGGTGAGAGTGGTCGACGGAAGCAGCGCCAAGCGCGATAATTTCTACCGGCTGACAGGCGAGGTCATTCGCGGCTGGGCCAAGCTGGAGCTTTGCCTGTCAGCATGGCTGATTGACTTGCTGGGCATCGACGAGCTGCGATCCCGGATCGTATGGGATAGTTATGGCGACCTGAGGAGCAAGTTGAAGCTTCTTAAGGTCCTTACCCGCAATTTCGCCGACGAAAGCTTGTGGAAGGAGGCCAATGAAATCATGGCCGACGTCGAGACGATAGCGGAGAATCGCTATATCCTTCCCCATGCCTTTGGCGACGTTGACGAGGCCGAAACGACGCTGACCTTTGCTTCCGAAAGAGCGGATGCAGATTTCGTCATCAATTTTCTTGAGGAGAAGGCGGTCGGCACCTCTGCTTTGAGAGATTGGCTCGATCATATCCGTGACAGCCAGGATCGCGTCACCGCCTTTCGAAGCGGGCTCGGCACCCGCGTTCACCAACGAAGCTTGATGCAGCGCCGGTCACTGAATGAGGTGCCTTCCTGACCCATGTGCGATTGCCGTTGGCGTCGGCCTCCGGGGCACCGCGTGGGTCTTGGCGCTGAAGGCCAGGGCCGCCCGCTGCCATCGGGTCGTCGCTCGGTCGTCATGCGCTCGTCGGAGCAATATTTTCGGGCTCAGCCGCTGCTTGCGAGGCTAGAAGCTAGGTGATCCAGAGCCCGTGCGCCCGGTGCCAGTCTTCCAGCCCAATGTCGGGGTAGGTCTCGAAACACTGATCAAGGGGCCCGATTTCAGGCTCGACCCAAGGTGCCTTTGACGAGAGCATCATGTGGACGAGCGACGGAGCCTTCGGGAGGTCGCTATCAATGGCCGAGGCAAAGGGATGCAGAAGTTCGGGAAATTCCGGGCTGAAAACCCAGAGTGCGCTGGCGCATGCGGGGCAGAAATGGCGTTCGCCCGTGCTTATGCGGCACCCACCCCGGCTATCGTCGAGATCGGCGTGGAAGACCGCGGTCGGGCCGTCGGCCTTGAGCGTCCGTTTGTCGGCGTGAAGGTTGATGGCGTAGCCGCCGCCACCGGCGGTTTTCCGGCATATCGAACAATAGCACCGCAAGAAGGGGACCGGTGCGTGGCTGTCGACGGAGAAGCGGACCTTCCCGCATCGGCACGATCCACTGAGACTGAGAGGCATGGCCCGATCCTTTCGTTCGATGAACTGCCAGACGATGGGCCGGTTCCCGACCGCCAGCCGAGAGGGCGGCGATCACACACCGAATGAATCTGCACCTGACGGAAGCGGCGCTGTACCATGGGTGCCGTCCGAAGGATCAGACAGCCGATAGGTCCAGCGTGGAGCGGCGCCACCGGGTCGTTCTCGCGGGACATGGCGCTAGCGGAGATGGCCCGCGTTCACGCCTCCGTCGAAATCATTTCACACGCATCTTTGCCCTGGCTGGCTGGCGCAACGCGGGAGAGAAGCTGACGCGGGAAATCGAAACCAGGAATCGCGTGATTCCCGGTCTCGACGGGCTAACGGGCCAACTGTTCAGGCCGTGCCTTACTGGCAGGCAAGGCACTCGTCATAATCGGTGTTGGGCAGCTCGATCTTCTTCATCTCGGGCGTATTGTCCGCCTCGACGCCGCCAGCGAAGCCTGCCCGCTGGATGGACTTGGAACGAAGATAATAAAGTGACTTCACGCCCAGTTCCCATGCGCGGAAGTGGAGCATCAGCAGGTCCCACTTCTCGACGTCGGCCGGGATGAACAGGTTGAGCGACTGCGCCTGATCGATGAAGGGGGCGCGGTCCGCCGCCAGTTCGATCAGCCAGCGCTGGTCGATCTCGAAGCTCGTCTTGAAGACGTCCTTCTCCTCGGTGCTGAGGAAATCGAGATGCTGCACCGATCCGCCCTTTTCGAGGATCGAGTTCCAGATATTGGTCGAATCCTTGGACTTCGCCTGCAGGATCGTCTCGAGATAGGGGTTCTTGACGATGAAGCTGCCGGACAGCGTCTTGTGCGTGTAGATGTTGGCCGGGATCGGCTCGATGCACGCCGATGTGCCGCCGCAGATGATGCTGATCGACGCGGTGGGCGCGATCGCCATCTTGCAGGAGAAGCGCTCCATCACGCCCTGCTCGGCGGCATCCGGGCAGGGGCCACGCTCGATCGCGAGGGCCATCGAGGCTTCATTGGCCTGCGCCGAGATGTGCTTGAAGATCTTGAGATTCCAGCTCTTGGCCATCGCGCTTTCGAACGGGATGCCGCGTGCCTGCAGGAAGCTGTGGAAGCCCATCACGCCGAGGCCGACCGAGCGCTCGCGCGCGGCGCTATATTTGGCGCGCGCCATTTCGTCCGGGGCACGGTCGATATAGTCCTGCAGCACGTTGTCGAGGAAGCGCATCACGTCCTCGATGAACAGCTTGTCGCCGTTCCACGCGTCCCACGTCTCCAGATTGAGCGAGGAGAGGCAGCACACGGCGGTGCGATCGTTGCCGAGATGATCCTTGCCGGTCGGCAGAGTGATTTCCGAGCAGAGGTTGGAGGTGGAGACCTTGAGGCCGAGGTCGCGGTGATGCTTGGGCATCATGCGGTTCACCGTGTCGCTGAACACGATGTAAGGCTCACCGGTGGCGAGGCGTGTCTCGACCAGCTTCTGGAACAGGCTGCGCGCATCGACCGTGCTGCGAACGCTGCCGTCCTTGGGGGAACGCAGCTCGAACTCGGTGCCGTCGCGGACCGCTTCCATGAAGGCATCGGTCAGCAACACGCCATGGTGCAGGTTGAGCGCCTTGCGGTTGAAGTCACCCGAGGCCTTGCGGATCTCCAGGAACTCCTCGATCTCGGGATGGGAGATGTCGAGATAGCAGGCGGCCGACCCGCGCCGCAGCGAGCCCTGGCTGATCGCCAGTGTGAGCGAGTCCATCACGCGCACGAAGGGGATGATGCCGCTGGTCTTGCCGTTGAGCCCCACTGGCTCGCCGATGCCGCGTACATTGCCCCAGTAGGTGCCGATGCCGCCACCGCGCGAGGCGAGCCAGACATTCTCGTTCCAGGTATTGACGATACCTTCCAGGCTGTCGTCCACGCTGTTGAGATAGCAGGAAATCGGCAGGCCGCGTCCGGTGCCGCCGTTGGAAAGCACGGGGGTCGCCGGCATGAACCACAGGCGCGAGATATAATCGTAGAGCCGCTGGGCGTGCGCCTGATCGTCCGCATAGGCGGCGGCGACACGGGCGAACAGATCCTGGTAGGATTCACCGGGCAGCAGATAGCGGTCGCGCAGCGTCTCCTTGCCGAACTCGGTCAGTAACGCATCTCGCCCGGCGTCGGTCGTCACATCGAACCGGCGCGCGTCCACGCTGTTGGTCCCGCCTGCCTTGCTCTTTGCAGCCTTGCCCGCTGGCTTGGCGGGTGTCGGCGCCTGGTCACGGGCGGCGTCGGCCACGGCCTCGCCGGTCAGAGTGGCGCTCATCGCTGATTCCGCCTGCAAATCCCGAAACTCCATTGCTTAAGCCCCCAATGTTCGCCCTTCGTTCGGTCCCGTCAAGCCCTGCATCGCGGCGGCCTGAAGGGACGAAAGCTACCGCACCGCGGTGATAACCGCAGCGGCGTGGCACAAGTTATTGCGTCGTTCGTAGTGTCTGAACACCAGTGATAGTGCCACAGCGGGCGGTGGATGCAAGGTGGAAATGATGTGGGGTCGGCTCCTTTCTTCGATGAATTGATGCTTTCTCGGTCATGAACCACGGCAAGCCATGGAGTTGCGCCGCCTTTGCTATCCCCCGCCCTGAAGAAAAATTTCTGTGGATGAAGCGGTGGATAAAAGCCTGCGCCATTCGATGTTGAAGAAAGCCAGGGCGCTGCGTATGCTCGGGGCGGCTGGCAGGCTATGTTCCGCTTGGCAGGCGCTCATTTTCCGCCGAACCCTCCTGAGGAAGTGACCATGGATTTCACCTCCATCCTCCTGATCGTCGCGGCACTGGTCGTCGCGTTCCTGGTTATCTGGCTGCTGCGCTCACGCCGGTCCGACAGCCCGGTGGGTCATCATGTCGACACTTCGGTGACGGCGGTTGGTGCAGCGAGCGAGGCCGCGCGCAACATGGCGGAGGAAGTCGCGCAGACGGTCGAGGATGCGATGGCGGCCGACGTGGCGGCGAGCGGCGCTGTGCCCGGCGACGTCCAGGCCATGGCCAGCAACAGTGCAGCGATCATGACCAGCGGCGCGGCGGCCGCGGGCGGCATTGCCTTCACCGACATCGGCGTGCCGGCGGCTGTGGGCGATCCCGATGATCTGCGCCAGATCAAGGGGGTGGGGCCGAAACTCAACGGCCTGCTTGTCGGCCTCGGCATCACCCGTTTCGATCAGATTGCCGCGTGGGGCGATAAGGAGATCGCTGCGGTGGACGCGCATCTCGGCACCTTCAAGGGACGGATCACGCGCGACAACTGGATCGAGCAGGCAAAGTTCCTTGCCAGCGGTGATATCGCCGGGTTCGAGGCGACGTTCGGCAAGCTCGATAAGCCGGGCCAGGCATAGGGGTTTTTCTGTCCAAGGCATTGTTACCTGACAGCCCGCCGGACGGGACCGGCGCTGGCGCGCCCGCGCCCACGGATGCACCGCTGACGAACCTGCCGCGCGGGCTGTTATTCCTCGTCGCCGCGCTGACCGCGATCCTCCCCATGTCGATCGAGGGGATGTCGCCGCTCCTGCCTGCATTGGGGGAAGGGCTCTCCGTCCCCCGTGCCGATGTTGCCATGACGATGAGCGCTTTCGTCATAGCCTTCGCGGCGGCCCAGCTTTTCTGCGGAATGCTGGCCGATGCGGTGGGCCGGCGGCCGGTCATTTATGGCGGCCTTGTCCTCTATATCGGCGCTAGCGTCCTCGGTGGGGCGGCCAGCGATTTCTTCATGGTGGTGGTCGCCCGCGCGCTGCAGGGCCTGGGCTGCGCGGCGGTGGTGCTGCTGGCGCGGTCGATCGTGCGCGACCTGCTCGATCGCACCGACGCGGCGCGGACCCTCGCGTTGGTCGGCGCGCTCTATGGGCCGGTGCCGATGCTGGCGCCGCTGCTCAGCGGCGGTCTCGTCATGCTGTTCGGCTGGCGCGCGCCGATCTACGCCATGGGGCTGGTGGTCGCGATCATCGCCTTGCTCAGCCTGCGTACCTTGCCCGAAACATTGCGGCCCGAGCACCGCTTGCCGCTCCATCCGGGCAAGGTCATGGCCTCGCTGGGGCGCCTGGCGGGTTCCAAGGCGCTGCTCGCCTTCGTCTTTGGGAATGCGTTCGCCTATAGTGGCTTGTTCGTCTTTTCCTCCGTCGCGCCGCAGGTGATCGTCGGGAGGCTGGGAGAGACGGCCGGGCATTATGCGACCATGCTGGCGCTCTCGACGATAGGGTTCATCTTCGGGAGCATCGTTTCCAATCGGATGATCCGTACCCATTCGCTGGAGGCGACGGTCAGGATCGGTACGCTCATCCAGGTCGGCGCCGCGCTGGCGATGGTCGGCGCGACCTGGGTCGCACCCGGCGCGTGGGCGGCGCTGGTCATCCCGGAGATCATCTACACCTTCGGCTGGGGGGTGGTGCAGCCGCAGATGCAGGCGGGGGCGCTCTCACTTCACCCGCGCGCGATTGGCCAGACATCCGCCTTGCTGGGTTTTGGCCAGCTTGCCATCGCCGGGATCATCGTGGCGGTCTTCGCACAGGTCACGACCGGTAGCGCGCTCTCGCTGGCGCTCGGGATCGGCTTTTGCGGTGTCATGGGCGCGCTCTGCACCTGGGCCTTCATCGGGCGGCTGCGCGCATAAGGCGCGGGGTGAAACGCAGGCACATAACGGGCTCGCCCCGCAGTGCTCCGCTCGCTATCCCCACAGCAATGGACACGGCCCGAGCCGGTTCGCCTGCATGGGAGCGGATGCATGATTGAGATGGAAGTCGTCACCGATGGCCTGCTCTTTCCCGAGGGGCCGATCGCGATGGCGGATGGATCGGTGCTGCTGGTCGAGATGGCGCGGCAGACTCTGACGCGGGTGAAGCCGGACGGCACGCGCGAGACCGTCGCCGAGTTGGGCGGCGGACCCAATGGCGCCGCGATCGGCCCGGACGGCGCGGCCTATGTGGTCAACAATGGCGGTGCGCTGACCTTCCCCGAGGGCTGGCAGGAAGCCGGCAAGCTCGGTCTGCCGGAACGCTATGAGGGCGGCTATATCCAGCGGGTGGATCTCGCCACGGGCAAGGTTACGCGGCTCTACGACAAGTGCGACGGCAAGCCGCTCAACGCCCCCAACGACATCGTGTTCGACCGGCAGGGCGGTCTATGGTTCACCTGCTTCGGCTTTTCGGATGGCGAGAGCCGACGGCTTGGCGGCATCTACTATGCACAACCGGACGGTTCGCGCATCGAGCGGCTGCGCTCGGAGCAGATCTCGCCCAACGGCATCGGCCTCTCACCCGATGAAAAGACGCTTTACTGGGTCGATTCGATGCTCCAGCGCGCTTGGGCGCTCGATCTCGACGCGCCCGGCACGCCGCCGCCCGAAGTGGGGCACAATAGCGGCCGGGTGGTGGTCAACCTGCCGGGCATGCAGTGGTTCGACAGCCTCGCGGTGGAGGCGGACGGCCGGATCGCGGCGGCAACCCTGTTCAACGGCGGCATTACGCTGATCGACCCGGCGAGCGGCACTTATGAGCATGTGCCCGTGCCCGATCCCATCACCACCAACATCTGCTTCGGTGGGCCGGACATGCGGACGGCATGGATCACCGGATCAGCCACCGGCAAGTTGTTCAAGTGTCGCTGGCCGCGGCCGGGGCTGCGGCTCAATTTTCAGCAGATCTGAACTCGCCGCCGCCCGCCATCGGCCGCCCATTGGCCGGGGCTCTGCCCCGCGAGCACGATGGCCGGCACCGCCTCGGCGATCAGCAGCATCAGAAAAGGCAAGAAGTCCCCATGCCGAGCGCAGCGGGCGCGCGCATTTGCCGGCCGGTGACAATCCGTCGCGCTATGATCGAGCTTGCGAGCAGCATCGCCGGTCGTTCGATCAGCACCGCGCCCGTCGTTCCCGCGATGGGTCCAAGCCAGAGCGTGCGCATCGTGCCCAGCAGGACGCCAAGCGTGAAGATCAGGCCGAAATAGCCGAGCACGGCGCGGAGCAGAGCGCCATTTCATGAGGCGGCGCGGCCGGAGGCCAGCGGGCGTGGGAAGCGGATGTGCGTTGCCGTGCGCCGGTCAGATCGGCTGAAAGGCAAGCTGGTCTGGTAAACCTTCGGTCATCTGGGTGATCGCGGGATGATCCTGCGGCTGGCCATAGACATACCGATAAAGGTCGCCGATCCACGCGCTGATCGTCGTGCGGTCGATGGCATCGAGATCGGTCAGCGCCAGCAGGTCCATGGGCGGCGGCGCCTCGTCGCCCACTGTCGGCATGATGTAGCGGAGATGGGCGAGCTGTCGGCACCCCTGCCGCGCATAGAAGCGCTTGCGGCGCAGGCGTTGCTCGCGGTCGGGCGCGGCGGGGTCGCGGTCGGTCTCCACCTCTACCAGCAGCGTGCGGCCCTGGCAGAGAGCGGCGACACGCGCGAACAGCCGGCTGCCCAGCCCGCCGCTGCGGACCGACGCGGAGACGCCGAGATATTCGAGCAGCGCGATCGGGTGCGCCTGCCCGCGATAGAGGATCAGGAAGCCCACCGCCGCGCCGTCGAGCTCTGCCAGTTCCAGCACGCAGTCAGCGCGCTCGGCCATGGCGAGAACGGTGTCGTCCGGCTTGCGCTCGCTCGGCGGCAGGGCCTCGCGATAAATGGCAAGGAAGGCGGCGCGCTGGGGCGGCGTTGCGTCGCGCAGGAGAACGAAGCGGAGGGCTGGGGCGCCCCCGCCTGCCACGCTTCCCGTGCCGGACGCGCCGCTGCCCGTCATGCCTTCTCCAGCAGCCGTTCCTTGGCGATCTTCTCGCGCCAGACCAGTGGGGCGAGCTGGTGGACGTTCTTGCCCTCACTGTCGACCGCGACCGTGACGGGGAAGTCCTTCACCTCGAACTCGTAGATCGCCTCCATGCCGAGATCCTCGAAGCCGACGACCTTGCTGCCCTTGATCGCGCGGGCCACGAGGTAGGCGGCGCCGCCCACCGCCATCAGGTAAGCGCTTTGATGGTCGCGGATCGCCTCCACGGCCATGGGGCCGCGCTCGGCCTTGCCGACCATCGCCAGCAGGCCCTGTTCCAGCATCATGCGGGTGAACTTGTCCATCCGCGTTGCGGTGGTGGGACCAGCAGGGCCGACAATCTCCTCGCCGACCGGATCGACCGGGCCGACGTAATAGATAACGCGGCCCTTGAACTCGACGGGCAGTTCTTCACCGCGCGCCAGCATATCCTGGATGCGCTTGTGGGCAGCGTCGCGCCCGGTCAGCATCTTGCCGCTCAGCAGCAGGCGGTCGCCCTGCTTCCAGCTCCGCACCGTCTCGGGGGTGAGGGCGTCCAGATCAACGCGGATCGCGCTGCTGTCCGGTGCCCAGTCGACCTTGGGCCAGGCGGAGAGATCCGGCGTTTCGAGATAGGCCGGGCCGGAGCCGTCGAGCGTGATGTGCGCGTGGCGGGTGGCGGCGCAGTTGGGGATCATCGCGATCGGCTTGTTGGCCGCGTGGCACGGCGCGTCCATGATCTTGACATCAAGGATGGTGGCGAGGCCGCCCAGCCCCTGCGCGCCGATGCCGAGCGCGTTGACCGCGTCGAAAATCTCGATGCGCAGCGCCTCGATGTCGTTTTGCGGGCCACGTGCCTTGAGCTGGCCCATGTCGATCGGGTCCATCAGCGCCTTCTTGGCGAGGTGGACGCAATGTTCCGCCGTGCCACCGATGCCGATGCCGAGCATGCCGGGCGGGCACCAGCCGGCGCCCATCTGCGGAATCATCTCCAGCACCCATTCGACGATATTGTCGCTGGGGTTCATCATCTTGAACTTGGACTTGGCCTCGCTGCCGCCGCCCTTGGCCGCGACGTCGATGCTCACCGTGGCGCCGGGGACCATCTCGACATGCAGCACGCTCGGCGTGTTGTCCTTCGTGTTGCGGCGAGTGAAGGCGGGGTCGGCCAGCACCGAGGCGCGCAGCTTGTTCTCCGGGTGGAGATAGGCGCGGCGCACACCCTCATCGACCACCTCTTGCAGCGAGCGTGACGTATCGTCGAGCCGGCAGTCCATGCCCCACTTGACGAACACGTTGACGATCCCGGTATCCTGGCAGATCGGCCGGTGGCCTTCCGCGCACATGCGGCTGTTGGTGAGGATTTGCGCGATGGCGTCCTTGGCCGCCGGGGCCTGTTCGGCCTCATAGGCCTCACCCAGCGCGCGGATATAATCCATCGGGTGATAGTAGCTGATGAACTGGAGCGCGTCGGCCACGCTCTCGATAAGGTCTGCGGTGCGAATGGTAACGGTCATGGCGGTTCCCTGCTGATGGTGCCGCGATAGGCCGCGTGGGGGCGGGGTTCAAGAGGGGGAGGGCTGAGGCGCTGCGCTAACGCTGAGCGCGCTTGTCTGCACGGCCTCACCCCAGTCCTTCCCGCGAGGGGCGGGCCCGATCCTAGCGGCCGAATTTGCGCTGCGTCTTGCCGTAGCGCAGCTTGCGCGTGCCTGGCTTGCCCTCGGTCGCGCGACCCTGATAGCGCCCGGCGTTCGCCGTTACCTGCTGGTCAGCGGGGAGACCGAGCTCTTCCGCCTCCAGCTTGCGGATTTCGTCCCGCAGGCGCCCGGCTTCCTCGAATTCGAGGTCGGCGGCGGCGGCGCGCATCTTCTTCTCCAGCTCCTCGATATAGGCGCGCAGATTGTGGCCCACGAGGTGCGGCGCATCCTCCAGTCCCGTCTCGACCGTCACCTGATCCTTGCTGGCGACATGGGCGATGATGTCGCCGATCTGCTTGCGGACCGACTCCGGCGTGATGCCATGCTCTTCATTATAGGCGAGCTGCTTCTCGCGCCGCCGGCTGGTCTCGTTCAGCGCCCGCTCCATGCTGCCGGTGACGCGATCGGCATAGAGGATCACCCGTCCGTCGACATTGCGCGCGGCGCGGCCGATGGTCTGGATCAGCGACGTCTCGGAGCGCAGGAAGCCTTCCTTGTCCGCGTCGAGGATCGCAACCAGTCCGCACTCCGGGATGTCCAGCCCCTCGCGCAGCAGGTTGATGCCAACCAGCACGTCATAGACGCCCAGCCGCAGGTCGCGGATCAGCTCGATGCGCTCCAGCGTCTCCACGTCGCTGTGCATGTAGCGGACCTTGAGGCCCGCCTCGTGCATGAACTCGGTAAGGTCCTCGGCCATGCGCTTGGTGAGCGTCGTCACCAGCGTGCGATAACCTCTGGACGCCGTGATGCGCGCCTCGTTGATGAGGTCGTCGACCTGATCTTCCACCGGCTTGATCTCCACCGGCGGATCGATGAGCCCGGTGGGGCGGATCACCTGCTCGGCGAAAACGCCGCCGGTCTGCTCCATCTCCCATGGACCGGGCGTGGCGGAGACGCTGATCGTCTGCGGCCGCATCGCATCCCATTCGTTGAAGCGCAGCGGCCGGTTGTCGATACAGCTCGGCAGGCGGAACCCATATTCAGCAAGCGTCACCTTGCGGCGATGGTCGCCGCGCGCCATCGCACCGATCTGCGGTACGGTCTGGTGGCTCTCATCGACGAACAGGATCGCATTATCCGGCAGATATTCGAACAGGGTCGGCGGTGGCTCACCGGGCAGGCGGCCCGTCAGGAAGCGGCTGTAATTCTCGATGCCCGCGCATGAGCCGGTCGCGGCGATCATCTCCAGGTCGAAGTTGGTGCGCTGCTCCAGTCGCTGCGCCTCGAGCAGCCGGCCCTCGCTGGTCAGCTCCTTCAGACGCTCGGCCAGCTCGTGGCGGATCGCCTCCATCGCCTGCTTGAGCGTGGGGCCTGGCGTGACATGGTGGCTGTTGGGGAATACCTTGATATAGTCGAGGCTCGCTGCCTTCTTGCCGGTCAGCGGGTCGAACTCGACGATCTCCTCGATCTCGTCGCCGAAGAAGGTGATCCGCCAGGCATTGTCCTCATAGTGGCTCGGGAAAATCTCCAGATTGTCGCCGCGCACGCGGAAGTTGCCGCGCGCAAAGGCGGCATCGTTGCGCTTATATTGCAACGCGACCAGCTTGCGGATGATCTCGCGCTGGTCCTGCGTCTGGCCCTTCTTGAGGCTGAAGGTCATCGCCGAATAGGTCTCGACCGAGCCGATGCCGTAAAGGCAGGAGACGGACGCCACGATCAGCACGTCGTCCCGCTCCAGCAGCGCGCGCGTGGCCGAGTGGCGCATCCGGTCGATGGCCTCGTTTACACTCGACTCCTTCTCAATATAGGTGTCGGAGCGCGGCACATAGGCTTCGGGCTGGTAATAATCATAATAGCTGACGAAATATTCGACCGCATTCTCCGGGAAGAAGTTCTTGAACTCACCATAGAGCTGCGCGGCGAGGATCTTGTTGGGCGCCAGCACCAGCGCCGGGCGCTGAACCGCCTCGATCACCTTGGCCATGGTGAAGGTCTTGCCCGAGCCGGTGACGCCGAGCAGCACCTGGTCCTTCTCGCCCGCCAGCGCGCTTTCCACCAGATCGGCGATGGCTGCCGGCTGGTCGCCTGCCGGTTCATAGTCGGAGACAAGCTTGAATGGCCGCCCGCCCTCCGCCTTGTCCGGCCGCGCCGGCCGATGGGGAACGAAGGATGTATCGGTTTCAGGCTCGGCGAGGGTCGTGCGGATCTGAATCGCCATAGGCGCGAATATGGCGGCCATTGTGGCCATCGGCAATGGGTGGCGGGAACAAATCGAGATCGATGCCCCATTGCACCCTATTCTGGGGCGGCGTGATCAGTGCAGATGGAGGAGGTCGTGCAATGCATCCTGCTGCGCGCCGCCAACATAGGCGTCATAGCGAGGGTGGTTGAACAGGTGGCAGTAATAGATCTGGAACCGCCAGCTATAATCGACACGCCCCAGCAGGTTCTGATTGAGATGAATTTTCATGTCGTCGTGGCTCTGGTTGAACGCGTTGATCGCGGCGAGTTGTCCATTATACGGGCCGTACATTTCCAGATCAGTGCCGATGATGTCGTCGAAATATTTGAAGATACGCGGCAGGAAACACTCTGGATGCTTGCTGGCCGACTCGAACAGACGGAAGCTTGCCAGGGTCGACGACCAATAATCCGTGTCGTTGAAGATCACCCCGATCGGCGCGGGACGATAGCTTTCGACAAAGCTGTCCACCGTTTCATTGATGTCGCCCAGCACCAGCGTTGAATCGGGAATGCGGGCCCGCAGTTTCGCCTCGTCCATGGGATATTGGGCTGCCTGGAACCAGTAAGGCAGGTCTTTCGCGCCCTCCGGATCGGGCATGCCCTTGCCGGTATCGAACCCATAGCAGTGGATGGTCACGCCTGTCGCCCGTCGCACCTCCTTGGCGAAGTCGTTCATGAAAGCCAGGCCATTGCCACCCGCCACGCCGAACTCGATGGCGGAGATGGCGTCATAACCAAGTCGACGCGCCAGGTCTGCGGCATGGAGCATGCCGTACGAATAATGTGGTCGGGACAGGACTTGAAATTCACTGAGGAACTGAGGGGAATAGCGATACAGTCCCTGGGTTGCGCGAACCAATGCACGCAAAGGGGGAGCCAGAATGGAAGCTTGGAACTGTGATGATAGCAGGAAGCTTCCGAGACGCTCCTTCATATCGTTCTCCCTCGACGATCTCCCACCTGTCGCCACAGGACGCCTATCTAAACACCATCATTCTTGAAGGGTTCCAAAAATTATTTTGCCGCAGGCTCATGAAGGGGGCGGTATATCCGTACCTTCATGCATGTTGCGAGAGAGAGAGAGAGAGAGAGTTGAAGGCGATCAACCTCTTTGTGCGCCGCGGGCGGATTTGATAAACAGGTCCGGTTTCGGGCTAGGGGTCGTGGGTGATGGCAGTTCTCGTTCCAGTCGAGCGCGATGGCTATATTCATTTCGATGAGGAGGCGGCCAAGGCGGCAGGTGCTGCGCTGGCCGAGCGCTACCAGAGCGCCGAACCCTTTCCGCACATCGTCCTCGACGATTTCCTGCCGGTCGACTTCCTGCGCGGCCTGCTCGCCGAGTTCCCGGACAGCAGCGGCAAGAGCTATTTCGATCGCGATCAGGAGCGGCTGAAGTTTCAGTATCAGCCTTGCGATATCCCGGGTCGCCGGATGCGCAATCTCATCACCGAACTGAACAGCCCCGCCATCCTGCGTTTTCTCCAGGCGATGACCGGCATCAAGGGGTTGATCGCTGACCCATATTATATGGGCGGCGGCCTGCATGAGACCAAGAGCGGCGGCCATTTAGGCGTGCATGCGGACTTCAATATCCACAAGCTCATGAATCTCGAGCGGCGGCTCAACCTGCTCGTCTATCTCAATGATGACTGGCCGGAATCTTATGGCGGGCAACTGGAGTTGTGGGACCAGAAGATGGAGCGGTGCCGGCAGAGTGTTCTGCCGGTCATCGGGCGCGCGGTGGTCTTCAACACCTCGCTGGACAGCTTCCATGGTCAGCCGGATCCGGTGCGCTGCCCGCCGGATCGTTCGCGCCGGTCGATCGCGACCTATTATTACACGGCGCCGCAGGATGGGTTGAAGATGCTGCCCGAGCGCACCACCGTCTTCAAGGCGAGGCCGGACAGCGGGGACAAGCAGGACCGGCGAGTCCAGTTCGATCACTTCCTGCGCGATTGGGTGCCGCCCAGACTTTATCGCTACGCGACCAAGTTAAACCGTTACAAATAGGGACAATGCGGGCACATCGCCGCGCGAACCGAGCGTGCATCGGCTGTCCTGCGGGCCGGGATCTGCTATATGGCATATCATTTGAACCACTGAGGCGCGGCTCACGGCCGCGGGAGCGAAGCGCGAGCCATGATCGGCTATACCACTGTCGGGACGAACGATCTGCAGAGGGCGCTGGCCTTCTACGATGCGCTTTTCGGCAGCGTCGGCATTTCCCGTCTGATGGAGATGCCGCATCTGGCCGGCTGGGGACGGACCTGGAGCAAGCCGATCTTTGGCGTCGCCAAACCAGCCAACGGCGAGCCAGCGACGCCCGGTAACGGCGTCATGGTGGCGATGGGCCAGCGTACCCGTGCCCGCGTCCGCACGCTCCACGCCAAGGCGCTGGAACTGGGCGGCACGGACGAGGGGGCGCCCGGCGTGCGTGGCGCGGGCGGCAGCCAGGCCTTCTACGCTGCCTATGTTCGTGATCTCGATGGCAACAAGCTGTGCTTCTACTGCGTTGGCGATGGCGGCGACGGAGCGGAGGGCGCGCCGTCGGGCGATTGAGCGGGGCGCCGCGCCGTGCCAAAGTGGTGCCCGCCATGACTCGATCCGATCGTCTCTCCGCCTATCTCCACCGCTTGGGTCTGGATGCCGTGCCCAGCGCTGACCCCGGGGGGGTGGCGCGCCTTCAGGCGGC
This sequence comes from Sphingobium sp., assembly GCA_035654015.1. Classification (GTDB taxonomy): domain Bacteria; phylum Pseudomonadota; class Alphaproteobacteria; order Sphingomonadales; family Sphingomonadaceae; genus Sphingobium. The sequence goes on from DASRXX010000011.1 coordinate 234,012, forward strand.
GCATCGCCAGATGATCGGGTTCGAGAATCTCGATGTTCGTCTCGGCCGGCCGATCCGCATCGACCCGGAGTCGGCCTTCGACAAGCTGGTGACGCGCGGGCGCGGTGGCTACTGCTTCGAGCAGAACCGGCTGTTCAGCGACATGCTCGCTGCACTCGACATGACCAATCGGCCGCTGCTGGCCCGCGTGTGGCTGGGGCTCACGCCCGGTGTCGACGCGCCGCCGCCGCGCAGCCATGTGCTGCTGCTCGTCGATCTAGACGGTGCGCCGTGGATTGCCGACGCCGGGTTTGGCGGCAGCTACGTTCCCCCGCTGCCGCTTGTCGACGGGACGGTCGTGCGCACAGAGGATGGCGCGATGCACCGGTTGCGGCGCGTCGGCGCGGTTGGGGATCTCGCGGGCGAGTGGCTGCTGGAGCGCGCCGGGCCGACCACGGCGACGGACGGCCGCGGGGCGCCGCATGACGACTGGCAACCCCAATATGGCTTTGACCTCGCGCCTGTCGCTCCGATCGACCTCGAACAATGCAATCACTGGACGGCCACCCGGCCGGACACGCGGTTCACGACGTTGCAGATCGTCAGCATCGCGCTGGCCGACGGTTTCGCGGCGATGACGGACCGGCGACTAGCCCTTTATCGCGGCGGTGAGGCGAGCGTCCGCGAGATTGCTTCGGCTCCGGATTATCATGCCGTGCTGACGGATCTCTTCCGCCTGACAATCAGCCTGCAAGACGTGACGTCCCTGCCGACCTTCGCGGGCGACCCAGCGCCGGACTGGTGAGGCAAGACGACGCCCACGAGTAAGCGCGGGCGCCCCTTGGAGGCTCAGAGCAAGCCGACCAGAAAGATCAGGACGATGCCGCCGATCACCGATCCGATCAGCCCGGCGGGTTGCAGCGGTGTCGGGTCCTTGCCGCCGACCAGCCGCGCGAGGAGGCCTCCCACGAACGACCCGGCAACGCCGAGCAGGATCGTGCCGATCACACCCATCGGCACGGGGCCGGGATAGAAGAAGCGGGCGAGAATGCCGACGATGAGGCCGACGACGATGAAGCTGATGATTTGACCCATGGCGTTTCAGACTCCCCTTCCTGCAGATGTCGCGGGAACAATATGGTTCGCCGGTGGAGCGGTTCCCCAAGGCCCGCGTCGCCATCTTGGCACGGATTGGCGTCGCATGCGACTCCTGCGCGTAAGTGCAACGCCAGGAAATGGTCACAGCCACTTCTTTGCAGGATTGAAATGATTTGACAGGGGGGCGTCCTAGCCGGCAAACGGCGCCGGTCGCCGCATAAGCGTCCGATTTCGGACGAGAAACCAGATACAATGGGATGACCTGCTTCAGGCCCCGTTCAGGATGGATGCCGTGACACTCTCGCGGAGGCCGTTGTTGGGGGCGTGGCATGCGCGTTGCACATGCAGCTTTTCGAATACGGCTTGTCGCAAGTGATTTATTGGGGTAATACAGTGGTCCGCTCCGAAGGGGGCTGACGTGCCAGGATGGCGGAACTCATGAACTACGAAAGCAACGTGAAATACGAGACGCTGGCGCCCGGCCAGACGATCGATGAGGACACCAGGCGCAAGCGTCGCCGTTTGCTCATGGGCGTTGCAATTGTGGTTTTGCTGGCGATCATCGCGACCGTTGCTGTGCGTGTGTTTGGCGGAGGCAAGGGGACTGACCAGACGGCGAGCCAAGTGCCGCTCGTGACCGTGGCGGTGCCGGGTCAGGAAGCTGTCACACGCCTTGCCAATGCCACCGGCTCACTCGCCGCGCGCGTGGACATGCCGGTTGGCGTGGTGGGTGAGGGCGGTCGTGTGGTTGCGGTGCACGTCCAGCCGGGTGACTGGGTCGGCAAGGGTCAGATTCTCGCCACTGTCGAGCGCTCGGTCCAGGCCCAGCAGCTTGCGCAGCTTGCCGCGGCCGTGGAGGTCGCCAAGGCGGACGCCCAACTCGCGCAGAATAATCTTGATCGCGCCAAGGCGCTGGTGGCTGACGGGTTTGTCTCCAAGGCGGACATCGACCAGAAGACCGCCTCGCGCGATGCCGCTGTGGCGCGCGTCAATGTGGCGATTGCGCAGCTCAACCAGCAGCGGGCGCAGATTGGCCGGCTGGATATTCGTGCGCCCGAAGCCGGGCTGGTGCTGACCCGCAGCGTGGAGCCGGGCCAGGTGGTGGGCGCGGGGAGCGGGGTGCTGTTCCGCATTGCCAAGGGCGGTGAGATGGAAATGCGCGCATTGCTGTCGGAAAACGAGCTGGCCGCGCTCAAGGTGGGGACGACCGCGCAGATCACGCCGGTGGGCATGACGCAGACCTTTGAAGGGAAGGTCTGGCAGATTTCACCAGTGATCGACCAGACCAATCGTCAGGGTGTCGTTCGCATCGCAGTGCCATATAACGAAGCGCTGCGGCCGGGTGGTTTCGCCAATGCGCGCATCGCCATGGAGCGGGTGCAGGCGGCGGTGCTGCCGGAATCGGCAGTGCAGAGCGACCAGCGCGGTAGCTACGTCTATATTGTCGGTAAGGACAACAAGGTCGAGCGGCGCAACGTGAAGACCGGTGCGGTGACGGACAGTGGCCTGGCGATTACCGACGGCCTGACAGGGACCGAAAAGGTCGTTCTGTACGCCGGCGGCTTCTTGAATCCCGGCGAAACGGTTCGCGCAAAAATTGAGAAGGTGGCCGCCCGATAGGGACACGGTGCTGTTGGCTACCCTGTCTGGGGTGCCAGAGCGATCGCGGCAGGAGCAGGACGCAATACGATGAGCCTTCGCAATATTTCGGCCTGGAGCATCCGCAATCCGGTGCCGCCAATCGTCATCTTTCTGGGGCTGTTGCTTGCTGGCGTCGTGTCGTTCAGCCGCATGGCGGTGGTCGACAATCCGGACATTGACTTCCCTGCCGTGCAGGTGGCCATCACCCAACCCGGTGCAGCTCCAACCGAGATCGAGACGCAGATCACCCAGCGTGTCGAGGCGGCGATCCGAAGCATCAACGGTGTCGACGAGATTCAGTCGACCGCGCGCGAGGGTAGCAGCGATACCTTCGTGCAGTTCCAGATCGGCAAGGATCCGAATGTCGCCGTTCAGGAGGTGAAGAACGCGATCGACCAGATCCGCAGTGATCTGCCCGATGGCATTCTCGAGCCGTTCGTCCAGAAGGTCGAGGTTGGCGGCGCGGAAATCGCCTTCTTCTCGGTGCAGGCGTCCGACATGACGATCGAGCAACTGAGCTGGTTTGTCGACGATACGGTCGCCAAGCGCCTGCTCGGTATCGAAGGCATGGCGCGGGTCAGCCGCGGCGGCGGCGTGGACCGCGAAATCCGGGTCATTCTGGATCCGGTGAAGATGCAGTCGCTCGGCGTCACCGCCAGTCAGGTCAACCAGGCCCTGCGTCAGATCAACCTCAACGCCGCTGGCGGCCAGGCGGAGATCGCCGGCTCACGCCAGTCGGTGCGCGTGCTTGGCAACGCCCGGGATGCCTATGATCTCGGCCAGACGCAGATTTCGCTCGGTAACGGACGCTCGGTGTTGCTCTCCGAAATTGCGACCGTGACAGATGGCTATGGCGAGCAGAAGCGGCTCGCCAAGGTGCGCGGCAAGCAGGTGGTCAACTTCTCCATCGAGCGCGCTAAAGGTGCGTCGGACGTCAACGTCTATGACGATACGATGGTAGCGCTCAAGAAACTGGAGGCGGAGAACCCCGGTGTAAAGTTCTACCAGCGTTTCACCAGCGTCAATTATACCAAGAACCAGTATAGCAGCTCCATGCACGCCATCGTGGAAGGTGCGGTGCTGGCCGTGATCGTGGTATTCATCTTCCTGCGCGATTGGCGGGCGACCGTTATCAGCGCGATAGCCATCCCATTATCGGCCATTCCTACCTTTTTCTTCATGGACCTGATGGGGTTCAACCTCAATTTTCTATCGCTGTTGGCGCTCGGCCTCGTCGCGGGCGTGCTGGTCGACGATGCCATCGTGGAAATCGAGAATATCGTTCGGCATATGCGGATGGGTAAGACCGCCTATCAGGCGGCGATCGACGCGGCGGACGAGATCGGCCTTGCGGTCGTCGCAACGACGAGTTCGATCGTTGCCGTGTTCCTTCCGGTGGGCCTGATGCCGGGCATATCGGGCCAGTTCTTCAAGAATTTCGGTTTCACGGTCGTGATCGCGGTGCTGGTCAGTCTGGCCGTGGCGCGCATGATCACGCCGATGATGGCGGCCTATTTCCTTGAGCACCATGGCGAGGAGAAGCACGGCGAAGGCTGGCTGATGGACCGCTACATGGGCCTGCTCGCCTGGGCGCTCGATAGCCGCCGTGCCAAGGCCTATGCGCAAGGCGGCGGTCTCTGGCGGCGTTTTGTTGCCAAGTTCCTTGATCATCGCGTGTGGATGATGGGTTTCGGCGCAGCGGCGTTTGCATTGACCATCGTGCTGCTCATGATCATGCCGCAGCAGTTCGAACCCAATCAGGATAACGACTTCAGCCGCGTCAATATCGAGATGGTGCCCGGCACGACGCTGCGCCAGACGGAGGCGGTGGCGGATCGTGTCGCCGCGATGCTCGACGAGCAGCCCGAGGTCGATACGGCGATGGCCAATTCCGGCGAGGGCACCTCACGGATATTCATCACGCTCAAGCCGGATCGCAAGCGGTCCAGCATCGAGTTCGAGCGTGATCTGGCCCCGGCGCTCGCCAATATTCCGGATGCGCGCGTCACCTTCGCTTCCCAGCAGGGTGGGTTCGGCACCGGGCGCGATATATCCGTGATGCTCGCGGGGTCCGATCCCAAGATATTGGAGCAGACGGCGACCAAACTTGCCGAGGAGATGAAGACGTTGCCCGGCGTGGTGGCGCCGCGCGTCAACGCGGACATGCAGCGGCCGGAACTCATCATTCGTCCGCGCCTCGACCTTGCCGCGCAACTCGGCGTGACGACGACGGCGTTGAGCCAGACGATCCGCATCGCGACCCTGGGGGATATCGACCAGAACAGCGCGAAGTTCTCGCTGTCCGACCGACAGGTGCCGATCCGCGTGATGCTGCCTGAATCGTCGCGTCGCAACATCTCCACCATTGAAAATCTGCCGGTGCAGACGTCGTCTGGCGGGTCGGTTCCCCTGAGCCGCGTGGCTGAAATTAGCTTCGGCGCCGGGCCGACCTCGATCCAGCGTTACGCGCAGCAGCGCCGCATCTTCGTCGGGGCCGATCTCGCCAAGGGCGCGGTCAAGGGGCCGGTGATGAAGGAAATCATGCAGCTGCCGACGATGAAGAACCTGCCCGCCGGCGTTACCAACGAGGCAGTCGGTAGTGATCGCTGGCAGCAAGAGCTGATCTTCAACTTCATCGTCGCCGTGGCGTCTGGCGTGCTGCTCGTGTTCGCGGTGCTGGTGTTGCTCTACAAGCGCTTCATTTCGCCACTGGTGAACATGTGTTCGCTGGCGTTGGCGCCGTTGGGAGGCTTGTTGTTCCTGCTGGCGCTGGGCGAGCCTATTTCGCTGCCGGTTTATATCGGCCTGCTGATGCTGCTGGGCATCGTCGCCAAAAACTCCATTCTGCTCATCGACTTCGCGCTGGAGGAGATGGAGCGCGGGGTGCCCAAGCTGGAGGCGATCATGGATGCCGGGCACAAGCGTGCCCAGCCGATCGTCATGACGACCGTGGCGATGACGGCGGGCATGGTGCCGACCGCGCTGTCGCTTACCGGTGATGGTGCGTGGCGTTCGCCGATGGGGGTCACCGTGATCGGCGGGCTCGTCCTCTCGACGCTGCTGACGCTGGCGATCGTGCCTGCGGCCTTCAGCCTCGCGGATGGGCTGGAGAAGCGTGCCGGACCGTGGCTGCGTCGCAAGATCCTCACCTACGACGGCAAGGGCGAGGAAGGCGTCGCCCAGCCGGCGGAGTAGCGCCGGAACCAAAGCCGCCGCCCGAGGCTTGTCACCCATATATTGTGTTGGGGCCGCTCCGGCGGCATGACAGGCGGACCATGAGCGGCGGCAAGCAGGAATGAGGACGATCACCGTCAATGGCGCGCGGCAGATGCGTGTTATCGCCACTGGTCTGCTCGTCGTCATGGCGGCGCTTTACGTCGTCGCGCGCAGCACCGAGGGAATGCACCCGGCCATCGGCTTCGTGCGTGCCTTTGCCGAGGCGGCGATGGTTGGCGGTCTGGCTGACTGGTTCGCGGTGACGGCTTTGTTCCGCCACCCGCTGGGTCTGCCGATTCCGCATACCGCGATCATTCCTCGCAACAAGGACCGGATCGGCGATACGCTGGCCAGTTTTCTGCGCGACAATTTCCTCACACCGGCCGTCGTGGCGCGGCGCATGGCGCGGCTCGACGTGGCGGGCGCCGCCGGGCGCCTGCTGGCCGCACCCTCGGCTGGGGATGATCGGCTGCGGCGCGGCGCCTCGCGGCTGCTCGCAGATAGCCTGGAGGCGCTGGACGACGAGCGGCTGGGCGGCATGGTCAAGGGCGCGCTGGTGCAGCGCATCGGTCAGCTCAGCATCGCGCCGCTGCTCGGTCAGGCGCTCACCGCAGCGATGAAGGATGGGCGCCATCAGCCGGTAATGGATACGCTGATCCGCTGGGGCGCGCGCACGCTGGAGGCGAACGGGCCGCTCATTCGCCAGATGGTCCACGAGCGGTCGGGCACGATCATGCGCTTCACCGGCCTCGACGAGACGCTGGCGACCAAGATCATCGAGGGGCTCGACAAGATGCTCCAGGAAGCGGCGGACGACCCAGGCCACAGGCTGCGCGTGAAGGTCGAGGAGGGGCTGGTGGCGCTTGCCTACGATCTCCAGCATAGCACTGCCATGCGGGCGCGGGTGGATCGCGTCCGCGACGAGATGATCGCAAACCCGGCGATCCAGCAGTGGCTGGACGGGCTGTGGCAGGCCGCGCGCGCCGGGCTGCTGCGCGCGGCACGCGATCCGCAGGCGGTGCTGGCCGGGCGGCTCGGTGAGGCGACGCGCCAGATCGGTGAGATGCTGCGCGACGATCCTGCGCTCAAGAGCCTCGTCAACCGTTTTGCCCGCCGTGTCGCGGCCGGCACAGCCGCGCGCTATGGCAGCGGCATCGTCACTCTTGTCTCCGAAACGGTGCGTGGCTGGGATGCACGGACCGTCACCGATCGGCTGGAAAATGCGGTGGGGCGCGACCTGCAGTATATCCGCATCAACGGCACGCTGGTCGGCGGGCTGGTGGGCGTCGCCCTGCACGCGGTGGCGAAGCTTCTGTAGGCGATCCCGCTGGTCTGGCCCTATGTCAGGCGGGCGCGCCGCTCCGTGCGGGACGCTTGGACGAGGCAGCCGAGGGCAGCGCGAGGGGCGGGGGCCCAGACCATGCCCGCGGAGGGAGACGGGTGCCATCAGCGCCTTGGCGCTGCGGGCCGGGCTCCCCGGCGCGAACTCCAGTTCAGACATCCTGTCGCGGTGCGACGCTGTTCAGTGGACCCGCCGCACGAACAATGCGCCATTCTCCCGCCGCTCGGTGGTAAAGTTCGGCAGCGATTCCACCAGATCGGAGAGGCGCGAGAAGCCGAAGCTGCGCGCGTCGAATGATGATCGGTTGGTGGCGCGCTGGCCCATTTCAGCGAGGCTGGCGAAGCCGCGATCGTCCCGTTTCGACGCCTTCCAGGCCTCGGCGAGCAGCGTCACCACCTCCGCGTCCACCGGTAGCGTGGGTTGTGCGGTGTCGGGGCTCTCGGTCGCCTCCAGCGCGGTGACGTCGATGAAGCGGGTGCAGGCCTGGCGGAATCCTTCCGGCGTCCGGTCCGAGCCGAAGCCGTAGATTGGCAGGCCGTTCTGGCGGATGCGCGTGGCGATGGGCATGAAGTCGCTGTCACTCGACATGATACCGAAGCCGTCGACATGGCCGGCATAGAGCAGGTCCATGGCGTCGATCGTCATCTTCATATCGGTGGCATTCTTGCCCTTCGTGATGTCGAACTGCTGTTGCGGCTCGATGGCGTGGCGATGGACGATGGTTGACCAGCCGGAGAGACCCGGCTTCTTCCAGTTGCCATAGGCACGGCGGATGTTGACCGTCCCCAGGTCGCCGAGAATGGTGAGAACCGCGTCGAGATCGCCCGGGCGCGCATTATCGGCGTCGATGAGGAGGGCGATGTTGCTGCCGCGCCGCCTGCTTCCGTTCGCCATGGCCCGTTCTCCCTGCCTTGCTATGCGGAGTGCTGTTCCACAAGCCGGGCGCAGCCGCAAGCATTCCAGCGGGCCTTGGCGCGGACCGGGCGACCACGCAGGCCAGGCTCGGGAGCGCTCATCGTCATCGGGCGGCGAACTCTAGACCGCGACGATCTCCGCCAGGATGCGGTCGAGCAGCAGCATCCCGGCCGGTGTCACGGCGATCCGATCGCCCATGCCGCGCATCAGCCCCGTCGCGGCGAGTCGTGCGACCGCCGCTTCGTCAACCAAGCCGTCCCGCGCGACGCCGGTGCGCTCGGCCAGAGCGGTGAGGTCCACCCCTTCGGCGAGCCTTAGGCCCATCATCAGCGCTTCGCCCGCGCGTTCGGCGGGGCCAAGGTCGCGTTCTTCGCTGATGCCGTGCCCGTTGCGGGCGAGGGCGGCGAGCCAGTTCTCCGGCTTGCGGTGGCGTACCGTAGCCACGCCGCCGCGCCGCCCATGCGCGCCGGGGCCGACGCCGGCATAATCGGCGTAGCGCCAGTAAGCGAGGTTGTGGCGGCTCTCCTGCCCCGGCGCGGCATGGTTGGAGACCTCATAGGCTGGGCGTCGCGCTGCCGTCGTCATCGCTTGCGTCGCTTCGTAGAGGTCGGCGGCATGATCCGGGTCGGCGGGAGTGAAGGCCCCGCGCCGCACGTCCGTCTCGAACCGCGTGCCGGGCTCGATGGTGAGTTGGTAGAGCGAGAGATGGTCGGTCCCGAAGCCGAGCGCCCGGCCCAGCTCGGCTTCCCAGTTTGCAAGGCTCTGGCCGGGCCGCGCGTAAATGAGGTCGATGCTGACCCGATCCACGCTGCGCTGCGCTGCCTCCAGCGCGGCTAGCCCTTCGCGCACGTCATGGGCACGGCCGAGAAAGCGCAGCGCGGTATCGTCGAGCGCCTGCATGCCCAGCGAGAGGCGGTTGACCCCGGCGGTGGCGGCTTGCGCGAACCGGGCGGCCTCGGCGCTGTTGGGGTTCGCCTCCATGGTGATCTCGATGTCCGGAGCAAAGCTCCAGTGTCCGGCGGCGGCGTCGATCAGCGCGGCGATGGTGGCCGGTGGCATCAGGGAGGGAGTACCGCCACCGAAGAAGATCGAACCGAGCGTCCGTCCTCTCAGCAGGTCAGCCTCATGGGCCAGATCGGCGATCAGCGCGGCGCGCCACGCGGCCTGGTCGATCGACTCGCGGACATGGCTATTGAAGTCGCAATATGGGCATTTTGCGACGCAGAACGGCCAGTGGATGTAGAGCGCGAGGGGCGGGGGCGCAGCCATGCGGGTGCTATAACGCACGGCACGCAAAAGTCAGCGGGGGAGGGGCGTTATACGGCCGCGCGCATCGTTTGCATCGCTGACTCGGGATAGAGCAGCCTTATGGCGGGCAGGTGGAGATGTTGTTCCTCGCGCGCGAACATCGCCTTGAGCTGCCCGATCAACGCGGCGACCGCGCTGGTATAGCCAGCCCAATCCTGCGTGATGGTGTGCGGTGTCCACTCGCGGATATGAGCGGAATAGGTGGCGCGCAGTTCGTGGATTTCCGCGAGCACCTGCCGTCCCTCGGGCAGTTCGTCGATTCGCCCGCTGCTCAGAAGAGGAGTGACGACCAGCATTGCTTCATTGCGGATATGGTTGAGCGTGAGGCTGCCGATATGGGCGCGCAATTGGCTGACCTCGTCCATCGGGGGGCGCGGCGTGCGGTTTAGCTTGTCGAACAGCGCTTCGGCCGCTTCGATGATTTTTTGGTGTTCCCTAGACAGCCTTGTCGACATTGTTGTCCTTCCGGTGAGCGTCGTCCATTATCCGCATGGGGCTCACCATCTGGTTAATGTCGGGAAAGTTTGCCGCTGGGGCCTTCGTGGTTCGGCTCGGATCAAAACAGGGCCGCGACCAGCGCCTCGAACGCCCGCGCACGGTGGCTGATCGCGTGTTTCTCCTCCGGTGCGATTTCGGCGAAGGTCTGCTTCTTCCCGAGCGGCTGAAAAACCGGGTCATAGCCGAACCCGAGCACGCCGCGTGGCGGCCAGACCAGCGTACCGGCGGCGCGCCCCTCGAACAGGGCGCTCTCGCCGTCGGGCCAGGCGAGGCAGAGCGTGCAGACGAACGCGGCCGACCGATCCACGTCTGGGCCGATCTGCGCGAGCATGCCCTCTACCTTGCCCATCGCCATGTACCAATCGCGGCCTTTGGGGCCTTCGAACCACTGCCGTTCGGCCCAGTCGGCCGTGTAAACGCCGGGGCGGCCGCCCAGTGCCGCCACCTCCAGCCCGCTATCGTCGGCGAGCGCGGGCAGGCCAGCGGCCGTTGCGGAGGCCAGCGCCTTGATTCGGGCGTTCTCGGCGAAGGTGGTTCCCGTCTCCGCCGGTTCGGGCAGGCCGAGCGCGCCGGCCGAGACCGGCGCCATGCCATAGGGGCCAAGCAGCGCCGTGATCTCGCGAACTTTGCCCTCATTGTGGCTGGCAATGACGAGCTGTCCGGGGGCGAGCTTACGGGTCATCGTGGAGCGTTCAGCGGCCCGTCGCCTGATCCTGCGCCTCGAAGATGCGGGCGCAGCCGATGCGGGCGAGGCGCAGCAGGCGCAGCAGCGCTTCCTCGTCATAGGTCGCGCCCTCGGCGGTAGCCTGCACCTCGGCGATGTTGCCATCCGAGAGCAGCACGAAATTGGCGTCGGCATGGGCGTTGCTGTCCTCGATATAATCGAGGTCGAGCACGGGATTGCCTTCGTAGATTCCGCAGGAGACGGCGGCGACCTTGGCCTGGATCGGATCGACGGTGAGCTGGCCGGAGGCGAGCAGCTTGTCGACGGCGATCCGCAACGCCACCCAGGCGCCGGAAATGCTGGCGGTACGGGTGCCGCCGTCGGCCTGGATGACGTCGCAGTCGAGCGTAATCTGCCGCTCGCCCAGCGCCTTGAGGTCCACGACCGCACGCAGCGAACGACCGATCAACCGCTGGATTTCCTGCGTGCGGCCGGATTGCTTACCCTTTGCGGCCTCGCGGTTGCCGCGCGTGTGGGTGGCGCGAGGCAACATGCCATATTCCGCCGTTACCCAGCCCTCGCCCTTGCCGCGCAGAAAGGGCGGAACACGTTCCTCGATGCTCGCCGTGCACAGCACCCGCGTCTCGCCGAAGGAAACGAGGCAGCTCCCCTCTGCATGCACGGTGAAGCCCGGCGCCATCTGGATAGCGCGCATTTCGTCAGGGGCACGGCCGGATGGACGCATGATAGGGAATAGCCTTTCGATATGGAGAACGCTGCCCTTTAGGTCAGCCGGTCGGGGGCATGCAAGGCTGGCGTCACAGGGCCGCTCCTGTCCGGCATCTGCCGGCTTGCCTGCTGCGCCGCTTGGCTTACATAAAGGCAATGTCCGACCCGGCTGTTTATGAACTGAGTGATCGCGCCCGTGCGGTTTTCCGGCTCGTCGTTCAGTCCTATCTGGACGACGGCGCGCCGGTGGGGTCGCGCACGATCAGCCGACTGTCGGGTCTCAACCTCTCGCCCGCCTCGATCCGCAACGTCATGCAGGATCTGGAGGAAGCCGGGCTGCTCGCCGCGCCGCACACCTCGGCGGGGCGGATGCCGACCGATACGGGCCTGCGCCTGTTCGTTGACGCCATGATGCAGACGGCCGAGCCGCAGGAGGAGGACAAGCGCGCCATCGAGCGGCAGCTGACGGGCGAGGGGCCGATCGAGAACGCCCTCAACACCGCCTCGGCGCTGCTCTCCGGCCTCTCGGCCTGCGCCGGTCTGGTGATGGTGCCGCATCACGATGTGGTGCTCAAACAGTTCGGTTTTGTACCGCTCTCCGATGCGCAGGCGCTGGCCGTGCTGGTCGGTGCGGATGGGAGTGTCGAGAATCGGGTGATCGATGTGCCGCCCGGCACCACCCCGTCGATGCTGATCGAGGCGGCCAACTATCTGTCCGCCCACGCTTCGGGGCGTACGCTGGCCGAGGCGCAGGCGTTGCTGGCGCACCGCATCGCCGAGGGCCGCGATGCGCTGGACGCTGCGGCGCGTAACCTCATCGCGCGCGGGCTGGCCGCATGGAGCCGTGATCCGGAGGATCGCCCGGTCCTCATCGTGCGCGGCCAGGCCAACCTTATCGACGAGCACGCCGCCGACGATCTGGAGCGCGTCCGCCAGCTTCTCGAAGAAATCGAGAGCACCAGCGAAATCGCGCGCCTGCTGGACAGCGCGCGCGATGGCGCGGCGACCAAGATATTCATCGGATCGGAGAACAAGCTCTTTTCCCTCAGCGGTTCTTCGGTCATAGCCGCGCCATACCGGGGTCCGGGCGGTCGTGTGATCGGTGTGGTCGGGGTGATCGGCCCGGTCCGGTTGAACTATGCCCGCATCGTCCCCATGGTGGACTTCACTGCGCAGACCCTCACCAAATTGATGCAATGACGGAAGATCATGACTGACGAACCAAAAGACGAGAACCAGACCCTGGCCGCCGATCAGGCGGAAGCCGCTGCAACCGAGGCACCCGCCACCGGCGCCGAGGACGAAGCTGCTGCGCGCATTGCCGCTCTGGAGGAGGAGCTCGCCGCCGCGAAGCAGGAGACGCTTTATGCGCTCGCGGACACGCAGAACGTCCGCCGCCGGCTGGAAAAGGATCTGGCCGACACGCGCGCCTATGCGGCCACCGGCTTCGCGCGGGACATTCTGTCTGTCGCTGATAATCTGGCGCGCGCGCTGGATTCAATTCCGGCCGACCAGCGCGATGTAGAGCCGATGAAGAGCCTCGTGCTCGGCATCGAAGCGACCGCCAAGGAACTGGAGAGCGTATTCCGCAACAATGGCATCGAGAAGTTTACCTCGCTCGGCGAACCGCTCGATCCCAATCGCCATCAGGCGATGGTGGAGATCCCGTCTGCCGATGCTGAACCCGGCACCATCGTGCAGGAGATGCAGGCCGGTTACATGATCAAGGATCGCCTGCTCCGCCCGGCACTGGTCGGCGTGGCCAAGGCGGCGGGGTAGAGCCGCAACTGTCGGCAACAGTCGTCGCCTTTTGACGGACGCTACCCGGCAGTGACCCTGCGCTCCTGCGCCGGCAGGAAGCCGGGGAGGCCATGAGCAGCGGCTGGAGCGTCGCTCCGCCTCTCACTGAGGCGGCTGCTCTAGCCGTCCTCGCCGGCTGCCGGCTGCCGGCTGCCCCATCTCACGGAAGTCATGGCGAGCCAGGAACGGGCGGCAGGGCCGTGGGGCCCTGCCTGCGCAGGAGCACGGGAGGCCTTACGACGACACCATCCCCAAGGGAATGATGGCCCGCAAAGCGGCATGATCTTCCGATCGTGGAGCCCGCCCGTCTCTCGCCTCATCCCCGCCCGACGAACGGCATCTTGGTCGGCATCACGGTTAGCTCGAACACATTGGCGTCGATCGGCAGGCTGTCCATATAGGCAACGGCTTCGCCGACCAGCGACGCATCCATCACCGGTTCAGGCATGATGCGCCCGTCCGCTTGCGCCACGCCCCGCGTGAAATGTTCGGAGAAGGCGCTGGCGGCATTGCCAATGTCGATCTGGCCGACGGCGATGTCATATTTGCGTCCCTCCAGCGAGGCAGCTTTGGTCAGACCCGATACGCCATGCTTGCTCGCACAATAAGCGGCCGTGTCCGGGCGCGGGCTGTAGGCGGAGATCGAGCCGTTGTTGATGATGCGTCCGCCGCGCGGCGTCTGGTCCCTCATCACGCGGAAGGCGGCCTGGAGGCAGAGGAACACGCCGGTCAGGTTGGTGTCGATCACCTCGCGGAACAGCGCCGGGTCGGTTTCCTCGATCTGGAAGCGCCCGCCCATAATCCCGGCATTGTTGAATAGCAGGTCGACCCGCCCGAACCGCGTCACCGCGGCATCGAACAGCGCCTTGACCGAGGTGGCGTCGGTCACGTTCGTCGGCACGCAAAGCGGTGCTTCAACGGCGTCCTTGGCGAGCGCGGCCGTTTCCTCCAGCGCGTCGGCGCGGCGTCCGGCGAGCACAAGCCGGTAGCCCCGCCCAGCCAGCGTGATGGCGACGGCGCGGCCGATGCCGCTGCCCGCGCCGGTGATGATCGCGATCCGTCCCGTCATCGCGCTCAAACCACCACCGCCGTGCCGGTCGCCGAGACCATCAGCATCGAGCCGTTGGCGCCCAGCACTTCATAATCGAGATCGAGACCGATGACCGCATTGGCGCCGGCCGAAGCGGCCCGCGAGCGTACTTCGGAGAGCGCTTCCTCGCGGGCGCGGCCGAGCACTTCCTCATAGGCGCCCGAGCGGCCGCCGACGATATCGCGCACGCTGGCGAACAGGTCGCGGAACAGGTTGGCGCCGACGATCACCTCGCCGGTGACGATGCCGCAGTAGCGCTGCACCGGTCGACCGTCGATGCCGTGGGTGGTGGTGACGATGATGTCGCCTTGCTGGCCGCCGCCCCATGGTCCGTCCGTCATACGCTGGTCTCCTCTCGATTCCGTGGTTGTTACTGGCGCGGGAGTTTATCCGCTCGGTGGCCCCGTGTCGAAGGGCTTGGCGGCCATGGCGGGCGAGTTCGGATGGCGCCTCGCGTCAATGGAAGCGCGGTGGTCAGGAAGATCAGGAGCCAGTCCTGGCCAGAGCGCCTTGCTGCCGGCCTCCTGCCCGCACCTCAGACCGCCGGTTCCGCTCGCCTCAGCCTGCCGCAGCCGCCTGCGCCAGCCGGGCGCGGATCGCGGCGAAGCCTTCCTTCATTTCGCTCTGGGTGCGGGCGAGTAATGGGTAGCGGTCGGCGCGCTCGCGATAGCCCGACAGGAACCCGTGGCGTGCCAGCAGATCGGTGATTTCCGGCTGATCCGCGATGATGGTCAGCAGCGCCGTGAAAGGCGTCAGGGCCGCATCGGCGCGGGTGATCGTCTCGCCTGGGAGCGTCGTGTCCGCCATCAGTCGCGCCAACGCTGCGCACCCCCTGTCCGCTTGCTCGATGCCGGCAGCCACCCGTGGTTCATTCTGCGAGACGCGGAAGATGCGGTGGACGATCACCGGCCGCAGACCAGCCGCCAATTCGCCAATGGCAATGGTCTCGATCTCGCGCAGGCGGGCGCGGGCGGCGGGAGCCGCGGGGAGCAGCGCTGGCCCGTCCAGCACCTCATCCAGATAAGCGACGATGGCGGTCGATTCGCAGATATGGCTGCCGTCGTCGAGCGCCAGCACGGGGATGCGCCCCATCGGGCTTACCGCCTGAAACTCCTCGCTATGCATCGAGCCCCCCGGCGGCGGGGAGACCGCGATGTCGTGGCCCTTGGCGCGGGCCACGATCAAGCAGCGGTGGACGAATGGTGATGCGAGGGAGCCGATGAGATGCATGATATGATACCCTTCCTATCCGGCCCGCCTCGCCTTACGCTCCGATTACTCGATACCGAGAGCGGCCTTGTATGTTTCCAGCAGCGCTTCGGCTTCCTGCCGATCGTGCTTTTCCATCTTGCGCAGGCGGACGATGGCTCGAATCGTCTTGGTATCGTAGCCGGTGGCCTTGGCTTCCAGATAGACGTCCTTGATGTCGTCGGCGATGCCCTTCTTCTCTTCCTCGAGGCGCTCGATCCGCTCGATGAGAAGGCGCAACTGGTCTGCGGCGATATTCGGCTCGCTCATGGAAACAGGTCTCCGATGCATGGAATGAGATTCGGGTGAAGCAGCGGCGATAGCGAGCGGGCCGGGGGGCTGTCTAGGGCCGTGCGGTCTTGCGGGCGGTCGATTTTTTCGTGGTCATGTCACAATGCGCGCGGCTCGCTCGTCTTAGCGGTACACGTCACAGAAAGGATGAAGACATGACCGCTCCGTTTGATCCCTATGCCGCAGCCCCACAACTCATGAAGAGCTGGATGGCGCTGTCCAACGCCGCCAATGCCAGTCTTGAGCCGGCACTGGTGGAATTGGTCAAGATCCGCTCCTCGCAAATCAACGGCTGTGCCAATTGCATCAATATGCACACGGTGGATGCCCGCGCGCAGGGAGAGAGCGAACAGCGGCTCTATCTGCTGTCCGCCTGGCGCGAGGCGCCCTGTTATACGGATCGTGAGCGCGCCGCGCTGGCCTGGACGGAAGCGCTTACGCGCCTTTCGGAAGGGCATCATCAAGAGCAGGCCCACGCCGCTTTGCAGGCGCACTTCAACGCGGAGGAGCAGGTGAAGCTCACGCTCATCATCAACGTCATCAACGGCTGGAACCGCATCGCGGTCGGCTTCGGCCTCTGGTACGAAACGCCGGCGAAGGCGGCCGCCTGATGGATGCCGCGCCACAGCAGGATGCCGCTGCGAGTTTCGATCCGCTGCGGCCCCGGCTGGTGCGCGTCGCCTACCGCATGCTCGGCTCCGTCGCCGATGCCGAGGATGCGGTGCAGGAGGCGTTCATCCGCTGGATGGGCGCCGACCGCGCATCGGTGCGCGAGCCGGAGGCGTATCTGCGCCGCACGGTGACGCGCCTGTGCCTCGATCACCTCAAGTCCGCGCGGGTGCAGCGCGAGACCTATATCGGCCCGTGGCTCCCCGACCCCATGGTCGCTGAGGAGGAGGAAGGGGATGACGTCACCCTGCCTCTGATGCTGGCACTGGAGCGGCTCTCCCCGCTGGAGCGGGCGGCCTTCCTGCTCCACGACGTGTTCGGCCTGAGCTTCGAGGAAGTGGCGAAGACGATCGAGCGCGATCCGGTTGCCTGCCGCCAGCTTGCGGCGCGGGCGCGTGGCCATGTGCGGGAAGCGCGGCCGCGCTTCCAGCTTGAGAAGCGGCGGGGCATGGAGATCGCGAGCGCTTTCTTCACAGCCTCACGCAGTGGCGACATGAGCGCGCTCGGCACGCTGCTGGCGGAGGACGTCAGCATGCACGCCGATGGCGGGGGCAAGCGCCCGGCGGCCACGAAGCCAATCATCGGCGCTCGCAGCGTCCTGCAGCTCCACAAGGCGCTGGGGGTGCTCTATGCCAAGCACGGTTCGCACCTGGTGCGGACGTGCTTCATCAATGGCCTGCCGGGCATCGTCACGCTGGAGGCGGATGGCGAATTGCAGACCACGGCGTTCGAGATCGAAGACGGCCGCATCGGTGCGATCTACATCATGCGCAACCCGGACAAGCTCCGCCATCTGCATTAAGGGCGCTTGGCTTTTGAGCGGGGGACGGGGCGACCCCGAGAGGCGTAGCTCCAACCGGTGTGCCTGCGCAGGACACCTGGGCGTATCGGGAGGGAGGCGCCCACACAGGAGCGCCTCCCCCTATCATCACGTCAAGCGCGCCCGCAAAGCACCTCCGCGATTTGCACCGCGTTGAGCGCCGCACCCTTGCGCAGATTGTCGCCCGCCACGAACAGCGCGAGCCCGTGCTCCACCGTCGGGTCCGGCCGGACGCGGCCGACGAACACGGGGTCGGCGCCGGTGGCCTCCAGCGGATTGGGCACCGCGCTCACGACGACGCCGGGCGCCTTGCCAAGCAGGTCGAGCGCGGTCGCCACGTCGATGGGGCGCTCGAATTCGGCGTTGATCGAAAGCGAGTGGCCGGTGAACACGGGCACGCGCACGCAGGTGCCCGAGACAGGCAGGCCGGGAATATCGAGGATGCGACGCGTCTCGTCGCGCAGCTTCAGCTCCTCCTCGGTGTAGCCGTCTTCGCCGAGCACATAGTTGAGCGGCACGACGTTGTTGGTGATCGGTACCGCCCACTTTTCCGGGGCCGGCACGAACTCCGCGTCGCCGACGAACGCCAGCTCGCGGGCCGCGGCGCCCACCGCTTCGATCTGCCGCGCCAGCACGTCAATGCCTTCCAGGCCGCCGCCCGACACCGCCTGATAGGTCGAGACGGTGAGGCGCTTGAGACCGGCCTTGGCATGCAGCGGCTTGAGCACCGGCATCGCGGCCATGGTCGTGCAGTTCGGGTTGGCGACGATGCCCTTGGGGATGGTCGCCAGCGCGTCCGGGTTCACTTCGGAGACGACCAGCGGCACCTCCGGATCGGAGCGCCAGGCCGAGCTGTTGTCGATCACGATGGCGCCGGCCGCCGCAGCCTTGGGCGCGATTGCCTTGGAGGTGGAGCCGCCCGCCGAGAAAAAGACGATGTCCAGCCCCGAGAAATCGGCCGTGGCGGCATCTTCCACCGTGACGGTCTGGTCCTGCCAGTCCACCTGCTTGCCGGCCGAGCGGGCGGAAGCGAAGAGCCGCAGCGTGCCGACCGGGAAATTCCGCTCGGCCAGCAGCTGGTGCATCATCGAGCCGACAAGGCCGGTGGCGCCGACAATGCCCACATTGAGGCGCGCATCGGGGGAAAAGCGTGAAACCATCTCTAACGTCTCCTTCCAGTTTGCGGAAAGACGCGGTGGTCAGCTTTCGGATCGAAAGTCGGCCCCGCGCTTCGCAGGGCTTGTGATCCAGATGCTCGGGCCCTCAGGCCGTGCGCGCACCCAGAACCGCCCCGCGGACGCGGGTCGGTTTAATGGTAATCGGCGTGGCGATCATCATGGACATCGCGCGGCGCATTAGCCGGGGGCTTTCGGTTTGTAAATGGGCAATGCGCGGGGCGAACCTGCACCGGTGTTGAGAAAGTATTGCCTTCGCGACGTCGCTCTGACGGGGCGGCTTCTGCCTCACCCCCGGTTCTTCGCAATGCTCTCCTGCATCTTGGCGAGCTGCTCGGGTGTCGCCTCGGTCTGATGCGCGTTTTTCCACGCAGTATAAGGGATTCCGTAGATAATCTCGCGTGCGGTTTCGCGGTCCATCGTGCCATCCGCCTCGGCAATCCAGTCGGCCAGGCAATTGCGGCAAAAGCCGGCCAGCCCCATCAGATCGACGTTCTGGGCATCATCGCGATGGCGCAGATGGCGAACAAGGCGGCGGAAAGCCTGTGCCGCGGTCTTGTCATCAAGCGCCTCTATCGTCATTGGATATCCTTCCTGTCATGTCCCATCCCGGCCGGCTCGGCCAACGTGGATGTGGGGATGGCCATCATCACCTCAAGAGGTCGCTTCCGTCCATGAAGAAGTTCGCGCCCCGCTCCCGTAAGGTTCGCATACTGGCCACGCTGGGCCCCGCAAGTAGCAGCGAGGAGATGATCCGCAAACTGTTCCTCGCGGGTGCGGATGCCTTCCGGCTCAACATGAGCCACGGCACGCACGAGCGACATGCCGCCAATATCGAGATCATCCGGGGGCTGGAGCGCGATTTCGGCCGCCCGACCACCATCCTCGCCGATTTGCAAGGCCCCAAGCTGCGCGTCGGCACCTTCGCCGCGGGGCCGGTGATGCTTACCGTCGGCGCGCCGTTCCGGCTGGATCGCGACCCAACGCCGGGCGACGCCACGCGCGTCAACCTGCCGCACCCGGAGATTTTCGCGGCGCTGGACGAAGGCAGCCGCCTGCTGCTGGACGATGGCAAGCTGGTGCTGCGCGTGCAGTCGGCCAGCGACGATGTGATCGAGACCATCGTCGAGGTCGGCGGGATGCTGTCGGAGCGCAAGGGCGTCAACGTGCCGGACGCCGTGCTGCCGATGGCGGCTCTGACCGACAAGGACCGGCGCGATCTCGCCTTCGCGATCGACGCAGGCTGTGACTGGATCGCGCTGTCCTTCGTTCAGCGGCCGGAGGATCTTTCCGAGGCACGCCGGCTGATGGGCGGCCATGGTCAACTCCTCGCCAAGATCGAGAAGCCGGCCGCCGTCGCGCGGCTCGACGAGATATTGGAGATGGCGGACGCGGTGATGGTCGCGCGCGGCGATCTCGGTGTGGAACTGCCGCCGCAGGCGGTGCCGCCGCTCCAGAAGCAGATCGTCGAGACCGCTCGCCGCCTTGGCAAGCCGGTCGTGGTGGCCACCCAGATGCTCGAATCGATGATCAAGTCGCCCACGCCCACCCGTGCCGAGGTGTCGGACGTGGCGACGGCGGTCTATGATGGAGCGGATGCCGTCATGCTGTCGGCCGAGACCGCGGCGGGCGACTGGCCCGAGCAGGCGGTGGCGATGATGGATAGCATCGCCCACAGTGTCGAGCATGATCCGGGCTATCTCGATCGGCTGCACTTCACCAAGACGATGCCGGATCCGACCACGGCCGACGCACTGGCCGAGGCGTGCGCCAGCGTCGCCATCACCGTGTCTGCCAAGACCATCGTCTGCTTCACCGCGTCAGGCAGCACCGTGCGCCGTATCGCGCGCGAGCGGCCCTCCGTCCCTGTGCTGGCGCTCACCCCGCGCGGCACCACCGCCCGGCGCATAGGCTTCATGTGGGGCGTCCACGCGGTCCGCACCAAGGATATTGGCAGCTTCGAGGAGATGATCGGCAAGGCTAAGCGCATGGCCCTGCGCCATGGCTTCGCGGCCGGCGGCGACAAGATCGTCATCCTCGCCGGCGTGCCCTTTAGCACCCCCGGCTCGACCAACGTCCTCCACGTCGCCACGATTCGCGGCGATGAGTTGAAGGGGCATGGGGAAGGGTGAGGGTGAGGGCCGGCGCGCCATAGGGCGTGGCCGGCCTCTGGCGCGGGCAGCCTGTCGTGCCGTCCGCGCCCAGCTTTTCCGATCCGCGCTACCCCACTAGGTCGGGCGGACGCGAGGTCAGGCGCTCGCGGCTTCCTTCTTATAAACCCAGAAATTCTCGCCGAAGCGGGCGTGGAGCTGGTCGAGCAACTCCTTCTGGATCTGCTTGACGCGCGCCGGCGTGGTCAGCTCGCTCTCGTCCACTTCCTGCCATTTGAGGCTGGTCTTGTCCTCGTAGAGATGTTCGCCGGCCAGCCTGGCGTTGCTGTCATAGGGCCAGATGAACGCCTGCCGGCTCTGGACGTGGTAGAATTTGTCGGCGTCCGGCACCGCGTAGCCGATTGCCTGCATGATTGCGCCCCGACCGAGCAGGTTGAAGGTCAGCTCGTCCGCCACGCCCCAATCGGCCACGGCGATCCGGTCGTCCGAGTTCCACAGCACCACGTCGCCGACGCTGTTGTAGAAGGCCAGCACCGCCTCGCGCCCTTCCAGCACGGCGGGGTTGGCGCCCCATGTCACCCGATAAACCGGGTTGGCGACCATCATGTCGTCGCTGCAGATCTGGTCGTAGAGGCCGGCGCCTTCCAGATGGACGTGCCGCCAGAAGTTGAGCAGGATTTTCCTGTGCAGCGGGTTCGTCGTCTGCTCCAGCAACGCCTCGGTGGGCTTCATGCAATCATAGACGGCCTGTTCAAACCGGTTCATCGCGCTTGCTCTCCTGTCATGTGCTGGCGCCGGCCCATCGGGTCGCCCGCCACCAGAAGGGTGCAATCTGCCGTAAAAGGTCAGGGGAGGCGAGGGGCGCGATCAGGCGTTTCACCCGTCGCAAGCGTTGCCCTAACGCTGTTTACACGCGCCCGCCCTCTCCGCGCGCTGCCGCGTCCACGCCAAAACGCCCGGCCAGAGCCTGACCGGGCGCTTGCTATTCTTCGCGGCGGGTCTGTGCCCGCGCCGCGCGCGTCTGCTCAGCCCTGGCGGGCTTTGAAGCGGCGCTGGGTCTTGTTGATGACGTAGGTGCGCCCGCGACGGCGAATCACGCGGTTGTCCCGGTGGCGGTCCTTGAGCGACTTGAGCGAATTGCGGATCTTCATGATCGAACGTCCAAAAATACGTGGTGGTTCTGGAAACCGGAGCCGCGCGTCTATGGGGGCGGGTCCGGAAAGTCAAGGCGCGGCGGGTCCTTTTATGGGCATAAGCCGGGTCGGTGCTGCCTGCCGGAGCATGTCGCGCTGTGTCCTGCCGGGGGAAATTGGCAGGACCGCCTGCCTTTTCCATACGCTGCCTCTGTTCACCGCGCGAGCGATTGCCGGAACGGACGCCTCGCTGGTATCTTGGGGCCCTGTCGGATGCCCGTCGTGTGGGCATTGGGCGGCCCCGTCCGCCCCGGCGTCCGTCGTGCCGGGCGATGGCGGCGTGTTTGCAAGGGAGACATAAGGTCATGCCACGTTCGATTTCCCGCCGCTATGCCATGACCGTTTTGCCGTTGTTGCTGTTCGCGGGCGGCTGCGCAACCGCCATCGCGCCGGTGGACGTGACGCGCTTCCATAGCGATTCGGTCGCGCGGCAGGGCAGTGTAACGATCGTCCCGGCCAACATGGCCGATGCGGACAGTCTGGAGTTCCGCACTACCGCCAACGCCGTCAGTGCTGCCCTGGCCCGCACCGGCTTCACCCTGCGGGACAGCGGGGCGGGCGAGTATGAGGCGGTCGTGGGTATCGAGCGGCAGACCTGGCAGCCGGGCGAACAGCGCCGTTCGCCGGTCAGTGTTGGCGTTGGCGGGTCGACCGGAAGCTACGGCAGCGGTGTCGGCCTGGGCATCGGCATCAACCTCTCCGGCAAGCCCAAGCCGATGGTGACGACAAGCCTGCGCGTGCAACTGCGCCGCGCGGCAGACAAGGCCGCCATCTGGGAAGGGCGCGCCGAAACGCAGGCCAAGGAGGGCACGCCGGCCGCACAGCCCGGTCTCGCCGCCGGAAAGCTGGCCGATGCGCTGTTCAAGGACTTTCCCGGGCCGTCGGGGGTGACTATCACGGTCAAATGACAGACACGGCCACAGAGAGCAGCCCTTCCCTCCTCATCACCAGCGCGTTCGACAGCGGCAATATCGTCGTCGAATCGATCGCCGGCTCCGAGGCCACGCTTTCAATCCGCAAGGATAATGAGAGCGATTTCTTCCAGTGGTTCCATTTCCGCGTCGCCGCCCCGGCGGGCACGGCGCTCACCCTGCGCATCACCGGGCTGGCGGGCTCGGCCTATCCGGACGGCTGGCCCGATTATCATGCCGCTGTCTCCGAGGATCGCGAGACATGGCGGCGTGCGCCCTCCCGCTATGATCCGGATGAGGATGGCGGCACGCTGACCATCACCCATAGGCTGGCGAGCGACGCCGCGTGGTTCGCCTATTTCGCGCCATATTCGCTGGAGCGGCACCATGATCTCGTCGCGCAGGCAGCGGCGTGCGAGGGGGTGACACTGCGCCAGCTCGGTCTCACCCTTGATGGGCGGCCGATCGATTGTCTGGAGCTGGGCACCGGCGCCAAGCCGGTATGGATCATCGCGCGCCAGCACCCCGGCGAGAGCATGGCCGAATGGTGGATGGAAGGTGCGCTGGAAATGCTTACCGATCCCACCAACGCGCATGCGCGCAAGCTGTTGGCCGCCTGCCGCCTGCATCTTGTTCCCAATATGAACCCGGATGGCTCCTTCCGGGGCCATTTACGAACCAACGCGGCTGGCATTAATCTCAACCGTGAATGGCACGCGCCCACTGCCGAGCAGTCGCCAGAGGTCCTGTGCGTCCGCAATCGCATGGACGAGACCGGGGTGGTCTTTTCTCTGGACGTCCATGGCGACGAGGCGATCCCCGCTGTGTTCCTCGCCGGGTTCGAGGGCATTCCTTCGCTCCGCGAGGACCGGATCGCCCTGTTCCGCCGCTATCGCGATACGCTGGCCATTCGCACGCCGGATTTCCAGACACGGCTCGGTTATCCCGAGGCGCGACCGGGAAAGGCCAATCTCTCCATGGCCACCGCGCAAATCGCCGAGCGCTATGGCGCTGTCGCCATGACGCTGGAAATGCCGTTCAAGGACAATGCCGACCTGCCCGATCCGGCGCAGGGCTGGAGCCCCGAACGCTCCATCCAACTCGCCCGCGATTGCCTCGCGACGCTGGCCGAGATGGTGGACGAGATCTAACTCCCGCTATGTCCGTGCTCCCGCCTTCTCAGGGGCACGGACATGGATGGGACGGAGCCTGGTCCGGGTAAGTCGTCGGTTGGTTGCCCGCCGCGTCGATAGGGACGGAGCGGATGCCCGTGTTTACCTCTCATGCGGGCCGAACTGCCCGACGGTTCGGACCGAACCCGTTCAGCCCAGCGCCTCCGCCAGAAAGTCCGTCATCGCCTTCCAGCTGCGCCGGTCGGTATCGGGCTGGAAGCCGAAGCTGCGCTCGGGGTTGAGCGGCGTATCGTCGGCGGTGAAGGCGTGGCCGGTGCGGCTGTAGCTGATGAATTGCCAGTCCACGTCCGCTTCGGTCAGTTCCTTGCACAGCGCCACCTTGGCTTCGGGCGGGCAGAGATGGTCGTTCCAGCCGTCGCAGATCAGCAGCTTGGCGGTGATCGTGGCGTTGGGGAAGGGCGGTGCGTCATAGACGCCGTGGAAGCTGACGCCGGCCTTGATGGCGCCGCCGGCGCGGGCGAGGTCCAGCACGCATTTGCCGCCGGCGCAAAAGCCGATGGCACCCAGCCGGTCGCCGTCCACGCCCGGCAGCGCCTTCAGTTCCGCCAGTGCATCGAGCAGGCGCTGCTTCACTGCGGCGCGGTCGGCCATGAAGGCGTGGAGCAGTTTGCCGGAGGACTCCATGTCGTGTCCGCGTTTGCCCTGGCCGTAATAGTCGACCACCAGCACCTTGTAGCCGAGCGCCGCCAGCGCCTCGGCTTTGGCGAAATCCCATTCCTTGGCACCGAAGAAGTTGGGGAAAAGCAGCATGCCCGGCTGCGTGTCGGCCGCGCTATCGCCCACGACCATGGATTCGAAGGGGCCGCCGGGGCCGTCATGGATATGAACGTTTCTGGTGATCGCCATGGCTCGTCTCCCTTGAATGTCTGCGCGCGGTCCCATGGCCGATTGTCTCACTAGGCACAAGCCGTTGCCAGACGGTTGTTTTGGCGGGTCGCTGTCGCCTGGCGGGCCATCCCTGGACGGGCGCGTGGGCCTTCAATGCCTTCTGGCGTTAGGGTGCAACCATCGCATTGCACTGCCGCAATTTCGCGCTATCAGGCGCCGAGCCAACGACAGCCGGGAGCCTTGTTCATGCCGACCCTCGTCCTTATCCGCCATGGCCAATCCGCTTGGAATCTGGAGAATCGCTTCACAGGCTGGTGGGATGTCGACGTGACGGAGCTGGGCGCGGCGGAAGCCGTGGCGGCGGGTGAACTGATGAAGACCAAGGGGCTGGACTTCGACCAGTGCTTCACCTCGCTTCAGAAGCGCGCGATCAAGACGCTCCACCTCGCGCTGGAGGCGATGGATCGGTTGTGGTTGCCGGTGGAGAAGGATTGGCGTCTCAACGAGCGGCATTATGGAGGCCTGACCGGTCTCGACAAGGCCGAGACGGCGGCGAAGCATGGGGACGAGCAGGTGAAGATCTGGCGTCGCAGTTTCGACGTGCCGCCGCCTCCGATGGAAACGGGCAGCCCCTTCGATCTCTCGCAGGATCGTCGCTATGCGGGCATCTCCGTGCCTGCGACGGAGAGCCTCAAGGATACCATCGCGCGCGTTCTGCCCTATTGGGAAAACCGGATTGCTCCCGATCTGCGCGCCGGCAAGCGCGTGCTCATCTCGGCTCACGGCAATTCGCTCCGTGCGCTGGTCAAGCATCTCTCCAATATCCCGGACGATGAGATCACAGGCCTCGAAATCCCCACCGGCCAGCCCATTGTCTACGATCTGGCGGACGATCTGACCGCGCGGGATCGCTATTACCTCTCGGAGCGCTGATCCACCCGGCCGTGGTGCTGATGGGCTTCTGCGACGGCAGGAGTCCGAGGGGCCAAGAACCGTGGTCGGCCCCCAGCCGCCTATCTTTCCTTAGTCTGTGACAGGCGATGGCGTGCTCGCCATCGGCCTCAACCCTCTTCCGCGTCCTTGGCCAGCAGGTCGCGCGTCTCAGGGTGCCGGCGCATATAGGCGGCGACGAAGCTGCAAAGGGGTACGACCTTGAGATCCTGCGCGCGCACGTCATCGAGCAGCGCCTTGACCAGCACCGCGCCAGCACCCCGGCCGCGCAGGGCTTCGGGCACAAAGGTGTGGGTGACGAGCAGCGTATTGCCCTTGCGAATATAGTCGGCAGTGGCGGTGCCGCCCTCCAGCGGAACATCGTAGCGCCCGTCCGCCGGGCCCGCGCGCAAATCCTTTGCCATGGCGAGTCGTCCTTCCGCCTCCATCATCGGCGTCCCGGGGCGCTGCCGCAAGAGTGGGCCTGGGCGGGGCGCCGCGGCGCTCACACGGCGCGGCAGGTCCGCCGAAATCGTGCTGCGCGTCAGGACGCCTGAGCAGTCACCTCCAGCGACACGATGATGTCCGGACGCCGCTTGGCCGCATACATGGCGAGATCGGCGCGGGCGATCGCCGCGAAGTCGGTATCGTCTGCCCGGAGCGCGGTGCAGCCGAACGATGCCGAGAGCGGCAGCACGTTCGCGCCGAATCGGCACTCTGTTTCACCGATCAGGGTGGAGAGTTGGCCGGCCTTTTCGGTCGCCGCGCTTTCGCTGAGCCCGTCAAGCAGCAGGGCGAACTCGTCGCCGCCGACTCGCGCCGCAATATCGGTCGAGCGGATCGCATTAATCAGGAGTCGTGCCATGTGCAGCAGCGCATAGTCGCCTGCGGCGTGGCCGAAGGTGTCGTTGATCTGCTTGAGGCCGTCGAGGTCGACGAACAGCAGGGCGCAAGGCGTTCCGTAGCGCTCCAGGCGGTTCAACCGCTCGGTCAGGCAGTTCATGAAGTGCCGGCGGTTGTAAAGCGGCGTCAGCGTGTCGCGAATCACGAGCCGCTCCAGTTCCGCATTGGCGAGTCGAAGCAGCCGCACTTCCTTGCGGAGCACGATAACCTCTTCCTCAATTGCCGAAACGTCAGTGCCAAATTCGGCGCGCACGACGTCCCGGGTAGTTGCTCGTGTCAAGCTCTACCTCCCTTGCGCGACCGTAGGAGAATCCCTTTTCGGCCGGGCTTATACGGCCATGGTTCGGGTTTTACAGCCCCAAAAATGCCAACAGGTTCTGTGGCCTGTTTTGAGCGGTTGTGCGGCGTTTCGCTCGTCTCTATTGGCGGGGGGCTTAATGAATGGTTTCTAAGCGGGCGATCGGGCCGGGGCAGTTGCAAAATGAGCGGACAGGGTGGGCGCAAGCCATGGTGAAAGTCGGGATAGTCATGGGGTCGCAGTCGGACTGGGAGACCATGCGGCATGCGTCCGATATCTTGGAAGCGCTTGAAATCCCTCATGAACGGAAGATCGTTTCGGCGCATCGCACGCCGGACCGGCTGGTGTCCTACGCCAAAAGCGCGGCAGGTCGTGGCTTGCAGGTGATTATCGCGGGAGCCGGCGGCGCGGCGCATTTGCCGGGCATGGTGGCGGCGATGACGCGGCTGCCGGTGCTCGGTGTGCCGGTTCAATCGGCCACTCTGTCGGGTCTGGATAGCCTGTTGTCCATCGTCCAGATGCCCGGCGGCATCCCCGTGGGGACGCTCGCCATCGGCAAAGCGGGCGCCAAAAACGCCGGGCTGTTGGCCGCCGCGATCCTCGCCAATGCCGATCCGGCGCTGGCCGGGCGGCTGGAGGCGTGGCGCGCCGCGCAGACCGAGGCGGTGACGGACAGCCCGGAATGAGGACGATTCCTCCCGGCTCCACCATCGGTATCGTCGGCGGCGGCCAGCTCGGCCGGATGATTGCGATTGCCGCCGCGCAGCTCGGCTATCGCAGCCATATATTCGCGCCCGAGGCGAGTGGCCCGGCAGCGGACGTGGCGGTCGGCTGGACGCAGGCGGCCTATGAGGATGGTGCCGCGCTGGCGGGCTTTGCGCAGGCGGTGGATGTCATCACCTACGAGTTCGAGAATGTGCCGAGCGCGGCGGTGGCGCTGCTCGCCGGTCTCGGCCATGTCCACCCCAATGCGCGTGCGCTCGGCATCGCGCAGGACCGGCTGGCGGAGAAGGGCTTCGTCACCGATCTCGGCGGGCGCACCGCGCCCTATGCGGCGGTGGACGACCGCGCCGGGCTCAGCGCGGCCGTCGCACAGATCGGCGCACCGGCGATCCTCAAGACCACCCGTTTCGGCTATGACGGCAAGGGCCAGGCGCGGATCATGGCGGCAACCCCGGAGGCGCTCGATCGTGCCTGGGCGGAGATTGCCGGCCAGCCCGCCGTGCTGGAGGGCTTCGTCCGCTTCGAGCATGAATTTTCGGTGATTCTCGTGCGGGGCCATGATGGCGCGCTGCGCTTCTGGGATTCGCCGCATAACGTCCATCAGGATGGCATCCTCGCGACCTCCACGGTGCCCGCACCCGCGGCCATCCTCGCGCAGGTGCCCGCCGCGCGCGCCATCGCCGCCAAGGTGGCCGAGGCGCTCGATTATGTCGGCGTGCTGACGCTGGAGTTCTTTGCCGGAGCCGATGGCCCGATCTTCAACGAGATGGCGCCGCGCGTCCACAATAGCGGGCACTGGACCATCGAGGGGGCCATCGCCAGCCAGTTCGAGAACCATGTCCGCGCCATTTGCGGTCTGCCCTTGGGCTCGACCGCGCTGGTAACGGCCGGCGCAACGATGGCCAACCTCATCGGCGCGCAGGTGCATGACTGGCCGGCCATCCTCGCTGACGAGACCGCGCATCTCCACCTCTATGGCAAGAACGAGGCGCGCCCCGGCCGCAAGATGGGCCACGTCACCCGCCTGCGTCTCGCGGAGCAGGGCTGAGCGCAATGGTGGCCGTTCGTCCCGAGATCGTGCTGCTGCTGGCGCGCGCGGACAATGGCGTGATCGGCGCGGACGGCGCGATTCCGTGGCATATCCCCGGCGAGCAGAAGCGCTTCAAGGCGATGACCATGGGCACGCCGATGGTGATGGGCCGCAAGACGTTCGACAGCCTGCCGGGCCTCTTGCCGGGCCGGCGCCACATCGTTCTCACCCGCGACCGCGCGTGGCGGGCGGAGGGCGCGGAGGTCGTCCATAGCGTGGAGGAGGCTGTCGCCGCCGCGGCCGATGCGCCCGTCCTCTCGGTGATCGGTGGCGCGGAAATCTACCGCCTGTTCGAGCCGGTCGCGGACCGGCTGGAACTGACGGAGGTGCATCTCAACCCGCCCGGCGCAGCGCGCATCGACCGGCCCGATCCCGCCCGCTGGCGCGAGATCGCGCGTGACGACCGGCCCGCGCAGGGCGCTGTGCCTGCCTACAGCTATGTCACGCTGGTGAAGGCGTGAAGGATTTCCCCATCGCCAGGGCTGGCGCCGCGCCAAAGCGCTGCCTATAGCCGCCCGCCATGGAAAGGATCAGCAGCGATGGGGTCATGCCGGCCCACCTGCGCGGGGCCGTTATCGCGCTCGGCAATTTCGATGGATTCCATGCCGGGCATCAGGCCGTGGCGGGCGCGGCGATTGAATGGGCGCGGCGTGAGGGGCGCCCGGCGATCATCGCCACCTTCGATCCGCACCCGGTGCGCCTGTTCGTGCCCGATGCACCGCCGTTCCGCCTGACCACGCTGGATCAGCGCGAGCGCCTGTTCGCGGCGGCGGGGGCGGATGCGATGCTGGTCTTTCACTTCACCCGTGCGCTGGCCTCGCGCAGCGCCGAAGGGTTCGTCCACATGTTGGTCGAG
Source organism: Sphingobium sp. (assembly GCA_035654015.1). GTDB lineage: Bacteria > Pseudomonadota > Alphaproteobacteria > Sphingomonadales > Sphingomonadaceae > Sphingobium. The sequence goes on from DASRXX010000011.1 coordinate 263,531, forward strand.
CAATTGGGCGCGCACGCGGTGGTGACGGGGCAGGATTTCACCTTCGGGCGGGGCCGGGCCGGCACCATCGACCTGCTGGGCGAACTGGGCCGCCCGCTTGGCCTCGATACGCTGGCGGTGGCGCCGGTGACTGATTCCAGCGGCGCGGTGATCTCCTCCACCCGCATCCGCGATGCGTTGGTGGCGGGTGATTGCGCCACCGCCACCCGGCTGCTTACGCGGCCCTTCACCATTGCCGGCACCGTGATCCACGGCGACAAGCGGGGGCGGGAAATCGGCTTTCCCACCGCCAATATGGAGATGGGGCCGTATCTGCGCCCGGCCTACGGCATCTACGCCGTCCGCGCTCGCATGCCCGACGGGCGGCTGATCGACGGCGCGGCCAATATCGGCATTCGCCCCACCTTCGATCCGCCGAAGGAGCTGCTGGAGACCTATCTGTTCGATTTCTCCGGCGACCTCTACGGCCAGACGATCGAGATCGAGCTGATCGAGCGGCTGCGTGGCGAGGCGAAGTTCGACACTTTGGCCGCGCTGGTGGCGCAGATGGATGCCGACGTCGTCCGCGCCCGCACGATCCTGCAAGCATAGTCCGCGTCGGCAAACCATGCTGTGCTCCCGCGCAGGGGCAGGCACGGTTTGACCCAATCCCCGTCCGTGTCGAGCACAGGCGAGGCCCGCCAGTGCCCGATAAGCTCAAAGCCGCCCATCCTCCGCGCTTGCTTGCGCGGGGGCCTGCGCTCGCGTAGGGGCGTGGGCTGACTTTTCCGCCTGACGATTGGCCCCATGACAGACCAGCCCGACTACAAGAACACCGTCTTTCTGCCCCAGACCGATTTTCCGATGAAAGCGGGCCTTGCGCAAAAGGAGCCGGGCATTCTCGCGCGCTGGGAAGAAATGGACCTTTACGGCAAGCTCCGCGCGGCGCGGGCGGGGCGCGAGCGCTTCATCCTGCACGATGGCCCGCCTTATGCGAATGGTGACATTCACATGGGCCACGCGATGAACAAGGTCTTGAAGGACATCATCGTGCGCAGCCAGAGCCTGCTCGGCAAGGATGCGCCCTATGTGCCCGGCTGGGATTGCCATGGCCTCCCCATCGAGTGGAAGATCGAGGAGGAATATCGCAAGAAGAAGCGGAACAAGGACGAGGTTCCCCCGCAGGAATTCCGCGCCGAATGCCGCGCTTATGCCGAGAAATGGGTCGGCATCCAGCGCGAGCAGTTCAAGCGCCTCGGCGTCATGGGCGATTGGGACGATCCCTATCTCACAATGAAATATGAGGCTGAGGCCGCCATCGTCGCCGAGCTGCTGAAGTTCGCCGAGAGCGGCCAGCTCTATCGCGGCGCCAAGCCGGTCATGTGGTCCCCGGTCGAAAAGACCGCGCTGGCCGAGGCCGAGGTGGAATATGAGGATGTCGTCTCGACGCAGATCGACCTGGCGTTCGAGATTGTCGAGGCCCCGAATGCGCCCGAGCTGGTCGGCGCCCATGCGGTGATCTGGACGACGACCCCGTGGACGATCCCCGTCAATCAGGCGATCGCCTATGGGGAGGGGATTGAGTACGTCGTGGTCCAGCTCGATGGGCGGCGCTTCCTTGTCGCCCGCGAACTGGTCGAGGCTCTGGGTCAGCGTCTGGGCGACCTGCTTAGCGTCAGTGGAGGCACGATCAACGGCGGTCAACTCGCTGGCGCCGTCGCCCGTCACCCCATGCACCATCTCGGCGGCTTCTTCGCCCGTCCGCGCCCGTTCATCCCCGCCGAGCATGTCACCACCGATGCCGGCACGGGCCTTGTCCACATGGCGCCGGACCATGGCGAGGAAGACTTCATCGCCTGCAAGGCGGTCGGCATCGATCCTGTGTTCGCCGTCACCGACGATGGCCGCTACCGCGATGACTGGCTCTGGCTCGGCGGGCAGGGCAGCGTCATCAACACCAAGTTCAACGGCCCGGACGGCCCGATCCTGACCGACCTGCGCGAAGCCGGGGCGCTGCTCTCGGCCGGGGAGCTCAAGCACAGCTACCCGCATAGCTGGCGCTCCAAGGCGCGGATCATCTACCGCTGCACGCCGCAATGGTTCATCCCGATGGACAAGGCGGCCAAGGCGTCGGATTTCGAGGTCGCGCCGCTGCTGGAAGTCGGCGCCGGTATCGCGCTCGCGGTCAATCCCGCCACGCCCGATCACACCATGAGCAACGGCCCTACGCTGCGCGAGGTGGCGCTGGACGCCATCGAGGCGACGCGCTGGGTGCCCGCGCGTGCGCGCAACCGCATCCACGCCATGGTCAGCGACCGGCCGGACTGGGTGATCTCGCGCCAGCGCGCCTGGGGTGTGCCGATCGCGCTCTACGTCCACCGCCAGACCGGCGAGTATCTGAACGACCCCGCCGTCAATGCCCGCATCGTCGCGGCGTTCAGGGCGGGCGGCGCGGATGCCTGGTTCGGCGCCGACCATCAGGCGCTGCTTGGGCCGGATTACCGGCTCGACGACTATGAGGTGGTCAACGACATTCTCGACGTGTGGTTCGACAGCGGCTCGACCCACAGCTTCGTCGTCGAGGCGCGTTATGGCGCGGGCGTGCGTGCCGATCTCTACCTTGAAGGGTCGGACCAGCATCGCGGCTGGTTCCAGTCCTCGCTGCTGGAGAGCTGCGGGACGCGCGGCCGCGCGCCGTATGGAGCCGTGCTGACCCACGGCTTCGCGCTCGATGGGCAGGGTCGCAAGATGTCCAAGAGCCTCGGCAATGTCGTCGATCCGCTCAAGGTGATCGGCGAGAGCGGCGCGGACATATTGCGCATGTGGGTGGCCTCCACCGATTATTTCGACGATGTCCGCATCGGCAAGGAGGTGCTGGCCGGCGCATCCGACGCATATCGGAAATTGCGTAATACTTTCAGATACTTACTAGGTGCGCTCGCGGGTTTCGATCAGGCCGATCGCGTGCCCGTCTCGGCCATGCCGGAGCTGGAGCGCTTCATGCTCCACAGCCTCGCCGCGCTGGACGAGGAACTGCGTTTCGTTGTTGATAAGCGTGCAGGTAGCGACATCTGGCTGGAGTTTGGCCGCTACACCCGTGCCCTCAACGAGTTCGCCAACAACGACTTGTCCGCCTTCTATTTCGATATCCGCAAGGACTGCCTCTACTGCGACGTGAACCCGGCGACGGGTCGCGAGACGGAGAAGCGCCGCGCCTATCGCACCGTGCTGGATCATCTCTTCCACGCCCTCGTGCGTTATGCCGCGCCGATCATACCGTTCACCGCCGAGGAGGTGTGGCAGGCACGCTATCCGGATGAAGAGACATCCGTGCACATGCTCGAATGGCCCGATGTGGACCCCGCCTGGCAGGACGAGGTGCTCGGCGCGCGCTGGGCGGCGATTCGTTCATCGCGCGATCAGGTGACGCAGGCCATTGAGCCGCTGCGGCGCGAAAAGACCGTGCGCTCCAGCCTGGAGGCCGACGTGCGTATGGCGAACGTGCCCGCCGATGTCGATTTCGCGGAGGTGAGCATCGTGGCAAGCGTGACCGAGGATAGCGGGCTGGATGTGCCCGCCGTGTCTCCCACCGCGCATCACAAATGCGGCCGTTGCTGGCGTCACCTGCCCGATGTGGCGCAGGATGGCGCGCTGTGCGGCCGCTGCGAGACGATCCTGACATGAGCGGCGTGGCGGATCTCGAGCCGGCTGTGCAGGCCGCCGACGCGGTGCCGGCGATGTTCCACCGCAGGCTGGGCTTTTCCCTCGCGGCCGGCATCCTGATCGTCGATCAGTTCCTCAAATATCTCGTCACCTATCCGCTGCAGATCCAGTCCTATGGCCGGTTCGGCATGGAGATCACGCCGTTCTTCAACCTGACGTGGACGGAGAATCGCGGCGTCTCGATGGGCTTTTTCTATGCCGAGACGGATGTGATGCGCTGGCTGCTGGTGGCGATGACCCTCGCCATTGCCGGCTTCGTCGGCTGGTGGCTCTGGCGCGAGCGCGCGCGGGACGATGCGATCGCGCTGGGCCTCGTCCTGGGCGGCGCCATCGGCAATATCATCGACCGGGCGCGCCTGGGCTATGTCATTGATTATGCCGATCTCCATATCGGCGAGTGGCGCCCCTTCCTCATTTTCAACCTCGCCGACGCCGCAATTACCTTTGGCGTCCTCATCTTGCTTGCGCGGGCGCTGTTGCTGCGCGAAAAGGCGCCAGCCAAGGAGTCACATTAAGATGCGTTCACCCACCCGTCTTCCGCTGGCGCTTGTCGGCATCGTGATGCTTTCGGCCTGCGGCAGCACCAATCTGTTCAACCGCGACCGGCCTGACGAGATGGCCGTTTCGCGCCAGCCGCCGCTGGTCATCCCGCCCGATTTCGCGCTGGTCCCGCCCACGCCGGGGACTGCCGCCGCCACCCAGCAGGGATCGGCGCAGCGGCAGGCGCTGGAAGCGATGTTCGGCGGCACCGCGCCGCGCAGCGAGAGCGAGACCGCCGCGCTGCGTCAGGCCGGCCGCTCGGTGGCCGACGCCGGCATCCGCTCATCGGTGGGCGATGCGCAGACGGAGGTCATCGACAAAGGCGCGACCACGCAAGACATCATCTCCGCGCCGGAGGGTGACGGCCAGTTTGCGCGGGTGACGCCGGGCCAGTAAGCTCCGCACGCCGAGTGAGGCGTGGGATTTGCCGAGGCAACCTTTTCGCGTCGCCATTCGTTTGGCGGGCGGAAGGAGTTCGCCATGGCAGATGCACCCCAGCAGGTATTTTGGCGGGCTTTGGCCTTCAGCCCGTTCCTGATGGTGCGGCTGCAGGGAAGCAGCGAGCACAGCCTGCCGATGACCTCCGTTCTCGATGAGGATATCCAGCCCGAGACGATCTGGTTCTTCACCACCAAGGATAACCGGCTGGCGGCCGGCGGTCCCGCGATGGCCCAGTTTATTTCGCGTGGGCAGGATCTGTTTGCCTGCATCTCCGGTGTCATCACCGCCGAGGACGACCCGCACGTTATCGACCATCTTTGGTCGAGCACGGTGGCTGAATGGTATGAGCAGGGGCGCGCGGATCCTGCGCTGCACGTGTTGCGCATGACCCTCGACGACATGGAAATCTGGTCCGCGGCCCCCAGCAACAAGGGCTGGTTCCGCCGGATGACGCATGATGCGGTCGCCGCGGGCGATGCCTGGCAGCATGTGCACGAGGGCGTTGCGACCGAAGGCTCGGGTTAGTCTGTCCGCGCGAGGGTGGGCAATTCCCGGGGCGGCACCTCATCGTCGAGCGGCCACCTCAGTTCAGGGCGCTCTCAAGTCCCGCTGCCAAGCCTCTCCGCCAACGCCATCGCCGCGGCCGGATTGCGTACTTTCGCCCCGCTGATGAAATAGGCGAAGACGTCGCGCTTTTTCCCATCCGCCGCCCCATCCGTGACGTAGCTTAGCCCCTCGGGCCGCTCGCCCTCGGCCCATTGCCGGGCGATGCCGGCCCAGCGATCGAGCCCGGTATCGTCATAGCCGGTGGGGACCTCCTCCCGGCTCTGCATCAGCCGGGCATAGACGAAATCGGCGGTGAGATCGGCGATCTGCGGGTGGCTCGGATGCTCGGCAATGACGATGCCGACGCCATGCTTGCGGGCCAGCGCGATGAACTCGGGGCAGGCGAAGCTCTCGTGCCGCACCTCCAGCACATGGCGCAGCGCCGCGCCGTCGAGCCGGTCCGGCAACATGGCGAGAAAGGCGGCGATATCGTCAGGGTCGAACCGCCGCGTCTCCATGAATTGCCAGAGGATCGGCCCGAGCGTCTCGCCCAGTTCGGTCAGGCCGGATTGGAGGAAGCGCGTGATCGAGTCTTCCGCCTCGGCCAGCTTCCGCTTCATCACCGCGTAGCGCAGGGCCTTCACCGCATAAACGAAGCTGTCCGGTGCTGCCGCGCGCCACTTGGCGAAGGTTGCCGGGCTTTGGGTGCGGTAATAGGTGCCGTTGATCTCGATGGTGCCGAGATGGCTGACGGCGTAGTCCAACTCCTTCGCCTTGGGCAGATCGGCCGGATAGAAGGCGCCGCGCCACGGCTCGAACGTCCAGCCGCCGACGCCGGTGCGGATGGTGGCGGCGTGGGTAGACATAGGGCGTCCTTCCGGATTTCGGGTTCATGCTGGTGAGGCAGAATGATCGCAACTGTTTTACCCGTCCAGCACAGAAAAGAGTGCTCCCGCGAAAGCCTGGCCGCGTGGACAAACTCCGGTTGTGACTGGTGGATTTCGGGCGCTCCGGACCTATCCTCACATGTCACGAGAGGTGGGGGGAGCGGACGTCAGAATATGGCTCGGCCGGAGGTTGGCATCTGTTTCGAACGGCCGCAATGCCGTCGTGTCCGGACAGTCCGCCTCTACACAAAAAGGCTGAAAAACAGCTATCTCCGGAAGCGGATGAATTTGTCCGCGCGACCTAAAGTGACTCCTCCGCCTTCCAGAATCTTATCGAAAGGAGGTCAGCCCTTCGACCCGCTTGGGGCGAGCGGCTTTGGGTTGTTGCGCGGTTCCAACCTCACAAGAGATTAATTCTTTATATCTGGACGGCGTGAACTCACGCCCGCGCGCCGGCCTCCTCGACGCCGGTGCTATTGTGGCGCAGCGCCGCGAGCACGGTTTCGACGATGTGCGGCGCGTTCAGCCGGGCCTCGTCATATTGCTTCTCGGGCTTGTCCTGATCCTGGAACACGTCTGGCAGGCGCATCGTGCGCAGCTTGAGGCCGGCGTCGATCAACCCTTCGTCGCTGGCCATCGTGAGGACATGCGCGCCGAGGCCGCCGATGCTGCCTTCCTCAATAGTCACCGCGACTTCGTGGGTGACGAGCAGCTTGCGGATCAGCGCCGTGTCGAGCGGCTTGGCGAAGCGCAGGTCGGCGACGGTGGTGGAGAGGCCGCGTGCATCCAGCGCATCAGCGGCCTTGAGCGCTTCCGTAAGCCGCGTGCCGAGTGAGAGAAGGACGACCTTCTTGCCCTCGCGCACGATGCGGCCCTTGCCGATCTCCAGCCGCTGCGGCGTCTCAGGCAGGGCGATGCCCACGCCGTTGCCGCGCGGATAGCGCAGCGCGATCGGCCCGTCGTCGTGGCAGGCGGCGGTGTGGACCATATGGACCAGTTCCGCCTCGTCGGCGGCCGCCATCACCACCATATGGGGCAGGGTGGCGAGGTAGGTGATGTCGAAGCTGCCGGCGTGGGTCGCGCCGTCCGCGCCGACTAGACCGGCGCGGTCGATAGCGAAGCGCACGGGCAGGTTCTGGATCGCCACATCGTGCACCACCTGGTCGTAGGCGCGCTGCAGGAAGGTCGAATAGATCGCGCAGAACGGCCGCATTCCCTGCGCGGCGAGTCCGGCGGCAAAGGTGACGGCGTGCTGCTCGGCAATGCCGACATCGAAAGTGCGGTCGGGATAGGCCTGCGCAAACTTGTCGAGCCCCGTGCCGGACGGCATGGCGGCGGTGATCGCCACGATTTTCTCGTCCTGCGCGGCCTCGGCGATCAGGGCCTTGGCGAACACGCTGGTATAGCTTGGCGGGCCGGCAGGAGCCTTCACTTGCTCGCCGGTGACCACATCGAAGCGCTGCACACCGTGATATTTGTCGGCGGCGGCCTCGGCCGGCGCGTAGCCCTTGCCCTTCTGCGTGACGACATGGACGAGCACGGGCCCGTCCGCCATGTCGCGCACATTCTCCAGCACGGGGATGAGCTGGTCGAGATTGTGGCCGTCGATCGGGCCGACATAATAAAAGCCCAGTTCCTCGAACAGGGTGCCGCCCATCGCCATGCCGCGCGCGAACTCGTCCGTCTTGCGCGCCGCGTGGTGGAGCGGGCGAGGGAGCCGGCGGGCGACGCGCTTGAGCACGTCGCGCAGGCCCAGGAACTCGCGGCTGGAGACGAGCCGGGCGAGATAGGCGGAGAGACCGCCCACCGGCGGGGCAATCGACATGTCGTTATCGTTGAGGATAACGATCAGGCGGTTGCCGGCGGCTTCCGCATTGTTCATCGCCTCATAGGCCATGCCTGCGGACATCGAGCCGTCGCCGATCACCGCGATGGCCTTGCCCGGCCGGTCCGCCAGCTTGTTGGCGATGGCGAAACCGAGCGCGGCACTGATCGAGGTCGAACTGTGCGCGGCGCCGAACGGGTCGTATTCGCTCTCGGTCCGCTTGGTGAAGCCGGAGAGGCCGCCGCCCGTGCGCAGCGTGCGGATGCGGTCACGCCGGCCGGTGAGGATCTTGTGCGGGTAGCATTGGTGTCCCACGTCCCACACCAGCTTGTCGCGCGGCGTATCGAACACATAATGGATCGCGGTCGTCAGTTCGACCACGCCGAGGCCGGAGCCGAGATGGCCGCCGGTGACGCCCACCGCCGAGATCACCTCGGCGCGCAATTCGTCTGCCAATTGGCGGAGCTGATCGGGCCCGAGCTTGCGCAGCTCGGCAGGTTCGCGCACCTGATCGAGCAGGGGCGTAGCGGGCTGGTCCATCATGGAGCGTACCTAGTGCGCCTGCTCGCAAATGTCGAACGAAGTTCGTCGGATTGCCGCCACAAATCACGGCTCTGACGTGGGAACAGCATGGCCTGGCCCACCCTGATCCTGCCGCTCGCTCGCGTCACGCGGTTGTTCGGGAAACGGCGTTAGCGCCGGTTCAGGCGCATTTGGCGCAGGTGCCGAGCACTTCGATGACCGGCCGGTCGGCGGCGAAGCCCTGGTGCCGGGCCACGCCGCGCACCTTGCCGGTGAGGGCGTCATCGTCGATGTGCGTTGCCTCGCCGCAGCTCTTGCAGACCAGGAAGATGCAGTCGTGCATGCAGCCGGGATGGGCATTGGCGATGTAGGCGTTGGCGGTCTCCACCCGCTGGGCAATATTGTTCGCCACGAACAGGTCGAGGATGCGATAGACGCTGTTGGGCGCAACCCGCTTGCCGCGCCGCTGCGAGACCTTGTCGGCGATATCATAGGCCGACGTCGGCTTTTCCTCGGCGGCGAGCACCGCGAAAATATCGCTGCGCATCTCGGTCCATTGCTCGTTGGCGGCTTCCAGCGTCGCGCGGGCAGCCACGGCGAGAAGTGGCCCCGTTGGTTCCTCATGATCGTGATGCGCGTGCGCATGATGGGCGTGTTGGGCCATGGGGCCAATCTATGCCCTGCAGGCGGGTGGGACAAGTCTTGGCAGGCCGGCCTTGGCAAGGGGGATTGGACCGCTTACAGCTAGTTGACTAAGTCTATAGTTGAATCCCATCCGAGTCGAAGATGCCCGGGTCGAGTTCAACACGGGACCCAGCGATGGGGCGGATATCCCCCGGCGCTGAAATGAAAGAGAATGAGAGGGAGGAGGGACGATGCCCGTCATGCAGAAAATTGGGCGTTTCACGGCAGGTCTGGTCGCCGCTGGACTGCTCGCAGCGGCACCCGCTTATGCGGCCGGTAATGCCGTGCTGGAGAAGATCGCCGTCCATTCCAAGGCGATGGAAGGCAATCTGGAAGGCAACCCCGCAGATCGCGACGTGCTGGTCTTCCTGCCGCCGAACTACAAGGCTGATGCCAACAAGCGCTATCCGGTCGTCTATTTCCTCCACGGCTATTTCTTCGATGTGGTGCAATATGACACCTACGCCAAGTTTGGCGAGGCGGTGACAGCGGCTGCGGCCAAGGGCAATGAGTTGATCCTTGTTGTGCCGGACGCGGGCAAGACGCGCTTTTCGGGCGGCATGTGGTCCAACTCGCCCACATCCGGGGATTTCGAGGGGTTCGTTACCAAGGATCTCGTGTCCTATATCGATTCCCACTACCGCACACTCGCCAAGCCGGAGTCGCGGGGCCTCGCCGGGCACTCGATGGGCGGCTACGGCACGCTGCGGATCGCGATGAAATATCCGGGCATCTTTTCCAGCTTTTATGCGTTGAGCGCCTGTTGCCTGTCCGCCCGGCAGGTCAATTCGGAGCAGGACAAGAAGGTGGAATCCATGTCGATGGATGAGCGCTTGAAGGCGGACTTCGGCACCCGTGCAGCGCTCGCCTCGGCGTCCGCCTGGTCACCCAATCCGCAGAACCCGCCCTATTATTTCGACTGGCTGACCAAGGACGGCGTCGCCCAGCCCGAAGTCGTGGCGCAATGGGCCGCCAACGCGCCCAACGCGATGGTCGCGCAATATATTCCGGCGCTCAGGACCTACAAGGCGATCGGCATGGAAGTGGGTGATAAGGACGGGCTCATCAAGGACGATACCGAGATGCACGAGCTTCTTAACCGTTTCGGCATCAAGCACGATTGGGCGGTGTTCGACGGCGGTCATGCGGACAAGGTGGCCGAGCGCATCCGCGACCACACCCTGCCTTTCTTCGGCGCGCATCTCGCTAAGCAATAAGGACACGAATAAGGGGGAGCGCGGGCGTTCGAAAAGCGATTTTCGAGCGTCCGCGCAAGTTTCGTGGCGATGCGGCACGCTCCCGCCGCCTGCTCGCCCTCTTGTTTGCTCCTAACCAATGGAGCCAGTGCTCCTGCGAAGGCAGGAGCGCTGCCGGTCGTGCGTTGCCATGGCGCACCGGAGGGCTCGCTGTGAAGGAACGGGCCGAACCGTCGCGTGCGTTCGTCGATACGGCTACACCCGCCCTCGGTTCCGCGATAGGCTTGGCCTCGGGCTGTCCTGCCAAACTGGTTCCAGGGCCGCGTCCAGCATCAGGAGAGCGAACCGTGGCAGACTATCGCGCACCGATCGAGGAGCAGTTGTTCGCGTTGGAGACGGTGGCCGATCTGGCCGACCTTGCCGCGTTGTCCGGGTTCGAGGAGGCCACGCCCGAAACCGTCAGGCAGATCCTCGCGGAATCAGCGCGGCTGGCGCAAGATGGCTTCGCGCCGCTCAACGCCATCGGTGATCGCGAAGGGGCGCGTTTGGAGGATGGCAGGGTGGTGCTGCCCGCCGGCTTTGCCGAGGTGTATCGCGATTATGCAGCGGCCGGGTGGAACGGCCTCGCCGCCGACCCGGCGCATGGCGGGCAGGGGCTCCCCTTCGCGCTGTCGGTAGCCGTGCAGGAGCAGTTTACCGCCGCCAACATGGCCTTCTCGCTCTGCCCGATGCTGAGCCTCAGCGCCATCGAGGCGTTGCAGGCGCATGGCGATGCCGGGATGAAGGCACACTATCTCCCCCATCTCGTCTCAGGCAACTGGACCGGGACGATGCTGCTCACCGAGCCGCAGGCGGGATCGGACGTGGGCGCGCTGCGCACCAGCGCGGTCCCCGCGGACGACGGCAGCTACCGGCTGCGCGGGCAGAAGATCTTCATCACCTGGGGCGAGCATGATCTGGCGGAGAATATCATCCATTTCGTCCTCGCCCGGCTGCCCGATGCGCCGGCGGGGTCGAAGGGGATCAGCTTGTTCATGGTGCCCAAATATCTGCTCGACGCAAATGGGAGGCCGGACGTCCGCAACGACATCGTGTGCGTGGCGTTGGAACACAAGATGGGCATCCATGCCTCGCCCACCTGCACTATGGCGCTGGGCGAAGAGGGGGCGTGCGTCGGCTGGCTGGTGGGCGAGCCGCATGGCGGGCTGGCGGCGATGTTCACGATGATGAACCATGCGCGCATCAATGTCGGCGTGCAGGGCGTCGCCATTGCCGAGCGCGCGTGGCAAGACGCGCGGGCCTATGCGGCGGAGCGCATCCAGTTCGGCCCGATCATTGCCCATTCGGATGTGCGCCGGATGCTGATGACCATGGCCGCGCTCACCCAGGCGGCGCGGGCGCTGGTCTATGCCAACGCAGCTGCCGTCGACCGCGCGCACAAGGAGCCGGACGCCACGCGACGGGCATATTGGAAACGACGGGCCGATCTGCTGACCCCGATCAGCAAGGCGTGGGCGACCGACATCGGAATCGAGGTTACCAGCCTCGCTATCCAAGTCCATGGTGGCGCGGGCTACATCGAGGAGACCGGTGTTGCGCGGCATTATCGCGATGCGCGGATCGCGGCCATTTACGAAGGCACCAACGGCATCCAGGCGATGGATTTGGCCGGACGCAAGCTGCGGCTCGACAATGGCGCGGCGTTAGCGGAACTCGAGGCAGCGATGGCGGCAGACGTTTCGGCATGGCGGGATGAAGCGGCGCGCGCCGCGATGATGGCGGCGCTGGAGAGACTCGCGCAGGCGCGCACGGCGATGCTGGCGCACGATCAGGCCGGGCTCGGCGCCGCGGCGAGTCCTTTCCTGGCTCTGTGCGGCGGTGTGGTGGGCGGTTGGTTGTTGGGTCAGCAGGCCGAGAGGGCCAGCGTGGCCGCAGCAGGGGGCGACGGGCCTGCGCATCTGGCTGCGAAACGGGCGATTGCGGCCTATTTCCTGGCCCAGCGCCTGCCGCTCGCGCTGGCTCACCTCGATGCGATCCGCGCGGATCCGGCGATGGTCATGGACCCGGAAGCCCTGCGGGAATGAAAGGTAGAATTCTACCAGCGTTGCAAAGATGTATCAGTCTGGTGGCGAAATGGGACAGAAACGGTGCTCCCCACGCTGTTCGCTTGTAACAAACTAGCATGATAGATAATTTTGCGGGGCCAGCGATGCGGACAGATACGCGGCTTCGGGCCGCAGCTATTAGATCGAAATCATAGAACAAGAGTTTCTATCCGGCTCAGTTGGCTTGGTCGCTACGGTGCCCAACTTGAATGGGAGAGAGAGACATGTCCTTGAAAACACGCTATACTTGCGTGCGCGCGGTGCTGACTTGCTCTAGCGCGCTGACCATCTTCACATTTGCGCCGGCCGCTTTTGCTCAGGACGACGCGGCCCAGGCGGGTGCCGGCGATCAGGAGCAGGCGATCGTCGTAACCGGATCACGCATCGTTCGGCGCGACTATGAGGCGAACAGCCCTATCGTCACCGCCGGACAGGAGTTGCTCCAGAATTCCTCCACTGCCGCCATCGAGACCAGCCTCAACAAGCTGCCGGCCTTTACCCCGGTGCAGACTCCTGCACTGAGCGGCGACATCCAGCCGACCGCCACCAGCACGCCGGGCGCGGCGACCGTCTCTCTGCGTAACCTTGGCACCAACCGGAACCTCGTGCTGGTCGACGGGCGTCGGGCGACGCCAGCCAACGCCCTGGGCGTGGTCGACATCAACACCATCCCTGCCGCCGCGATCGAGCGTGTCGAGATCATCACCGGTGGCGCCTCCGCCACGTACGGCGCCGACGCCGTGGGCGGTGTGGTGAACTTCATCCTCAAGAAGAATTTCGAAGGCATCCAGCTCGATGGCCAGATCGGCCTGTCGCAGCGGGGCGATAGTCGCGAATACACGCTCAGCGGCATCATGGGGACCAACTTTGCCGATGGGCGCGGCAACGTCACCATTGGGTTTGCGACCAACGACCGGCAGGGCGCCAAGCGCATCGATCGCCCGTGGTTTCGCAAGGCCTGGAAAGATCCTCGCTTTGTCGGAACGGAATTCTTTCCGGATTTCTCCGGATTCCAGCCCTATGGTGAAATTAATCCCAGCCAAGCATCAATGGACGCGCTGTTCGGCGCCGAAGCGGTTGCGGCAGGAAGCCGCCTCTACTTCAATAACGATGGCACGGCCTTCACCGGCTTCTTTCAAAGTCCGCCTGGAGGTGTCTCCCGCTTCAAAGAGGATCTGACAGGTCTCAAATGGAAGAAGCAGGCAGATGGCACGTTGGGGCAGAACTTCCTCGACGATCTCGTGGCCCTGCCGCTCAACCGGTACAATATCTACGCGCGCGGCAACTACGAGATTAACGACTGGATCGGCGCGTTCGGCCAGGCGACGTTCACGCGTGTCCAGACCAGAACCGTTCAGCAGCCTTCTCCGTCGGTCAATGGCTGGGCTGCCATCGTGCCTGCATCGCATCCAGTGCCAACGGAATTGAGGGATATTCTAAACAGTCGGGTTATTCCCACCGGCACACCTCAAGAGTTGCTCGACACACTGCATTGCGACCCGGCTGCCGTGCCCGGCGCCGCTGGATCAGGCGCAACCTGCGACTGGCAACTCACCTACTATCTGAACTACGCGAACCGCGAGGCACGCACCGATGTGTTCACATACAACATCGTTGCGGGTTTCGAAGGCAAGATTCCTGGCACGGACTGGACGTGGGAACTGTACGGATCGCAGGGCGAGTCCGAAACCAGCGCACTGATTACCGGCACGGCGTCGCTCGAGCGGTTCCGGGCCGTGATGAGTGATCCCGATCATCCTTGGGGCGCCGGATTCAAGGGGCAAGGCAATCCATTGTTCGGCGGCTTCGGCGCTGCATCCGCGACCTGCACGAGCGGCTTTGATCCGTTCAACAAGGCCGCAGCCATCTCGCAGGATTGTATCGATGCGATTTCGGCTGATCTCAAGAACCGCGCCGTGATGCAGCAGACCGTGTTTGAGGCGAATGCCCAGGGCGGCTTGTTCAGTCTGCCGGCCGGCCAGGTCAGGGCTGCAGTCGGTGCCAGCCATCGTCAGAACCGATATGAATTCCTGAACGATACGCTGACCAGCCAGGGCATTTCCTTTCAGGATCAAACGATTGGCATCTATCCGAGCGGCAGTTCAAAGGGGCTCATTCGGGTGGATGAGTTCTACGGCGAATTGTTGATCCCGGTGCTGGCCGATCTACCGTTCGTGAAGAAGCTGGAACTCAACGTCGGTGCGCGCACGTCCGATTACAACACGACCGGCAACAGCTTCACCTGGAAGGCCATGGCGGATTGGGAAGTCACCGACTGGCTGCGCCTCCGCGGCGGCTATAACAAAGCCGTGCGTGCGCCCAACGTAGCCGAACTGTTCCTTGCGCCCCAGCAAACCTTCACCGCGGCCGGCGGAGGCGACGTCTGCCGGACCAACAATACGCTGGCCTGGTCGTCCAACCCGGCCTCGAACCCAAATGCCGCCAATGTCCTGGCTGTCTGCCGTATCCTCATGAACAAGGAGATCGGCAACACGGCGGACATCTTCTACTCCAATCCGCAGTTCTACGCGGCGGTGGGGCCGGCCTTTGCCTTCCCGACGCTGGTCGGCAACCCCAATGTGAAGCCAGAACAGGCGAAGACCTGGACCTTGGGTGCGGTTATCAATTCGCCGGCGTCGAACGAATTTTTCCGGCGTCTCCGCTTGTCCGTCGACTATTATAATATCAAGGTCGACGATGCGATCGGTCCCCTGACGCTCGATACCGCGCAACGCCAATGTTTTGACCCGACGTTCAATCCTGCGATTGCGAATGACCCGGTTGCCGCGGCAGCTACGCCGTTTTGCCAGGCCATTGGCCGTGTGGCGGGCGATGGTGCCTTGGGCAATGTCCAGGTCACTTATCTTAACAACGGGCGCTTCCGTACTGACGGCATCGACGTCCAACTTGATTGGGCTTTCCCTGTCGGACCGGGCACGTTCAGCCTGAATACGGTTTTCAACTACCTCCTTTCGCTCAAATCTGCTCCGCTGCCGGCTTCTGCCGGCGCAGCGGGTCAGTTGGTCGAGTATGCGGGGAGTTTGGGGCCTTCAGGAAGCAACGCGATTGCCGAAAACGGTCTCAATCCCGGCGCATTCCGCTGGAAGTTGCTGAACACGTTCGGCTACACTCTCGGCCCGGTGTCCGTGTCGCTGCAGTGGCAACATCTGCCTTCGGCTAAGTCGATCGCCGCGCCCTCCACGCCCAACACGCCGTTCGTGGGGGCATCTGCCTATGATCTATTCAATCTGAGTGGGTCTTTTTCGGTGACCAGAGATGCGACGCTACGGTGGGGTATCGATAACCTTTTTGATAAGGCGCCTCCGCTGACGGAATACAATGCTTCGTCCACCGGGCTCGCCAACAGCATCGGCGGAAACCCGTTCAACACCTTCTTCTACGACCTGAACGGCCGCCGCTTCTACGTCGGCGCGTCCTTCAAGTTCTGAACGACACATGCAACAGGGGGTCGCTCTCACCGGGCGACCCCTTTTCTTTCGGAAAATAGGCTGCGAATGATAACGACCATGGTAGGAAGCCAGTGGCGTGTAAAGCTGCGTGGGGAGACGGACATGCCGAGACACGGTGCAAGATTTGTGACGGTCGCGTTGTCGATGCTGGCACTGTCCGGCTGTGGTGCTGACACTCAAGGAAGCCAGAAGGGTGTTGCCCAAATCGACCAGGTGCGGCTCGAAAACGCGGCCAGCGATCAGGATAACTGGCTGGGTTATGGCCGGACCTATGCCGAACAGCGTTACTCGGACCTCACCCAGATCAATGACGGCAATATCGGCCAGTTGAGCCTCGCTTGGGCGGTGGAACTGGATACCGCGCGCGGGCAGGAAGCCACACCGATCGTGGTCGATGGAGTCATGTACACCTCCACCGCGTGGTCGAAGGTGCTCGCGGTCGACGCTGCGACCGGCAAGGTGCTCTGGCAGTTCGATCCGCAGAATGAAGGCTCCAAGGGCGCGCATGCCTGTTGCGATGTGGTCAATCGCGGCGTCGCCGTGTGGAAAGGCCGCGTTTATGTCGGCACCATCGATGGCCGGTTGATCGCTCTCGATGCGCGCAACGGGGAAAAGGTGTGGGAGGTCGTCACCGTCGACCAGAAGAAGCCATACACCATCACCATGGCGCCGCGCGTGGTGCGCGACAAGGTCATCATCGGCAATAGCGGTGCGGAACTGGGCGTCCGTGGTTACGTCTCCGCTTACGATACCAACACCGGCAAGCTGGTCTGGCGCTTCTATACCGTGCCAGGCAACCCGGCGGACGGGCCGGACGGAGCGGCCTCCGACGAGGCGATCGAGAAGATCGCCCGCCCAACCTGGTTTGGCAATAAATATTGGGAGCTGGGCGGCGGCGGTACCGTGTGGGATTCGGTGGTTTACGACCAGGAATTGAACCAGCTTCTCATCGGCGTGGGTAACGGCTCGCCATGGAACCAGAAATATCGCTCGGAAGGAAAGGGCGACAATCTTTTCCTCTCCTCAATCGTTTCGGTCGACCCGGATACCGGCAAATATAAGTGGCACTATCAGATCAATCCCGGCGAAACATGGGACTTCACCGCGACGCAGCAGATCATGCTGGCGGACCTCACGATCGACGGAAAGCCGCGCAAGGTGCTGATGCAGGCTCCGAAGAACGCGTTCTTCTACGTGATCGACCGGACCAACGGGAAGCTGATTTCCGCCAAGCCCTATGCGCCGCAGAATTGGGCGGAAGGCATCGACCTTAAGACGGGGCGGCCGATCGAAAAGCCCAATGCGCGCTTCACCGATGTGCCAGCGCTCATCTACCCATCCGGGATCGGCGCGCATGCCTGGATGCCGATGAGCTATTCGCCCAAGACAGGCCTCGTCTATATTCCGGCGATGGTGCATGCCATCGCCTATGGCGACCAGAAGCCCTATGAGATCCATCCGGGCCGCTGGAACACCGGCGTTTCCTTCCTCGATCCGCCGGCGCTGCCCGGCCTGCCCGATACGGTGGAGGGGCGCCGCAAAGCGCTCGCTGCAATGATCAAGGGCACTCTGGTCGCCTATGATCCGGTGGCGCAGAAGATCGTCTGGGAAGTGAAGCGCGACTGGCCGTGGAATGGCGGCACGCTGGCAACAGCGGGCAACCTCGTTTTCGAGGGCACGGTGCGCGGCGACTTCGAGGCTTACAGCGCCGACAAGGGGCAGAAGCTCTGGTCGTTCCAGACACATCGCGGCATCATGGCCGGACCGATCACCTACCGCGTCAATGGCGAGCAATATATCGCCGTGATGGCCGGTTATGGTGGTTCGATGGGTATGGCAACGGAATCGCCCTGGGAAAAGCGCAAGATGCCAAACGGGCTGATCGTCGCCTTCAAGCTCGGCGGCAAGGGCAAGCTCCCGGCCTACACGCCGGTACCGCTGGCCAAACCAGACCCAAGCAATGAGACGTTCACGCCAGCGCAGATCGCGACTGGCAACAAATATTATTACACTTACTGCACGATTTGCCACAATGGCCCGGTCAATCCGGACCTGCGGCGGTCAGCCCTGCTCAAGGACAAGGATGCCTGGCAGCAGGTGGTCATCAAGGGCGCGCTTGCCCAGAACGGCATGGCGAGCTTCGCCGCCTATCTAAAACCCGAGGAAGCAGAAGGCATCCGCGCTTTCGTCAACCAACAGGCCAAGGCGCTGCTGCGCGAAGAAGGCGGCGAATAGGCATTTGCCGCGGCGCTCCCGGTATCTTGCTGCATTGCAAGATTTTCCGGGAGCACCGGCTGTCTTGGGTGAGCGGTATTTCCGTGAAATCTGCAAAGCGGGCCGGGCATCCATCTGGCGGCATCAAGGCAGTGGATAAGAAAATATATATTTTTCAGTATGTTTTTAATCGCGATCCGAGGTGCCCGAACAGCTCTGATCGTAAATGTCGATCATTGGAACCCGTTTAATCAATTTTGAAAATCTGTTGCCCTGGCCTATGTGCAGTGCGTCATTTCAACGCAGGAGCAGACATGAGCCTTGTCAACACCCCTATGAAGCCGTTTTCCGCCACTGCCTATAAGCAGGGCAAGTTCGTCGACGTGACGGACGCCGATGTGAAGGGCAAGTGGGCGGTTTTCTTCTTCTACCCCGCCGATTTCACTTTCGTTTGCCCGACCGAGCTTGAGGATCTGGCGGACATCTACCCGACCCTCCAGAAGATGGGCGTGGAGGTCTATTCGGTCTCCACCGACACGCATTTCAGCCACAAGGCGTGGCACGACACGTCGGCGGCCATCGGCAAGATCGACTATTATATGCTGGGTGACCAGAACCACAGTATCTCGAACAATTTCGAGATTCTGCGTGAAGGCGTCGGCCTCGCCGATCGCGGCACCTTCGTCGTTGATCCCGAGGGCGTCATCCAGCTGGTCGAGATCACGCCGGAAGGTGTTGGCCGCAACGCGGCCGAGCTGCTCCGCAAGATCAAGGCGCTGCAGTACTGGATGAGCCACCCCGGCGAGGTCTGCCCCGCCAAGTGGGAAGAAGGTGAGAAGACCCTCGCGCCTTCGCTCGACCTGGTCGGCAAGATCTAAGCGGCCCCCCCCCGGTTCCGGGGCCCTTCGGGGCTCCGGAACCCACCTGCCGCACCCCATAACTTTTCCCACGGAGCCCCCATGCTGGACGCGAACATCAAGACGCAGTTGCAGGCCTATATGGCCAACATCAGGCAGCCGATCGAGTTGGTGCCGTCGCTGGACGACAGCGCCAAGGGCGTGGAACTGCGGCAGCTTCTGGACGAAATTGCTGGCTTGAGCGACCTGGTAACGCTCGCCCCGGACGCAGACGATGCCCGCCGCCCGAGCTTCCTCATTCGCCGTTCCGGAACCGATATCGGCGTGCGCTTCGCCGGCATTCCGCTCGGCCATGAATTCACCTCCCTCGTCCTCGCGCTGCTGCAGGTCGGTGGTCATCCGCCCAAGGTGGATGACGACGTGATCGCGCAGATCAAGGCGCTGGAGGGCGACTATAGTTTCGAGACTTACTTCTCGCTCAGCTGCCAGAACTGCCCGGATGTGGTGCAGGCGCTCAACCTGATGAGCGTGGTCAATCCGCGCATCCGCCACGTGTCGATCGACGGCGCCCTGTTCAAAGACGAGGTCGAGGGGCGCAAGGTGATGGCAGTGCCGTCCGTGTATCTGAACGGCGAGCCGTTCGCCTCGGGCCGCATGGACATCGAGCAGATCCTTGCCAAGCTTGATACCGGCGCCGTCGCCAAGGCAGCGGAGAAAATTGCCGCCAAGGAGCCGTTCGACGTGCTCGTGGTCGGTGGCGGGCCTGCCGGCGCCGCTGCCGCTATCTATGCCGCGCGCAAGGGCATCCGCACAGGTGTCGTCGCCGAGCGTTTCGGCGGCCAGGTGCTCGATACCATGAGCATCGAGAATTTCATCTCCGTGCCGCATACGGAAGGGCCCAAGCTCGCCACCGCGCTGGAGCAGCACGTCAAGGATTATGATGTCGACATCATGAACCTGCAGCGCGCGAGCAAGCTGATCCCGGCCAGGGTTCCGGGCGGCTATGCGCAGGTCGAGCTGGAAAACGGCGCAACGCTCAAGGCCAAGTCTGTGATCCTCGCGACCGGTGCGCGCTGGCGCCAGATGAACGTGCCGGGCGAGGACGAGTATCGCAACAAGGGCGTGGCCTACTGCCCGCACTGCGATGGACCCTTGTTCAAGGGCAAGCGCGTGGCGGTGATCGGCGGCGGCAATAGCGGCGTCGAGGCCGCGATCGACCTGGCGGGGCTGGTCAGCCACGTGACGCTTATCGAATATGACAGCCAGCTGCGTGCCGATGAGATCCTCCAGCGCAAGCTGCGCAGCCTGCCCAACGTCACGATCATCACTTCGGCCCTGACGAAGGAGGTCCATGGCGATGGCGAGACGGTGACGGGCCTGACCTATCGAGACCGCAACAGCGACGAGGCGCATCTCGTCGAGTTGGAGGGCGTATTCGTCCAGATCGGCCTCGTACCGAACACCGAGTGGCTGACCGATGTGCTCACACTCAGCCCTCGCGGCGAGATCGAGGTGGATGCGCGGGCGCACACGTCGCAGCCGGGTATCTTCGCGGCCGGCGACTGCACGACTGTGCCTTACAAGCAGATCGTCATCGCCATGGGGCAGGGCTCGACGGCCGCCCTCTCGGCGTTCGATCATCTGATCCGTCTCGCGCCGGCGGAGGAACAGGCGGAAGCGGCCTGATCGCGTGAGGCTCGACGTCCCGCCGCGGGGAAGAGGGGCCGCCATCTATCACAACATGGGCGGACGTAGCTTATGGCTATGTCCGCCTTTTGTTTGGTGTCGCCCCGGATGTGGTCGCAATGCGAATCCGTTCCTCCCTCGATCGGTCGATGGCGCCTTGCGACATTTCCTGACGTCGTCAGGCTCGTCGCTGCAGGATCATGGCTCGAAAAAGCGGCTAAAACGTTGGAAGTTTCCCGCTCTTGCAACCCCTTGGCGCGCGCGTAAACCTCTCGCGCAACGACCCGGCATTCGCTCGGTTAGATCATGATCCGAGGATTTTCTTTTGATGCGCTCCAAGCATATTCTGGCTCCGCTGACCGCGATCGCGGCGGCACTGTCGACCCCAGCCATGGCTGACACCAGCAGTAATCCGATCACCGCCGCGTGGACCGGCCCCTATGATGGTGTGCCGGCGTGGGATAAGGTCAAGACAGCCGACTTCCCGGGAGCGTTCGAGGCGATGATGGCCACGATGAAGGCCTCATTCGAGGCGGTGGTCGCCAGCCCGGAAAAGCCGACCTTCGACAACACGATCCGCGCGCTGGAAATGGAGACGCTTGACGCCCGCGTCATGCCAATCTGGGGCGTCTATACCTCAAACCTCTCCAGCAACGAGGTGCGGGCGCTGCAGGCTGAGTGGAGCCCGAAGCTCAGCGCGTTCTATAATGAACTGACGCTCGACCCCCGGTATTTCGCGCGGGTGAAGGCACTCTACGACCAGCGCGACACGCTGAATCTCGACCCCAAGCAGAAGCGCTTGCTCACCCGCATTTATGACAGTCTGGTCGCCAATGGCGCGCAGCTCGATGCTGAGAAGAAGCAACAGCTCATCCGCATCGAAACCGAGCTGTCGCAGCAGTTTAACCAGTTCTCGAACAAGGTGCTGGCCGATGAGGAGAAATATCTCACCTTCACCAGCGAGCGCGATCTGGCGGGGTTGCAGCCAGACATGATCGCCACGATGAAGGCGGCGGCGGACGAGCATAAGGTGAAGGGCTGGGTCCTGGTCAACACGCGCTCGTTCGTCCAGCCGTTCCTGGAGACGTCAACGCGGCGCGACCTGCGCGAACAGGTGTTCACCATGTTCGCGAATCGCGGCGACAATGGCGATGCCAATGACACCAACGCGACCATCGCGAAAATTGTGGCTCTGCGCGCCGAGCGGGCGAAGCTGCTCGGCTTCCCCACCCATGCCCATTACCGAATGCGCGATACCATGGCCGGAACGCCCGAAAAGGCCATGGATCTGATGATGAAGGTGTGGCCAGCGGCGGTCGCCCGCGTCCATCAGGAAGTGGCGGATATGCAGGCCATTGCCGATGCGGACGCCAAGGCCGGCAAGGGACCCAAAATCACCATCGAGCCGTGGGACTATCGCTTCTATGCCGAGAAGGTCCGCAAGGCGAAATACGACCTCGATCAGAATGCGATCAAGCCATATTTCCAGCTCGACAAGATGGTCGCCGCCATGTTCGACGCGGCCGGGCGCCTGTATGGCTTCAAATTTGCCGAGAATAGCGGCACGGTGCCGGTGTTCCATCCCGATGTACGCACCTTCGAGGTGACACGCGGCGATAAGGTGGTTGGGCTCTTCTACCTCGATACCTGGGCGCGCGCCGGCAAGCGGTCGGGCGCGTGGATGACCACGTACAAGGGGCAGGATCATCTCAACGGCAACGGCTATGTGCTGGCGTCCAACAACAACAACTTCGCCAAGGGGGTAGCCGGCGCGCCGACCTTGATCAGTGTCGACGACGCCTCGACCCTGTTTCACGAATTCGGGCACGCGCTGCACTATCTGAACTATGACATCACATGGCCGGGGCTGGGCACGACACCGCGCGACTTCGTGGAATATCCGAGCCAAGTGAACGAGAACTGGCTGCTAACGCCCTATATTCTCCAGACTTACGCCCGCCATTATCAGACCGGCGAGGCGATCCCGCAGGTGCTGATCGACAAGATCGAAGCAAGCAAGACATTCAACGAAGGCTTTGCGACGGTCGAATATCTCTCCTCCGCCATCGTGGACATGAAGCTGCACAACCGCCCTGACGCGCCGACCGATATCGATGCGTTCGAGCGCGAGACACTGGCTGAGATCGGCATGCCGAAGGAGATGGTGATGCGGCATCGCCTGCCGCAGTTCAATCATCTGTTCTCATCGGATGCCTATTCGGCCGGCTATTACAGCTATCTCTGGTCAGAAACGATGGATGCGGACAGCTGGGCAGCATTTGAGGAAACGGGCAATGTGTGGGATCCCGCTACGGCCGAGCGCTTCCGAGCTACCCTGCTCGCGACTGGTAACGAGACCGACCGTGCCGAGGCCTATCGTGCCTTCCGCGGACGCGACCCGGACGTGAACGCACTGCTCAAACGACGGGGCTTTCCGGTGGCGGGCGCGGTGGCGGCCAAAGCAGACTAGGGTCGCAGTCGGGGGCGATGCGCGGCGGGCGCATGCCAGTGCCCATCGAGCGTCGTCACTCAATCAGTACGGCCGCTACTCCGGCCGGCGCCAGATCCATGTGCCGAAAAGGAGCGCCGCAGCCATCGTGGCGAGCGGCCACGGCCATGGCGCGAGCAGCACGGATAGCAATATGCTGAGCACGAAGGCCATGGTGGCGGCGCGCTTGCCCCGCCGGCTGATCGCAGACCGCTCGCGCCACGCGCGGATCGCCGGGCCGAAGCGCGGTGACGAAAGCAGCCGTTGCTCCAGCAGTGGGCTGGAGCGGGCGAAGCAGAAGGCTGCGAGGATGAAGAAGGGCACGGTGGGCAGCAGCGGCAGGGCGATGCCGACAACGCCCAGCAGCACGGCCAGCAGCCCGCCGGTGAAATAAAATGGTTTCCACATGATCGGGTGGCCTGCTTCCCCTTCCCGGTCAGATTGCGCCGAGGTGCGGGGCAAGTCAAAGGCGCAATCGGCGCTAACGAACAGGGGCGGCTTCTTGGCGACAAAGGGGCGATGGCAGGGTCTGCCGAAGCTCATCACGGTGCCCGTCGTTTCCGCGTCGGCTTGTGTGGTCGCGACGTCCCCGCTCGTGTGCAGGGCCGCCGCCGGTCAACCCGTCGGCGGCTTGCAGGCGAAGCTGGTGGCGACCTTGCTGTCACCGCCCGTAAAGGCGGCATGGCTCGGATAGGGGCAGAGCGGGCGTGTCTCGGTCGAGGGGGCGCGACGCTGCGCGGTAATGCTTGATGGCGCGTTGCCCTGCTCCACCCAATCGACGATCACCGAGAGCATGTCGAACCGCTCGAATGCGTCGCCACCGCCGCAGTGGAGCATACCCGGCACCATGTAGAAGCGGCTGGAGTCGGTAAACGCCTTGCCATTGGTTTCGGCGGCTCGTTCGTAATAATCCCATGTCGCGAAGGGCGAGAACCAGAAGTCCGACACGCCGTGGTAGAAGATCATCTTACCGCCACGGTCCAGGTAAGTGTTGAGGTTGGTCCAGTAATTGGTGTCGGTGAGGCGCTGGCCAGCGTCATTACGGACTGCGTGGACGCGAGCGTCGAGGTCGATCTCGGTTGCGCTGCTGGGCGGTCCTAACGGGCCGGGGCTGCCCGTCGGCAGATAGCCCATCGGCGTGGCGACGATGCCGGTGTCGGCGGCCATCGGCGCGTAGATAGCATAGCCCGCTTTGTCCTTCGGCCCGGCGAGGCCGAATTCCAGCGCGCGGACCTGCCCGTCGTTGAGGCACCCCTCCGCCTTGTTGGCCGAGCAGGCGAGCTTCTTCGGATCGAAGCGGCATTGGGCGACATTCTCGATAACGCCGTCCTTGAGGCCATCCAGGCCATCGCACTGGTTGAGAATGCCGTTAAGGATCGTCTTGCGGTTGGCGGCGGTCAGCACCTGGCTCATGATTGGCTTGCCATCCGGTCCCTTGGGCGCCGCCTGATTGAACAAAACCTGGGTGTATTCGACGCCAAGGTTGGAATCGCCCGTGCGCATCGCCGGCGCGCCGACGATGATGCCGTCGAACAGTTCCGGGTAGCGCTGCGAGGCAAGCATCCCCTCGCGTCCCCCGGTCGAGCAACCGGTCATGTAGCTGTGCGCGGCGGGCTTGCCATAATAAGCCGCGGTGATCCGCTTGCCGAGGAGAGTGACGGTCTTGACCGCGGCTTCCGCGAAATCAAGCGTGGCGCGCTGGTCGGCCATGAAGCTCTGGTCGAAAACCGCACCCTTGTGGCCGCTGTCATGACTAATGACTGCGAAGCCGCGAGCGAGGGCAGGCCTGTCCCCGGATGCGACGGGGCCGACCGGCGGGTTGACACTGCCGTTGAGGCCACCACCGCCCTGTAGCAGAAAGCGGCCGTTCCACGCGTCGGGCAGTGCGATGGCGAAACCGATGCCATAGTCCTTGCCACCGGCGCCCTTGCGCTTGTTGATGATGCCATCGACCCGGCAGTGGGCGGGCAGGGCGGAGGCGAGCGGCGGTCCGCCGGGCTGGGCGGAACCGGGCGGAGTCACGCCGACATGCTTCACGGCGGTGATGGTGACACTCTCGCCAAAGCTCTGGCTCGCGAAAGCGGCGCAACGCGCTTCGGCCCGTGAGTTTTGTTCGTCAGCCAGTGCGGGCACGGACGCGCCGAGCACGAGCAATGTGGCGACGCTCCAGTGAGCTAAATGCATGATGTGATCCCCCCCTGCTTGTCGCCGCATAGCATAGTCGGCTAGCGGCTTGTGCAAAATCACCTTGCGAGGCCGCCCCCTCGATTTGGCCTGTCGATCTGGTCCGTCGCAATGGTACCGGACGATTGAACGTTCTTCGCGCAGCTATCGCAACCGGCGTTATGGCCGATCGCGTCCCGGTGACTGGTCATCGAGCGCTGCGACGCTTGCCAGATCCTGCGGCACCCCCGTGGATCCTTCGCTGCGGTCCCGATACAGTGCGGCGCGGGCAAGGAGCATTAAGGTGATCGGCGTGGTCAACGTCACGAATATGGCAATCAGCACCTCATGGATCATCGGCCTGGAATGCAGCGCGGAAAAGCAGATGATCGATGCGATAAGAATGCAGCCGGTGCCTAATGTCGAACCCAGCGTTGGCGGGTGAATACGCTCGTAAAAATTCCTGAGGCGAAGGAGCCCCAGTGCGCCGATCAGCGTAATCCCGGCGCCGAGCAGGACGAAGAGACCGACGGCGATCGCCGCCCAGAGCGGCAATTCGGGAGCCTGGATCATTCGATCACCTCGCCCCGCATGAGGAACTTGGCGAGGGCTACGGTTCCGGCAAAGCCGAGCAGGCCGATTACCAGGGCGCCCTCGAAGAATAGCGTGCGACCTGTCTGGATGCCGTAGGTCAGGAGCAGGAGCATGCCGGCGATGTAAAGCGCGTCCATGCCCAGCACCCGATCTTGAGCGCGGGGGCCGCGCAGAATGCGAAAGGCGGCACAGACCATAGCGAGCGCCAGCAGAATCTGCGCTGCCGTGATGGCGAGAGCCAGAAAGAGGGTGCTCATACGAAAATTTCCATCAGTAGCCGTTCATAGCGATTCTTGATGAGGGCGATCCACTCCTCCTCGTCGACCAGATCAAGGACGTGGATCAGCACCAGATGGCGCTGAGCGTCATGCTGGAGCCACAAGGTGCCGGGCGTGGCTGTGATGATGATGGCGAGCGCGGCGAGTGCCTGTGGATTGCGTAGCTCGGTCGGAAACTCGATGAAGCCGGACCGTTGCCGGGTCGGACGAAACAACACGATCCGCGCGACGGCGATGTTCGACCTTATGATGTCGGCGAGCACGAGGCAGCCCAGTCGCACCATCGCCATGCTAAAGCGGATGCGCGGGGGAGCAGCCTTGAGTGTCAGCATGACGCGCGAGACGAGGAGGGCCACGATGGCGCCGAGCACGATATGGCCGGGCGAGAATCCGGTCAGCAGCACCCACATCGCGAACAGCGCGGCCGTCAGCATCGGAAAGGGTACGAGGCGTTTCACGGAACCACCTTGCTGGTCGGTGGGGCATCCCGCACAGCCTCGATATAGGCCGATGGGTCGCTCAGGGCGCCCGCTGCCGATTCCATATAAAGAAAGACAGGTCCGGCGTAGATCATCAGCGCGAGGCAGGTGGCCAGTAGCAGGCCGATCGGCGCGACCTCGATCACGCTGAGGCGCGACGGCGAATCATCGGCCGGCGTCCACAACAGGTCGATGCCGGCGCGGGTCAGGCCGATCAGCGTGGCCAGTCCCGAGCAGATGATGAGGGCGATCAGCAGCCAACTCGTCGGTGTGATGGCGGCGTGCCGGAACAGGGCGTCGATAATGGCGAACTTGGCGATGAAGCCGGAGAGAGGCGGCAGCCCGGCGAGCAACAGCGTGCAGAAGATGAAGCCGCCTCCCAGAATCGCAATGGTTCCGGGGATGACGATGCCAACCTCATCTTCGTTTTCTTCCGGTGCGCCAGTATATTCATCGTCGAACACTGGTTCCGCAATGCCAGCGATCATGTCTTCCTCGTCCGCGTTGCGCGTGACCGGCTCGATGATGAGGTAGAGCGCGGCCACGGCCAGCGTAGAACTGACGAGGTAGAACAGCAGCGCCGCGGTGAGCGCCTGGCCGCCGATCCCGATGGCAGCGAGGAGCGTGCCGGAAGAGACCAGCACATAATGCCCGGCGACACGGGTGAGCGTGCGGGCGGACAGAATGCCGATGGTGCCGAACAGCATCGTGGCGAACCCCGCCCAGATCAGCCAACCGTCGGCGAAGCCCGCCGCGCCGCCGGACGTTGCTCCGAACAGAAGCGAGGAAAGCCGCAGGATAATGTATATGCCGACCTTGGTCATGATGGCGAACAGGGCGGCGACAGGCGGTGCTGCCGCCGCATAGGTGCGGGATAGCCAGAAGCTCAGCGGCCAGATGCCCGACTTGACGAGAAATGCGGTGCCCAGGACCGCCGCCCCGCCCTCCAACAAGGCGAGATCGCCGGGTGGGACCGTCGGGATGCGCTCGGCGAGATCCGCCATATTGAGCGTGCCTGTGGCGGCGTAGATCATCGCGACACCGATCAGAAACAGCAGCGATGTCGCGACGTTGATGGCGATATAGTGCAGGCTCGCGCTGGTCCGTTCAGCACCCGAGCCGTGCAGCAAGAGGCCGTAAGAGGCCGCTAGCAGCACCTCGAAGAATACGAACAGATTGAAGATGTCACCGGTGAGGAAAGCCCCGTTGATACCGGCGATGAGCAGCAGGAACAGCACGTGGAATCGCGGGCCCGAGCGGTCCCAACGGGCCATCGCGTAAAACAGGGCAGTGAACCCGAGCAGACTGGAAAGAAGCAGCATGAGCGCCGAGAGGCGATCCGCGACCAGCACGATGCCGAATGGTGCCGGCCAGTTGCCGAGCAGATAGACGTGCGGCGCCGCAGCCGAGCTCAGGCCAAACCCGTCGGTGACCTGCCAGAGCAGCAGGGTCGATATGACAATCAGCGCAGTCAGCGTGCCCAGACTCATGACGCGCTTGAGCATGCGCCGGCGCTCGTTGAAGGCGAGCAGGAACGCGCTCACCGCCAGCGGCAGCACGATCGGCGCGATCGTCAGATGTTGCATCCAGCCGTTCACTGGTCGCCCTCCTCACCATCGACATGATCGGTGCCGGTGAGCCCGCGCGAGGCGAGCAGCACGACCAGCAGCAGCGCGGTGGTTGCGAACGAGATGACGATCGCGGTCAGCACCAGTGCCTGAGGGACCGGGTCGGCATAAAGGCTCGGATCGATCGGTCCTTCCCGGCCCACGATAGGCGGCGCATCGGTGCGCAGCCGTCCTGCGGCAAGAATGAACAGGTTGACCGCATAGGACAGCAACGACAGGCCGAGCGCTACCTGGAAGGTGCGCGGGCGCAGCAGCAACCACAGTCCGGAAGCGGTCAGAGTACCGATGGCGAGGGCCAGCACGATTTCCATCAGTGCGCGCCCTCCCCAGTCGCTTCGGACGACCGGGCCGTCCGCGGCGAGCGAATCGACTGGTGCGCGAGCGCGATCAGGATAAGTGCGGTCGTGCCGACCACGACAGCAAACACGCCGATGTCGAACAGCAGCGCCGTGGTCAACGGAATCTTGCCGATCAGCGGTAGCTCCAGATAATGGAAATCACTGGTGAGGAAGGGAAATCCGAATACCCATGCCCCGGCGCCGGTGGCCGTGGCGCACAGTAGCCCCGCACTCATCCAGCGCACCGGCTGGATGGTGAGTCGCGTTTCCACGGAGCGGGTCCCGCTCGCCATGTACAGCACAATGATACCGATGGAGGCCGTCACGCCGGCCGCGAAACCGCCGCCGGGCAAGTCGTGCCCTCGCACCAGGAAATAGAGCGCACAGGTGAGTATCACGGGGAACAGCCACTCCATGAGGACGCGGGGGACGAGCAGATATTGTCGCACGGTATCGCCACGTGTGCGCCCTTCGCGCGCATCGTCGAAGGCGTTCTGCCGCTGTTGCTGCTCGGGCAGGGCGATGCTCTCGGCCGCGGGGCGGAAGCGCCGAAGCAGGGTGAATACGGTGAGCGCAACGATGGCGAGGACAGTAATCTCACCATAGGTGTCGAAGGCGCGGAAATCGACGAGGATGACGTTCACCACATTGGTGCCGCCACCGCCGGGATAAGCGTGCTCGAGGAAATAATGCGAGATGCCGTGCGGAGCGTCGCGAGTCATGATGGCATAAGCGATGGCCGCCATGCCGCCGCCGCCGAGCAACGCAAGCAGCAGATCGCCGCCGCGCCGCAGACGGATGCGCAACGGGCCGCGTGCGTCCCGCCACTGATCCGGCTGGCGTTTGGGAAGCCAGCGCAGGCCTAGCAGAAGGAGGACGAGCGTGACGATCTCAACGAGGAGCTGAGTGAGAGCCAGATCAGGCGCGGAAAGCCAGACGAAGGTAATGCAGGTTGCAAGCCCGCAAACCCCTATCAGGATCAGTGCCGCGAGCCGATGGAACTTGGCCTGCCATGCAGCAGCGATGGCGCAGGCGCCGCCGAGCAGCCAAAGCACCGCAAACCCTGGATCGACCAGGGTGTCGGGGCGCGGACCCCGGCTGTAACCCAATGCGAGGAACGGTAAAATGGCGGCCACGAAGGCGGTGGCGACCAGCAGCCGCAGTTGGACCTGCAACCGCCTCGTGCCGATCACCCGGTGCAGTGCGCGGGCGCCGTCGATTGTGGCTGCCAGAACGATCTCGAACGTGCGCCGCCCCTTGAAGTGGCCGATGAGGGGCGAACTGGGGAAGCCATTGAGGCGCGCGCCCAGCAGCAGGTAGAGGCCGATGCCGCCGGCCAGCGCGGTGAAGCTCATCAGCATCGGCAGGTTGAAGCCATGCCAGATGGCGAGGCTATAGATGGGGGTCTGATCGCCCAGCACGGACCGCACCGCAGTTGAGAGAAAGGGCCCGATAGTCAGCGCTGGGATGATGCCCACGAGCAGGCAGAGCAGCACGAGGATCTCGATGGGCAAACGCATCCAGCGCGGCGCCTCGTGGGGCTGGCGCGGGAGGGCTTGCGGGGCCGGACCTAGAAAGGTTTGGTGAATGAATCGAACCGAATAGAGCACGCTGAATGTACTCGCCAGCGTGGCCAGAAAAGGCAGGATACTATCCAGCACCGTGCCGCTGTGGGTCGCCAGCGCTTCGGCCAGGAACATTTCCTTGGACAGAAAGCCATTGAGCAGCGGTACGCCTGCCATGGCGGCAGCAGCGACCATGGCCAGCGTTGCGGTAATCGGCATGAAGCGAGCGAGGCCGCTCAGCTTGCGCAAATCGCGCGTGCCAGTCTCATGGTCGATGATGCCGGCGGCCATGAACAGAGACGCCTTGAACGTGGCGTGGTTGATGGTGTGGAAGATCGCCGCCACAGCCGCGAGTGGACTGCCGAGTCCGAGCAGCAGGGTGATGAGGCCCAGATGGCTGATCGTGGAATAGGCCAGCAAGCCTTTGAGATCATTTTGGAAAATTGCTGCCCATGCACCGACGAGCAGCGTCGCGAGGCCGGTGGTGGTGACAATCAGATACCAGCTCTGCGTGCCGGCCAACGCCGGCCAGAGCAGGATCAGCACAAAGACGCCCGCCTTTACCATGGTGGCCGAATGCAGATAGGCAGAGACCGGCGTCGGCGCTGCCATGGCGTGCGGGAGCCAGAAGTGGAACGGGAACTGAGCGCTCTTGGTGAAGGCGCCGATCAGGATGAGAATGAGCGTCGGTAGATAGAGTGCGTGGCTGCGGATCGCATCGCCAGCCTCCAGCACCACATCCACGTCGTAGCTGCCCGTGATATGGCCAAGCAGCAGGAAGCCGACGAGCAGGCAGACCCCGCCGAACGCAGTGACAATGAGTGCCATGCGCGCGCCGTCGCGCGCGCTCTGATTGTGATGCCAGTAGCCGATCAGCAGGAAGGAAAAGAGGCTGGTCAGCTCCCAGAAGAACGCGATCTGGACGAGGTTGCCCGAGAGCACCATGCCCAGCATTGAGCCCATGAAGGCCAGCAGGAAGGCGAAGAAGCGCGGAACCGGGTCTTCCGCCGACATGTAATAGCGCGCGTACAACACCACCAGCGCGCCGATGCCGATGATGAGCATCGAAAAGAGCCATGAGAAGCCGACAAGACGAAACGTCAGATCCAGCCCGAGCGAGGACAGCCAGGGGATAACCAGCCGTACGTTACCCCCATCCGCGAGCACCGGATAATAAGCGATAAGGAGTGCCATCCCGGCCAGCGCGACAGTGCCAGCCAGGATCGCCGCCGCGTTACGGCTACGGGTCGGTAGAAACGCCGCGCCGAGACTGCCCAGAAAGGGAAGGGCGAACAGAACCAATAACATTTTTGCGTCCGTCAGGGGCGGAAAAATGGGTCTTCCTTTCCAATCTCATAGCGTTGAAGGGGCTAAGCGCTGTATGGAGGGACTGGACCGGGCGGGGCAAGGCAGAATGTCAATCGAGGTGGTTATTTGTCGACCGCAGTCTCGTCACCGAAGTCTCAATTCACCGGATCGTTGACGGTTGGTGGCCGGAAGCGGCCCTTGGTTCCCGGGCCGCAACGCGGTGAAGAGTGAAGGTCCCCAAGCTGTGTTGTTTGGCCATGCATTCATTCAAGAGTGTGGCTGGTCGGCGTGCGCATAGCCTCGGCTGCCGCGCTGGCGAGCTGGTCAGCGCGCTCGTTTTCGGGGTGGCCGGCGTGGCCCTTCACCCATCGCCATTCGACGGTGTGGCGTTTTGTGGCCTCCAGCAGCGCCTGCCAAAGATCGGCATTCTTGACAGGCTTCTTATCAGCCGTGCGCCAGCCATTGCGCTGCCAGCCGAAGATCCACTTGGTGATGCCGTCCTTCACATAGTTGCTATCGGTGGAGAGGATCACGGGGCAGGGACGGGTGATGGCGTTGAGCCCCTCGATCGCCGCCATCAATTCCATACGGTTGTTGGTGGTGTGTGGTTCGCCGCCGGAAAGCTCCTTCTCGCGCCCCTTAAAACGCAGAACGGCGCCCCAACCGCCGGGGCCGGGATTGCCCTTGCAGGCGCCGTCGGTAAACAGCTCGACCGCATCGCTCATGCCGGCGGGCCGAACAGCGCGGCGGCCGATCCGGTCGCATAAGCATCCAGCCGGCGCAGATAGGCGAGCGGATCCTTGCGTGTCACCAGTGCGGTGGGCGGCGTATTGATCCAGTCATAGGCGCGGGTCAACAGGAACCGCAGAGCCGCGCCCCGCGCGAGGATCGGCAGTGCTTCATATTCCGCGGCGGTCAGGCCGTGATGCGCGCGATAGCCGGCGATGAGGGCATGACCGACATCGGCGTGGAAATCCGAGCCGTCGGGCGAGAAACTCCACGCGCCATGGGTGATGGCGACATCATAAGCGCGGATATCCGTGCAACTGAAATAGAAGTCGATGAGGCCGCCCACCGTGTCGCCCCGCATCAGTACATTGTCAGGGAACAGATCGGCGTGGATCACGGTGTGATCGAGCGCTGTCGGCCAATGCGCGTCGAGAAAAGCCAGTTCCTGCCGGATGCGGGCGTGCAGGCCGGGCGCGATATCATCCAGGCTTGCGCCGCAGCTTTCGGCGAGGCGGTGCCAGCCTTCCGGCCCGAGTGCATTGGCGCGGGTTCCGGTGAAGCTCTCTACGGCGCGGTGCAGATCGCCGAGTGCGCCGCCGGCGGCCTCGGCCTGGGCTGGGGTCGGGCGGGTCACCGAGACGCCGCTCAAAAACTCGATGAGGCAGGCGGGGCGGCCGCACAGCGTTTGCAGACATTGCCCTTCGCGGTCCGCGATAAAGCGGGGCACCGGGCAGTTCCGTGCTCCGACATGGTCGAGCAGCGCCATGAAGAAAGGCAGGTCTGCTACGTCCACCCGCTTTTCATAGAGCGTGAGGATGTAGCGCGCGCCCTTGCCGTCCGCGCCGGTTGTGTCGACCAGATAATTGCTGTTCTCGACGCCCTCGGCGATGCCCTTGGCAGCGAGCAGCGTGCCGACATCGTAGCGTTCAAGGAAGGCCGCCAGTGTCTCGGCCGGAACCTGGGTATAGACTGCCATAGAGGTTCAGACCGTCTCCAGCCCGCGCGGCAACTTGAAGGACATGACCTCGGTCGCCGTGGTCACCGCCTCCTCTTGCACGGTGAAGCGCTGCGCCAGTTTGTCGATGACGCCGCGCACCAGAATTTCCGGTGCGCTTGCTCCCGCAGTGACGCCAAGCGTGGTGATGCCATCGAGCCAGGCGAAGTCTATCTCGTCGGCGGTCTGGATGAGCTGCGCCCGCGTGCCTGCCCGCTCGGCGACCTCGACGAGACGGAGCGAGTTGGAACTGTTCGGGGCGCCGATCACCAGCACCGCATCCGCCCGCGCGGCGATCGCCTTGGCGGCCTCCTGCCGGTTTGACGTCGCGTAGCAGATATCGTCGCTACGCGGCGCCGCAATGTCCGGGAAGCGGCGCTGGAGGATGGCGACCATTGCGGCGGTATCGTCGACTGAGAGCGTTGTCTGGGTGAGGAAGGCGAGGGACTGGCCGGGCGCGGGTTGGTAAGCCTCGGCATCGGCCTCGGTCTGGAGCAGCGTCATCGCGCCCTCGGGTACCTGGCCGAAGGTGCCGATGACCTCCGGGTGATTGGCGTGACCAATGAACAGGATGTGACGCCCGGCCATCACCAGCCGTTCGGCCTGACGGTGGACCTTGGAGACGAGCGGGCAGGTTGCGTCGAGATAGTCCAGGCCGCGCGCTTGCGCGCTGGCGGGAACGACCTTGGGCACGCCGTGTGCCGAAAAGACCACCGGCCTTCCATCCGGAACTTCGTCCAGTTCGTCGACGAACACGGCGCCTTTGGCACGCAGATTATCCACCACGAAGCGATTGTGGACGATCTCGTGTCGGACATAGACGGGGGCGCCATATTTCTGGAGAGCGCGCTCGACGATGGTGATTGCGCGGTCCACGCCGGCACAGAAACCGCGCGGCGCGGCGATGAGTACATGCAGGGCGGGCCGGCTCGCGGCCCCGGCGCTGCTGCTGTCGGTCGTTAATGAAGCGGCCATGTGGGCTCCTTTACGGCGATGCGACCGCGAGGGGAAGGCGCTTCCTTTCGGTTGCGCGGCAGGGATGCGGTGACTAAGAAGCGCGGACTGTTTGGAAGGACCGCGCGCTGCGCAAGCGTCCGATACGGAAGGGAACCGGGACCATCGTGCGGATCACCGCTGCGTATAAACTAGCCGCCCTGGGAACCGCTCTGGTCCTGATCGCGGGCTGCGCCAAGCGCGGCGACATCGATGCGGCAGGGCAAGGCATCATCCAGTTCCGTTCAGCCTGCCCAAGCGTTGCCATTCCCGCAAATACCGGGGACATAACCCTGTTTGACCCGGCCGAGAGCCGCACGGCAGAGGCGATCGACGTGGTGGCTAACATCACCGACCTGCGCTCGACCTGCACGACGGGTGACAAGGATATCTACACCCAAGTGAGTTACACGGTGAATGCGCTGCGGCGCGAAGCTGGCGCGGCGCGCGAGGTGGAGCTGCCGGTCTTCTCAACAGTGGTGCGTGGCGGCACGTCCGTGGTCGCCAAACGCGTGACGTCGGTGCGACTCGTCTTTGCCGAGGGCTCGCTGCGCGCGCAGGCACAGGGCACTGCCTCAGCGTATGTGGATCGCGCCACAGCGACGCTGCCGCGTGAGATTGAGCAGATGATTACCCGCCCGCGCAAGTCCGGCGACGCCGATGCCGCGCTCGACCCATTGGCGCGGCCCGAGGTCAAGGAGGCGATCCAGCGAAGCAGCTTCGAGCTGCTCGTGGGGTTCAACCTGACCAACGACCAGCTTCGCTACAATATCACCCGCTGAAACCCCAGTTTTCGGCGGCCGGACGACCGCAGCCACTCCGTCGCCGGACCGCCTCCGATGACAGGATCGCGCACCCCATGAGTATCTTCGCCTTCATTGCCGCTGCCCTCGACGGCTTGCTTGACGATATGGAGCAGGCCGGCGAATTGCCAGTTGGGCTCGATCGTCGGAGCGTCACCGTCGAGCCGCCGCGCGACGCCAGCCATGGCGACATGGCGACGAACGCCGCGATGGTGCTCGCCAAGCCGGCCGGCACCAATCCGCGCGCGCTGGCCGAGGCCATCGCTTCCCGTATCCGGGAGATGCCCGAAGTGGCGACTGTCGAGATCGCTGGGCCGGGCTTCCTCAACATGCGGCTGGTGCCGCACGCGTGGGAGGGGGAGCTGCTGGCCGTCCATGCGCAGGGTGCCGATTACGGCCGTTCGGCCAAGGGCGCCGGGCTGCGGGTGAATGTGGAATATGTCTCCGCCAACCCGACCGGGCCGATGCACATGGGTCATTGCCGGGGCGCGGTGGTGGGCGACGCCCTGGCCACGCTGCTGGAGTTCGCCGGCTATGCGGTGACCCGCGAATATTATATCAACGATGCCGGCGCGCAGGTCCAGACGCTCGGCCGTTCGGCGCATTTGCGCTATCGCGAGGCGCTAGGCGAGACGATCGGCGAAATTCCCGAGGGCTACTATCCCGGCGACTATCTGGTGCCGATCGGGCAGGCGCTGGCCGCCGAGTTTGGCGACCGCTACGTGAATGCACCCGAGAGCGCGTGGCTCGACCTGTTCCGCGAGAAGGCTGTCGCTGCGATGATGGACATGATCCGCGCCGATCTGGCGCTGCTCGGCATCCATCATGACGTGTTTGCCTCCGAGGCGGCGGTGCAGCGCGAGGGGCGGGTTGATGCCGCGCTCGGCCGGCTGGAGCGCGAGGGGCTGATCTACAAAGGCGTGCTGGAGCCGCCCAAGGGCGAGCTGCCGGACGACTGGGAGCCGGCCGAGATGACGCTGTTCCGCGCCACGCAATTCGGCGACGACAGCGACCGGCCGGTGCGCAAGTCCGATGGCGGCCTTACCTATTTCGGCACCGATCTGGCCTATCATGCCCAGAAAGCCGAGAGCGCCGACATGCTCATCGACATCTGGGGCGCGGACCATGCCGGCACGGTCAAGCGCATCAAGGCGGCGGTGGCGGCGCTCACCGGCGGCAAGGTGCCGTTCGACGTCAAGCTGGTGCAGATGGTGCGGCTGCTGCGGGATGGCGAGCCGGTCAAGATGAGCAAGCGGGCCGGCAATTTCGTGACGCTCGCCGATGTGGTGGAGGAAGTCGGCAAGGATGTCGTGCGCTTCACCATGCTCACCCGCAAGGCCGATGCCCAGATGGATTTCGACTTCGCCAAGGTGGTAGAGGCCTCGAAGGACAACCCGGTCTTCTACGTGCAATATGCCCATGCGCGTATCGCCTCGCTCGGTCGACGCGCCGCGGAGGCCTTCCCTAACGGCTTGCTCGAGCCCGACCTCTCCCGGCTGGACACGGAGGAGCTGGCGTTGATCCGCCAGCTCGCAAACTTCCCACGCGTGGTCGAAGCGGCGGCAGCGGCGCATGAGCCACACCGCATCGCCTTCTTCCTCTATGATCTGGCGGCGGATTTCCACGCCTGGTGGAACATGGGCAACGACAAGCCCGAACGCCGCGTGATCGTGCCCGACGATGCCACGGTGACTGCCGCCCGACTTTTCTTGAGCGCCGGAATCGGACAGGTTATCAGGAATGGCTTGGCCCTGATGGGCGTGAAGGCGCTGGAGGAGATGGGCTGATGGCAGGCGAGCAGGCGGACGGCTTCAATCTGGACGAGGAGGACCGTCTGCCCTGGCTGGAGCCAGCTGGCGAGGAAACGGCTGCGGAAGGCGTGTCGCTCGCCAAGGTGCTGTTGCTCGTTCTGTTTGGGCTGGTGCTGCTCGCGGTCGTCGTGGGCGGTGGCTACTGGCTCAAGAATCGCGGTGCGGGCGACGGCGGGGAGGCGAGGCTCATCGCCGCGGAGAGCGGCCCTTACAAGGTTCCGGCCAACGAGGCCGACGCTAAGGCGTTCGATGGTGAGGGCGACGCTGCCTTCGAGGCGAGCGAGGGGGGCGAGGCGACGGGGCGGATCGACGCCAGCCAAGTGCCGGAAGCGCCGCGCACGGACCTTGTTCCCGCTACCGTCAAGGCGGAGGAAGCGCCCAAGCCGGCGGCGGTCGCCAAGCCGACTTTGGCCGCGCCGGTCAAGACGGTCGCGGCCGACGCTCGCAAGCCGACCACGGCTGCGATGAGCGAAGCGAGCGGCGAAGGGCCACGCATTCAGCTCGGCGCCTTCGGGTCCAAGGCGCTGGCTGAGGATGTGTGGAAGAAGATGTCTGGCCGGTTCGATTATCTCGCGCCGCTCAGCCATCATGTTGAGCCGGTCGAGACCGGCGGTCGCACGCTCTATCGTCTACGAGTTTCCGTCGCTTCGGTGGCGGATGCTGGCGCAACGTGCGGCAAGCTGCGCGTGGCGGGCGAAAGCTGCATGGTCGTGCGGTGAAACGCAGGACCGGATGGGGCACGGATTTGGGCGAATGAAGCTGCAACTGCCATGAAACCCGTCATCTTCGGTCTGGCCGGCGAAACGGTGAGTGCGGAGGAGCGGGCCCTGTTCCGCGCGTGCGACCCGGCGGGCTATATCCTGTTCGGCCGCAACATCCGCGACGGTGCGCAGCTTCGCGCCTTGACCGATAGCCTGCGCGAGATTGCCGGGCGCGCTGATCTGTTCATCATGATCGATCAGGAGGGCGGTCGGGTAGCGCGGATGCGCCCGCCCGAATGGCCGGCCTTTCCGCCCGCCGGGCAATTCGCCGCACTTTACGATACCGCGCCCTCCAGTGCGATCGAGGCAGCGCGGTGCAACGCCCGTGGACTGGGCGCGATGCTGGCGGAGATGGGTATCACCGCCAACGCCGCGCCGGTGCTGGATGTGCGGCAAGAAGGGGCCAGCGACATCGTTGGCGATCGCGCTTTCGGGGATGAACCGATGCGGGTCGCAGCGCTTGGCCGGGCCATGCTGGACGGCCTGCGTGAGGGCGGCGTGGTCGGCATCGTCAAGCACATGCCCGGCCACGGCCGCGCGTTGGTCGACAGCCACCATGCGCTGCCAACCGTGACGGCGAGCGAGGCCGAACTGGAAAGCGACATGGCGCCGTTTCGCACGCTCCACCGTGCGCCGGTCGGGATGACAGCGCATATCGTCTATACCGCCTGGGATGCCGAGCGGCCAGCCAGCCTCTCGCCGCGCGTAATCGGCGACATCATACGGGGTGAGATTGGTTTCGACGGATTGCTCATGTCCGACGATCTCGACATGAAAGCCTTGAACGGCGCGGCCGACGATCTCGCGGCGGGCGTGGTCGAAGCCGGGTGCGATCTGGCGCTCAATTGCTGGGGACGCATGGACGAGATGATCGCCATAGCCGCACGGTTGCCGGAGATGAGCGCTGCCTCTCGCGACCGGCTCGATCGGGCGATGGCGACGATCAGCGCAGGGCCGGATGCCGATTGGCCGATCGCCCGCGCGCTAGCGACACGCGACGCGCTACTGGCGAAGGCGGCCGCGTGAGCGACGACAGCCTCCGCCAGCCGGCCGGTATCGGCGATAGGCGCGAGGCAGAGCAGATGTTGCTCGACGCGGAGTGGGTCGAGCCCATCCGCCGCGTGCCGGATGAGGCAATCCTGACCGTCCATGTGGAAAGCTGGGAGGGACCGCTCGACCTGCTGCTGGCGCTCGCGCGCAGCCAGAAGGTCGATTTGCGGGAAATTTCCATTCTCGCGCTGGTCGAGCAATATCTGCGCTTCATCGAGGAAGCGGTGGAGTTGCGACTTGAGTTGGCGGCCGATTATCTCGTCATGGCGGCGTGGCTCGCATATCTCAAATCCGGCCTTCTGCTGCCCAAAGAGGCGCAGCCCGATCCCTCGCCCGAAGAGCTGGCGTTGCGGCTGCACTTGCGGCTGCAGCGACTGGAGGCGATGCGCGAGGCGGGCGCGCGGTTGATGGCGCGGGATCGGCTGGGGCGCGACGTGTTCGTGCGCCCGACGCCGGAAGGATTGCACCGCCCGCGTGCGATCGTCTGGCAGGCGAGCCTGTTCGATCTCATCCAGGCTTATGGGCAGGTGAAGGCGCGTACCGCGCCGCGCATGCACGTCGTCCAGCGCCGACCTGTCATGACGCTGGACGAAGCGATCGAGCGGGTCTCGCGGCTGGTTGGCGCGCGGCTCGATTGGGCGGAGTTGCGAAGCTTCCTGCCCGACCATGCCGATCCCCAACTCAGACGTTCGGCCCTGGCGAGCAGTTTCGTCGCGGCGTTGGAACTGGCGCGGCAGGGGCGGGTGGAGATCAGCCAGGAAGCGATTTTCTCGCCCATCTATTTGCGCGCGGGGAGTGCGGGCCGATGAGCCTATCCACGGCCGAGCGACTGGTCGAGGCGGTGCTGTTCGCCGCCGAGGGGCCTCTGACGCCGGCCGAGATTGCGCGCCATGCCGATCTGGAGGGCAGCATGCTGCCGCATCTCGCGGGGCTGGCCGAGCATTATGCCGGGCGTGGCATCGAATTGGTCGAGCGGGGCGGCCGCTGGCATTTTCAGACGGCGAGCGACCTGGCTCACATTTTGCGGCGCGAGCGCGAGGAGCCGCGAAAGCTCTCGCGTGCGGCCATCGAGACGCTGGCGATCATCGCCTATCACGAGCCGGTGAGCCGCGCCGAGATCGAGGCGATTCGCGGCGTGCAGGTCGCCAAGGGAACGCTCGACGTTCTGATGGAAGCGGGCTGGGTTCGCCCCGCCGGGCGGCGTGAAGTACCAGGGCGGCCGCTTATTTACGCGACGACCGCGGATTTCCTCAGCCATTTCGGTCTCGCCAGCCGGCGCGATCTACCGGGGATCGAGGATCTCCGCGCCGCTGGGCTACTCGATCCCATCGACCTCGCCATGGAAGCGCAGGAATCGCAGGCGCTGCTGGAGCCGATCGAAGAAGGCAACGATGAGCTTGAACCATGAGGGGGCGGGCGGCGTGTCATGATGGCGCAACAATGCCCATGCTCATCCTTCCGTGTGGCCGGTGGGGTCTTGGTGTTGTGAGCAGATATTGGCGCCGCTATTCCATTGCGGAATGAGCGGACTCGCCCTAATTAGGCTGAATAGACAGGAGTTTCCCCAATGGGTTTCGGTTCCCCAATTCACTGGATCCTGCTGGTCCTGGTCATCGTGCTGCTATTCGGAGGCGGCCGTATCTCTGGGCTGATGGGTGATGTTGCCAAGGGTATCAAGAGCTTCAAGAAGGGCCTTGCTGAGGATGACGACGATGCGGCAACCTCTGCCAAGCCGGCTCAGCGCATCGAGCAGCGTCCGACCCAGGTGCCCGAGCAGAGCGCGACACGCGACGAGCAGAAGCTCGACGGCTAAGGTGAGCCCGGCTGAAACGGCGGGCGGCGCGACATGTTTGACGTAGGTCCCTCGGAGCTACTGCTCATCGTGGTGGTGGCGGTCGTCGTGATCGGCCCCAAGGATTTGCCGCGCGCGCTCTACAAGATCGGTCAGGTGATCGGCAAGGCGAAGGCCATGGCCCGGCATTTCCGCACCGGCGTCGACGCGATGATCCGCGAGGCCGAGCTGGAGGAACTGCAAAAGCAGTGGGCCAAGGAGAATGAGCGGATCATGGCGGCGACCGCCATCCCCGAACTGGACGGCGTCATGAAACCGCTGGCCGAGGAGGGCTCGACTGCCGAGGCGTTGCCGCCGCCCCAGGGAGATGAGGCCGCCGGCGAGGAAATGCCAGCTATCGGCGAGCAGGGGGCGCCCGAGGCGGTGGCGCAGACCGAAGCCGTGCCGGGTCAGGCGAGCCTGCCGCTCGATGCGCCGAATGATTCGGCCCGGGGATCGACCACGGCATGAGAGATATCGACGAAACCAAAGCGCCGCTGCTCGATCACCTTATCGAACTGCGCAAGCGCCTGCTGATCTCGGTCGCGGCACTGCTCGTCTCCGGCGCTGTGTGCTTCTACTTCGCGGACGCGATCCTCGCCTTCCTTGTCGAACCACTCAAGAAGGGCTTCGGGCCGGAGCAGGGGCGGCTCGTCTATACCAAGCTCTACGAGGCGTTTTTCGTGGAGATCAAGGTGGCGCTGTTCGGCGCGTTCTTCATCTCCTTCCCGATCACGGCGAACCAGCTCTGGGCGTTTATCGCGCCCGGCCTTTACGCCAAGGAGAAGAAGGCGCTGCTGCCCTTCCTGCTCGCCACGCCGATCCTGTTCATCGGCGGCGCCGCCTTCGCTTATTATCTGGTGATGCCGACCGCCTTCCATTTCTTCCTCAATTTTCAGGGGCAGTCGGGCGGCGTGCAGGTGGAAGCGCTGCCGAGCATCGACTCCTATCTCGGCTTGGTCATGCAATTCATCCTGGCGTTCGGCATCAGCTTCTTGTTGCCAGTGCTTGTGATGCTGCTGAACCGCGCGGGCATCGTCAGCCGCGCACAGTTGGTCGGGGCACGGCGCTATGTGATCGTCGGCGCGGTGGCGGTGGCGGCGGTGCTGACGCCGCCGGACGTGATCTCCCAGCTCATGCTCGCGATCCCGCTGTGCCTGCTCTACGAGTTGTCGCTGATCGCCATCTGGTTCACCGATCGGCGGCAGGCGCGCGGGCAGGCTCTGGTCAAGGCAGACTAGCCGCTGGCTGGTCCGGCGCGGCTCCTGCGAGCCTTCCGGGCGACGAAACGACTCGACCGCGCGCGCTGTCAGGCGAAAGGCGAATTGCCAAAATTGCCGGTTTCGGGTGAAATATCGCGCAATCTTCGCTTTTTGCCCGCGCATATCTCCTTGCTTGCCGTTCGCCGCGCGGCGGCCTAGGTCTTGGGACCATGACCGTTCATAGCAATACGCTCTCGTTGATCGGGAACACGCCTCTCGTCCGCCTCGCGGGTCCTTCCGAAGCCAGCGGTGCTGAAATCTACGCCAAGTGCGAGTTCACCAACCCCGGTGCCTCCGTGAAGGACCGCGCGGCGCTCTACATCATCGAGGATGCGGAGGCGAAGGGTCAGCTCGCGCCCGGCGGCACGATCGTGGAGGGCACGGCGGGCAATACCGGCATCGGCATCGCGCTGGTCGCCAATGCCAAGGGCTACAAGTCGATCATCGTCATGCCCGAGACGCAGAGCCGCGAGAAGATGGACACGCTGCGCGCGCTGGGCGCCGAGCTGGTCACGGTGCCGGCGGCACCTTTCTCCAATCCCGGCCATTTCGTGCATACCTCGCGGCGGATCGCGGAGGAGACGCCGAACGCGATCTGGGCCAACCAGTTCGACAATATCGCCAATCGCCGCGCCCATATCCTCGGCACGGCGGAGGAGATCTGGGCGCAGCTGGAAGGGCGGATCGACGGCTTCACCTGCGCGGCGGGCACCGGCGGCACCATTGCCGGCGTGGGGCTGGGCCTCAAGCAGAAGGACGAGGCGATCA
The DNA here is from genome assembly GCA_035654015.1 of Sphingobium sp. Taxonomy (GTDB): domain Bacteria; phylum Pseudomonadota; class Alphaproteobacteria; order Sphingomonadales; family Sphingomonadaceae; genus Sphingobium. Next base: position 306,049 of record DASRXX010000011.1, read on the forward strand.
CCATCGCACTCACCGATCCTTACGGCGCGGCGCTGTATAATTATTACGCGCATGGCGAATTGAAGGCGGAGGGCAGCTCCGTGGCTGAAGGGATCGGTCAGAGCCGCATCACCGCCAATCTCGATGGCGCGCCGATCGACACGCAGTTCCGTATTTCGGATGCCGAAGGGCTCCACTGGGTCGAACGATTGTTGGCCGAGGAGGGGCTGTGCCTTGGTCTCTCCAGCGGCATCAATGTTGCCGGTGCGGTGGAACTGGGCAAGGCGCTCGGGCCGGGTAGTCGCGTCGTCACCATCCTGTGCGACACCGGTTTGCGCTACCTCTCCACTCTCTACAATCGCGACTGGCTTATCTCCAAGGGCTTGACGCCGCTGCCATGGTTGGCAAACTAACGCCTTAAAGGTCGCCCTGGGGGGCGCCCGGGAGACGGACCACGGCACAGAAAACGCAATTGCGCGCGCATCGCGAGGAATTGCAGCGCGTCCAGATCGGTCTGGTGGGGCTGGCAGCGGTGCTGCTTGTCGTCACCCTCGCCAATCTCGTCATCGACAATGTCCGCAAGGATGCCGCGAGTGACGCCACCGCCGCCGCGATCGAGCAGGGCATTGCGGGCGTCGCCAATGCGACCGCCAGCGGTGCTGCGTCGACCCCCAACGAACCGCTCGCCGATCTGGGCGTGACGCCCGGGGCGGATAGTGCTGCGCCGGTAACCGTGCCCTCCGTGCCCGATCTCCAGCCCGATCCGCGCTTGCGCCAGCGGATGGATCAGGACCCGGACGGCCAGCAATCACTGCCCGCGCAGTAGGCCGATCGCCGCTCGAATGAAGGACCAAGCTGGCGGTGTTCATGGCCGGGGATGCGGCGTGTCGACGGAGGATAGCGTGCTGGCGGTCGATCTTGGGAGCGAGAGAAGCCGTGTGAGTCTGAGTGAGCGGTCGCCCGCAGCGAGGCCCGCGATACCGGTCGCTCTGCGAGCGCATGTGTGCGAGATCTGATCGATCGTCAGCCCGGAAGCGAAGGGACCGGTGCGATCAGTGCGGCCTTCGGCTTGCGAGATGAGCGGCAGGGCCGGTTGGGACGCATTGGTTCTGCGAGCGATGGGCAATGTGCCGCGGAGGCGGGCCGGTCTTTGCTGCACGCTCAATCAACGGTGTCCCGTTTTCCGAGCGGCGTGGAAGGCATTCTGTCGGGAGCGACGCGGTTCCGGTCGTGTCTCGCCCTCGCTCGATACGAAGCGGGCAGGTGCGTCGACGCGTCGCAGCTCCCTGTCCAATTTCTCCTGCTGTCTGGCCGGCTGGAATGACCCACCAATTTCCTTCATCCAATCCAGAGCGCCGCCCGGCGCGGCTGCGCGCGTTGCAATTTCCGCTGCTGGCCCTGCTGATGGCGGGGGCGGCGCTCTTGCTTGGCCTGACCGGGACGACGCTGCGCACCGGCTGGATTGCCCCGCGCGACTGGCTGTTGCCGGGCACGGTGGCGATTGTTGGCCTGCTGCTGGCGCGACATCGGATGGGCGGACGTCGCCGGCATCATGCTCTATGGACGTGGGCTGTGGCTGCTTTGCCGGTCGGAATGTTCTGCCTGCTGGCGGGCATGGGTTGGCCGTTGACGGCGGTGGTGTTGCTGGCGGCGGAACTCGGGTTGGCGGCGCTGGCGAGCGGTTGGGCGCTGCGCTTGGGGCCGCCCGCGCGTTGGCTCGCGCTGGGGGCGGTGGTCGGCGCGGCTGCCCTGGCACCGACGCTGGTTACGGCGTGGCCGAGTGGGAGCACCTCGGATGCCGGCGGGCCCGCCATTGGCGTGATGACGGGCGTGCCGCTCCAAGGCGTGCCACTCGGCGCTACGCAGGGCGTGACGGCGCCCGAGGCGATCGGCATGCGATCGCCGCTGTGGCATGGGCTGGAGACACGCTTCCGACCGCGCGCCCTCGATGCGCTCGACCCGGCCAGCATCGAGGGGCTGACGGCGCTGCTGCTCGTCCAGCCGCGCCGGCTGGCCCCGGAGGAACTGGTCGCGCTTGATGGGTGGGTGCGGCGCGGCGGCCGGCTGGTCGCGCTGGCCGATCCCCTGCTCCATTGGCCCGACCCCCGACCGCTCGGCCACCCGGCGCGGGCCCCGCTGACCAGCCTGCTCGATCCGCTGCTGACCCACTGGGGCTTGCGGTTGGAGCCGGCCGAGGCGGACGGCGCGGGCGATACCCTGGAGCGTCGGCGGTTGACGGACGGGGGGATGGTGCAACTCTCCGGCGCGTCGCGCTTCACGGCGCTGGGACATGGCAGTTGCACGCTGGTCGACGATGGCCTCATCGCACGCTGCCGGATCGGGCAGGGGACGGCGCTGCTCGTCGCGGACGCCGACTGGGTCAACGATAGCCTGTGGACCATGGACCCCACCAACCCGGCTGATCGCGGGGCGTGGACCAGCGATGCGGTGGATCTGCTCGATGGCTGGCTGCGGGATGCGCCGCCCCGACTCATGACCAGCGGAACCTGGCTGGCGGATCGGGATGCGCTGCTGCGGGCGTTGCGGGGCGCGCTGACATTGCTGCTTGCGCTGTGCGTGCTGGAATGGCTGGTGGGGGCGTATCCCACTCAATCCCCGGCAAATTCCGACACGGAAAAGGATCAAAGTAGAAACAAATCAACAACGAAATCGGATTCTGGGTGATTTCACCAAGCTGATCCCATCTTTCCCCATTTTTTCCAAACTTCTCCCTTTGCGGAACAGGCGGGTGGTGGTAACACTGCATGCTTGAAGGGGCGCTCGTATCCTTTGCGAGGCAAACGGCCGGTGAGCTTGTGCTTTCCGGGGCGTGGGAGGCGTGCGTCCAGGTCAGGGAGCCTGGTGAGTGTCTTCGGCTGTGTTCATGGGGCATGGAGCAAGCGCCCTTGATGGCAAGGGGCGCTTCGCGCTGCCCATTGCCTTCCGCTCCGTGCTCGAAAAACACAGCTCAGAACCCGGCCAGATGATGATCCGCGCCGATGCCGAGCGCAAATATGTCTCGCTGTTCGGTGGTCTTCAGGTCGAATATTTTCAGGCCAAGTTCGACGAGAAGGCCCGCATCGCGATGGAGCGCGGCGAGGCGTTCGACGAAGAAGAAGCCGATGGCGACTTCTGGGGTTCGATCCAGCCGGCCTCGATCGATTCCGGCGGCCGCTTCAGCCTGCCGCCCGCCTATCGCCGCATCTACGGCATCACCGACGGCATCTTCATGATCGGGGCCGGCCGCCTCGTCCAGCTCTGGGACCCGGAGCGTTACCTCGCGGAGAACAAGAAGAATCTCGTCGCCATCGAAGCGTGCGAAGCCTTTCTCGAAGATCTGAAGACCCGCCGGGAGAGCAAGGCATGAACGCCGCGCTCGCCACGCCGCCGCCGCCGGCCGAGCCGCACCGCCCCGTGCTGCTCACCGAAGTGCTCGACGCGCTCGCCATCGCCCCTGGCGAGCGTCATGTCGACGGCACGTTCGGCGCCGGCGGCTACAGCCGCGCCATGGCCGCACGCGGCGCGCGCGTGTTCGCCATCGATCAGGACCCGGACGCGATTGCGGAAGGGCAGGCGGTGGTTGCGGCCAGCAACGGCGCGATCACGCTGGTCCACGGCAATTTCGCCGAGATGGACGCGTTGCTTGCCGCTGCCGGCATCGACGCGGTCGATGGCGTGACGCTCGACATCGGCGTCTCGTCCATGCACCTCGACCGGCCCCGGCGCGGCTTCGCCTTCCGCTTCCCCGATGCGCCGCTCGACATGCGGATGAGCCAGAGCGGCGAGACAGCGGCCGAGCTGCTCAACCGCATCGACGAAGCCGAACTGGCCGACATCCTGTTCCTCTACGGCGAGGAGCGCCAGTCCCGTCGCGTCGCCCGCGCGATCGTCGCGGCGCGGCCGCTGGCGACGACCGGCGATCTGGTCGCGGCGGTGCATCGCGCGCTCGGCAAGCGGCCGGGCGACAAGACCGATCCGGCGACGCGCACCTTCCAGGCGATCCGCATCTACCTGAACGGCGAGCTGGACGCGCTGGCCCGCGGGCTCGATGCGGCGGAGGCAGTGCTGCGGCCGGGCGGCCGGCTGGCGGTGGTGACTTTTCACAGTCTGGAGGATCGAATCGTCAAGAATTTCCTGCGGGTGCGCAGTGGTCAGGAGGCGGGCGGATCGCGCCATCGCCCCGTCGCCGGCCGGCGCGCCGCCCCGACATTTCACAAACCCGCCCGCGCCGTCCGCCCCGGCGACGCGGAGATCGGGCTCAATCCCCGCGCACGCTCCGCGACCCTGCGCAGCGCGGTTCGGACGGATGTCATCGCCAGGGCCTTTCATGTGGGAGAACGGTCATGATCGCCATCAAGCGGCTGCAGAGCATCATGTGGATATTGCTCGTCGCGGCCGGCGCGCTGGTCGCTTATCTGATCAGCCTGCGCGTCGCCACCGAGCGCAACGAGGTGCGTCACCTCATCGACCAGATCCGCTGGACACGCGCGGACATCCGCTATCTGGAGGCGGAGTTCGGCGCGCGCGCCAGCATGCGCCAGCTCGCGGCATGGAACCAGAGCGACCTGCGCCTCTACGTGCCGGCGCCTGGCCAGTATCTGCCCAACGAGCGGGCGCTGGCCAATCTCGACCGGATCGCCCCGGCCGGCGCGGGCTATGCGCCGCCGCCCGTGATGACCGCGATGGCCACGCAGACGGCGCCTGCCGAAGCGTCGACGGCGAAGGCTGAGGCCGTGCAGGCGGCGCCGGCGGCACGCGCCAACTCCGAATTCGCGCTGATCCGCACTGCTTCGGCGGCCGAACCGGCGCCGGCCGCAGTGGCGAAGGCCGAGCCCAAGGCGGCGCCCGCATCCGCCGCCAAGCCCGCTGCTGCCCCGCGTGAGGCCGATGCGGCGAGCCGTAAAACGACTCGTCTCGCACTGCTTGACGAGACGCTTCTGGGCGGCTCTGGCGCGGGCACGCTCGCGCCGGGCGGCAGGACGACCGGCAGCGGCGGCAAGGGACGTTAATGGCAACCATCATCGCGCGGCCGGAACCGCGAGACAGCAGCAAGGAGCCGATAGATCTGGTCGCGGTCGCCCACGGCCGGATCATGCTTGTCCTGCTGATCTTCGTGGCCGTCACGCTGGCGATGGCGGGCCGGATGATCTGGATGGGGATCGCGGCCGGGGAGCAGAGCGTGCGATCGGCCGGCCCGATGCCGGTCCCGCACCGCGCCGACATTGTCGACCGCAACGGCATTCCGCTCGCGCGTAACATCGACGGCTACGCCATTGCCGTTCGCCGCGACCGGCTGCTTGGCGATCCGCGCGAGCTGGCCGAGAAGCTGCACGCCATCTTCCCGGACGAGCCGGCCGCCTCCTTCTACAAGAAGATGACCTCCGGCGGGCAATGGGCCTATCTGCGCACCCGCGCCGTCCCGCGCGAAGTGGCGGCGGTGAACGCGCTCGGCGAGATCGGCATCGAGTTTCCGCGCGAGCCGGAGCGCCTCTATCCTCAGCGCACGCTGGCGGCGCACCTCATCGGCTTCGTCAATCGCGACGGCCATGGCGGGATGGGCGTCGAGCGCGCATTCAATGATCGGCTGACCGACGAGGCGATGCGCGGCACGCCCCTCACGCTCTCCATCGACGCACGCGTGCAGGGCGCGCTCGAGGACGAGCTGGCGCACGGCATGGCCGACCAGAAGGCCAAGGGTGCGGTGGGTGTGCTGCTCGACTCGCAAAATGGCGAGGTGATCGCCATGGCCTCGCTGCCGACCTTCAACCCCAACCGGCTGGACCCGGTGCCGGCGCCGCCGCCGGTGATGGGCGCGGACGGCAAGCTGCGGCCCGGCCGGATCACCTGCGACATGTCGCCGCGCTGCAATCGCGTGGTTCAGGCCCGTTACGAACTGGGTTCGGCCTTCAAGCCGCTCTCCTTCGGCATCGCCATGGACGACGGCGTCATCACCAGCATGAGCAAGCGCTACGACGCGACGGCGCCGTTGCAGGTGGGCGGCTTCTCCATCCGCGACGACCATCCGCTCGGTCGCTGGCTGACCGTGCCGGAGGCGCTGATTCATTCGAGCAACATCGTTACCGCGCGGATCGCCGACGAGATGGGCCAGGAGCCGCTCGACAAGGCCTATCGCGCGCTGGAGTTCGACCGGCCGGCGAGCATCGAGCTGCGTGAACAGGCGGGCACGCTCTATCCCCGCAAATGGTATCGCACGACGGTGATGACCGCCGCCTACGGCCATGGCATCGCGGTGACGCCGATGCATCTGGCGAGCGCCTATGCCGCGCTGGTCAACGGCGGGGTGTGGCACCCGACCACGGTGATCAAGCGCAAGCCGGGCGAGCAGATCGAATCGCGCCGGGTTTTTTCCGAGGCGACAAGCGCGCGGATGCGCCAACTGCTGCGGATGATCGTGCTGACCGGCACTGGCCGCAACGCCAATGCCGAGGGCTATCGCGTCGGCGGCAAGACCGGCACGGCGGAAAAGCCCAAGGATGGCGGCTATGCCCGCCGCTCGCTCGTCTCTACCTTCGCCTCGGCTTTCCCGATGGAGAACCCGCGCTACGTGCTGGTCGTGATGATGGACGAGCCGCAGGGCAGTGCCCGTTATCCCGGCATACGCACGGCGGCCTACACGGTGGCGCCGGTGGTCAAAGCGTTTATTTCGCGGGTGGGGCCGCTGCTCGGCGTCTATCCTGAAGCCAATCGCGATATCGACATTTCGGAATTGCAGGCACTGCTGCCGGCGGATGAGGAGAAGGAATGATGCGGCTTTCCGCACTCGCATCCACCGCCGCTCGTGGCACCGCTGATCCGCTGGTGGCTGGCTTCGCCATCGACCACCGCAAGATCGCGCCCGGCACGGTATTCGGCGCCTTCCAGGGGCTGCGGGTCAACGGCGAGGACTTCATCCCGGCCGCCATCGCCGCCGGTGCCGTCGCGGTGGTGGCGCGGCCCGAGGCGACGGTGGAGGGCGCGGTGCACATCGCGAGCGAGGAGCCGCGCCGCACCTTTGCCGAGCTGGCCGCGCGCTATTTCGCGCCGTTCCCCGAGACGGTGGTGGCGGTGACGGGCACCAACGGCAAGACTTCCACCGTGGAGCTCACCCGCCAGCTTTGGCGGATGATGGGCGAGAAATCCGCCTCCATCGGCACGCTCGGCGTCACCACCTCGGTCGATCAGGTTTCAACCGGGCTGACCACGCCGGACATCGTGACCTTCCTCTCCAACATGGCGGGGCTGGCGAAGGAGGGCGTGACGCACGTCGCCTATGAGGCGTCGAGCCATGGCCTCGCGCAATATCGTAGCGAGGGACCGCGCGTGGCGGCGGCGGCGTTCACCAACCTGTCGCGCGACCATCTCGATTATCACGGCACGATGGACCATTATTTCGCCGCCAAGCTGCGCCTCTTCGCCGAGGTGGTGGCCAGCGACGGGACGGCGGTGGTCTGGGCCGATGATCCGCGCTCGGACGAGGTGATCGAGCGGGCGTTGCTGCGCGGCCTCAAGGTGCTGAGCGTCGGCGAGCGGGGCGAGGCGCTGCGGCTGGTGGGTCGGGTGCCGACCCAGCTTGGCCAGACGCTGACGATCGAGGCGGAGGGCAAGACCTACAAGGTGGAGCTGCCGCTGATCGGCGCCTACCAGGCCGCCAACGCGCTGACGGCGGCGGGGCTGGTGCTGGCGACCGGCGGCGCGCTGGAGCGCATCCTCGGCCTGCTGGCGCGGGTGCAGCCGGTGCGTGGGCGACTGGAGCGCGCGGTCATCACGCGGGCGGGCGCGCCGGTCTATGTCGACTATGCGCACACGCCTGACGGGTTGCGCGCCGCCATCGAGGCGCTGCGCCCGCACACGCGCGGGCGGCTCATCACCGTGTTCGGCGCGGGCGGCGACCGCGACGCCGGCAAGCGTCCGCTGATGGGCGAGGTAGCGAGCGACTTGAGCGACGCGGTGATCGTCACCGACGACAATCCGCGCGGCGAGGATCCGGCCACGATCCGGGCCGCAATCATGGCGGGGGCGCCGGGCGCGCGCGAGATTGGCGGGCGGCGTGACGCCATCGCCGCCGCCATTGCGGAGGCAGGCGCGGACGATATCGTGCTGCTCGCCGGCAAGGGGCACGAGCAGGGCCAGATCATCGGCGAGCGCGTGCTGCCGTTCGACGACGTGACCGTGGCGCGGGAAAGCGCCGCGTGAGACCGCTCTGGACCTCGGACGCGATCGCACAGGCCACGGGCGGGACGGCGTCTCGCCCGTTCGCGGTCGATGGCGTGGCGTTCGACAGCCGCGAGGTGAGGGAAGGCGACCTGTTCATCGCGCTGCGCGGCGAGCATGCCGACGGGCACGCCTTCATTCCCAAGGCGCTGGCGGCAGGCGCCGCGGGCATCATCTCCGAGCAGGCTGTCGATGGGCCGGTGGTGCAGGTGGCGGACAGCACGAAGGCGCTGAATGACCTTGGCGCGGCGGCGCGGGCGCGCACGAGCGCGCGGATCATCGGCGTCACCGGATCGGCCGGCAAGACCGGCACCAAGGAAGCGCTGTTCGCCGCCTTCGACCGGATGAGCTTCGGCGCCGCGCACCGCTCGCTCAAGAGCTACAACAACCATGTCGGCGTGCCGCTGAGCCTCGCGCGGATGCCGGCCGCGACGCGCTACGGCGTGTTCGAGATGGGCATGAACCACGCGGGCGAGCTGCGCGCGCTGACCGCGCTGGTGCGCCCGCATGTCGCGATCATCACCACCATTGCGCCGGCGCATATCGAATATTTCGGCAGCGAGGCGAAGATTGCCGAGGCCAAGGCGGAGATCTTCGAGGGGCTGACCGAGGGCGGGGTGGCGATCATCCCCTATGATTCGCCGCATTATCCGCTGCTGCGCGAGATCGCGGCGCGCCATACCAGCGAGATTGTTTCCTTCGGCCTGGGCGAAGGGGCCGATGTGCGCGTCGTCGAAGAGGGCCCGGGCACGGGTGGTCGCATGTTGCTCACGGCGCAACTGTGCAATGCGCGGCTCGGCTTCACGCTCGGGTTGCCGGGGCGGCACTGGGTCACTAATGCGCTCGCCGTGCTGGCGGCGGTGGAGGCGGTCGGCGGCGACCTTGCGCAGGCGGGCCTTTCGCTGGCCGGGATGACCGGCCTGCCGGGACGCGGCGCGCGGCGGCGCATCCAGACGGCGGACGGCGGCGAGGCGCTGCTGATCGACGAGGCCTATAACGCCAATCCGGCCTCCATGGCCGCGACGCTCGCGCAACTGGGCGAGGAGCCGGGCCGCCGCAAGGTCGCCGTGCTCGGCGCGATGAAGGAATTAGGGGACTTGTCGGACAGCCTGCATGGCGGATTGGCCGGCGCGGTGAAGGCCGCCGGTGTCGCGCTCGCGGTGCTGGTCGGCGATGAAATGGCTCCGCTGGCGGATGCGCTGGCGGGAGAGGTGAGCGTGGAACAAGTGAAGACTGTGAATGACGTGCTGGAGCTTCTGCCCGCGCGCCTCGCCGATGGGGACGTGATCCTGGTCAAGGGATCGAACAGCGTCGGCCTTGCCAAGCTGGTCGACAAGCTGGCAGCGAGCGAGGTGGCCTGATGCTCTACTGGCTCGCTGAACAGCTCAATTTCCCGGGGGTCCTGAACCTCTTCCGCTACCTGACATTCCGTGCCGGTGCGGCCATCATCACGGCCTTGATCATCGGCCTGCTGATCGGCCCGCGCTTCATCGGCTGGCTACGGCTGCGGCAGGGCAAGGGCCAGCCGATCCGCGAGGATGGCCCGCAGACCCACCTCGCCAAACGCGGCACGCCGACCATGGGCGGCCTGATGATCCTCACCGCGCTGGTGCTCTCGGTGCTGGCGTGGATGAACGTCGCCTCCATCTACCTGTGGGCCTGCCTGTTCGTGACGCTGGGTTTCGGCGCGCTCGGCTTCATGGACGATTACGACAAGGTCACCAAGGCGAGCCACAAGGGGCTCTCCGCGCGAATGCGCCTGCTGGTGGAATTCGCCATCGCCGGCTTCGCCACCTGGCTCATCGTCAGCCGCAACGGCACCTTGCTTTATCTGCCCTTCTGGAGCGGCGGGGCACTGGACCTCGGGCCGTTCTATTATCTGTTCGGCGCCTTCGTCATTGTCGCGTTCGGCAATGCGGTGAACCTCACCGACGGGCTGGATGGCCTTGCCTCCATGCCGGTGATCGTCGCCTGCATGGCCTTCATGCTGATCGTCTATATCGTCGGTCGCGCCGACTATGCCGGCTATCTGGGCCTGCCGCATGTGCCGGGGGCGGGCGATCTGGTGATCTTGTGCGGGGCGATGGTCGGCGCGTGCCTGGCCTTCCTCTGGTTCAACGCGCCGCCGGCCGCGGTGTTCATGGGTGATACCGGCAGTCTCGCGCTGGGCGGTACCCTCGGCGTCATCGCCGTCGCGACCCATCATGAGATCGTGCTGGCGGTGATCGGCGGGCTGTTCGTGGCCGAGGCGCTCTCGGTCATCATCCAGGTGTTCTTCTACAAGCGCACCGGCAAGCGGGTGTTCAAGATGGCGCCGATCCACCACCATTTCGAGCAACTGGGCTGGGCGGAGTCGACCGTGGTCATCCGCTTCTGGATCATTTCCTTCGTGCTCGCGCTGGCGGGCCTCGCGACGCTGAAACTGCGATGATCGTCTCGGACGCCTTTGCCGGAAAACGCTATGCGGTGCTGGGCCTCGCCCGCTCCGGCCTCGCCACGGTGGAGTCGCTCGCGGCCAGCGGCGCGCATGTCGTCGCCTGGGACCAGCGCGACGATGCCCGTGCGCAGGTTGCCGGCAAGGCGGAACTGGGCGACCCGCTGGAGATCGACCTCGCCGGGTTCGATGCCGTGGTCGTCTCTCCCGGCGTGCCTCTGAACCGCCACCCCATCGCCATGCGCGCGCGCGCGGCGGGTGTGCCGATCATCGGCGATATCGAGCTGTTCGCGCTGGCACGGCCGACCCTGCCGCCGCATCGTGTCGTCGGCATCACCGGCACCAACGGCAAGTCGACCACCACCGCGCTCATCCACCATATCGTGCGCAATGCCGGCTTGCCGACGCGCATGGGCGGCAATATCGGCCTGCCGATCCTCGGGCAGGACCCGCTGCCGGCGGGCGGCGTCTATGTGCTGGAACTCTCCAGCTACCAGATCGACCTGACCTTCAACCTCGATTGCGACGTGGCGGTGCTGCTCAACATCACCCCCGACCATCTCGATCGCTATGCCGGCTTCGGCGGCTATGTGGCCTCGAAGGCGCGGCTATTCGAGATGCAGTCCCCCGTGCATGCGGCGGTCATCGCCATCGACGACGCGGCAAGCCGGAGCGTGGCGGAACAGGTGCCGCACGCGCGCCTCGTCTCGGCCAGCTTGGTCGATCCGGCGGGGCAGGCCCGCTGGCCCGCGCTGCAAGGGCCGCACAACGCCCAGAACGTCGCGGTGGCGGTCGCGGTGGCCGACGCGCTGGGCATCGCGCCGGGCAGCACGCAGGCCGCGCTGGAGAGCTATGCCAGCCTGCCGCACCGCATGCAGGCGGTCGGCGAGCATCGGGGCGTGCTCTATGTGAACGACAGCAAGGCGACCAACGCCGCCTCGACCGCGCCGGCACTGGCCGCCTGGCCGCCGGTCGACGGGCGGCCGCGCATTCACTGGATCCTCGGCGGCCTGCCCAAGAGCGACAATCTGGACGAGTGCGCCCCGGGCTTCCCCAATGTCGCCCATGGCTACACGATCGGCGAGGCAGGGCCGCTGTTCGCGCGGCTGCTCGGCGAAGCGGGCGTGCCGGTGAGCGAGTGCGAACTGCTGGTGACCGCCGTGAGCGAAGCCGCGGCGCGGGCGGTGCCGGGCGACGTCGTGTTGCTGTCGCCGGCCTGCGCCTCGTTCGACCAGTTCCGGGATTTTGAGGCGCGGGGCGATGCCTTTGCGGCGGCGGTGACGGCGCTGGCCGGGCGCGCGGGAGCGGGAGAGGGCGCATGAACGATGAGGGCGATGGCGACATTCGGCTGATCGACACCGCAGGGGCGCCGCGTGGCGGCACGCTGGGGCAGCTCGAAACCGCGCTCTCGCCGCTGCGCCCGCGGCCACGCAAACCCCTGCCGCGCGAACGGACCGCGCTCGCCATCTGGTTCTGGGAGATCGACCGGGTGCTGCTCGGCCTGATCGTGGTGCTCATCGCTATCGGCCTGGTCGCGGTGGCGGCCGCATCGCCAGTGGCGGCGGCCAAGCTCTCCAGCACCGACCAGGCGCTGACGCCGCTCTATTATTTCTACCGTCAGCTCATGTGGATCGCGCTCGGCATTCCGGTGATGATCGTAATCAGTATGCTGCCGCGCGTGCAGGCGCGACGGCTGGCGGTGGCCGCCGCGATCATCTGCGGCGTCCTGTTGCTGCTCGTCCCGATGGTCGGCACCAGCGTCAACGGCGCGACGCGCTGGCTGGGCGCGGGCTGGTTCCGCTTCCAGCCCTCCGAGTTCCTGAAGCCCGCCTTCGTGGTCAGCATCGCCTGGCTGCTCTCGCTGCGCGCGCGCGACCCCTCGCTGCCGGTGATCCCGCTCACCGCCATGCTGACCGGCATCGTCGCGCTGCTGCTGATGCGCCAGCCGGACTTCGGCCAGACCGTGATCTTCTGCGCCTGCTGGGCGGGGTTGCTGCTGGTCGGCGGCGCCTCGATCCGCGTCCTCTCGGCAGTGGGCGTGAGCGTGCTCGGCCTGTTCGTGCTCATGTATCTCTTCTATGAGAACGGGCGTGACCGCATCGACGCCTTCCTGTTCCCGGTACGCGACGCGGCGGAGGGACCGGATCAGGTCCAGCTCGCCCATGCCACCATCACCCATGGCGGCCTCACCGGCGTGGGGCCGGGCGGCGGCACCGCCAAGTTCAACCTGCCGGAAGCGCATACCGACTATATCTTCTCGGTGATCGGGGAGGAATTTGGCCTGATCGCCTGCGTGGCGATTGCGCTGGTCTATCTCGCCATCATCGTGAGGGTGCTGCTGCGCCTGCTCGACGAAGAAGACCCGTTCATCATCCTCGCCACCTCCGGGCTGGTGATGGCGATGGGCTTTCAGGCGATCATCAACATGGGCGTCAACATCCACATCTTCCCCTCCAAGGGCATGACTCTGCCGTTCATCAGCTATGGCGGTTCCTCGATGATCGCGCTGTGCGGCGGGGTGGGCCTGTTGCTGGCGTTCACACGGCGCAACCCCTATATGGCGCGGTCTCCCTATGCGGTGACGTGGAGCGGTCGATGAGCATTTTCCGGCACTATGTGCTGGCGGCGGGCGGTACGGGCGGGCACATGGTGCCGGCCCATGCGGTCGCGCAGGAACTGATGGCGCGCGGCCACCGCGTGGCGCTGGTGACCGACGAGCGCGGCACCAAGATCCCCGGCCTGTTCGAGGACGTGCAGACGCATGTGCTGCCGGCGGGGCGGCTGACCGGCGGCGTGCGCGGCTGGATCAACGGGCTGAAGGCGATCCGCGAGGGGCGGGCGATGGCCCGACGGCTCTACGAGACGTTCGAGCCCTCCGCCGTGGTCGGTTTTGGCGGCTATCCGGCGCTGCCGGCGCTGCTCGGCGCCTTCGCCGAGAAAATCCCCACGATCATCCACGAGCAGAATGCGGTGCTGGGCCGGGTCAACCGGCTGGTGGCGGGCCGCGTCTCCGCCATCGCTACCGCTTATCCCGAGGTGCGGCGGCTGGCGACGCGGTATCAGGCCAAAAATTACCTGATCGGCAATCCCGTGCGCGAGAGCGTGCTGGCGCTGCGGGACGAGCCGTTTCCGGTGTTTTCCGACGAGAGCGTGCTGCGACTGCTCGTCACCGGCGGCAGCCTGGGCGCGAGCGTGCTCTCGCAGGTCGTGCCGCAGGGACTGGCCGCGCTGCCGGTGAGCCTGCGACGCCGCTTGCAGGTGACGCAGCAGTGTCGCCCGGAGGATATCGAGCAGGTGCGCGCCTTCTATGCAGACATGGAAATCCCCGCCGACCTCGCCACCTATATTGAGGACATGCCGACCAAGCTGGGCTGGGCGCATCTCGTCATCGCGCGTGCCGGCGCCTCGACCATCGCCGAGCTGACCGTGGCCGGCCGACCCGCGATCCTCGTGCCGCTGCCGATCGCGACCGACGATCACCAGACCTATAATGCGCGCGAGATGGCCAAGAGCGGCGGCGCGCGGCTGATCCCGCAACCCAAATTCACCTCGGCGGAGCTTGCCAAGCAGATGCAGAAACTGGCCATGGAACCCGGCGCACTCCAGAATGCGGCGGCGCGCGCCAAGGCGTGCGGCCTCCCCAATGCCGCGCGCGACATGGCCGACCTGATCGAGAGCTTCGGACCGGCGCCGCAGACCATCGACACGGTGCGGGTGCGCGATACCGTGCCCCGGGCCGGCCTGGCGGGAGCGGGCGCATGAGGGGCGTCGCGACCGATATCGGCACCATCCATTTCATTGGCATTGGCGGCATCGGCATGTCCGGCATCGCCGAGATCATGCACGACATGGGCTATAGCGTGCAGGGGTCGGACATGGCCGAGGGCTATGTCATCCAGCATCTGCGCGACCTTGGTATCAAGGTGATGATCGGCCACAAGCCGGAGAATCTGGGCGACGCGGCCGTGGTGGTCACCTCCACCGCGATCCGGCGCGGCAACCCGGAGGTGGAACTGGCGCTGGAGAAGCGCGTGCCGGTGATCCGCCGCGCCGAGATGTTGGCCGAGCTGATGCGCCTGAAGTCCACCGTGGCGGTGGCGGGCACCCACGGCAAGACCACGACGACCTCCATGGTCGCGGCGCTGCTCGATGCCGGCGGGATAGACCCCACGGTGGTCAACGGCGGTATCATCAACAGTTACGGCTCCAACGCGCGGCTGGGCGATGGCGACTGGATGGTGGTGGAGGCCGACGAGAGCGACGGCAGCTTCCTGCGGCTCGACGGCACCATCGCGGTGGTGACGAATATCGACCCCGAGCATCTCGACCATTATGGCTCGTTCGAGCGGGTGAAGGATGCCTTTGTCGAGTTCGTCGAAAATGTGCCCTTCTACGGCGCGGCGATGCTCTGCCTTGACCATCCGGAGGTGCAGGCGATCCTGCCGCGCGTGCAGGACCGGCGGATCGTCACCTACGGCTTCTCGGCGCAGGCCGATATTCGCGGCGAGAATGTCCAGCCATTCCCTGGCGGCAACCGCTTCGACGTGCAGATCCGCGAGCGGGACGGCTCGGTGCGCAAGATCGAAGGAATCACGCTGCCGATGCCGGGCCGGCACAATGTGCTGAACGCCATGGGGGCGATCGGCGTGGCGCTGCACATGGGCATCCCCGATGCGACGATCCGCTCCGGCTTCGCCAGCTTCGGCGGGGTCAAGCGGCGCTTCACGAAGGTAGGCGAGATTGCGGTGAACGGTGGCGCGGCCACCATCATCGACGATTATGGCCACCATCCGGTCGAGATCCGCGCGGTGCTGGCGGCAGCGCGCGAGGGCGCCAAGGGGCGCGTCGTCGCGGTCGTCCAGCCGCACCGCTTCACCCGCCTGCGCGATCTGATGGACGAGTTCCAGCAGGCGTTCAACGATGCGGACGTGGTCTATGTCGCGCCGGTCTATCCAGCTGGCGAGCAGCCGATCGAAGGCGTGGATGCCGAGGCGCTGGTCGCCGGCTTGAAGCGCCGGGGCCATCGCGCCGCGCAGCCCATCGCCGGGGCGGACGCGCTCGCTGCAGCGCTGGCCGATGACTTGCGGGCGGACGACATGATCGTCTGCCTGGGCGCGGGCGACATTACCAAATGGGCCGCCGGACTGGCCGCCGGGATCGGCGCGCTGCGCGGCACCGTGCCGGCCGGGGAGACCGCCTGATGTGGGAACTGATGCGCATCGGCCTCGAGATGCAGCGGACGATGATCGACGTGCAGGGGCGCGGGCTGGATCTGGCCCGCTCGATGCTCGATACCGCCGGCCAGCAAGCCGAAGTCGGTCGCGCGGCGCTCGACATGGGTGAGGCTGTCCACCGTGCAAGCCAGGCGCAAACCGACATGGCGCAGCGCTGGATCAGGTTCTGGAGCGGCCGGTCTTGAGCAGCGCCCCGGCCCTGGACATGACAATGCCGCCGGTGCGCGGCAAGCTGACGGCGCACGCGCCGCTGGCGCCGCTTGTCTGGTTCAAGAGCGGCGGGACGGCGGACTGGCTGTTCGAGCCGAAGGACGCAGACGATCTGGCGGCCTTCCTCGCGGCGCTCGACCCGGCGGTGCCGGTGATGGCGCTGGGCCTTGGCTCCAACCTCATCGTGCGCGATGGCGGCGTGCCGGGCGTGGTGGTGCGGCTCGGCAAGGCGTTCGCGCGCGTCGAACCGGTCGACGCGACGACGCTGCGCTGTGGCGGTGGCGCCTCGGGCATCCTCGTTTCCTCCTCGGCGCGCGATGCCGGCATTGGCGGGCTGGAGTTCCTGCGCTCGATCCCCGGCACGGTCGGCGGCTTCGTGCGGATGAACGGCGGCGCTTATGGCCGCGAGGTGAAGGATATTCTCGTCGAGGCGGACGTAGTCCTGCGCTCGGGCGAACGGGTGACGTTGCCCCTCGCGGCGCTCGGCTTCACCTACCGCCATTCCGAATTGCCGGAGGGAGCGGTGGTCGTCTCGGCCACTTTTCGTGGCCAGCCGGCCGATCCGCAGGCGATTCAGGCCGAGATGGACCGCATCTCGGCTGCTCGGGAGGCAAGCCAGCCGCTGCGCAGCAAGACCGGCGGTTCCACCTTCAAGAACCCAGCCGGCGAAAAGGCGTGGGCGCTGGTCGACGGCGCCGGTTGCCGGGGGTTGCAGATCGGCGGCGCGCAGGTGAGCGAGAAGCACACCAATTTCCTCATCAACACCGGCACCGCCACCAGCGCGGACATCGAGGCGCTCGGCGAGGAAGTCCGCCGGCGCGTGAAGGAGGCCAGCGGTATCACGCTCGAATGGGAAATCAGGCGCGTCGGGCGCGCGGTGAAGGGAGAGGAGGCGTGAGAATCGTCCATTCTCCAACCTTCGGCTTCGGATCTGGTCCGGTCGACGCCCAAGCCCGTCATCGCGCGGCACAAGATTGCCGCGCGCCTACTCAGCGCTGCTCTTCGACGTCGCTCGGCGCGAACGGGTTTGGTTTTATCGAGGCATGGTCATGATCGCCCCCCTGAAAGTCGCCGTGTTGATGGGCGGTTGGTCGGCCGAGCGCCCGGTCTCACTCAGCAGCGGCGCCGGCATCGTCAAGGCGCTGGAGGAGCGCGGGCATACCGCCATTCCCATCGATCTCGGCGCGACCCCGGCTGAGGGGCGCGACCTGCCCGCCAAGCTGATCGCCGCCGCGCCGGACGTGGTGTTCAACGCGCTGCACGGCGTACCCGGCGAGGACGGTACGGTGCAGGGCCTGATGGACATCATGGGCTTTGCCTATACCCATAGCGGCCTCGCAACGTCTGTGATTGCCATCGACAAGCAGCTCACGAAGCAGCATCTCGTACCGCATGGCATCCCCATGCCCGGCGGGCGGATGGTGCGCTCGCAGGAGCTGTTCACCGCCGATCCGCTGCCGCGCCCCTATGTCGTGAAGCCGGTCAACGAGGGCTCGTCGGTCGGTGTCGCCATCGTCACGGCGGACGGCAATTATGGCGAGCCCATCGGCCGCGACGTGGCGGGCCCGTGGCAGGAGTTCGAGCAATTGCTCGCCGAGCCGTTCATCCGTGGGCGCGAGCTGACCGTCGCCGTGCTGGGCGAGCGGGCGCTGGCGGTGACGGAATTGAAGCCCAAGAGCGGCTTTTATGATTTCGACGCCAAATATACCGACGGCATGACCGAGCATGTCTGCCCGGCCGATGTGCCGGCGGAGATTGCCGAGGCGATGAAGGCCATCGCGCTTGAGGCGCACCGCCTGCTCGGCTGCCGGGGGACATCGCGCTCAGACTTCCGCTGGGACGACGAGCGCGGGCTGGAGGGGCTGTTTCTGCTGGAGGTGAACACCCAGCCGGGCATGACGCCCTTGAGCCTCGTGCCGGAACAGGCAAGATATGTCGGCATGAGCTATGGCGAGCTGGTCGAGGCGATCATTCTGGATGCGTTGGCTCGACGTGGGACAGCGAAGGGGTCGGGGGCATGAGTTCGGCAACGATCAAGCGCGGGTCCGGGCGCGGCAGCCGCATGGACGTGAGCGGCGCACGGCGCAGGCGGCCACGGCAGCGCGGCCCGCTCGACCGGCTGATCGCCGCGATCCCGCTCAGCCCCGAGCGGATTTCCAAGCTGCTGACCTGGGCCATCGCGATCATCGTCATTGCCCTGCTGTGGCTGGCGGCGCGCTTCTTCGGCCTGCCGGCGATGATCGGCGCGGAGGTGAGCGAGCTGGCCGGGCGCGCCGGCTTCCAAGTCGCCAAGATCGAGGTGCTGGGGCTGGAGCGCATGGATGAGATGCCCGTCTCCAGCATCGCCGTGCGCTATGTCGATCGCTCGATGCTCTCGGTCGATCTCGACCGGCTGCGCGCCGACGTGATGACGCTGGGCTGGGTGAAGGAGGCGCGCGTCTCCCGCCGCCTGCCCGATACGCTGGTGGTGGACGTGGTCGAGCGGCAGCCGGCGGCGGTGTGGCAGCATGACGGCGTGCTCAGTCTCGTGGACGCGGCAGGTGTGGTGCTGGGTGGGGTCGAGATGGATAATATCCCCGACCTGCCGCTGGTGGTCGGTCCGGACGCCAACCGCCAGACGCAGGCGCTCGCCCGGTTGATGGAGGCCGCGCCTGCGCTCAAGCCGATGCTGGCGGGCGCAACCTGGGTCGGCAGCCGCCGATGGGACCTGCGCTTCCGCTCCGGCGAGCAGCTTCTTCTCCCGGAAGGCGAGGCGGAAGCAGCGGCGGCGCTGGTCAATTTCGCGCGGATGGACGGCGTTGACCGGCTGCTCGGTCGCGGCGTGCTGCGTTTCGACATGCGCGATCCCAGCCGGTTCGTGCTGCGCCTGCCGCCCGGGCAGGGTCAGAGCGACGCGCCCGCGGTCAGTTCGTCCCCGGTAAAGACCGAGGTGACGCGTGGCGAGTCGACGAGCGGCGGGACGACGGTGGCGAAGCCTGCCGCTGTCTCCAGCCCGACGACGGAGGGCTGAGCCGATGGCGGCAGCACGCAGCGACGGTCTCATCACCGCGATCGACATCGGCTCGTGGAAGGTCTCCGCGCTGATCGCGCGGCGGCAGGACGACGGCAGCCTCGCCGTGCTCGGCACCGGCCAGCGCGAAAGCCGGGGCGTGCGGCGCGGCTTCGTCATCGACATGGAGCGCACCGAGCTGGCCGTGCGCGAGACGGTCGAGCAGGCCGAGAAGGTGGCCGGGACCAACATCGAGAAGGTCATCCTCAGCTTCTCGGGCGGCAGCATCGAGAGCAAGGTCGAGCCGGTGGACATGACCATCGGCGGCCGGCGCATCGAGCAGGCCGATATCGACGCGCTGTACGATCGCGCGCGCGAGCGGATCGACCCGGAAGGGCGGGTGATCCTGCAGGCGCAGCCGACGCTCTACACCATCGACGGGATGCGCGGCGTCGCTCGGCCGCTCGGCCTCTACGCGGACCAACTCGGCGTGGATGTGCACGTCGTGCTGGCGGACGGCGCGCCGTTGCGCAACCTGGAGACCAGCGTGCGCGGCGCCTATCTCGACGTGCAGAGCATCGTCGCGGCGCCGATCGCTACCGCCATCTCCTGCCTCTCCGACGAGGAGCGCGACCTTGGCGTGGCGATGGTCGAGCTGGGGGCGGGTGTCACCAACGTCTCGCTGCACATCGGCGGTATGCTGGTGGGGCTGCGCTCCATCCCGATCGGCGCAGCGGACATTACCGACGACATCGCCTCCGCCTTCGGCATCCGCCGCAGCCAGGCGGAGCGGATGAAGTGTTTCTATGGCTCGGCCATGCAGTCGCGCCGCGATTTCCGCGAGATTATCGAGATCGCGCCCGCCGCCAGCAGCGCCGAGCAGGCCGAGACGCGCCGGGTGACGCGTGCCGAGCTGGTCGGAGTCATCTGCGAGCGGCTCAACCGGCTGATGAGCGAGGTTTCCAAGGCGCTGGACGAGATGGGCTTCCACTCGCCGGTCGGCCGGCAGGTGGTGTTGACCGGCGGTGGTGCCGAATTGAAGGGCATCGCCGACTATGCACAGACGGCGCTCGGCCGGGCAGTGCGCACCGGGCGGCCGCGCGTGCTCGATGCCCTGCCCGACGCGCATCGCGGCCCCGCCTTCGCCACGCTGACCGGGCTGGCCCTGTACGCCGCGAAGGAGCGACACGACCTGCTCGACCGTCCACTGGCCGAACAGAATGTGCATCGCGCGCGCGGTTCCGCCATGATGCAGCGACTGATTGCTGCCTTACGCGCGGGTTACTAGTCCCAACGCAATATATTGTGGATGAGTGGTTAAAAATAGCGTGAATTGGCCGAATAACTGGTGCATGACTCGCTCAGGTGACGGCGCTCCGGTGCGCTTGGAGGAGAATATTTGATGAGCATTGAAATCGGTCCGCCCCATGTGGACGAACTGAAGCCGCGCATTTCGGTGATCGGGGTCGGCGGCGGCGGCGGCAATGCCATTGCGAACATGATTGCGGCGTCCGTCGAGGGCGTCGATTTCATTGTTGCGAACACCGACGCGCAGGCGCTCAACGCCTCGCCGGCCGAGCGTCGCATCCAGCTCGGCCCGCGCATTACCGAGGGGCTGGGCGCCGGCTCGCGACCCGATATCGGCCGCGCCGCCGCCGAGGAAACCATCGCGGAAGTGCAGGAAGCGCTGGACGGCGTCCACATGTGCTTCATCGCTGCCGGCATGGGCGGCGGTACCGGCACCGGCGCCGCGCCGGTGATCGCCAAGGCCGCGCGGGACAAGGGCATCCTCACCGTCGGCGTTGTCACCAAGCCGTTCACCTTCGAGGGCTCCCGCCGCATGCGCTCCGCCGATGCCGGCATCGAGGAGCTGCAAAAGCATGTCGATACGCTGATCGTCATTCCCAACCAGAATCTGTTCCTCATCGCCAACCCGAACACCACCTTCAAGGAAGCGTTCGAAATGGCGGACGAGGTGCTCCAGCAGGGTGTGCGCGGCATCACCGACCTCATGGTCATGCCCGGCCTCATCAACCTCGACTTTGCCGACGTCCGCTCGGTGATGGGCGAGATGGGCAAGGCGATGATGGGCACCGGCGAGGCGGAAGGCGACGGCCGTGCGCTGCAGGCTGCCGAGAAGGCGATCGCCAACCCGCTGCTCGACGGCGTCTCGATGCGCGGCGCCAAGGGCGTCATCGTTTCCATTGTCGGCGGCGAGGACATGCGCCTGATGGAAGTGGACGAGGCCGCCAACCATATTCGCGAGCTGGTCGACCCGGATGCCAACATCATCTGGGGGTCGGCGTTCAACGACGGCCTCAACGGCAAGATCCGCGTCTCGGTCGTCGCCACCGGTATCGACATTGACAGCAGCGCCACCCAGCCCAAGAGCCAGCCGTTCAAGCTCGGCGAGATGGGCGCGGGCATCGCGCGGCCGGCGACCGTGACGGCGCCGGTGACCCTTACCCAGCCGGAGCCTGCGGCGGCGCCTGAGCCCGTCGCGACGCTCGATCTGGGCGCGCAGGATGCCGGTGCGGACGAGCCGCCGTTCACGGTCGCGGCGCCCGAGCCGGCCGCGCCCGAGGTTCCGCGCTTCGCCGCCGCTCGGTTCGACGACATCAGCGGTGAGGACGAGCTGGTGCTCGACAATGGCCTGAGCCCGGAACCGCCGCTGGTGGTCGAGCCGCCGGAGCAGCCGAAGGCGGCTGGCGGCACGCTGTTCGAGCGCATGTCCCAGCTCGCGCGCGGCCAGTCCCGCCCCGAGGAAGAGGAAGAGGAGGCCCCGCGCAGCCGCGGCGGCTTCGAGGTGCCGCGCTTCCTCAACCGTCAGAACAATCAGTGATCGTTGAGCCGGGCGGATGCCGCGCGTATCCGTCCGGCCAAAAGGGTAGCAAGTGGTGAAACGGACGCGCTGGATCCTGGCCCTCTCGCTGGCCACGGCGGCGGCCGCGCAGGCCCAGAACCGGCCCGGCGAGGTGGTGCAGGCAACGCCCTCAGCGGCTGCCGTCGAGTCGCTCAATCGCAATCTCGCGCTGCTCTCGCGCAATCCGCGCGACGTGAATGCGCTGCTCGGCGCGGGGCAGGCTGCGCTGGACCTGGGGGATATCCAGGCGGCCAACGGCTTCTACACGCGCGCCAATCTGGTCAACCCCAATCTCGGTAAGGCCAAGCTCGGTCTCGCCATCGTGCAGATCGCGCTCAAGCAGCCGGTTGAGGCGGCGGCCAATTTCGATGCCGCGCAGGACCTTGGCGAATCCGCGCAAGGGTATCTCGCCGAGCGCGGCCTTGCCTATGATCTGACCGGCCAGCAGGAGAAGGCGCAGCGCGATTATCTCGCCGCGCTGGCGGCCAACCCGGACGACGCGCAGGCGCGGCTGCGCTACGCAACCTCGCTCGGCGTGTCCGGGAATGTCACCGAGGCCGAGAACCAGCTTCGCGCGGCGCTGGCCGCCGGCGACCGCGAGGCCTGGCGCTTGCGCGCCTTCATCTTCGCGATGAATGGCCGCATGGACGACGCCCAGAAGGTCACCCAGTCGGTCATGCCTAAGGGACTGGCCGACGCGCTGACCCCCTATATGCAGCGCCTGCCGCTGCTGAGCCGGGCGCAGAAGGCGTCCGCCGCCCATTATGGCGAGTTCCCGAGCGATGTGCTGCGGCTGGCGGCGCCCGAGCCGGGCCGGGCGCGCGAGACCCAGACCGCCGCGCGGGAGGACACAAGCCGGAACAGCCGCTCGGCCCGCACCAATCGCAATGATCGCCGTCAAGCCGAGGCAGCCCGCGCCGCGACGACGACCGCTGCGCGTGCTGCCGCGCCTGCACCGGCGCCGGCGCGGATCGAGCCAGCCGCCAGTACGCCGGCGCGCTCAACCGTTTCGCCCACGCCGCAGCCGACGGAAACACGGCAGCCCGTCGTGCAACAGCCTCCGGCGGCAAGCCGGCCGACGCAAGTGGCAGCCGCAACGACGCCTGCGGCCCGCCCCCCGGCAAGCGGAGCGCCAGCGGCGGCGCCGACGACGGCCACACGAGGGCCCGTCGATCCAGTCCGGGCGCCGGCGGCTGGCAACGCTGCTTCTCCCGCGCCGCAAGCCAGCGCACCGCCGCCGCCACTGCCCTCTTTGGCAGACGCGCTCTCATCGCTGAGCGTTCCCGAGCAGGAGCGCCAGACGGGTACGGTCGTGGCCGACATGGCGGCTGTGGCGCGCATCCAGGACCAGCGGCGCAAGCAGGCGGAAGCGGCCGCCGCGAAAGCCAAGGCGGAGGCTGAAGCCAAGGCCAAGGCCGAGGCGGCGAGGAAGGCCGAGGCCGAGCGCAAGGCCAAGCTGGTCGCCAACCCGGCGCGCATCTGGGTGCAGGTCGCCACCGGCAAGGATGTCGACGCGCTCGCCTTCGACCTGCGCCGCCTGCGCCGCACCTACAGCGATGCGATCGGTGAACAGACCGGATGGACGGCGGAATGGGGCGCGACGCGGCGGCTGCTCGTCGGTCCCTTCAAGAAGATCGAGGAGGCGCGCGCCACGGTGAGCAAGATCGCCAAGGCTGGCGGCGATGCCTTCCTCTGGCAGAGCAACGCGGGCGAGGAAGTCACCAAGATCGGCGGCAAGTGAGCGCGCTCGCACCCTATGCCTGCGACCCGGCGCGCAGCCGGGGGCGGTTGCATAGGGAGGGGCGGGGCGAGGTGCGCGGTCCGCGCGATATCTTCCAGCGCGACCGCGACCGGATCATCCACTCGATCAGCTTCCGCCGGCTGCGGCACAAGACCCAGGTGTTCGTGGCCCCGGGCGGCGACCATTATCGCGTACGGCTGACCCACAGCCTGGAAGTGGCGCAGATCGGCCGGACCATCGCGCGGGTGCTCGGTCTCAACGAGGATCTGACCGAGGCGCTGTGCCTCGCGCACGATATCGGCCATCCGCCCTTCGGCCATGCGGGGGAAGACGCCCTGCAAGCGGCGATGGCGGTTCATGGCGGGTTCGACCACAACGCCCATTGCCTGCGCACGCTCACGATGCTGGAGCTCTCCTACCCGACCTTCCCGGGGTTGAACCTCAGCTGGGAGATGCTGGAGGGCCTCGCCAAGCATAACGGCCCGATCACCGCGCCCAACTGGGCGATGCAGGCGGTGGATGCGGCATTCCCGCTGGAGCTGGAAAGCTGGGCCTCGCTGGAGGCGCAGGTGGCCGCGCTCTCGGACGATATCGCCTACGACAATCACGATATCGACGATGGGCTGCGCTCCGGCATCCTGTCGCTCGAGCAGATTCTCGAGATTCCGCTGGTGAGGCGCTGCTGGGACAAGGTGCGCCGTCGTTATCCGGATGTGCCCGAGGAGCGGTTGATGCGCGAGCTGGTGCGCGAGCAGATCGGCGTCATGGTCAACGACCTGATCGCGACGACGCGCGCCAATCTCGATAGGCTGGGTCTGACGACTGCGCGTGTGGAGGCGGTTCGCGCGGCGGGGCAGGCGGTGTGCACCTTCTCCGCGTCGATGCGCGAGGAGGAGCGCGCGCTCAAGCGATTCATGTATGCCAATCTCTATCATCACCCGTTGCAAAGGGCAGCGGCCGAACGCGCCCATGTGATCGTGGCGGAGCTGTTCGCGGCCTATCGGGAGGATGTCGCGCTGATGGACGCGGGGTGGGACGCCGACTGCCCGCCCGAGGATCCCGCGCGCAGCCGCCACATCGCGGACTATATCGCCGGCATGACCGACCGCTTTGCCGAACAGGCCCATCGGCGTATCTTCGGCGAAATGGCCGAACCGGGCTGATTGCCGCCCGGTCCGGCACCGGGGCCCGAAAGGAGATCGACCGTGACTCCGGGATGGAGCGACATGCGGAGAATGGCGAGGCGTTTGCTGATCGCCGGGGGGGATCTCGATGAGATGACCCCGGCGTGGTTCAACCTCGAGGCGCCGCACCGCGGCGCCGCCGTTGCAGCAGGCCGGCAATGACCGACACGCCGCGTCCCTGGCTGCCCGGCGAAGCAACGGCGGTATCCGGCAAGCGCCATGCGCCCGCCGCCGCGCGCAACCGCGACGCCATTCTCGCGGTGCTCCGCGCCGAGTTGCCGCCGTCCGGCCTCGTGCTGGAGGTGGCGAGCGGATCGGGCGAACATGCCGTCCACTTCGCGCGCGCGCTGCCCGGCCTGCGCTGGCTGCCGAGCGACCCCGATCCCACGGCGTTGCGCTCGATCACCGCCTGGGCGGATGAGGCGGGGCTGGACAATCTTGCGCCGCCGCTGCGGCTCGACGCGGCCGATCCCGAAGCGTGGGCGATTGCCCATGCCGACGCGGTGCTGTGCATCAACATGGTGCACATCAGCCCATGGGCCGCAACGCTGGGCCTGCTGCGCGGCGCCGCGCGGCTGCTGCCGCCGGGCGGTCCGCTCTGCCTTTACGGCCCGTTCTTTCGCGAGGGCTTCCTCACCGCACCGAGCAATACCAGCTTCGACGAGTCACTGCGCGCGCGCGATCCCACTTGGGGGCTGCGCTGGGTCCATGACGTTGAAGCGGCGGCGCGACAGGACGGCTTCACGCTGGCACGGGTCGCCGACATGCCGGCCAATAATCTCAGCCTGATCTTCCGGCGCGATCCTCCTCCGGGCTGACGATGGGCGCGCCGCGCCGCACCCGCTCGCGCCAGGCGATGTAGAGCCCGCTCACGGCGATCAGCGCCGCCCCGACCCAGGTGGAGGGCAGTGGCCAGCTCGCCCAGAACAGCCAGCCGGCCCAAGTCGCCCAGATCATTTGGCTGTAGTCCATCGGGATGACGATGGAGACCGGTCCCCATTTGAGCGAGGCGGTCATCAGCAGTTGCGCGACACCGCCGGAAACACCGAGGCCGAGGAGCAGCAGCCAGTCCAGCGGGTCGTGCGCCTGCCCGAACCAGAGCATCAACAGACCGAGCGGCGGCAGCGAGAGCAGGGTGAACCAGAAAACGATGACCGGCGCCTCGTCGATCCGCCCGAGATCACGCAGCACGATGGCGACCAGCGCCGTAATCAGCGCGCCGCTCAACGCCACGATCAGGCCCCATGAGGCGAAATTGGCGGATTCCGGGTGCGCCATGATGACCACGCCGGCAAAGCCGAGCGCCACCGCGCTCCAGCGGTGAACGCCGGTCCGCTCGCGCAGCAGCAGCGCGGACAGGATGGTGGCGAAGATCGGCATGGTGAAGCCGATCGAGGTCGCCTCCGCGAGCGGCAGCAGCGCGACCGCGCCGTAGTTGAACACCATGCCGGTCATGCCCAGCCCGGTGCGGGTGACGTGGGTGCGCAGCGGCGCGCGCGGCATGACCCCCAGCCCGACGGTGGCGAATGCGCCGACCGCCGCGATGGGGAAGGCGAAAAGCTGCCGGTAGAAAACAATCTCGGGCAGATTGGCGCCGCGCTCGACGAGAATCTTGCCGATGGCATAGGTGGCCGCCAGCATCAGCATGGCGAGCAGCCGCAGCATGATGGCGTAGAGCGGTCGGTCGGCATGAGGGCGCGGCGCGGGGCCACGCGGAGAAGGGACGGAACGGCTGGTCACACGCGGTCGTCTAGAGGCTTTTGGTGAGGGAGGGAAATAACGCGTCCGCCATGGTGCTCAGGCGGCTCTGCGCGGCCAGCCACGCAGGCTGTCCCACACGAAAAGAACCAGCGCGGCCCAGATCAGCGCAAAGCTTGCCCAGCGCTCCGGTGAGAGCGTCTCGCCATAGAGCAGGATGCCGACGAAGAACTGGATGGAGGGCGCGATATATTGCATCAGCCCGAGCGTGACGAGCGGCAGCGAGCGCGCCGCGCGGGCGAACAGCATCAGCGGGATCGCGGTGATCGCGCCGGTGCCAATCAGGCCCAGCGACAGGAGCGATCCCTGGCCAAACATCAGCGTGCCCTGGGTGGACAGCCAATAGAGATAGGCCAGCGCCACGGGAGCGAGAATGATGGTTTCGACCGAGAGGCCGACCGCCGCCGAGACTGGCGTGAGCTTGCGTACCAGCCCGTAGAAGGCGAAGCTGGCCGCGAGGCTGAGGCTGATCCACAGCGTCTGCCATTCGCCCACGGCGAGGATGGCGACGCCCGCGCCGGCGATCAGAACCGCGATGAACTGGCCGCGCTTGAGCGTCTCCTTAAGGACGAGCGTGCCGAGCAGCACGTTGACCAGCGGGTTGAGGAAATAGCCGAGGCTGCCGGCGACGATATGGTCGGTCTCGATCGCCCACATATAAACCGCCCAGTTGATCGCGATAAGCAGCGAGGTGAGCGTGAGCGCTCCCAGCAAGCGCGGCTGACGGCAGACGGCGATGAGCGCCGGTCCCAGCCGGTAGCCCGCGACCACGAAGGCGAGAAACACGACCGACCAGACGATGCGGTGCGCGACCAGCTCCAGCGCGGAGACACCGGGAAGCAGCTTGAAATAGATCGGCAGCAGGCCCCACAGCCCGTAGGCACCGAGGCCAGCGAGCAGCCCGGCCCGGTGGCGCGCGGCACTCTCCGTGTCGATGGAGGGGCTCGGTTGGTTCAAACGATGCCGCCGCCCAGCCACAACCGCAGCATCGCGAAGGCGGCGACGAAGAAGCAGAAATTGCGCGCGCCCGTGCCCTGCGCGAAGTGGCCGACCAGCGCGCCGAACAACGCCAGCGGCACGATCAGCCAGTTTGCCCAGCCGAGGAACGGGATGAGCGCCGGGATCGCCAGTAGCAGCGCGACGCAGCCGATCAGGAGCGAGATGAGCGAAAGCATGGCCTCGCCATGACGGTGGGCGCGGGGCTTGGCAAGGGGCGAGCGCGAATGGAGGCGTCCAGGCGCTGGATGCCGGAGGGGCCCGCGCGCCCTTAAGCCGCCGCCAGCGCTTGCTCCAGATCGGCGATCAGGTCGTCGACATGCTCAATGCCCACCGACAGCCGGATCGTCGAACCGAGCACGCCGATGCGGGTGCGCACGTCGGCCGCGACCCCCGAATGGGTTGTCGTCGCCGGGTGGCTGGCGAGCGACTCCGTGCCGCCGAGGCTCACCGCCAGCTTGAAGATGCCGAGCGCGTTGAGAAAGCGGAACGCCGCCGGTTCGCCACCCTCGATGTCGAAGGAGAAGGTCGATCCCGCGCCGGTGCATTGCGCGTGATAGGTGCGGCAGACCGGGCTATCCGCTTCGCTGAACGGCAGATAATTGACCGCCGCCACCTTGGGGTGGGCGCGCAGCCAGGCAGCGATGGCGGCCGCGTTGGCATTGGCGCGCTCCATGCGCAGGCCGAGCGTCTCCAGGCTGCGGCCGAGCATCCAGCAGCTATTGGGATCGAGCTGGGTGCCGATGGCGCTGCGCAGCGCGCGGACCGGGCGCATCAACTCGCGCGAACCGAGCGCCGCGCCGGCGATCAGATCCGAATGGCCGCCGACATATTTGGTGAGTGAATAGAGCACGATGTCTGCGCCGAAGGCGAGCGGCTTCTGGAAGACCGGGCCGAGCAGCGTGTTGTCGCACAGGATGAGCGGGCGCTCGCCGCCCTGCTCGGTGCCGATGGCCTCGGCCACCTGCCGCACCAGCGCGATGTCGACGATGCCGTTGGTGGGGTTGGCTGGCGTCTCGATGAGGATGACACGCACGCGGCCCTGTGCCCGTGCCGCCTGCGCCGCCGCCTCGATACTGCTTCGGTCGACGCCGTTGGTGAAGCCCGCCGAGGCGATTCCGAAGCGGGACAGCGTGTTGCCGAGCAGCGTCTCGGTGCCGCCATAGAGGGGCTGCGAGTGCAGCACGGCGTCGCCGGGCCGCAGATAGGCCAGCAGGCTTGTGGTGATCGCCGCCATGCCGGAACCGAACAACACGCACGCCTCCGCGCCCTCATAGACGGAGAGGCGGTCCTCGACGATCTCGCTGTTGGGATGGTTGAAGCGCGAATAGACGAGCCCGGATTCCTGCCCCGCTGGAGGGACCTTGCGGCCGGAAACATAGTCGAAGAAATCGCGTCCTTCCTCGGCGGTCTTGAAAATGAAGGTCGAGGTGAGGAACACCGGTGGCTTGACCGCGCCCTCCGACAGGGCGGGATCGTAGCCGTAATTGAGCATCTGGGTTTCGGGATGCAGCGCGTGGCTGCCGATATGGGTCCTGCGAGACGATGTGACTGTCATGAAACGCTCCGTAGCGGATGGCGTGATGCCCCATCATAGATCAGTCGGACGACAAAGTACGCAGCGATAGCCGGCTTTTCCTGCTCCGCATGCAACGGGCGGCCCCGTAGCGGATTCTTCATATTTTTCAGTCATCATGGGCCACTGGCGCCCATGGCGGACTTATTCGTAGTTAATCGATTAGGTATTTGGCTATGCGCCGCTCAATGATCCGCTTGGCGGGATCTGTGCGAGTCCTCGTGTGGGAAGGATTGAGGCATTGAAGCATCTTGTTCTCTCGGTTGTGGCCGGTGCAGCGGCTCTTTCATTTTCGGGGCAAGCCCAAGCCGCGGTGTGCGCTGATGGGGTCAACTCGACCGCGTTCGTCGCCTGCTCGGGCTACGTCAGCAAAAACCATCTGAGCAGTAGTCCGACGGACATCGCGATCCAGAATAGCGCGTTGCTGACAGATCTCGGCTTTGCCGCTGCGCCTGATTACAAGACGCTGATGGCAAAAGATTCGGACGCCAAGGTTTCGAGCCTTGGAGCCGGCGGGATGCTGAGCTTCCCCATTGCCGACCAACTGTACGGTGAGACCTATATCGGTATTCACTGGGGTGGCCCGGGTGGCGGCCAGACGGCTTTCTACAAATTCAATTTTCTCGATGCGGTCTCCTCGGTCGAGATTTTGATCAACAATCCCAAGGAGTTCTCGAGCGCTGTGCTCTACTCGACCGAGCAGGTTCCGATTCCCGAGCCCACCTCATGGGCGCTGATGATCGCTGGTTTCGCCATCGTCGGTATGATGATGCGTCGGAGAAAGACTACGGTCAGCTTCGCCTGATCGCCGGTTCCATCGCGTAATCGGAACGCCCCGGCCAGATACGGTCGGGGCGTTCCGCCTTATATCGGCTCTTTCTCGGTGGATCGGCGCGCTCGGCCGACCTGTCAGCCGTCGCTGTCGCGCTCGATGTTCGCGCCAACGGCGGAGAGTTTCTCCTCCAGCCGCTCATAGCCGCGGTCGAGGTGATAGACGCGGTTGACGATGGTTTCGCCCGAGGCGGCGAGGCCGGCAAGGATGAGGCTCATCGAGGCGCGCAGGTCCGTCGCCATCACCGGCGCGCCGGTCAGGCCGGCCACGCCGCGCACCACCGCCGTGCGGCCGTTCACGGTGATGTCCGCGCCCATCCGGGCCAGCTCGGGCACGTGCATGTAGCGATTCTCGAAGATCGTCTCTGTCAGCACGCTGGCGCCATCCGCCAGCGCCAGCATCGCCATGAACTGCGCTTGCATGTCGGTCGGGAATCCCGGGTGCGGCGCGGTTGAGAGGGTGAGCGGGCGCAGCTTGCCGTTGGCGGCGACTTTGATCCCCTTCTTGGTCGTCTCGATGTGGACGCCCGCCTCGCGCAACCCGGCGAGGGTGGCGAGCATGTCCTCGGTGCCGGCGCCGAGCAGCTCCAGTTCGCCGCCGGTGATCGCGGCGGCGCAGGCGTAGCTGCCGGCCTCGATGCGATCGGCCATCACCTTGTAGGTGGCGCCGTAGAGCCGGTCCTTGCCCTGGATGACGAGCCGGTCGCTGCCGATGCCGTCGATCTCGCTGCCCATCTCGACCAGCAGGTTGCACAGATCGACAATCTCGGGCTCGCGCGCGGCGTTCTCGATGATGGTTTCGCCCTGCGCCAGCGATGCCGCCATCAGCGCATTCTCGGTGGCACCGACGGACGGGAAGGGAAAGGCGATCAGCGCGCCCTTGAGGCCGCCATCCGGCGCCAGCGCGCGGACATAGCCGTTGGTCATCTCGATTCGCGCGCCAAGCGTCTCGAACGCCTTCAGGTGGAAGTCGATCGGCCGGTTGCCGATGGCGCAGCCTCCGGGCAGCGACACGGTGGCCTCACCCGCGCGCGCCAGCAGCGGGCCGAGCACGACGATGGAGGCGCGCATCTTCCGCACGATGTCGTAAGGCGCGGTGGTCGAGGTGATACGGCTGGCGCGCAGCGTCATCACCCGGCCGAAATCCTCCTGCCGCGCGCCTTCGATCATCGTCGAGACGCCGAGCTGGTTGAGGAGATGACCGAAGCTGTCGACATCGGCAAGGCGCGGCAGGTTGCGCAGCGTTACTGGCTCTTCTGTGAGCAGCGCGCACGGCAGCAGGGTGAGCGCCGCGTTCTTGGCGCCCGAAATGGTGAGTTTGCCGGAGAGCGGCTTGCCGCCGTGAATGACGATACGATCCATCGGCGGGTTATTAACGGGTGATACGAGCGGCGCAAGGGGTGCGCGCGGCGCGGCAGGCGTAGCCATGCAAACGGCAGCGCGATATGCTTGCGGGCGACGAGGGAGCTACGGCTTCGTGAAAGCGGCAGGCAACGCCGCGCAGAAGGAGAGGCGCCATGGAGACAGCCATGCAGACGATCGTCTGGTCCACGGCCGGCATGCGCGGCGCGCCCGCGTTGCGCCAATGGCAGGCTGTGATTGATCGCTCGCTGTTCGCGCTCGATATCGACTCGTCCGCTGAGAGCTTTCATGCACGCATGGAGCAGGGGCCGCTCGGGCCGGCGCTGATGAGTAAACTGATCGCCGGACCGCAGACCGTCCGTCGTACGCCTCGTTGCATCGCGCGCATGGGCGACGGCGCCAAGCTGGACGTGATCGCGATAAGGGAGGGCACCTTCTATTATGCGCAGAACGGCCATGAAGACGTGCTGCGGCCGGGCGATTGCGTGCTGCTCGACCGTGCGATGCCCTACCGCTTCGAGGCGAGTGAAAGCTGCTCGATGACGCTTGCGCTGGAGCATGACTGGCTGGCGCGCTGGACACCCGACCCGGCGGCGCTGGCCGGACGACGAATCGACGGCGCCCACGGTTGGGGGCGGGCGCTTTCTGCGACGCTCGGCATGCTGGAGGTGGACATGGCGGATCGGCTGGTGTTGCCCGCGGGCGCATTGGCGGAGCAGATCGCGAGCCTGCTCGTGCTCGCCTGCACGCCGGATGCTGGGCCGCCGCACCGCGACAGGCCCATCGTACACCGTCTGCGCCAGCTCATCGCCGATCGGGCGCACGACCCCGCATTCGACGTGGCGGGCGCCGCGCGCGAACTGGGCGTCTCACGGCGCTATCTGCACCTGCTTTGTGCGCGCAGCGGCGCCAGCTTTGGCACGATGCTCATGGCCGAGCGGTTGGACCGTGCGCACCGCTTACTCGCCGACCGACGGAGCGCGACGCTGCCCATCGGGGAGGTTGCGTGGCGCTGTGGCTTTACCGACCAGGGGCATTTCGCCCGGCGTTTCCGCGCGCGCTTCGGGACGACTCCGACAGCCGTGCGGGCCGCTGTGCACAGCTAGCCCAAACATGATGCACGCTCGGTCAAACGCGACCGGGCCGTCTCGCTCTATGCTCCGCTGCCCACGGATGGAGAGATGCACATGAGCGAACAGAATGGACGCCCCCTGCGGCAGCCCACATTCGATCTTGGACCGGCTGTCGAGCGGCTACGGAGCGTGCTCGGCCCGGAAGGCGTGCTGACGGCCGAGGCCGAGGTCGCCGAGTTCCGCGATCCTTTCCAGCATCCAAGCTGGCGCGATTTCGAGCCGGGCGCGGTGCTGATGCCATCCTCTGTCGAGGAGGTGCAGGCGATCCTGCGTGTCGCCAACGAGTGCAAGGTGCCGGTGTGGACCAGCGGGCAAGGGCGCAACAACGGCTATGGCGGCGCGGCGCCGCGCGTCTCCGGCTCGCTCGTCCTCTCGATGCGCCGGATGAACCGCGTGCTGGAGGTGGACGAGGTGAATGCCGCCGTGCTGCTTGAGCCCGGCGTGCGCTTCTTCGATCTTTACGATCATCTGCGCGCAACCGGATCAAAGCTGTGGATGTCCGTTCCCGACCTCGGCTGGGGCAGTGTCGTTGGCAACACGCTCGACCATGGCGTGGGCTACACGCCGATCGGTGATCATGTCGGCCAGCAATGCGGCATGGAAGTGGTGCTGGCCAATGGCGACATCCTGCGCACCGGCATGGGAGCGATGGACAGCGCTCGCGCCACGCTGGTCCACAAGCGCAACTGCGGGCCGAGCGCGGATGGTCTCTTCATGCAGTCCAACTACGGCATCGTCACCAAGATGGGCATGTGGCTGATGCAGCCGCCGGAATGCTACATGCCCGGCTGGCTCACGCTCCGGAAGGACAGCGATCTCGAGTTGCTTTTGGAAAAGCTGCGGCCGTTGATGATGGACGGCACGATCCCCAACCAGCCGATGATCATCAACGCGGTGTGCGCCATGTCCGCCTTCGCCGGGCGAGAGCAATGGTATACCGGGGCGGGGCCGATGCCAGAGGAGGTGATCGACGAGATTGCCCGCCAGCCCGGCTTCGGCCGCTGGGTCATGCGATTTGCGCTCTATGGCGACGAGAAAATCGTCGAGCGGCAGCGCGAGATCGTGCAGGACGCGTTCGGGACGATCCCCGGCGCCGAGGTCAGCTTCTCCAAATATGACGGGCGGAATCTGCCCGATCTGGAGAATCCGCATGAGCGGGTGCAGGCCGGCATTCCGAGCATGGCACTCGACCGGATGACGCGCTGGTATGGCGGCGAGAAGGGCGGCCACATCGGCTTTTCCTGCGCGGCGCCGATTACCGGCCAGGACGGCGCGGCGCTGCGCGACCTCGTCCGCACGGAACTGAATGCCGCAGGGCTGGATTATAGCGGCGTCATCATCGTCTCCAAGCGCAGCATGATCCATGTCGGCCTCGTCGTCTTCGACACCGAGAATGAGGAGCAGGCGAACAATGCCTACGCCGCCTGCCGCGCGCTGGTCCGTTCCGCCGCTAAGATCGGCTATGGCGAATATCGCTCGCACCTCGACTTCATGGATCTGGTCGCCGAGCAATATGCCTTCAACAATCACGCCCAGCGGCGTTTCAATGAGCGACTCAAGGATGTGCTGGATCCCAACGGCATCCTCTCGCCGGGCAAGCAAGGGATATGGCCAGCGAGCTATCGGGCTTAGCTATTGCTAAACCCTGTCCTGCTCGCGCCGAGGCAGGAACTCAGGGCGTGTTTCTTATCCGTCCTGGGCTCCTGCCGGCGCAGGGGCACTGACTCATCTTGTGGCGGAGAAGAGGGGCGAGGGCCGGGAAGCCGGCCGCGTCAGGCGAGCAACTCGACGTCCCAGTAGAGCCAGTCGTGCCAGCTCTCGTGCAGGTAATTGGGCGGGAAGGCGCGGCCGCGATCCTGGAGTTGCCATGTCGTCGGCCGGATCGGCTGCTCGCGCAGCGCCATGTTCGCCTCGCGCGGCGTCCGGCCGCCCTTGCGCAGGTTGCACGGCGCGCAGGCGGTGGCGACATTCTCCCAGGTCGTGCGGCCCCCGGCGCGGCGCGGCACGACATGGTCGAAGGTGAGATCCTTGGTCGTGCCGCAATAGAGGCACGAGAATTTGTCACGCAGGAACAGGTTGAACCGCGTGAAGGCGGGGTGCTCGTTTGGCCGCACATATTGCTTGAGTGCGATCACCGAGGGGATGCGCATCTGGAAGCTGGGGGAATGGACCTCCCGTTCGTAGCATTCCACGATGTCGACCCGCTCCAGGAATACCGCCTTGATCGCGGTCTGCCAGGGCCACAGGCTCAGCGGATAGTAGGAGAGCGGCGTGTAATCCGCGTTCAACACCAGGGCGGGGCAGTTATCCGGATGACGAATGCGATCAGGATGATACATGGCGTGCTTCGGCCCCTCAACGAGTCCGCCGCGATCCATCGAGGAGAACCGTGACGCCGTTATGACACAGGAATGATGAGGCTGCGTCAAGAGATAGTATGAGTGAGATCGACGCTCCACTGCATCTAGTGACCCGCTTCGCGCCCAGCCCGACCGGGCACCTGCATATAGGCCATGGTTACTCCGCCCTGTTAGCCCATGATCTGGCGCGGAAAAGTGGGGGCGCCTTTCTGCTGCGGATCGAGGATACCGACGTTACCCGCTGTCGGCCGGAATTTACCGATGGCATTTTCGAGGACTTGCGCTGGCTCGGCATCGACTGGGATGGGCTGCTGGTCCAGTCGACCCGGCTAGCGATTTATGATGCCGCGCTGGAGCGATTGAAGGCGCTGGGCGTCGCCTATCCCTGCTTCTGCACCCGCGGCGACATTGCCCGCGAGGTCGCCGCCAGCCTGCACGCCCCGCACGGCGCCGACGGGCCGCTCTACCCCGGCACGTGCCGGGCGCTGTCAATGGCGGAGCGGGCCGCGCGGATTGCGCAAGGCGAGCCGCATAGTTGGCGGCTGGACATGGGCGCGGCGCTCGCGCGCACCGGTCCGCTGGCGTGGACGGACGCGGGAGCGGGCACCGTGCCGGTCGATCCGCTGGCGCTGGGTGATCTCATCGTCAAAGGCCGCGACCGGCCCGCCAGCTACCATCTCGCCGTCGTGGTGGACGATGCCGCGCAGGGCATCACCGATGTCGTGCGCGGGCAGGACGTCTTTGCCTCCACCCACGCCCATCGAACCCTGCAGGCGCTGCTCGGGTTGCCGACGCCGATCTACCGGCACCATGCGCTGGTGGTCGATGCCACCGGCAAGCGACTTGCCAAGCGGTCCGCTGGTCTCAGTCTTGCCTGCCTGCGGGACGAGGGGGTGGATGGTGCGCAACTCGCCGATGATCTGCGCGCTGGCCGCTTTCCGGTTGGCATCTCGATTGGGTAGGCCTACAGGACGACCGCGCCCTCGTTGCCGCCAAAGGAGTGTTCCATGGGCAATGTCATTCTCGCCCTGCTGTGCGTCGCAGCCGCGATCGGGGCAGTGGTCTATCTGGTTCGCGGAATCATCGCTTTCCTCAAGGCGACAGAGGAAGATCTGAAAAGCGGCGGCACATCCGGCCCCAGCCAGTCCAGCCTCAAGCAGAACCGGATGATGATGGGCCGCATCATGATGCAGGCCCTGGCGATCCTCGTCGTCGCCCTGCTGCTGCTGATGAACGGCAGCAATTAGGCAGGGTCGGGCCTTGGTCCGCCTCAACCGCATCTATACCCGCACGGGCGACGACGGGACCACCGGCCTCATTGATGGATCGCGCCTGCCCAAGGACGATCCGCGCATGGTCGCCATCGGTGAGGTCGATGAGCTCAACAGCCTGATCGGACTCGCGGTGGTTGCGATGGAGGACAGCGACAAAGCGCGCGTCCTTCAGGCAATACAGAATGATCTCTTCGACTTGGGTGCTGATCTTGCGACACCGGGGGAAGATTTCACGCCGTCCGACATGGTGCTGCGCATCGTGCCCGCACAGGTGCTGCTGCTCGAAGCGGAAATCGACCGGCTCAACGGCGCGCTGGCTCCGCTCCGCAGCTTCATCCTGCCCGGTGGCAGCGAGGCGGCGGCGCGTGTCCATGTCGCTCGCGCCGCAGCGCGCCGGGCCGAGCGCGCGGCGATCACGGCGGCCCGGGCGGCGGCAATCAATCCCGCCGCGCTTGCCTATCTCAATCGGCTGTCCGACCTGCTGTTCGTTCTCGCCCGGGTGCTCAACAATGATGGTGCGGACGACATTCTCTGGGTGCCCGGCGGGCGGCGCGGCCAATAGGACCGCGCGACCGCTGACGATAGCTAGGCGGGGCAGCGCACCCGTCTGGTCTGGCCGATGGTCAGTCTGTTGCCATCCTCGTCCAGCGCCAGCGTCGCGCTGTCGCTCCAGCGGTCGCCCTCGCCATTATAGTCGGCGCTGATCCGCACCCGGTTGGCGTCCAGCCGCTGCACGGACGTGACCCGGCCGACGCTTTCGTAAAAGATCAGGCTGTCGCCCTGAACGGACAGGCGGCTGTCGTCGCCTGGCTTGCCGCAGGTTGCGCGGCTTCCCGACCACGCGCCCTGAAAGGCGGTGGGGATTCGGGCGGCAGTGACGTCCTCCCCCTCGGCGACGATACGGACCGTGCCGAGCGGTTTCAGCTCGGAGCCGGCGATCAGCCACGCCGGCTGCCCCGCCTCGCCCTGCTGCCCGGCGGGGTTCCGCGTGAGCGTCATCATGCCGTAGAGGTTGAACGGCTTGCCGCCGTCCCGCAGCCGGCCATAAAGCTGCACTGGCACCCGCGCGGTCTGCGTTCCGCCTGCCTGCGGCCGGCCGACCAATACGCGGACTTCCGAATAGCGCCGGTACGTCTCGACAAATTCCGCCTCGGTCATGCCGCTCTGCCGGCCGTTGTCGCGCCAGAGCCGGTAGGCATCGCCATAGCGGCCTTCGCCCAGCGCCAGCCCCCAGCGCTCGATCGTGGCGCCCGAGGCCTCAGCGCTGGCGGGATCGCGCGCCGCGCTTTCGTCGAGCGGCGTGCGGTCATCGGGCAGCCCGCCCGGCTCTCCGGGGGCGGGTGGCACCAGTGTTCCGGCATATTGTGGGTCGATGGTTGCGCCGTCATCCACCGCGTTGAGCGCAGCATCGAGCGCCGCGTCGGCCTCGTTGGCGGTGATGTTGCCCTGATTTTCGGGCACCGGCTCGCTGCCGCACGCGGTCAGGGCGAGCGCGAGTAGCAGCGGAAAAGGGCGAAATCGTGCGGTTTTCATGCGCTGTCCTCCGGTTGGCCGGGAAACGGAAATGTCCGGTTCGCCGATCGGGTTGCCGCCATTTGCCTGCTTCCGCGCCCATGCTATGGGATTCGTCCCTCGCGTAACAGGACCGATTTGCGATGAACGACCTCACCCAGACGCCGGAGATGCTGATCGCCACCATGGGGGCGCGCGCGCGCCGGGCCGCAGCTGAGATGGCGATGGCGCCGAGCGCGCGCAAGGCCGAGGCGCTGGTCGCCGCGGCCGCAGCGCTGCGTGGCGCAACGGAGAAGATCATCGCCGCCAATCGCGCCGATATGGAGCGCGGCGCCGCCAACGGCCTTTCCACCGCGATGTTGGACCGGCTGCGGCTGGACGAGGCGCGCATCGCGGCCGTGGCCGATGCGGTCGAGCATGTCGCGGCGCTGGCCGATCCCGTCGGGCAGGTCATCGATGAGACCGAGCGGCCCAACGGCCTCAAGCTCCAGCGCGTGCGGGTGCCGCTCGGCGTCATCGGCATCATCTATGAGAGCCGGCCGAATGTCACGGCGGATGCCGCAGCGCTCGGCCTGCGCTCGGGCAATGCGGTGATCCTGCGCGGCGGTTCGGAGGCGATCGAGAGCAACCGGGCGATCCACGCCGCGATGGTGCGCGGCATCACCCAGGTCGGACTGCCGGCCGACGCTGTCCAGCTCGTGCCGGTCGTCGATCGCGCCGCCGTCGGCGCCATGCTGCGGGCGGTGGGGCTGATTGACATCATCATTCCGCGCGGCGGCAAGGGACTTGTTGCGCGGGTGCAGGAGGAGGCGCGAGTGCCGGTGCTCGCCCATCTCGATGGGATCTGCCACAGCTTCATCCACGCCGCCGCCGATCCGGAGATGGCGCGCGCCGTCGTGCTCAACGCGAAGATGCGCCGCCCGGGCATTTGCGGGGCGACCGAGACGCTGCTCATCGACAAGGGCTATGCCGAACCCGAGGCGCTGGTGGCGGCGCTGCTCGATGCGGGCTGCGAGGTGCGCGGAGACAAGGCGGTAGTTGCGCTGGATTCCCGCACCGAGCCGGCGCAGGATAGCGATTGGGACACGGAGTATCTCGATTCCATCATCTCAGCGCGTATCGTCGATGGTTTGGAGGAGGCGCTGGCGCACATCGCCGCCCACAGCAGCCACCATACTGATGCGATCATCACGCAGGACGCCCAGGTGGCTGAGCAGTTCCTCAACCAGTGCGACAGCGCCATCGTGATGTGGAACGCATCGACCCAGTTCGCCGATGGCGGCGAATTCGGGCTTGGTGCCGAGATCGGCATCTCCACCGGCCGGATGCATGCGCGCGGTCCCGTGGCGTTGGAGGGATTGACGACCTACAAATGGGTGGTGCGCGGAACCGGGCAGACGCGGCCCTGAGGATGATCCAGCCCACCCGTCTTTCGTTGCTGGCGGTGGCTTCGGCCATGGCATTGCTCACGCTCGCGGGCTGCCAGATGGTGCCGCATGCCGAGCCAGTGCCGCCACCCGCCCCCGCGGCGCGCCCTGCGCCGCCCCCACCTCCGCCGGCTGCCCAACCCGCACTCTCATGGGAGGAGGCGCCGGTCGCGCCCGGCGACTGGAGCTACCGCCAGACCGGCGCGGATAGCGAAGCGCGGTTTGGGACGAATGCCAGCGCGCCGCTGCTGACCGTGCGCTGCACGGGCGCAACCCGTCGGATCGTGCTGCAAGGGGCTGGCCTTGGCGGTTCCGCGCTGACGATCCGCACCAGCTACGGCGCCCTAGAGTGGACGGCGGACGCGCCGGTAGCGAGCGGCCTTACCGTCACGCGTCCGGCCGGTGACCCAGGGTTCGACTGGATCGCCTATTCGCGCGGCCGCATCGCGCTGGAGGCGTCGGCGGCGCCTCGGCTTATCGTGCCGGTCTGGGCTGAGTTGGTCCGTGTGATCGAGGATTGTCGGGCGTAGCGGCATCGAATGGGCGGAAGGAGGCCTGTTCCAGCGGCCCTGAACCGCGCCGCACCCTGCGGAGGAATCCATCGTTCCCTCTGAGAAAGCACGGAAAATCAGAGGGTGGCTACTGCGTGTGCGTTGGGCGGACGCAGGATTATGATTCGAAAAAAGAATAATACAAGTCTTGTTCGTCCTCGCGGAATGACTCACAAGAAGCATGTCGCTGGGAAACAGGCTTTCAGCCCCCTCCCGGTGAAGCTTTTCAACACAAGCGAAAGGAGGTGATCCGATGTCTCATGGTTCAGCAATGGGGTC
Organism: Sphingobium sp.; assembly: GCA_035654015.1. Lineage (GTDB taxonomy): Bacteria > Pseudomonadota > Alphaproteobacteria > Sphingomonadales > Sphingomonadaceae > Sphingobium. The sequence goes on from DASRXX010000011.1 coordinate 345,953, forward strand.
GGTCAAGTCCGTTCGGGGAGCCCGCTGCTAGACGCTGCGGCGGGTCGCGCGAGGGTCTCATGCGTGAGAACCGGATCGCGGCGTAAATTCCCGGGTGGCGGCACTTCCGGCCGCTGACCATGTCGATGGGCCGCGCGGCGCCTTTTCGGTGCCGGGCGGCCCCTCTCATTTCCGCGACGTGGCTTGACCGGGTTTTTGCTTGCCACACGCAGGTCGCATACCGATGCGACCAAGCTCAACAGCATGATCGCGGTGCGCGGCGGCTAAGCAGCAGGAATGTCCAACCGGACGGACCGCGACCAATCTTTTCGATATGGATCAGCCCTGAGGATTGTCGCGACGCTCGTCTGTGCCCGCCTCGTGGTAGAGGATTTCGTTCCGGATATGGATGACGCGCGAGCCGAGCCTTGTCTCGATGAGGAAGATGGCGAAGCCGGCGCCAATCGACAGCATCGAGCCCATGAACAGCAGCGCGACCAGCGTGCCCAGGTTCACCTCCGCGAGATAGGAGGCGAACAGCAGCACGACCACGGCGCAGGTCAGCAATGCGGCGAGCACTGAGAGGAAGATCGCCCAGTTCACCACCCATATACGCCGGTCGAGGATACGGATTTCCCCGATCAGCCGCTCATGCTCGGCGCCGGTGGACCCGGGCACCAGTTTCTCCAGCACGCGGGCGCGGTCGATGACCCGCGCGAGGCGGCCTGCGCAGACGTTGAGGAAGGCGCCGATGCCTGCGAGCAGGAACACCGGCGCCACCGCCAACTGGATGGTATGCGCGACGAGGCTGAGCTCGGTCTCCGCCAGCGCTCCCAGCGGGTTCACGCCGCGCCTTTGGTCACCGGCGTGTTGACGCCCATCGACTGGAGGTAGCGCTTCACATTGCGCGCCGCCTGCCGCAGCCGCTGCTCATTCTCCACCATGGCGATGCGGACATAGCCTTCGCCGTCCTCGCCATAGCCGACGCCCGGCGCCACCGCGACCTTGGCGTGGGTGAGGAGTTGCTTGGAGAATTCCAGGCTGCCCATCTCCTTGAGTGCCGGCGGGAGCGGCGCCCAGGCGAACATGCTGGCCTTGGGGGCGGGGATTTCCCAGCCCGCCCGGCCGAAGCTCTCGACCAGCACGTCGCGGCGCTTGTGATACAGCTCGCGATTTTTCTCGACGATGTCCTGCGGCCCGTTCAGCGCTGCGCAGGCCGCCGCCTGAATGGGCGTGAAGGCACCATAGTCCAAGTAGGACTTCACCCGCGTCAGCGCCGCGATCAGCTTCTTGTTGCCGACCGCAAAGCCGATGCGCCAGCCGGCCATCGAGTAGGTCTTGGAGAGCGAGGTGAACTCGACCGCGACATCCTTGGCGCCCGGCACCTGCAGGATGGAGGGCGTCGGGTTGCCATCATAATAGAGCTCGGAATAAGCGAGGTCGGAGAGTACCCAGACCTGGTTCTCCTTCGCCCAGGCGACGAGCCGCTCGTAGAAGGCGAGATCCACCGTCTCGGCGGTCGGGTTGCCGGGATAGCCGACCACCAGCACGCTCGGGCGCGGCACGGTGAAGGCCATGGCCCGCTCCAGCGATTCCCAATAATGCTCGTCCGGCGTCGTCGGCACGGAGCGGATCGTCGCCCCGGCGATGATGAAGCCGAACATGTGAATGGGGTAGCTGGGGTTGGGCGCCAGGATGACGTCGCCCGGCGCGGTGATCGCGGTGGCGAGGCTGGCAAGGCCTTCCTTGCTGCCCATGGTGACGACCACTTCCGTCTCCGGGTCGACATCCACGCCGAAGCGGCGGCCATAATAATTGGCCTGAGCCTTGCGCAGGCCGGGAATGCCCTTGGACTGGGAATAGCCGTGCGAGCTGGGCTTCATCGCCACTTCGCAGAGCTTGTCGATGACATGCTGGGGAGGGGGCAGGTCGGGATTGCCCATGCCGAGATCGATAATGTCCTCGCCTGCCGCGCGCGCTGCTGCCCGCATGCCGTTGACTTCGGCGATGACATAGGGCGGCAGTCGCTTGATGCGGTAGAACTCGTCGGACATTCTGAAGTCGGTCTCCTTATTTTGGGCTGGCCGGGCGATCATTCCATTTGGAACGGCGGGGCCATTCCCGCATATAACCGGCATGGTGGCGCGGTGCCACCAAAACCAGCGAGCGGGCAGGAGGCCCCATGGACCAGCAATCGCCCCCCGTGCCCGGTCTCGACGAGATCCAGCACTGGACGCGCGTGATCGGCCTCGCCCAGCAGATGATGCTGGAGCGCGGGGCCGATCTGGCCGCGCGCATGGGTGACCTCGGCGCGGTGCGCGGGCAGGCCAATCTGGAGCGGATCGCGCAGATCCAGGCCGCCATGGTAGAGCGGGGCTTCGCGGTGTGGGAGCAGGTGCTGGCGCGTCGCGTGGAGACGGCGGCAGGAGGGGCGCCGCGCGCCGATCTCGACCGGCGCTTCGCCGATCCGCGCTGGCGCGAAAGCCCGGTGTTCGACGTGATCCGGCAGATGTACCTGCTCGTCTCCGAGTATCTGCTGCAACTGGCCGACAGCGTCGACGGACTCGACGCGCACGAAAAGCAGAAGCTGCGCTTCGCCATGCAGCGCTTCGTCGAGGCAGCCTCACCGACCAACTTCCCCTTCACCAACCCGCTGGTGATCGAGAAGACCATCGAGACGCGCGGCGAGAATCTGCTGACCGGGTTGGAGCATCTGCTCGCCGATCTCGATCGCGGCCAGCTGACCCACACCGACGGGTCCGCCTTCGAGGTCGGCCGCAATATCGCCACGACGCCCGGTAAGGTGATCTATGAGACGCCGCTCTACCAACTCATCCAATATGCGCCCGCGACCGGGACGGTCCGCGAGACGCCGCTGATCATCTTCCCGCCGTGGATCAATCGTTTTTACATTCTCGATCTCAATCCGTGCAAAAGCTTCGTCAAATGGGCGGTCGAGCAAGGGCTGACCGTGTTCATGGTGAGTTGGAAGTCGGCCGATGCGAGCATGGCCGATGTCGGCCTCGACGATTATGTACACGCCCAGATCGACGCGATCGACGTGGTGCGCGATCTGCTGGAGGTGCCGGCGGTCCACGCGCTCGGCTATTGCGTGGCGGGCAGCGTGTTGGCCGCGACGCTGGCGCTGCTCACCGCGCGGGGGCAGGCGGACACGGTGGCGAGCGTGACCTTCCTCACTACCCAGGTCGATTTCTCCGAGGCGGGCGACCTCAAGCTGTTCGTCGACGACGAGCAGATCGCGCTGATCGAGAGCCTCGTGACCGACGGCTATCTCGACGGGCGCTACCTCGCCGCCACCTTCAACCTGCTGCGCGGGCAGGAACTGATCTGGAACTATGTGGTCGACAATTATCTGCTGGGGAATGCCTACACCCAGTTCGACTTGCTCTACTGGAACGGCGACACCACCAACCTGCCGGCCAAATGGCACCGTGCCTATCTGGCGGATTTCTACCGCGATAACCGGCTGGCTCAGCCCGGCGGCCTTACCGTCGACGGCACGCCCATCGACCTGCGCCAGGTCAAGACACCGGCCTATATCCAGGCGGGTGTAGAAGACCATATCGCGCCGCCGCACAGCGTATGGAAGCTGATGGACCAGTTTTCCGGCCCGCGCCGCTTCCTGCTTGCGGGCTCCGGCCATATCGCCGGGGTGGTGAACCCGCCCGCCGCCGGCAAATATCAATATTGGACCAGTCAGACGGATGCGCCCGACTTTGGTGCTTTCCGTGCCTCGGCGCGCGAGACCAAGGGGAGTTGGTGGCCGGACTGGGTCGCCTGGCTGGCCGCCTTCCCCGGCGAGCAGGTGAAGGCAACCGGCGCGCGCAGGCCGGGCGGGGGCAAGCGCTCCGCCATCGAAGAGGCCCCGGGGCGCTACGTGCGTATGCGGTAAGGGAGTGGGCTGGGGGCATGAGTTGCTCGCTGTGATGATGTCCAACGGCTGAATTGCGGGAATGCGCTATTCTTGGAGGACGGCGGGGCGCAGGCCCACTGCCGCTTCATCATCGCCGTGCTCCTGCGCAGGCGGAATCCTCGAACTCGGACGCATTTCCCTATCGCCTCGGGTTTTTTCCTGCGCAGAGCACGGTGGCTCCCGGACATGAAAAACGGCCTGGATACATCCGGCTTACTCCCCGTTTCCGCCTCCCACACCTTTTGTCGATGCGACACTTTTGTTGCAGTGCATCATTTTTCCTTGCGCGAGCATGCCCTATGGCCTATGTTGCATCGCAGCAAAGACTCGGGAGGTCGTTTTGACCACGCCAACCAGACCGTCATCGCGCAAGCGGGCAAAGACTGCGGCGCCCCAGGCTCCGGTCGCGAAGGCTGCGCCGCAGCCTGCTGCTGCCCCTGCTGTCGAGGCGGTTGTTGCATCCGTTGCCAGGACCGTTCCCGAAACCCCGACCCGTGCCGCGGCCATTCCCAGCCCCACCGCGAGCGCCAGCACCACGAAAGGCAAGCCCATCATGACCGATACGCTTGAAACCGCCAAGACCTACGCCGAGGAAGCCAAGAGCCGTTTCCAGGGCGCGTTCGCCGATCTCAACGACAAGGCGCGCTCCGCGCTGGACAAGTCCTCCAAGGCCTTCGAGGAGTTTGGCGAACTGACCAAGGGCAATCTCGAAGCCGTGGTCGAATCGTCGAAGATCGCCGCCAAGGGTTTCGAGGCGCTTGGCCAGAACGCTGCCGAGTTCGGCCGCAAGGCGTTCGAGAAGAACAGCGCCACGCTCAAGAGCTTCGCGTCGGTGAAGTCGCCGGCCGAATTCTTCCAGCTCCAGAGCGAACTTCTGAGCAGCGCGCTCGATTCGTTCGTGTCGGAAAGCTCGAAGAACAGCGAGACCTTTCTCAAGCTGGTGAGCGACATCAATCAGCCGATTAGCAACCGCGTCTCGGTCGTGACCGAGAAGCTGAAGTCGATCGCCGCCTGATCCTCGGGCTTTTCACGGTTAACAGGGAGGCGGTCCGGTTTTCGGGCCGCCTTTTTTGTCGTCTTCCACCCCACGGGCCTTGCCAGCGGGGGGGAGCCTACCCTATTTTTGAGGGATGCAGAGCATAGTCGTTGCGATGCGCCGGCCATCGATGGCCGGGCGCCAGGATGAGGAAGGTCCGGGCGGACCGGGTCTCGGCATCGCCACGCGCACACGCGCGCGCACCAAGAAGCCAACGCCGTACAAGGTGCTGATGCTCAATGATGACTATACCCCGATGGAGTTCGTCGTCGATGTGCTCCAGCGCTTCTTCCGGATGGATCTGGAGCAGGCGACGCGCGTGATGCTCCATGTCCACCAGCGCGGCGTGGGGGTGTGCGGCGTGTTCAGCTACGAGGTGGCCGAAACCAAGGTCAACCAGGTGATGGATTACGCCCGCCAGAATCAGCATCCCCTCCAGTGCACGCTGGAGCACGCCTGAGCGGGCGGGGTGCGGGCAAGGCCTTGTCTCATGCGCCCCCGCCATCTGAGTAATGCATCTCGCTTGTGACCACCACGAACCGTTGATTTGGGTAGGCATGGCGAGACGGGTGCCCGATGCGGGGGAACCCGTTCACCGGATGTGCCCCCTGCCATCCGCGCGGAGCTTGGCCGGAACATGAACTGCGTTGGTGCCGCGCCGGTAATCGTTGCCGCTACCGCTACCTTCTCGCATCATGCTAATGCTGATGCTTGACCTCTCGATCGCTGCAATGCAGCATGTCGAGCATGACCTGCACGCGTCCTCCGATTACCCAGAACCCCGACATTCGCTATCTCGGCCGGCTGCTCGGCGATGTGATCCGCATCTATGGCGGCGAGCGGTTGTTCCGCCAGACCGAGTATATTCGCGCCGCCTCGGTCGACCGGGCGCGCGGCGTCGCCCCCGCGGAGGGTGTTGATACGGGCCTTTCCGCGCTCTCGCTCGACGATACGCTGGCCTTCACGCGCGGCTTCATGCTGTTTTCCATGCTCGCCAACCTCGCGGAGGATCGGCAGAACATCGCCACCGAGCCGGGTGCGGATGTTGCCAGCGCCGTCGCGCGGCTGGGTGAAAACGGCGTTGGGCCGGACGCGATCGTGGCGCTGCTGGAGCAGGCGCTGGTCGTTCCGGTGCTCACTGCGCATCCCACGGAAGTGCGCCGCAAGAGCATCATCGACCATCGCAACGTGATCGCCGACCTGATGGCGCTGCGCGACACCGGTGCCGTCGAGACGGCCGACGGTGAGCTGATCGACAGCGCGATCACCCGCCAAATCGCGTTGCTCTGGGAAACCCGCCCACTGCGTCGTGAACGGCTTTACGTGGCGGACGAGATCGACAACGCACTCGCCTATCTGCGCAATATCTTCATGCCGGTGCTGCCCGGCCTCTATGCCCGCTGGGACCGGGTGCTGGGCCGGCGCGTGCCCGGTTTCCTGCGGCTGGGTAGCTGGATCGGCGGCGACCGGGATGGCAATCCCTTCGTGCAGGCAGACCAGCTCCGCCTCGCGCTCGGCCGCGCCAATGAATCGGCGCTGCATTTCTATCTCGACGCGCTGCACGAACTGGGTGCGCAGCTTTCCATCTCCAGCGAACTGGCCGCCGTGCCTGCCGCCGTGCGCGATCTGGCGGCGGCGAGCGGCGACGAGGCGCCGAGCCGGCGCGACGAGCCCTATCGCCGCGCGATCACTGGCATCTATGCCCGGCTGGCGGCGACCTATGAACATCTGGTCGGCCACCCGCCGCCGCGCCCCTCGCAGCTTCATGGCGCGCCCTATGCGAACGCAGAAGAACTGGGTGCCGATCTTGCCGCGTTGTCGAGCGGCCTCGCCATGGAAGGCGACGGCCTGCTGGCGCGGGGCGGCGGACTGGCCCGGCTGATCCGCGCCGTCGAGCTGTTCGGCTTCCACCTCGCCACGCTCGACCTGCGCCAGAACAGCGCCGTCCACGAGCGCGTCGTCGCCGAGCTGCTCAGGGTGGCGGGGGTCGAGCCGGACTATCTCGCGCTGGACGAGGATGCCCGCGTGGCGCTGCTTCGGCACGAATTGGCCGGCAATCGCCCGCTCGCCGCGCGAACTGTCGCCTATAGCGAAGAGACGGCGAGCGAACTGGCCATTGCGCAGGCCGCGGCAGAGGCCCATGCCCGCTACGGCCCGGCCGCCATCACCCATTATCTGATCTCCAAGGCCGAGAGCATCTCGGACATGCTGGAGGTGCATATCCTGCTCAAGGAGGCGGGCCTGTGGCGCGCGGCGGAGGGCGATGCCCCCCCGCAGGCGCCGATCATGGTCGTGCCCTTGTTCGAGACCATCGCCGATCTGGAGCGGGCGCCCAGCATCATGGCTGCCTATTTCGCGTTGCCGGAAATCGGCGCGCTGGTCCGCGCGCGCGGCTATCAGGAAGTGATGATCGGCTATTCCGACTCCAACAAGGACGGTGGCTATCTCACCTCGATCTGGGGCCTGCACGAGGCAAGCGCGGCGCTGGCGGCGGTGTTCGCGCAGGCCGGCATCGCCATGCAGCTTTTCCATGGCCGGGGCGGGGCGGTCGGGCGCGGCGGCGGCTCGTCCTTCGCGGCGATCCAGGCGCAGCCGCCCGGCACCGTGCAGGGCCGCATCCGCATCACCGAGCAGGGAGAGGTCATCGCCGCCAAATATGGCACGCAGCAGAGCGCCCGGGACAATCTGGAGGCAGTGACCAGTGCCGCCTTGCTCGCCAGCCTGGAGCCGGCGCGCCTCTCCCCGGCGGATGCCGAGCGCTTCCGTGCCGCGATGGAGAAGATTTCCGCCCTCGCGTTCCGCGCCTATCGGGAATTGGTCTATGAGACGCCGGGCTTCCGCGATTTCTTCCGCCAATTGACGCCGATCCAGGAGATCAGCGGCCTCAAGATCGGCTCGCGTCCGGCCAGCCGCACCAAGGGCAACCGCATCGAGGATCTGCGCGCCATCCCCTGGGTGTTCAGTTGGTCGCAGGCGCGGGTGATGCTGCCCGGCTGGTATGGCGTGGGGCAGGCCCTCGCCGAGTTCGGCGATGATGCGCTGCTGCGCGATATGGCGCAGGCGTGGCCGTTCTTCACCGCCGGCCTCGCCAATATGGAAATGGTGCTGGCCAAGTCGAACCTTGCCATCGCCGCCCACTATCTGCCGCTGGTCGAGGACCAGGCGGCGGCACGGGCGATCTTCGGACGGATCGGCGATGGATGGCATCTGGCGCATGACCGGTTGCTCGCTGCCACCGGGCAGGCCCATCTGCTTGCCGACAATCCCGCGCTCGATGCCTCGATCCGGCTACGGCTACCCTATATCGAGCCACTCAACCTGTTGCAGGTGGAACTGCTCAAGCGTCACCGCGCCGGCGAAAGCGATCCGCGCATCCGCGAAGGCATCGAACTGTCCATCAACGCCATCGCGACGGCGCTGCGCAATAGCGGCTAGGGACGCGGAATACTTGCTCGGGCCGTAGGCCGATTGCGCGTTCTGTCTCGCACGGCACCTCACAACGCCTTCCCCCAATGCAAACGGCCGGAGCCCGAAGGCCCCGGCCGTGCATCTGTTACAACCACTTGGCGGTGATCAGAACTTGGCCACCACGCCCATCATCGGACGGAAGGAGTGGAAGTCGCCGCGTGTATCGACCTGCGCGCGCAGGCGGATGTTGCTGCGGTCGGCCGAGCCACCCATGTCGGCGAGCGAAAGCTCGGTGCCGATGCCGTAGATGGTGCCGTTATAGTGGCGGTTGGTGTTCACCGGCGGGAAAGCCGAACCATCGAACTTGGTCCACTGGTAACCGACCTTGGCGAAGAACATGCTGTCCTTGCCTGCCCGCAGACCCAGGCGGCCGGCGGCGCCGTATTCCCAGTCGATGTCCTTGTCGACGCCCTTGGCGACATTGCCTTCCACACCCAGCACGACGGGGCCGGCATTGTAGTTCACGCCGGCGACGCCCTCGACGAGCCAGCCGCTGTAGCCGCTCGGCGGTGCGCCCTTATACACGTCGTTGTCGAAATCGTGCAGGCCGCCCAGCACGCCGACATAGGGCTCGATGGTCTTGGCGTTGTCTTGCGCCATGGCGGGCATGGCGGTCGCGGCTGAGAGCGCGAGTGCCAAAGTGGTGAGGGGGAGAGCTTTCATAATGCTGAACCTTCTCTTTAATGGATGCGGGCCGTTGCCCTGCATTCACGACCGACCGCGTCGATCGCTCCCCTAAAATGACCTCAGCGGCTGAACCGTTCCCGAATGAATTATGGCGCAAAAACGGCAAAGTCCCGCTGTGACCTTTGGGATACACAGCGGGACTATTCATTTATCGTTCATTTTATTGCTGGATCCTGCAATATGACTTGCAGTTCCTGCAATCAAGCGTGTTATTTGTTCAGTTCACCGTGGCTTTGACAATCTTGCCCGGCTTTGCGGGCGGCTCGCCCTTGGGCAGCGCGTCGACATGCTCCATGCCGGAGGTCACGACGCCCCACACCGTATATTGGCGGTCGAGGAAGGTCGCGTCGTCGAAGCAGATGAAAAACTGGCTGTTCGCGCTGTTCGGGTTGCTGCTGCGCGCCATCGAGCAGACGCCGCGCACGTGCGGCTCGGCGTTGAACTCGGCCTTGATGTCGGGCAGGTCGGAGCCGCCCATGCCGGTGCCGGTCGGGTCGCCGCCCTGCGCCATGAAGCCGGGGATCACGCGGTGGAACACCACGCCATCGTAGAAGCCCTGCTTGGCCAGCGTGGTGATCTGCGCGACATGGTTGGGCGCCAGGTCCGGGCGGAGCTGGATGACGACATCGCCGCCGGAATCGAGCGACAGGGTAAGGGTCTGGTCGGCCATGATCGGGTCTCCTTGGTCTCGCCGCCCAGAAGTGGAACGGGCGCGGCGGCGGTCCCGCGCTCCTATAATGGCTGCGAGCGGCATTGAAAGCCCGGCATCGGTTGCAATCGGCAAGCGCATGCGCAAAAGGGGAGCGCAAGTGGCGTGGCCATAGGGGCGGCGCGGGGAAAGGCAGGCGCTGCATGAGCGAGACCGATACCGCCGCGCCCAATCGCCCGGACCGTCAGGACGATGGGCCGCTGCCCGAGGCGGAGCAGGCGGTCGAGACCAATCTCGACGAGGATGATCGCCTGAAGCCGGAGTTCGTCTCCGCCGTGCTCGCCGCGGTCGAGGCGGAGGATGACGAGACCGCACGCGCGCTGGTCGAGCCGCTGCATCCCGCCGATATTGCCGATCTGCTGGAATTGACGCCCGAGGAGCGCCGGGTCGACGTCGCCGCCGCGCTCGGCGACCTGGTCGGCGCTGAGGTGCTCTCCGAACTCAACGAGCACGTCCGCGAGACGATGGTGGAGGCGCTGGCGCCTGAGCAGCTCGCCGAGTTCGCCGCCGAGCTGGATACGGACGATGCTGTCGCGATCATCGAGGATCTCGACAAGGAGGACCAGCAGGCCGTCCTGGAAGCGATGGAGCCGGAGGACCGCGCCGCCATCGAGAGCGCGCTGTCCTATGGCGAGGAGACCGCCGGCCGCCTGATGCAGCGCGACCTCGTCGCGGTGCCGGAGCATTGGACGGTGGGCCAGACCATCGACTATCTGCGCGAGACGGTTGATCTCACCTCGGATTTCTGGGAGATTTTCGTCGTCGATGCCGCGCACCGGCCGGTCGGCACCTGTCGGCTCAGCTGGGTGATGCGCTGCCCCCGCACCGTGGCCATGACCGACGTGATGCAGCGCGAGCAGACGCTGATCCCGGTCGACATGGACCAGGAGGAAGTGGCGCTGCGTTTCCAGAAATACGCGCTGATTTCCGCCGCCGTGGTCGATTCAGCCAACCGGCTGGTCGGCATGATTACCGTGGACGACGTGGTCCACATCATCCAGGAGGAGGCCGGCGAGGATATTCTGCGGCTGTCCGGCGCCGGCGATGGCGACATCAACGAGCCGGTGGTGGAGAGCTACAAGGCGCGGGTGCGCTGGCTGCTCTCCAACCTGCTCACCGCGCTGGTCGCCTCCACCGTCATCGCCACCTTCGAGGGCGCGATCGAGCGCATGGTTGCGCTCGCGACGCTGATGCCGATCGTCGCGGGCGTCGGCGGTAATGCCGGCACCCAGACCATGGCGGTGACGGTGCGCGCGCTCGCGACCAACCAGATCACCGCGTCCAACACCTGGCGCGCGATCCTGCGCGAGCTGCGCGTCGCGTTGTTGAACGGCGTGACCATCGCGGCAGTGATCGGCACCGGCGTCGCGCTTTTCTTCGGCAACGCTCAGCTGGGCGGTGTCATCGCGGCGGCGATGATGGCTAACATCGTCACCGCCGGGATTGCCGGCGTGGCCGTGCCGCTGGTGTTCGACCGGTTCAACATCGACCCGGCCGTCGCCTCGTCCATTTTCGTCACGATGATAACCGATTCCATGGGTTTTCTCGCCTTCCTCGGCCTAGCGACCGTGGTCGGCCTGTCGGGCTAAGGATGGGGCGCCTGTCGCTGCGCATAGGTAAGAAAGCGCAGGGGAGGGGCGACGCTTCACCTCCGGGTCGAGGGGGGCGCTGGCGCTTGGGCTATCCTGTTCAAACCAAGCGGCCTGCTCCCGTGAAAGCAGCAGCCCAGGGCGCCCTGGGCCGTCGGCTGGGGCCGGATGCCCACCGTTGCGCGAACACGCTGCGTCCCGTTGTCGCAGGCTAGTCACGCGTGGTTGGCGGGGCGCGTTGCAAAGACACAGCGCGCGAAAGGGGTGAGGCGAAGGGCGTGGTGGGCGAGGCTGCCTGCTCGCCCCGACGCGGCCGCATGTCAATCTCCGCGCCTTGCCCGTCGCCCACCCTTCGCGGCGTGTTCGGGCCATCGCGTCCCGAGCGATCAAGCAGCGGACTCGGCAGGGGGTACGCGCCACGCCGAGTCGTCTGGTTCCCTGCCGCGGCAAGCAACGCTAGGACTGCGATCATGCCGCTCCACATGACCAAGATCGCCTTCGATTCGCAGGGTGCGGAGGACTTGCGGGCCTGGCTGGAGAGCCATGCGGAGGCGGGTGAGGCCCGGCTGACGACGCGCTATCTTCCCAAACGCCATGAGGAGATGATCGGGGGTTCGCTTTACTGGATCCACGCGCACCGGCTGATCGGCCGCAGTCCGCTGCTGGGCTTTGCCGAACGACCGGATGGCCGCCACTGGATCCGCCTCGCACCGACCCTCATTGCGGTGGTCCCGCACCCGAAACGGGCGCACCAGGGGTGGCGTTACCTCACGGATCAGGATGCGCCGCGCGATCTCGGTGACGAGGCGGGGGCGGTGGACCTCCCCGGCGCCATGGCGACCGAATTGGGTCGGCTCGGCCTCCTGTAGGACGCCAGTTCCGCCGGCGCTGAACGGGCGATCTGAAACCGGTTCGGACCTTTTCGCGCGCTCCGGCGCGGCCCATTCGTCAATGTTTGGCGCAGCAATTTTGCGAGAGAGCACGCAGACATCCTGTCGATCGTCGAAACGGCCGGCCCCGCCTGAAATACGAAATTTGCATACCCATCGGCTCCCTTGGAACCGCCCCGTGAGCGATCGTGCGCCAGCCGCGCACCGACGCCCGTTCTGAATGCGTGAACATGCGCAATATGCGCAAAATAATATAACCTATTTGGATTGTAAAAACGTCCTGATTTGAAACGAATGACTCGATGCCTGGTAATGGTATGGTTAACAACATTGCTCGAATCGCTCCCCCGATGATCAATTTACAAGGCAATTATGACATTGGAAAACAATCATAATTGATCCTCGCATCGTCAAAGATGTGATCCTTGCAGTGGGAGAACAACCATGTTGAAGTCCGTATCCATCCTAGCCATGGGGGTCGTCATGGCAGCATCGTCATCCATCGCGATTTCTGCACCTGTTTTATCCAGTTCGGCAAATGCGGCATCGGCGCAGGTGAGTGTTGCCGATACCGTCAAGGCCAACGCCGTCTTTGCGCCCGTGGCGGGAACGGCGGCCCCCGACTATGCCGACGCCGCCAGTTTGACGAAAATCGACCTGTCGGCGCACATCGCCGGTGACTTGTTGCTGGCGACCAGTGCGGGTGTGCATGCCGGCATTGTGAATACCTCTGCCGTGTCGGACTATCCCAACTCGGCCACGGCGTCGGCCGATCTCGCCAATGTTCGGGCTGGTATTTATACCAGTGTTCTTGGCGGGATTCCGCTGGCGGCCCTCGGGATTTCGGCGGATGCGATCACGTCGACAACGGAAGCGGGCATCAACGGGGCCGGTCTGTTCGCCACGGGTTCATCGTCCATCGCCAATCTGATGTTCAGCGGCTCGATCCTCGGTTCGCTCGGGCTGGACGCGGCCGCCTTTGCTCATGCTCTACCCAACACCAGCCTGTCGATCCTGGGCCTCACCATTAGGTTCAACGAACAACTGAGGAACGAGACGGAGGGCAGCATCTTCATGGCAACCAATGCCGTGCACATCAGTCTCGATGATTACCTGTTCGAGGGGAATCTGCTCAGCGGTGACATCATTCTCGGTCACTCGCAGGCGGCTGTGACGGGCTACGTGCCGAGCGCCGCGGTGCCTGAACCGTCGACCTGGGCGCTGATGATGACAGGCTTCGGCCTGATCGGGTTCGGCCTCCGCAGGCAATCGCGGGCGCGCGTTCGTGCCGAATTTGCCTGACTGTCCGGGGAGCCACAGGGCTCCTGGCCTGAGACCGCCGGCCGTCAGGGTCGGCGGTCTTGCCATGCTTGTCGCTGCGGCAGCAACAGCGATCCGTCGCCATAGCTATAGAAGCGGTAACCTGCGGCGATCGCATGGGCATAGGCGGCCTGCATGCGCTCGGTGCCCATCAGCGCGCTGACCAGCATGAACAATGTGGAGCGCGGCAGGTGGAAGTTGGTCATCAATCCGTCGATGGCGCGGAAGCGATAGCCGGGGGTGATGAAGATGCGCGTCTCATTCTCGAAGGGCCGGATGATACCATCCTCGCCCGCCGCGCTTTCCAGCAGGCGCAGGCTGGTCGTGCCGACCGCGATCACGCGCCCGCCGGCCGCGCGCACCGCGTTGAGCCGGTCGGCTGTCGCGGCATCGATCCGCCCCCATTCGGCGTGCATGCGGTGGTCGGTCGTGTCGTCCGCCTTCACCGGCAGGAAGGTGCCGGCGCCGACATGCAGGGTGAGCGTCTCATGCCGGATGTCTGCTGCGTCGAGCGCCGTCAGCAGCCGGGGCGTGAAGTGCAGCGCGGCAGTCGGCGCGGCAACGGCGCCCGGTTCCCGCGCGAACATGGTTTGATAGTCATCGCGGTCGCGCGCATCGGTGGCGCGCTTGCTGGCGATGTAAGGGGGGAGCGGCATCTGCCCCGCGCGCTCCAACAGCAGTTCCACCGGCTCTTCGCCGAGAAAGCGCAGCGCCATGCCGCCGTCCGAGTCGCGCTCACCGGCCTGCGCTGCCACCTCCGCGGCGAAGGTGATGATGTCGCCGGGCCGCACGCGCCTGGCATTGCGCACGAACACCTGCCAGTCGCGCGGCCCCAGCCGCTTGTGCAGCGTCACGCCGATCCTCGCCTCGCCGCGTTGCCCTTCAAGCTGCGCGGGGATCACGCGCGTATCGTTGAAGACGAGGCAATCGCCTGCACGCAACTGCGCGGGGAGGTCGCTGATGAGGCGATCGTGCATCCCGTCGCCATCAAGCACCAGCAGCCGTGCCGCATCGCGGGGGGACGCCGGCCGCAGCGCAATCCGCTCGGGCGGCAGGTCGAAATCGAAGAGGTCAACGCGCATGGGAGCACTGCCCATATCGGGACCGGGCGACAATGAACAGGGGGCGAGGGCGAAGAAGGCGTTGAGCGTGAGGGCCGGCGCCCCTGCGGAGGGACGTCAATCGTCGCGCGGGGAGAGCTATCGCCGCGCGACACTCCTTCGTGCCCCTGTAACAGCAGGAGCCCAGGGCGCAGCTGCTCTTCGGCGTATTCCACTTGGATCAATCACCCCAGAACGGAGTGGAGGAGCGCTAACGCATCGCCCTGCTTTCGCAGGAGCACGTAAACGTCGCCAAGGCTCCCACCGTTTTCGCGGCGTATCGAACGGCCCGCCACTCTCGCTACCGTGCGAGCAAGGGTGCTTCGCTCCGTCCGACATTGGGCCGCTTATGACATGCTCGTCCGCGCGCGGATGCGACCGCGGCCGGCTCTTTCTCATTCGTTCGACAATCGCGTTGGCGTACCGTCGCGAAAAAATGGGTTCCTCCGCGCCGCCTTCGTGACGTTCGGGTGTCCTCATTCCCGAATCGCAAAAAACGGGGATCGCCGAGTGGCTGGGAGGCTGACGACAATGGAGAGCCCCGCGCGGGAGCCGATCGCCCTGCCGGTCCCCGGCCTTCAGCTGGTCGGTGCACTCGCGGCAGGCGCGGCCGCCGCTTGCCCGTCACCCTCGATATAAGCGCGGACGATCGTGGTCGGGCTCTCCGGGGGCTCGCCCTTGGCGATCGCGTCGACGCCGGCCATCCCGTCGATCACGCGGCCAAATACCGTATATTTGTGATCGAGTTGGAGGCGCGGCATCAGCATGATGAAGAACTGGCTGTTGGCGCTGTTCTCGCTCTCGGCGCGGGCCATGGAGACGGTGCCGCGCATGTGCGGCAGCCAGTTGAACTCCTGGGTGAGGTCCGGCAACTCCGAGCCGCCGGTGCCGTCGCCCTTGGGGTCGCCGCCCTGCGCCATGAAGCCGTCGATCACGCGGTGGAACAGCAGGCCGTTATAGAAGCCCTGCCGGGTGAGAGCCTTGATCCGCGCGACATGCTCGGGCGCCACGTCGGGGCGAAGCTGGATGCGTACATGGCCACCGTCCGAGAGGTTGAGCACCCAAACATTGTCGGGAGTCACCGGGACGCTCGCTTGGAGGGGCTTGATGCCGCTCTTGGCGGCCTCGTCACGCAGCGCGTCGGCATCCTTCTTGGCGCGCGCGGCGACGTCCGCCTCCTTGGCGACGTCCTCGGCGGTTTTGGGTTGTGCGAACGACGGCACCGTGCCCGCGATCAGCAGCGCTGCGGCGAGGCCACCGGCGAAGAAACGAAGCGTGTAGGGCATGGCCGTCCTTGTCATCCGACTGTTTCTGCCCGCTCTTGGCTGAACGCGCAATGACCCGTCAACTGCCCTGTGCCTTGCTTGCGGCGATTTGCGCCAGCACGTCGTCGCGTACAGCCGGGGTCACGAAGCGGGAAATGTCGCCGCCGAGCGCCGCGATTTCCTTGACCAGCCGCGACGCGATGGGCTGCAAGGCCACGTCCGCCATCAAAAACACCGTCTCGACGCTGTTGTCGAGATACTGGTTCATGCCGGTCATCTGATACTCATATTCGAAATCGGAAGCGCCCCGCAGCCCGCGAAGGATGAGGCTGGCGCCGCATTCGCGCGCGAAGTGCATGAGGAGCGAATCGAAGGCGACCACCTCGATGCTGCCATTGCCGAGCGCGGCGCACTCCCGGCGGATCATCGCCAGTCGCCTGTCGAGCGGGAACAGCGGCGCCTTGCTGGGATTGGTGGTGACGCCAATCACCAGCTTGTCGACCAGCTTCGCGCCGCGCCGGATGATGTCCATGTGGCCGAGCGTGATGGGGTCAAAGGATCCGGGGTAGAGGCCGATGCGCATAAGCGGGGTTTCCTCAGTGAGTACGGCGGATCGCGAAATCCGCGATGTCGCGGAGCAAATCGGCCTCGTTGCCGAAGCCGCGCAGGTGCGCCTTGGCCTGCTCAACCAGCAACTCCGCCTGCTCGCGCGCCTGGTCGCGGCCAATCAGCGAAACGAAGGTGGCCTTGCCGGCGGCTTCGTCCTTGCCCACGGCCTTGCCGGTGACTTCGGCGTCGCCCTCCACGTCAAGCAGGTCGTCGGCAATCTGGAAGGCGAGGCCAAGGTCGCGGGCATAGCCGCGCAGCCCCACGCGCTTCTCCTCCGGCACCCGCGCGAGAATCGCACCCGACTCGGCGGAGAAGGCGATGAGCGCGCCGGTCTTGAGCTGCTGCATGCGGGTGACGGTTGGCAGGTCGAACGGGGTTGTCTCCGCCGTCAGGTCCATCATCTGGCCGCCGGCCATGCCCATCGGACCGCTCGCCTGCGCCAGCGCCCGGATCAGGTCGCAGCGGGCGAAGGGATCCGGGTGGGTGCGCTCGTCCACCAGCACGGAGAAAGCGAGGTCGTGCAGGCAATCGCCCGCGAGAATGGCTGTCGCTTCGTCATAGGCGCGGTGGACGGTCGGCTTGCCGCGACGCAGATCGTCATCGTCCATCGCCGGCAGGTCGTCGTGGATCAACGAATAGACGTGGATGCACTCGACGGCGAGGCCGGTGCGCAACGCGCTCTCGAAGCCGACGTTGAACAGGTCGCAGCTTGCCTTGACGATCAGCGGCCGCATCCGCTTGCCGCCACCAATCGCGGCGTGGCGCATGGCGGCGTAGAGGCGCGTGCGCAGATCGTCCGGGCTGGTCAGCAATTGGTCGAACTGGCGGTCGATGGCGTCGGCGATGGTTGCCATCGCCTCGTCCAGCCGGGTCGGTGCGTCGATCCGCATCGCGGTCAATCAGCCGGGAAAGGGGCGGTCTTGCTCGCGCTCCCGTCAGCGTTGCCGACGATCTGCTGGATACGTGCCTCGGCCGCGGCGAGACGGGCCTGGCACTGCGCGCGCAGCTTGTCGCCCTCTTCATAGAGGGTGATGGACTGTTCGAGCGGGACATCGCCGCGTTCGAGCTGTTGGACGATCGCTTCCAGGCGGCGGAGCGCCTCCTCGAAGCTGAGCGTTTCGGTGTCGGCAGGTTCGGCCATGCCGATGCATTGACCCGCCGCCCGCACGCGGTCAAGCGCAGTTGGCTCTGGAGAGAGCAAAAATGCCAGCGCTCGGCCAATAAAGGCGTTGACGGCGCCAAAGTCAGGCAGGATAGGGGGCGCGCTATGAAATATTCCAACCGCATCACCACCTCGCTCGCGCTCGGCGCGGTCGTGCTCGCGCTCGCCGCTTGCAACTCCGAGCCGGAATCCTTCAACACCGGCACCAACGATCCGATGGACCACGAGCTCGCTAATGCCGCTCCGGTTGAGCTACCCCCCATGCTCAAGTCTAGCCACAGCTATCGTTGCAAGGACAATAGCCTGATTTTCGTCGACTTCATGACCGACGACAAGACGGCGAACTTCAAGTCCGTGAAGGATGGCCCCGTCACGGTGCTTAAGGCGCCGGAGGCCGGCCAGCCCTTCGTTTCGGAAGATGGCAAGACGACCGTTGCCAGCAGTGGCGATGGCGTGACCTACAACGGCCAGAGCTGCAAGGGCTAAGTCATTTCCTAAAGTCGGGGCCTTCATCAGGCCTTTCCGCGAAATCCCATGGGCCGGCCTCGAAAGCCGGCCCTTTTCATTTGGAACGCGGGTGTTGCGCCATGCCGGACCGGGCTGAAACGGCCCGCCCCGCCCTCCATGGTTGTGCCAGCCGACATGCGGCGATAAAGGCCGGTCATGTCCAGCAACACCCCCCCTATCACCCCGCAGATTATCGCAGACCATGGTTTGACGGAGGAGGAGTATGGCCGCGTCCTCAAGGCGCTCGGCCGTGAACCGAACCTGACCGAACTCGGCATCTTTTCGGTCATGTGGTCGGAGCATTGTTCCTACAAATCGTCGCGCCTGCACCTCAAGAAACTGCCGACGAAGGCACCTTGGGTGATCTGTGGCCCCGGCGAGAATGCCGGCGTGATCGACATTGGTGACGGGCAGGCCGCCATCTTCAAGATGGAGAGCCACAACCACCCGAGCTATATCGAGCCATATCAGGGCGCGGCGACCGGCGTCGGCGGCATCCTGCGCGACGTGTTCACCATGGGTGCGCGGCCGGTGGCGAACATGAACGCCCTGCGATTCGGCCGACCCGATCACCCCAAGATGAAGCATCTCATCAGCGGCGTGGTGCGCGGCATTGGCGGCTATGGTAATTGCGTGGGCGTGCCGACCGTCGGCGGCGAGGTCAATTTCCACGAATCCTATGACGGCAACATCCTCGTCAATGCGATGACGGTGGGCGTCGCCGAGACGGACAAGATCTTCTATTCGGCCGCCTCAGGCGTTGGAAATCCGATCGTCTATGTCGGCTCCAAGACGGGGCGCGACGGCATCCATGGTGCCACCATGGCCTCGGCCGATTTCGCCGAGGATAGCGAAGAGAAGCGGCCGACCGTGCAGGTGGGCGATCCCTTTACCGAGAAACTGCTGATCGAGGCCTGCCTCGAACTGATGGCCTCGGATGCGATCGTTGCCATTCAGGATATGGGCGCGGCCGGGCTCACCAGTTCGTCCGTGGAGATGGCAAGCAAGGGCGGCGTCGGCATCCGGCTGGACATGGACAAGGTGCCCCAGCGCGAAACCGGCATGACCGCCTATGAGATGATGCTCTCGGAGAGCCAGGAACGCATGCTCATGGTCCTCAAACCCGGCAAGGAGGCCTTTGCCGAGGCGATCTTCCGCAAGTGGGAACTGGACTTCGCGGTGATCGGCGAGGTGACCGACACGGGCCGCATGGTCCTCGTTCACCAGGGCGAAACGGTGTGTGATATTCCGCTGGCGCCCCTCGCTGACGATGCGCCGCTTTATGATCGTCCGCACGTGCCGACGCCGCCCTGCGCGCCGCTCGCCAATGTGCCGGACACAAAGGACATCGGCGCCGATCTGCTGAAGATGATGGGTTCGCCCGATCTCGCCAGCCGCCGCTGGATCTGGGAGCAGTACGACCACATGGTCGGTGCCGACACCGTGCAGCGCCCCGGCGGCGATGCGGCGGTGGTGCGCGTGCACGGCACCAACAAGGCGCTCGCTATCAGCACCGACTGCACGCCGCGTTATTGCTTCGCCGATCCAGTGGAGGGCGGCAAGCAGGCCATCGCGGAATGTTGGCGCAACATCACCGCCGTCGGCGCGAAGCCGCTGGCTACCACAGACTGCATGAACTTCGCCAACCCGCAGCGACCGGAGATCATGGGGCAGTTCGTCGGCTGCATCGAGGGCATGGCGGAAGCGTGCACCGCGCTCGACTTCCCCATCGTTTCGGGCAATGTCAGCCTCTATAACGAGTCCAAGGCGACCGGCGGTGGCAGCGCTATCCTGCCCACGCCCGCGATCGGCGGCGTTGGCCTGCTGGACGAAGTCGACCGCATGTGCACCATCGGCTTCAAGGGCACCGGTGACATCATCCTGCTGATCGGTGAGCGGCAGGGCGATCTGGGCCAGTCGCTCTGGCTGCGCGAATGCCACGGCATCGAGGGACGTGAAGCTGGACCGCCGCCGCGCGTCGACCTTGCGCGGGAGCGGGCAACGGGTGATTTCGTGCGCGAGGGCATCCACTGCGGCGCTATCACCGCCTGTCATGACGTGTCCGATGGGGGCATCCTCGTGGCTGTCGCGGAAATGGCGCTGGCGAGCGGCATCGGCGCCATGCTCGATCAGCCGCTGCATGGCACGGCGGCGCAGAGCTATTTCGCTGAAGATCAGGGCCTTTACGTCGTCACCGTGCGCGATGCTGCTTTGGTCGAGCTGTTCAGCCATGCGGAGGCCAAGGGCGTCACCGTCACGCGTCTTGGCCGCACGATTGCCAACCGGCTGATCGTCGAGCTGCCAGCGAGCGATCACGCCATCGCGCTGGCCGATCTGCGCGCGGCGCACGAGGGCTTCTTTCCCCAGCTGATGGGCGACGAACTCTAGACGTTGGAGGCTCAATCGCGGCGGAAGATATATTCTTCGTCGCGATGGACGCCGACCATGAAATCATAGTCGCCGACCTTGCGAAAGCCCGCAGCGGTGTAAATGGCTTGTGCGCGTTCATTGCGCGACCAGACGCCGACCCACAGCGGGCCAGGATAAACGGTGCCGAGCCAATGCAGCGCGGTGGTGAGCAACTGCCGGCCGAGCCCCAGGCCCTGCGCGGCGCGGCGTACGTAGATCTGGTATAGCTCGCCTGCCCGTGGCGTTGCCTCCGCATGGGGTAGCTTGCACGGGCCGGCATGGGCGTAGGCGAGCAACGATCCATCCGCCGCCGCGTATAGCCATGTTGCGTGGGCCGGATCCGCGATCTCGGCGGCAATGCGCGCCTCGTTATAGGAGTCTGCCTCGAACCGGGCGAGATCGTCCGGCGGGTAGGGAATGGCGAAATCCTCGAGAAAGGTTTCCCGGAAGGTGATCAGCTTGAGGGCGGCCAGTGCCGCCGCGTCGGCCGGCGACGCTTCACGCAGGACGGGCGGGGTGTCAGCCATGGGTGATCCGGCCGAAGAGCACATGATAGCTGGTCTCACCCCCCGCTGCATCGAAGCGACTAATGACCCGGCGCATCGCCGCTGGACTGAGTGGCTGGTAACCCGGGCGGGGAGTATGAGCGCCAATGGCGCGGAAGTGGCGAACCAGCGCCCGCCCGCCGCGCACGTCCAGCGGATAATGCTCGTCGCAAGCGAAGGCGTCGTCGAAAGGCGCCAGCATTGCTTGGAGTTGCGCGAGGCTCGGATAGGTGGGCAGTCCGGGCTCCATGCCTTCTTCGGCATGGGCGGCCCGCCAGCTTGTGAAGCTCTCCGCCCCCATGGTTGCGAAATATAGGCTGCCACGTGGACGGAGCAGGCCGTGCAAGCGGGCCAGCGCGCCCGGCAGGTCCTCGAACCACTGGAAGGCGAGGCTGGAGAGGATGAGATCGAACCAGGGGCCTTCGAAGGCTGGGTCCTCCCCGTCCATGGCAAGCAGCCGGACGGCGAGGCCCTGCCGGGCCGTCGCATCGATCATCGCGGGGGCAAGATCCGTCGCGGTGAGCAGCGCATCTGGCCAACGCAGGCGGATCTCCCGGGTGAGCAGGCCCGTGCCACAGCCAATTTCCAGGATTGGCGCGCGCGGTTCGAGCCGCTCGCGCCCGGCCATTTCGGCCAAATGGCGCGCGACGATGCGCTGAACGCCAGCGCTCGCCTCATAGCCCTCGGCCGCGGCGGCGAATGCCGCGCCGATCCGTGCCTTGCGTGCGGATGCCATGGCCGGCGCCTTGCCATGGCAGGGGGGTGGACGTCACGCCAAAAGACGATAGGAAACGCCATGGCTGACGAAAGCTTCCGGATCGACGGGCTGGACTTCCTGCGGGGGCTGGCTGTGATGGGGATTTTACTCCCCAATATCATCTTGTTCGCCCTGCCTTATCCGGCGGTGCTCAATCCCTTCACCATCGGCACCACCGGCGTTGCGGACCTGATGACGTGGTTGGCCGGCTTCCTGCTGGTGGACGGCAAGATGCGCGCGCTGTTTGCCATCCTGTTCGGCGCCTCCATCCTGCTCGTGATGGAATCGGCCGAGATGAACGGCCGCGATGGCCTGCGGGCGCATCGCTTGCGGATGGCGTGGCTGCTGCCGATCGGCCTGGCCCATTATGTGCTGCTCTGGTCGGGCGACATCCTGCTGCTGCTGGCCATATGCGGTCTGATCGCAACCCGGTTCGTGCGGCTCGAGACATTGGGCCTCATCAAGCTCGCGCTTGTGTTGTTGCTGGTGCAATGGCTGATCAACCTTGTGGTCGTGCTGCCGCCCTTCTGGCTGCGCGCGGCGGCGGAGACGCCCGGGGCTGCGGCCTCGACGATCGGCCTGTGGCGCGATTATGCCGACCAGCTTGGCGTAGGCGCGAGCGGAGCCGTGGCCGCCGACATGGCGCGCTATCATCTGGGTTATGCCGATATCGTGCGGCTGCGTCTGGCAGATATGCCGCGCGACGCGCTCAACCAACTCATTCACGGGCTGGCGGAGATGCTCGCTTTCATCGCGCTTGGCATGGCCATGCTCAAGGGTGGTTTCCTTGCTGGCCAGTGGCGGCCGGACCAATATCGCGCGACGTGGCGGCGCGCGCTGCTGGTCGGGCTCGTTCCCATGCTTGGGCTGGCCGCCTGGGTGCTGGCATCGCGTGATCCGCTGGCGGCTCAGGCCGCGATCTTCGGCTGGTCGCTTCCGCTGCGCCTGCCGCTGGCGGTCGGGCTTGCGGCACTAGCGATGGAGATCGCGGCGCGCACATCGGGCGGCGGTCTGTTCGGCGCGGTGTGTGCCATCGGCAGGCTAGCGCTCTCCAACTATCTGCTGAGCAGCCTTATCATGACCAGTATCTTCTATGGCTACGGTTTGGGTCTCTATGGCGAGGTCGATCGGACGATGCTGGTGCTGATCGTGCTGGCCGCGTGGGCCGCGATGCTCGGCTGGTCGGCCCTCTGGCGCCGACGCGTTGGGCAGGGGCCAGTCGAATGGCTGTGGCGTCGCCTCGCGCAAGGGCGCCGGACGCAGAGCGTCTGACAGCAGTCGGGTCCGCCCTCCTGTTTCAAAGCAAGAATAGGCGCCAGCCCCCGGGGAGAGGCTGGCGCCTTCTGGAGATGGCGCCCAGGACGGGGCGTCATCACGTTCGCCTGAGCTGGGGCCTGTCAGCTGAAGGCGATGCGTGTCACATGCGAACGACGGCGCATGGTCATGCCGATGGCGGCAACGCCAACAACCATCATGGCCCAGGTCGTGGGTTCGGGGACCGCAGCACCAAGCGCAAAGTTCACGGTGCCGCTGTAGGAGGCATTGCCGCCGGCGGTGCCGCCAATGGTCAGTACATGCTCGCCCGCGGCCAACGCATAGTTGGTGAGGACGAGGACGCTGCTGCTCAGACCGGTGGTCAACGAAGGCAGCAGGTCGATGCCATCAAGTGTCAGCTCCGAGAAGGTGATGGCGGCCACACCGGTGCCAGCCTGGATCAGGGTGATGTCCGCCAACGCGGCACCGATCGATGGCGTGAAGGTGATGACATCGTTGAACGAGCCGGCCAGACCGGCGTTTCCATAGTCTGCTGTGTAGCTATCTCCATTCTGGACCAGCGCATAGGTAAGGTCCGTTGCGCTGGCGGCTGGGGCCATGGCGACTATTCCGAGGGCTGCCGCCGTTGCGTAGAGGGTTTTCTTCATCGTGGTTAACTCCCACAGTGCCTTAATTGGCCATTAACCCTCTATTGGTGTGCAAGAGCGAAGGGCAATGCACGGGCGCGGCGCTTGTCCCGTGGAGGCGTCGTTTCGACACGGATCTGTGCCAAGAGCGCGCTAATCAAAATTTTGCCATTATTTTTCTTCTGCTTGTGGTCTCAAGCGAGATCTAACCTCATGTTCGATCGAATAATCTCGGTCGAAAGGGTTGGCGTTCAGCCCCAATTTTGACCGAAAATATGGTGGATTGTTTCGCAGTTGCGATAGGTTGTGCTGCATGCGCGCAGCCCGGGCGACGGCCGTCTCTGCCAGACAGCCGTCGGATGTCCTGTGCCGAACCGAGCGCGTGGAACGTTGACGGCGGCGCTATCCGGAAACCGGGTGGCGCCGCCGTCGATCCTGCTGCCGGGGCAGCTCAGAGGTAAATTGCGCCGCGCCTTACCAGATCCGGACGCGCTTCTCCGGCGTAAGCGCCATTTTTGCGTCGGCGGGAATGGCGAAGGCACCATACCAGGGATCGAGATTGCGCACGATCGCGGCGCGCTGCTCGGATGGCGAATGAGGATCGGTGAGCAGACGCTGCCGCAAATTCTCCTCGCGGTAGTTGCGCCGCCAGACCTGTGCCCAGCCAAGATAGAAGCGCTGATCGCCCGTTGTCCCGTCAATGGTCGGCGCCGGCTGGCCATTCAGCGATGCGTGGTACGCGTCATAGGCGACCATCAGGCCTGCGAGGTCGGCGATGTTCTCGCCCAGTGTCAGCTTGCCGTTGAGGTGTTCACCGGGCAGGGGCTCGTAAGCGTCATACTGCTTGACCAGCTTGTCGGTCAGCGCGTTGAACTGAGCAACGTCCTCATCGCTCCACCACTGCTTGAGCCGGCCGGTCTCGTCATATTTGGCGCCCTGGTCATCAAAATGATGGCTCAACTCATGCCCGATGACCGCGCCGATACCGCCATAGTTGATCGCCGGCTCGGCATGTGGGTCGAAGAAAGGCGGTTGCAGGATCGCGGCCGGGAAGACGATCTCCACCATGCCCGGGTTGGCATAGGCATTCACCTCCATCGGTGTCATGAACCATTCCCAGCGATAGATCGGCTTGCCTAGTTTTCCGACGTTATAGTCATGGTCGAACTGGTTGGAACGGAGCGCGTTGCCGAACAGGTCATCGCGCTTGATCTCCAGCCCCGAATAATCCCGCCACCGGTCGGGATAGCCGATCTTCGGGGTGAAGGCGGCGAGCTTGGCGTGGGCCCGCGCCTTGGCGGCATCGCTCATCCAGCTCAGGCCGTCGATGCGGCGGCCCATCGCGGCGATGACATTCTTGACGAGCTGATCGGCAGCCGCCTTGGTCTCGGGCGGAAAGTAGCGTGCGACATAGACCTTGCCCAGTTCCTCGCCGAGCGCACCCTTGACGAAGGTGACGCCCCGCTTCCAGCGTTCCTCGCGTTCCGGCGTGCCGTTCAGCGTCGTGCCGTAAAAGGCGAAACTCTGCGTGGCGATGGCTTCAGGCAGATAGTCGGAGAATTGGTCGAGGCTGCGGATCAGAAGCTGGTCCTTGAGTACCGCGAGCGGCGCCTTGGCAATCAGCGCGGCCTCGCCCTTGATGGCGCTGGGCTGCGCGACGATCAGCGTATCCGTGGTCACGCCGGAGGCCTTGAGCGCCGCGGCGAAGTCGAAGCCCGGTGCCGTACGGCTCAACTCCGCCACCGTCATCTTGTTATAGGCCTTGTCGACATCGCGGCTGTCCACCCGTGTCCAGTGTGCCTTGGCGATTTCCGTCTCGAAGGCGAGCAGCGCATCCGCCCGCTTGTCGCCATCGCTCTCTCCCGCAAGTGCGAACATCCTGGCGAGATGGGCACGGTAGGCCTTGCGCATTCCTTCCATCTTCGCGTTGGTCTGGAGATAATAATCGCGGTCCGGCATACCGAGGCCGCCCTGCGTCAGCGTAAAAATATACTGCTCTGGTTCCTTGTCGTCCTGGCCGACGAAGCCGCCGAAAGGCGTTGGTACGCCGTTGCGTGACGCCTGAGCGACGATGGCGACATAGTCCGCCCGCGTCTTGACCGCCTTGATCGCATCCAACCAGGGCTTGATGGGGGTGAGACCGCGGGCTTCCACGGCTGCTTCGTCCAAATAGGCGGCATAAGCGGTGCCGATCTTGCTGGTGGGGTCCTCTTTCGCTTCGTTCAATATATCCTGGGTGCGCTGTTTGGAGAGGTCGTCCAATGCGGTGAACATACCGTAATTGGCCTTGTCGGCCGGGATGGGCGTGTTCTTCTCCCACGTGCCGTTGGCATATTGGTAGAAATTGTCGCCTGGCGCGACTGCACGGTTCATACCGCTTTCGTCGAACCCATAGCTTCCCAGTGCCGGTTTGGGTGCCGGGGCCGTAACGGGCGCGGAAGCCGCAGATTCGGATAAGGCTGCCGGTGTCGAGCCGGGCCCTTGAGTCGCACAAGCGGCAAGGCTCGTGGACGCTAGGGCAAGCATGAGAAATGAACGATGCATGATGGTTCCCTCGGGTCAGTCAGATGGCCTGCCGGGCGGCAGGCGGATGGCGCAGGTCTAGCAATTGCGAGGGATTGACAGAACTCCCTTTCGCAGCGCCCCGGCCGCAGCCCATGCGCATACCGTTTTCAGGCGCATTTCGCGCCGGATGAGGGTATAAACAGGACTGGCATCTTGCTCGCACCTGCGGCATGCTTGTGCGATGCAGCAACAATGAGTGGATCGCTGACCCATCGTGCGCCGTCTTCCGCCTCTTACCGCCCTTGAAGCTTTTGTGCAGGTTGCGCGCACCGGCTCCGTCAAGGCCGCGGCGGAGGAGTTGGCGCTGTCCGCGCCCGCGCTCAGCCGGCGGATCCAGGCGCTGGAGCGGTTCCTCGGCTACAGCCTGTTCGAGCGCAAGCATCAGCAGTTGGAAATCAACCAGCATGGCGTCGCGCTGCTCACCGAAATTGCGCCGGCGCTCGATCAACTCGGTGCCGCCATTGAAGTGGCGACCAGCGGTGCGCGGACGCTGCGCGTGCGACTGGGCATGCTGCCGTTGTTCGCCAGCCAGCGCCTGTTCCCGCGGCTAGGGGATTTCCATCGCCAGCATCCTGACATCCATCTCGATGTGGATACCAGCCCCAATGCCGTCACGCGGCTGGGCGAGGGGCTGGACGCTGCGATCGTGCTCGCGCGCGAGGTTGATCCCTCGCTTTATGCGCGCGAACTGGACCGGGACGAGATTTATCTCATCGCGTCCAAGCCGCTGGCCGAGGGCGCGAAGGCCATCCGCTCGCCGCAGGATCTCACCCGCCAGACGGTGCTCATTCACCGCGACATGCCCTCTACCTTCGAAGTGTGGAAGGTCGCCGCCGGGGTTCCCGATCTCATGCCCGCCGCCGTGGATTATTATGATTCCGGTGCGCTCATGCTGGAGGCAGCCGCGCAGGGGCTGGGTATCGCCGTCATGCACGGTGGCCACCTCGAGCACGCGCAGGATCCGCGCCTCGCTCGATTGTTCGACCTGCGTATCGAGAGCCCGTATCGCTATTTCTTTGTGTGCCGCCCCAAGGCGCTGGAACGCCGGTCGGTCCGCGCGTTCCATGATTGGCTCATCAAGGCAGAAATTTGAGGTTGGTCGGGAAGCGAGCGCTGGCTCTGAACGATTTTTAAAGGGGCTCGCCTTTATGGTTTTGGCCGGACAGGCCGTTCGGCCCCGTCAGGACGGAAAGCAGGGACGATGCCGACGACCAGAATCCTCGCGGTGGATGACAGCCGCAGTATGCGTGCGATGTTGCGCGTGACGCTAGCCGACAGCGGGTTTGACGTCGCAGAGGCGGAGGATGGCCAGGCCGCGCTGGACTGGCTGGAAGATAATGAGGTCGATCTCATCATCACGGATATCAACATGCCGCGCCTCGATGGCTTCGGCTTCATCGAGCGGTTGCGGGGGCAAGGGCGGCGTCACGTCAACCGCCCGATCCTCGTCCTTACCACCGAGTGCTCGGTCGAGAAGCGGGCGCAGGCGCGGGCGGTGGGGGCGACCGGCTGGATCGCCAAGCCGTTCGATGCCGCGCAACTGGTGGCGGCCGTGCAACGCCTTGCGCATTGATCCGTCAAAGCGAGCGACGACCATGGCGAGCGAGCGGATGATGACGCCACGCACGCCGGCGGATGCTCCCACGCTTTCGGCCGATCACCTCTTCCGCGCCCTCATAGCCGATGAGCTGGACCGCGTCGGTCACGTGCTGGAGGAGATAGGCGTGCAACTCTGCGGCGATCCGGCGGTCGTTCGCGCTCATTTGACGGCGCTTCAGCAGATCGACGAACTCTGCCAGCGCCACGAGCATCTGGCCCGGATCCTGCGTGCGGATGACATGGCGGTCGAGGCCTCCGGCGTTACGCTGGAATCGTTGCGCCAGCGTTTGCAGCCCATGCTTGCGGGGCGCTCTGACGAGCAGAAAATGGTCCCCAGCGGCAATTGATTCATCACTCCGGATACAGTGACGGTAAACCGATAACGAAAAATCCGCTGACCTGCCCCTTTTCTTGCGCGTCGCCGCATTCTAGGGATCATGTCACTCCAAATCTTGAGCGAGGGGCGATGGCCACCAACGGATCCATACTGACCGAGCGCCGCAGTAGTGCCAGCGAGTATTTGAAGTTCTTGCAGGCCTGGATCCGCAAGCCGCGACAAACCGCCTCGATCGTCCCCAGCAGCCATTATCTCGGCCGGCTGATGGCGGCGCAGATCGATCCGGAAGGCGGTCGCGTCATGGAGTTTGGGGGCGGTACGGGGGCTCTCACGCGCGAGATTCTGGCGACAGGGCTGCCGGTGGCGGACCTAGAGGTCGTCGAGATCAACGAGGCGCTCGCGCATAATCTGCGTGGTAGCTTTCCCGGCGTCGCCATCCTGCAAGCCCCGGCCCAATCGGTGCTGGCGCAGGCGGCGGGCGGGGCCGGCGGCTATCAGTGCATCATCTCCGGCCTGCCGCTGCTGGCGATGAGCAAGATCCTGCAAAAGGCAATTCTCGGCGAGGCATTCCGGCTGTTGCGGCCGGGCGGCGCGGTGATCCAGTTCACCTATTCGCCACGTCCGCCGGTGCCGGAGCGGCTGACTAGCCTGCTCGGTCTGCGGGCGGAGCGCATTGGCACCATCGTTCGCAACGTGCCCCCTGCCACTGTGTTCCGTTATCGTCGCGTTGCCGATATCGCGCAGGATTGAGCCGGAGCGCGCCCCGCAACTGCCACCTTCCATCATTCCTCGTCGCCTTCCGCGCGTTTCGCGATTAGAGACGGAGCCATGCAGCGCTTCGACGTCATCATTCTCGGCGGTGGCCTTGTCGGCCTGACTTTGGCGATCGCGCTTGGGCGCCATGGCGTGCAGTGCGCAGTGGTCGATCCGGCCGAACCCGCCGCAACCATGGCGGCCGGCTTCGACGGGCGCGTCTCCGCCATTTCGAGCGCGAGCTGGAAGCTGTTCGAGGCGATCGGCGTTGCGCCCAGTCTGGCCGGCAAGGCGTGCCCGATCGACCGCATCTGGGTGAGCGAGGGACTGACCGGCGGAGCGCTCGATTTCGAGACCGACCCGGACGATGGCGCCATGGGCTTCATGGTGGAGAATCGGGAATTGCGCCGGGGGATCGACGCGACCGCGCAATCGGCCGATGGTCTCACCCGGTTCCAACCCGACAAGGCGGTCGAGGTCGTGCGCGATAGCTATGGCGTCACGGTAAAGCTGGCGAGCGGCGCGGAGATCGGTGCGAGCCTGCTGGTCGGCGCGGAAGGGCGGGGCAGCCCGACCCGCGAACTGGCGGGCATACCGGTGGCCAGCTGGACCTACCCGCAAACGGCGCTGGTCACGGCGATCGACCATGAGGTGCCGCACGGTAACACCGCCTATGAGATCTTTTATCCCGGCGGCCCGTTTGCGCTGTTGCCGATGCTGCCCGGCACCCGGTCTGCGATCGTATGGACTGTTCCAAACCGCCAGGCACCGGCCATGCGCAAACTGCCTGAGCGGGCGTGGCTGGCCGAAGCGGAAAAGCGCATGGGCAATTTCCTCGGCAAGATCAGCCTCGCCGCGCCCATGCAGAGTTATCCGCTCGGCTATCATCGCGCCGCACGGATCGTCGACGAGCGGCTGGCGTTGGTGGGCGATGCTGCGCATGCCATTCATCCGATTGCCGGGCAGGGCGTCAATCTTGGCTATCGCGATGCCGCCGCCCTCGCGGAGGTGATTGTCGAGGGGATGCGCGGCGGTCTGGAGCCGGGCGACGCGCAACTGCTCGCTCGCTACCAGCGCTGGCGCGCGCTCGATTCGCTGAGCGTCACCATCATGATGGACGGGCTCGTTCGCCTGTTCGACGTGCCCGGCCGTCCCGCGTCGCTTGTCCGCCGTCTGGGTCTATCGGCCGTCCAGCGACTGGGGCCCCTCAAGGAGCGCTTCATGGCCGAAGCGCGCGGGGAAAGCGGTCCACGCCCTCGGTTGCTGCTCGGGGATCTCATTTAAAGCCGAACCGGCCCGCTCACTGGCGTCATCGGGCATCACTATTGCCGCGATGCGTCCCTTTGATCACCCAATTCACGCGTCGTCTCCATCAAATGATGGAGGCGAGCGACAAGCTTTCAGGCCAAAATTCTCGCGCTGGTTAACTCTCGCGGCGATCGAGGAGCTCGATATGTGGAAGATTGGCCTGTGGACCCTGTTCGTGCTGGTAGCGCCGTTCGCCGGGCGTGCTCATCACTCAGGGGCGATGTTCGACCAGGGCCAGATCAGGGAGCTGACGGGCGTTGTCCGCCAGTTCCAGTGGACCAATCCGCATTGCTACATCCAGTTGGTGGTGAAGAACGCCAGGGGCGAAGACGAGGACTGGAGTATCGAGATGGCGGCGCCCATGCACCTCTATGGTCAGGGCTGGCGGCCGACGACAGTCAGGCCCGGCGACCGCATCAAGGTGAAAATCCGCTCGTTGCGCAACGGCGAGAGGGGCGGCGAGATTGAGGACGCCACCACGATCGATGGCAAGCCGCTGGGGAAACAGTCGTGAGGCGGTGGGGATATGCTTTCGCCGTGTTGGCTGCCCTGTCCTCGCTGACGACGGTGGCTCGTGCCGAGAGCTGTGAAGCGGTGAACGTCGCAAGCCTGCGAGGCTGGAGCGGCATCTGGATTGCCGAGGACATGCAAGCGCCAATCAGCGGGCGTGTGGCGCAGGATAGCGCGGCCAATCGCCAACTGATCCAGATGGTTGGACACGACGCGCCCTGGAACGAGGCTGGTATCGCGCGATGGGAGAAGATCGTCCGCATCGCGAATGCAGGCGTCGAGAAGCAGGCGGGGTGGGGCTTTCCGATGATGATGAACACCGTTGCCCCGTTGAGCTTCATTGTCTCGCCGCAAGAAACGCTTGTCATCAGCCAGTATCGCGATGTCCGCCACGTCTATACCGATGGGCGCCCGCAACCGGCCAAAGAGGATCGCTGGGCTACGCCTTGGGGCGATTCGGTTGGTTGCTGGCGTGGCGATACTCTGACCATCGAAACAGTCGGCGTGCGCTATGACCCAAAATATAATTACGCGGCGCCACCCGTTTCGGAAGAGGCTACCTTCGTGGAGACGCTGCGGCTGGTCGCGCCTGACCATCTTGAATCCACGATGACGATCACGGATCCGGCCTTTCTGACACAGCCATGGACAATCCGGATCCGATATGTCCGTCCGCGGGGGATCGACCGCTTGATCCACGACGGCGACATCTTCGAGAATGATCGAAGCGTTACAGATGGCCGCTCGCCGACCATTTTAGCGGTGCAAGAGGCCCCGAAACCTGAGCCGACCCAGCCCGATATGCGGCTGAGTGAGCCCCAGCTCGACCGTCTTGTGGGCGACTATCCGTTTGATGACTCCGAGATGGTGCTGCACGTCGAACGACGGGGCGGGTTACTATGGGCCGGGCCCGAACCCACGCTGGCCTTACCATTCCATGCACAGGGGCCGCTCGATTTTCAGGCGCGAGCTATCGACATGTCGCTACGGTTTACGACGGATGCGACTGGTCGCGTGGTCGGGTTCGAGGGGAAAGGCCCCAATGGCCAGCCGATGTCCGGCAAGCGCTCGCCGCCCTGATGTCATGCTCAAGAGGCTTGCGCCGAGGGCTTCCGAACCCGGCATGATGCCTCTGCCGGCGCGGCCGCACGTCAGCGCTATGGATGCCGTCGCCCACAGGACATAGGTTTGCTGCGCCAGACGTGGCGAAAATTGCCAACTCTTGGCGCGGATTCGCAAGCAAGGCCGCGATCCGTTCCGGAGCCGTTCATGCAAAACGCCTAAAGAACACCGTTTCACGCAGTTTGGCACGGGGAATGCATGGTGACTGCCAGACAGGGCCCATCTCGCGGCCGCGCACGGGAGTTTCTTATGCAGACCTATCAACCTTCCCTCATTGCCCGCAACGATACGCTGCTTGGTGTCTGCGAGGCGATCGGCGAGGATTTCGGCTTCAACCCGATCTGGCTGCGTGCTGCGTTCGCCGTGACGGTGTTCTTCAACCTGTTTCTCGCCGTCGGCATCTATTTGGCCGTTGGCGTGGTCGTGCTGTTCACGCGGCGGCTCCATCCCAGTCCGCGCCGGCTCGTCGTGGTGCCGCAGGTTGGCGCCGTAGAGCAGCCTGCCCTCGAGCACACCGAAGGAGATGGAGAGAACGAGGATCGCGTTCTGCTCGCTGCCGCCTGACGATCCCAGCTTTCAAGGCCATTGCGCCGGCGTCGTGAGCGAGACTGGTGAGCTGGCGGGGACCCGGCTGCGTATCAGTGCGGTCGGGTGGTGCCCTGTTGAGGACCTTGGCGGCGGATGAACTGCATGAGCTGGATCGCCAGGTCGGCACGCTCAGGCACGCCGTTCGCTTCCAGCAGGGCCTGTTTGCCCGCGATATCGAACGGGGCGATCTGGGCGATCGCGTTGACCAGTGTCTCGTCGTCCAGACGCTGCACAGCGTCCCATTCGACCGCGTAGCCAAGCGCGTCGGCGAAGACCTTCGCTTCATCCTCCAGCGCCGCTCGCTCGCTGGGCGCAAGGACGATGCGGGCATCCTCATCGTCCTCGATCAGCTCGGCTTCGACCTGCCGGAACAAGGTGGTGACGTCTAGCTCACGCGCAATACGGAAGCGCGCTTCGCCCGACAGCATGATGTTGAAGCGTCCGTCCTCCAGGGCCTCGATCTCGACGATCCGGCCGATGCATCCGACCGAAAACAGCGGCGCTGGCTCGCCGGGCCCGCTCGGCTGGATCATGCCGATGCGCTGGTCCCGCGCCATCGCATCGCTCACCATCGCCCGGTATCGTGGTTCGAAGATGTGGAGCGGCAGCTGCGTGCGCGGAAACAGGATAGCGCCGCCCAGCGGAAAGATGGCGATCCGCCGCCCCATGCGGTCAGGCAAACAGGATCGTCGAAAGGCGCCGGCGCTGGGTGAGCACCCACGGGTCTTCCAGTCCGACCACTTCGAACAGCTTGAGTAACTGGTCACGCGCCTTGCCGTCTTCCCAGCCGCGATCCTTGGCGATGATGGCGAGGAGCGCATCTGCCGCGCCATCGCGGTCGCCCGCCGCCATCTGCGCAGCGGACAGCTCGAATAGCGCTTCGAAATCGTCCGGATTCGCCTCCAGCCGTGCCTTGAGCGGGGCGGTGTCGACGCCCGGTGTCGCCGACCGTGCGAGAGCGACAGCGGCGCGGCCGCGTTCGATGGCGGGGTCCGTGCCCAGGCTGGCGGGCAGGCTGGCGATCAACGCTTCGGCTTCATCGACGCGACCCAGCGCGGCGAGCGCGCGGATCCGGCCGCCAATCGCGCCGGCATTGTCCGGCGCCATGTCGGCGATCTGGGCGAAGATGCTGAGGGCTCGCTCGGGGTCGCCACCCGCCAGCACATCTTCCCCCATGGCCAGCAGCGGCGCGATATCCTGAGCGCGCTGGCCGGCCTCGCTCTGGATTGGCAGCTGTGCCAGGATCTGGTCGAGCATCTGACGATACTGGCTCTCGGTGCGAGCCTGGGTCAGGTCCGCGATCGGCTGGCCCTGGAAAATCGCATAGACGGTAGGGATGGACTGGACGCGGAACTGGCTGGCGATGAAGCGATTCTCATCGACGTTGATCTTGACGAGCAACACGCCGCGATCGGCATATTCCGCCGCGATCTTTTCTATGACGGGGGAGAGTTGCTTGCAGGGCCCGCACCATTCCGCCCAGAAGTCCACGAGCACGAGGCTGGTCTGCGAAGGCTCAACGACATCGCGCCGGAATGCCTCAACCGCCTGTTTGTCACTTTCGCTCAAGCCCAAGGTGGCCACGCTCTGTCTCCTGCTGCCTGTCGCTGTTGCCCGCATATGGGGTGGAACGGCGCGGCTCTGCAAGAGCAGCCCGAATTCTTTGTCCCGCAGTGCAAAAGGGACTTGCCGCCCCCCGGAGGCGATGCTAGGTGCCCGCCTCACCCGGCCGGACGACACTGTTCCGGTCCGCCAGAGCGGGCGTAGCTCAGGGGTAGAGCACAACCTTGCCAAGGTTGGGGTCGAGGGTTCGAATCCCTTCGCCCGCTCCAGTTTTCCAGACATTTCCAACACGGCCAGCCGGATTCCCGGACAGTTCGCGTCTGCATTGCCCCTGCACGAACGGCGCTGCTATGGAAGGGGAGGATGAAGCGGTCGCTCTTTCTCCTCGCATCGGGCATGGCGCTCATGGTGGCGGGTCATGGCGCCGCAAGCGGTTCTCGGCCGACGTCTGCCGCTCCCGCAAAGCCCCGGCATATCATGTCGATGAACATGTGCAGCGATCTGATCCTGCTGATGCTCGTCCCGCGTCATCGGATCGCCTCTGTCTCTTATCTGGCGCATGACGCGGTCGCTGAACTCATGCCGGGCGCGGACGACGGTGTCGCCGTCAACCGCGGCACGGCGGAGGAAATCGCGCTTCAGAAGCCGGACCTCATTCTCGTCAGCCCGTGGACCACGCCAGTCGCGCGGCGGCTGGCGGGGCAGGCCGGGGCGCGTCTCATCGCGGTGGGGGATGCTAATGATTTCGCGGGCATCCGGCGGGTCGTCCGCCAAATCGGCACGGCGGTGGGCGAGGAAGCGCGCGCCGAGAGGCTGATCCGGCAGATGGATCGCGACCTTGCGGCCCTGGCAGCGCGCCGTCCCGCGCGGCCCGTGCGGGTCGTCGCATGGAACGGCGACGGGTCGGTGCCGGGCCGGGGCACGCTGACCGATGCGATCATCACGGCTGCCGGCGGCATCAACATTGGGGCCGGGCGGGTGACAGGTGGCACCTCCAGCTTCGGCCTGGAGGCGTTGCTCGCAGCCAAGCCGGACGCGATCATGCAGGGTATTGGAGATTATGCCGCGCCGTCGCTGCGCAAGACCGCTGCGCATCATCCGCTGCTTGCCAGGACCTTTGCCGGGCGGCAGATCGCCTATCGATCCGTCGGCTATAGTTGCGGTCTGCCCCAGTCGGCGAAAGCGGCGCTGGCACTCGCGGATGCCTTCGCCAAGGTGTCGCGCATGGGACCGCCTCGATGAACCGACTGCTCTGGTCCGCCGCGTTCCTGCTGTTGGCGCTCGTCATGCTGCTGTCGTTGGTGATCGGGCAGGTCTGGCTGCCGCCCGCCGCGCTGCTCGATGGCCTGTTCGCACCGGACCCCAATCTGGCGGGTCTCATCCTCGTCGAGCTGCGGTTGCCGCGGATGGTACTGGGGCTGATGGTGGGCGCGGCGCTCGGTCTCTCGGGCGCTGTCCTCCAGGGCCTGCTGCGCAATCCGCTTGCCGAGCCCGGCCTGCTCGGGGTTTCTGCGGGCGCGGCGCTGGGCGCGGTCATCGCTATCTATTTCGGGCTAGCGATGCTGTATCCACTGGCGACGCCGATCCTCGGCATCGTCGGCGCGCTGCTCGCCGGGCTCCTTACCTTCACGATTGGGCGCGGCGGCACGTTGACCCTGATCCTCGCCGGCGCCGCTGTCTCCGGCCTTGCCGCCGCCGGTCTCAGCCTCGCCCTCAATCTGGCGCCGAGCCCCTATGCTGCCTATGAGATCACCAGCTGGCTGTTGGGCTCGCTCAGCGAGCGGAGTTGGGCGCAGGTGCTGCTGGCGGCGCCGTTCATCCTTGCCGGTCTGGCTTGCCTTGTCGCCACCATGCGGGCGCTCGATGCCCTGACGCTGGGCGAAGCGCAGGCGGCGAGCCTCGGCATCGACGTGGACCGCACGCGGCTGCTCGCCCTGCTCGGCACGGCGCTGGCGGTCGGCGCTGCGACTTCGGTGACGGGGGCGGTCGGCTTCATCGGCCTCGTAGCGCCACATCTGGTGCGGCCGTTCGTGGGCCATCAGCCGAGCCGGGTGCTGCTGCCGTCCGCGCTGTTTGGCGCGATCCTGCTGATGTCGGCCGATATCGCGACGCGGATCATCCCGACCACGCAGGAGCTGAAGCTGGGCGTGCTCACCAGCCTGGCCGGCACGCCGTTCTTCTTCTGGCTGGTGCTGCGCTTGAAAAGGACCGCGCCTTGACCCGCCTGTCCGCACAGAGCCTCACGGTGCGGCGCGGCGGTCGCGCGATCGTCGATGGCGTGTCGATCACGGCGGAGAGCGGGCAATTTATCGCACTGCTTGGCCCCAACGGTGCGGGCAAGTCGACGCTCTTGACGTGCCTGGCCGGGCTGGCGCCTCCCGACGAGGGGCGCATCATGCTGGACGGCGAACCGCTGTTCCGCGTTGGCCGCAGGGCGCTGGCCCGGCGGCGCGCATTCCTGCCGCAATCACCGCGCGCGGAATGGCCGATCTCGGTGGAGCGGCTGGTTGCGCTCGGGTTGACGCCGCAGCTCCCGGCGTTCGGGGGACTACCAGCGGACATGCTCGCGCGCGTGGCGACGGTGCTGGCGGACGCAGATCTCACCGCCCGCCGCGATCAGCCGGCGACGACGCTTTCGGGCGGCGAACTGGCCCGCGCGATGCTGGCCCGCGCGCTGGTTGGCGAGCCGGACATGCTGCTGGCTGACGAACCGCTCGCCGGTCTCGACCCGCGCCACGCGCTGGATGGTATCATGCGCTTGCGTGGACTGGCCGACTCGGGGACGCTCGTCATCGCTTCCCTTCACGATCTGACGCTGGCGGCGCGCTATGCGAGCCATGTCGCCGTGATGCGGGCGGGGCAACTTGTCGCTTTTGGCGAGACCGCGGCGACGTTGACGGCCGATCTGCTACGCGCGGTATTCGATGTCGAAGCCTGTGTAGGCGGAGCAGGGACGGCTACCGCCGTCGTCGATTTCGTTGCCCGGATCCGGGAATGAGTGCGCTCGCCGGGTGCGGAGCCATGGCGTGTCCATACGTTCCGGACTTGCGTTGACCGTCCGAACTCGAAACAGTGGTCAACGGTTTGCCGCGAGGCGGTATGATTCAGGAGAGCTAGAGATGGAGTTCACGCGAGAGAACCCGCTGACGGGGGGAGTTGCGTCGAGGGCGGTTGCGATGCGGGCGGGGGATATACCGGGTGTTACGGCGCGGGCGGCGCAGGGTTTTGCGGTCTGGTCGCAGATGGGTCCGAACGCGCGGCGCGCGGTATTGATGAAGGCGGCCGATGCGCTGGAGGCGCGGGGCGACGCGTTTGTCGAGGCGATGATGGGCGAGATTGGCGCGACCAAGGGCTGGGCGCTGTTCAACCTTGGGCTGGCCGCGAGCATGGTGCGCGAGGCGGCATCGCTGACCACGCAGATTGCCGGTGAGGTGATCCCGTCGGACAAGCCGGGCTGCCTTTCCATGGCGCTGCGCGAGCCGGTCGGCGTGATCGTCGGCATTGCGCCGTGGAACGCGCCGATCATCCTGGGCGTGCGCGCGATTGCGGTGCCGCTTGCCTGCGGCAATGCGGTGATCCTCAAGGCGAGCGAGACCTGCCCGCGCACCCACGCGCTGATCATTGAAGCGTTCGCGGAAGCGGGCTTTCCCGAGGGCGTGGTCAATGTCGTCACCAACGCGCCGCAGGATGCCGGCGAGGTGGTCGGCGCGCTGATCGACGCGCGGGAGGTGAAGCGGATCAACTTCACCGGCTCGACCGCGGTCGGCAAGATCATCGCCAAGCGGGCGGCGGAGCATTTGAAGCCGGTGCTGCTGGAGCTGGGCGGCAAGGCGCCGCTCCTCGTGCTGGAGGATGCCGATCTTGATGAGGCGGTGAAGGCGGCCGCGTTCGGCGCGTTCATGAACCAGGGGCAGATCTGCATGTCGACCGAGCGGATCATCGTGGTCGAGGCGGTGGCCGATGCATTTGCCGCGAAGTTCAAGGCCAAGGTGGCGACCATGGCGGTGGGCGATCCGCGCGAGGGCACGACGCCGCTCGGCGCGGTGGTCGATGCCAGGACGGTGGCGCATTGCCAGTCGCTGATCGAGGACGCGCTGGCGCAGGGCGCGACGCAGCTGGTGGGCGGCGAGACGACGAGCAACGTGCTGATGCCGGCCCATGTCATCGACAAGGTGACGCCGGCGATGAAGCTGTTCCGCGACGAGAGCTTCGGGCCGATCGTGGGCATCATCCGCGCGCGCGATGCCGATCATGCGGTCGAGCTGGCCAACGACACCGACTATGGCCTCTCGGCCTCGGTGTTCACCCGCGACATTGCCAAGGGCCTTGGCATTGCCCGGCGCATTGAATCGGGCATCTGCCACGTCAAC
>DASRXX010000012.1:0-168478 GCA_035654015.1 Sphingobium sp.
CACCGGTCCGGCGGCACGGGCGACCGACCGGGCGCCGGTGCGCCGGCCGGGCTGGCGGGAGGACGACGTCCCCCGCCGGCCACGCACACTGCTCACCCGAGCGACCTCAGGCGTCCTGGCCGGCAGACCGGTCGGACAGGCGCGGGAAGGCGGCGGCGCCGGCGTAGCGCGCGGCGTCGTCGAGCTCCTCCTCGATCCGCAGCAGCTGGTTGTACTTGGCCACCCGCTCGCTGCGCGCCGGGGCGCCGGTCTTGATCTGCCCGCAGTCGGTGGCGACGGCGAGGTCGGCGATGGTGGTGTCCTCGGTCTCGCCGGAGCGGTGGCTCATCATGCAGCGGTAGCCGCTGCGGTGCGCCAGGTTCACCGCGTCGAGGGTCTCGGTCAGCGTGCCGATCTGGTTGACCTTGACCAGCAGCGAGTTGGCGAGGCCCTTGCCAATGCCCATGGAAAGGCGCGCGGGGTTGGTGACGAACAGATCGTCGCCGACGAGCTGGCACTTGTCGCCAATCTTGTCCGTCAGGATCTTCCAGCCCTCGAAATCGTCCTCGGCCATGCCGTCCTCGATCGACCGGATCGGATAGCGCGCAACGAGGTCCGCGAGATAGTCGGCCATCTCGGCCGGCCCGAGCGTCTTGCCCTCACCGGCAATGACATAATTGCCGCCCTTGAAGAACTCGGTCGCCGCGCAATCGAGCGCGAGCACGACATTCTCGCCAGGACGATAGCCGGCCTTCTCGATGCTCTGCATGATGAAGTCGAGTGCTTCCGTGGTCGAGGCGATGTTCGGCGCGAAGCCACCCTCGTCGCCAACGCCCGTCGCCAGCCCCTTCTCGTGCAGGCCTTTCTTGAGCGTGTGGAAGATCTCCGAGCCGATCTGCACGGCGTGGGCGATGCTTTCCGCACCCACCGGCATGATCATGAATTCCTGGAAGTCGATCGGATTGTCGGCATGTTCGCCGCCATTGATGATGTTCATCATCGGCACCGGCAGCACATGAGCGGAGACACCGCCGACATAGCGATAGAGCGGCAGGCCGCGCGCATCCGCCGCCGCCTTGGCCACCGCCAGGCTGACACCGAGAATGGCGTTGGCGCCGAGCCGGCCCTTGTTCTCCGTGCCGTCGAGCGCGATCATCGCGGCGTCGACTTCGCCCTGATCCTCGGCATCCATGCCCACCACCGCATCGGCAATCTCACCATTGACGGCGGCGACCGCCTGAAGGACGCCCTTGCCGAGATACACCGCCTTGTCGCCATCGCGCTTCTCGACCGCCTCATAGGCGCCCGTCGACGCGCCCGAGGGCACCGCCGCCCGACCGAAACTTCCATCCTCGAGCAGCACGTCCACTTCCACCGTCGGGTTGCCGCGACTGTCCAGAATCTGACGCGCGTGGATATCGAGAATCTCGGTCATGCGGTATCTTTCCATATACGGCCCGGCGGCCGATCAACCATCCGTGCGGGCGGCTTAGCGAGGCCCCTTTCCGATGGCAACGTCATAGTCAGGGCGCATCGGCGCGTGGGAACAAACGCCATTCAGGTCTGTTAAAGGGGTGCATCCTTGCTATATCCGGAGCGAGGGGCACTCCGATGCCAGAAAGGAAAGATCATGTCTGATACCAGCAGCACCGCAACGCCCAAGCGCAAGCGCGCCGCCAGCGCCACCGCCAAGACGGCGAAGACGACCACGGCAGCAGCGAGCGTCAAGGCGACCGCAAAGGCCAGCCCGCGCAGCAGCACCGCCAATGACGCGGCGGCGGCCAGCACGGGTGCGAACTGGCGCGATCAGGCGAGCGATTATGCCGAGCAGGCCAAGGCCACTGCGCGCAGCGCCGCGACGACCGCCAAGAACACCACTGGCGAGGCACTGCATGGCCTCTCCAAGCTGATCGCCGAGACCGCGGAAACAGTCGATGCCAAGCTCGGACCGCAATATGGCGACTATGCCCGCAAGGCCGCGGAGACGGTGGCTGGGGCCGCCAAATCTCTGGATGAGAAGGATATCGACCAGCTTACCAACGAGGCGCGCGACTTTGTTCGCAAGAGCCCGGCGGTGGCGATCGGCGCGGCGGCGGTCGTCGGCTTCGTGCTGATGCGGATGATGCGCGGCAGCACCTCGGACGACGCGTAAGGCTCGGCGCGGCGACCGGACAACGCGAGCAGATGAGCATCCCCCCAACAGATCAGGACGAGCAGACCAGGCCCGCACCGCCCGCTGACGATGGCTCCGTACGGGCCAGCGTTGCGCGGCTGGTCGCGTCCGGCAAGGAACTGGCCGAGGCGGAGTTGGCATGGGCCAAGGTCAAAGGCGCGGTTCTGGCGGACGGCCTGCGCAAATGTGTGGTGATGACAGCACTTGCGCTCGTGTTCCTGATCATGAGCGTGGCGCTTCTCATCGTCTCCTTCCTCATTGCGCTGGCACCTATGGTCGGCTGGCTGGTAGCGAGCCTGATCGTCGCCGGCGTTTGCATTGCGGCAGCGATCGTCTGTGCACTTCTCGCGCGGCGTATCTTCGCCGGCCTGTTCGCCGGAGATGCGCCATGAGCGTTGTCGATCGGAACCGTCGCCTGGCTGAGACGCGCGCACGGGCAGACCTTGCCCGCCAGCGGTTCATCACGGCACTCCACGGGACCCGTCGTCGCGTCGCGCCCGAACGGCTCAAGGAAGATGCCCTGCTCCTTGTCGGCGACAAGGTGGACGAAGCAAAGCAGGCCGCACGCCGGTCTGTGGCCCGCCATCCGTTGCTCGCCGCCTCGGTGATCGTCAGTGGCGTGGCGCTCATATTTTGGTCGCCGGCGCGCCAAATCGCCCTGTTCGGCGCGCGGGTCTCGCAGGTCGTCTGGATGAACCGAGCACTCTGGAGAACACGAGAATGACTGAGCGGGGCTCCACCGCACGCAAAGGTCCGGGCAAGCCGGCTGTTGCCACTCGCGCCCGCGCGGGCCTCGACGAGGCACGCAAAACCGCCGGCAAGGCGCTCGCCAAGACACGCCGCAAGGGGGAAGCGCTGATCGACGACACGCGGGAGAAAGGCTTCCGCGCCGCTGCCGAAACCAACCGCCTGTTCTACGAGCATCCGGTCACTGCCGTGGCCGCCGCGGCGGCCGCGGGTGCGATCCTCGGTATTTTCCTGCCGCGCATCGCGCTTGCCGGCAAGGCGAGCCGGATCGCGGGGCAAGCCGCCAAGCTGGCCATCGCCAGCGAGACCGCGCAGGCGGTCTGGCTCGGCCTCAAGGACGCGCGCAACACGGCGGTGAAGACAGCGGCGGGCAAGGCCGCCAGCGCCGTGGGTGCCCGTATCACCACCCGGCGCAGCAAGGCCGACGCCGCAGCGGATAGATCAGCGCCCGACAACGCAGGAGCGCCTGCAGAGGAAGGGGCTCCGGCGAAGCGAACAGGCGACGCCTGACGCACACGCTCCTCGCGAGCCTGCCTCAGCGCCGCCCCGACGCAGGCAGAAGCCCATGGCGA
The DNA here is from genome assembly GCA_035654015.1 of Sphingobium sp. Lineage (GTDB taxonomy): Bacteria > Pseudomonadota > Alphaproteobacteria > Sphingomonadales > Sphingomonadaceae > Sphingobium. The sequence continues at coordinate 3,472 of DASRXX010000012.1, forward strand.
GGGCGAACCGCGATCGCCTTCTGTGTTCCTACTGCAACGCGCCCCACCCTCCCCGCACTGCCGGGAGCGATGGCGGCCATCGTCCTTCTCTCGCTGCTTGGATTCCGGTCTGGCCGCTGCTAAAGCGCAATCGGTTTGAGCGAAACGAGAGCCTGCTGTTCAAAAGGCCTGTTTTGCCGCGCTTTGCCGGGCAATCCGCCAGGCTTGGTCCAGCAGGGACCGCGAGGCGCGCAGCATCACCAATCATGGAGAAACCTTTGAGTTTATTGCACCTCGTGATGGGCGGACGCGTCAAGGATCCGCAGAAGCTGGTTTTCGACGATCTCAGCACCGTCGATCTGGTCGGCGTATTCCCCGATTACGCCAGTGCGGAGACCGCTTGGCGGGCCGCAGCCCAACGTACCGTGGATGACGCCGAGATGCGCTACGTGATCGTCCACCTCCACCGTCTGCTTGATCCGGCAGGACAAGCTGTCGACCCAGAGGTAGACTAAACCATTCCGCCGGCCGACATCCGCGTCGGCCGGCCTAGCACCCCCGTTTAGGGCCACCGGCTGCGAGCAGCCTTGCTCCCATGACATCGCGGCGACGACGCCGCAGAAGCAGGAATCAAGCAATCGCGAAATGCTGGACGTCGGGCCCTTCCCACCGCTTACAGTCCAGTCATCACCGCCAGCCCGACGGGCGGGCTGCCAGTCTCAATCAGATGCTTTCGGAAGGCCAGACGGGTGTAGCGCCCTCACGCCCCTCGCGAGGCGCGGAAGCGGGCGGCCAGCAGCGGCCTGGCGAGCAGTAGTCCGGCAATGAAACCACCAATATGTGCGCCGATCGCGACGCCGCCGAACAAGCTGTCGAACCCGCCGGCCAGCGCAATCATCAACTGCAGTACGGTCCAGCCAGCCGCCAGCCACAGGATACGCACGACATGCGCCGGGATGGGGCCGATCGCCTTAACCCCGCGCTGGCTGTAGATAAGAGCATAGGTGCCAAGCAGCGCCGAAATGGCCCCGCTCGCGCCAATCATCGGGATCAGCCCCTCATAGGGATCGGTGGAGAAGGTACTCATCACCCATTGCCCCAGCGCCGCCGCATAAGCACCGACAAGGTAGATGGCGACAGTGCGCCCGCCCCCCAGCAGCTGCTCAACGTAGCGGCCGCAGAAGATCAACATGATGAGGTTGAAGCCGAGGTGCATCCAGCCAGCGTGCACCAGCGCCGCGCTAAGCGGCGTCAGCCACAGCGGCAGCCACGGCACGTCGACCGAGACGCCCTGCGCGGCGAGCGCATGGACGCGCTCGGGGATGAACCCGGCGAGCAGCGCCGCCTGGTCTGTGTAGCCGAACAGTTGCACGGGTAGGAAAGCGAACAGCGTGATCGCAGCCAGGACGTTCGTGACCGGCCCCCGAGGCAGGGTGACACCCATCGAGCCAGCCTTCCCGCGCGCGCCCTCAGACGAACTCGATCTTCTCGATCAGGTAGAACTTGTCGCCAGCCGGCACCGTCACCTCGACCTCGTCACCGACCTGCCGGCCGATGAGCGCGCGACCGAGCGGGCTGGAATAGCTGATCCGCCCGGACTTGGCATCCGCCTCCGCCTGACCGACGATCTGGTAACGGACCGGCTGATCATCCTCGTCGAGCAGTGAGACGGTGGCCCCGAAGACCACCTTGTCGCCTGAGAGGGTTGTCGGATCGATCACCTGCGCGCGTGCGAGCTTGTCCTCGATATCGGCGATCGCCGCCTCAACCTGACCCTGCCGCTCCTTGGCGGCATGATATTCGGCGTTCTCCGAAAGGTCGCCGTGCGCGCGCGCTTCTTCGATAGCGTCCACGATCGTCGGGCGCTCTGCTTTGAGCGCGCGGAGCTGATCGGTCAGCATATCGTAGCCAACAGCCAGCATCGGCATCTTCTCAACGGTCGCCATCTCGACTCCCCAATTCCTCATCTAGCTGCGCCCGCGGCGCATACTCCCTTTGCCAACCGGAGCCTCCGGCCGGCCCGAAACTGATTTGTTTATCGGATAATCAGTCTTGCGACGCCTTATAATAGGATTGGAGTGATTTCACTTCAAGGGGACGCGCGCGCAGCGCCTCGATCGCGTCCACCGTTGCGAGACTCGCCGCCGCCGTCGTGAAGATCGGCACCTTGAAACGCAACGCGCTCAGCCGGATCGCCTGACTGTCCTTCAGCGATTGCCAGCCTTCGGTGGTGTTGAAGATCAGGTCGACAGCGCCATCCGTAATGCGGTCGACGATGTGCGGGCGGCCCTGCGCCACCTTGTTCACCGTCTCAACGTCCAGCCCGTTATCGGCGAGGAAGCGCGCAGTGCCGCCGGTTGCGATGATACGGAAGCCGAGTTGCGCGATCTTGCGCACGCCGGGCAGGATGACGCCCTTGTCGCTGTCCTTGACGGACACGAACACCGTGCCCTCCAGCGGCAACGCCATCCCCGCACCGAGCTGGGATTTGGCAAAAGCGGTGGCAAAATCGCTATCAATTCCCATGACTTCGCCGGTGGACTTCATCTCTGGTGAGAGCACCGGGTCGACGCCGGGGAAGCGGTTGAACGGGAACACCGCCTCTTTCACCGCGATATGGCGGATGGCGTTGCGGTCGATCTTTGGCAGGGCCGCGAGTTTCTCGCCCGCCATCACGCGTGAGGCGATCTTGGCAATCGGCGTGCCAATCGCCTTTGCGACGAACGGTACCGTCCGCGAGGCACGCGGATTGACCTCGATGAGATAGACCTTCCCGTCCTTGACCGCGAACTGGATGTTCATGAGGCCGCGCACGCTCAGCGCGCGGGCCAAAACGTCCGTCTGCCGCTCGATCTCGGCGACGATACTCGCGGGCAGGCTGTAGGGCGGCAACGAGCAGGCGCTGTCTCCCGAGTGAACACCGGCTTCTTCGATATGCTGGAGCACGCCCGCGACAACCACGTCAGTGCCGTCGCACAGCGCGTCCACGTCTACCTCGACCGCGTCGCGCAGATATTGGTCAATCAGGACCGGCGAGTCACCCGAGACCTGCACGGCAGTGGCGATATACTCCTCCAGCTGCGCCTGCCCGTCGACAATCTCCATCGCCCGGCCACCGAGCACGTAACTGGGGCGCATCAGCACCGGGTAGCCGATGCGGTTCGCGACGGCGATCGCCTCTTCGCGCGAGCGCGCGATCCCGTTCGCGGGCTGGAGCAACCCCAACTTTTCGATCAACGCGGCGAACCGCTCGCGATCCTCCGCTAGATCGATGGCATCCGGCGAGGTGCCGAGGATGGGAATGCCCGCATCCTCCAGCGCCTTGGCGAGCTTGAGCGGCGTCTGACCACCAAACTGGACGATGACGCCGACCAATTCCCCCCTGCTCTGCTCGACATGCAGAATCTCCAGCACGTCCTCGGCGGTCAGCGGTTCGAAATAGAGCCGGTCGGAGGTATCATAGTCGGTGCTCACCGTCTCCGGGTTGCAGTTGACCATGATCGTCTCATAGCCCGCGTCAGCCAGCGCAAAGCAGGCGTGGCAGCAGCAATAGTCGAATTCGATGCCCTGGCCGATGCGGTTGGGTCCGCCGCCCAGAATGACGACCTTCTTGCGGTCGGAGGGGAACGCCTCATTCTCCGGCTCGCCGAAGCTTGGCGCTTCGTAGGTCGAGTACATATACGGGGTCTTGGCCTCGAACTCGGCCGCGCAGGTGTCGATGCGCTTGAAGACCGGGCGCACGCCCAGCTTGTGGCGCAGCGCGCGCACCTCGTCCTCGGTGACGCCGCCGGTCATGGCAACAACGGCGTCGCGCACCAGCCCGGAGCCGCGGCGGATGGCGCTTTCCATCGTCGGCTTGAGATTGGCCGATTGCAGCGCCAACCACGCGAGCCGCTTGTCGGAGAACCCCATCGCCTTCAGGCGCCGCATGCCCTCGGCATCGCGCGGCAAGCCATCCTCCATCACGCCGCGCTCGGCGGCGACGATCTCTTCCAGCCGCTGGAGGAACCACGGGTCGAACTTCGAGACGGCATGGATCTCGTCCACGCTCAGCCCCTCGCGCAGCGCCTGCGCGGCGACGAGCAGCCGGTCGGGAGTCGGCTGGCCGAGCGCGGCGAGGATCTCGTCCTTGCTGGCGCCGACCAGACGATCCACCAGGTTAAAGCCGGATAGCCCCGTTTCCAGTCCACGCAGCGCCTTCTGCAGCGATTCGTGGATGTTGCGGCCGATGGCCATCACCTCGCCCACGGACTTCATCGCCGTGCCGAGCAGCGCCTCCGCACCCTTGAACTTCTCAAAGGCGAACCGCGGGATCTTGGTGACGACATAATCGATCGTCGGCTCGAAGCTCGCCGGGGTCACGCCGGTGATGTCATTGGTGATCTCGTCGAGCGTGTAGCCGACCGCCAGCTTGGCCGCGACCTTGGCGATCGGGAAGCCGGTCGCCTTCGAGGCCAGCGCGGAACTGCGAGAAACGCGCGGGTTCATCTCGATGACGATCAGGCGGCCATCCTTGGGATTGACCGCGAACTGCACGTTGGAACCGCCTGTTTCCACGCCGATTTCACGCAGCACCGCGATGCTCGCGTTGCGCATGAGCTGATATTCCTTGTCGGTCAGCGTCAGCGCCGGCGCGACGGTGATCGAGTCGCCGGTGTGGACGCCCATCGGGTCCACATTCTCAATCGAACAGATGATGATGCAGTTGTCCGCGCGATCGCGGATCACCTCCATCTCATATTCCTTCCAGCCGAGCAGCGATTCCTCGATCAGCACTTCGGTGGTCGGCGAGGCATCGAGACCGTTGGTGACGATCTGCACAAACTCCTCGCGATTATAGGCGACGCCGCCGCCGGTGCCGCCAAGCGTGAAGCTGGGGCGGATGATCGCCGGCAGGCCGGTGAACTCCAGCGCCGCCATCGCATCCTCAAGGCTGTGCGCGATGCGCGAACGCGCGCTCTCCAGCCCGATGCGGTCCATCGCATCGCGGAACTTCAGCCGATCCTCGGCCTTGTCGATCGCCTCGGCATCAGCGCCGATCATCTGCACGCCGAATTTCTCCAGCGTACCGTCGTTGAACAGCGCCAGCGCGGTGTTGAGCGCGGTCTGCCCGCCCATCGTGGGCAGGATCGCGTCCGGCCGCTCCTTCTCGATGATCTTCGCCACGACTTCCGGCGTGATCGGTTCGACATAGGTCGCGTCCGCCAGCTCCGGATCGGTCATGATCGTCGCCGGGTTGGAGTTGACCAGGATGATCCGGTAGCCCTCCTCCTTCAGCGCCTTGCAAGCCTGCGTGCCCGAATAATCGAACTCGCACGCCTGGCCGATGATGATCGGACCCGCGCCGACAATGAGGATCGAGGAGATGTCAGTTCTTTTGGGCATTATGCTCTACTTCGTTGGAATGATGAGGCTGGCGCAACAGGGAGAGGAGCGCAGATCGCTCGCCGCCCCGCCTCAATGCACCGCCCCCGTCTCGGCTTCGCAGCCCCAGCCATCATATTCGACACCGCACAGCATCTCGATCTGGAGGCATTTCTTGGTCAACGCGCGGATGGAGGCTTCATCCACGGCCTGCTCGCATTCGAGGAAGAGATAGAGCGAGCCATCTTCGCCCTGCTCGCGGTCGAGCTCGACGAAGCCGAACTGGCTGGCAATCTCCAGCACCCGGTCGAAGCCCTCATCGTCGCCGAGGAAGCTCACATCCACCGCGCGGCGGGCATGCGCCTTATCCCCATTGTCCGCGAGAGCGGCGAGGACGGCCTTGTCCTGCTCCCACTCAGCTTCCAGCCGGGCGGGATCGACCTGCGGGAGCTTCACGCTCATTTAAGGCCCTCCACGAACCGCTTGAACAGATAGAGGCTGTCCTGCGGCCCCGGCGAGGCCTCGGGGTGATATTGCACCGCGAAAACCGGCTTGTCGGTGAACGCGATGCCACAGTTGGAGCCATCGAACAGGCTGACATGCGTCTCGACCACATTGGCCGGCAGCGTCGCCGTCTCGATCGCGAAGCCGTGGTTCATCGAGGTGATTTCCACCACGCCATCCTCCAGCCGCTTGACCGGGTGATTGGCGCCGCGATGGCCCTGCGGCATCTTCTTGGTTTTCGCACCGGCCGCCAGCCCGAGCAACTGGTGACCGAGGCAGATGCCGAAAATCGGCAGGTTCGCGTCCAGCAACTGGCGGATCATCGGCGCGGCATAGAGCGCGGTCGCCGCCGGGTCGCCGGGGCCGTTGGAAAGGAACACACCGGCCGGGTTTTGCGCCATGATCTCCTCATAGCTGGCGGCGGCGGGCAACACGGTCACGCGAGCGCCGGCCTTCACCAGATTGCGGAAGATATTGTCCTTGGCGCCATAGTCGATTGCCACGACATGCGGGCGATCGCCTTCGCCCATGCTCTCATAGCCCGCGCCGAGGCGCCAGGTGCTGCCGGCCCACTCCCGCTGCGCACCGGTCACGTCGCTGGCCAGGTCCATCCCTTCCAGCCCCGGCCAGGCCTTGGCCTTCGCGTGCAGCGCGGGCAGATCGAACTTGCCCTCCGGATCATGGGCGATCACCGCGTTGGGCGCGCCGGCCGTCCGCATCAGGCGAGTCAACGCGCGCGTATCCACGCCCGCGATACCGATGCGCCCATGCTCCTTCAGCCATGCATCGAAGGGCTTGGCGTTGCGGAAATTGCTGGGTGCGGTCACATCCTCCCGCACCACGCAGCCGAGTGCATGCGCGGCGGTCGATTCGACATCCTCGTCATTGGTGCCGACGTTGCCGATATGCGGGAAGGTGAAGTTGATGATCTGCCCGGCGAAGCTCGGGTCGGTCATGATTTCCTGGTAGCCGGTCATCGCGGTGTGGAAGCACAGCTCGCCCACCGCCTCGCCGGTAGCGCCGAAGCCGCGGCCGAAGATCACCGTGCCATCCGCGAGAACCAACACCCCCGTCGCTGCTTTGGGCACGGTGGGGTATTTGGCGTTCGCCATGGCTGTCTGGTCCTTCAGTTTTTCACGATTTGGCCCGCGCCGTTGTGCAGGCTAAACGGCCGGGTCACTAGGTCCTCACACCTGCACGGTCAATCTATTAAAAAATTGCGAAACGCGCTATCCGTGATCCTTTCCTGCCTGACGACATGGAGGCTGCGCGGTGATTCGCGACACACTCAAGGCTGCTCAGATCGAGTCGATGAAGAGCGGTGACAAGGCGCGGCTGGCCGCCGTGCGCCTGATCCTCGCCAAGCTCAAGGATCGCGATATCGAGCTGCGCACGGCAACCAACGTGCCGGATGACGACACCATTGTCGTCGACGTTCTCCAGAAGATGGCCAAGCAGCGCCGCGAATCGATCACGGCTTTCGAACAGGCCGGCCGCACCGAGCTGGCCGAGCAGGAAAAGAGCGAGCTTGCGGTGATCGAGAGCTTCCTCCCCGCGCAGATGAGCGAGGCGGAAACGACCGCCGCTATCGAGGCGATCAAGGCGGAGGTCGGTGCTTCATCGGTGAAGGACATGGGCAAGGTGATGGCCCTGCTCAAGGAGCGCCACGGCACCACGCTGGATATGAGCAAGGCCAGTGGCTTGGTGAAGGCGGCACTGGCTTAGCCACGCAGCCATTCCCCACCCTTCCGTTCGGTTTGAGCGTCGTCGAACACCGTGTCGCGCTCCGCATGTCTCGACTTCGCTCAGCGCGAACGGGTAAGTAGGCGCCATGCCGTTCTGGACCTCCATACTGCACTGCGCCGACGGGTCATCTCATACCGTCCCCAGGGATAATCCGGGCCGCCGCATCGGCGAGCACCGGACCGACGGCGCTTGCGACGTGACGAGGCGGCGCATCCCCATGCCCTTCGCGGCGCGTGTTGCTGAGATCGTCGCAAGATGAGCCTAACGCCTCAATTCCTGGACGAACTGCGCGCGCGCACGACGCTCTCGACGCTGGTCGGCAAGACAATCAAGGTCCAGAAGGCCGGCCGCGAATACAAGGCTTGCTGCCCGTTTCATCACGAGAAGACGCCCAGCTTCACGATCAATGACGAGAAGGGCTTCTACCACTGCTTCGGCTGCGGGGCGCATGGCGATGCCATCCGCTGGATGACCGATCAGCGCGGCCTGCCGTTCATGGAGGCCGTGAAGGAGCTGGCCGAGGCCGCCGGTCTGGAGTTGCCCGCGCCGGACCCACGTGCGGCGAAACGTGCCGAAGCTGCCCGCTCGCTGCACGACGTGACGACGGCCGCGCAGAGCTGGTTCGTCGAGCAGCTGGAGGGGCTGGAGGGTGCGGAAGCACGTGCCTATCTCCAGAAGCGCGGCATCACCGACACGACCCGCCACGCCTTCGGGTTCGGCTTCGCCCCTGATAGCCGGGGCAAGCTCAAGGCCGCGCTCAAGGCCTTCCCGGAGGCGATGCTGGTCGAAGCTGGCATGCTGATCCAGCCCGAAGAGGAGAATCGCGAGAGCTACGACCGTTTCCGCGGCCGGCTGATGATCCCGATCCGCGATCAGCGCGGGCGGGTCATCGCTTTTGGCGGGCGCATATTGGGTGCGGGCGAGCCCAAATATCTGAACTCGCCGGAAACCCCGCTGTTCGACAAGGGCCGCACCCTCTACAATCTCGACAAGGCCGCGCCCGCCGCACGCAAGGCGAACCGCGTCATCGTGGTCGAGGGCTATATGGACGTGATCGCCATCGCTCAGGCGGGAATCGCAGAAGCGGTCGCCCCGCTCGGCACCGCGCTCACGGAACAGCAGATCGAGAAACTCTGGACCCTGACCGAATCGCCGATCCTCTGCTTTGACGGTGACGCCGCCGGCCAGCGCGCCGCCCTGCGCGCCGCCCACCGCGCGCTGCCGCTTCTCAAGCCCGGCCACAGCCTCGCCTTCGCCGCGCTGCCCGCCGGGCAGGATCCGGATGACCTGATCCGCGCGGCTGGGGTGCGAGCGTTCGAAGGCGTACTCGCCGCCGCCATCCCACTCGCCGACCTGCTCTGGCAGAGCGAACTGGAGGCCGCGCCGCTCGCCACGCCGGAGGCGCGCGCCGGGCTCAAGCAACGCCTCGCCGCGCTCACCGCGACCATAGCGGACAGCGACATCCGCGCTCTCTATGGCCGACTGTTCCGCGACCGGTTCGACGCGCTGTTTTTCGCGCCGCGAGCCCCACAGGAGCGCCGGTCTGCCGCCCAGTTCCGGCGCGGGGGCGGCATGAAGGGCGGCCGCTGGGCACCCCCTCCCCCGCCAGCCGGACCAGAGGCCCATGCCATCCGCGAAGACGGCGGCGATACACTGCTGCTGCGGGCCGTCTTGGCGGGTCTCCTGCGCTTTCCGAGCGAGATCATGGTCCACCGCGAGGCGCTCGCCAGCCTGCATCCGGCCGACTCACATCTCGCCCGATTGCTCGATGCGCTGCTCGCCACCTGCGACCGCGAAGAAACGGTTGAAACAGAGGCCCTCCTTACCATATTGGGCGAACGTGATCTGTATAATATGGCGAAGGGGTTGCTCCGGGCTGATGCCTTGCATTTCACCTTCACCAGAGCCGAGGCCGATCGGCGACGCGCACAGCGCGATCTGGCCGAGGCGATCGCGGTGATTGTGGCGATCCCTCGAATCGAGGCCGAACTGGCCGCGGTAACGAGGGCAATGGCGGAGACTCTGGACGAAGCCGGCTACGCCCGGCAGCAGTCGTTGCGGAAGTTGAAGGCGGATCTGGCGTCGCGGGTCGCGGAATTGGCCCAACCCCAGGATTGAACGGAACAATAGGCCGGGGCTGCTTGACGGTTCCGGCACGGAGTAAGGCGACTCATGGCGAGCAAGAGCAATCAGGGCGAGACACATGTGGACGAGAGCGGCGATGCGCCGCTGCTCGATCTCAACGAGGCGTCGGTCAAGAAGCTAATCGCCCGCGCCAAGAAGCGCGGCTACATCACCTATGATGAGCTGAACAGCGCCCTGCCGCAGGACCAGATGTCCTCCGAGCAGATCGAGGACGTGATGTCCGCGCTCAACGACATGGGCGTGAATATCGTCGAAAACGAAGAGCATGGCGAGGACGGCGAGGAAAAGGACGACGCCGAAGTCGAGGCGATCGACAACCAGGCCGACGAGGATGACGGCAACGTCGCCGAGAAGAAGCGCGAGACGGTCGACCGCACCGATGACCCCGTGCGCATGTATCTGCGCGAAATGGGTGCCGTGGAGTTGCTCAGCCGCGAGGGCGAAATCGCTATCGCCAAGCGCATCGAGGCCGGCCGCGACACCATGATCCTCGGCTTGTGCGAGAGCCCGACCACCTTCAACGCGATCATCGAATGGTCTAGCGCGCTCAACAATGGCGAGATGCAGCTGCGCGAGATTCTCGATCTCGACGCCATGCTCTCCAAGGATCCCGCCCCCGAGAGCCTCTCCGAGGACGGCGAGGATGACGATGGCGAAATCTCCGAAAAGACCGCTGGCCCCTCGTTCAAGGACGATGACGACGTCAAGGACGAGCCGGATGCCGATGGCGACGACGAGGATATGGTGGAGCGCCGTACGCCCCGCCAGGAAGAGGACGACGACGAGGACAACACTCTCTCGCTCGCCGCGATGGAAGAGTTGCTCAAGCCGGACGCGCTGCTCAAGTTCGCCCGCATCACTGAGCTTTACGGCAAGTTCAGCAAGCTCCAGCAGGCTCGGCTGGTCGCGCTCGGCAATGGCGAGGAATTGCCCGCCAGGGACGAGGCGAGCTACCAGAAGCTGCGCGAGGAGCTGACTGCAGAGGTGGAGAGCGTCCAGTTCCACCAGCAGAAGATCGAATATCTTGTCGACCAGCTCTATGCGTTCAACCGCCGGCTCACCACGCTGGGCGGCCAGATGCTCCGTCTTGCCGAGCGGCACAAGGTGCCCCGCAAGGATTTTCTGGATCACTATGTCGGTCAGGAGCTGGATGACGGCTGGCTGGAACGCGTCACGAAGATCGACAAGAAATGGGCCGCCTTCGCCGCTACCGAGGCCGATGCCGTCGAGCGCATCCGGAGCGAGGTTGGCGAAATCGCCCAGGCCACCGGCACCTCGCTTCCCGAGTTCCGCCGCATCGTCAATATGGTGCAGAAGGGCGAGCGCGAGGCGCGCATTGCCAAGAAGGAGATGGTGGAAGCGAACCTGCGCCTCGTCATCTCCATCGCCAAGAAATACACCAATCGCGGGCTGCAATTCCTGGACCTGATCCAGGAAGGCAATATCGGCCTCATGAAAGCGGTGGACAAGTTCGAGTATCGCCGCGGCTACAAGTTCAGCACATACGCCACCTGGTGGATCCGGCAGGCGATCACCCGTTCGATCGCGGATCAGGCGCGGACCATCCGCATTCCGGTCCACATGATCGAGACGATCAACAAGCTGGTGCGCACCAGCCGCCAGTTCCTGCACGAGCAGGGCCGCGAGCCGACTCCCGAGGAGATGGCCGAGCGCCTCTCCATGCCGCTGGAAAAGGTCCGCAAGGTGATGAAGATCGCCAAGGAACCGATCAGCCTGGAAACGCCGATCGGCGACGAGGAGGATTCGCATCTCGGCGATTTCATCGAGGACAAGAACGCGATCATCCCGGTGGATGCCGCCATTCAGGCGAACCTCAAGGAGACGGTGACGCGTGTTCTCGCCAGCCTCACCCCGCGCGAGGAGCGCGTGCTGCGCATGCGCTTCGGCATCGGCATGAACACCGATCACACGCTGGAGGAGGTCGGGCAGCAGTTCTCGGTCACGCGCGAGCGCATCCGCCAGATCGAGGCGAAGGCGCTGCGCAAGCTCAAGCACCCCAGCCGCTCGCGCAAGATGCGCAGCTTCCTCGACCAGTAACGCACATATTCTGCAATTCCGGCTCGTCTGCGCTCCGCCCATTCCGGGCGGAGTCGCAGTCGGCTATGGCTGCGCGAGTCGCTCTTCCAGCCGATAACGTCGCAACAAGCCGCTGGGTGTCTGACCGGGACTCATTAAGCCTCGGCGAACCAAGGGGCCCCGCCGGACACGCCAATTCCCCTTCCTGACCGCTCCTTTTCCTCCCCGCGCCGACCACAAGAGAACGTCCAACCGTGCCTCTGGCGGGACCAGCCGCACAGGGGGCGCAATAGCGCCAAAAATATCTGAAATTGTGCCATTTTCGGTCACTTGAGACGATAAAAAGTGCGGTCTGCAGGGGGGCTGTGTCAAGGAGTCCTTAACCGCGTACCCCCTAAATGTTGTGGGCGGGGGGACCTTGAGCCAACGCAGGATCACAAGAGGGACAGCCCATGAAACATCAGCCCGACATGTCCACGGACGCCAGCCTGAGCGCGCTCATTGCCACCATCAGCGATCTGGATGGCTCCGCCGCACATGATTATTGCGTGCATGTCCTCCATGGTGATCGGCAATCATTTGTTCGCGATCTGGTCGATTTTGCCGATTTCGTTCATCTCGTTGCGTTGCTGCACGGCCAGGCCCCGGGGCTCGTCGATCAGGCGGCAGCGCGTACGGTCGAGGTCGCAGCGCGCCAGTGGCTGCTCAAAGCCATCGACGCCTTCGCCATCGAGCGGCAATATCTCAACCGGCTGTCCGTCGCGGTAGGCCCGCTGCCCAGCACCGCCGGTCACAGCCGGTCCATCTCCATCATGGCGCAGCAGCGCCACGCCATCGAGACACTGGCCCAGTCGGAGCGGCGCGGCACAGCGCTCGGCGCGGCCATCATGCTGGTGCTTGAGTGGCGTACGGTCCGCACCATCCTTGACGCCGGCGCTCTCCGTCTCGGCATCGAGCCGCCGCCCAACACCGTGCCGACCCGCGCAGAGACGTTCGACCTGCTCGACAAGCTGCCCGATCCCGAGCGCCTGACCCGCGCCGTCCAGTTCGGCGCCGTCCAGCTCCTCGATCAGCATCGCAGCATGTGGGATCTGCTCAAGGCCCGCGCCACCGCCCGCCAGACCAGTCGCGGCGCCAATGTAAAGACGCTCATCCCCCGCTGAGCGATAAAAGGCCCCCTGCCGGCCGCCCCCCCGCCAGTCCGGCTTTGGGGGCGGGTCGTACAGCAAGGCGCGGGGCGACCGGGCCCATCATCACGGTCGCGGGATCCGCTTGCCCTTGGTGCGGCTGGTGAGATGGAACAGTCGGCAGCGGTCGCAGCGATAGACCCGCAGCGGGATCGCCGCGGCCTGCGCTGCCATCAGCGCCCCCGCTTCGGATCGGTAGCGCATCTTGCGCGCGCAGATGCTCAGCCGCGTGCGCATCGTCCCCGCCCCCTTAATAGAGCAGGTGCGCTGCCCGCTCCTGCGCCCACGCCGCCTCGTCGTGCACGGTCAACGTATCGAGATCGGCCGGAGTCGCCGTAGCATCGTCGACCCACTCTCGCAGCAGTGGTGAGCCGTTGATGACGTCTATGGCGAGCTTGCCGAACTCATATTCATAGGGGAAATCGCGCCACAGCGGATAATCGGGCGCGAGTCGGCGGATCGCCTTGAAGGCCAGCGCCTGCACGCGCCACGGTTTGAATGCGGCATGATCGTAGCCCGGCCCCTCGGCATGAATGTGGACGCCCGCGCAAAGCATGTGGACATGCTTGTGGAAGGTCGGCTCGAACCAGCAATGGCGCAACAGGCAGCCCTCCAACCAGTGCGGCGCCAGCGCGCGCATCTCGGCCATCACGGCCCGCGCGTCGATATCCGGCGCACCGAACAGTTCGAGCGGCCGCGTCGTCCCGCGCCCTTCGGAGAGCGTCGTGCCCTCCAGCATCACCGTACCGGCGTAGCAGCGCGCCATGTTGAGATTGGCCGCATTGGGGCTGGGGTTGATCCAGAGACGCTCGGCCGGCCAGCCGAAGCCCGGCGCGGCATCCGGCGCATAACCCTCCATGGCGATCACCCGATAATCCAGGTCCAGCCGATAATGCGCGCGGAACCACTGGCCCAGTTCGCCGAGGGTAAGGCCATGGCGCATCGGCATCGGCCCGGCGCCGACGAAGCTCTCCCAGCCATCCCGAAGCGTCAAGCCCTCGATCGGGCGGCCGGCGGGGTTGGGCCGGTCCAGCACCCAAACCGCCTTGCCGGCCTGCGCCGCCGCTTCCATGAGGTAAAGCAGCGTGGTGACGAAGGTGTAGATGCGGCAGCCAAGATCCTGAAGATCGACCACGAACACATCCGCCGAGTCCATCATCCGCGCCGACGGCCGGCGCACCTCGCCATAAAGGCTGAACACCGGGATGCCGTGGGCCGGATCGTCATAATCCGGCGATTCCATCATATTGTCCTGCTTATCGCCGCGCAGTCCGTGCTGCGGCCCCATCGCGGCGGTCAGCGTGAGGTCGTCGCAGGCCGCCAGTGCGTCCAGCGCATGGGTGAGGTCCGCCGTCACCGAGGCCGGGTGGGCGAGCAGGCAAACGCGCTTGCCGGCCAGTGGCGCGCGCAGCGTGGGATCGGCGAGCAGGCGGTCGAGGCCGGTGAGAAAAGTCATGCCGCGCTCAGTGGCGGAAGCGTGAGCGCGAAGCAATCGCGATGATGGAAGTCCGGCTTACCGGGCGGATGGGCGAGCGCCCAATAGCTGATCCGCCCGCTCACAGCCTCCTCGATCACCGCGGCGATGCCGAGCCGCCCCGTCCCGTCCCATGGCAGGCAATCCTCGCCGAGCCGTGCCGTCAGCGTCATCCGCTCGCTGCCGACATCCAGCGCGATCTCCGGCGCGGGCAGCGGGATCGGCCGCATGCCAGTGCGATAATGATCGAAATGATAGGCCGCGAAGGCGCCGGAGGGGGAGAGGTTGATCTCCGCATAGGCATCCTCCCCGCAGGCGAGGAACAGCTCGAAGCAGGTCGTGCGCCACAGCTCGTCCGTGTGCACGCGCGGCGCGGCGACGGGCAGCGCCAGCTCGCCCGGCGTCCCGACCGCGACGAACATCACCTCCCAACCGAAATCCTTGGTCTGCGCGATGCGCGCGCCCACCGCCACGAGCGCCGCGCAGGGCGTCGCCGGGTGGCAGATCAGCGCGCGGCTGGCCAAAACCCTACTCATCGCCGGCCTCCCGTGCTAAGCGCGCCCCGTTTTCCGCTAGAGACGATCATGACACGCTACACATCCGACCTGCTGAACCTGCTCGACGAGCGGGGCTATATCCACCAGATCACCGACGCAAGCGGGCTCGACGCGCTGGCGACACAGCAGGTCGTCCCTGGCTATATCGGCTTCGACCCGACGGCGCCCTCACTGCATGTCGGCCATCTCGTGTCGATCATGATGCTGCGCCAGCTCCAGCGCGCCGGCCACAAGCCTATCGTCATCATGGGCGGCGGCACCGGCAAGATCGGCGATCCGAGCTTCAAGGACGAAGCGCGCAAGCTCCTCACCGTCGATACGATCGGGCAGAATATCGCCTCCATCAAGCGCGTTTTCGAGCGCTTCCTGAGGTTTGGCGACGGCCCGACCGACGCGATCATGGTCGACAATGCCGAATGGCTCGACAAGCTCGAATATATTCCTTTCCTGCGCGATGTCGGCCAGCATTTCTCGATCAACCGGATGCTGAGCTTCGATTCGGTCAAGCTGCGGCTGGACCGCGAGCAGTCCTTGAGCTTCCTCGAATTCAACTACATGATCCTCCAGGCCTATGATTTCCTGGAGCTGTCCCGTCGTGTCGGCTGCCGCCTGCAAATGGGCGGATCGGACCAGTGGGGCAATATCGTCAACGGCGTCGAGCTGGCCCGGAGGATCGACGGCACGCAGGTGTTCGGCCTGACCACGCCGCTGCTCACCAATGCGGACGGCACGAAGATGGGCAAGACGGTGGGCGGCGCGGTCTGGCTCAACGAGGACCAGCTACCGACCTTCGATTACTGGCAGTTCTGGCGCAACACAGCGGATGCCGACGTGGCGACCCGCCTGCGTCTGTTCACGGACCTGCCGATGGACGAGATCGCCCGCCTCTCGGCGCTCGAAGGCGCGGAGATCAATGAGGCCAAGAAGATCCTCGCCAACGAGGCGACAGCGCTGTGCCGGGGCCGCGAGGCTGCCGACGCCGCCGCAGAGACCGCCCGCCTCACCTTCGAGGCCGGTGCGGCCGCCGCGGCCGACCTGCCTACGCTCGCCGTCCCCGGCGGCAATATCGCCTTGGTCGACGCGCTGGTGCAGACCGCACTCGCCGCTTCCAAGGGCGAAGCGCGCCGCAAGATCGCGGAAGGCGCGGTGCGGCTCGACGACCAGCCGGTGCACGATGCCGCACATGCCGTCACCATCGGCGAGGCGCCGGTCAAGCTCAGCCTGGGCCGCAAGCGCCACGCCTTGCTCCAGCGCAGCTGAGCCGCCCAAGCTTCATCATACCGGACGCGTGATAGCCCCGCCCCGCCCAAGGCGGGGCGCGAAGGCTGCTACCCGCGCGGCATGGTCCACCCGGTCGCTGACGCTCGAGAAGGGGGCAGTCAATCGAGCGAGAGAGCTTGGCGCGCTCGTGTTAACCTTTTGTTAGATCATAATATTCACAACCTACGGTGGACAAAAACTCGCATCGGAACCCACCGGAGGTCGCGTCCATGCCCCAGTTCCAATTCCAAAACGATGCCCGCGGGTCGCGGCGCGAGCAAGTCGATATCCACTCCCAGATATGGGGCGCCACCATTGCGCCCACGCCTGCTCGGATCGTCAACATCTCGCCGCAGGGCTGCATGATTCGTTGCGACGAAATGGTTCCGATAGGCGAGCATCTGACCGTCGATGTCCCGGAGCTCGGCGCATTGCGCGGCACGGTCATCTGGTCACTGAGCGCGCAAATTGGTGTGCAGTTCGATACAGCGATCGAGATCGACAGCTATCTCGACCTGCTTGATACGATGGATAGCCCCCCAAACAGCCCGCCCCTCCTGTGAGCAGCCTTTCTCTCGCAACCGATTAAAGTTGGTAGCTGCTATCGTTGATCACCAGAGCCATGGAAATGGCGAGGGAGGAGCATGTCGGAGCCTTCACGACAGGCGGATCAGTCTCCGCACGCATCGCGACGACAAGTCGCGCGCGATCTGGTCGATTTTGAATCGGCGCTGATCCTCAATGGCGGCGTTGAGGTCATCGTTCGCCTCGTCGATCTCTCTCGCAAGGGCTTCCACGCTCGCTGCGCGAATCCCCGCTTCATTCGTGACGACGTGGTGACGGTGTGCCTGCCGTTGGTGGGCTTCCTGCCTGGACGGGTCATGTGGGGCCTCAAGGGCTGCTTCGGCGCCCAGTTCTCGGTGCCGCTGGACGAGCGGACCTACCTGCGCGTGCTCACCCGCATCCGCGCCGAAACGCGGGAAGGCCCCGCCTCATCCGCTGGCTAGCAGGCTGATCGCCGCATCCCGCTCGAACAAATAGAGGCAAGTCCGCGCCGCCTGCCCGCGCACGCTGTCCAGCCCGCCGTCGCGATCCATCAGCAAGCGCGCGTCGTCATGCGCGGCGGTGAGCAGGCTCTGGATCTGCTCCGGCGTCGCGAGGCGGAAGCGCTGCTCGCCCGATTGCCGCGTGCCCAATATCTCGCCCGCGCCGCGCAGCCGCAGGTCCTCCTCGGCGATGCGGAAGCCATCGTTTGTCTCGCGCATCAGGGCCAGCCGCGCGCGGGCCGTTTCGGAAAGATTGCTCCCGTGCAGCAACATGCAGAAGCTGCGCTGGTCACCGCGCCCCACCCGCCCGCGCAGCTGGTGCAATTGGGCCAGGCCGAAGCGCTCGGCGGCCTCGACGATCATCAGCGTGGCATTGGGCACGTCCACCCCCACCTCGATCACCGTGGTCGCCACGAGCAGCTTCACGCGCCCCGCCGCGAACGCTTCCATCACCGCATCCTTCTCCGGCCCTGGCATCTGCCCATGGACGACGCCGACCACCTCCGCGCCGAACCGCGCCTTGAGCATGATTGCGCGCGCTTCCGCCGCCGCCTCGTCGCCATCCTCGCTTTGCTCGACCAGCGGGCAGACCCAGTAGGCCTGACGCCCTGCGGCGATGTGGCGACCGAGCGCGCCGACAATCTCCTCCAGCCGCTCGTCGGAGATAACGCGGGTGTCGATCGGCTGGCGACCGGGCGGCATCTCGTCGAGGCGGGAGACATCCATGTCGCCATATTGGGTGAGCGTCAGCGTGCGCGGGATCGGCGTGGCGGTCATCACCAGCAGGTGCGGCGTGCGCTCCGCCTTGGCAGTCAGCATCAGCCGCTGCGAGACACCGAAGCGGTGCTGCTCGTCGATCACCGCCAGGGCGAGATTGCGATAAGCCACCGCCTGCTGGAAGATGGCGTGGGTGCCGACGAGAATGTGGATGCTGCCGTCCGCCAGCCCCATCAGGGTCGATTCGCGCGCCCGCCCCTTCTCGCGCCCGGTAAGGATGGCGACATTGACCGGCAACCCCGCCAGCATCCCCTGCAAGCTCGCAAAATGTTGCCGTGCGAGGATTTCGGTGGGCGCGAGGAACGCGCCCTGCCCACCCGCCTCGACCGCATTGAGCAGCGCCATCAGCGCTACCAGGGTCTTGCCCGAGCCGACATCGCCCTGGAGCAGCCGCAACATCGGCACGCTTTGCGCCATGTCGCCCTCTATCTCGCCGAACACGCGCCGCTGCGCCCCGGTCGGCGCGAAGGGCAGGCTGAGCCGGTCGCGCAGATGCCCGTCACCCGCGATCGGCACGCCGCGCCGCCGCCGGGCTGACGCACGCAGCAGCATCAGGGCGAGCTGGCTGGCGAAAATCTCATCATAAGCGAGCCGTTCGCGCGCCGCCTTCGCCGCAGGCTCCTCATGCGCCGTGCCCAGCGCCGCGCGCCAGTCTGGCCAGCCCCTGCGCTCATGCAGGCCCGGCTCGATCCACTCGGGCAGCTCCGGCGCGCGTGCTACCGCCTGCGTCACCAGATCGCGCATCCGCCCGTTGGTGATTCCTTCCGAGAGGCCATAGACCGGCTCGCGGTCGGGAATCGTTCCAGCCTCGCTCACCTCCACGACATGATCGGGATGGACGATCTGGAGATCGTCGCCGAACCGGTCCAGCCGCCCGGAGACGAAGCGCGGTTCATTCAGCGGAAACAGCTTGCGCGGCCAGCCGCTGTTCTTACCGAAATAGACGATGCTGACCCGCTCGCCCGCTTCATCCTCCGCCAACACGCGGAACGGCGCGCGCGCGGAACCGGAGGCGCGATAATCCCGCGCGGTGAGCACGAGCCCCACCATCCGCCCGGTCTCCGCCTCCGCCAGCCGCCGCACCCGCTGCCGCTCGATCCAGCTCACCGGCAGATGGAAGGCGAGATCGACCGCGCGGGTGAGGCCGAGCCGCTCGAGCGGCTTGATCGACGCCGCGCCGACTCCCTTGAGTGCGGCGCTTTCCGTGAACAGCGGATTGAGAATGTCGGGCCGCATGGTTATGGAAACGATCCTTGGAGCTTGCCTGATCGGATTAAGCCAGTTTCGTGTTCCGGCGACAGCAGGAACCCAGGGCGTCCAAGGTCGCGCATAGCCGCCCCGCGCTCCCGCCTAAACGGGCGCACGGGTCCGGTCAATGCAGGCAAGCCGCCTTCATTCAAGGCCGACGGGACAAGAAAGCGCCCGCCGGCCCCTTGCCATTGCGCCCATGCGGCGGAAGGAGCCGGATATGATCGACGAAAGCCGCCTGCGCCGCATGCAGTTCCGCGCCTGGCATCGCGGCACCAAGGAGGCCGATCTGCTGGTCGGTGGCTTCTTCGATACCTATGCGCGCGGCTGGTCCGTCGATCAGGCCGCCTGGTTCGAGGCGCTGCTGGACGAGGAAGATGTCGACATCATGGCCTGGGCCATCGGCACCGCCCCGGCCCCGGCGCGCTACGAGGGGCCGATGATGCAGGCCCTGCGCGCGCTCGATTACATTCCCATCGCCAAGTGAACCGCCTCCTTTCAAGAAAGCCGCTCGCCCCAAGCCTATCGAACAATCCGTGCGCGCCGAGCTTGTCGAAGCCCCGTTCGTCTTCCAGCGGAGGAGGCCTCCCCCTCGACAGGCTCAGGGCGAACCGTCGCAGAGTTCCAATCTGACATGACCGACCTCCCCCGCATCCTCTCGGCCACTGCGCCCCTCACCCTCTCGGGCGTGCCGCATGGCTTCGCGCCGGTGCTGCTGGCCGACCTCGCCCGCGCCGCGAAAGGCCGCGTTTGCTTCGTCGCGCCGGACGCGCAGATGGTCGACGCCATCGAGCA
Source organism: Sphingobium sp. (assembly GCA_035654015.1). Classification (GTDB taxonomy): domain Bacteria; phylum Pseudomonadota; class Alphaproteobacteria; order Sphingomonadales; family Sphingomonadaceae; genus Sphingobium. The sequence continues at coordinate 23,591 of DASRXX010000012.1, forward strand.
GAGCATCGGCTATTTCGCGCCAGAACTGTCGGTCGTGCGCATCCCGGCATGGGACTGCCTGCCCTATGACCGCGCCTCTCCCTCGCTGCGCGCGGCCTCGGAGCGTCTGGCCGGCCTCCACGCGCTGCAAACCACGCCCAAAGGCCCACAGCTGGTCCTCACCACCATCAACGCCGTCACCCAGAAAACACTCACCCCGTTCCGCATCCGCCAGATGGTCGCGCGGCTCGCGCCGGGTGAGCGCATCGCCATCGAGCGGCTGGTCGCCCTGCTCCAGTCCAACGGCTATGTCCGCACCGACACCGTGCATGACGCCGGCGAATACGCGGTGCGTGGCGGCATCGTCGATCTGTTTCCCTCCGGCGAGCCGGGCCCGCTGCGGCTCGATTTCTTCGGGGACGAGGTCGAGACGCTGCGCCGGTTCGACACGGCCACGCAGCGCACCACCGGCGCGGTCGATCATTTCCTGCTGCTCCCCGCCTCCGAGGCACTGCTCGACGAGGAGAGCATCAAGCGCTTCCGCGGCCGCTACCGCGAGCTGTTCGGCGCCACCGCCACCGGCGATCCGCTCTATCAGGCGGTGAGCGAGGGCCGCCGCCTCGCCGGCATGGAGCACTGGCTGCCGCTGTTCGAGGAGCGCCTCGTGCCGCTCGCCGAGCATTTGCCCGAAGGCACGCTGTGGCTGCGCGATGGCGGCGTCGCCAGCGCGGCCGAGGCGCGCTTCGAATCCATCCGCGACTATTACGCCAATCGCATGGCCGCCGCCGGCGCCTCCCCCGGCAGCTACCGCCCGCTCCCACCCGACCGGCTTTACCTCACCGCCGAGGATTGGGCCCAGACCGTCGCCGCGCTGCCGCTCCACGCCACCTCCGCCTTTCACGAGCCGGAGAGCGCCCATGTGCTCGATTTCGGCGTGGAGAATGCTCGCGATTTCGCTCCCGAGCGCGCCCAGAACGCCAACGTCTATGAGGCCGTCGCCAAGCATCTGGAGCAGAGCCAGCGCAAGGGCCGCAAGCGCATCATTGCCAGCTACTCGATCGGCGCGCGCGAGCGCCTCTCCGGCCTGCTGCTCGATCATGGCGTCAAGCGCCTCGTGCCGGTGGAGAGCTGGCAGCAGGCGCAGGGCGAGGCGGCCAAGGGCGCTGTCGCGCTCGCCGTGCTGCCGCTCGACCACGGCTTCGCCACCGCCGACCTCGAACTGCTCACCGAGCAGGACATGCTCGGCGACCGCCTCGTCCGCCGCCAGAAGCGCCGCAAGAGCGCGGACGCCTTCCTCGCCGAGCTGGCGACCCTCACGCCGGGCGATCTCGTCGTCCATGTCGATCATGGCATCGGCCGCTATGAAGGCCTAACCTCAATCCCCGTCGGCAAGGAGCCGCACGATTGCGTCGCGCTCACCTATGCGGGCGGCGACAAGCTGTTCGTGCCGGTCGAGAATATCGACGTGCTCTCGCGTTACGGCTCCGGAGAGGATGCCGTCGCGCTCGACAAGCTCGGCGGCGAGGCATGGCAGCGCCGCAAAGCACGGATGAAGGAGCGCATCCGCGAGATTGCCGGCGAGTTGCTCGCCACCGCCGCCCTGCGTGCGCTGCGCTCGGCCCCGGCCTATGAGCCGGAAAGCGCCGGCTACCCCGCCTTCGTCGACCGCTTTCCCTACCAGGAGACCGAGGATCAGGACCGCGCCATCGCCGACGTGATCAACGATCTCGGCGCCGGCAAGCCGATGGACCGGCTCGTCTGCGGCGATGTCGGCTTCGGCAAGACGGAGGTCGCCCTGCGCGCCGCCTTCGTCGCAGCCATGGCCGGCGCGCAAGTCGCCCTCATCTGCCCCACGACCCTCCTGGCGCGCCAGCACCATCTGAACTTTGAGGAACGCTTCCGCGGTTTCCCGCTCAAGGTCGGCCGCCTCTCCCGGCTCGTCGGCACGGCCGAAACCAAGGCGACGAAAGCCGGGTTGGCCGATGGCACGATCGACATCGTCATCGGCACCCACGCGCTGCTCGCCAAGGGGTTGGCATTCAAGCGTCTCGGCCTCGTCATCGTCGATGAGGAACAGCGCTTCGGCGTCGTCCACAAGGAGCGGCTGAAGCAGCTCAAGGCGGACGTCCACGTCCTCACCCTCACCGCCACCCCCATCCCCCGCACGCTGCAAATGGCAATGAGCGGGCTACGCGAACTCAGCGTGATCCAGACTCCGCCGGTCGATCGCCTCGCCGTGCGCACCTATGTCATGCCGTGGGACGACGTGGTGCTGCGCGAGGCACTGCTGCGCGAGCATTATCGCGGCGGCCAGACCTATTTCGTCGTGCCGCGCATCTCGGATATGCCGGACATGGAGGAATTCCTGCGCGAGAAGGTGCCGGAAGTGCGCGTCATCTCCGCCCATGGCCAGATGAGCGCCGGCGAGGTGGATGAGCGCATGTCCGCCTTCTACGAGCGCAAATATGACGTGCTGCTCTCCACCACCATCGTCGAGAGCGGGTTGGATATCCCCAGCGCCAACACCATCATCATCCATCGCGCCGACCGCTTCGGCCTTGCGCAGCTCTACCAGCTGCGGGGCCGCGTCGGCCGATCAAAGACGCGCGCTTACGCTTATCTGACGACGCCCGCCGATCGAATCACCACAGAGACGGCCGACAAGCGCCTGAAAGTCCTCTCCGATCTCGATACGCTCGGCGCCGGCTTCCAGCTCGCCAGTCATGATCTCGACATTCGCGGCGCCGGCAATCTGGTCGGCGACGAGCAGAGCGGCCACATCAAGGAGGTCGGCTTCGAGCTTTACCAGTCGATGCTGGAAGACGCGATCATGGAGGCCAAGGCGGGCGGCGCGGCCCTCGCGCCGGTACGGGAGAGCTGGTCGCCGCAGATCAATGTCGAGGCGCCCATCCTCATTCCCGACGATTATGTGCCGGATCTCGACCTGCGCATGGGTCTCTACCGCCGCATCAACGAACTGGAGGACAAGGGCGGCATCGAGGCGTTCGCCGCCGAGCTGATCGACCGATTCGGCCCGCTGCCCGACGCCACGCAGAACCTGCTGACTTTGATCGAGGTGAAGATGAATTGCCGCCGGGCGGGCATCGCCAAGATCGATATTGGCCCACGCGGCGCGCTGGTCAGCTTCCATAACGACCAGTGCCCCAACCTCCCCGGCCTGCTCGGCTATGTCCAGAAGCTGGGCAGCATCGCCAAGCTCCGGCCGGACAGCAAGCTCGTCATTCAGCGTGCCTGGGCCGATCCCAAGGCCCGCCTCAACGGCGCGCTCAAACTGAGCCAGGGGCTAGCCAAGTCCATCGGCTGATGGGACACCGTCTTTCCCGTCAGCGGGCAAACGCGGTCTCGATTGCCTGGCGGACATTGGCGACAAGCACCTGGTCCTTCGATGAAAAAGCAGTGATGTCCCCGCTCGAGGTCTTAAGGGTCAGTGTCTGCTTTTTCTTGGGGAACTTGAAAGCACTATAGAGAACGGCGGCAAACGCAACCAGTCCGGCGAATACGCCAATGGCGGCGCCCACTCCAAGCCCCGTCGCCAGCCCACCGAAGATTCCAAGCAAGGCGAAGGGGAATTCTTCGCTGACGGACACGCTGCCGATGTTGGCAATTGGGTAAGTCGCGCCTCCAAATTTCGCGACTGACCGCGTAATCAGGATATTACCCGACTGGAAAAGAACATCATCCATCCCGTTCCTCCTCCCGGCCGCCATCCTGCCAATGTTCTCAGAGGGATGCAAGCTGCACTGCCCCCGCTCGAAGGAAGCGGACACGCTAGGCTGCGGCCACAGAAGCTGGATGCTTCAGCAACCGCTTGCCCTGCCCGATATGCACGGGAGGGCAAGCGGCTAGCGCCCGATGAGCCTTGCTGACAACCGGCGGTGGTTCAGTGCGGTCCCGCACCCGCGCCCTCGCGCGACTGCCCCCAGTCCTCGTTCGCCCGCGCGATCAGATAGCCATGGATCGCCTCCACATCCTCGGGCTCCAGCAGGTCGGCAAAGCTCGCCATGCCCTTGTCGGCGTAAATCCCCTTGAGCACGATGTCGTTGAATAGCGCGTGCGTCTCGCGGGTCATCCTGCGCAGGTCCTTGACGCCGCCGATCGCTTGCTGTCCGTGGCACACTTGGCAGGTCTGCGCGAACAGGGTCGCGCCGCGCGCGATCTGGGCCTCGCTCGCTCTCACCGGCGGGGGCTCCGGCGCCTGCTCCTCTGGTTTCATCGGCGGCAGGGTGACAGTCCCGCCCAGCCTGAACACCAGCAGCCGGGCCGGAGCGCGCGGCATCTCGATGCCCGCGCCGCGCTCCACCTGCGCCGCGCCGCCGCCCCAGCCGGCATTCACCGCGATATATTGCACGCCGTCCAGCATGTAGGTGATCGGGCCGGCAACCGGCGCGCTCTGCACCGGCATCTCCCACAACAGCTTGCCGGTCCGCGCATCGAACGCCGCGAAGGTCTGCCGCGTCGTGCCCTCGAACACCAGGTCGCTGCCGGTCACCATCACGCCGCCATTGCCGTGGCGCGGCAGCGGCACCTTCCACGCCGCCTTCTGTCTCACCGGGTCCCAGGCGGTGAGGTAGGCGCGGTCCATCGCCGTCGCCTGTTTCATCAGCTCGATCCGCGTCTTGAGCGCCTCGCCGGTATAGCCGCCCCAGCCGCTGTTGGAACGGAATGGCTTGGGCTTGAAGTCAGGATCGCGCGCATAGACCATCGCGGATTCATAGGTCGGCAGATAAGCGAGACCGGTGCGCGGACTGTAGCCCATCGGGAACCAGTTGTGTGCCCCGCCCGGCCCCGGCATCACCAGCACCGGTTCGGTGCCGTAGCGTGCTTGCGGGTTTACCTGCGGCCGTCCGGTCTTGCGGTCGATGCCGGTGGCCCAATTTACCGGGGCGATCTTTTCCGCCGAGATGAGCTGCCCGGTCTTGCGGTCCAGTACGTAGAAGAAGCCGTTCTTGGGCGCCTGCATCAGCACCTGCCGGCGCCTGCCACCAATCGTCAGGTCAGCCGAAACGATCGAGGAGGTGCAGGTGTAGTCCCAATCCTCGCCAGGAACCATCTGATAATGCCAGAGATATCGTCCAGTTTCGCTACTCACAGCCACGATCGAGCAGACAAACAGATTGTCCCCCTTGCTGCCGCTGCGATGCTCCCAGCTCAGGGGCGAACCGTTGCCGGTGCCGATATAGACCATCTTGAGCTTCGGATCATAAGATATTGAATCCCAAGCGTTTGCGCCACCACCCAGCGCCGTCCACATGCCCTCGCCCCACGTCTTGCGGACCATCGGCATGATGCTATCGGACGCCTCGCCGTCCGGCTGACCGGTGGGGTTCGGCGTGAGGAAGAATTTCCACAGCTTCTTGCCTGTCTCCGCGTCCCACGCGCCGACGAAGCCGCGCACCCCCAGGTCGCCGCCCGACTGGCCGATCACCACCTTGCCGTCGAACACGCGCGGCGCGCCGGTGATCGAATAGGGCATGTCATGGTCGAAGGTCTGCGTCGTCCACACCGGCTTGCCGGTCGCCGCGTCGAGCGCGATCAGCCGGCCGTCGAGCGTGGCGATGATGATCTTGCCATTCCACATGGCGAGGCCCCGCGCCACCGGCTCGCAGCAAGCGTAGCGGCCATATTCGCGCGGCACCTCAGGGTCATAAGTCCATAGCCTTTGGCCGGTGCGCGCATCATAGGCGATGGTCACGTTCCACGGCAGGATGTTGTAGAGCACGCCGTCCGCATAGAGCGGTGTCGCCTCCACCCCGCGATAGGTCTCCAGATCATCATACCAGGCGATGCCGAGCCGGTTGACATTGCTGGCGTTGATCTGGTCGAGCGGGCTATAGCGCTGGGCGCTATAGGTGCGTCCGTCGTGCAACCAGTCGCCGCCGTCTCCTTCCTGCGCGGCCATGCGCGCGCCGTCCACGGCGGCCGGGCCGCGCCCTTCCTGCGCCACGGCATAGCCGATGCCGGTAAGGCCAAGCACCAGCGCGGCGGCAAGCGCGACGCGGTTTTTCATGGATGTCATACGCGATTTAATCCTTCGGCGCCTCGCCGATCGGCTGGCTGCCGTCCGCCATGCGGCCGACCTTGAGCGCATCGATCTGCTCCTGCGTGCCCGGCGGGCGGTGATAAGCGCCTGCCTCGGCGCGGTCAGGCCTGAACAGCTTGCCCGTCACCGGATTGGGGTAGTGGAACGGGATGATGTAATAGGCCGGGTAGGTGAGGTAGATGGTCGAGGGCGGCAGGTCCGGCGGCGGATCGAACTTGTCCGGCCAGGTGTTGTTGAGCGCGTTTTTTCCCCAACCATCCCAGTTGGTGTACATGGTGAACGGGCCGGTCAGCCGGCTGATCTTCCAGACGCCGTTCTCCTTGCGATACTCATTCTCATAGAGCGGCAGGCCCCAGCCGCCGTTGCTCATCACATAGGCCCGCGAGCGCACCCAGCCGCGCGTGCCATCCGCCGCGATGTGGGGGATCGACTGGAACTGCATGTGGTTGGCCAGCAAGCCCTCCTTGGCGCCGTCCGCGCCAAAGGCGGTCTGCATATACTCCAGCACGCGCGTTTTGCCGAGGAACAGCCCCTTGCCGCCGATCTCCAGTGTGGCATCGTCGGTGAACAGCTCGGAAAGCTGCGTCCATTGCCCCTTGTCGACGAAATAGCCGTAGGCGCGCTGGAGCCGCTCGATCTGGTTCATGTCCTCCAGCCGCGTGATCCGCGCGTCGAGGGCGGCCAGCCGCTCGGCTGCGGATTGTGCCAACGCCGGGGCGGTTAGGGAAGCGACAGCGGCGAGCAGCGCCGCGGCGATCATCTTGCGTCTCATCATGGGCGCCCCACCACGGTGTCAGACGGTTGCGGTATGGCGTCGAGCGACTGGCCCGTCACCGGGTGCCGATAGCTGAACGGCGGGATATAGGCGCCCGGAAAGGCGCGATAGACCTCGCTCGGCGGCCGGTCGGGCGGGAACAGCGCGCTCTGCCCATCCATCGGGTAGGCCGATTTCATCCAGCCCTTGTCATAGTCGGTCAGGGCGGTGACGTAGAAGTGCAGCTTGCTGATCTTCCACACGCCGCCCTCCTTAGCATAGGCATTCTCATAAATGCCGACGCCCCAGATGCCGTTGGCGCCGGGCTGGGCGAGCTGCACCATGCCCTGCCAGCGCCCCGTCGCGGTGCGGCCATCCGGCGCGACGACAATAATGGGCTGCAACATCATGTGATTGTTGAGATAGCCGGGGCCGAGCCTCTGCGGACCGAACAGCAGCATCGCCCGGCGGATCCTCTCGGGGCCGATATAGACGCCGCGCTGACCATATTCGAAGCTGCCCTTGGCGGTGAACAAGGCCGCCGCCTCGTCCCACAGGCCCTTGTCGAAATAATAGCCGAAGGTTCCTTGCAGATTCTCGATGGCGTCTTGGTCCTCCAGCGCCTGCACGCGCTGCTTGTAGGCGGCGACCTTGGCGCGCAAATCGCCATCGCCCTGCCCCATCGCAGGCACCGGCAGCGCGACCAATGCGGCGAGACCAAGGAGCGGCGCTCCTCGCAATGCACCCCGCCAACTCATTGCACGCCCGCCCGTACCGCACGGCCCGTCACCGGATTGGGCGCATGGAAAGGCGGCACCTGCGTCTCGGGGAAGGCCCTGTAACGCATCGTTGGCGGCCGGTCGGGCGGCAGCGCCTTGCTCGCTTCGCTCTGCACCAGCCCCTCGCCCGGCTTCAACCGTGCCCAGCCCTTCTCATAAGGCGCGACGAAATTGACGAACATGTGGACCGACCTGATCTTCCACACGCCGTCCTCCTTCACATAGGCGTTCTCGTAGATGCCGTCGCGCCATTCGGCATGCTTCTTATACTGGCCGAGCATCCCATGGTCGCGCCACCGCGCCCTGGCGCTGCGGCCGTCCGCCGCCACGTCGACCACTGGCTGGAGGGTCACCCACTCGTTGAGTTGGCCGTAGATCAGCCCCTCCTGCCCGCCATGCAGCGCCTTCAGATAAGCGCGGATGCGCGGCTTGCCGACATAGACGCCGTCGATGCCCAGCTCGATGGTGCCGTCGTCGGTGAACAGGTCGGCCGCCTCCTGCCACAACCCCCGGTCGACATAATAGCCGAACGCCCGCTGCAACGTCTTGACCGCCCGCGCGCCTTCCAGCTTCTGCACGCGCAGGGTCAGCGCGTCGATCTCGCCATCGGGCGCGGAGCGCTGCGCCATTGCCGGTGCCGCCACCAGCAGCGCCGCGCCCGCCAGCCCGGCCAACGCCCTGCGCGCCCTCACCTGATACCTCCCAGCGGCACCGCCCGCAGCGCGAATTCGCCCGGGTCCTGCCCCTTCAGGCTCGGCTCGAACAGGAAGCGCCCCTTGCTCTCGATGGCATAGGCCGTCTCGCCGATGTGGGTGACGCCCGGCACCCCATCCATTCCGTCCTTCAGCACTGATACCGTCACGTCGTCGCCCTCGATGGTGAGCAGGCTGATCCGTCCGCCCGGCCCTTCCGCCTGGAGGAAGCGGTTGCCGCCCAGCGGACGCAGCCCGTCCGGCCCGTTGAGCGGCTGCGAGACAGTGAGCTTGGTCAGGCTGGCGAAGCTGCCGTCCGCCTTGCGGTTGACCCGCAGCATCGTGTTCTCGCGAACATTGTTGACGTAGAGCGTGCCGTCGCCGGCGAACGCGATGCCGTCCACGCCCACCAGTTGCGCCTTGTCCTCGACCAGCAGCGCCACCGCGTCCGCCCCCGGCTTTAGCGTGAAGATGCGGCCATTGGTCGTTTCCGCGATATAGGCCGTGCCGTCCTTGTCGAAAGCGATGTCGTTGCACGCGCTGGCCGGCGGCGGCAACTCGTAGCGCCGCTTGAAGGCGCCGCTCACCAGATCGAACGCCACCAGCGAGGAGACCTGCCCCGCCTGCCCCATCGGCACCGAGCAGGCCCACAGGGTGCCGGTCTTCTCATCCGCCAGCACACCGAGCACGGCGGCGAGCTGGTTGGTCGCGTCCGGCCGGATCCACGCGATCGCCGTGTCACTGCCCGGCAACGCACGGTAGATGTTGCCCTTGAAGCTGCCGATGTAGAGGTTGCCCGCCCCGTCCGCGCTGGCGCTCTCCGGGAACACGCCGGTGTCGGCGATCACCACGTCCTTCGCCGCCGGCGCGTTGAACGGCGCCGGCATTAGATAAGGCACCTCATTGGCGACCGTCTCGATCCGCGCGATCCTGCCACCGTCGATCTTGAACAGGCTCACAAAGGCTACCGAGCGCGGATAGCCTGCCTCGGCCGCATAGCTCTTGCCGTCACGCGCGGTGAAGCGCATCGCCGCCGCCGGCAGGTCACGATAGCCGATCGCCGCGACGAGGCCGCGCGCCTCATCCACCGCGATCACCTCGTGCCGCACAGCCTCAAGCTCGCCGAACAGCCCTCGCGTCAGCGCCCCGGCGCAAGAGGCATCGGCGCCCTTGGCGGCGGGGAGGTTGCCCGCCATCGCCACGCCATTCTCCATCACCGCGCAGCCCTTGGCGAACGGCACCGCCGCTCCCTCGCCATTGGCCGCGACGCCGGCGAAATAGCGCTCGACCAGCGCGATCATCTTGCCGCGCGGCAGCCGCGCCTTGGCCGGCAGCGCCGCGCCGAACGCCTGGCCCGGCGTATAAGTGACGGGATCGCCGAAGGGCGGCCGCCCCTGCTTGCGCCGGATGACCGCCTGCACCGCCGCGATTTTGCCGCCTACCACCCGCATGTCCATCGCGTAGAATCCGGGCTGGCCGTGGTCATCGATTCGTCCCATCCACACGACCCGACCCATTTGCGGGTCAGCCACCACCAGCGGCGCCTCGGTCCGGCGGTCGATCGTTACCCAGCTTCCCTCGCCCACGCGGAGCTTCGTTCCGTTCTCGGCATAGCCGACGCGCTCCGCCCACGGCAGGCCGTTGGGATCATGCCTGACCATCGCGTCCATGGTCCGGTTGGCCAGCCCGGTCAGGCAGGCCGCGTCACAGCTTGCCGCCTGCGCCTGAGTCTGCGCCATCATCAGCGCGATGGCCGTCGCCCCGAGGAGGGGCCGTATCCACAACCGGCTCATTCGCCCACCTCCCCGTGCTCGCGGCCCACGGCCCATGGGTTGTGCATGAAATAGGGCACATAGGTGAACACCGCCTCGATCCTGTCGATCTTCCCCTCCTTCACGCGGAATGCCTCCAGCAGCGAGATGGAATTGGGCCACTTGAGCGCGGTCTTCATCTCGCGCCCGTTCGTCAGCAGATAGGTGTCGCGCTCATTGTCATGGTCGAAGAAGCCGCTTGCCACCACGATGCCGCGCTCCTCGTCGACGATCGGGTATCGCCGTTCGCGGATACGCTTGTTGATGCGGTAGATTCCGAGTTTGAACTGCTCCTCGCAACCCGCCGCGATAGAGGCGGCATTGCCCGGCCCACCCGGCGTCCGGGCTGGCGCGGTGGTGCTGATGCCATTTTCCAGTCGCGAGCAATCCTCCGCAAACGGCGCGAACACCATGCCGTCATTGAGCTCGACCGTGTTGAAATAGCTCTGCGCCACCGCGATCAACCGCTCACGCGGACGGCGCTGCTCAGGTGGCAGTACCTCCTGAAAGGCCGGGTCATGCTCGACCTTGTCCGGGTCTCCGAACGGCGCTGGCAAGCCGGTGTTGCGGTGGACCACCGTCTCCACCTCGCTGATCTTGCCGCCCTCAACCCTGAGCCGCATGGCGTAATAGGCCGCGACGCCATGCTCCCAGACAACACCGAACCACGCCGCCTGCCCGGTGAGCGGATCGGCCACCTCAAGGCCCGTCGGCGCAATCTTGCTGATCGTGCGCCACAGCCCCTTGCCGATGGGGATGAGCACATTGTTCTCGGTGAAGCGCACATCGGCGGCGAAGGGGGCCTGCGCCGGATCCTGCCTGCCCAGCGCCGCCATATAGCCTCGCACATGGCCGATCAGGCAGGCCCGGTCGCAGGCAGGAATGTTGACCGCGCTCGCCTCGCCCGGCGCCTGCGCCAGCGCCGGCCCTGCCGCCAGCAGCGCAGCTCCGGCGGCAGCGAACAGCGTTGCCCGCCAACGCCCCCGTCCGGCCGCGCGTTCCACTTCACGGCGGCGTTCCCGGCAGCCCCAAACTTGCATGGCCTCCCCCCTTCCGGCAGCGCGCGGCCGTCCGGTCCCTGCCGGCCGGTCCCACGCGCGGTCGGCGGACCATTAGGCAACCCCGCCATCGCTGTCACACGCAAATGCCCCGGATTTCCAACTCGGTCGCTTCTTGTGTCCGGCTGGATCAAGAGCCGGCGAAAATCGCCCCTCCCGGAGAGGGACTCCGCACGACGACAGCGTGCCTTCGGCCGCTCGATGCCGGGTCCGTGTGGCGAATCAATACCTTGCCAGCAACCGCTCGACGCTCGGCACCGCCGTTCGCCACTTGTCTCCCTCGTTCACGATGTCGGTTTCCAGAGCAGTCCGGATTTCACTGATCTGCGCATCGGTCAGATGCTCGATCCCCACAAATTCGACCCGGGCCTTATCGAGCGCACGCAGGATCTCGTCCAGCTTGGCCTGCATCGCGGCGCCGTCGCGGTTCTGGCTGTTCTGGATGAGGAACACAGCCAGAAAGGTGAGGACGGTCGTCGCCGTGTTCACGATCAGCTGCCATGTATCGGAGTAATGCAGCGGCGGACCGCTCAGCGCCCAGATGATAATGAGCAGGGTCGATATGATGAAGGCCTGCGGCTGCCCGAGCATGCGGGCGGATTTGGTGGCGATGTTGGTGAAGAGGCGGTCCATAAAACCTCCCGTGATTTGGATGTTATCCAAACTCCCAACGGGCGCCGTGGTTCTCTCCAGCGAGGCGATATGAGGGCCGCACACAGCCAGACCGCTCCGCGCAGGCAATCGCGGGATGCAGGGCGGTGCGATGGACATGAGCCTAGGGCGATGCGACGATGAGCCCGCGGCCGGCACCCGCCGCAGCGTCCCTCAAAGGCTCCGATGCCCTGATGACCTCCGCCGCGAGCCGCCGCGCTTCAATGCCCGGGCGCCGTCGGGTGATGGGGCACCTCGCCTCCATCCCACCCGAGCCGCCCGGCAGGCCGGGATCTTCGCCTTAACTTTGTGGTCCCTGCGCCTTCGCCAGATATGCGACGATCGTCTCGGTCTCCGCATCCGTCAGTTGAGCACCATTCATGATCATCCGCTCTACAACGGCGCGCCACTGCTTGTCGGACCCGTGCTGGGTTGTGACAGTATCGAGCGTATGACACCCGGTGCAGCGCGCGCTGAACAGCGCCTTTGCACTCTCCGCGTCAGGAGCGTCTGCTTCCGACGCGTAAGCGGCGCCGCCAATGGCGAACATGATCGCACCGAAACCCGTCAACGTTGCTGGCATAATCCATTTGGTCTTCCGCATCATTTCTCTCCTCGCGCTATTGCCTAGCGTTGACGCCTCTGCGTAGAAAAAGGCACCTGAACCAATATTGAATATCCTGGATTGGTCACCCTCCGCTGCGTCAGAACAGCATGAATCATGCCAAGCTCGGCAATAATGCGATCGACTGAACGGAAAGGAGGCCCACTCATTATCATGACGACCAGCAAGCCTGAAATCTGGCGGCCCGCGCGGCTCTCGGGGCCGCATCATGGCAAAGCACCAACGCTCGCGTCTGACAGGCGGCCCCATTGAGCGGCGCGGCACGGCTTCGACGCCGCCAAGCGATGGGCATTTTGTAACCAACGCCCAGAAATAGTTACAAACGTAACAGTCCGGTGGCCGGCATAGGCGCGCAGCGCCTACTCGCCTGATCTGGCACGAATTTTGCTTCGATCAACACGAGATTCCACAAGTCCGCCAATCTCCAAAAGACAATAAAACTCTGACTAGGTTCACGCACAGGGTTGCCGCCTCATCAGCGCCAGTCCCGCAGGAGGGGAACAAGATGCACTCCAGAAAATTTGCTGCCGTTGCGGCGCTTTCGGCGCTTGCTGTGGCGACGGCCACGCACGCTCAGAAAACGCCTGTCGTCGAAAAACTCATGGCCCATCACGATCGTGCTCATTCCGGATGGAACGCCCACGAGGTTGCCCTGACCCCGTCCACCGTTGCCGGCAGCAATTTCGGACCGCTCTGGTCGTCTCCCCAGCTTGATAGCTTCAAGGACACGCCCCCACGCCTGTTTGCCGCTCCGCTCTTCCTGCCTGCCGTGAAACTCGGCGCCGGCCAATTCAAGGGAAGCACCGTCCCAGCGGCGTTTCTGGCGACCACCACCGGCTATGCTTACGCCGTCAGCACCGCCGCTTCCGGCAAAATTCAGCCCGGCACCATCCTGTGGCGCGCCCAGCTTACCGCGACGCCATGCAACGATGGCAAGATGGGCGTCTACAGCACGCCGATCATCGACCGCGCCAAGAACCGAATCTACATCTCGAGCTGTGACAGCGCGAGCGGTGAGAACTTGTTCAGTGTTCACGCGCTGGATCTGCGCACCGGGCAAGCGATCGCCGGCTGGCCGGTGGCAATCAGCCAGACCATGATGGATCAGCCCGAACTGAACAAGAATGGCACGCGGCGGTGGCGCTATGGCCCGCCGGGCTATCGCTGGGTCCAACGCGCCGCTCTGAACATGAGCCATGATGGCGAACGGCTCTACATCGCCTTCGGCGCCGACGCTGTTGGCTGGATGGTCGTGGTGGATACGAAAGACCGCAAAGTGGCTTCCGCCTTCTCCGCCACCCCCAATGATGAGCAGGACGGCGGCGGAATGTGGGCATCGGGCGGGCCCGCGGTCGATGCCCAGGGGCGCATCTACATGACGACCGGGTCAAACCTGAGAAACGGCATCGTGCTGGGCCTCGAAGGAATCTACGCGGACTCTGAAAACAGCTGGGCGCATTCCATCCTGCAATGGGAGGATGATCGAAACAGCGGCCTCAAACTGACAGGGACCTATACGCCGTATAACTACTGCCAGGCAGCCAAGGCCGATATCGACATTGGCAGCAGCGCACCAATCGTCCTCGACCTGCCGGCGGCGACCACCGCCACGCCCAACCTGCTCGTTCTGGGCGGCGGCAAGCAAGGCAACATCTATCTGCTCGATCGCGACCACATGCCGGGCGGCGTAACGAAGCGCCAGCCATGCTCCCTGGATCCCGCGACCGATATGTCCTTGCTGGCGCCCGAAGTGCAACCGGAATGGAAGCGGCGCGGGCCGATCAATTTGTTCAAGCCGTTTTCGGATGAGATCGGCGCTTTCGATCAGGCCAAGAGCCGCACGACGTCCTCATTCTACAGGGACGATACGGGCGCAACGTGGGTTTATGTGACCGGCGCCAGCAAGAAAGGTGAGAATTTCAACTTCAGCGCCCCGCCGGGCCTGGCCCGCGTCAAGGTCCATGCAAACCCGGGACAACCGGCCTATCTGACGGTGGACAAGCTGGAGATGACGCAAACCTTCGACAATCCGGGCTCGCCCATCGTCACCAGCAATGGCGGCAAGGATGCGATTGTCTGGATGGTCGATCAGAATGCGCCGCGAACCGCTAATCTCTATGGCGATGCGGCTCCCAAGCCGTCGCTCTATGCGTTCGACGCCGCCAGTTTGAAGTTGCTCTACAAAAGTGAACCTGGCGTCCTTTTCACGACCGGGAATTACAGCGAGCCGACCATCGTCAACGGCCTCGTGCTCGTCGGAACGGATCGACTTCAGGCGTTCGGCCTAAAGTCGAAATAAGGCCCGCGCCCCCGGCGCCGCGGTTGTCGCGTCGGGTGCGGTAGCAACAACAGAATAGTGGAGGGAGCCTATGAAACTCGCAATTTTACGTCGGCCGACCATCGCCATCAGCGCCCTTTTGCTCGCCGGCGCCTGCACTGCCGCGCCAACTCAAACAGCGGACACGGCAGTTGGCAATGATGCCGAAGCCGGTTTCGAGCAGCTTTTCGATGGCAAGAGCCTGGACGGCTGGCGCGGTGACCCGGCCGTCTGGTCGGTTCGTGATGGCGCCATTACGGGTGGCTCGGACAAGCCTCTCACGAGCAATACGTTTCTGATTTACCCCAAGACCTACTCCAATTTCGAGCTGCATTATAAGTACAGGATGTCGGGAGATGGCAATTCCGGCGTCCAATTCCGCAGCGTTGTCGCGGATGAGGCCAAATATGCCGTTCACGGCCTGCAGGCCAATGTGGTTCCACCCGAGCAGGCGGAACGGTTCGGCATGTTGTGGGAAGAAGGCGGCCGGGCAGAACTGGCTCTCCTCGGCCACCAGATGGTCCTGCGCCGGGAGAATGATAAGCTCGTCAAGACGGTCCAGGCGTCAACGAACCCACGAGACCTGCTTTACAGCATTGTCCGCCCCTATCCCGAATGGAACGACGTCGTCCTCATCGCATATGGCAATCGCATGGTGCATGCTTTGAACGGCTACGTCCTGTTCGATGCCGTGGACGAAGATCCGGTCAGCCGCAAAGAGGGCATCCTTGCGCTGCAGTCGCATTCAGGCCCCCCGATGCACGTCCAGTTCAAGGACATCGCGATAAAGCCCCTCTCGGCTCCCCCGTCGCTGGAGAACCGCTTCATCACCAACCCCGGACCGCCCACGCCGGCCGACCCCGGCCCCCGCGTCCCCCGCAAGTAGTCATCAATATTAGTTTTCACTCTATTATGCATAACTAATACGGGAGAGAATGAATGACCTTCGACATGACCAGAAGAAGTACATTCATGCTGGGCATGATGGCAACTGCGGGCCTGCTATATTCCCCGCACGCGGCGGCACAATCCCAGGAGGAGAGCTTCACGCCGTTATTCAAAGGGAATTCCCTCGATGGATGGCGTGGCGATCCCACCTATTTCTCGGTCAAGGATGGCGTCCTGACCGCGGGATCCAGAGACGTGGTTACAAAGAACACGTTCCTGATCTTGAACAAGCCTTATGGCGACTTTGAATTGCGGTATCGGTATCGCTGGGAAACGAAGACCGGCAATTCCGGAATCCAGTTCAGAAGCGGCGTTGCGGAGGGCCATTTTACACTCGCCGGAATGCAGGCCAACCTCACCCCAATCATTGATCGGGTTGAGCGTTTCGGCATGCTCTATGAAGAACTGGGTGATCGTGCGGAAATGGTCTTGTTGGGCCAGAAGGCGGAGATTACCCGCCGGACAGTTTCGAACGGCGGTCAGGGCCGAATTGTTCGAACGGTGCTGAGCACGACCAATCCGCGTGAAGCGATCATAGCCTCGATCCGTCCCTATCCGGAGTGGAACGACGTTGTCCTGATCGCGCATGGCGAGCGCATCATCCACGTCATCAATGGCTTGATTGCCTTCGATGCGACCGACAAGGATCCGCTTGCGCGCCGCGACGGCCTGATCGGGATTCAGGTCCACGCCGGTGACCCGATGGTTCTGCAGATCAAGGATATGGAGATCCGGGCCATCAACAAGCTGCCGGACCTGAGCGGCTACGTCACGCAGCCCGGCGTCGCGCCGGAGCCGAGACGGACCTACAAGGATTCGACCAAGGTCGCGATGCCGGACGTCGCCCTGCCCGACGACGAGAGCCTCTAAGACTGTCGTCAGCAGAGTTAAGACCCCCGGGGCTGAAAGCAGCGATGCCACCCAGCCTCGGGGGTTCAATTTATCGACTGAGCGGCCTTTCATCGCAGCGTCGACGAGGCGTAGCCCTTCCCCCGTCAACAGGCGGATAGGCGCGAAACAACCATCGCTAGAAGGATCCTACGCGCCCTCCCCCGGCGGCGAGCGCCCAGGGACAATGTGAAGGCACAGCTGAAGTAAATGGGTTCGGTACGGGCTTCAGAGGCCCAGCCCCGGAAAAGCCCTGCACCGCAGCCTTAATCTGGCCTGCGCATCATCGCAGCGCCACGCCATAAGCGGCCACCCGCCGGGGCGACCGCTTACCAAGCTCAGCGCGGCTCACCGTAACTCCGTACGGCTTCACCCTCGCGCGTCTTACGCTCTTCAACCAGATGGCCGAGAGCGCGAAGAGCCGGTGCATCGGTCACGGAATAGAGAATGGAGTCCGCTGCCCCGTTCACATGGCGATACCAGCACCAGGCCGGCGCGACGAAGACGTCGTTTCGCTCCCAATGCAGCTCCACACCATCCACGATCGTCGTGCCACTGCCTTCAAGGCACACGAAAATGCGCCCGGCCGTGCTGCGCTGCTCAAGCGTCTTCTCATTCTGGCGCAGCATCTGCATGTGGACGCCCAGGGTGCGAAGAACGCTCCCGCCCGTTTCCGGGCTGTAATATTCGACGATCACGCCATCATGTGGCGACCCGTCGTCGTCCCGCAGTGACTCGAGCAGTTCACGCGTCGGCTCATATTTATAGAGAAACAGCGGAGAGCCGCTTCCACGCGCAACGTGGTGCGAAACCCAGGCCGGGCGCACGCCGCCGACACGATAGGCCTTCGCCGACCAGTCGGTTCGCGGCTTGACCGTCTGATGCTTCAGCCTGACCCGCTGGCCGTCACGAATTTCGCCATAATCGTTGAAGAAGAAATTCGTGCCCATGGACTTGGTGAAGGGCACGTCCAACGTGTCGAACCAGAGGACCGGGTCGGTCCCTTCATTGCCGGTTTCATGCCATGCGCAGCTCGGATTGGTCACCACGTCGCCGCGCTCAAGCACGCTCTTGTCCTGCTCGACCGTGGTATAGGCGCCGGTTCCCTCCAGCATGACGCGCACCGCCGCCCCCACATGGCCGTGGACCGGCGAGATCTCGCCGGGCGGGATCACTTGCACGCCGCCGAACAGCCGCCGCGTTATCAAACCGCTTTCGGGCAGCCCCGGATTTGAAAACATAAGGTTGCGCCGATCGGCTTCCTCGATCGGGATCACCTTTGTCGCCGCGAAGCCGAGCGGCCCGAACGCCTTGTAGTACCAGATACCGGGCTTTTCCGGGTTATACGGCTCCATCAGCTCGTAGTCGTGCTTCAGTTTCCAGAAGCCGATGATGTCCTGCCCGGCCATGGCTTCGCCCAGAGTCTCGCGATCCATGAACTCGCGGGCCTCTGCGTTTTGGGGATCGGCGGACATACTCATTCTCCTTGGATAATCGTTCATTGCCCCTGGGCGTCTGGCATGGCTTCTGCGCCCGCACCCTGCGCATTGTCCTGCCATCGTTCGGCCGCTCTGCCACTATTGGTCAGCAACAGAGCCAGCAGGCTGACTACACCACATGCCGAAAGATAGAGGCCGACCGGGAAGATACCACCGTCCTGGGCAAGCGTTTGCGCGAAATAGGGAGCCAGGCCGCCGCCCACGATCGTAGCAAAATTGAACGCGAGCGAAACACCCGTGTAGCGGACGCGTGCCGGGAACAGGCCGGGTAACCAGGCACCAAGCGGCCCATAGGCCAGACCCATGCAGAGCAGCACGAGCGAGAGGTACAGGAAGACCATGAAAATGGAGCCGCTTTCCATCATCGGCGCCATCAGTGGCCCTGCCAGCAAAGCGATCGTGAGACATCCGAAAATCAGGACGGCTCTCGGGCTGAAGCGATCACTATAAATGCCGGAGAGGATGATCCCGACCGCCATGAATATGACGCCCCCGATCTGGGCCATCAGGAACATGTTGCGGCTGTAGCCGAGCGTCAGCGTGCCATATCCCAGCAAAAACGCCGTCGCCATGTAGAAGGCAGCGAAGCAGGCCACGCCACCCAACATGCCGAAGATCGTGACGCCCGGGTGATTACGAAGCACGCTGGTCAGCGGCAGGGACTCCGGCGGCCCCTTCTTCAGCACCTCGGCGAACGCCGGCGTTTCGGCCAGTTTCAAACGAACCCACAGGCCGATGACGACCAGCAGCGCACTCCCCAGGAAGGGAATACGCCAGCCCCACGCCTGCATCTGCTCGGTCGTGAGGAACAGTTCCAGTGCGAGAAAGGCGCCGCTCGCCGTAATGAAACCAATCGGCGCACCGAGCGGGGGAACGATGCCATAGCGCCCCCGCCAGCCCTTTGGCGCATTCTCAACGGCAAGCAGGGAGGCCCCGCCCCATTCTCCACCAAGGCCAAGCCCCTGCCCCAGGCGCAGCATGCACAACAGAAGCGCCGCCCACCAGCCAATCTCCGCATGGGTCGGAAGGAAGGCGATGAGGAAGGTCGATATCCCCATCAGCAGGAGCGATGCGACCAACGTTGCCTTGCGTCCAATCCTGTCACCGAAATGGCCGAAGACGATGGCGCCCACCGGGCGCGCGAAGAAAGCGAGCGCCAGGCTCGCATAGGCCGCCAGCAACTGCGCCGCGGGCGATTCCGCCGGAAAGAACAGCGGACCGAAATACAGGCTCGCCGCGGTCGCGTAGATAAAGAAGTCGTAGAACTCGACTGAAGTGCCAATCAGGCTGGCCCAGAGCGCACGCCGACGCTCCCCCGCGGAGTGTAGCTGAATCGTCGCCGCCATATCGGTTCTCACTTATTGAATGAGGTTGCTCAGGCGGCCCAATCCATCGATTTCGATCGTCACGCGGTCCCCCTGGTGGAGAAAGCGCGGTGGATCGAAGCCGAGACCGACGCCTGCGGGCGTTCCCGTCGCGATGATATCGCCCGGATACAGCGTGATCCCGGCGGACAACGTCTCGATGAGGGTCGGGATATCGAAGATCAGGTCAGCCGTATTGGCTTCCTGTCTGAGTTCGTCATTCACCCAGCAGCGGAGGGACAGATTGGTGTGGTCAACCTCGTCCGCCGTCACGAGCCAGGGGCCCATCGGGCAAAAAGTATCGAGCGATTTGCCGATCAGCCACTGCTTGTGCACCCCTTGCAGATCACGCGCGGTGACATCGTTGACGATCGTATAGCCAAAAATGTGATCAGCCGCCTCGGTCTTGCTGATACCCCGGCCACCCTTGCCGATCACGACAGCCAGCTCCGCTTCATAATCGAGCTTGTCGGTGAGGCCCGCTGGATAGCGGATGGGCATGTCATGGCCGATCACGCATTCCGGCACCTTGGAGAAGATGATGGGCGCAGTCGGTTGCGCCTCGCTCTGATCTTTGGCCGAACTGTCAAACCCGCTCCGGGTAAACTCTTCCGCGTGAGCGCGATAGTTTTTGCCGACGCAAAAAATGTTCCGCGGCGGACGCGGGATCGGCGCGACGATTTGAACGGAAGAAAGCGCTACTTCTGTGCCGGTTGGGGAAGGCAAGCGCCCTCCCCGTATCACGGTCAGCATATCCGAACCGAGGGGAAGAGCTTTTCCTCCGTCCTCATCGATGATCGCCGCGCTCTCTTGGCCAGCGTATCTGATAGTCGCTAATTTCATGACGTCGCCTGCTCCTGAACCTTGTCTTGTCCGCTTTCTCTTGAGACTTTGCCGGTCAACCCGCCTCGTTCGAGGCACCGACCGCCAGGCTGGACAGCGTCACTGCCAGGAGCCCCGACAACACACCGGCGAACAGTCCCGCTAACAGAAGCACCCCAGTCTCGCCGCTCGGTGGCAGGCCGGACGCAAAGAATGTGGTCATGCCGATGAAGTAGCAAACGACTAGATTGATGACGGCAATGTGCTGAGCCAGCAGCGCCGCCAACACGATAATGAAAACGCCGATGAGCAGCGCAAGATCGGCGCCCACCGCATTGGTGGCAGCGCCTATGGTCCATGCGCCGATGAACCCCAGCAACACGCCCAGCACGGCACACAGGAAGGTGGGAACGGCCGTCTTCTTCGACATTCCGCCGGCGACGAATGCGATCCACCCGATGAACATAACCCACACGGGAATCGATAGACGCGCACAAATCACGCTCGAAACCGCAGCAATCAGCGCGGTGAGAACGGGAGCAACGAGATTCTTCATGGACCTTCTCCCCTATCGACAAGCAAGAAAGGCCGCACACCCCACCTAGGTGAAGCGTGCGGCCCATTTGATGTTGCTTAGAACTTGGCCTTGAAACCGACCGTCACGACCCGACCCATCGGGAACGCGAGGAAGTTGTCGAAGCCAGTGTTGAAGTTCACGAACGGAGGATATGTGTCGAACACATTGTCCACATCCAGGAAGATGTTGGCATCCACCGGAAGCGCCTTGGAGAGATCATACTGCAGGTTCAGGCTGACCGACGTGTATGATTTAACCTTGTCACCACCACCCGTCGGAATACCCTTCACCGATGTGACCGGATTGATCGCATTGGCATTGAAGAAGGTATAACCGCCAGTGAAATTGGCGAACACCGATGCCTTGACCGCACCCGCCTCGATACCGAAATCCGCACGCAGGTCGGTCTTGTTCGACGGGAACGTTCCCAGATAGCGGTTGCGGTTGAGGATGCTGAACACCGGCTCGCCGGGTCCGGACGACTGGTCGAACCGGGTCTTGTACGTTCCGGCCAAGCCAACGCGGATGCTACCCCAATCGGTCTGGTGACGATAGCGGACGTCGAAATCGATACCTTCAACAAACACGGTGTAAACGTTGAAGTTACGGAAATCGAGACCGAAGTAAATCGGACCAGAGCTGAGCGGGCTATTCTGGCGGCGGCCACCACGATACGCTTCGATCTCCGCCGGCGTCGCGCCATTAGGATAGATCTTCAACAGATCGTGGAAGGCATCCGAGTTCACCACGATGGCCAACGGCGGAGAACCGGCAGCGCCAGCCAACGTGTTGTGCCAATAGGTCACGCTCGTGACGAAACCGGGCAGGAAGACCGGCGTGAAGTCGGCGCCGATCGCCCAGGCCTTGCCAGTCGCCGGGCCGACGTCCGGATTGGCGCCTTCCAGCCGCATACCGGCAATCGAGGCCGTACCGAGGGTACAAGTGACCTGATTTGCCGCGTTACAGCCCGGAATTGCGCGCGCTTCCGGATACTTATCGAGCGGAATGACGAGCGTGCCGTTCTGCGGACCGAAGTAGGTGTCGACGCTGCGTCCGCTCTGGCCCGTCAGCTTGTCCGGACCGTAGGTCGAGAACTGGGGCGCAACGAAGGATTCTGCGTAGTTACCGCGCAGCTTCAGGCCTTCAACCACTTCCCAGTTAAACGCGAACTTCGGATTAAACAGGCTTCCGAACTCGTTGTAGTGGTCATACCGACCCGACACGTTGATATCGAGCCGGCGGATACCGGGAATGCCCATTTCCGGCGAGACGATCGGCAGCAGCAATTCGCCGAACACCGACTTGACCGTCCGCTCGTACAGATAGGCGTTATAGCTCGAGCTAAGGCTGGTCGGACCCGTATTGTTGGGTTCAGCCACCTGAGAATCGACGCTCATCTTCACCATGTCGAGACCGACAGCAGCCTTCACGTCACCGGCCGGCAGGCTGAAGACCGTACCATCCAGCTTCAGGTTATACTGCTGAAGCTCCTGCCGAGCGCGCTGGAACGTCCGGGAATCCCGCACGCGGGCCAGGACAGCTGCGGACGTGCGATTGGACGCACGCGGATTCCAGATGTCGAACGCGTTATCGAGCGTCAGCGGCGCATTGTTGACGAAGATATTGGTACCAGGAATGGCCGGCTGCGTGAGATCACCGTTACCGTTCGTCGAGCCATTCAGCGCGAGAAGGACGCAGGCGCCGCAAAGCTCGCCCGACCGCTGCTCGGAACTGACGCTCATACCCGCGACGATGAAACCGGAGAGCCTCCAGTTATCATTGAGCGCGAATTCGGCGTTCGCCGTTCCATAAAAGACTTCGATTTCAGAGCGAACGTTGGCGCCATCCGGGAAGAGCTCGTCGCCGTTGAACCGCACGGTTCCCTGAGTAGCGGTCGTGCCCGTCGGGGCGACAAAGAACGGATTGATCTGGCCGCCCATGCCGCTGCCGGGGCCAAAGACGGTGGCCGTGATGTTGCCAACGCTGATGGCCTGGTCGCTGCGGCGGATCGAGTAGACGAGATCGCCGCCCAATTTCAGGCGATCGCCCACCTCCTGATCGAGCTTGACCATGACGGAGTGCTTCTTTTCCGTCGGGATCAGTGCGGTCACGCTGGCGTTTTCGCAGGGTGCGTTGTCCTGCGTATTGGCAATGCCCGCGCCCGAATAGGGATACAGGTAAATGTTCGAGCTGCCGCGTGGCTGGAAGCTCGTCGGGCCGCAGTTGAAGCTACCGAAGTTGCGGCCGCCGCGCGCCCGCTGGTCGGGAAGCGTCAGAGGACGATCGCGCCCGAGAAGATCGCCACGATCGGAGTAGTTGTAGAAGACGGCCATGCCGCCATCACCCCAGCTGTGGCCGAGCGACGCGGAAACGCTCCATTTCCGGTAATCTTCGCCAAAACCGACTTGCCCGCTCAGTTCCACGCCGCTGAAACGACGCTTGGTGATGAAGTTGAGCACGCCCGCAACGGCGTCCGAGCCGTAAATCGAGGACGCGCCCTCGGCCAGCACCTCAACACGCTGCAGGGCGTTGGGCGGAATGAAGTTCGGGTCCGCCAGGTTGCGGCGCACACCCATGGTCGGGAAGCGGTGACCGTCGATCACCACCAGCGTGCTGCTGCTGTTCGCGCCGCCAAGGCCATGAATTTGCGGCACAGCGAGACCGGAGGCGTCAAACGATGCAAAGGCGCCCTGTCCGGCGGCGTTGGCGCCCCAGATCTGCGGCACGGTCTGCAACAACTGCTGAACCGTCTGGACCGCGTTGTCCTCGATGGCTTCAGCGCCAACGCTGATGAGGTTCGAGCCGACTGCCGGCACGCCACGCAAGCTCGACCCCGTGACGACGATGTCATTGGCTTGTTCCGAGTCAGCATCGTCCTGAGCAAACGCCGGGGTGGCCGCGCCCATCACAAGGGCGATCGCCGCCGCAGAGCCTAAAAACTCCCTGGTGTTCATTTTCTTGAACATGTCTATTCCCCTCCTGAAATTAGACCGAACTCTACCGCCTTGAGAGGAAGACCCCCCAAGTAAAAATAACGATATAAGGTTAGATATCTATTGTGTTATCGTTGCAATCGACTGAATTTTATTCACCCAACGAAACTCTATCTGCATTGTTGAACGAAACCATAAGTATTGCTGGTTCCTTTCCAATATTGCGAGCGTTGTGAACTGTCCCTTCCGGGATCACGACGGTATCGCCTGCCTTCATTTCATATTCTTTATCACCGACCCGATGCATGATGTGCCCTTGGACGACATGAAGAACTTCGTCACAATTGGGATGCCAATGCGGAGGATTAGCATTTTCCACGTCGATAATGGCTTGACCAACGGTCATGGTCGCCGAGTTTCCAATCTCACGTCCAGCGAACCACCGAAGCGTGCCCCAGGGCTGAGGCAGAACTTCGACATCGCCCACCGGCAGCACAACGCGCTGAGCTTCGGGCAGCACTGTAGTCGCACCAGCAGTCGGAACGTCCATGCCTGCCGACCACATGATCGCGTTCAGCACCATCTTGCGCACCTGCGGCTCATCGAAGGAGTCGAGATAGTGCAGGCCGGAGTAGGAGAAGGAACGGCCACCGCCCGCCCGCTCGTGCGCCCACGCAACGACGCGCGTCTTCGATGGTTCTTCAAACACCCGCTCACGACCGCGACCCTGAACATGGATCGGTGCCGTTAGAATGGGCGTGTTCCCAGCGTTGTTGCCAAAATCGATCGTCGGGTAGAACTCATCAGGATAGGCAAAATTCGTCACGCCGTTGGTGATCGGATGCTTGCCGGCCACCTTGAGAGGCGCTGCTTCGATCGTATAGTCCGTAACGGCGATGCGGACGCCGCCCAGCCAATTCTTGAAAGGCGCGGTCGCGGCATTTGCGGCCTCCACGGTAAACGCCTGATGCAAGGCAACCAGGCCAACGCCCCGCGCGGTCAGCTTATCCAGCGCCTGCCGCACGGCGGGCTTTTCCACCGGGTTCAATTTATCGTGCACGCCAAAGTAGAGCACGATGGTGTCTGCATCATCGAGTTCCGAGAGATCCTCCGGGAAGCCGGCCGGAAAGAGCTTCACAGTGGCGTTCTTCGCGGCAAACTCCGGCGATCCCTTGATGAGACGCTGAATCTTGATGACGCCATCCGGCCAATCGTGCTGGCCTGGCGGCAGCGCGCCAGAACGCGCACCGACGAGCGCAATGGTTGGCTTGTCGGGCGCTGCCATCGCCGCCGGAGCGACGAACGCCAGCATCGCGCCCGCGACCGACCATGCCGTGGCACGCACCACGACACGCTTCACAAGCCGGCCCGGAAGGTCTGCTAATCGGCGCGGATTGGCTAATTTCATCATCACATGCCTCTCTACTTCAGCGACAAGCTCGTAAACTGGCGGACCTGCTCGGTAATGGCCGTCTCGGTAGGCAGCCTCTCCATCGAGGTTGCACCATAGAAGCCATGCACGTCGGGACACAGTTCCAGGGTCGCCGCCACATCTTCCGGCGACGAAATCGGGCCGCCATGGCACAGCACGATGACGTCGGACCGCTCGCCCCGCGCCGCATCGGCGATGTCGTTGACCAGATGGCTGGCCTCCTTGAGGGTCATCGCCGTCTTGGCGCCAATCCGGCCGCCGGTCGTGAGCCCCATGTGGGCCACGATGATGTCGGCACCCGCGCGGGTCATCTCTCGCGCCTGATTGACATCAAAGACATAGGGCGTGGTCAGCAGGTTCAACGCATGGGCCTGGGCCACCACGTCGATTTCCTTGCTGAAGCTCATGCCCGTTTCTTCCAGGCTGAGCCGGAAAGTGCCGTCGATCAACCCGACTGTCGGGAAATTCTGGACGCCCGCGAAACCCATGTCGATGAGTTCACGCAGGAACCGGTCGGTCAAAAGGAAAGGATCGGTGCCGTTCACGCCGGCAATGACCGGCGTCTTTTCAACGATGGTGAGCACTTCCTTGCCCATGTCGAGCACGATTTCGTTCGCGTTGCCATACGCCAACAAGCCGCTCAGAGACCCCCGTCCCGCCATGCGGAACCGGCCGGAATTGTAAATGATGAGCAGATCCGCGCCGCCATCCTCGGCGCATTTCGCGGAAATCCCCGTGCCTGCCCCTGCGCCGACAATTGGGTTCTTATTGGCAATCTTTTCCCGAAACCGTTGCAGAATCTCTTCGCGTTTCCAGCGCATGGAACCTCCAAAAGGTAGAAATTAAAATCACCGCTTTATACGGTTGAACTCTTCAACAATGACATCACAGAAACGTTGATCGTTAATGTGAGCCGGGCACCGGATAATCTTCCGCTCCGGCCCCTGAATCACGATTTCTTCAAGGGTTTTAAACAGGGCCTCATCGGCCTCTGGATCATGGAAGGGGTTGCCGGGCTTATCGAGCTCCGAAACGCCACCCTCGGGGATCAGCAGCGTAAACGGACTATCGGGGTACGCATTGAGCTTGCCCGCGATCCAGTGCGCGAACTGCACATTCTCTTCGACAGTCGTGCGCATGAGCGTCACGCTGGAATTGTGAACGTGGAGCTTGCGATTGCGGAATTGCGCCGGAACCGTGTCGAGCGGCCCGAAATTGACCATATCCAGTGCGCCGAGCGACATGAGATAGGGCATTTTGCGCGCAAGCATGACATCGAAGCGGTCAGGTCCACATGCGAACACGCCACCAACAACCTCGTCAGCCACCTCGGTTGTCGTGATGTCGAGAACACCCTCGATCAACCCGCTAGCCGCCAGGCCCTCCATGGCCCGCCCGCCGACGCCTGTGGCATGGAATACCAGCGTGTCGAAGCCGCGCCCTTCAAGGACTTCCCGAACGGCTGTTACGCATGGCGTGGTAACACCGAACATGGTGACACCCAGCGCAGGACGGCTTTCGTCAGCGAAGTCCTTCAGGCGCGCCATGCCGGCAATGGCCCCCGCCGCGTTCCGGAAGACTTTCTTGGAAACACGGTTGAGCCCGGCCACGTCGACGATCGAAGGCATCATCGAAATATCGCTGGTGCCGATGTAGCTGCTGGTGTCGCCGCTAGCCACGGTCGAGACGAGCAGCTTGGGAAAGCCGATGGGGAGCCCGCGCATGCCCGTGGCAATCATCGAGCTGCCGCCCGTGCCACCGATGCCGATCACAGCCGAGCAGCGGCCGTTGACATGCGCGTCGATCATGAACTCGCGCAGCGCCTGGCCCATGGCAATGATCGCCGCGCCGCGGTCCGTATGTCCAAGGACATAGGCCGCGCCCTGCGGATGGAAACCCGCAACAACGGACCGATCAACATCACCCTTGCCGAGCGGAGGCTTGGCCGTGCCGACGTCGACAATGACGGCAGGAACGCCCTCCCCCTTGATCGCATTCGCCAGGAAGTTCGCTTCGTCGAACTTGGTATCTAACGTTGCAAAGACATATACTGGTGCAATTTCAGCCAACGTCCTGCCCCTCCCCCTCCTTATGGGTATATCGACCATCGTAGCACGAAGTGTGCCAAACAGGGCAAAGTGCGGAAAAAGCGTGGTTTCTTCGACCTCCCGCTACCTTTCCGTGTTACCTTTGGAAACGGTATGTCACCCTTTACAGGGATAGGTAACACGGCCCTCTGGACAGTTATTTCTAATAGAAATTAAGATGATTAAGGCATGTGGAAATATAATCTAAAATACACTTCGATGTTCATAATAACCGCACTACTGATTTAGTAATATTAATTAATATCTATTCTGAGAGAATCTTGGCGTATAGGGTCTTTCTACTTATACCCAACATCTCGGCAGCCTTGCTCTTATTGCCGTTAGCCTGCTCGATAGCGCGGTAGATATCCTGGGCTGTTACCTGCCGGGCACGCGCGGCCTGCACGCCCAGCGTGCGGTTTGGATTGTCCGAGACGAAATGTTCGCCGCGCAGCACCGGGCCGGCTTCCAGGATGGCGGCGCGAGCGATGACTTGACGCAGTTCCCGGACATTGCCGGGCCAGCTGTGGCGCGCCAATTCTTCTTCGAAAGCCTGGGTGATCGACAGGGCCGTCATGCCATGCTCGCTGGCGGTCTTCTGCAGGAACGCATTGGTGAGGATCGGAATATCCTCGGCACGCTCGCGGAGAGGCGGAATCCTGATCGTTACCGTGCTCAGGCGATAATAGAGGTCGGAGCGGAATTTGCCTTCCGCCACGAGGTCGCGGAGCGAACGGTTGGTGGCCGCGATGACCCTGACATTGATGGAGATGGGTTTGTCGGCGCCGACGCGGACCACCTCCCGCTGCTGGAGCACCCGAAGGAGCGCAACCTGCGCCGCCGGGCTCAGGTCGGCAATTTCGTCGAGCAACAAGGTGCCTCGATTGGCCAGCTCGAACTTGCCGATGCGGCGGCGGTCGGCGCCGGTGAACGCCCCGCGCTCATGGCCAAACAGCTCGCTTTCCAGGAGACCGGGGGGAATTGCGCCACAATTGAGCGTGATAAAGGGCTGCTGGGCCCGCAAGCTCAATTCGTGAATCAGGTTGGCGGTCAGTTCCTTGCCGACCCCCGTCTCGCCCTCGATGACGACATTGACATCATAGGGCGCGACACGGCCGATCACGGCCACCAATTGTTCGAACGCCGCCGATTGGCCGATCATCTCCCGGCTTTCCGGCATTTGGCGATCGGGATCGGACACGCGCAACGCCTTGCATCGCCGCACAAAGTTGGACGTTATCGCTTCGACCGGCAGTCGCTCGAACACCGAGCCGCCCGCGATCCCATCCACGTCGGCATGTTGGAACAGCGTCGCGAAATCCTCGATGTCGGTGAACGCTCCCCCGTAGGCCAGGCAGAGCGGACGAGGCGCGGTGCGCGCAATCCGGGAAACCATCCGGTTGATATGGGTGATCGATTCCTGGAGCCGGTCTCTGCGATTGCCGATCGCGAACTGGAGCGGCGTCAGGCCCGCGTTGATGACATAGGCGTCGACGCCAACCTTTTCGAACGCGCTGATATCCTCCTCGCTGAGCACGAAAGCGAAGGTCGCCATGCCTTCCTTCTGCGCCCTGGCGAGCAGGTCGACTTCGGCGGCAAGGCCGAGCCCCTCCTCCTCGAACGCCTCGCGCAGCAATCCATCGACAAAACCAACGGTGGGCCAATTGGTGATGCCATGGACCCCCATCCGCTTCAGTTCGGCGATCCGCTGGCCAATGTCGATCGTGGGGTCGCTGGCCATCACACCGGCAACGATGGGAAGCCCGCCTGCATTGGGCAGAATATGCTGCCTCAGCAGATCATCGGTCTGGCGGTTTGCGTTGCCGTAGGCGAGCAGGGACCCCAGCGATCCATGCCCGAGGCTGCGATAGAGCCCCGCATTCAGCGTCAGCAGCAGATCCGCGCCCGCATTGTGGACATATTGCGCAATCTGACCGCTGCCCGCAGAAACCGCGAGCACTGGTGAGCGGTTTTGCTGCGCATCGCGCAACAGCTTGCTCACAAGGCTGTGCATCCTCATCTCCCTGATTTGTTAACTTTGATCCCATCAATGTCATGGGGTTACAAAGGTGGCAACACATCTTTCACAAACGCCATCGGGCGGCTTTGCGATCGTCCGCGAAACCGGCGGCAGCACAGGGTTGGCATGATTCATGCTGGATGAGGAAAAAACGCCCACAAACACGATGAGCGACCAGAGGAAGCCATGACCAAGCCACGGAGAAAATTGCAAATGTGTGTCGTCAATCCTGTCTTTGTCGATGGGTTGTCACAACTCGTCGGATCGCAGATGGTCGTCATGCGGCGCTTGGGAATTAGCTGGAATACATGGACGAAAATCAGGTCCGGCCGCCCGGTTACTTTGTCGGTGGGCCAGCGCCTCCGTTCCCGGATCGTAAACAACCAGTCCGCGCACCAGATACTGAAGCGCGATTACAGCACGGCGGGCGAGGATTATGTCGAAGTGCTGGAGAATATCTTCCTGCTCCCCGAAACCGGCCATGAGCATCAGGGTCACGCCAACGAACGCAAGAATTCATAGTATTTCTCTGCAGGAGATGGAGCCGTAGCAGGAGCGAGCAAGAAATAGGCTACAGGTCCATCGAGAGATAGGCTGTCAGGAGCCGGCCCTCGATGACGTCGAAGGCGCCGGCGCCCTGCAGCTTGAAGCCCTTCTCGCTGGTGAGATTCGTCATCTTGACTCGCAACGTCGCGCCGCGGCCTGCAACCCGGAAACGATAGCGGCTGCCAAGGTCGACGAGGGTGCGGGCCGGGATGGAGACAAGGTTATCCCGCGTGGCCATGATCGCGCTGTTATAGGTCACCGCAAGGTCGAACGACAGCCCGGGCGTGATATGCGGACGCCAGTCCAGATTCCCCATCACTGTCTGCTTCGGCAAGCCGATGGGGCGGGGCCCGACACGGCCGAGCGTGACGCCTTCCCCAGTCACTTCGGGATCGAGCAGAACCGCCCCCGCCACAACGTTGAGGTTCGGGGTCACGGCGCCAGCCAATGACAGCTCAATACCGCGATTACGCACGTCGCCAAGCAAGGCGAAATGATCGAGGCGGTTAAGGTTATAATAGGGCTTGCGCAGTTCGAACGCGCCGGCCACCAGCCCCAAACCGGGGGTCAGCGCATAACGAAGGCCGATTTCGCTCTGCGTCGTCAGGATGGCCGGCAGCGGCTCATTGCGGTTCGCGGCATTGTCGGGCGCGACGCCGCTTTCCTCAAGGCCCTTGGTATGGCTGGCATAGACGGTGAGAGAGGAGCTCAGTTGCCCGATGAGCATGCCGTAATAGAGCCATGGCTGCGCCTGGGATGCGATGGGCGACAAGCCTGGCAATGCCACGGTCTTGCGATAATCTGATTTGGCGATGCCAACGTTCAGCGCCCCCACGCCCTCCCAACGGCCTTCATAGGCGACGCCCCCCGTCCATTGCTTCACACGGTCGCGCGATTGCGGTCCAAATGTGAAGGATGGTTTTGGCCTGTCGAATATGTCGTGGATGTGCACGGGCCCGTAGTCGATCGTCTGCGCGCCGCCATACACAGCATTGCGGCTGCGGCCGCGCAGACTGAGGTGGACAATGTGCTCACGCGGCCCCTCGACGCTGATCTTGCTGATCCGCAACTCCCCGCTTGTCGATCCAGTCTGCGTTGGCGGATCGGCGATGAGGAACCGGCGGGCGGATCCGTCGGGTTGCACGTCACGAAAAAGCTGCGCGTAATCGGAGTCATTATCGAGTTGCGACCTGAAAAGACCGAGACGAATGCGCCAGGATGACGTCGGCGTGACATCGCTCACCAGGCCATAGGCGACGCCGGTGCTTTCATATGTTGCCCACTCCGGCCCGTTATACTGGCGGGTGGGAACCGGCGGCGGCAAATACGGGCCCGCCGTTATGTAACGCGGCGCCCGCTGATCGTCACTGATCTTCGAGCGCGTCCAGAATGGCAAAAGCTCCACCGAGGGCGATGGCGCCCATCGTAGGGAAACGCCCTGAATACTGCGCGTATTGGACGTGCCGTCATCGGTTTCTTCCATGGCGTGAAAGACGCCCGCTCCCACGCTGAGGCGATCGCCGTCCAAAGGGATCACCCAGTCGGTTTCGACCGTCACCGTGCCGTAGGTGTTCAGGCTCACCAGTGCGGTGCCGGTCCTCGTCCCGCCGGGCTTGTAGAGCTTGTAATCCACGATGCCGGTGGGCGCCGGAAAGGGAATGCCGCTCGCGGAGAGACCGACCCGGATTGACGTCGATTCACGGACCCGGTTGGTCAGCCCGAACACCTGATCGAAATAGAGCCCGTCGATCTGGACATTGCCGGCGGTCACGGGCGAAAACCCACGGACATTGGATGTTGTATAGAGGCCCAGTGTTTCCTTGCCGCTGCTGAAGCCAAACGCATCCTTGGCTTGGCGGATCGCATTTTCGCTCCCGCGCGTCGGCACCGGCTCGCCGGACGCCTCGCCATCCTGCGGGGCGATTGAGGTTCTTGTGGTTTCTGGTGGCGGAACATCTTGCGCCATCGCCTGCGCTGGCAAAGCGGCCAAAAGGCCTGCCACTGAACGAAACCGCATATTCCTCTCCAATGACCCACTTCATCAGCACAGAGCGGGAGCGCCGTTGTTTCGACACAGTCCGCAGAGCATATCGCAGGCTATGGTTGCAGGCGGCTCCAACCAAATACTTTCTCAACAAAAGCTTAGGCATCAGGCGCTGGGGTTATGCGGGCACCGTCGGGCTCGCCCTGCCCAATCCAGACCAAGGTGCGGAGAGGGCCTTTGGCGCGATCATTGGACTAATCGCTGCCCCTGACCCTGTCCGATTTCCCCTCATTGGTCCTCGCGGATACAGAAGCCGCACGTTTCAGCGGTTTGATCATGGCTAGAGATGCCTCATCAAACGGCCGTGCTGCTGGATGGGCAAGATGAGCGGCTCCGCAACGCCTTGAACCAGTCTCGCGAGCAGCGTCGATGGTCTATCCCTCGCTGGCTGCTCGCAACAGTCCCTCCGCCAGGTGCCGATCTCCTGCTAACCCGCCATTCGGAGAGCGCGCATGGCAGGCAGACCATTCATACGGGTAGACTGTGACTTTACCGCCTATGGCCCCGCCCACTTAGAGCGATCACGCTACAAGGCATCCACTTGCGCGCAGTGGCGCGCGCTGACTTCCGAGCCGCCTTCATATTTCACCGTGTAGCTGGTGTCGTTCGGAATCTCGTAGATGTCCGTCATCGTTTCGATGGTGTCCTCGCGGCCCCATGCGGCGCCCCCGTCCGAACATGCAGAGGTCACGCGATATGTCGTCGCGCCGGTTTTCTCAATTTTCTTGAAGGTGCAGTTCTGGCTCATGCCAGTGGGTGTGACGAGCGCCATTATGTCGGCGCGCGATGCGCGATTGCAGGGTGTGCCCGCACGGACATAATGACCGAGTTTCAAAGGCAGCGACGCGGTTGCTCCGGGGGCCGTTTTCCCTTGCGTTGCGGCAGGGATTACGGTCGCCGCAGCCGTCTCCACGACAGCAGGTGCGACAGCGGCGGTCGTCGTCACCGTTTCATCAGGAACAGCCGCGTTTTCTTCTAACGCCTGCGTTTCGACGGTGTTTTCCGCTCCGTCTTCGACCCTCGCCGCCTTCTCACCGCAGGCGGTGGTTAATCCAGCCACAAGGACAACGGCCAAATGAAGTGGAATTGTTTTGCCCATGAATTCCTCCCTCCTTGAAGAACACCTGTCCCACGCCTCTATACATCGTTCATCCCATCGTGGCGACTCGATCTTGAACGCTACAATCCACGCGATGCGGAAGACTGAAGGTATGGGACGGAAATAATGTCAGCTATCCCGTATCCTGCTGCGTGTCCGGATCGGGCTCTACGCGGCGCTGATGCTGGCGACACCAAGCCGCGTTAAGCGTCTTGACCATTCGGTTACAATCCCTCGCGCACCGTTCGAGCGGCCTTCGCCCGCCAAGGTCTGTTCGGCGGCGAGGCTGCATGTGCGTGCCCGGCGTCCCGCTTCTTTAGTTTATTACCCTCCGGTCAGGCCGAGCCGTCATGCGAGACGGCGGCAATTCCCTATCCCGCCCGCCCCACCCCTAAACGGACGGGGCGGCCTTTGGAGCCGCGCCGGAAAGGGGCGTTCAGCCCGAAACGAAAGGGTTCGGTGCCGCAAGCTGCTAGAGACGAATGGGTTTTGATGATCGCGCCGTTAAACGACAGCAAAATGGCACGTCTGCAGGCAGGGGAACGTGGAACAGGCCCGCACGTTCTTCCGCGCAATAGCGAACACAGGCAATTTTGTATTTTTGTCTTTAGTTTTCAAATCTTTATGGGGGATCCCAAAGATTTGGAGCGGGTGAGGGGAATCGAACCCCCGTCGTCAGCTTGGGAAGCTGCTGCTCTACCATTGAGCTACACCCGCGTGCAGCCGCCGGACTAGCGGCGCAGCGCGGATCGGTCAATCAGGGATAAGGAAGCAAAATACTGGCGGCGGACGCGCAGCAGTCACCCCGATGGGTCTGCGAATGCGATCGTCATTCGCAGACCCCGGCGCAGCCAATCCCACGTCAGCGACGCCGATCCCAAAAGCAGGGCAGTTCCTATCGCTCGTGACAACGTTTCGGGGCGCCCCCGGTTCCGCCACAGTTCGCGGAAAACTGCCCTAATTGGTGTCGCGCGGCGACATCCCCAGAAATCATGGAAATGGCATCAAATTATTGATATACCACGATAAAAACGAAATGCTGCTATCGCGAAAACACCAAATCATAGGTGAAAAGTTTCCACCTACGCCGGCGAACCTACCTAAATGCCGCCTTCCACCACCGGAAACCCCGCCTCTTCCAGCGCCCCAGCCAGCGCGTCCGTGCAGGCGTCCAACTCCGTTTGGTCGATAGAGCGGATCACGAAGTTGGCACCCGTGCGCCCTTCGCGGAAGAACGGGTAACTGCCGATCTGGCACCCCTCGTGCGCCTTCTCGGCGGCTCCCAGCAGACCGGCGATCTCGCTCTCCGCCACCCAGCAGCCGATGGTGCGCGAAAGCAGAGGCGCGCCGCCTTCAAGCTGGCCGGTGAGCGCGGCCAACATCCCGGCGGTGATATGCGGCACCCCCGCCATGATGAACAGATTGCCGAGGCGGATGCCCGGCGCTCCCGAATATTCGTTGGGGATGAGGTCCGCACCCTCCGGCACCCGTGCCATCCGCAGGCGTGCCTCGGTCAGTCCGCCGCGCGTCGTGTAATAGCGCTCCAGAATCGCGCGCGCCTCCGGGTGGACAATGACCGGCACCCCCAGGGCAGCAGCGATTGCGTCCACCGTGATATCGTCATGCGTCGGCCCGATACCGCCGGTGGTAAACAGATAGTCGTAGCGCACGCGCAGTTCGTTCACCGCCTGGGCGATGGCCGCCATGTCGTCCGCCACCACCCGCACCTCGCGCAGGCGGATCCCCTGCACGTTAAGCCAGCTCGCGACCTGCGCCACATTCTTGTCCTGCGTGCGGCCGGAGAGAATCTCGTCCCCGATCACCACCAGACCTGCCGTCCAGACGCGCGCCGTCACGCGGATCGCTCCTGCGGGAAGCCCAGGCGTGGGGCCTGGTGATCCCGCCATCCCCTGCCGTGACCCGCCATCGTTCCAGACTCCCACGCGAAACGCATCAACCCTCTCGCCACTTGGACCCGTTGCGCCTATATCGCAAGCCATGACCACTTATCTGACGCCGACGGCCGAAACGGCCACGATCCGCACCTCCGCCATCAAGCTACACGGGCCGGAAGGGTTCGAGGGCATGCGCAAGGCCGGCCGCCTCGCCGCCGAGATACTGGATGCCCTGGTACCGCTGATCCGCCCCGGCCTGCAGACCTCCGAGATCGATGACCTGGTCCGGCGGATGACGCTGGAGGCTGGCGGCGTACCTGCCACGCTGGGCTACCACGGCTATCAATATAGCTGCTGCATCAGCCTCAACAACGTGATCTGCCACGGCATGCCCGGCGATCGGATACTGCGCGAGGGCGACATCCTCAACGTCGACGTCACCCCGCAACTCAACGGCTGGCACGGCGACACCAGCCGCATGTATCTGGTCGGCGATGTGCCCATCAAGGCACGGCGTCTCGTGGACATCACCTACGAATGTCTGATGCTGGGCATCGAGCAGGCGCGACCGGGCAACACGCTCGGCGACATCGGCTATGCCATCCAGACCCACGCCGAACGCCATCGCTATGGCGTGGTACGCGATTTCTGCGGACACGGCCTCGGCCTGGTGTTCCACGATGCGCCGGAAGTCATCCATGCCGGCCGGCCAGGCACGGGCCCAGAGCTACGCCCCGGCATGATCTTCACCATCGAGCCGATGATCAACTGCGGCAAGCCCGGCGTGAAGATGCTCGAGGACGGCTGGACGGCTGTGACGCGCGACCGCTCCCTCTCCGCGCAGTTCGAACATTCGATCGGCATCACCGAGACGGGCTGCGAGATCTTCACGCTCAGCCCCAAAGGCCTGCACCACCCGCCTTATTGAACGGCTCGGATGGATGCTGCGACTGCCTGTTTTTTAGGCAACGCCGGTGAAAAATGCCCGAAATCCGGGCAATATCGACAAGCTTCGGCAAAGCCGCCAATGCTGCGCTGGTGATTCGCAAGCCGGCGCGGTAGCGTCGGCCCATGCGCGGCCACGCAGGGATAAGGGGTGATCTTTCCCTCGCGAGGCGCCTGGGCTGGCATGCCGCGCGTCACGCGAAGCAATGAGGTGCGTTGGACATGAAGAAGGTCGAAGCGATCATCAAGCCGTTCAAGCTGGATGATGTGAAGGAAGCGCTGCACGAGGTCGGCGTCTCCGGGATTACCGTTACCGAGGCCAAGGGCTTCGGCCGGCAGAAGGGCCATACCGAGCTGTATCGCGGCGCGGAATATGTGGTCGATTTCCTGCCCAAGGTGAAGCTCGAAGTCGTGGTGGAGGATGGCATCGTCGACCGGGTGGTCGAGGCGATCTCCGGCGCCGCGCAAACCGGGCGAATCGGCGACGGCAAGATCTTCGTCATCCCCGTCGAGAAGGCCGTGCGTATCCGCACCGGCGAACTCGACGACGCCGCCATCTGATCACTCACCGGTCACATCCACAAAGGCACAAGGAAGGTATCGTCGCCATGGCCAACACGCCCAAAGACATTCTCGACATGATCAAGGAGAAGGAAATCGAGTGGGTTGACCTGCGCTTCACCGACCCCAAGGGCAAGTGGCAGCACCTGACCATGGTCTCCAGTCGCGTCGGCGAGGATGAGCTGGAGGAAGGCTTCATGTTCGACGGCAGCTCGATCGACGGCTGGAAGGCGATCAACGAATCCGACATGATCCTGAAGCCGGACCTCGACGCCGTCTATGTCGATCCGTTCAGCGCAACCCCGATGCTCATCGTGTGCTGCAACATCGTCGAGCCATCCACCGGTGAGTTGTACGGTCGCGACCCCCGCTCCACCGCGGTCCGCGCCGAGGCCTATGTGAAGGCGGCCGGCTTTGGCGATACCGTCTATGTCGGCCCGGAAGCCGAGTTTTTCATGTTCGACGATGTGCGCTTCAATAGCGATTACAACGAGAGCTTCTACAAAATCGACGACATTGAGCTGCCGACCAACACCGGCCGCGACTATGAGGGTGGCAACCTCGGCCACCGCCCGCGCGCCAAAGGCGGCTACTTCCCTGTTGCCCCCGTTGATCCGTGCACGGATATTCGCGCCGAGATGGTCTCGACCATGCTGGAAATGGGCCTCCCCTGCGACAAGCACCACCATGAGGTTGCCGCCGCGCAGCACGAGCTGGGCCTGACTTTCGGCACGCTGGTGCAGACGGCCGACCGCATGCAGGTCTACAAATATGTCGTGCAGATGGTCGCGCAGGCCTACGGCAAGACGGCGACCTTCATGCCCAAGCCGATCGCCCAGGACAACGGCTCCGGCATGCACACGCACTTCTCCATCTGGGAGAAGGGCAAGCCGCTGTTCGCCGGAAACGGCTATGCTGGCCTGTCGGACATGTGCCTCTATTTCATCGGCGGCGTCATCAAGCACGCCAAGGCATTGAACGCCTTCACCAACCCGACGACCAACAGCTACAAGCGACTGGTCCCGGGCTTCGAGGCGCCGGTTCTGCTCGCTTACTCGGCGCGCAACCGCTCGGCCTCCTGCCGCATCCCCTATGGCGCGGGCGCCAAGGCTAAGCGCGTGGAGTTCCGCTTCCCGGATGCGATGGCCAACCCCTATCTCTGCTACGCGGCGCTCCTGATGGCGGGTCTCGACGGCATCGAGAACAAAATCCACCCCGGCGAGGCGATGGACAAGAACCTCTACGATCTGCCGCCTGAGGAACTGGCCGAAGTGCCCACCGTCTGCGCGTCACTGCGCGAGGCGCTGAACAGCCTCGCCGCCGACCACGACTTCCTGCTCAAGGGCGACGTGTTCAGCAAGGATCAGATCGATGCTTACATCGAACTGAAGTGGCCGGAAGTCTATCGCTGGGAAATGGCGCCCAGCCCGGTCGAGTTCGACATGTATTATAGCGCCTGAGCCATCGGCGAAGCATGTTGGGAAGGGCCCCGGAGGACACAGCGCCTTCGGGGCCTTTCCCTTTTGGGGACCACCTCTGAGCCGCCCGTCCCGTCTGCGGCACGCGATCTTCCAGCATCGCCCGCGCCCCCAATATTGCGGTGGCCAACCCCACAATTTTCGGACAAACTCATCCTCATGCGGCGCGCGGGGCGAAAAATCGGGCCGGTTCGTCATTGCGGTTTCGCCCATCCGGCCTATGTACGAAGGGCCTAGAAATTCTTGCGGAGCGGACCGTGAAATACAGCTATCTCAAGCATTATATCGGCGGCCAGTGGGTCGACAGCGAGGGCGGCAAGCGCCACGAGGTTATCAACCCGGCAACCGAAGAAGCCTGCACCGAAGTCACGCTCGGCTCGAAGGCCGATGTCGACAAGGCGGTGAAGGCCGCTCGCGCCGCGTTCGATGCCAATTATGGTGCCTCCAAGGAAGACCGCGTCGCCATGCTCGGCCGCATCGTGGCCGAATATCAGAAGCGCATTCCGGACATCGCAGAGGCGATCAGCACCGAAATGGGCTGCCCCATCTCCACCTCCTCCACCGCGCAGGCCGGTTCCGGCCTCGGTCATCTCGGCGCCACTATCGAAGCGTTGAAGGGCTTTGAGGAAGAGGAATCGACCGGCAAGAACAAGGTCGTATTCGAGCCGATCGGCGTCGTCGCGCTCATCACGCCGTGGAACTGGCCGATGAACCAGATTGTCGCCAAGGTCGCCCCGGCCCTCGCCGCCGGCAACGCTGTCATTCTGAAGCCCTCCGAAGAGACGCCCGCCTCCGCCGCGATCTTCGCCGAGGTGCTGGACGCCGCTGGCGTGCCGGCCGGCCTGTTCAACCTTGTCCAGGGCGATGGCCCGACCGTCGGCCAGGCGCTCGCCGAGCATCCGGGCGTGGACATGGTCAGCTTCACCGGTTCGACCCGCGCCGGCATCATGGTCGCAAAGGCAGCGGCGGACACAGTCAAGCGCGTCCATCAGGAACTGGGCGGCAAGTCGCCCTTCATCGTGCTTCCCGGCACTCCTCTCGATCTCGCTCTGCCGGCCGGCGCCGGCGGCGTGCTGCTCAACAGCGGCCAGAGTTGCGTCGCCCCCACGCGCTGGCTGGTGCATGAGAGCCAGTATGACGAGGCGGTGGAGAAGCTCGCCGGCATCTTCGGCGAGAAGCCGGTGGGCGATCCGCTGACCGAAGGCGGTCATATCGGCCCCGTCGTCAACAAGAGCCAGTTCGACAAGATCGAGGGTCTCATCCAGAAGGGCATCGACGAAGGCGCGACCGTCGCCGTCGGCGGCCTCGGCAAGCCCGAAGGGCGGGACAAGGGCTATTATGTGAAGCCCACGGTCCTCGCCAACGTCACCAACGACATGACCCCCGCGCGCGAAGAGATCTTCGGTCCGGTCATCGTGGTCATCAAGTACAAGGATATCGACGAGGCGGTGCAGATCGCCAACGACACGCCCTATGGGCTCGGCGCCTACATCGCCGGAAACCCGGCTGAAGCCAGCAAGATCGTACCCAAGATCCGTGCCGGCAGCGTGTTCGTCAACTCCGGCGGGCTGGACTTCAATTCGCCCTTTGGCGGTTACAAGCAGTCGGGCAATGGCCGCGAGTTCGGCAAGTTCGGCCTCGAAGAGTTCATGGAGAAGAAGTCGGTCATCGGCGAACTCGCCTGATCCGCTTCCGCGCCAAATAATGAAAGGGCCCCGCAGCAATCCGGGGCCCTTTCTTCGTGGTGGACCGGGCGATGGATTGTCGTGTCACCGCGCCGCGATTTTTCCCGATTATCCAAACGGACGCCTTGCGCTCCTCCCTTCGCGGGATAAGGTCAAACCCGAGCAAGTATCCGCGGAGGATCGAATGAGCGAGGTCAAGGAAATGTTCAAAGCCAGCATCCTGCGCGCCCTCAACGATGCCGCGGATGGGCGTCCCGATCCAGAGGCGCCGCAGAGCTACGCAGTCGGCAATATCGAGAATGCCGCGATCGGCGTTTTCGAGAGCAACGACAGGCTGGCGCAGTGGATGCGCAGCCTCGATCTCGACCCCTACAAAGGCCCGGACGCGGTGCTGGGCCTCGGCCTGCTACTGACGCTCGACGTGAAGAATAATCGCCGGCCCGAGCCAATTATCGACGAGGATTTTGAGTGGCCGGAGGAGCACTGAGCTCGCTCTCCTAATCTGATTGACGAGCGCCCGGAGGGCCACAGCCCCCTCAATAATCCTTCGATACCCGAGCACTCACGCTCTGCCGCCCCACGGTCGAGACGCTGGAGAGCAGCGCCAGCCAGCGGGTGATCTGATATTCGACGCGGGTCGCGCTATAGCCCTGCCCGTCGGTAATCAGCTCCACATAGAGATTGCGGCCGATATTCTTGCCCGCGGCAATGGAGGTCTTTTGACCCGTCGTGGTATCGCCCGGCACGATCCGCAAGCGCGAGAGGCCGGTCGCCCGGCGCAGGGCATTGATCGGATCGAGTCCGCCGCCTCCGCCCTGGAAGGCCGCCACGGCGGAGGCGAGCTGGATCGCCTCGGGTGCCGAAAGATTGGCGATGGACGTGCCGAACAGCAGACGGGCCAGCAGCTCATCCTGCGGCATGGCAGGAATGCTGGAGAAGGCGATGATCGGCCGCAGGCTGGTGCCTGTCACGTTGATCGTCGCACTCAGGTCCTGCACCTCGGCGGTGGCACGAATGTCCAGGGTGGGGTTGACGGGCGCCTCGCCTCGGAAGGTCAACCGTCCTTCCTCGAGATCGAAGCGCTTGCCCGCGAAATCGTAGCTGCCGCGGATGAGATCGGCGGTCCCGCTGAATTGGGGGGCTGCGACGAGGCCGCCGATGGTCAGGTCGGCCGACCATTCGCTCTGCATGCCCAGCCCCTCGACCATCAGTCGGCTCGGTGCGCGCGCCTTGACGTCCAATCGCCAGGGCGCCGCGGCGCGCGTACGCTCGACTTCCTCGCCAGAGCGGTTGATTTCCACGAGCCTCAGTTGCGGAATTTCCGCCACGGCTGATGCCTTGCCGAGCACGAAGCGGCTGGTGGGCACGTCGAGGTTGCCAGAGATGACGCCACCATTGCCGGAGGAGCGGATGCGCAGCGGGCCGGTGACGGTCGCGCCGACATCGTCGCGATCCAACACCACGGCACGGTTAGCCTGGACGGCGATATCCATGCCGATGCCGCGCTCGAAGGAAATATCGAAGGCGGCGGTGCCGCTCACCGTCCCGTTGCCCGCCGTGCGGCCGGTCAGCTCACCAATCGTCAGCCGGGCCCCGTTGAACGAGCCGCGCGCCTTGATATCGGTGAGCGTCATGCCGGTGACGGGGCTCTGGATCCGCGCGCCCTGCGTCTCGACCGTACCAAGAATCTGCGGATCTGCGAGAGTACCGCCCGCGTTGGCACTAATCCGCACGTCGCCTCCCAATGAGATGATCTCGACATTGGTAAGGCGCCACAGCGTGTCCGCGTCGCCCGCATAGCGCAGTTGCGCGCGCAGCGGCGCGTGGATGATCCGGTCGCTCAGCGATCCCGCACCCAGCGGCGCGATCAGCGCCTGCCAGCGGCCGACCACGGTGCCGCCCTTGGCGACCAGCGCCCGTGCAGCAAGGCGCTGGCTATCCAGCACGGCGTTGACGCCGATGTCGATCGGCGCGGAACTGAGAGCGAGGCCGGAACGCGTCAGCCCCTTGATCCGCAAGTTCAGCTTGCCGGTGGGGACGCCGCCGCGCGGCTGATCGAAGGAGAAATCGCCATCGGCGGCTCCACCCAGCCCAAGGTCACTGTTGACGATATCCAGCAGCGCCAGCGGCATCGCCCGCACCGTGGCATCCACATGCGTCGCGCTTGATCCGAACATGCCGGCAAGC
Organism: Sphingobium sp.; assembly: GCA_035654015.1. Classification (GTDB taxonomy): domain Bacteria; phylum Pseudomonadota; class Alphaproteobacteria; order Sphingomonadales; family Sphingomonadaceae; genus Sphingobium. The sequence continues at coordinate 65,328 of DASRXX010000012.1, forward strand.
CGCAGGGCTCCTCCCTGCATCCGCAGTGTCGTCGGGGCGAGCCGCCAGCCCTCCGCCTCGCTGGTCAGCACCAATGGCCGGTCGAGTGCGATCGCACGCTCGTTAACCGATCCATGCATGTCCACGCGGATGCGCTGCGCGGCGATGGCCGCGCGCGCCTGCAAATCGAACAGCCGGCCGTTGCCGGTGTTCATCGAGACGGTAGCCGTACCCTCGCCGTTCATCAGGTCCACCGCGCCGGCAAATCGGCCGACCCGCAGGCCGCCAATACGCAGGCCCCGCCCCTGCGCGTCGCCCTTGATGGTGACGGCACCGGGGCGCAGCAGCACCTCGCCACGCACCGTGCCGCGATTCACGGTAATCTGTGGCGAGCCGGTAAAGTTGGCGCCGCCCAGATCGATATCCACCCCCAAGCGCTGAATGCCCTCAACCATCGACAGCGCGATTGTGCCCTCTGCCGGACCCGACAGCGCCAGTGCGCCTTGCAGCCCGCCCTCCACCGGCACCAGGTCGCCCTTCACCGTCACGTCGCTCACCCCAAGGCCCGCGATGGCGATGGTCGCATTGCCCTCGGCGGGGAGCAGGATCGATCCTTCACCCTTGAACGGCCCCAGCATCGAGTTGCCCTCCGCCGTGACGGCATAGCCCTGGGCGTCCGGCACGAGCAGCGCGCGCACATTTTTCAGCTGGAGAGCCGGCAGCGGGCTGGCAAGCACAAGCGCCACGCGCGGCCGATCCGGCTGGCCGGAGAGGGACAGGCGCAGCGGCCCGTAAGCGCGGTGTTGGCCGCCCCCTTCGAGCTGGAGTGAGCCCGCACTCAAGTCATAAAAGCCATTTCCTGCCAGCGTTAGCGCCGGCGCGCCGACCCGCAGGTTGCGCAGGGCTATGCGCTTCCCGGCCAACGCCAGGTCGCTGGTGATGGTCGGCAGCCCTTCACCGAGACCTTGCAGAAACCCATTGTCGAGCCGACGCATGGTCGCACGGCCCGAGCCCGTGAACGCCAGAGCGCCCCCCGTCGGTTTGACCAGCCGCAACACGGTGGCCAGATCGAGGCGGCCGAGGCCCTCCAATTCCAACCCGTTGAACCCGCCCCGAAAGGTCCCAGCAAAGCTCCCCAAGCCGGCATCGGCCTGCCCATCAAGCTGCCCGGCAAAGCCGCTCGCCCGGATCGCCGTGGGCGCCAGACGGAACTGCCCCGCCGCGCGCTGAATGCGGCCATCAACGACAAGGTTGCGCAGCCGTTCATCGATCTGCGGCACGCCCAGCACGAGCGTTTGCGCAGTTAGCCGGAAGGGGAAGCTGCCCTCCTGTCCGGTCAACCGCGCTTCGCCGGCAAGGCGCAGGTCCCGCACGCCCATCTTGCCCTGGCGCAGGTCGGGTGCGGTGAGCAGATAATCGAAGGCCGCGTTGCGGAACGGCCCCGCCAGCCGCGCCCGCAGCAGCACGGGACGGCCGGTGATACCCGCCGCGAGACGTCCCGGCTGAGCAACGGCCGCTTCCAACCGCAGCTCGTCGAAGCGATTGCGCGCCAGGTCTAGGCCTCCCGTCGCCTTGAACTGCACCGCTGGCAAAGCTGCCGACGCCGTGCCGCTGAGCAACCGGTTATCGAAGCGCAGGTCGGCATCGATCGCCATCTCACCGCTGCCCAAAGCCGCGAGCGGACCGATCAATGCGAGCGGGCCGCTTACATGATAGCGCCCCGCCTGCATGCGCAGCGCGAGCCGGGCTGCCCGCTGCCCGCCGCTCACCGCGACGAGGCCACCGCGCCAGTCGCGCCAGTCGCCATCACCCTTGATCGCCAGCGCGACGGGTTGATCGGTGCCGATGAGGCCGGTGACGATCCCCCCGCGCGGCCCCGCGACCAATAGGTCGAGATCGAAACGCTTGTCGTCCGGTCGGCTGTCGAGTTCGAGCCGGAGCGCGTCGGACGAGTCCAGCGCGGACGCCGAGAGCGCGATGACGGCGCGGCGCTTGCGGACGTCCGCATTGCCCACACCACGTACGACATGCGGCTCGCCAGCCACCGCCGCGCCCAGTGCCAACCGATCAATGCGCAACTCCGCGAGGCGGATATCAAAATCAGGCAGGATCGACTCGCGCGCCTCGCTCGGCACAAACTGCGGCAACCGTGCCAGTTCCGCCGCATGGATGTGGAGTCGATCGATATCCAGGCGATTGGAGAGCCAACCAAGCGGATACCAGCTCAGGTCCGCTCGATCGATGCGCGCGAACCGCCCCTTGGGATCGGCCAGTCGCACGTCGCGCAGCACCATGGACTTGAACACCCGCCCCTCGATCGACCCGACCGAGACGCGCAGCCCCGTCACCGGCTGCCAACCGGCGATCTGGCGGATGATGAAGCGATGCCCGGCATCGCTATCGATCCAACGCACGGCGGCCCAGCCCGCGATCAACAGGGTGAGCAGCAGCCCGAGCACGGCAAGGCCAATCCACCGGCGGACGCGGCGGCGCGGAGGCGGTCCGTCCGGCTGAACCACCTCGGCGGGCGGATCGGGCGGTGGTGCGGCGGCCATCAGAAGGCCTGCCCCAACGACACGTAGACGCCGATGCGGGAATCGCCCGGCTGCGGATTGATCGGCGTTCCGACATCGATCCGGATCGGCCCGAAGTTGCTATAGTACCGAAAGCCGATCCCAGCACCAACGCGCATCTCGCTCAGCGTCGGCAGCGAGTTGGAGGAGATCGTGCCGGCATCGACGAAAGGCACGATACCGAACTGGTTGAGGCTGCCGAAGCGGAAGCGTGCCTCCAGGGAGACCTCGCCCAGGCTGCGGCCGCCAACAGGGTCGTTATTGGCGTCGCGCGGACCAATCGCCTGATAGCTGTAGCCACGCACGGATCCACCACCGCCCGCATAGAAGCGCCGCGTCGGCGCGATGCGATCCGCCGATGCACCGACGATGGTGCCGACCCTCGCACGTCCGGCCAGCGTGAACCGCTCGCCCATCGGCACGTAGGCGCTGCCATCCATCTGCGCGCGGACGTAACCAAAGGCACCCCCTTGCAACGACAATTCGGGAGACAGTCGGCCGCCCAGGCGGAAGCCCTTGCGCGGATCGAGAAGATCATCGCTCCCGTCATAGGTAAGGCTGGCCGGCAACGCGGCAATGACGAAGGTGCGCCGGCGCTTGATCAGTGTCGCGCCGTACAGGTCCCGCTCGTCGCTGATCCGCAATTCGGTGCCAAGCGACCAAACCCAGCTCTTCTGGAAGATGAGGTTGGTCTGGCGCTCCAGGCTCGCCGCCACACCTGCGGTCAAAGCGCGAAAAGCCGGCTGATCGATATTGGCCGCGCCCACCTCAACATTGAGCACCCGGTCGCGTTTACCGAGGTTGTTGCGCCGCAAGATAGCGGTAAGGCTCTGCTCCTGCGTACCGAGCACGGCGCGCGCGGTCAGCGCGCCCTCGGGCGGGAAAAAGTTGCGATGCTGCCAGCTCCCCTCCACGCGGAAGCCTTCGCCGGTGCCATAGCCGATTTCGCCTGCAACGGTGCGCGGCGGTGCAGGCGCCATGTATATGGCGAGGTCTACCGTCTCCTCGTCCTGGCCCTTCTCGGGCGTGATCGTCACTTGCGAGACAAGGCCGGTCGCAATCAATGCGCTGTTGAGATCGGTAATATTGCTCTGCTTGTAGGGCTCGCCGGCCGAGAAACGGCTGATGACACCGACATGTCTGGCGCTGAACGGCGCCTCCGCATTGACGCGGATCTCCCCGAACCGCCTAAAACCACCCGTATCGACATTGAGGCTGAGAAGGGCTTCGCGCTGCTGATGACCCACGGTGAGCACTGGCTCGCGCACATCGGCGAAGGGATAACCGCCCTCCCCCAGACCTACGCGTAACTCCGCGGTGGCAGCCAGGATCGCGTCGGTGTCCGCCGGATCGCCCACGGAAACGGGGAACAGTGCCCGCAAATCCTGGCCGAGCGGGCTCTTCCCCTCCAGCCCATCGACGTCAACTTCGTCGAGCAGATAGCGCTGCCCGGGATTGGCGCCGAGAATGACAGCCACACGTGGGTCGCTGCCGGCGTCGGCACGCAGGCGCATGCGGGCGCGGCTGTCATAATAGCCTCGCGCACGCAGCAATTCATCGAGCAACTCGGTGTCGCTCTGCCCTCGCCGCCGTATCTGGGCGATATTGGCGCGGTCGTTCTCCGCCTGCTTGAGGGCGGAGAGCGCATCGAAACGCGTGAGCAACGTTTCGTCTGCCGCGCCGTTGAGGCCTTCCAGTTCGACCCGGTAGCGCAGCGGCGCGGCAGGATCTATGGTCGCAAGCGTATCGGCTTCGGCAGGCAGCGGCGTTTCGGACGCGGCGAGCGCCTGATCGTCCGGAACCGGACCGGGGGCGGTTTCCACCGGCGTCGCTACATCGGGCAACGCTGGCAGGGCCGCCAGTGGTTCAGAAGGGGTAGCGAGGTCTGGCCACTCGATCCCCAGACCGGGCAGATCATCAAGCGCGAGCGGATCATCGCTTGGTACCGCCGCCGCTGGCGGCGCCGCTCCTCCAACGTCGGGCTGGGCATGGCTCACCGCCGGCGTCACGGTAGCGGCGACAGCCATAACGAGCCGAGCCATCACAGCATTCCCGCCACCAACGAGAGACCAGCAGCGGATGGACCGTCGCAGCATAGAGTCTGTCTATGTGTTCATCGGCCGACTGCAAGCGTCTTTCGCGCTCAAACGGCGCAAATGCGCCAAGTCGATCCCGAAATCAGAGGCATAGCGGCCGATTAGCATCCAGACTGCGGCTTAAAAGGCACGCTCGAGCCGATCGAGCAGGGCACGTGCCGGGCTGAACTGCGCCGGGGAATGGCGGCGCGTCCGCGTGACCAGTTGCCGCTCCAGACGGGCGATGCGCTGGTAGATATCCGCGCTGTCGACGATCAACGCTGTCATGTCGGGACTGAATCGCTGCGCGATGGAAGCAGCTGTCGGCGCGGCTTCGCCGAGTTTAAACCGCTCGTCACTACGCGCCGCCTCGGTCAACTCACCATTGAGGATCGCGCGTTGGGCAAGCAGCCAGGCGATGACATGCATCAGCCGCGTCGTCACCTTGAGGGATTCGCCGGCGAAGACGACACGGTCCACCTCCCCAAGCGCTCTGCGCTGCTCCTCGCCCTGCCCGTCGAAGAAGGAGCGCGCTTCGTCCGCGAGCACCATTGCTTCCACGTAAAGCCCGTCGATCAGACGCCGATCGAAATGGCTCACCAAAGTCTTCGAGTCGCTCATGGCCGCGTGCTGCCACAGCCACGCAAGGCTGTCAGGTCGGTTAACCTCGAATCGGCGTGACGGCGACGCGCACCATCTCTTCAGGCAATGATGTCCGGTACGATACTGTTCTCCAACATCAGTATCTCATCGCGCAACCGCAGCTTACGCTTCTTCATGCGAGCTAGCTGCAGTTGGTCCGGCCGCGACACCTGGCCGAGCGCGGCGATCGCGCAATCCAGATCCCGGTGCTCGACGCGCAGAAGCTCAAGTCGCCGCTCGACTTCCTCCACCGATAACACCGATTCGCGCCCTCCTTGTCATGCCTGACTGCCGCTATCATCGCATCGCTACTCCTCGGCCGCAACGGCCCAGCGCGGCAAGAAAAAATCGTAGTAACTGCGCTTTGCATCAGAAGCGCGCAATAAGCGCACTCATCCGCGACATGATGGTTAACCCAGGCCCACGCCGACGCGGCCGGGGGGTCGTTTCGTCGCAACCGGGCAGGAAGGCACGAGACTCGGTCCGAGAAAGATGCTCTACTCCTTTCTCCATTTATGGAACGGCTAAGGAGGACATGATGGATTCAACCCATATTTCCGCACTTCACGCCAAGCATGCCGGGCTCGAAGCCCGCATCCGCAACGAAACGGCCCGCCCTGCGCCAGATGCCATGCTCGTTGCCAGTCTCAAGAAACAGAAGCTGCAAATCAAACAGACACTCGCCCAGCTCGGCGGCTGAGCAGTCACGCCCGGGGACACGCCAGCCCCGAAGGCAGCGTGTCCCATATCTGATAATCGATTGCCCCAATGGCCGAACCGGCCTGGGCGCACTCGCGCGTCCGCTGCAAGTGCTGCGCCGCCCGGCGCGGCGCAGGCGTATCAGTAGACGCGCTTTTTCGGCTCGATATAAGCGACTTCGTCGGTGAGCGTATAATCGTGCACCGGGCGATAATCGATTTTGACGTTGCCGCCCTTGCCGCCCCAGCCATCGAACCAGCTGATCGTGTGCTTCATCCAGTTCGCATCGTCGCGCTCGGGATAATCCTCGTGCATGTGCGCCCCGCGGCTTTCCTTGCGGTTACGCGCACACTGGATGGTACACATCGCCTGGCCGATCAGATTGTCCAGCTCCAGCGTTTCGACCAGATCGGTGTTCCAGATCATCGAGCGGTCGGTAATGCCGATGTCGCTCATGCCAGCGTAGATCTTGTCGAGTTGCTCGATGCCTTCCGCCATCAGCGCGTCGGTGCGGAACACGGCGGCGTGCGCCTGCATGCAGTGCTGCATGTCCAGCCGAATCTGGGCCGTCGGCGAGCCGCCCTTGGCGTGGCGGAAATGGTCGACGCGGCTGAGCGCCAGTTCTTCGGACCCGGCCGGGAGCGGCTTGTGCGGCGTGTTCGGCTTGACGATCTCCGCGATGCGCTTGCCGGTCGCCCGGCCGAACACCACGAGGTCGATCAGGCTGTTGGAGCCGAGCCGGTTGGCGCCGTGCACCGACACGCATGCCGCCTCGCCCACCGCGAACAGACCGGGCACCACTGCATCGGGGTTGCCGTCCCTCAGCGTCACCACCTCGCCATGATAGTTGGTGGGGATGCCGCCCATATTATAGTGAACGGTTGGCACAACCGGCAGCGGCTGGCGGGTCAGGTCGACCCCAGCAAAGATCTTGCCCGTCTCAGTGATACCGGGCAACCGCTCGTGCAGCACCTTGGGGTCGATATGATCGAGGTGCAGGTAGATGTGATCCTTGTTCTTGCCGACGCCCCGGCCCTCGCGGATCTCCATCGCCATCGAGCGCGAGACGACGTCGCGGCTGGCGAGGTCCTTGGCGGAAGGGGCATAGCGCTCCATGAAGCGCTCGCCCTCGCTGTTGGTCAGGTAACCGCCTTCGCCCCGCGCACCCTCGGTAATGAGGACGCCGGCGCCGTAGATCCCGGTCGGGTGGAACTGGACGAACTCCAGGTCCTGCAACGGCAGACCGGCCCGCAGCACCATGCCGCCACCGTCACCGGTGCAGCTGTGCGCGCTGGTCGCGGAGAAATAGGTACGACCATAGCCGCCGGTTGCCAGCACCACGGCATGCGCGCGGAAGCGGTGAATCGAGCCATCCTCCAGGCACAGCGCGATGACGCCACGGCACTCGCCATTCTCCATGATGAGGTCGAGCGCGAAATACTCAATGAAGAAGTCCGCGTCATACTTCAGGCTCTGCTGGTAGAGCGTGTGCAACATGGCGTGGCCGGTACGGTCGGCGGCCGCGCAGGTGCGCTGAGCGGGCGGGCCTTCGCCCATATTCTGCATCATGCCGCCGAACGGGCGCTGGTAGATCTTGCCCTCGTCGGTGCGGCTGAACGGCACGCCGGCATGCTCCAGCTCATAGACAGCGGCGGGCGCTTCCCGACAGAGATATTCGATGGCGTCCTGGTCACCCAACCAGTCCGATCCCTTGACGGTATCGTACATGTGCCAGGTCCAGTGATCCGGCCCCATATTGCCGAGCGACGCGGCAATGCCGCCCTGGGCTGCAACGGTGTGGCTGCGGGTGGGGAACAACTTGGTGATGCAAGCCGTCTTCAGACCGCTCTCGGCGATACCCATGGTCGCGCGCAGGCCGGAACCGCCCGCCCCCACCACCACCGCGTCATAGCTGTGGTCGATGATCTTGTAGGCGGCGGTGGAAGAACTGTCCGACATCAGAGCGAGCCTCCGGCGAATGCGATTTTGGCGATCGAGAACAGACAGAGCGCCGCGGCGCCGATCGCATAGAAATTGACGACGATGAGCGTGGCGAACTTGAGGCCGTCATCATGCACATAGTCCTCCACCAGCACCTGCAAGCCGAGGCGCACATGGTAAAAGACGCTGACGATCATCAGCATCAGCGGCACAGCCACGATTCCCTGGCTCATCCATCCGCTGACCGCCGCATGGTCATAGGCCGGGAGCATCGCGAGGCTTGCGACCAGCCACGTCACCAGCAGCGCATTGCCGATGGCGGTAACGCGCTGCGCGATCCAGTGATGGGTACCGCTCTTTGCCGACCCCAGGCCGCGAACCCGGCCCACATCCGTTCCAGTGCCCATCAGCTGGCCCTCCCAAAGCACAACCAGATCCACAAGGCGGCCGTGGCCAGCGGCGCGGCAACCACAATCAGTTGCGCCCAGCGGCGGTTGGTCCGCAGTTCATAGCCGGCGCCCATATCCAGCACGAGATGGCGCAGCCCCGAGAACATATGCTCGAAGAACGCCCAAGTCAGACCGATCAGCACGATGCGCGCAAGCACATTGGCAATCAGGCCCGTCACATCGCCTGCATCGGCCGCCCACACATAATAGAGGAAGCTTTCATAGGCCGCCGGGCCGCTTGCAATCGCCCACAGCCACCATGTCAACAGCATACCGCCAACGATAGCGAGGCCATCGCCCGTCGCGCGGTGGAGGATGGAGACCAGCATGTGTGCCCCCCATCGCCAGATAGTGAGATGCGGAGAAAGCGGTCTTGGAGCGGATTTCGCCATAGTGGGCCATCCTGTTCATGAAAGGTTGCGGCCCCTTTAGCGCAAAGCGGCTGCACTGCAAACGCTCCGGCGCATCCTATCCATCGCCGCCTCTGTCAACGCGCTGCTAACGATAACCCCCAGTTAACGATCTGACAGTATGCCCACGGCTTGAGAGAGAACATAAGGGCCGACGCCGAGGACTGTTGCACAATGAACGAGACGACCAGCGACACGATTTCCATGGTTGATCGCCTTCGCGAATTCGATCCCTCGGGAACACTGCCGAGCATGGCCGCGCGCATCAAGGCGACGCTCGGGGAGCGTATCGACGAGCTGGGGGATGTCGCGTTCGACGGCTATATGGCGAGCGCCAGCAAGCTGCCCCACAGCACCGCCGAAATCGAAACGATCCGCCAAAACGCCCGGGATTTCTACCGCGAGTTGCTCGGCAATCTGGCCGGCGAACGCTGGGGCGAACAGGCGCGTGGCTTCCTCAAGAGCGTCATCGCCGCCGGCCTCTCGATGCGCGCGCAAATTCACGCACTTAACAGCGTGGTGGACAAGGTGAGCGATATCATCACGGAGATCGTAAACGATCCCGAAGAGCGCGCCGAACTGATGGGCGCGATGCGCTATATCTCGCTCGTCCAGGTGGAGTTGTGCTGCGCGGCCTACGCCGACTCGATTCGGGAGAAGGATCGGCAGGAGCGCGATCTCCAGCGCGAGCAGTTTTCCGACCTGCTGACCAACCAGATCGACCGTGCAGCCGATCTCGGCGATCGGCTGCGCGATCAGGCGCGCGAAGCCTCCAGCGCGACACGCGGCATGCTCGACAAGGCGTCGGAAGTCGCCGCGGCCGCCGAGCAGTCCGCCATTGCCATGCGCGAGGCGGCGCACACCGCCTCCGGCCTCATCCGCGCCATCGAGGAGGCGCGCACAGAGGTCGACCAGGCGGCCGAAGTGGCACTCAAGGCCTCGCACCAGGCCGGCGAGGCGGTGGAAATGTCCAGCGCGCTTTCCGAACACGCCCAGTCGATCGAATCGATCCTCGGACTCATCCGCGACATCGCCGGCCAGACCAACCTGCTCGCGCTCAACGCCACAATTGAGGCGGCGCGCGCAGGCGATGCCGGCCGGGGTTTCGCTGTCGTCGCACAGGAAGTGAAGTCACTGGCCAGTCAAACAGCCCGAGCCACTGACGACATCGCCCAGAAGATCGCGGCGATCCAGAACGCCACGCGTCAATCGGTCGAGACCAACGAGCGCATCCGCGCGACAGTGCAGGACGTACAGACCATGGGCATGCGCATCCGCGCCGCCATGGACGCACAATCCCAAACCGTGACGATGATTACCGCCGCCGTCGACGAAACCGCGCTGGCGGCGGACTCCATGTCCTCCAACATCTCCGCCATCCGGCAGGATACCGAGATTGTCGCATCCGAGATCGACGAGCTGGAGAGTGGCTTCAACGAGGTGCGCAATCATCTGGGGGTGCTGCGTGACCGCTCGACGAATTTCGTGAGGTCCGTCGCCGGCGCAGAGCCCCAGCGCGCCGTCGGCTAGGACCGGAAACTGGCGCTGTTTCGCTGTCGCCAACGCCGCCAAATCGGATAAAGGAACGGGCATGGTACAGCCTCGCTCCTCCCGCATAATGCCCGCCGCCACCGCTTGGCAGATGACCGTGCCCTGCACGCGCGCTCGCGCCGAACAGGTACAGGAACAGGCGGACGACCTGTTCGGCACCTGGCCGGTTCCGCCTGCGATCATCGCCAGCGAAATCGAACTCGATGACCCGAGCCGCTGGCAGATCGATGTCATCTTCGAGGGGGAGCCGAGCCACCTGCAGATCGAGGCAATTCTTGCCCTTCTCCCTGCCAGCGCACGAACGGCGATGGTCCTCGCCCCGGTACCCGAAACCGATTGGGTTACGCAGAGCCAGGCGGGGCTGGAGCCGATCACGGCCGGCCCCTTCCATGTCCGCCACGATGCCGCCGAACCCATGCACGCCGGCCTTACCAACTTTCTCATTCCCGCGAGCCGCGCCTTCGGCACCGGCCAGCACGAGACCACGCGCGGCTGCCTGGAGACCTTGGCGCGACTGGCGGCGGATGGTCATCGCTTCGGCAACATCGCGGATATCGGCACAGGCACCGGTTTGCTCGCCTTTGCCGCCCGTTCGCTTTGGCCGCGCGCGCATATCCTCGCCTCGGATATCGACCCGGTCGCGGTGGATGTCTCGGCGGAGAATGCCGCACGCAATGGCATCCCGCTCGGCGGGGGCGTCGGCGAAGTCCAGCTCGTCGCGGCCCCCGGGGTCGACCATCCGTTGATCCAGGGCATCGCGCCCTATGATCTCGTCATCGCCAATATCCTCGCGGGACCGCTGATCGAACTGGCGCCCGGCCTTGCCGCCCAGGTGGCTGAGGGCGGATCGCTGGTCCTCGCGGGGCTGCTCACCGAGCAAGCCGAGCGCGTCATCGCTGCCTATCGACGCCAGGGAATGCGACTCGCCGCGCGCGTCGACAATGGCGAGTGGCCAACCCTGCATCTGCGCAAGCGTCGCCGCTTCGGCTGGCGCCGCCCGAACCGCTGGCGCGCCGAGGACATTGGCGAAGCGCCGGGCTACGGTAGTTGGTGAAACGGTTGCACGATCGTGTGCCGTCGCGGGGTCAAGCGCCCCGAGTTGCTTCGCGCTGCTGCGCATAAGCCTGGGTCCCGCGTGTGAACAGCCGCTCGTCCGGGAGCAGCGCCTCAGGCCGGAGGTCGTCCAACGCCTCCAGCGCCGCATAGACCGGCGCGAAATCGACGGCCACCGTCGCCTCAAGCAACGCCTCGAACGAGGGAATGACGAAATAGCTCTGCTGGTAGTCGTCGATCCGGTAATGCGTGCGCATCACCCGCATGAGATCGAAGGCAATGCGGTTGGGGCTGGGATCGTCCAGCGCGAAGAGGCTCTCGCCGTGACTGGAGACGATCCCCGCACCGAACAGCCGCAGGCCGCCCGCTTCCTCGATCAGGCCGAACTCAACCGTGTACCAGTACAGCCGCGCCAGCCGATGTAGCGCGCCGAAGCGCAGGCTGCGCAGCCCGCCCTCCCCGTAAGCCTGCATATAATCGGCATAGGCCGGATCAGCGAGCAGCGGCACATGGCCGAACACATCATGGAAGACGTCCGGCTCCTCTAGATAATCGAGTTGGTCCGGCCGCCGGATGAAGCGCCCGGCGACGAAGCGCCGGTGGGCGAGGTGGTCGAAGAACACCGAATCCGGCACCAGTCCCGGCACCGCCACGACGCGCCAGCCAGTCAGCGCCTCCAACCGCTCTGACAGCGCGCCAAAATCGGGGATGCCTGGCCGCGACAGCCGCAACACGTCGAGCCCGCGCAGAAAGGCGGCACAGGCACGATCGGGAAGCTGTGCGCTCTGGCGCGCAAACAACCGGTCCCACGTCGCATGGTCCTCGACCGTATACGCGTCCCAATCCTGTGGAATCGTCCAGTCCGACGCAGCGCCGGGGGGCGGGGTTTTATAGACGTGACGCGCATTCATGGGAGGGTCGCCCTCCTCTCCGATCACCTGCGGCATCTGGCTGGCGGACGAAAGACACATCCGCATAGCAATCATTCTCGCCGCCAGGCCGTTTGGCCTGAACCCATGATATGGGAAGCGAGAGGGCAGCGGCAAGCGGTGTCATTTGCCCTGCCGCAGCGGCGTTCCCGCTTTACTTTACTTTGCTTCCTTCACGATCTCCGCCCAAGCGGCCTCGTCGATCACCTCGATACCGAGTTCCGCAGCCTTCTTGAGCTTGGAGCCGGCGCCCGGCCCGGCCACCACCAGGTCTGTCGCCGCGCTGACCGATCCCGCCGCGCGCGCGCCCAGCGCCTCGGCTTGCGCCTTGGCCTCGTCGCGGCTCATCGTCTCCAGTTTGCCAGTGAACACGATGGTCTTGCCGGAGACGGCGCTGGCCTTGACCGCCACCACATAAGGCAGCGGTGCCACCTCACCCAGCAGATCATCCCAAATGCGCTGGTTATGGTCCTCGTGGAAGAAATCACCCAGCGCTTCGACCACCACGCCGCCGACCCCGTCGATCGCGAGCAACCGCGCTGCCGCCGCCTCATCGCCAGCATGGGCCGCCTCCGCCGTCTCGCGCAGCGCCGGCAGCGTGACGAACGCCTTGAGCAGATCGCGCGCCGTCACCGCGCCGACATGGCGGATGCCAAGGCCGAACAACAGTCGCGCCGCATCCGGCGCCCGGCGCGCCTCGATGGCGGCGAGCAGATTGTCGACTGACTTGTCCTTCCATCCCTCGCGTTTCAGCAGTTCCTCGCGATGCCGCTTGAGGCGGAAAATGTCGGCCGGGCCATGGTCCAGCCAACCAAGGGCGAAGAACTCGCGGATCGTCTTGTCGCCCAGTCCCTCGATATCCAGCGCCGCGCGGCTGACGAAATGGCGCAGCCGCTCAATGCGTTGCGCCGGGCAAATGAGGCCGGCGGTGCAGCGCACATCCACCTCGCCTTCCTCGGCGACCGCCTCGCTGCCGCACTCCGGGCAGTGATCAGGAAAGACATAAGGCGCTCTTGCTTCTTCGGGGGTGAGATTATCGACCACCTGCGGGATGACGTCGCCGGCGCGCTGTACCACCACCCGGTCGCCCGGTCGCACGCCCAGACGCGCAATCTCGTCGCGATTGTGCAGCGTCACGTTGGAGACGACCACGCCGCCCACCGTCACCGGCTTCAGGCGGCCGACCGGCGTCAGCTTGCCGGTGCGGCCGACCTGGATGTCAATCGCCTCCAGCGTCGTCTCGGCCTGCTCGGCGGGGAATTTATGTGCGATCGCCCAGCGCGGTGCCTTGGCGACGAAGCCGAGCCGCTCCTGCCAATCCAGTCGATCAACCTTATAGACCACGCCGTCGATATCGTAGGGCAGGTCCGCCCGCTGTGCTTCGATATCACGATACTGCGCGAGCATCGCCGCGCTGTCGCGGCACAGCACCAGCCGGGGCGAGACCGGGATGCCCCAGCGCACCATCGCCTGCATCACGCCATATTGCGTCTCCGCCGGCAGACCGCCCCCGCTCACCACGCCCCACCCATGAGCAAGGAAGCGCAGCGGCCGGCTCGCGGTGACGCTGGCGTCCTTCTGGCGCAGCGACCCCGCCGCTGCGTTACGCGGATTGGCGAACTGGCGCACGCTCTCAGGGTCGAACGCCTCGCCGCGCCCCTGCGCCGCCGCCTCGGCTTCCGCCATCAGCCGGGCGTTGAGCGCGAGGAAGGCCGCCTTCTCCATATAGACCTCGCCACGCGCCTCAAACACATCGGGCGCGTCGCCGGGCAGGGTCTGCGGAATGTCCGGGATGAAGCGGACATTGGCGGTGACGTCCTCCCCCACCTCGCCATCGCCGCGCGTCGCCGCACGCACCAGTTGGCCCTTCTCGTAACGGAGCGAGAGCGACAGTCCGTCGATCTTGTCCTCGGCGGTCATCGCCACCACCGCATCTTCCGGCAACGCCAGATAGCGCCGAACCCGCGCGACAAACTCCTCTACCTCCTCGGGCGCGAAGGCATTATCGAGGCTCATCATCCGCTTCTCGTGGCGGATCTTGGCCAGCGCCGACGCGGCGACCGAAGCCCCCACCTGCCGGTTGGGACTGTCCGCGCGGATCAGATGCGGGAACGCCGCCTCCAGCGCATTGTTCTCGCGTATCAGTGCATCATAGGCCGCATCGCTGATCTCCGGCGAATCCTCGGCATGGTAGAGCCGGTTATGCTTGGCGATCTCCTTGGCAAGCCGCATCAGGCGATTGGCGGCCTCGGCTTCTGTCATCTGGTCCATGTCTCAATCAATCCAAGCACGCCGAAGCATAGAAATAACACGAGCCCCAGAACAAGAAACAAGCCCGCAGCTTTCAAGGCAGATTGGCCTTTACGCTTTTCCGCAATGATGAATGGAATACCCAAGAGCAACCCGCAGAACAGACTGCCCACGAAAAGCGAGGACCATGTCAGTGCCATTACACGGACATGCCTGCTGCCATCACACCCCCTCCAGCAGCCGGTCGGCCTGCGCGCGCGCCTCGTCGGTGATGGCGGCGCCGGAGAGCATCCGGGCGATTTCCTCACGCCGCTCCGCCTCATTCAGCGGATGGACGCCGGTGCGGGTGATCGTGCCTTCCGACGATTTGGCGATGAGCAGATGCCCCTGCCCGCGCGCGGCGACCTGTGGGCTGTGCGTCACCACGATCACCTGCGCATCGCCGGCCAGCCGCGCCAGCCGCTCGCCGATGGCGCCGGCGACCGCGCCGCCCACCCCCCGGTCGATCTCGTCGAAGATCATCGTGCCCGCGCTGCCCTGCGCCGCAAGCGCCACCTTCAGCGCGAGGATGAAGCGCGACAGCTCGCCGCCGCTGGCGATGCGGGTGAGCGGCGCAAACGGTGCGCCCGGATTGGTCGAAATCATGAACTCAACCCGGTCGTGCCCATTTGCGCGCCATTGCCCTTCCGGCAGTGGCTCGACATCGGTGCGGAAGCGCGCGGCATCCAGCTTGAGCGGTACCAGTTCGCCGGCCATCGCCACATCGAGACGCCCCGCTGCCACCTGCCGCGCCGCACTCAGAGCCTGCGCCGCCGCCTCATAAGCTCCCCGCGCCTGCTTCGCCGCTGCTTCGAGTTCGGCCAGCCCCGCCTCGCCTGCGTCGATGCGGGCAAGTTGCGCGCTCATCTCTGCGGCGAGCGCGGCGAGATCGTCCGCCGCGACCTGATGCTTGCGGGCGAGCGCGCGCAAATCAAACAAGCGCGTCTCGATCGCGTCCAGCCGCGCGGGATCGACGGTCAGCGCCTCGCTCGCCCGTTCCAGCAAATCTTCGGCATCCGCCGCCTCGATCACCGCCCGGTCGAACGCCGCCAGCGCGCCCGCCAGCAGTTCATGCTCGGGCGCGATCCGGTCCAGCCGCCGTGCTGCTTGCCGCAGCCGTGCCAACGCTCCGTCCGATCCGCCGAGCAGATCGTCCAGAGCTGCCAGATCCTCGGTCAACCGTGCGCCCTTCTGCATGGTGGCGCGCTCCCCGGCGAGCGCCTCCTCCTCTCCCGGCTCGGGCGCGAAGGCGGTCAACTCCGCCACCGCATGGGCGAGATAGTCGCGCTCGCGCGCCGCGCTCTCGAGCGCCGTTCGCGCCGCTTCAAGCTGCGCTTCTGCCTCCTGCCACGCGGCATGGGCCGCGCGCACCGCGCCGCTGTCCAGCCCCCCAAAGGCATCGAGCAAGTCCATGTGGCCGCGCGGATTGAGCAGCCCGCGCTCGTCATGCTGCCCGTGAATTTCGACCAGATAGGCACCCACGTCGCGCAGCAGCGCGGCTGAGCACGGTTGATCGTTGATGAAGGCTCGGCTGCCCCCATCCGCCCGCAGCGTGCGGCGAATGAGCAGCGGTTCGCCCGGCTCCTGCGCGATCTCGTTCTCGGCCAGCAGTAGCGCCAGCGGCGATCCGGCGGCGGGCGCCTCGAAGCTCGCCGTAACGCTCGCCTGCGCCTCGCCGGCACGGACCAGCGCGCTGTCCGCCCGCATACCGAGCGCCAGCCCCAATGCGTCGAGTAGGATAGATTTGCCCGCGCCGGTTTCGCCGGTCAGCACGGTCAGCCCGCTCTCGAAGGCAAGATCCAGCGCTTCGATGAGCACGATGTTGCGGATGGCGAGGCCGGTGAGCATGGTCAGGCGAGACCTAGAGCATTTTCATGTCCGGCGGAACCGCCTGACGACTCGCAACGATATGGCCGCTCAGGCGCCGGCGCCATGCTCCTGAATCAGCCGATAAGCGCGCTGATACCATTTCGAGCCGGGATAGTTCTGGCCGAGCACGGCCGCCGCACGCTTGGCTTCCTCAGGTATGCCCAGCGCCAGATAGGATTCGACCAGCCGCTCCAGCGCCTCGGGCGCGTGGCTCGTCGTCTGATAATCGTCCACCACCTTGCGGAATCGCAGAGTCGCTGCGATCCACTCTCGGCGACGCTGGTAGAAGCGACCGACCTCCATCTCCTTGCCCGCCAGATGATCGTTGACCAGGTCCATCTTCAGGCGCGCGTCGGCCGCATAGCGAGACTCGGGATAGCGCCGGATCAATTCGCTGAGCGAAGCCTGGGCCTGCAGCGTGATCTTCTGGTCGCGTGTTACGTCGCTGATCTGCTCATAATAGCAGAGGGCGATCAGATAATAAGCGTAAGGCGCGTCGCGGTTGCCCGGGTGGATCGAGAGAAAGCGCTGCGCCGACTGGATCGACTTGGTGTAGTCGCGCGCACCATAATAGCTGAAGGCACTCATCAGCTGCGCGCGGCGTGCCCACGGCGAATAGGGATGCTGGCGCTCCACCTCGTCGAACAGGATCGCCGCTTCGCGGAATTGCCCTCGGTCAAGCCGCTGCTTGCCTGCCATGTAAAGCGTGCTGACGTCGCGCGCTACATATTGCGTATCGGCGCTGTTCCGGTTCTTCGCGCAACCCGCGACCAGAAGCATAGGGAGGATACCAGCGACCAGAAAGGCGGCGCGACGCGTCGAAGAAGCCATCATGCGCAGCCTCTTAGCCGAGCGATCAAAGGTCGCCAAGCAATTGATGCGGCATGAGGTCGCCCAACGGTCCCAAGGTTCGCCATGGCCGAATGGATGCGCCCGTCGGTTGAACGGCGCCTGAACAACCCGGAGAAGGCGATGCCGCTGCCGTCACGAAAGGGGGAAGAGACGGCAGCGGCACGGCGGGAGCATGGCTTGACGCGTGGAACGCGAATGCGGCTCTCCTTTTATTTCCCTTGCGACCCTCGTTTCGAACCCTCGTGGCCCAGCAGGCCGTCTTGCCCGATACAGGTGGATCGGTGCCCCCTCGGACTCATACGTCGGCCAAGGTGGGAGTTGCCGCCGTGCAAGCCCGCAAGGGCACCGATCCGCGAAGTCGTCAAACGGCTGGATAGTCGTTCACGAAGCTCCGCATCCGCGCGGACCCCAGCGGCGTTAGCGCCACGGTCCGTCGATCTCCGTTTTGGCTGGCGACCCTGACCAGCCCCGCATCGACCAGCTTGTCGATCATCAAATTCGTCTCGACGCGGCCCAGCATATTGGCCACCGCCAGTGTCGTGTCATGCACCGGCTTCGCTTGCAGTTCGCCCACCAGCAGGCTGAGCATCAGATCCATCGCGCTGTCCATCATGACGGTGGAAAGGAAGAGCTCGCCGCGCAGACGCCCCAGCGCATGAAGCTTCGTCGCCTTCGCCGCGAGAGCGTCATCGGGGCCCATATCGTCGCTATCCGTCGCCGGTTGCTGCATGAGCGATGAAGCCGCACGGCCGCACCGGGTCGAACTCGACATGTCTAAAAACCTCAAATCTCGGATGACAACGGCGCTTCCGCCTGGATATCACGCCACCCGCTTCCGCTGCCGCGCTTTGTTAGCCGCAGCCAGCCGATAGTCCCCCGGCTCACCCCGGGCATGTCCCGTAACTGATGGACAGGCCATTTGCCGCACAGCCTGTCGGCCAAGGTCTTGTTGGCCGGGACGGGTGGGCCAGTACGCCATGATCGTGATCTATTGCCATGCT
Source organism: Sphingobium sp. (assembly GCA_035654015.1). Lineage (GTDB taxonomy): Bacteria > Pseudomonadota > Alphaproteobacteria > Sphingomonadales > Sphingomonadaceae > Sphingobium. The sequence goes on from DASRXX010000012.1 coordinate 83,640, forward strand.
CCGCGTGGGTTCTGGAGCATGGCGGCACGATCCGGGCGCACTGGCCCGCGAAGCTCATCAGATATCCGGGTAGTCACTGATGTAGCTTCGCATCCGCGCGGACCCGAGGGGCGTTAGCCCGACTGTTCGCCTGTCCGGGTTTGCCCCGGTTACGGCGATCAGTCCCGCATGGATGAGAGACTCGACGATGCTTTCGGCTTCTTCACCGTCGAGAAGATTGGTCAGGGCCAGATTGGCCTGTGTCAGCAAGATCGCAGCCTGGTCCGCCAGCAGCAGCGAGAGCATGATGCTCATCGCGCCATCGGCCATGACACCGCTGCGGAAATGGCCGTCGCGCCGCCTGGCGAGAGCCAGAAGCCGACGCGCCTTGGCTTCCAGCCCGGCATCGGTCCGGTCTGAAACGGCATCGATCATATCGACGCTCGCGACAGGCGAGCCGTCTCCTGCTCCAAACGTCACGCTCGAGATCCCGGGAACACGTGAAACATGATGGCCTAACCTGCCAGCGCCGCAAAGCGCTATGCGGCTCTGGAGAGGCCGTGGTTTGTCTCCGTTGACCCTGGTGTCACGTCTCGCAAATGACTGACATGGCTGCGACCCCTACTGGCCCCGGGGCCTTTCAGGCCCTCTGAAGCACGCTGTTTTATTTAGCGCGCTAATTATGCGCCGGTCCAACAATTCAAGTCAATAGATGACATGAGGGCGGCGCTGCAGAATTGCAGCGCCGTCCCAAATTTGGACACCGCCCTCAACGGGGCGAAAAGCCCTTAGTCTTGCGTGATGAAGCTCGGCAGGCCGGCGTCGCCACCGTCGTCATCATCGCCGCCCGAGCGTTCGCGGCGCGGGCCACGATCACGGCGTGGACCACGGTCGCCACGTCCGCCACGGTCGCGATCACGACCGCCGCGATCACCCCGGTCGCCACGCGGCTCGCGGGGCGGACGGGTATCCTCCAGTTCCTCGCCGGTCTCCTGGTCAACCACGCGCATGGAGAGGCGCACCTTGCCGCGCGGATCGATCTCCAGCACCTTGACCTTGACCTCCTGCCCTTCGGACAGGACGTCGGCGACCTTCTCGACCCGCTCGTTGCGGATTTCGGAGACGTGGACGAGACCGTCCTTGCCGCCCATGAAGTTCACGAACGCGCCGAAGTCGACGAGGTTGACCACCTTGCCGGTGTAGATCTTGCCGACTTCCGCTTCCTCGACAATGCCGAGGATCCAGGCCTTGGCCGCTTCAATCTGGCTGAGGTCGGAAGAGCTGATCTTGATGACGCCCTCGTCGTCGATGTCGACCTTGGCACCGGTCTCCGCGACGATCTCGCGGATCACCTTGCCGCCCGTGCCGATGACGTCGCGGATCTTGCTCTTGTCGATCTGGATCGTCTCGATACGCGGCGCGTGCGCCGACAGCTCGGAGCGGACTTCGCCCAGCGCCTTGGTCATCTCGCTCAGGATGTGGGCTCGGCCCTCATGAGCCTGCGCCAGCGCCTGCTTCATGATCGCCTCGGTGATGCCGGCCACCTTGATGTCCATCTGCAGCGAGGTGATGCCCTCGCTCGTACCGGCCACCTTGAAATCCATGTCGCCGAGATGGTCCTCGTCGCCGAGGATGTCGGAGAGCACGGTGAACTCGTCACCCTCGAGGATCAGGCCCATGGCGATACCGCTGACCGGGCGCTTGATCGGCACGCCGGCGTCCATCAGGCTGAGGCAGCCACCGCACACAGTCGCCATCGACGAGGAGCCGTTGGACTCGGTGATGTCCGAGAGCACGCGGATCGTGTACGGAAAGTCCTCCTTGGAGGGCAGCACCGGGTGCAGCGCGCGCCAGGCGAGCTTGCCATGACCGATCTCGCGACGGCCCGGCGCACCGAACCGACCCACTTCGCCGACCGAGTAGGGCGGGAAGTTGTAGTGCAGCATGAAGCGCTCGTAGGAGAGGCCGTTCAGCCCGTCGATCATCTGCTCGGCGTCCTTGGTGCCGAGCGTGGTCGTGCAGATCGCCTGCGTCTCGCCGCGAGTAAACAGCGCCGAACCATGGGTACGCGGCAGGAAGCCGACCATGCTCTCGATCGGACGGATCTGCGTGGTCGTGCGGCCGTCGATACGCTGACCGTCCTTGAGGATGGCGGTGCGGACGATCTCGGCTTCCAGCTTCTTGGTAAGCTTGATGGCGGTCATCAGCGTCTGGCCCTCGGCCTCCGCATAGTTCGCCTTCACCTTGTCGCGGGCCGCGTTGAGCGCGTTGGAGCGCGCCGACTTGTCGGTCAGCTTGTAAGCAGCGGCAATATCCTTGCCGATCAGCTTCTTGATCTCCGCCTTCATCGCGGCGGTGTTGTCGGAGAGGTCGATCTCCCACGGATCCTTGGCGGCCTTCTCGGCCAGCTTGATGATCGCGTCGATGACCTTGCGGCTCTCCTTGTGCGCGAACATGACGGCGCCGAGCATGACATCCTCGGACAGTTCCTTGGCCTCGGATTCGACCATCATCACGGCCGTGTCGGTGGCGGCGACGACGAGGTCCAGCTCGCCCGCCTTGACTTCCTCAAGGCTCGGATTGAGCTGATACTCGCCATCCTTGTAGCCGACGCGTGCCGCGCCGATCGGGCCCATGAAAGGCACGCCGGAAATGGTCAGCGCTGCCGAAGCCGCGATCATCGCAACGATATCCGGCTCGGTCTCGCCATCGAACGACATGACCTGCGCGATCACGTTGATCTCGTTGTAGAAACCTTCCGGGAACAGCGGACGGACCGGACGGTCGATGAGGCGCGAGGTCAGCGTCTCCTTCTCCGTCGCACCGCGCTCACGCTTGAAGAACCCGCCCGGGATGCGCCCGGCCGACGAGAATTTTTCCTGGTAGTGGACGGTGAGCGGGAAGAAATCCTGCCCTTCCTTCACGGTCTTGGCGGCCGTAACCGCGCAAAGCACCACCGTTTCGCCATAGGTCGCGAGCACCGCGCCGTCGGCCTGCCGGGCAACGCGGCCCGTTTCGAGCTTGAGGGTTTTTCCGCCCCACTCGATTTCGACTGTCTTCACATTGAACATCTGATTTCCTTCCACCCACAGCGCCCTATTGCGCGGCGGGGCTTCTGCAGGGCTGTCCGGCCCTGTGCGGTTCGGGGCGTCGGTTTGGCCCCTGATTGACGCCCCCGCCGGATTGCGGGCTTGTCTTCCGATAGAGCGCCCGTCGATTACGGGCGCGCCATACGGAAACGGCCCGCCGAAGCGGGCCGGATGGTCGCGTTACTTGCGAATGCCGAGCTTCGCGATGAGTGCGGTATAGCGGCCCGCATCCTTCTTCTTGAGATAATCCAGCAGCGAACGGCGCTTGTTGACCAGCATCAGCAGGCCACGGCGGCTGTGATTATCCTTATGGTGGCCCTTGAAGTGCTCGGTCAGGTTGGAAATGCGCTCCGTAAGGATCGCAACCTGCACTTCCGGCGAACCCGTGTCGCCCTCATGCTGGGCGTTGTCCTTGATCAGTTCCTGCTTGCGCTCGGCCGTAATCGACATCGTCCATTCCTTTCGTCGTTAGAGATTGAAACCCCGCACGACCCGGACAAGGTCATCGGAAACCTCCACCAGCGCCACCGGGATTTCGCCCTCCGTCGCCAGCATCAGCCCCTGCATGCGAGGGTCTCCCGCGAGCGTCCGGCCCTGTCTCAGCGCCATGGCCTGTTCGGGAGTGACGGGCAGAGCCGGGATGTCGTCCAGCCCCGCCGTCAATGGCAGCATATGCTGCTCAATGGCGCGCGCCTTAGCAGCATCGTTCAGAATGTCCAGTGAAATCGCCTGTTCCAGCCCGAACGGACCAGCCTTGGTGCGGCGCAGCATCGTGACGCAACCGACCGTGCCGAGGGCCAGCGCGATGTCCCGTGCCAGGCTGCGAATGTAGGTTCCCTTGGAGACATAGGCGGAGAGCGTGACGCTTTCCAGGGCACCCTCCGGACCGTCCATCCCGCGCAACGCCAACGCGTGGATCGTCACCGCACGCGCCGTCATTGCCACTTCCTCCCCGGCCCGTGCCCGGTCATAGGCGCGTTGGCCGTCGATCAGGATCGCGCTGTAGGCGGGCGGCGTCTGCTCGATGGGGCCGGTGAAGCGCGGTAGAACCGCAGTTACCTGTGCGGCGTTCGGCCGCGTAGCGGACGTCGCGATCACCGCACCCTCAAGGTCCAGCGTGTCGGTCTGGGCGCCGAAGCCGATGGTGAAATCGTAGACCTTATCGCTGTCAAGCATTCGCCCGGAGAGTTTGGTCGCCTCCCCTACAGCCACCGGCAGGACGCCGGAGGCCAGCGGATCGAGCGTGCCGCCATGGCCCACCTTGGCCTTGGGCAGCCCCGCCTCGCGTAACGCGCGCTTCACCGCGCTCACCGCCTGGGTCGAACCGATACCGACGGGCTTGTCGAGGATCAACCAACCGTGGAGCGGCGCGGGGGTCAGGTCGGGAGCGGTCATGGCAGCCCCATAGCCGCCCCGGCCTGCCCTGTCAGTCCCCGCCTGTCAGGACTTTGCGCTCGCTTTCGCCTTCGTCCGCTTGGCCGGCGGTCCCGCGACCCGCTCGAACGATTGCAGCGGATAGCGCTGACCACGGATGATGACGGTGCTCCAGCGATCGAGCGAACCGAGCGACCCGGTGTCGAAACCGATGGTCTGCACGAACGGCAGATCGACCGAGGGTGCGAACAGCCTCGCGCGATACCAGCGGCGGGCGCTGTCCTGGACGTAGATGGTCTGGTCTCCCTCCGCCACCCAATCCCGCACGCCATGCTGATTGGCAAACGGAATGGACGCGGCGGGTTGTGTCGCGGCGGGTAGCGACTTGGCTACCAAGGCCGGCGATACGACGAGAGAAAGAGCCAGAAGCGGCTCGAGAGCGAACTTGCGTTTCATGACCTCTGCCTTTCCTGTCTGGTCACACCCTGAATCTGGGGGCGTCCGCAGTAACAGCAAGGGCCTGCTGCACTTTGTCAGGGGATGCGACAATTTGTTACAGTGTCGGCACCATGCTTTCCGGCACAAGAGCGAGGAAATGAACGGGCTTCGCGACCGACTCCTGACGCCGCTGCGCACCGGCACACTCCTGCTGACGCCGCTCGGCGAGCCGCACCGTTCAACCCTGCGCGCGGCCTGCGCCGCAGATTCCGCCATCTGGCCGATCTACGCGACCAGCTACGCACCGCCACAATTCGATGCCAGCTTCGACGCGCTGCTCGCCAACCCCGGCCGTCTGCCCTTCGCGGTTTTCGATGACGATGCGCCGGTCGGCATGACCGCCTATCTGCGCCTGGATCCCGGCGCGCAAACGCTGGAGATTGGCAACAGCTACCTTGCGCCCAACGCGCGCGGTACCGGCTCAACACAGCCATGAAACGGCTGATGGTGGCGCATGCCTTTGCCTGCGGCTTGCGGCGCATCGAATTCCGCATTGATACACGCAACGCGCGCAGTCAGGCGGCCGTCCGCAAGCTCGGCGCGGTGTACGAGGGCACGCTGCGCGCCGAGCGCATCACCTGGACCGGCCATGTCCGCGACACCGCCCTGTTCGCCTTGCTGCGGGAAGATTGGGAAGCGGCGGCTTCCCCGTCACCTGTTATCCCCTGAACGGCATCCACGTCGGATCGACAATATCGTGCTCCCGCGAAGGTGGCAGGAACCCAGATCGTCCGAGCGGCCTCCGCTCTCGCCCTGCCTACACAGACAGGCCGGTGAACGATCTCCGGCGCAGCTTGATGGTAAAAATAGCCGCCCCCATCCATGTCATGCATAGTCGAAACGATCGAAAGCCGCTCCCTGTGCACAGGGCCTGCTTCGTTCGCTGCCCATCCAGTCGCCCCCCCGGTCAGACCAGCCTATTTCTTCTTGGGCGGGGGCCCGCTGCTCACCAGCGACTTGAGCGGATAGCGCGTGCCTCCAACGACGACGACGCCGAACTTGTCGAGCCTGTCGACGCCTTTGGTCTCGAAACCGATATTCGTCGCAAAGGACAGATCCGGTGCTGGCGTGGCCAGCGTCGCCAGATACCATTTGCGCTGTGCGTCCTGAATGTAGAGCTTGTCGTCACCGACCGCCTGCCAATCGCGCACACCGCTGCGATTGGCGAAGGGGATGGAGGTCTCGCCGTTCGCCGTCGCGGCTTCCTCCGCTGCGACCGCCTGCTCTGCCGCCTGAAGGCCGCCGCTGGCGATGAAAGCGGTTGTCGCAAGCATCGTGGCAAGCGCGAAACGGTTGAACTGACTCACAGCCGATCTCCTTTCCCGACCATGCCCCCTAACAAGCGCCGGCTGAAGCAGCCATGAACCGGGCACGCGTGGCGTTCCATTGACCGCCCTACCAGCACGTTCAATCTTCTGACTCGTCGAGATCCTGCGCGACATGGGGCGATCGCAGCAGCGAATCGATATGGCTGCCCTCCTCGAAACTCCCGTCGCCCAGAAACTTGAGCCGGGCCGCATATTTGAGCTTCACCCGCTTCGCGACCTCGCGCTGGAAGTAGGCGGTGTTGGTGCGCAGCGCTTTGAGCACCGCTTCCTCGTCCCGTCCGAGCAGCGGCTTGATGAATACCGTGGCGTGACGCAGATCCGGCGACATGCGCACCTCCGTCACGCTCACGACATGACTGGTAAGCACATCGTCATGCACGTCGCCGCGCTGGAGGATATCCGCCAGCACATGGCGCACCTGCTCCCCCACGCGCAGCAGGCGGACGGACGGTTCGCCACCGGCGATCGCATGTTTGGCCATCAACGCGTCTCCATTGCCTCGATGATCCGCTCCAGCGAGCGGAGGTTGCGGGCGGTACCCATGCAACCGAGATGTTTCTCCAGAAACGGCGCCGTCACTTTGGAGCGACCGGCCCCGTCCACGAAATCAATATGGACGTGCGCCGTGCCCGGCGCAAAGCGCTCCGGCCCCTTATGGGCTGCGCGCAGTGCCGAAAACGCCGCCTCGGCAAGTGGTCCGGCGAGGAAATGGATGTGCACCATCCTGTCCTCGCTCCCGCCCCGGAACGGACTCTCGGCGACCGCCGCCTTGAGCTCCTGGACCGTACGCACCGCCGCAAAGGTGCGGAAGCCGAACCGCGCCTTGACGCACGCGCCGATCTCCTGCGCCAGCGCGCAATCAGCCGCCTTCGCATGGTCGAAGATCACGTTGCCGCTAGCCGTGACGGTCGACACATTCTGAAGCCCGCACTGCTCCAGCGCGCCCTTGAGATCGGCCATGCCGACCCGGTTGCCGCCGACATTGACGCTCGATAGCAGGGCCACGTAGCGCGGCATCCGTCCGGCCTTACCGACCGGGGCGGAGACGCGCCCGTCCCCGCGTCACAGCACCCGCGCCCGCTCCTCGACCTCGAAGAGCTCCAGCGTATCGCCGACCTTGATGTCGTTCGTATCCTCCAGCACCGCGCCGCACTCCATGCCGGCGCGCACCTCGGACACGTCGTCCTTGAAGCGACGAAGGGAGGCGACAACGGTCCTCGAGACGATGACGTCGTTGCGCGTGAGGCGAGCGTTGATCCCCTTGCGGATAACGCCATCCTGCACCAGCAGACCCGCCGCCTTGTCCTTCTTGCCGGCCGGGAAAACCTGCAGGATCTCGGCGCGGCCGATGATCGTTTCGATCCGCTCCGGCGCAAGCTGGCCGGCCATCTCGTTGCGCACTTCCTCGATGAGATCGTAGATCACGTCATAATAGCGCAGCGAGATTTTCTCGCGCTCGGCCAGCGTCCGGGCCTTGCTGTTGGGGCGTACGTTGAAGCCGATCAGCGGCGCGCCGGAGGCCGCCGCGAGCGTCACGTCGCTCTCGGTGATCGCACCCACGCCCGAATGCAGCACCCGCACCTTGATCTCGTCGGTGGAGATACGGTTGAGTGATCCGATGATCGCCTCGACGGTGCCCTGCACGTCGCCCTTCACTACCACCGGATACTCGATCACGCTGGTGTTGAGAGCGGAGAACATATGCTCGAAGCTGGTCGGTGCCGCCGTGGTGCGCTTGCGCGTCGCCAGTTCCTGGCGATAGGCTGCGACCTCGCGCGCACGCGCCTCGTTCTCGACGACGCTGAGCTGGTCGCCCGCCATCGGCACGCCGGAGAGGCCGAGCACCTCGACCGGAACCGAGGGGCCGGCTTCCTTCACGTTCTGGCCCTTGTCGTTGACCATCGCGCGCACCTTGCCGCTATGCTCGCCGACGACGAAGATATCGCCAACCTTGAGCGTACCGCGGCCGACCAGAATGGTCGCCACCGGGCCACGTCCCTTGTCGAGTTGCGCCTCGATCACCGTGCCTTCGGCCGGGCGATCCGGGTTAGCGCGCAGTTCGAGCAATTCGGCCTGGAGCATGATCTTGTCGATAAGGTCGTCGAGACCGGTCTTCTTGAGCGCGGAGACTTCCACGTCCTGCGTCTCGCCACCCATCGCCTCGACGATCACTTCATGCTCCAGCAGGCGCTCACGCACGCGCTGGGGGTTGGCTTCCGGCTTGTCGACCTTGTTGATCGCCACGATCATCGGCACGCCAGCCGCCTTGGTGTGGTTGATCGCCTCGATCGTCTGCGGCATCAGCCCGTCGTCTGCCGCCACCACCAGGATGACGATGTCGGTGACGTTGGCGCCGCGTGCGCGCATCTCCGTAAATGCCTCGTGACCGGGCGTATCGAGGAAGGTGAGCGTATCGCCGCCCTTGGTCTTCACCTGATAGGCGCCGATATGCTGGGTGATGCCGCCGGCCTCGCCCGCCTGCACGTTGGCGCCGCGGAGCGCGTCGAGCAGGCTGGTCTTGCCATGGTCGACGTGGCCCATGATGGTGACCACCGGCGGACGCGGCTTGAGTGACTCGGGGCTATCCACATCAGCGGAGCTGTCGATCTCGACGTCGCTGTCGGACACGCGCTGGATGCGGTGGCCGAATTCCTCGACGAGCAGCTCGGCCGTATCCTGGTCGATGGTCTGGTTGACGGTCACCGCCATGCCCAGCTTGAACAGCGCTTTCACCAGGTCGGCGCCCTTCTCGGCCATGCGGTTGGCGAGTTCCTGCACGGTGATGCCCTCGGGCACCACCACGTCGCGGACCTGCTTCTCGCGCGGCTGCGACGAGCCGCCCATATGCGCGCGGCGTTCCTTCTCACGAGCGCGGCGCAGCGCGGCAAGGCTGCGGGCCCGGGCGCTATCGTCATCGGCCAGCGCACGGTTGACGGTGAGCTTGCCGGACTGGCGGCGATCGTCCCCACCTGCGCCGCGCTTCTGCCGCTCAGGCTGCTTCGGCTCGGGCCGCTTGGGCGCGGCCACCGGGGTGAAGCGGCGCGGAGCTGGCGTCGGCGTCGGCGTCGGCGCGGCCTCGCTCGTCGGCTCCGCCTGGGCGGCCGGCGTCTCTGCGGCGGTAGGCTGCTGCTCCTGCGGCGGCGCGGCCTTGGGCTCGGCCGCCTTGTCCTGGCGAGCACGCTCGGCCTCTTCCTCGGCCCGGCGATTTTCCTCGGCCCGGCGCTTTTCTTCCTCGCTGGCGGCGAGCCGCTCGGCCTCTTCGCGGCGGCGCGCTTCTTCCTGAAGCGCCATGCGGGCTTCCTCTGCCTCACGCAGCAGCTTCGCCTGCATTTCCTGCCGGCTCATCAGATTGTCCGTGGCGGACTGGCGGCGCGCGGCCGGAGCCGGGGCCGCTGGTGCAGCGGGGCGCTGCGGCGCGGAAGGAGGAGGCGGCGGCGTTGCGGCCACGGGCTCCGGCGCGCGCGCGGTCTCGGCCTCACCGGGTTTGCCGATGATGCGACGGCGCTTCACCTCGACCACGACCGTGTTCTTGCGGCCGTGGCTGAAGCTCTGCTGCACTTGGCCAGCCTCGACCGTCCGCTTCAATCCCAGCGGCTTGCGGCCCAAGGTCGGCTTGTCATCCCTATTGTCACTCATCGACGCGATCTAACCCTTCATCTTCCGTCAGGCCGGGCTTGGAGCCCGTCCCGATCATTCGTCCTTGCGCCACCGCCGATGGGCCGTCCCCCAAGGGGTCGCGGTCAGCCGAACCGGAGTTCGGCGCCGCGTTAGCGCATCCCAGATAGCTTTGCCAGCGGCCGAGCAGAGCGGCGAGGCGATCCGCGGCGGCCGCGTCCGTCACAGCGACGTGGACGACATTGTGCCTGCCTAATGCCACAGATAGGGCATCGCGGTCCACCGGCAAGCGCTGCCCGCCAAAAGACTCACCTTCACGCTCCTCGCCGACCCGCCAGGCCTGATCGAGTTTGCGCTGGCCATCCTCGCGGGCATCACGCGCATGGAGGAGCAGATGCACCTGCCCACGCCGTGCCGCCGTCTCAATCTTGTCGAAACCGCTAATCAGGTTGGAGGCGCGCGCCTCCAACCCCAGCCGCGCCAACAGGTCGTCGCGCAGCGCGGTCTCAATTCGCTCCGGCAGATCGGCCGGCACGTGCAGCGCCTCGCCCTTGAACGCGCGGGCGAGCGCGCCCTTCATGCGCCCCTTGGCGATCGCTTGCTCAAGTTCGGCGCGGGGGACGCCAATCCATGCGCCCCGCCCGGGGGCCTTGGCGCGCACGTCCGGCAACAACGTGCCGTCGGGCGCGATCGCCAGCCGGATCAGATGCGCCGGATCGGCCCGTTCGCCTGTGAGAATACAACGTCGCTCGCTCATGCCCGTGCCTCCGGGCGGGTAGAACCCGCCTGCACGCGCGCAACAGCACGACCGCGCCCGCTTCCGGACGCGCCCCGTCGCTCACTTTGCGAGGAATGGCGCCTCAGCGCCTCATTGCGAGGAGACCGCAGCATTGGCGTCCTCCCCTTGCGGCACCGGGTGGCCCGATAACAACCGACCGGCGACGCCCCAGTCATCCGGAGACACCTCCTGGATGACCACGAATACCTGTTCGGGCCGCTTGCCCAGACGATCGACGAGCGACTGCGTGACGTCAGCGACGAGCGCCGCTTTCTGGTCCCGGCTGACGCCTTCGAGCAGCTCGATCTTCACATAAGGCATCAGGCGCCCCCAACTTCATCGGCGCTTTCCGAAGCAGCGCCCTGATCCTGATCCACGCCCTGATCCTCATCCTCGAACCAGTGCGCGCGGGCAGCCATGATGATCTCGTTGCCCATTTCCTCGGAGAGGCCATAAGCCGCGAGCACGCCGCCCTTGTCCTCCGGCGCATCCCGGCGGCGGCGCGGGTCGGCGCGCTTGCGGGCAACCAGTTCGTCGGTGGCGAGGTCGGCGAGGTCGTCGAGCGTCTTGATGCCGGCCTTGCCCAGCGTCACCAGCATCGCTTCGGTGAGGTGCGGCATTTCGGCCAGTGCATCATCCACGCCGAGCGCGCGGCGCTCCTCGCGTGCCGCCGCCTCGCGCCGCTCCAGCGCTTCCTGCGCACGGCTCTGCAATTCCTCTGCCAGTTCGTCGTCGAAGCCCTCGATGCTCGCCAGCTCGTCGATCGCCACATAGGCGACCTCCTCCAGCTCGGTGAAGCCCTCGGCCACCAGCAACTGGGAGAGCGTCTCGTCCACGTCCAGCTCGTTCTGGAACAACTCGGAGCGCTGGACGAACTCCCGCTGGCGCTTCTCGCTCGCGTCGGCCTCGGTCATGATATCGATGGCCTTGCCGGTGAGCTGGCTCGCCAGGCGCACGTTCTGGCCGCGCCGACCGATGGCAAGGCTGAGCTGGTCGTCGGGCACCACCACCTCGATACGCTCCTCGTCCTCGTCGATGACGACGCGGCTGACGGTGGCGGGCTGGAGCGCGTTGACGACGAAGGTCGCTGTGTCCTCGCTCCACGGGATAATGTCGATCTTTTCGCCCTGCATCTCCTGCACGACGGCCTGCACGCGGCTGCCCTTCATGCCGACGCAGGCGCCGACCGGGTCGATCGAGCTATCGTGGCTGATGACGCCGATCTTGGCGCGGCTGCCCGGATCGCGCGCGGCGGCCTTGATCTCGATGATGCCGTCGTAAATCTCCGGCACTTCCTGCGCGAACAGCCGCTTCATGAAGTCCGGATGGGCGCGGGAAAGGAAAATCTGCGGCCCGCGATTCTCGCGGCGCACATTGAGGATGAGCGCGCGGACGCGATCACCGACGCGGACGACTTCGCGCGGGATCTGCTGGTCGCGGCGGATCACGCCCTCGGCACGACCAAGGTTGACGACGACATGGCCAAACTCGACCGACTTGACGACGCCGGTGATGATCTCGCCGGCGCGGTCCTTGAACTCGCCATATTGCCGCTCGCGCTCGGCATCGCGCACCTTCTGGAAGATGACCTGCTTGGCCGACTGGGCGTCGATACGCCCCAGATCCACCGGTGGCAGCGGATCGACGATGAAGTCGCCGACCACCGAACCGGGCTGCAGCTTCTGCGCCGCCTTGAGGTCCACCTGCTTGAAATAGTCCTCGACCACCTCGACTACCTCGACGACGCGCCACAGGCGCAAGTCGCCGGTCTCTGGATCGAGCTTGGCGCGGATGTCATTCTCGGCCCCATAGCGAGAGCGCGCGGAGCGCTGGATCGCGTCCTCCATCGCCTCGATGACGATTGCCTTGTCGATCATCTTCTCGGCAGCAACCGAGTTGGCAATGGCGATAAGCTCAGCCTTGTTGGCGGAGATGGCGTTGGCCATGGGGTTAGTCTTCCTGTTCCTGGGTGACGATCTCGTCCGCGCCCTCGGTGGAAAGCGGGACAGTAGCAGAAATGAGCGCGTCCGTCAGCACGAGCTTGGCGCTCTGGATGTTCGAAAAGGGCGTGGCGATGCGGCCGGACTTGGGGTCGTCGAGCTGCACGGTGTCACCTGCGACGCCCGCCAGCACGGCTTTCACCTGCTTGCGGCCTTCCACTTGCTCGATGAACTGGACGCGTGCCTCATGGCCGTTCCAATCAGCATAATCCTTGAGACGGGTGAGCGGCCGGTCGATGCCCGGTGAACTGACTTCCAGCCGGTAGGCACCCTCGATCGGGTCGCGCCCCTCGGCCTCCAGCGCATCGAGTCGGTCGGAAACACGGCGCGACAGCGCGGCGCAATCGTCGATGGTGAGCTGGCGGGTATCCGGACGCTCCGCCATGATCTGGAGCGTGCGCTCGTCGTCGCGTCCGAACAGCAGGACGCGCACGACATCGAAGCCGAGCACTTGCGCCTCGGTCTCGATCATCGCCGTTAGGGCGTCCATATCCGCCATGCCGTCTCCACTACCCGCGCCTTCAAGCGCCCTACACCCGGCCGCCCAAACGGCAGCCCGCTTCGCCGCCGGCGCCTCTCGGAGCCGACCCCAACTTCATAACGATGTCAGGAAAGCGAGCCGGATATAGGAGAAGTCGCGCACCGAGACAAGATGCCCCATCGCGCGACCGCAAGGAAATGTGGAGGCCGGTCAGGCTACGCGGATCTCGGTCAGAACGAGCCGACCATTTCCCAGATGGTCCAGATCAGCAGGACGCCCAGCGGCACGATCATGGCCAGCGCCGGCCAGTCGTCCCCTTCGTCCCAGGTGCTGAACCCGCCGCGGCCGGTCCGGGTCAATGCAACAGCGACCGGCGCCTTGCCCATCGGGACGATGGCTTGCGGTCTGGCTTCGGGTGACGTCGATCGCAAATAAGCGGCGGTTGAATCGAATGACATGGTTTTGTCCTTCATGAAAAGGCGCGAAAGTGCGCGAGCGTTGGCGAAAGCGGCGGACTCGCGCCCGGCGCCGAGAGGGAGGTCAGGCGAACAGCCACCAGAGCACACCGGCGGCCACCAGCGTCGGGAAGGCGAGGAACGCGATCAGGGTAGCGCCCGGTGCCTTCAACTTGCGCCCATGGTCGCGATGGAACGCGGCCAGCTTCTCGGAGAGGCGGGGATCGGCGGACATCAACCCCCTGTCGAGGATCGAAACATAGGGAAAAATGTCGATGAGGTTCGCCAGCTCATGGTCGCTGAGGTCGGGATAGCGTGCGACCAGCGCCTCGGCCTGAAGGGCCAGCGCCGACGGCTGCCGGGCGCGGGGGAAATAGTTGGTTGTCATGTCCGGTCTCCAAAGGGCGCGACAAAACGCGCGCCGGGACGACGCGCCGTTGTCGCTGGTGAGGGGGAGATCGCCCTGCATCGAAGGGGCCGGCGTTTTGCCGCACGAAGCGGGCTGCGCCGCCACTCATGCCTACGCCGGACGTGAACGCGGGCGATGCGCACGTCCGGCTAGAGCAGAATCGTCAGACGATCCGTGCTTGGAAAAAGAAGTTCAACACCAGATACCATGCCAGCAAGATGGGTAGCATCGCTCGAACTTCAAGCCATTGAAAAAATGGAATTTGAGACTACGTAGCTGGATCGCCGATTTTATCGGACACATCTTCATTAGATCATCGAAGATGAAAACATATTTCATTTCAGAATGAACCTGAACCAGATCTCTTATTTTCAGATATTTCCGCTTAAGTTCAAAATATCTCCGAATCCACGCCCCGGAGCGGCGCACCTGTGCGGCGTGCCAAGCTTTCATCGGCTGCAACACGAACGATCCGGTTCCTAGGCATTTGCACGCGTCAAGGCGGCCGCGCGGCGATTCCGGCGGTTGCGCGCACGCCGCAGATCACGGCGCACCTTGTCCACGCCCATCCACGTCCCCGTCGCACAGACCAGCGTTACCAGCGCCAGCAACGGCACCACGACCAGATCCCACACCGGCCGACTGCGTAAGATGGGCAGGTCGAGGCTGTGGAGGCCGTGCATCGCCCAGCGATAGATGCGCCCGTTGCTGTCATAGGCGCGCAACAGCCGCCCGGTTGTGGCGTCGATATAGAGGCGCGTCCGTTCGCTGTCGGCCAGGATGGCACGCCAGACCGGCAGCGCCACCGGCTGCTTGTGTGCGTAATAATAGGCGTCTTCGTGTTGCAGCAGCTCCAGCGACGCAACGCCCGGCGCCCAATGCAGCGCCGCCGTCACGTCGCTCCGGTCGAGGGGCGCCGGTCGCCCCGCCCCGTCCAGCCGCGTCGCCTCGCCTTTCGCGTTGATCGCCGCCAAAAAGACCCGTCCGCCCAGCGGGGCCGTCTCCAGCCGTACCGTGTCGGCGGGCAGCGTGCCGACATGAGCGAGCGCCGCAGAGACGTCCCGCCAGTGCATCGGGCCGGCAAGGCTGGTGCGCTCGGTCGGGCCGGCCTCGCTGGCGAGCACATCCCACGGGTTCATGGAAAGCAGCCCGCTCGCCACCCAGGTCAGGGTCAGCAGGCCGAAGAACAGGCCGAAGACATGGTGCCACCACCACAGCCCGCGATAGGGCGAGCCGATCGAGCCGTCCCGCTTACGGCGCAGGCGTGCGATGCCCACCCACATACCGGTCGCCGTGAGGAAGCAGCCCACCAGCGACGTCCAGATGACGACCTGCGTCCACAGCGCACCGTCCTGCCGGAGGATCGTGGGGTAAAGCCAATGCGGCACCGCGCCCAGCCAGCCCCAGAAACGCTCGAAGCGCGTGGTATCCTGGACGATCTCCCCGCTTTGCCCGGAAATATAGGCCTGCGTCCCCCGCGCGTCCGCATAATCGGCGCGGTAGAGCGGCGCATTGCGACGGTAGGTCTGGACCGTCCATTGGTCCATCTCGGTCTCCGCGACACCGCTCACCCCGCCTGCAACGCCGCTCTGCGTGCCGAACGTACTGGCGATCGCCGCCACATCGGCTGCGCCGACCCCCTCGATCGGCTGGCCGGTGGCAAGGTCGATGACGCCGGGCGCCGCCCGCATCTGGCCGCTCGTCCTGTCCGGAACGATGCGCAGCACCGGGCGCCCCGCCATCATCTCCACCCGCGCGGACGAAAGCGGCGTGTCGCCCGGCAGGTCGAGCCCCTCCACGGCTGCCGGCGCCGGCAGTTTCAGGGGCGCCAACCCCCGCACCTGCTCGGCAGGCGTCAGAGCGGGATAGTCCACATACATCATGACGAAGCCGGACAGGCACCAGATCGTCATCAGCAACCCGATGACGATGCCGAGCCAGCGATGCAGGAAGAGGACCGAGCGAAGCATAGGATCAGAAGCTTATGCCATAGCTGATCCGGGCCGTCAGCGGTACGCCGCGCGCATAATAGAGGAAGCGGCTGTTGGTGCCGTCCAGCACGCCAGCATCGGTCACGGCGGATTGCCAGCCGCGCGTCGCATAGTCCTGATCGAACAAGTTCTCGACGGTCACGCCGAGACGGTGCGTACGGCCCTGATTGAGGTAGAAATAGGTCGCAAGGTCAACCAGCGCATAGTTGCCGTAGTTACGGCGGCCGAAGCCCGGCGCGGAGGACCAGACGTCACCCACCCAATTGACCGAGATGCTGGCGCCAAACGGCCGATCGTCCGGTGCGAACGCCAGTGTCCCGCGGGCGAATTGTTCGGGATTCCGGTCACGCTGCACGGCCGAGCCTTGGTTGCGCACGCGCGCATAGGTGTAGCTGCCATTGACCGACCAGCCACTCGCGAACGACAGGCCCAACTCCACCTCCGCGCCGCGCGAGCGCACCTTGCCGCTAACATTGGTATAGGTGCCGTTGGGGAAAGCGGGATCGTCTGGATAGTCATAATCGATGAGATTGGTGATCCGCCGATTGAAATAGGTGCCCTTCCAGCGGAGCGTGCCGCCGGCAAGCGGCAAGCTCCCCCCAAGCGAGCCATTGAAATTGAGGCTTTCCTCGGGCTTGAGATTGGGATTGCCGAGTTCGCAGCACGGGTCGATCCCGTAAAGTTGCGAAGCATCCGGCAGGATGAAGGACGTGCCGCCGTTTGCCTCGACATAAAGCGCCGGGCTGACCTCATAGCGCCCGCTGGCATTCCAGATCGTCTTTTTGGCGCCCCCGGTCTTGTTGTAGCGCACGCCGGCCGCCAGATGCCCCTGCCGCGAGAGTTCATCGGTGGTGCGGACCTGAAAAATTCCGGCATGCACCTTCTCGTTGAGATCCCCGATGAGCAACACGTCGTCGCGGCCGTTGAAGCTCTGGAAATCGTAACCCAGCAGATATTCCAGACCGGGATGCAGATGCAGCTTCATCACCGCGCTGCCGCCGTAATCCTGATAGCCCCAGAAGGTACCGGCCGGGTAGACGACCTGCGGCGGGCCGGACGGAATGGGATTGAGGATCTGCACATAGGCCGTCTTCCAGTCGTGGAAATAGCCTTTGAGGAAGAACTGGACGGCATCGCTGCCGGTATAATCCAGGCGAACGCTGGCAATTTCCTCGTTGCGGTCATTACGGCTTTCGCGCACGCGCGTTGCCGCGAGATTGTCGATATCCGCCTTGGTGTGCTGATATTGGGCGTTGAGGACGAGATCCGGCGCCAGCTCATACTGATATTTGAGGCCGGCGGACCAGATATTATAGCCATAATTCTTGTCGGTCAGACTGGGCTGCGAGTCACTGAAGGTCCGATAGCCTTCGGCCTGGTTGTGGGAGGCATAGGCCACGAACCGGTGCTTGCCGGCAGCCCCACGCACATAGCCGTTCACGCTGGTAGTAGCGAAATTGTCCACGCTGCCGTTGATCTGGCCGTTGAAATCATCGGTGAAACCGCGCGTCACCACGTTGATGATGCCGGCAGAAGCCTGCGTGCCATAGAACAGGCTTTCACCTCCCTTGAGCACTTCGATCCGCTCGATCATGCTGGAGGGTAGCGTGTCGTTGGGCGAGGTGCCGCCATAAAGGCGGTTGTTGAGGCGGATCCCGTCCATGGTCCACAGCACGTCCTGCGTGCGCGATCCCTGAAGCGAGATGTCGACATAGCTGAACGGGCCGTTGCGGGAGCGGATATAGAGGCCCGGCACCGCTTCAAGCGCACGCGCGACATCCAGAGCAGCGCTCCTCTTGATCTGCTCCTCACTGACGATCGTCAAATCGCTGCCGTAGCGGGAAAGCTCCTGCGGCAGCGTTTCCTCAAGGCTCTTGCCCGTCACGATGATCGCGTCGCCGGCGTCAGCGTCGGCGGCGATCGCTTGCGACGCCAATCCCATCGTGAGCGCAACGCCTGCAACCGCACTGGAAATATGTCTCGAAACCATTCTTATCCTCTTTGGGCGCCCCTGAGTTCGACCGGGACCTGCCGTCATCGACGACTGGCGCACGAACAAGACCGAATGCCCCTCGAATATCGGCCGTTCGCACTCCGTGCGGCCCCGCCGCATGCCACCGCAACTGCCCGCCACCGCATGGCTGTCGCGGGCACAATGGCTGGTCCGGGGTTGCCCCCGAGACACGCCGCTCGTGTGGGACGCCCCTCACCGCGACAAGTTATGAACGGTTCGTGTAACGTTACAAATCAGCGCGGCCGTAGTAGCCGGCCGATCCATTGCGTTTCGCGGCTGCGGACCGTCGGACAGAGATGCGGTGCTTGCCAAGGCAAGATCACATTGCGTCACGTGCCCCGGCGGACATCGGCTTCGATGCCTTTGGCGCATCGTCCTGGGGGGTCCGTTCACCGCTCAGTGATTGCGGCACATCCTACGGGCGGCACCAAGGCTGTCATCGCACCTACCCCTCTGTCTGTCCGCTTTGCGCTGTCCGACTGCCATCGTTCAAAGGCATAATCGGCGCATGGCCGCACGCATTTTCAGGCATCGCACTAAGCGGCTGTACCAACGACAGCCGGGCGCCGTTCCCTGTGCGACCCATGTCCTTTGGTGGTTCCCCTTTCGTGACTGTCGACCGAAAATTTCTCAACCGAGCCGGCCACCTGCCCTACCGGGGTTCGTCCCTCTGCGCTGCTACCACAGCCAAGCCACGCTTCCGGTTCAGCCCTACCGCGCGCAGGTCTTGCGGCTATCGTTCCGTGCCGACCCAACGTCCGCTGGAGATCTGATTGCCATGAATGCGCGCCTGCTCGGTTTGGCCTGTACCCTGCCCTTGACGCTGCTGGCCTGCTCCGGCGCCTCCAGCCCAGGCGCGGCGCAGTCCGAGGACGCGAACCGCCCGTTCGAAGTTGCAGCGGTCGGCACGTTTGATGCGCCCTGGGCCATGGCCTTCCTTCCCGATGGCAAGATGCTCGTCACGCAGAAACAGGGGGCGATGATCCTGTTCGATCCCGCCAGCGGGAGCAAGCAGACAATCCCTGGCACGCCAGCAGTGGTTAGCACCGGCCAGGGCGGCCTGATGGATGTGGTGCCCGCCCCGGACTTTACAAAGAGTCGCAAGATTTACTTCTCCTATTCGGAGCCGGGCGAGAGCAAGACGAACGGCGTCGCCCTCGCCACCGCCACGCTCGACGAGGAGGCTCCCGCGCTCAAGGAGATGAAGGTCATCTTCCGCGCCACGCCTTACATCCAGAGCGCCGCGCACTGGTCCGGCCGCATCGCCTTTTCACCGGACAACAAATATCTGTTTTTCACCAACGGCGAGCGCGCCAAGGCTGATCCCGCGCAAGACCCAAAGTCGACGCTCGGCAAGGTCCTGCGCCTCAACCTCGATGGCACGCCGGCTGTCGGCAACCCATTGGCAGCCAAGGGCTTCCATCCCGCCATCTGGTCCTATGGCCATCGCAACCTCACGGGCATCGCGTTCGATAAGGACGGGCGCCTGTGGGAAGTCGAGATGGGCCCGCTTGGCGGCGACGAGATCAACCTCATCAAGCCGGGCCTCAACTACGGCTGGCCCAAGGCGTCCAACGGCAGCAATTACGACGGGAGCGACATCCCCGACCACAAGCCGGGGGACGGCTACCAGCCGCCCAAGCTGTTCTGGAACCCATCGCTCGCCCCCGCCGCGCTCGCCTACTACAATGCGGCCCTTTTCCCAGCCTGGCGCAACTCGCTGTTCGTCACCGGCCTCTCCGGCATGGCGCTGGAGCGTGTCGCGCTGAACGGAGAAAACGCCAGCAAGGCCGACCGCTGGGATATGGGCGCGCGCATCCGCTCGGTCCGCGTCGGCCCAGACGGCGCGCTCTGGCTGCTGGAGGACGGCCCCGGCGGCCGCCTGCTCAAGCTGACGCCGAGGCACTGATAGGCGCGTCGGCCAACCCGCACCGCACGATCACCCCGCTTCGGCAGCGCTCCTTGGCAAGTCTCCGCCAATGCGGGTGATGGATCAGCCAGGTTGCGCAGCCGGAAATGCAGTCCTTATCGGCCCTGCGACGCGCTCAGTTCCCCACGCCGAGAAACTCGACCTCACCTTCCGCATTGATCGGATTGCGGTCATTCTGGGCGCAGACAAACTCGATCTGGTCGAACCCACGCTCGCGCTTGAACCTGTAGACCGAGTGCCACGGCGCGAGGAGCGCGTCCGGGTCCTCGAACATGTTCTCCACGATCAGGACATCCTTGTTTGCCGGGTCCAGGTGGATGCGTTCGGTCAGCTTCACCTTGTCGCTGTAAGTGATGCCCCAGCGCCCCATCGTGCCCCCGTCGCGCAAGCCGACCGTGGTGACGACCAGCGTGTCCCCCTCCCAATGACCGATCGAATTGCCGTTATAGGTCGGGTCCGGATCCTCCGGCAGCGGCCGTCCGTCGGTGAAGATACGGCGGACCTGCATATAGGCTTCCTGGATCACGGTGACGCGGCCGGGCGTGAACAGGAATTCGAGATTATAGGGCTGCGTCATGATGCCCGGCATCCCCGGCGGCTCGCACGCGGATGCGCGACGTTCCACCTTGAGCAACGCCTCCGGGTCGCCGGTTTTGATGAGAGACTGGATCTCGTCGTAATGCGCCTTGTATTTGCCCTTGAGCTGCGGAATTTCGGGCTTGGGCGCATCGCCCATCATCGGGCTCCAGAGGCCACGCCAGTCCGGCAGCGTCTGGAGAGCGGTATAATCCACCTGCTCCGCCGAGGCGGGCCAGACCGTGTCGGGCACCACATTCTGCGGCATCACTTGCGACCCGCCTGGTGCCGCCACACAGGCCACCATGAGCGCCCCCACTGGCGCGATCCAATGCTTCATCGCGTCCCTCTCCCCGTCCGCTCGTTTATCACTTGTTTTCGAGCGTCTTGCCGTCCGGCAGAACAACTTTGACAAGCGACCCGCCCGACTTTCCGTTCACCAATGGGTGATAGGTTACCGTCACCTTGTCACCGACTTTCAGGGACGAACGTCGCCAGCCGACACTCACCAAATTGTTCGGGCTGGTCATTTCGATCGCCCAGTTGGTCGTCGCACCCTTGGCGTCGGTTACATCCACGTGCATCCAGGCGTGCGGGTTGGTCCATTTGAAATCGGTAACGGTGCCCGTGGCGGTCACATCCTTCTTCATGTCGAACATGGAGAAACTGTGATGAGCGATCGCCGCAGTCGCGAGCGTTCCCATTGCGAGGGCTGCCAGCCATTTGATGTGCATGATCGCCCTCCTCAGTCCGCGGTCGGTACGTTGATGGCCTTGCCGTCGACGGCCCTTTCGCCGCCAAGCATCTTGCCGTCCGGCAGGATGATGGTGTTGAACAGCCCGCCCTTCTTACCATTACGCAGCGGATTGATGGTGATCGTCACCCTATCGCCAGCCTTCAGGGTAGAGCGCCGCCAGCCCTGCCGGGTAAGGTTGTTCGGGCTATTCAACTCTACGCCCCAGCGCTCCGTAGCGCCCCGCGCATTGGGAACGTCCAGCTCGATCCAGGCATGAGGGTTGGTCCATTGGAACTCGGCCACCGCCCCCTTCAACGTCACCGTCTTGGCCTGGTCGAACATCGCGAAGCTATGATGAGCACCGACGGACACCGCGATGAGCCCGGTCGCCAGGGCAGCGCCACCGCGCAGCATGACCTTCCAATACATTCCCCTCCGCTCCTCTGTCATTTTTGCTGCTTGTCGGTTTCATCGAGCGCTTCCTGCCCTCGGTCAGTGCCGGGCAGATTGGCGTTGCGTGCCTCGGTGCATTCCACTTCACCAATGTCGCTTTCCAGCACGCGATCCCAGCGCTTGGTGTTGCGCCACTCACCCTTCCACATTTTGGGATCGGTCATGATATATTCGATCTCCAGCGTGTTCCCGCTGTTGATCATCCTGATCCGCTCGACGATCTGGAAGTCCTCGCTGATCGGCAGGCCAACGTCGATCCAGTGATGGTCTGTCTCGAACCCCTTGCTGGTCACGACCAGCGTGTCGCCCTCCCACTTACCGATGGACTCGCCATTGTAAGTCGGCACGTAGATATCGGGATCGGTATGGGTGCGCCCGTCGAGATAGATGGCGCGGAAACTGTTGGTGAAGCCGGCGACCATATAGACGACGGTCGGTAGCTGGACGAACATGATCGGCCAGACCCGCGTCATGATCATCGGCATGCCAGCCGGATAGCATTGGCCGATGCTGTCGCGATAATTTTCGCCGCGCGCCCGTGCTGCTGCCCCTTCGGTCAGCGCTTTCTGTCCCTCCGCGTAGAACTCCGGATAAGGCGGGCCAAACATGAACTTGTTGAAGCCCTCGCTCAGGTCCACGAACCAGGTGCCTGTCATGTCGAACGGCGCTTTGGGTCGCGGCTTGGCGAGGTTGGCCGGGTCGAGTGCACCGGGAAGGCCCGGATGCTTGTGCTGGAGCTGATCAAGCTCCTCGGCGGTCAGCCTGCGGTCCCGGTCGCGGGTTTGTGCCTGCACCGTGGAGAAAGCAAATGCCGCGCATAGCGCCGCAAGACACAGCCGCCCCATCATGCGCCCGTTCACACGCTGCACCGGTCGACGTGCGGCCTTCATGGCTTCCTCCCCCACCCCGAAATCGGAAAAAAGCGCTCCCTCCCAGCGAAGGAGCTACATCGAATCAGGAAATTGAGAAATCAATCATTCGTTTGATTCTGTCAATAATGTCTGGTAGCGATTCCCCTGCCGCGGCGCTGATCACGGCCCTCTGAGGCAAAAGCCGAAGAGAAGAAGGGGGAGAGAATCTTGATCGGACAGCTATATCTGCCGGCGCCTGGCGTCGGCACGCTGAGGGCGATCGCCCTCGCCACTACCGCTACATTGCTCTGCCTGCATGGCACCACCGCCTATGCCCAAAGTGCGGATGGTTCGCGCGAGGACGACGGCATAACCGACATCGTTGTGACCGCGGAGCGGCGCGCGACGAACTTGCAAGATACACCGTTGTCGATTGTCGCGGTCACGCCGGAGGCCGTAGCCGCCAAGGGCATCGAGGATCTGCAAGATCTGTCCACATTCACGCCGAACCTGAGCATCACGCCTTCGCGCGGTGGCGGCAACAATTCGGCGAACTTCGTCATTCGCGGCATCGGCGGCGGCGGCGGCACCACGGGAGAGCGCGGCGTCGGTCTCTACATCGACGGTATCTACATGCCGCGCACCAGCGGCGCGGTGCTGCGCGTCCTCGATATAGACCGCATCGAAGTCCTGCGCGGTCCGCAAGGCACGCTGTTCGGCCGCAACTCCACCGGCGGCGCTATCCGGATCTTCAGCAAGCAGCCGACCGACCAGGTCGAGGGCTATATCCGCGGCACGATCGGCAACATGGAACGGCACGATCTGATCGGCATGGTCAATCTGCCACTGGCCGAGGGGTTCGCGATCCGCGCGCAGGGCGCCTATCTCGACCAGGATGGGTATGTCCGGCGGGGGAGCACGATGCTCGGTGCCCAGCGCGACGTGATCGGCCGCCTCCAGGCCCGCTATGAGGGCGGTTCCGGCTTTTATGCCACGCTGGGCTTCCTCTACAGCAACTCGAAAGCGAACGGCACGCCGAACGTGATGACCGAGTTCGACATGCGTCCGGGCATCGAGGGCTACATTCAGGGCAATTATGGCGACTGGATCAATGATTCATTCAAGGCCGCCGGCCAGGCGCCGCTTGCCGCCTACAACGACCCGCGCATCGTCAAGAATGCCTTCACCGCCACCGACATCTGCTTGATGGACGATTTCAATCCAGATTATGACGTGGCCTGCAACCAGCATGTGAACAGCGATTATTGGCAGGCCGACCTCAACCTCGGGATCGACCTCAGCGACACCGTGAGTGTGAGTTCCGTATCCGGCTACTCGCAACTCAGGCACACCGGCGTCTCGGATTATCAGGGTCTCGGGACGGAGCGGCGGGGCGAGAACGTCTCCTCGGACGTTTTTTATCAGGAGCTGCAGCTCAACGCGGCGCTGTTCGGCGACGCGCTGGATGTTGTGACCGGTGCGAACTACTTCCACGAGAAGTCTTTCGCGCCTAATCATACCGTTACACGGCGGGGCACGAGCGTCTATCCCGCCAATCCCGGAACGCCGCCCAACGCCGATGGCGGCCTGTTCCGGATTGCCGACACGTTCACGGAGCAGCGCTCCGATTCCTATGGCCTGTTCCTCAGCGCAACACTTCACGCCACCGATCGGCTGAACATCACCGGCGGCGTGCGGCGGGCGTGGGACAAGAAGGACTATCGCCAAACCCGCTTTCCGGCGACCGACTTCACCCCTGCACCGGGAACAACATCAACCACCGTCAACGCCGGAGACACCTTCACGGCGCTCGATTACCGGGGGACCATCGACTATCATCTCACCGACGATGTCATGGCCTATGGCACCATCTCGAAGGCGTATAAGGCGGGTAATTACAGCTATACGATCGTGAGCTGGACGACGGCGAACAACGCGACCGGTCCTGCCCAGAGCGCCGGCATCAAGCCGATCCCGAACGAGAAGGTTGTGAACTATGAAATAGGCCTTCGTATGAGCCTGTTCGACCGCAGGTTGCGGCTCAATCCGACGGCCTTCATCATGGATTATACCAACCGGCAGGCCGCGACCCAGGTGACGTGCGGCACGGGGGCCTTGGCCAGCATCGCGCCGGGTGGTGCGCAATGCCCGGTCGGATTCCTTATTCTCGTTCAAAATCAAGGAGATGTACGCATAAAAGGGATCGAGTTGGATGCCCAACTCGCGCTCGCGCACAACTTCACCCTGGACGCGAGCGGCGGCATTACCGACCCGACGCTCAAGAACCCGCCGGCCGGCACCGTGCACCTTTATCCCGACGCCCCCTCGCCCAGCTTCAACGTCGGCGCGACCTACACGATGGAGCGGGCATTCGGAAAGGCGACGCTGAACCTCAATTATGCCTATATCGGGAACCAGGCGACCCACCCGACGGAGGGAACGGATTCCGCCTATACGCTGCCGGCTTATGGGCTCGTCAACGCGCGTATCCAGTTCGCGCTGGCCAAGCTGCCGGTGACGATCACCGCGTTCGCGAACAACCTGCTGGACAATACTTATGCCGTCTTTGCCCAGCGGTTCGGCGGTGGTTATTGGGATTCCGGCGCGGGTGTGGGCCCGGCGGCACCGCCGAGGAGCGCATTGACCGAAGTGCGCGGCCGCCCGCGCGAGGTCGGCCTGTCGTTGCAATATGATTTCTGACGCTGAGCGGCGGCAGTAACCATCCGCCGCCGCTGCGGACAGGAGATCGCCTCGTCCTGAATGGCGGCCATGTGCCGGACCGGTCAGGGGTGCGCCGCGAGTGCACCCCGCCTGCGTTTCTACCGTGTCTGCAACATGTCCTCTTTTCAGGATGCGTCCCCGGTGAATGGGCAGGAGCCCGTGCAACCGGTGGACCAGCGCCCTACAGCCCGCTCACCCTTCGTCGTAGCAAGTGGCCACGCCGATCGCTCGTTCCCGATCGAGCAGGATCTGCGCCTTCACCTTCAGCCGGTCCAACACATCGGACGCAAGAGCAAGCTCGTCGTCCGGGATGTCACCGACGAGGAAATTGTTGCGCTCAATGGCAAGCGCAACCATCCGCACGTGCAGCGCCTTCCCTTCGTCCGACAAGGTGATGTCGATCGCCGGCCCGCCGGGGCGACGACGGCTGCTCAACAGACCGCGCTCCTTCATGGCCTTGACCGCGCGGCTGACCTGCCCCCGATCAAGGTTGAGCAGGTCCGCCAGCTCGTTGAGTGAAAGCGGCGCGTGATCGCCGACCTGCGACATGATCCGCCACTCGATGCCGGAGAGGTCGAAAGTTCGCCGGTGCGCCAGCGTGCCGCTGCGGCGCAACAGGTCGAGCAGGCTGATGATGCGGAAGGTGAATACGCCACGCATCGGCGACGCGGGCGTTCCTCCATTGTCCATATCACTGTTCGGCATTGTCCCGGACTGTTTCAAGGATGCTTTCCCTCCGCAGGATCGCCCGAACATATTTTGATGGTCAAACGACACGTATGATCGGCGAGGGAGCGCCTTATAGGGGGAACGCGCCGCGTTGTCGCCCCTCCCGGAAACAGGCGGCAGGAGAGGACGCCATTGATGCGGAGGAACCAACCATCGTTCAGGTGGAAGGGGCTGAGACGTCAGCGCGCGGACCTGAGGTGCAAGGTTCCACGCTTCCTCACCCTATGGTCTGCGGGTCGTCGCGGTTCAGGCGGCGGACCTCCTCCCGATAGGGCTTCCAGCCAAGGCAGGTGACAATCAGCGCGGCCGGCAGGAAGATGACATGGAGGAGCAGGATCGACCAGCGCAGGTCATCCGGGGAGGTGAAGACATGATCCGTCACCATGCCGGTTACGAGCGGCGACAGCCCCGAGCCTACGACGAAGTAGATGAACAGATAGAGCGCCGTCACCTGCCCGCGTATCTGGTTGGGCGTGACGATCTGGAGCACGGCGTTGAGCGACGGACCGCTCATCCCCAGCGTCAGCATCCCCACACCGGAGCAGGCCAGCGCCAGCCACGGGTCCGGCATTAGCGGCATGGCTATGGCGGCGGGCAAGGCAGCCAGCCGACAATAGATGACCACCCGCATCGGCGCGTCCTCATGCCCGCGCTTGAACATGCTCTCGACCAGCTTCGTGCCGGCATAGAGGCCAACCAACATCAGACCCATGTGCACTATGCCGGTGGTCAGGCCATATTGCGCCGGCGACCAGCCATAGGTGCGCTCGAAAAAGGCCGCGCCCCAGGCACGGCCGCCGCTGTCCAGCGAGCCCAGCGTCAGCCCGATGAACATCGGGCCGAAAATGGCGAAATGGGCGCCGAGATAGCCCATGGCTTGCCAGAAGCCGACCTTGGGCCGGCCCATCGGCAGGCCGTGGCGCGGCGGCTCTTTCACCGTCAGCATCAGCAGCGAGACGAGGACCCCGGGCAGGCCGACCGCAATGAACACCACCTGCCACGGCCGCAGCACACCGACCAGCGGCAGATCCGGGCTGCCAACGGTGGCGATGATCCAGATCATTGCGCCGCCGATCAACATCGAGAGACCACCGCCCGCGACCGATCCGATCTGCATGGTGGCGATCGCCCGGGGCAGCCGGTCACGCGGAAAATAGTCCGAGATGATGGAGTAGCTCGCCGGCCCGTTGATCGACTCCCCCGCGCCAACCATGATGCGGGCGAGAAACAGGTGAATGAAGTTGGACGCCAGGCCACAAATCGCCGTGGCGATGCTCCACACGAAGATGCCGATCGAGATGATGACCGTGCGCCTTGACCGATCAACGAAGCGCGATAGCGGCAGACCGAGGAACGCGTAGAAGATCACGAACGCGGGGCCGAGCAGCAGGCCGGCCTCGGTATCGGTCAGCTTGAAATCCCGTTTTATCTGTTGGATCAGCAGGCCGATGATCCCCTGGTCGAGCAGGGCGAAGCTGGTCGTTACCGCCAGGATCGAAACGGCATACCAGCCCTGCCGCGCAGGTGGGAAACCACCGTTCTGCACCGCGGCCGCGCTTTCCCCTGCGGCGATGTCCGCCGCCCTCCCCCCGTTCGTCATCCCCGCCTCCGAACTCGTCTCTGATCGGGCTATTTTTTCATGTGTGGCCCCATCCCGAGGGAACCGGCCGGGCCCAGCACCGCCCGGCAGGACACGCGGCCCGCCAGCGCGCACATCGCACCCGAGCGGCCGATAATCCTCGAAGGAATGCAAAGCTTTCCAACGGGCCCGTCAAGGGCGGACCAGAGAAATTTTCCGAAATCTGCCTGGATCAAGGCAACCGGCTCGCTCGGGATGGCTCGGTCAACCGCGCATTGAACGCGACGCACGGGGCGCTTCCTGTCTCAGAAACACCCGCTCCGCGTCATCGGCCGCTTCTGCAAGAGTGCGGCCGCCGTCACATGTCAATCGGTTTCCAGAGCGCGCCATCGCCGGGTCACGGCCGCCCGGATCGACACCTCAGGTCTGATAGACCCGCGCGAGCATGTTCTTGACCGCCGGACGGGCCTCCATCCGTCGCAGCCAGAGGTGGACACCGGGGGAGACCGAAGCGTTGCACAGATCGGGCGCCACCCGTTCGACACCGGGGATCATCGAGAACATCTTGATGTCCGCCAGCGAATAGGCGTCGCCCACGATCCAGTCATCATGACTGGCCAGATGCGCTTCAATGTGCGCGACCGCGCGGCGCAGCCGGGTCCGCGCCTCCTCAAGCTGTCGGGGCGTATATCCGCCGCTGGAGACGATCCGCCATTTCTCGCGGATGTCAGGGTCCGGCATACGCTGGAGAAGAGCTTGCATCTCCGCCTTGTCGATCCGGCTCGCGAAGGACGTGGCCTTGTTGGCGCCGATGACGGTCAGCGCGGGGCAGAGATATTCGTCCACGAACTTGGTCCAGATTCGTACCTGCGCGCGGCCCCACGCATCGACGGGGCGCAGCGGAGCGTCTGAAAAGACATCCTCCAGATACTCGTTGATGACTGTCGACTCCTTCACGACATGCTCGTCGTGGACCAGGACAGGCACCTTGCCTTCCGGGTTGATGGCCATGAACGACAGCGCATGATGCTCCCAGCGCCGGCTGCTCAGGAAGCGATCGTCAAACTCCAAGCCCTTCTCGATGAGGTAGAGAAGCGGCGTGAGGGAGTTGGCGATCGGCCCGAAATGATAGAGGGCCAGCATTCCACTCTCCCTCCATGCCTGCAACGGATGGTCGCTACGGCTTACGGATGAAGGATGAAATTGACTTAGTCAATATCATTTCACGTGGCACACGAGCCTGCTATTCCATGCGACCCAGAATATCGCTGATATCCGCGAGGGCGAAGGCAACCGAACTGTCCGCCAGGCCATAGGGCAGGAACAGCACGTGCCCCAGCCGAAGCGCGCCACAGGTATAGACGACATTGGGCACATAGCCCTCGCGCTCATGGTCTGCCGCCGCCAGGAGCGGTTCGGGCGTACGCGCCAGCACCCGGGACGGGTCGTCCCTATCGAGCAGCACTGCGCCCAGCGCATATTTACGCATCGGCCCCACGCCATGCGTGAGGAGCAGCCAGCCTTCGTCCAGTTCGATCGGCGGACCGCAATTGCCGATCTGGACAAACTCCCACGGATAGCGCGGTTCGAGCAGCCGCTCGCCCCCCGACCAATCCGAGAGCCGATTGGACTGGAGCAAATAGAGATTCTTGCCGTCTTGCCGGCCAACCATCCGGTAACGTCCGCCGATCTTGCGGGGGAACAGCGCCATGCCCTTGTCCACGGCAGCCGTCCCTGTCATCGGCACCAGCGAAAAGGACCGGAAATCGCGCGTGCGCAGCAATTCGGAGCGGATCGCCCGGCCGCTGTACGCCGTGTAGGTGCCGATCCACTCCGCCTCGCCTGTTTCATGGACGAACCGGGTCAGGCGCAAGTCCTCCAACCCGTTCGCCTGGGCGGGTGTCACCGGAAAGAGCACCGTCCCGGACAGGGTACTGTCCCGATCCCGCTCGACGACGACGGCATCGTCCTCACGGGCGCGCCTGCGCGGCTGGACGACCGCGGCGGTGGCGATGCGCGGCTCAGGCGAAAGCTCGAAGCGGCCGTCGGGGCCCACGATCCCATCGCGGAAGGCGATGGAGCTGATATGCCCCTCCCCCACCGCGCGCAGCGACATGATGAAACGCACCAAGCCATCCCCAAGATGGCTCTGGTCGGGATGCGGCACGATGGACGGGTTCATCAGTGCTGCCGCCTGGAAGCTATATTCGTGGCTGAAATAGGCGCCAATGAGCTGCCGCTGCGCGGGGCTCAAAAGCGCGCGGTCGATCTGCAAATCGCCCGCCACCTGATCGAACCGCATCTCGAATACGCGGCGGATCTGCCAATGTCGCTGCTCGAAATCGCCCAGCACAGCCGCGAGCGCATGGTCCACCGCCTCCTTTTCCATCGCCAGTATGTCGCTGACCAGCTTGGCCCCCCGGCTGGAGGCGATGCCAGAGGCATGCCAGGAAAGCTGGAACGGGCGGACAACGACGCGCGACGGATCCGCGGTGAGGCGCTGATCGAGGCGGCGAAATATCGGCAAAGTTTTCCCGTCCACATTCTCGTCAGGCTGCACCTGCAGTTCGTGGCGAAGCATCTTTTTTCCAGTCAAGATTGTGGCGAGCTATTGCACAACCGAGAGCTTCGGCGTGCCGTCCTGCTCGCGGTTCAGTTCTGCCATCGCCTGCCTTGCCATCTGCATGGCGAGGATCGATTCCGCACCCAAATTCAGGTTCACCCCATGCGGCGTCAGCCCATCGTAGCAGAAGGCGCCGTCCTCGCTCGTCAAGGGCAGGCCAAGATCATTGTCGCCCTCAAACCAGGTGAACGCCCGGCTTGCTGCCTCCACCCAGCGATCGTCGCCATCGGCACGGAAGGCAGAGAGGCAGGCGTCGATCGTTGCGGCCGCTTCCAGCGGTTGCTGGTCGAAGGCGGCAGGGGGCGCGAACGGCCTGCCGAAGCTTTCAGTCCCCACGGGACGGAAATGGCCCCCTGGTGCCTTCTGTTGCCCCAGTAACCAACGCAATGTCACAAGGCCTGTAGCGACCACCGCCTCATCATCGAGCACTCGCCCGGCTTCGATCATCGCCTGCGGCAGGCGGGCATTGTCGTAGGCAAGAACAGTCTCGAACCAGGCCCAGGCGGGCCGCTGCACCTGGTCCAGCAAACGCGAGAAGGCTTCAGCTGAACGGCGCAGCAAGAG
Source organism: Sphingobium sp. (assembly GCA_035654015.1). Classification (GTDB taxonomy): domain Bacteria; phylum Pseudomonadota; class Alphaproteobacteria; order Sphingomonadales; family Sphingomonadaceae; genus Sphingobium. The sequence continues at coordinate 114,413 of DASRXX010000012.1, forward strand.
CCGGCCCTCTGCGTTGCCCGGTTCGACCTCCAGTGCGCCCGCGATGCCGAGCATGGCGAACGCCATGGCGCGCGGCGAGCGAAACTGCCCCGCCATCGGCAAGGCTCGCTTGAACAAGCCGGTCGCCCAGCGGCGGAGGAAATCGTGTGGCGACGCGTGCATTGCCTGCCCGAGCGCCCAAAGCGTGCGGCCGTTGGAGTCCTCCGATCCCGCCTCCTCCATCCAGCGCCGGTCAAACCCCATGAAGTTACGGAAGCGGCCGGCCTCCTCGTTCCAGGCGTGCTCCAGGAACGCTGCATAGATGCGGGCAAGGTGCAGCCGGGCGGCTGGATCGCCGGTCCGCGTCTCGCACAGCAGCTTGAGCGCCCGTGCGTTGTCATCAATGCAATAGCCGTGGCGCCGGTCTGGCACGCCGTGGATGCCGTGCTGGATGATACCGACGTCATCGGTCACTGCCGCAATCCCGTCGAGCCTTACGTGAAACAACTCTTCCGGCTTGCGCAGCTCCGGCAACGCGACCGGCCGGCTCGTCTTTGCATCGTCCATCACGTCCATGACTGCCCTCGCATTTTTCGTCCAGATGGTGGGATGCGCCGCGCGCCAGATCTGCCGCGCCTGTGCGGCAAGGCGTTGAGGATCGCTCAACCGATCGATCAGCGCCGCCGACATCGCTGCGGCATCACCAAACGGCACCAAGGTGCCGATCCCGTTGGCCAGCGCTTCCCGTGCATGCACATAAGGGGTGGAAACGATCGGCCGGCCCAGCGCGAGCGCATAAGCCAGCGTGCCCGAGGTGATCTGCTCCTCACCCGCATAGGGGGTGAGATAAATGTCAGCCGCCTGCAGATAGTCGAGCAGTTCGTCGTCCTCCAGGAAGCGATCGACGAACCGGACATGCTGTTCCATCCCCAGGCGCGCGGCGAGCGCGACCAGGCTCTGGCGATAGGCCTCGCCCTGATCGCGCACCAGCGTGGGGTGCGTGGCGCCAACGATGAGATAGCGCAGATGGGGTTGGCGCGCGACGACCGCGGGCAGCGCCTGAATAGCCGTCTCGATGCCCTTGCCGGGTGAAAGCAAGCCAAAGGTGAGCACGACCGGCCCTTCGGCCAATCCCAACTTCGCCTTGAACTGCGCCGGATCGCGCAACGGCCGGTCCGGCGCACCGTGGGGGATGACCCGGACGATCCGGGGATCCACCTGGTAGAGATGGGCCAGCATCCGGGCAGCCTCCTGCGCCATCACGATCAATCGGTCGGACGCGGCGACGAGCCCCTGCATCACCCGCGCTTGATCGGCGTCCGGGTGGGACAGAAGGGTATGCAGCGTCACCACCACCGGCACGTCGATATGCTCCAGCAGCGCGAGCAGATGCTGACCGGCGGGACCGCCGAAAATGCCAAATTCGTGGTGGACCCAGAGCAATTGGGCGCCTGAGCGCCGGATGGCGGCCGCTGCTCGTACATAAGCGGAGACGTCATCCATGGGGATGGTCATGGCAACATCACGCCCGTAAGTGATGCCTTGGCCATCATCCATGGCGTAATGGTCGACCTTCAGCGCCGGGAACGCCTCGCGTAACGCCGCCACGCTGTGGCTGGTATACGTGGCCAGACCGCAGCGTCGGGGCAATGCATTGCCCAGCACGGCGATATGGGAGAGCGATGCGTCGAGAGTACGAAAGAACATGGCCTCACATCCGTGCCGAAGGCTGACTACCCCTGGTGAACGGACCGTTGGCCGGAATGTTCCGTGCGATGCGGCAGACGGAGAGGCCGCGCGACGAACCTCAGGCAACCTGCTCAACCAGATCCCGGTCGGTCACAACGATACGGCCGCGCCCGTCTAGCCCCGCGCGCTCGAACTTTTGCTGTATGATAGCCCGTACCCGCTCCAGCGCTGGATCGAAGGCGTCAATGAACCGGGGCGGCTCGTCGTCCCGGGCCTTGCCCCAGACCAACATCAGCGCATCGTGGGTGATGCCGGCGCGAACGTCGGCGCGGCCGAGCTTGGCGGGAAGGAAGCAGCATCCCTCTTCGAACACCGGCTGACCATATGGATCGAAATCGATTGCCTTATCTGGGAAGTTGTAAAGCATGGCTCGGGCTCCTGATGTTGCGCAGCCGGCATCGGCCCCGCAAGGTGCGCATCGCCCGCCCTTCCCTGTCCCCGCCATTCCCTACACGCGCCCGAAGATGTGTAGGTCGGCGTGGGGCCAGGCACGATCGAAATGCCGTGAGCGAGTCCCGCGCAGGCCCATTTTGATACTATTGCAGGCACGGACGCAGCAGCCCCTGTTATGAACCGAAAGAAAAGCACGACAGGCGGCGGGGGGGCATTCGATCGTGCGGCTGACGCGGTGGGGACGTCAGGAGAGAACAGCACGCTCGGCACGTCTCGCGTAGGCCGCACACGGTGCCCCCGGGGCCGTGGAACCAGCACGCCCGGCGGGGCGTTAGGCAGGACAGCGGACCGGGAAGGGAGCGAAGCGATGCGCCTGCCACACGACTGCCTCATCCTCGTTGCCGACGGACGCAAGATGCTGCTGCTGCGCAACCAGGGCACCAGCGACGATCCGTCGTTGGCCGTCGATTACGGGCTGGAACAACCCAACCCAGCCGACCGCGCGCAGAAAAGCGATGCACGCGGCCAACGCCCCTCCGTCGGTTCACCGGGCCAGGCTTCGGCTGGCGAAGCGGACTATCATCAACAAGCGGAAGACGATTTCGCACGGGACGCGGCCGCTTATCTCAATGCGTTGGCGCTGCGCAACGCACTCACCCGGCTGATCGTCATCGCCCCGCCCCGCACATTGGGCGAACTGCGCCGGCACTATCACCGCGCGGTTACCGCCCGCTTGGTCACCGAGATCGCCAAGACCATGACCGGGCACCCCATCGACGCCATTGCCAAGTTTCTGGTGGCGCATGAGGAAGTGGCGTGAGGGCCCCGGCGCCCGGTGTTGGCTGAATCGAGCGAAAGCTCTGCCGCTAGCTAGCTCCGCCGGACGCACTCACGCGTAGGCTCGGGAGGCATGAGGGGAACCGGCTCTACCCAAGGAGCCGTGACGCATGACCGCTCCAGCCATCTCGATCCAATCAAGGCGCCGAACGGTATTCCGACGCGTCGGCCAGCAGGATGAGGAAATCGTCCTGCGGGTCGGTCCATTGGGTTGCGGGGGTCCAGCCGCCGGCTTGCAGCAGAAAGCGCGCCTGCCCGGGCGTGTATTTGTGGCTGTTCTCGGTGTGGATTGTCTCACCCTCGCGCATGGCGAAGGACGTGTCGGCAACCGTGAACTGGACATCCGCCATGACTTGCAGATGCATTTCAATGCGACTCCACAGCGGATTCCAGCGCGCGACGTGGCGGAAGCGGGCAACCGGGATGTCCCCACCCAACTCGCGGTTGATCCGGTCCAGCAGGTTGAGGTTGAACCGCGCGGTCACCCCTTGCCGGTCGTCATAGGCCGCCTGCAGGCGAGCAACGTCCTTCATCCGATCGATGCCGATGACGAGCCGCGCGCCCTCGCCCAGCGTCTCTCGCATCGAGCGCAGCAGGTCGACCGCCGTGCGCGGCACCATGTTGCCGATCGTCGAGCCTGGAAAGAAGCCGAGCATTGCCTGTCCCGCGACCAGGTCCGGGAGGCGGACGGGCTTCATGAAATCCGCCTCGACCGGCAGGATCGGCAGGTCCGAAAAGCGGGCCGCCAGCGCCGCGCTGGCCTGGTGAAGAAACGCCGCCGAGATATCGATCGGCACATAGGCGGCCGGCTGCACCTCGCGCAGCAGCAACGGCGTCTTGACCGAACTGCCGGAGCCGAACTCGACCACCACCCGCCCCGGCCCCACCGCCGCGGCGATGGCGGGACCACAGCACTCGAGGAGCGCGGTCTCGGTGCGCGTGGGGTAATATTCGGGAAGATCGGTGATCCGGTCGAACAGCTCGGATCCTGCCGGATCGTAAAGCCAGCGCGCGGGGATGGCCTTTTGCGGCTCGGCGAGGCCGCGCAGCACATCGGCGCGGAAGGCGAGATCGACACCGTCCTCGCCGTGGCGGACCAGCTTGAGGTCGGCATGCACGGCCATGTCAGAGATCCTTCGCAAGGCGCAGGCCGGTGAACTGCCAGCGTTGGTGGGGGTAGAAAAAATTGCGGTAGGTCGCGCGTGCATGGCCGCGTGGCGTGGCGCAGCTTCCGCCCTTGAGGACGAACTGACCGCTCATGAACTTGCCGTTATATTCGCCCACCGCCCCCGGCGCGCTGCGGAACCCCGGATAGGGACGATAGGCCGAGCCGGTCCACTCCCAGACATTGCCGAACAGGGAGGCGAGGCCATCGCCCGGCCCGCCGGCGGCGCGCGGGGCGACCGGACCGGCGCCATCAAGCTGGACGCCGGCCAGCGGATCGGCAGTGCGGGCGGCGGCTTCCCATTCCTGCTCGGTCGGCAGGCGAGCCCCGGCCCATGCCGCAAAGGCATCCGCTTCGTAGAAGCTGATATGAGAGACCGGCGCGGCGGGATCGACCGGCCGCCAGCCAGAAAGCGTGAACTGCTCCCAGCCATGCTCGCTCCGGCGCCAGTAGAGCGGATGGGAGACCTCATCGGCTTCTGCCCCTCCGCTCTTCACCCACGCCCAGCCATCCGAGAGCCAGAGCGAGGCGGTGGCATAGCCGCCATCGGCGATGAAGCGGGTCCACTCGCCGTTGGTGACGGGCCGCTCCGCCAACGCATGCGGCGTGAGGACATGGCGGTGGACCGGCTGCTCGTTATCGAACGCGAAGCCATCCTGCCCCGCGCCCATCTCCACCAGACCGACCGGCCCCTCATGCCAACGCATCGGCTGCTCCGGCTGCGGCTCCGATGCTTCAATGGCTGGTGGCCACAAGGCGGGGCCGAGCGGATTGCAGGAGAACAGGTGCTTGATGTCCGTCAGCAGCAGCTCCTGATGCTGCTGCTCGTGGTGCAGACCCAGATCGATCAGCGCGCCGCACCGCTCGGCTAGCATCGGCAGCGTGCCGAGCAGTGCCTCGTCGACGGCGGCGCGGTAGGCCAGCACCTGCGCCAGCGTCGGCCGCGTCAGCAGGCCGCGCTGGGGGCGGGCGTGGCGAGCGCCCTCCGCCTCGTAATAGCTGTTGAACAGGAACGGCCAGCGCTCGTCAAACAGACGGTATCCGGGGAGATGATCGCGCAGCACGAAGGTCTCGAAGAACCATGTCGTATGCGCCAGATGCCACTTGGCAGGCGAGGCATCAGGCATGGATTGCGCCGTGGCGTCGGCGTCCGAGAGCGGCGCGGCGAGCGCGACGCTGAGCGCGCGGACCTGCTCGTAACGCTGTGCCATCGCTTCGGGAACCGGCCCGGCCGGCGGCCGCAGCGCATGGGTTGAAACAATCAAGGTTCTAGCCTCCCTCGCTTCGAACCGGGCCCCATCCGGGAGCACCCGTCATCCAATACGCGTGAATGCGCATTTGGTTACCGCGGCGCTTGGTCGGCTGCGGTAACCGATGTTGCGTCCAATCCTGCCGCCAGCCAGCGCGCGGCCTGCGCGGGAGAGCGTTTGTCCCGATCGCGATCGACCATCCAGTTGGCCGCGCGCATCCGATCGATGGGGATCGCCCCGACCAGCGGACGCAGCGCCGCGACCAACCGCGGATCGGCGGCGGCCGCGCGGGTGAGCAGCAGCAGCGCATCGTAGCGCGGGAGCGCGCCGAGCGGGTCTTCGAGCGCTACGAGGTCCATCGCCGCGATGCGCCCGTCCGAGGAAAAGGCCGAGATCACATCGACCGAGCCGTCCGCCAGTGCGCGATACATGAAGGTGGGGCTGTAGGGCCGCATCGTGCGGAAGGCGGGATCGTAGCGCGCTTCCACTGCCTGCCACTCCGGCCTGTTGAGGAACTCAAGGTCGGTGCCCAGCCGCAGCCGGGGGGCCTCGCGGGAGAGATCGGCCAGCGTCGCGATACCGAGCGCCCGCGCCCGCTCGCGCCGCATGGCGAAGGCATAGGCATTCTCGAACCCCAGCGGGCCGAGCACGCGCACCCCGTCCCGCCGGGCGAGCACCTTGCCGAGCGTCTGAAGCAGGGCGTCGGCGGGCGGCGAATCCGTGCGGCGCAGCACGTTGGTCCACAACGTGCCGGCATAATCGACATAGACGCCGATATCCCCGGCCGCGAGAGCGCGATAGGCAATGGCCGAGCCCAGATTGTCGCGCCGCTCGGTGCGGTAGCCAGCCGCGCGCAGCCGGTCCTCGATGAGCTGCGCGAGGATATATTGCTCGGAGAAATTCTTGGCGCCGATGACGACCAGCCGGCCGCTCGCGGTCGCGCCGGGAATGGGCGCCAGCGTGAGGCCGAGCGCGCCAAGCAGGATCGCGAGACCAGCGCCGAGACGGGTACGAGAACGCCTCGCAAGGCCGGACTCGATGAGCGCCAGCATCGCATCGACGAGGATCGCCAGCGCCGCCGCCGCGAGGCAGCCGATGAGGACGCGCCGCCAGTCCTCTGTCTGGAGCCCGGAAAAAATGAGATCGCCAAGGCTCGGTTGGCCGATGGTCGTCGCCAGCGTCGCGGTGCCGATGGTCCACACGGCGGCGGTGCGGATGCCCGCGAGGATCACCGGCGCGCCGAGCGGCAACTCGACGAGGCGGAGCTTCTGCCCGCCGGTCATGCCGAGGCCATCCGCCGCCTCGATCAGCGCCGGGTCGATGCCCCGGATCGCCGCAACGCCGTTGCGCACGATCGGGAGCAGCGCATAGACCGCCAGTGCCAGTAGTGCGGGGAGGAAGCCGAGCGCCGGGATCGGCCAGCCGCTCGCACGGGCGAAGAACAGCAGCAGGGGGTAGAACAAGGCCAGCAGCGCCAGCCCCGGTATGGTCTGGAGCAGGCTGATGACGCCAAGGATCGGCGCACGCACCCGCCGGTTCCGCGCGGCGAGGATCGCGACCGGCAGGCCGATCAGGATCGCCGCGAGCACCGCGCACCCGCTGAGGAACAGATGCGCCTGCGCCAGCCGCGCCAATTCCCCCCAGGCGACGCTGCCGCCCATCAATCGCCCCGCGCCAGTGCATCGAGCCGGGCGGCAGACATCAGCGCTGCGTCGATCATCGCGCGGATAGCCGGATCGGCTCGCGCCTGCATGAGCGCGCTCGGTGTCCTGTCCGCAAGGACGCGCCCCTCGCCGAGCACGATGACGCGATCGGCGAGGATCAGCGCCTCCGCCATGTCGTGCGTGACCAGCAGGCTGGTGAGGCCTATCCGCTCGTGCAGGGCGCGATAGGCCGTGCCCAGCTCGGCGCGCGTCACCGGATCGAGGGCGCCAAATGGCTCGTCCATCAGCATGATCTTGGGGCCGGCGGCGAGCGCGCGGGCGAAACCGACGCGCTGCGCCTGCCCGCCCGACAACTGCCGGGGGTAACGCGCCGCCAGATTGGCCGGCAGCGAAACCATGGCGAGCAGTTCGGCCACGCGCGCATCCCGCCCGGTGGCGGACTGGCCGGCGAGGCGCGGCGCCAGCCAGACATTGTCCGCCACGCTCATATGCGGGAACAGGCCGACGCCCTGGAACACATAGCCGATCCGGCGGCGCAGGCCGACCAGCGGCAGGCTCGCAATATTGTCGCCATCGACCGTAATCGTCCCGCTGTCGATGGCGGTCAGCCGATTGATCGCCTTGAGCAGGGTGGTCTTGCCCGCGCCGGACGCACCGACCAGCGCCACGAACGCGCCGGGCGGGATAGTGAGCGTGACGTCGTCCAGCACCGGCCGGCCGTCATAGCGCTTGCTGACATGGGCGAAGCTGATCATCGGCACCGGCCGCCCCCTTCACCCCACCCTGCATCAGGCGGCGGGGGCAATCAACCGCTTCGCCCCGTGCCGCAAAGATGAAGCGCGATTCGTGGGCCGTTCACGCCTTCGATCACCATTTATATTAAATGAAAATGCAGGTTAGGCGCATCTCTTCCCGGATAAAAAACATATATTGACAATATATCTTTATTGAGCGAGACCTTTGCCGCTGTCATCGCCCCGCGCGCCGTGGACGCCGAGACGAGATGCTCGAACCGGAAAACGCATTTCGAACCAAGGAGAATGACCATGGGGGACGTATCCACCCAGACCGCCGTTGTTGACGTCCGCAGCCTCGTGCCGGCGCAGCGCCACGCCAAGATCTTCGAACTCGTCAACGCGCTCGAGCCCGGCGCAGCCTTCATTCTGGTCAATGACCACGACCCCAAGCCGCTCTATTACCAGCTCGACGCAGAATATCCCGGCCAGTTCTCGTGGACTTATGTGGAGTCCGGGCCGACGGTCTGGCGCGTCGAGATTGGCAAGCGCGCCAAAGCCGCCTGACCAGCACTTACCGTCCGTGGCGCGGCCAAGTCGGCGCCACGGATACAGGCTGCGGCGAGGGCCGACGAACCAGAGAAGGCAGCGTGACCGATAGCGATGGAAAGGAAGCCGCGCCCGATACGGCGGCGGCCCTGTGCGCCATCCTGCTGGATGGGCTGCGGGCGCTGGCGGAAGCCGGCGAGGTTGACGCGGCCTGTCGGCTAGCCGGCCGGGCCTGCGCGATCTTGCGCCAGACGGACAGCGCCCAATGGCGCCGATACAATGTTTTGCTGCACCGCCTCGGTCCCCGCGCCGGCCCGGTCGGCACAGGAAGATCTGCGCCGTACGGGTAAAAAATCGCCGCGCGCAGCGACCGGTCCCGCGGCCGAAACCCACCGGGACGCGCCCGCCGAGCTGCGGCTACCCGCGCGGCCCGCGTCGATCCGCACCCCATCATGTGACAAGGACAGACACCCATGGCTATCGCAAAACCGATCCAAACCGCGTGCATGATCGCGCTTGCCGCCACACTCACGGCATGTGGCGGTCAAAAACAACCGCAGCAGGATACCGCTCCGTCCGTGGCGGCGACCGCAGCGATCGACAACGCCACAACGCCGTCCGCCCACAATGCAGCGGCCTCCCCGGCGCCAGCGACCGCACCGGCCGCCGACACGCCGCCGCCCGCCTTCGCGCAATGCCAGAGCTGCCATTCGCCGGAGGCCGGCAAGAACGGCATCGGCCCCTCGCTGGCTGGCGTGTTCGGGACCAAGGCTGCGGAGGTCCCGGGCTATGACTTCAGCCCCGCCATGAAAAATTCCGGCCTTACCTGGGACGAAGCAACACTGGATCGCTACCTCAAGGGCCCGCAGCAGGTCGTCCCCGGCACCAAGATGACGTTCGCGGGCATCCCGGACGACACCAAGCGGGCAGCCGTGATTGCCTACCTCAAATCCATCGGATAGCGCGCGGGAGCCCGGCCGCGCCTTTGCTCCCAGCACAACGGGAACTGGAGCCGTCCATGATCGCCCGGCCAGCGCATGAGCGCAGCGCTGGCTTTGCCGCACCGGTCATAATCCCGGCTCGGGCGCGCCCCTCGCCCTCGCCAATCCGCGCGCGGCAATGCAGCCGGTGTCTCCCGCGCGCTTGACCGCACTCATCGGAATGGCATGTTGCCGTGCATTGACGCCCACGGAGTCACCTGCATGCGCGCTGCCCCTCGCTATGTCCTGCCGCTCATCCTCCTTCTGGGCGCCTGTGCGGACAAAGCCATACCGCCCGCCAGCGCCCTGGCTTCGGCTCCCGCCGCCGCGCCGCCTCCCGCCCTGCACCTGCCGCCTCCGGCGAAAGTGCCCGAGTTCTCGCTTGCTACGCTCAAGACAGTCACGCGCACACTGGCCTCGGACGCGTTCGAGGGCCGCGCGCCGACGACAGCGGGGGAAGACAAAACCGTCGCCTATCTCATCGAGCAAATGAAGCATGCCGGGCTCAAACCCGGTAACCACGGAAGCTGGACGCAGGACGTGCCGTTGGTCGAACTGACCGCGTCGCCGGACATGGCCTTGACCATCGACGGCGGCAAGACGCCGCTGCGCTTCACCTACAAGACCGATTTCGTCGCGGTGACCAAGCAGGTCACGGCGCACAGCGAATTGCGCAACAGCGAAATGGTTTTCGTCGGCTACGGCATCAACGCGCCCGAAAAAGGCTGGAACGATTATGCCGGGCTGGACGTGAAGGGCAAAACCGTCGTCATCCTCGTCAACGACCCCGATTACGAAATGGAAGGGCTCGACGGGCCGTTCGGAGGCCGGGCGATGACCTATTATGGCCGCTGGACTTACAAATATGAGGAAGCGGCACGTCAGGGCGCGGCCGGCGCGCTCATCGTGCACGACACCTTTCCGGCCGCCTATCCGTGGGGCGTCGTCGTCTCCTCGTGGACCGGACCGCAGCTCGACCTCGATCTGCCCGGTGGCCACATGGACCAGTCCAGCGCAATCGGCTGGGTCACACTGGACGTCGCCAAGGCGATATTCGCCGCATCGGGCAAGGACTTCACCCAGCTTGCCGAGGCGGCCAAGCGTCCCGGCTTCAAGGCCGTGCCGCTCGGCCTCACCGCCAGCCTGGCGATCGACAACAAGATCCGCCGGCAAGCGTCGCGCAACGTCGTCGGCATTTTACCGGGCAAGACGCGGCCGGACGAATATGTCCTCTACACCGCGCATTGGGATCATCTCGGCCGCTGCGAGCCGGTAGACGGCGACGACATCTGCAACGGCGCGGTGGACAATGCGGCGGGCGTCGCCGATCTGGTCGCACTCGCCCAAGCGCATGCCAAGGCCGGGCCGGCACAGCGCAGCCTGGTCTTCCTCGCCGTCACGGCGGAGGAAAGCGGCCTGCTCGGCTCCCAGCATTATGCGGAACAACCAATCTACCCTCTCGCCCAGACCGCCGGTGGGCTGAACATCGACGCCCCCAACCTCAATGGCGCAACCCGTGACATCACTTTGGTCGGCGGGGGAAAATCCGAGCTGGAGGCGTTTCTGGCACGCGCGGCCAAAGACCAGGGGCGCATCGTCACGCCCGAACCGACACCGGAAAAAGGCAGCTACTATCGCTCCGACCATTTCAACTTTGCGAAGTTCGGCGTGCCGATGATCTACGCCGCGAGCGGCGACGATCTGGTCAACGGGGGTCTCGCGGCCGGCAAGGCGGCGGCAGAGGACTATACGGAACGCCGCTATCACAAGCCCCAAGACGAGTTTGATCCGAAATGGAACTGGGCCGGCGCCATCCAGGATCTGCAAATCTACTACCGGATAGGCCGCGAGCTGGCAGACAGCACGCTGTGGCCGAATTGGTACCCGGGAACCGAGTTTCGCGCGATTCGCGACGCGAGCCGCGCCACGACATCTCGGTAAGACGGAAGCACTTTTCCGCCAGCTTGACGAAAAGCTAACTTTTCGCGCGCAGAAGGGACAAGTCGTGCACGAGCTACGGCGAAATTTCGTTGCTGAAAAACCTCTTGATACCAGTTCCTTGCATGATTAGCCCGTAACTACGTAGCGGAGCACCAAGGTCAGATGACGATTGTTCCTCATCTTTTCGTACATCGACTTCGCGCTGCCCGCAGCGGAGGGGGTGTGATGGCTGGCTGCGCCCCTCGGCGTCGCGGCGTCGCTGCCCCTTTGGGAGGCGCGAGATCGTCCGGCCCGTCGATCAAACAGGCTCGGCCGGGAGATTTGGCGTTCTTCCCACGTCGTGGTCAGAAGCATGGATCAGAGGACCGTTGCGCGACGGCCGCAAATACAATGGGGTCTTTGTGCGCACGGAGGGCCGGTCCATCATTGCATTCAAATTCAGATGCATACGCCCTGCGCCCGGCAGAAACGCGTGCGCTCAACGATTGTTTTTAAACCTATTTTTTCGGTTTTCCGATTATTGACATGACCGTCTGTCTCGCCCACAGGCGCTAGCTATTAATTCATATTTCGGGGAGGCTAATGGTAAAGGCTGTCATTCTTGCAGGCGGGTTAGGAACGCGCCTTGGCGAAGAGACGTCCGTTCGACCGAAGCCAATGGTAGAAGTTGGTGGAATGCCAATCATTTGGCATATCATGAAAATATACTCGCGCCATGGCGTAAGGGACTTTGTGATATGCTTGGGATACAAAGGTTATTTGATTAAAGAGTATTTCCACAACTATTTTCTTCACACAGTCGACGTCACGATCGACATCGGCAAAAATGAGCTGGAGATCCATCAAAACTGGAGCGAGCCCTGGCGCATCACGCTGGTCGAAACGGGCAGCGACACGATGACGGGTGGACGGTTGAAGAAGGTCGCCCCTTACATAGCCGATGAAGAATTTTTCTGTTTTACTTACGGCGATGGCGTAGCCAACGTCGATATTTCGGCACAACTGGACTTCCATCGGTCTCACGGTCGGCAGGCAACGATTACCGCCGTTTCTCCTCCGGGCCGCTTCGGCGCGCTTGAGTTTGAAGGCGACCTGGTTCGCAGCTTCAAGGAGAAGCCGGCAGGTGATGGCGGCTTGATCAATGGCGGCTTCTTCGTGCTGTCTCCATCGGTTGTCGATCTGATCGACGGGCCGGAGACGGTCTGGGAGCGCGAGCCGCTGGAGCGCCTGGCTAGCGCCGGTGAACTGGTCGCCTTTCGGCATGAAGGCTTCTGGCAGCCAATGGACACGTTACGCGACAAGCTTTATCTCGAAAAACTGTGGCAGGAAGGTGCTCCTTGGAAGTCATGGTAGAAGAGGATTTCTGGCGAGGCCGGCGTGTCCTCGTCACTGGCCATACAGGGTTCAAGGGAAGTTGGCTGGCGCTTTGGCTCGCGCAGATGGGGGCCGAAGTGACCGGCCTCGCCTTGGCTGCCGACGAACCGAGCCTGTTCCAGCAAGCGCGCATTGCCAATCTGGTCCACCATGTGGAAGGCGACATTCGCGATCTGGATACGGTGCGCGAGGTGGTTGCGCAGGCGCGCCCGGAGGTGCTGTTCCACCTCGCCGCCCAGCCGCTCGTCCGCCTCTCTTATGAATGTCCGGTCGAGACCTATGCGACCAACGTGCAGGGGACCGTGCATGTGCTCGACGCCTGCCGACAGGCGCCGGACCTCAAGGCGATCGTGTGCGTCACGAGCGACAAATGCTACGAAAACAGGGAATGGGTCTGGCCCTATCGCGAGACCGATCCGATGGGTGGCTACGATCCCTATAGCAGCAGCAAGGGCGCAGCCGAACTGGTCGTCGCGGCCTATCGGCGCAGCTATTTCAGCGAGGGGCCGCTGCTCGCATCGGTCCGCGCAGGGAATGTCATCGGCGGAGGCGACTGGGCGCTCGACCGGCTGGTACCCGATATCATTCGCGCGATGATCCGGGGCGAAGCGCCCGAAATCCGATCGCCCGCTTCGGTGCGGCCCTGGCAACATGTGCTGGAAGCTCTGGGGGGCTATCTGCTGATCGCACAGCATCTCGCCAAGGGTGAGACCAGTGTTGCATCGGGATGGAACTTTGGCCCCGCTGATGATGACATGCGCCCGGTAAGCTGGATCGCGGATCGCCTGACCAGCGCGTGGGGCAAGCCGGGCTGGGTCAACGCGTCCGGACCACAGCCGCACGAGGCAAAGCTACTCCGGCTCGATTGCTCGAAAGTTCGCAGCGAACTCGGCTGGCGGCCCGTGCTTGGCCTGGGCGAAGCGCTCGATACGATCGTGGAATGGCACCGTTGCGTCGAGCAGGACGGCGACGCGCTCGCGATCAGCCTGTCGCAACTCGATGATTACCGCTCACGCCTGAATGGCGCTACCAAGGAACTGATCTCATGACCGTTAGCCAGGTCCATCCGAATACGGCCCCCCTCGCCGACGATTGCGATGAAGCGCAGCTTCGCGCGCTCATTCTCGATCTGACGAGCGAATATGCGCGCCGTTTCCACGCGCCCAAGCCTTTCGTGCCCGGTCAGAGTCCGGTGCCCGTTTCCGGCAAGGTCTATGACGGCAGCGACATGCGCAACCTCGTGGATTCGTCGCTCGATTTCTGGCTGACGACGGGGCGGTTCAACGAAGCGTTCGAGGCGCGCCTCGCGCAGCGACTGGGGGTCGCCCACGCGCTCACGACCAATTCGGGTTCGTCGGCCAACCTGCTGGCGCTATCGACACTGACGTCGCATTATTTTCGCGGCGACGCCCTGAAGGCTGGCGATGAAGTGATCACCGTCGCCACTGGCTTCCCGACCACCGTCAACCCGGCGCTCCAATATGGCCTGACGCCGGTCTTCGTCGATGTCGACATTCCGACCTACAACATCATGCCCGAGATGATCGGGGCGGCCGTTTCCGATCGCACCCGCGCGATCATGGTCGCCCATACGCTCGGCAACCCCTTCGACCTCGGCGAAGTCATGCGGGTCGCAGAGAAGCATAATCTGTGGGTGATCGAGGATTGCTGTGACGCGCTGGGCGCGACCTATGATGGCAAGGGCGTCGGCACCTTCGGCCACATCGGCACCCTCAGCTTCTATCCGGCTCATCACATCACCATGGGCGAAGGCGGCGCGGTCTTCACGGACAAGCCGCGCCTCAAGCGCGTCATCGAGTCCATGCGCGACTGGGGGCGCGATTGCTGGTGCGCGCCGGGCATGGACAACACCTGCGGCAAGCGCTTTGCACGCAAGCTGGGCTCGCTGCCGATGGGCTATGACCATAAATATACCTATGGTCATGCGGGTTATAATCTGAAGATTACGGATATGCAGGCCGCCGTTGGCTTGGCGCAGCTCGATCATCTGGATGGCTTTATCGCGGCGCGGCAGCGCAACTTCGTGCGGCTGACCGAATTGCTGACCCCTTTCGAGGACGTGCTGATCCTCCCCAAGGCCACGCCCAATAGCGAGCCGTCATGGTTCGGTTATCCGATCACCCTGCGCCCCGAGAGCGGCATCAACCGCGAAGATCTGGTCCAGTATTTGAACCGGCAGAATATCGGCACCCGGCTGTTGTTCGGCGGGAACCTGCTGCGGCAGCCCTACATGAAGGGACGCAACTATCGCGTCGTAGGGGATCTGGCCAATGCGGATCTGGTGACCACCAACACCTTCTGGCTCGGCGTCTTTCCTGGCCTGACAGAGGATCATCTGACCTACATGGCCGAGATGCTCGGGAACTTTTTGGCCAACAAGAACGGCTAGTGCCGGCTATCGGCAAACACAGACAATCAGACGGACAGTGAGAGCGTGATGGATCTTTCAAGAATGGTTTCGCTGAAAGGCGAGTTCGAAGCGGAGGGCCTTTCGCGCGACCGCATCGCGGCGGAGTCGGTCTTTGCCGCGCGAAACGGCCTGCCCTATCTCGTCAAGATCGGCGGATGTGAGGCCAAGGCGGACATGCGCTTCCTGATGTCGATCGGCGTGCGCAGCATTGTCGCGCCGATGATCGAGAGCGCCTTTGCCATGCGCAAATACATGGCCATGCTGCCCGATGGCGCCTTCGATCACATCGGCGTGACCATCGAGACCATCGATGCCGTTCGCCGCATCGACGCAATTCTCGATGCGGGCGAGAAGCTGGGCGAGGTAACAATCGGCCGGACCGACCTGACCGCCAGCTATGGGGGCACCGGCGTCGACAGTCCCGAAACCGTGGACATGGTCAAGACCGTCGCCCGCGCCGCTCAGAAGCGCGGCCTGAAGGTCACAATGGGCGGCGCCGTGAACAGCGGGACCAAGACCCTGCTGGAACGCGATGACGAGCTGCGTGGCATGCTCGCCTGTGTCGAAACCCGCAAATGCGTCGTTCCCGTCGCCCAGTTCCTGGAACCCGGTGCGCTGGAGGCATGTTTTGCCACGGAAAAGGCGCTGCTCGACATGCAGCTCGCCGATCACGGGGCGATCGTGAACGCGGCTTCTGCTCGTATCGAGCAGATCGAGGCCCGCCTATAATGGAAGTCAAATTCGTTCTCGATTTCGACGGCGTGTTATTCAACAGCGCGTTCGAGGCCTATACCGTCGCCAACAAGGCGACGGAGGGCCGGCCCGAATATCGGGATGATATCAGCTATGAGGAATTCCTCGCCTTCCGCAGTTCGGTAACGGATGCCTGGCATTATAACCGGCTGTATAGTCGGACCCACGGCCTCCCGGCCGCGGCGATTGCCGGGCTCCAGCCCGACGAGGTCGACTGGAGATTCTCGCGTGACTTTTTCGAGGCGCGCAAGGAGATCATGCAGGCTTCGGACTGGCCGAAGGTCATGCCTCCTTATGACTTCTTCTTCCTGCTGAAGCCGCTCCTGCTGCAGTACCCAGACCGATTTGCCATCCTGTCGACGCGGAACATTGAATCGATCCGCCAAACCATGAGCTTTCATGGCGTCGACAACCTCACCGTCTTCGGTCAGGAGGATATTCGCAAACTCGGCTCCAAGATGATGGTTGCAAAGGAGCAGCGGTGGCTGGACCGGGGCAAGTTCCTCATCGTCTACGTTGACGACATGAACAGTCACCTCGAGCCTTTTGTGGGACAGATCCACCTGCCTCTCCATGCAGATTGGGGCTATGACCGCTGCACGCCGGGCAGTCTTTCGCCCAACCAGATATTCACCATCATCTCCTCGCTGCTGAATATCGCCGAACGGAATCCGGGTTCATGAAATATAGCGACCAGATTGGAGCATGGCTCCAAGCGGCAGGTTACACGCATTATTTTTATGTCGGGGGGGGCAATATCATGCACCTCACCGAAAGCCTCGATCGGTATCTGGTCGGCGTGCCCGTTGTGCATGAGGTCGCGGCGGGCATTGCGGCTGAGTATTTCAACGAGGTCGCCGCCCCCCGCCGCGCTTTGGCACTGGTCACGGCAGGGCCAGGCCTGACGAACATTGTGACCGCCATCAGCGGCGCGTGGCTCGAAAGCCGCGAGTTGCTCGTCATCGGTGGCCAGGTCAAGACGGCTGATCTCGCCCGTAACCAGTTGCGCTCGCGCGGCATTCAGGAGGTTGATGGCGTTGCGCTCGTCGAGAGCACGACCAAGCTGGCCTATCGCTTTGAAGCGCCTATCGACGCGCCGAGCTTCCTGTCGCTGATCGAGCAGAGTTGGACACCGCGCAAGGGCCCGGTTTTTCTGGAGATGCCGCTGGACGTCCAGGCCGCTTCCGTGGAAGCGCAGGACCTGCCGGCCATCCATCCGCCGGTGCTGGATCGGGCGAGCGAGCGCCAAGTCGAGCGCGTTGTCGCCATGTATCGGGAAGCCAAGCGACCGGTTGTCCTCATCGGTGGCGGTATCGATCGCGCGGTGATGGCGCGGCTGCATGATCGCATCGATGCCCTGCAACTGCCGCTGATGACCACGTATAATGGCGCCGATCGCGTGGATGGCGAGGCATCCAACTATTTGGGCCGGCCCAACACATGGGGCCAACGCGCATCCAACATCGTCATACAGAAGTCAGACCTCATCATCGCTCTCGGCACCCGGCTGGGGTTGCAACAGACGGGCTTCAACTGGCAGGAATTCGGCCGTGAAGCGCAGATCGTTCAGGTTGAGATCGACGCGCGCGAACTGAATAAAGGCCATCCCCGGGTCGATCTGGGCCTGTGTGCGGATGCCAATGACTTCCTGCAACGCCTTGTCGAGCACGATCTTCCCCGCAAGGATGATTGGCTGGCTCGGGCACGTTCCATCATTGATCGGGTTCCGCGCGTCGAAGCGGTGAACAATACCGGCGAAGGCTATCTGTCGCCTTATGATTTCATCGTGCGCCTCGAAACGCTCACGACGCCGGATGATCTCATCATCCCCTGTTCCAGCGGCAGCGCCTTCACCCTGTCGATGCAGCTCTATCGGCAGAAACTCGGCCAGCGCCTCCTGACGAACAAGTCCCTCGCATCGATGGGCTATGGCCTGTCTGGAGCGATCGGCGCGGCCATTGCGGGCGCGCCACGTCGGACATTTCTGATCGAAGGCGATGGCGGTTTTGCCCAGAATATGCAGGAGTTGGGCACCGCGGCGATCAATAATCTCAACCTGAAGATCTTTATTTTCGACGATCAGGGCCACGCGTCGATCCGGATGACGCAGCGCAATTACTTCGGCGGCAAATATCTGGGCTGTGACACGCGCTCGGGCCTGGGCCTGCCCAAATGGGAAAAGCTCTTCGCCGCGTGGGATGTGCCTGTCATGCGCTTGCCGCTGGATTTCACGGAAAACCCGGATTTCCTGGCACGGCTCAATGCGCCCGGCGTCCAGGCCTTTGTGGTTCCTATCGATCCCGAACAGACCTATTTCCCCAAGATCAGCAGTCGGATTACGGCGTCCGGTTCGATGGAATCG
Organism: Sphingobium sp.; assembly: GCA_035654015.1. Lineage (GTDB taxonomy): Bacteria > Pseudomonadota > Alphaproteobacteria > Sphingomonadales > Sphingomonadaceae > Sphingobium. The sequence goes on from DASRXX010000012.1 coordinate 132,574, forward strand.
AATCCGATCGACCGCATGAGTCCGGAAATCGACTATCTGGCTGAAGCCGAAGTCCGACGTTGATGCCCATATGAACGACGAGACGGATCTCGATCGGAGCAACGCACGCCTTGCGGATCCGGCTCGGCGCTTGGTGCTCGCCGATGAGCGTCGCATCGTCATCGTTGGCGCGCGGGGCTGGATCGGCCGCACCGCGATCGACCTGCTCCGTGAGGCGTTGGGGCCAGATCGTTTCGCCCAACGGGTCTTCTGCTTCGGGTCGGCCGATGGCGAAATAGCCATGGGCGCCGACGCGGCTGTTCCGCAACGCGCCCTCGAACGGCTGTCGGACCTCGATGCCCGCCCTACCCTGTTGCTGCACCTGGCTTTCCTGACCAAGGACAAGGTGGCCGGCATGGATCCGGCGCACTATGAGGCAGCCAACCGCGCCCTGTCGCGCACCGTGCACGACGCGCTCGACCGGATCGGTGTCGATCGCTTGTTCGTCGCGTCTTCTGGCGCAGCCGCCTTTGCCGATGATCCAGCCGCGGCTGACGACCTGCGGCTTTATGGGCGGCTGAAACGTGACGATGAAGAGCTGTTTGCCCGGTGGGCGACGGCAAGTCCTGCGGTGCGCCGCCTGCTCGTTGGCCGGATTTACAGCCTCTCCGGTCCGTGGATCAACAAATATGAGACCTATGCGCTGGCGAGCTTCATTCTGGATGCGCTCGCGGGCCGCTCCATCGAGGTGCGCGCACCGCTGCCGGTACTCCGATCCTACGTCGCGGTCCGCGAACTCCTTTCGTTCATCCTGACCGCACTGATCGAAGAACGTGGCGAGACGGTGCTGCATTTTGAAACGGGCGGGCAACCGCTCGAACTAGGCGAGGTGGCCGGCACCGTCGCCCACCTTCTCGGCGGTGATGTGGTGCGCGCGGCACTGACGCAGGATGGAGAAAATCGCTACGTTGGCGACAATGCCGGCTGGCAGGCGCTCTTGCACCGGTTCGGTCTCTCGCATCTGCCTCTGGAGGGGCAGATTATGGAGACGGCAAGCTGGCTGGCGAAAGAAGTCGGAACCGACTTGTCCATGACGCTAGCGGCAAAGACATCCAGATGCTAGCTGCGGCCAATCGGCAGACCAATCATTCGACGCACGGTTAATACCGTCAGTCCTATAGAATACATGTAAAGGGCAGAATCTTGAAGAGAGTCACCGGAAATCAGCTCATGCGAAGCGGAGCCTTCGTCGTCTGCGTGTTGAGCATGGGCAGCGCCATGCCCGGCTTCGCGCAGTCGAGGAACAATATCCCGTCGGGCTCGCCGGTGGATCCCTATCAGCGGTCATCAAGCAACGATAGCGCCGGCGAAGGAGGCGACGCCCGGCCTTCTCTTACCGAAAATCCCTTTACCGGGCAGCAGCTCCTGCGACCGTATACGCTGAACGCATCCAGCCCCACAGTCATCGCGACCGATCAGTTGCTCCGCGCGCGCGGGGGAGACGATGCGAGCGGCGTTCTCATCCGCCAGCCTCCGGCACCAGGTGAGTTCGAGCAATATATGGAGCGCATCCTCGGCCGGAAACTTCCGCGCTTTGGCGCGCAGTTGATCCTGCCTTCCGAGCGCGATTTCGCCGCACCGGCCACGGCCACGGTGCCGCCCGACTATATCGTCCAGCCCGGCGATACGATCTTGATCTCACTGGCCGGGTCGATGGACGGCAGCGTGGAGCGCCAGGTCGACAACAACGGCAGGATTTTTCTCACGGGCGTTGGCCCCGTCATGGTCGCGGGCGTGCGTCATGCCGACCTGCGTGACACCATCTCCCGCGCCGTGGGCCAGCAGTTCCGCAACTTCACGGTGTCGGTGGACATCAAGCAGCTCCGCGGCATTCGCGTCTATGTAACCGGCCTTGCCAACAACCCGGGCGCCTTCACCGTGAACAGCTTGTCCACGCTCGCCAACGCGGTCTTCCAGGCTGGCGGCCCGGCCTCAGGCGGCAGCTGGCGCACCATCAAGCTGTATCGCAACGGGCAGCAAATCGCCGATTTCGACCTCTACCAGCTGATGCGGGGCGGTCATCGTGTGAACGATGTCCAGTTGCAGAATGAGGACGTCCTCTTCATCCCGCCAGCCGGTGAGCAGGTTGCCGTGATCGGCAGCGTGAATGAGGAAGCGATTTTCGAGGCACTGCCCGGCGAGAGCGTTGCCGACATGCTGGCCGCCGCCGGCGGACCCAATACGCTCGCCGACCGCTCGCGCGTGATCCTTTACCGGACGGCCGGAGAAGAAATTCCGGGGCCCAAGGAGATCGACTTCGCACAGGCGGGCAGTCGTACGATCAAGGGCGGCGACATCATCCAGATGCTGTCCACCGGAACCTTGTCGATGCCCATCGACCGGCAGTCCGTGCTGGTCCGCGTCGAAGGCGAGGTCAATCGTCCTGGCATTTATTATGTTTCCCCCGGCACGCCGGCGAGCGAGATCATTTCCCGCGCCGGTGGCCTGACGACGAGAGCCTATCCCTTCGGCACGCGTTTCACGCGGCAGTCCGTCAAGATCCAGCAGCAGGACAGCTTCCGCGAAGCCCTGCGCCAGCTCGAGCTGTCCCTGGCGGCGGCCCCGCTTACGGCAAACTCGTCGATCAGCGAGGCCGAACGCGCCAGCCAGCTTGCCGGCGCACGCGCCGTTCTCGATCGTCTGCGCGAAGCAGAACCGGACGGGCGTGTCGTGCTCCAGCTCACGCCCAATGCGACCAGCATTTCGGGCAACATCCTCATGGAGAATAACGACGCCATCTATGTTCCGCCCGCGCCCACGACAGTTGGCGTGTTTGGTGCGGTCTATCGGCCTGCGTCCTTCCTCGTGAACGACGGCGGCAATGCGCTGCGGGTCAAGGACTATATCGAGCGGGCAGGCGGCACGCTTCGCGCCGCCGATCGGGGAAGCGTGATTGTGGTCCGGGCAAATGGCGAGGTTCTGTCGCGCAAGCGCGGGGCTCTCAACGCGCGGGTTCTCCCGGGTGACGTCGTCTTCGTGCCCGTGCGGACGCAAGGCAACTCCTTCTGGTCCAAGTTCAAGGACATCACGCAAACGCTGTTCCAGATTGGCTTGAGCGCCGCAACCGTCGTGGCGGTGACGAAGTGACGCCGGCGCGCAGCTTGGTCGGCACCATCGTCAGCTTCGGCTGGATGGCGCGCTTTCGCACACGGGCGCTCGTGTTCGGCACGCTCATCGCCCTGTTCGCGGTGCTTGCCGTGTTTCCGCAGCGCCAGCGTGCGGCCGTGACATTGACTCCAACCGACCCGACAAGCCTCGGCCTTAGCGGCGCGCTGGGCCAGCTTGGCGCACTCAACAGCGTCTTCGGCAACCAGGCGGCTGTGGAGGTCGCGCTGCGCGTGGCCCACAGCTACCAGGTCCGCAATATCGTCATCGACGAGACGCATCTCGAAAAGCGGCTCGGCAAGAGCCGCCTCGAGTTGCACCGCTGGCTGGACAATAAGGTAACGACCCGCTCGCTGCGTGGCGGCATCATCCAGACGGATATGCAATATCGCGATGGGGCGCTGGCGCTCGAAATCGTCGGAAGCTACGCCAAGGCGACCCGTGAGCGCCTGTCGCAGATCAGCCTCTCGCAGACCGCATACAAGCGCGATGTCCTGGAGAAGCTTGTGGCCGAAGCCCAGGCGGACCTCGCCAAGGCGCAGGAAGCTTACGACAATTTCCGCTTGCAGACACGGACACCGACACCGGAGTTCGTCGCCTCCACGGTTACAGAGCGGATCTTGATGCTGGAAAGCGCTATCAAGGCCAAGGAGATCGAGCTCACCTCGGCGCGGCAACTCTATACCGAAGATAATATGATCGTCCTCCAGATGAAAACGGCAGTCGCTGCGCTGCAACATCAGCTGGAAGAGGTGAAGCAAACGCAATCGAATGAAGACGGGACGGTCGGCCGCACCGTCGCGCAGTCCAGCACGCTGTTTAAGCTGGAACGCGACCTCTACATCCAACGTACGCTGTACGATGGTTATCTTCGCTTTCTGGAAGGGACCGCAGTCGAGAACCTGACCTCGTCGGCGAATGTTCGCGTTCTTGAGCCTCCCTTCATCGACACGGAGCGGCAGTTCTGGTGGCCGGCCGTTGCGGGACTGGCCGGGATCGCGCTGCTGTGGGGGGCGATCGAGTTCTATCGGCTGCGCCCGCCGGTCGGCGCCCGGATTGGGCCTGAAGTTGCATGACGGCGCCCGTCTCCGGCGCCGGACATCCGCAGGCGCGCCCTGAAGTATCGGTCGTCATTGCGTGTCGCAATGAAGAGGATAATGCCGAGGCGATCGCCGCGGCAGTCATCGAGCAGCTCGAGCCTGTGTGCGAGAACTTCGATATCATCTTCATCGACAATGAATCGCAGGACCGCACCGTCGAGATCATCAAAGCGCTGTGCGCGCGCGAACCGCGGGTACGGCTGATCGTCAACACGCGCAATTTCGGCCAGATGCGCTCGCCCACCCACGGCATTTATCAAGCCGGGGGGCAGGCGGTCATTTCGATGTGCGCCGATTTCCAGGATTCGCCGGCACTCCTCCCCGAGTTCGTCCGCCGTTGGCGCGCGGGCACGGATATCGTCCTGGGCGTTCGCGAGACGGAGAAGTCGGGGGCGCTGCTCACCCTCATGCGCAACCTCTCCTATGCGCTTCAGCGCCGCTTCGGCGATTATCCGATCATTCCCAATGCCACCGGCTTCGGCCTCTATGACCGCCGGGTGGTGGAAGCCATTCGCTCATTGAACGAGCCACAGCCCTTCTTCCGCGGGCTGCTGGTCGAGACCGGCTTCTCGATCGAGACCATCCCGTTCAAGCGCCCTCTCCGTGCGGGGGGACGATCGAACAACAATTTCTTCACATTGCTGGACTTCGCCCTGAACGGGCTTGCGGGATCGTCCAAAAATCTCCTGCGGGCTCCGCTCTACGTCGCATTCGTCATCGGCTTGTTGACGCTGGTATGTATGATGGGGGCGGTCTTCGCGGCCTTTACCGGGCGATCGGTGCAGCTTTGGCTGCTGGCCGCCATGCTGGAAGCGCAGTTCGGGATGCTTTTCCTTTTTCTGGGTCTGCTGGGCGTGCAAGTCGGTCTGGTATCCGAGCGGACGCGAAACCAGCCCCTGGTGCTAGAACGTGAGCGTGTCAATTTCCCAGCAGGATATTGACGCCATGTTCGATTGGAAATCCCCAGCGGAATGGAAAAGGGTATTTCGCTATTATCAGGCCGGGCTCATCAATATGGCATTTGGCTATGGGCTATTCGCTTTACTGCTGTGGGCCGGCCTCAACATGTATGTTGCCCAGGTCATCGCTCATATTCTGGGCGTGACATTTAATTATTTTACCTATAGCCGCTATACCTTTGCGGGACAGAGCGGCCATCGAGTTCGCTTCATCCTCTCTTATGCTGGTAATTATCTTCTCAATCTCGTGACCCTTGCCTTGGCATCGCAATTCATTGCCTCCCCTTACATAGCGGGGTTGATCGCGACTATTTTTGTCTCGGTCGTGAATTATTTCGTTTTGAAGCGGCTCGTATTCAAAGAATATCCCGCATGACGCGCTCCCGATCCATTTTATTTGTCGAGTGGCCCCTTGCTGCAACAATATTGATTGCCATAGCATTTACGGTTGTCTATCTATTTAATAATAACTACCTGCCTTTTACCTTCTTTTATGAACCAGACGACCTGTTCGCCGATTGGTTCAACACAGCGTACTGGGCCTATGATGAAGGCAGTTACGACACATGGACGACGCTCTATCCGCCGCTGTCCTTTGCCTTCCTGCGCGCGCTGACCAACGGGGTCTGCTATCCTCCACGCGGCGTAGGGGCTGATGCGAGCTTCGGGTTGGCCGCACGGGAATGCGACTGGCTGTCCTTCGTTTGGATCTGGGGCTTTTTTTTCGTCAACATCGTTCTGACTTATCTGCTGCTCCGCAAAATCGACCGCTCGACAGCTCTCCCTCGTACGATCTGTGTTGCGCTGGGCTGGCCAATGCTGAACGGACTTGAACGGGGTAACCTCATTCTGCCCGCGTTTACGGCCTTTATCCTTGGTTTCACGCCGTTGCTTCGATCAGCCAAGCTGAAGTGGCTCTTCGCCGGGCTTGCCGTCAATTTCAAAGTCTATCTGATCGGTGCCGTCCTTGCGCCCCTGCTCACGCGGCGTTGGCGGTGGTCGGAATGTGCTATTCTGTCGGTAATCCTGGTCTACATTTTCAGCTATGGGCTGATGGGACGTGGAACACCGCTCGAGCTGATGGCCAACTTGCGGAACTGGGCGAATCTGCCCGGCGGCACACCTCTCGATTTGTGGTCTGCAACGACCTACGAGCCACTGTACAAGCTGCTCGACAGCGAGGTGTATCCTATTTCCGCGATTATCGGATCGCGCAATGTCGATATACTCTCCGTTTTGATCCCGATGCTGCTCGGAAGCACACAAGCAATCATCCTGCTTGCAGCAGCAGCAATATGGCTGCGGCCCGAAGTGGTTCCGACCTATCGGGCAATCACTTTGGCAGTCATGCTAGCCCTAATCTCTTCGGAAGCCGGCGGCTATACGTCCGGGTTGTTCATGCTTCTGGTGATGATGGAGCCATGGCGTGGTACCGGACGCAAAGTGGCTATCATCCTTTGCTATATTCTTGCGCTGCCGATCGACATTGCAATCGACCAAGTTACTCCGGTCGTTCGCGACACTTATTTCCGTCACAGCACGACGATCATTACTGCATATGTCAAACTCGGCCCGTTCATCAGGCCCTTTTTGATCCAGTTGGTCGCTGTCTCGCTGGCCTTTGTGACGCTTCGAGACGTCTGGACCGACATTCGTCAGCAGGGTTGGGCCAATCGCCGGAGATTCCGCCGCGATGTGCCGCTGCTACCGTGGGTAACGCATCCTGACGCACCTGCGTCTGGAAATATCGCGAAAGCCTGACGCCGATGGAGGCTGACCACGATAGGCTCAGTGTGACCACCATGACGAAGAAGACCCGGGTGTCGTCTTGGCGCTGGCTATTGGCAGCGGCCCTGATCGGCGCTTTTCTGCTGCGCCTTTACAGCATTCATTTTGGCCTCCCCGCCCTCAATGATTCCGACGAGCTGATGTTCGAGCTCGGCGCGGTGAAGATGCTGCGCGGACTGACGCTCGATCCCGGCTGGTTCGGCCACCCCGCGACGACCACCATGTATGTGCTGGCGCTCGTGGACATCACGGTCTTTATCACCGGCTACGGGGCGGGATGGTTCTCCTCCGTCCAGCATTTCGGTGACGTGATCTATGGCGATCCCACCTGGGTCATCCTGCCTGGGCGCATTGCCATCTGCCTGTTCGCGATCGGTACGATCTTCCTGACCTATCGCCTGGCCGAGCGCCTGTTCGATTGGCGCGCGGGCCTGGTCGCGATCGCGCTGCTGGCGGTCAGCCCGGCTCACATCACCTATTCGCAGATCATCCGATCGGACATGATGGCATGCTTCTTCATGCTGCTCTGCATGTTGTCCGCCCTGAACATCGCCGAGCGCGGGCGAACGCGCGATTACGTGCTGGCCGCTCTATGGATTGGCGTGGCGGTCGCCACCAAGTGGCCCTTCGCCCTGTCCATCCTCGCCGTGTTCGGCGCCGCCGCCTATCGCCTCTGGAGCGGTGCCCTCGAGGGACGGCCCCAGATCGTGGGCCAGCTTGCCTTGTGCTGCTTGCTGTCGCCGCTGTTCCTGATCCTGGCGTCCCCCTATTTGCTGCTCGACTATCCCACCGTCGTGCGCAACCTGACCGGCGAGATGCGCCCCTATCATCTGGGCGCGACGGGCGGATCGCCGATCGAAAACATTCTCTGGTATCTGCGCAATCTGTTCGTTCACGGGGTCGGGCCGGTCGGCGTCTTGCTTGCTGCCGGTGGCGCCATCGCTCTCGCCCGCTCGCGGCTGGCGGCGGCCCTGCTCCTGCCGCCAGCAATCGGGTTCGTTCTGTTGATCAGCACTCAGCACCTGGTCTGGGAACGCTGGGGGCTTCCTCTGCTGTTGTTTGCAGCGCTCCTCGCCGGACGCGGCGCGGTATGGCTGTACGATGGAGCAGGACGGTTCCTGCGCCCGACGGCTGCTCGGGGACTGGCTGGGGTCGTCGCGTTGCTCGCGCTGGCATTGCCGCTGCAGGTCACCACAGCAGACGCGGTGGAGCGGCTCCATGATACGCGCCAGCTTGCCGCCCAATGGGCCAAGGCGCAGATCCGGCCCGGGCAATCAGTGCTGATCGAGCATTTCGCGTTCGATATCGTCGGCGAACCCTGGACGATCCTCTTTCCATTGGGTGACGCCGGCTGCGTCGATGCGCTCGCGGCTTTGCGGGGAAAGATCGACTATTCGCTGGTCGACGGCGCCCGCCAGGCACGCTCGAACATCGATTATGGCACCGTGGCCGCGGAGCGCCGCTCCTCATGCGCGACCGACTTCGCGATCTTGACGCAATATGAGCGCTACCGGGCCGAGCGTGATCGCTTTCCCGAACAATATGCGGCCTATGCCGACCTTCTCGCAAAAGGTACGGTCGTGGCGCGCTTCGTCCCTGAAGCGGGACGACGCGGCGGACCGGCGGTCACGATCGTAGCGTTCAAGCAACCCCGCTGACCCTCGCGGGCAGTGACGTGTCAGGTTGCGGGAGCGATCAGGCCAAATGACACAGCAGGACTGAAAAGGGACCGATGACGGCCGGCGCCTCAGCCCGATGCGCCAAAGCCCCCCCCCAAACGCCCTTGGGATGCGCACCAAGACCGCGCCGAGGCACATTGCGGGCTGGTCCTATTGGCCCGGAACGATATAGGCCCAATAGTCTCGCTTCATCTTCGAAAGACCACCGCCATGCCTCATCTCACCCCTTCGGAATGGGCGCCCCAAGCGCGCCTCTGGATCGGCTTTCCGGGCGATCCCGGCGAATGGCCCGTCGCATTGGGGGATGCGCAGCGGCAAGCGGCCGCTTTCGCCAACGCGGTGGCTGAGCATGGGCAGGCCGTCACGCTGCTCGCTCGCTCTCCGGAAGATCATGGCCTCGCCCGCCAGCTTGCCGGGGCGGCCGTGGAGGTCGTTCACATGCCGTTCGGCGACATCTGGCTACGCGACACCGCACCGATCGGCATCGTGGCGGCGGACGGCAGCCGTGCGCTGGCCGATTTCTCTTTCAACGGCTGGGGCGGCAAGTTCGAGATGCCCGGGGACGAGGATATCGGCGCGCGGCTGGCGGCGACGACCGGCCTGCCCTGCCGGCAGGTTCCGATGATCCTCGAAGGCGGCGCGATCGATACCGATGGGACAGGCCTGTTCGCGACGACCGAGCAGTGCCTGCTCAACCCCAATCGCAATCCAGCGCTGGATCGGCGGCAGATCGAAACGCTGCTCGCCGGGGCACTGGGCCTGTCGGACATGGTTTGGCTAGGCGACGGGCTGACCAACGACCATACCGATGGCCACATCGATAACCTTGCCCGCTTTGTCGCTCCCGGCCTGTTGGCGGTTCCGCAAGCGACCACCGCGGATGATCCCAACGCCGCCATCTTCGCGGATGCGGCCGCCCGCGCCCGGTCATTCGGCTTGCAGGTGGCGCCGATGCCGTCGGTCGGCCACTTCACAATCGATGGCGCCATCGCGCCGGCCAGCTATATGAACTTCACGATCGCCAACAACGCTGTCGTCGTGCCGCAATATGGCGCCCCCAACGATCAGGCGGCGCTCGATGCCCTGGCGCCTTTCTTTCCCGGTCGCGCCATCATTGGATTGCCAGCCGATGCCCTGTTGCGTGGCGGTGGGAGTTTCCATTGCATGAGCCAGCATCTGCCGGCGGCGGCATCATAACCGCAGCGGCCGAAGCAGACGAGCGGAGGCGGCGGGGATCGGATTTTTCGATGGTGCGTTCAGCCGGCACTCTCTGCTCGTCCGACCCGAAGCCGCACCCATCGATCGGGCCCGCCTGACCGCGCGCCAAGGATAGCCCGCCGCGAGAAATCCGATTAAAGGATGCCACATGCTTCTCTTTTCGTTCCAAAGCCGCCCATGACCCACATCACCGTCGCCGCGCTTCAACTCGCTTTCTCGGATGATGAGGCGTCCAACATCGCGCTCGTCGAGGAGCAGGTGCGCATGGCGTCCGCGCGCGGGGCCAAGATCATCCTGCCGCCTGAACTGTTCGAGAGCCCGTATTTTTGCACGGTCGAGGATGAGGCGCTGTTCGCCCGAGCCCGGCCGGTCGACGAGCATCCGGCCGTGCTCGCCATGCAGCGCCTGGCCAAGGCGGAGGGCGTCTACATTCCCACCAGCTTCTTCGAACGAGACGGTCAGCACCATTACAACTCGCTCGCCATGATCGGCGACACCGGCGAGATCATGGGGATCTATCGCAAAAGCCACATCCCGGATGGCCCCGGCTATGAGGAAAAATATTATTTCCGACCCGGCAACAGCGGCTTCAAAGTGTGGAAGACGCGCTACGGCACGATCGGCGTGGGCATATGCTGGGACCAATGGTATCCCGAATGCGCCCGCGCGATGGCGCTGATGGGCGCGGATATGCTGTTCTACCCCACCGCCATCGGCTCCGAACCCTACGATACGGAGCTCGATACCAGCCGCATGTGGCGGCGGGCGATGCAAGGCCACGCCGTCTCCAACTGCATGCCGGTGGTCGCCGCCAACCGCATCGGCACGGAGAATGTTCCCGGCAGCCAAGGACCGCAGACATTCTACGGCCACAGCTTCATCACCGATGAATGGGGCGATCTTGTTGCCGAGGTCGAAGATTGGCAATCCGGCGCAATCGTGGCCACGCTGGATCTCGCCGCCGCGCGCACGCATCGCGCCGGCATGGGCTTCTTCCGCGATCGCCGGCCGGAGCTTTATGGTCGCCTCGTTCACGATATCTGAGATTGTCACGCAGGAGAGAGACGCATGACCGTTGCCCGCATCTACATCATCCCCGCCGCCGACGGGAAAAGCGCCGAAATGGAATCCGCGTTAGCGGGAGTCGCCAAGCTCGTCGCCACGCGTGACGGCTGCGAGGGTGTCGAGGTCCTTCGCGATCTCGGCAACGAGCACCGCTTCATCCTCATCGAAAAATGGGCAAGCGAGGAGCATCACAGCAACTCATTCGCGACCATGCCGGAGGGCGCTCTGGATGGCGTCAAGGACGCCGCCGGCGGCCCGCCGGACGGGGCATATTACGACTATGTCGTGCGCTGAGCGACACGGCTCCAACGCAAAGAGGGGCCGATCTGCTCGGCCCCTCCTCCAATCCATGCATCAGCGCCCCGGCTTCACCGGCACTTGAGGTCGCCCTTGTCGATCTCACGGCCGAGCAGGCCGCCGCCGACAGCACCGATAATCGCACCCAGGGTCTTGTCGCCACTGCCGGCGATTTCATGGCCGGCCAGGCCGCCTGCGGCGGCGCCGATGACGAGACCGGTCGTGCCATTGTCGCGCTTGCAATAATAACGCCCGTCATTGCCGCGCCAGACACGGTCCGAACGGCCGAGCCTCCGAGGCTCGAGATAGCGCCCGCGGGAATCGTACATGTGCTTGCTCTTGGCGCGCTTGCCATGCGCTGGCGCCCAGCGTGGCGGATCGGCCAGGGCCGGCGCGGTTGGCATGGCCAGCCCTACAAGTGCCGCCGCGATGATGAACGTCCGCATGGATAGTCTCCCTTTTTCGTGTGTCCGGTTCCAGATCCAAAAAGGGCTCGCCGCCTTAACCGCGCCTGTCAGGACCGCCTTGAGCACGGCGAACAGACGATCTGCCGCGATGAATCGCAACAGGACCGTATGAAAATTCGGCCCCCATCGCCCCACCCCGCATTCACCAATGCGTCGGCCGGGCCTCAAGCGCCTTCATCACGCAGCGCCACCGCCCGGGCAAACACCGCCTCGAACATTTCCGCCGTCAACCGTCCGGTATTCTGATTGTAGCGCGAGCAGTGATAGCTATCGATCAGCCTGCGGCCATCCGGCATGCGATGCTCGGCGAGATGCCCGAACCGCGCCTTGGGCAGCTTGCCCCCCAGCACCTTCACCGCCGATTGATGGGCAATCTGGCCGAGCGCCACGAAGACGCGCGCGCGGGGCATCGCATCCAGTCCCGCCCGCAGGAACTGGCGGCAACTATGTATTTCCGTCGGAAGCGGCTTGTTCTGCGGAGGCAGGCATTTGACGCTGTTGATAATCGCGCAGTCGACCAGCTCCACCCCATCGTCCACCCGCGCCTCGTAGGTCCCACGGGCGAGACCGAACTTGGCGAGCGTCGCGAACAACAGGTCCCCGGCATAATCGCCGGTAAAGGGGCGGCCAGTGCGGTTGGCGCCGTGCTTGCCCGGCGCAAGGCCGACAAGCACGATCCGCGCCGCCGGATCGCCGAACGCGGAAACCGGCCCGTTCCACCAGTCGGGATGTTCGGCGCGACACGCATGCCGGAAGGCGACGAGACGCGGGCAGAGCGGACAGTCACGTGACGGCTCAGCCTGCGGCACGGGGCTGACAATCGGATTTTGCGGGGGGCTGGTCAGCGTCATGCCAACGCGATAGGCCGCACGCCACGCGTGTTGCAAGGATCAGGACCAGTGACGAACGGATCGACTTGATGACGGTAGAGCACGCCCTAGGCCAGCATCTCTATGTCGTCGGCATCGGTTCCAATCGACCGCTCGCCCGCACGCTCGGCCCACACGCCATTGTTGAGGGCGCGTTCGCCGCGCTTGATGAAGCTCCGCTGCATATCCTGCGGCGCTCTCCGATCCTCGCGACCCGCCCGCTCGGCCCCTCGCTGCGGACCTATGCAAATGCCGCGGCCCTGGTCGCCACACCGCTGGAGCCGCTCGCCCTGCTCGCCCTGCTCCAGGCGATCGAACGCCGCTTCCACCGCCGCCGCTATCGCCGCTGGGGACCGCGCACGCTCGATCTCGATCTGCTGCTCTGGTCTGGCGGCACGGTCAATCACAAGACCCTCACGCTCCCCCATCCCGCCTTCCGCATACGCGCCTTTGTGCTGGAACCGCTGCACGCCATCACCCCTCGCTGGCGCGATCCCGTCACCGGCCTCACTATCGCGCAACTGCGTGCGCGCTTGACCCGTTCCAAGCCGGTTGACCGCAGCCCGCGCGCTCTTTAGGGGTCCGCCAGCCGCGCACCCATGGGGGCCCATAGCTCAGTCGGTAGAGCAACTGACTTTTAATCAGTAGGTCGCTGGTTCGAATCCAGCTGGGCTCACCAAGGTTTTTCAGAACCTTGCTTTCTTCCCATCGGTTTCATTCCGATTTTCGTCGGACAGCGTCCCGACAGGTGCCGGCCATGGTCCCGCCGGAGCGCGGCAACCGGCCAGGTCGATAACAGCGACCTCAAAGCGCCCCATGCGGTCGGAAGCGAAAGGGCAGCCGGGTCAATGACCTTCGCATTTCGCGTGCCGGCTGTGCTCTTTCGGCCACTCCACATTGACCTGAGGCCGGCGACGGCTCAACCGCAAGCACCGGAGCCAGTATGATGAGCCGTTCCAAGAATAGGAGTGAGAATCGGCAGGCTCGTGCCTCCGTAAACGACCCTTGATTCGATCGCTTCATCGCCCATATGGGTCGCCGCAACCTAATAGACTATGATTGCTGATTGATGACGCCCTTTTTCTGCCCAAGTTTTCCGTCACTTTAAATGAGGGCCCATGGCCGCTGGACGTCGGCTGGCATGCCTCCAGGAAACACGAACCAGCGGCTTTAAGTTTATGAACATGCCTCATTTCCCAATCCGAAGCCGATGGGTGGCCCTCAATCCCGCACCACGCGAGGACACGGCACTGCCGCGCGTCGGCGTCATCACCAATCCGCGCAGCCACCGCAACGGCAAGGGCGTAAAGCGGCGCCTCGATCTGCCGCAAGCCGTGGTCATCCGTCATACGCCGCCCACGCGCGATGCGCTGGAACGAGCACTGGAGGATTTCGCGCGGGAAGCGGTCGACCTGATCGTGATCGACGGTGGCGACGGAACCGTGCGCGAGGTGATGAGCACCGCCTATCGCGTCTATAATGGCCGTCTGCCGCGCCTCGCCGTGCTGCGGTCCGGTAAGACCAACGCGCTCGCCATGGATCTGGGCGTCCCCGAGCATTGGTCGCTGGAGGATATCGTCCAGGCTTATTGCGACAACCGCGTCGCATGGCGCAGCCCCATCCATATCCGTTGGGCGAATGGTCGCCATCGGGATCAATATGGCTTCATCTTCGGCTTCGGAGCCTATGTCCGCGCAACCATGTTGGCCCAGCGCGTCCATGGAGGTGGCTGGTTCAACGGGATCGCCGTGCTCATCACGCTGGCGTGGGCGGTACTCCAGACCTTCCTCGGCGGCCCACGCAGCCCGTGGACGCGGGGCGATACCGTCCGGATCTCGCACGAAGAGGTCGATATCGTCAGCCAGAATATCTACATGATCTTCGGCTCCACGCTGCGCAACATGCCGATGGGGCTGCGCCCGTTCGGCCCGCCCCGCGACGGCCTCAAATTCCTGGCCATCAAGGCGCCCCCGCGCCATCTGCTGCGTTCCCTGCCGCGTGTTCTGTGGGGAACACGGACCGCACAGCTCCAGCGTGACGGATTTACCCGGCGCGACGTTAAGCAACTCATCCTGTCGATCCGGAAAAGCTTCATTCTCGATGGTGAGCGCTTCCCCGGCGGCAACCTGACCATTGGGCGCGGCGCGCCCATCGCCTTTCTGGTGCCATGACGGCGTTGGCAGGGCTGGTCGCGGACGAACTCCGCCGGCCGGCGGCAGCGGACATAGCGGCGCTGGCTACGCATTTGCGGAGCTTGCTCGGCGGAGAGGCGGTGCTGTTTTACGGATCGGCCCTCCGCGCGGACAACCTCGAGGGCGTCCTCGATTTCTACGTCCTCCGGGCCGACCCAGCGGGCACGCGCCCCAAATGGTCCTTTCTCTGGCCGCGCGTCAGCTACCATGAACACGAGATCGGCGGCCGCATCGTCCGCGCGAAAGTCGCCACCATGTCGCTCGCGACGTTCGAGGCGACAGCCCGTGGCAACACGCTGGATACGACCATCTGGGCCCGCTTTGCCCAACCCGCCCGCCTCCTCGTGGCGGCAACGCCGGAGATCGAGCGGCGCGTCATCGCGGCGATCTGCGATTGCGTACGCACGGCTTCCCGCTTTGCCGCCGCGCTGGGACCGGCGTCCGGCAGCGCCGAGGACTATTGGCTCGCCCTGTTCGCGCAGACCTACGGCGCGGAGTTAAGGGTCGAGGCGCAGGGCCGGGGGCGATCCATCCTGCTCAGCGATCCGGCCTATTATCGCAGCGCGCTCCATCGCGCATGGGAAGAAATTGGCCTGATCGGCCCGAACCAGACCGAACCGCTTAGGCCGGCGATAAGTGCGGCCGAACGCCAGCAATGGCAGGCGCGCTGGCGCCGGCGAGCGCGGGCGGGCAAGCCGCTCAACGTGCTGCGCCTCATCCGCGCCGCCTGGACCTTTGAAGGCGCGGCGCGCTACGCGCTCTGGAAGATCGAGCGGCACAGCGGTGTCGCCATCACGCTCACGCCATGGCGCGAACGGCACCCGATCCTCGCCGCGCCCGGCGTGCTCTACCATCTTTGGCGCGCCGGGGGCCGATGAGCCTGACCGTCCTGATCCTTGCCGGCAGCCGGGCCGAGGGCGATCCGCTCGCCGCGCACGAGGGCCTGCCCGCCAAAGCGCTCATAGAGTTGGACGGCCAGCCGATGCTCGCGCGGGTCGTGGCCGCCGTGCGGGCAGCAGGCGCCAGCCGCATTGCCGTCTCCGCCTCGCACCCCGACGTGACGGCCCTTGCCCGCGCGCTCGACTGCGAAGCGCTCCCCGCGCGCGGTGGCCCCAGCGAAAGCGCGGCTGAAGCCTTTCGCTCCCTTGGCGCGCCAGTGCTGCTGACCACTGCGGACCATGCGTTGCTCGACCCGCAATGGGTGCGGCATCTTGTGGAGGCGCACCCGGCTGGCGCGGATGTGAGCGTGCTCCTCGCCCGGCGCGAGACGATCGAACAGGCCGCACCCGGCACACGGCGCACATATTTGCGCCTTGCCGACGGGCATTGGTCGGGCTGCAACTTGTTCTACCTGGCGACGCCAGCCGCTGGCGCCGCGTTGGACCTGTGGCGTGAGGTCGAGCGTGACCGCAAGCGCCCGTGGCGCATCGCCGCGCGGCTCGGCCCGGGCTTGCTGCTCCGCTACTTGACGGGGCGCCTCACCATCCGCGCGGCGATCGAACGGCTGGGCCGCTTGGCCGGCCTCCGCGCTGAGGCGGTGGAGAGCCCGTTCGGCCTCGCCGCGATCGACGTCGACAAGCCTGCCGATCTCACCCTCGTCCGCGCCCTTATCGCGCGGAGCTAACGCGTCGCGCGGCTCAGGCCCGCACCGTTCCGGCACCGTGAGCAGGCGCATAGCGCGCAAGTCCGATCCCCAGGAACACAGCCGCCAATATCGCCCCCAGAAGCACGCTGATGCTTGCGCCCCAGGCACCAAAGGACGGCAACAGGAACGCCATCGCCACGAACTGAATCGCGACCGCTCCGGCACGGGCAAGGATCACGGTGCCTGCACGCTGCACGCTAAGCAGGATCGGCTCGAACGCCGCCGCAGACAGTTCCACACAACCGGCGCCCGCGAGCCAGAGCAGCAACACATAGCCCTCCGCGAAGGCCCGGCCACCCACCACGGTCAGCAACGAATGGCCGGCGAGGATGACGATCAGCATCACCACCGCTGCGCCGGCGAGGCTCCCCAGCAACATCCGGCCAACCAACCGCCAGAAGCCCTCGCGAGAGACGCTCCGGATCGAGCGGACAATCTCGGGAAAGGCTGCGCGCATCACCAGCGTCGAGATTTTGGAGAGCGCATTGGCAAGCTGCATCGCCAACCGAAAGGCGCCCGCCGCCGTCGGTCCGTCGAAACCGCCGACCAGCAGCAGTGCCGCCTGTCGCGATGCAAGACCAAGGCTGGATTGGACGTTGGTACTCCACATGAAGCGGATGAGGCCGACATTTTCGGCCAGCGCGACGCGCCACTGGAACGCCTGCCGGCGGAGCGCCGAGAGGTCGAGCGTGCGCAGCGCGACCGTCCAGCAGGCGATTGCCGTGAGCAATTCGGCAATCGCGTAGGCGAGCAGGAAGCCCTGGATCGTCGGCCAGAAGATCAGCGCCAGCACCGAGCCGACCAGCCGGCCGATCGGCTGCACGCTGTCGGCCAGCGCGGCGCGATCATATTTGTCGTGGAGCCGCAGCAGGCCCGTGGGGGTTGAGCGCATCGCGAGCAGCAGCGCAGCCGCATAGGCCATCGCATAGGGCCGCACGTCCGGGGACATGTTGAACGGCTTGCTCCAGATGAGGAAAATCGCCGCAACGCCGCATATTCCCACAATCGCGCTGATCAGTTCGATGCCAATCGACGCCTGCACCAGCCGCACCATGGCCGGCTTATCCCCCTTCGCATCATGCTCCAGGCCGTATTGGACGATGATCTTCCACGTCTCGAAGCTCGCCAGCACGGTCAGCATCTGCGCAGCGCTGGTGATGAGGGCGAAGCGGCCGAAATCGGTGATGCCGAGGCTACGCGTGATGATGCCGATATAGATCAGCGATAGCACCGCCATCAGCGCGTTGCTGGCGAGCAGCCAGCCGAGATTGCCCGCCAGCGCCTGCAACCAGCGGCGCGGCGCCGATTGGGCAAGCTGCCCTGCCCTGGTCATGACTCCGCCAGGTCCATGATCGCCGCGACGGCACGCTCGGAGGCGGTATGCGCGGGATCGTGCGAAATCGTATCGGCAAAGAGGCTTTCCTGCCGGCTCCGGTACAGCGGCGCACGCGCGGCAAAATCGGGCAGCAGCCGGGTCAAATCCTCGGCGGAGCGCACGACGTCGCCCGCTTCCCACGCGGGATAGCGCCCCTCGCGCGAACGACGGTCACGCGAGAAGCGGTCAATGAAGAAGGCCGGACGCGGGCGGATAAGGAACTCGTATATCTGGCTCGACACGTCCCCGATATAGGCATCCGCCGACAGTGTATAGCTCATGTCAACCAGTCGTTCGCTGGCGATGTCGATCAGGATGTTGGGCGCTGCTCGCCAGGCGGACCGGATAGCCGGCCGCCGTCGCGCGGTGCGATATTCGAGCGAGACATGAAGTTTCTTTCGAAACAGCATGATATGCGGTGCAAACACCAGGTTGAAGCGCTGCCCATCGCCGGTCGCGAACCAATCGAGCAGCGCCGGCCCCTCATCATACCAGCTTGAAAGGAACGGGTCGAAATGGGGGTTGTAGAGAAACACCGGCCGGTCGTTGTCAAACAGCCGCAGCCGCGGCCTGTCCGCCACGCTGTCGAACTTGGGGTAGCCGACGACCCGTACCTTGTCCGCCGGGGCGACACCGCGCCCGATCAGTTCCCGCGCGGTCTTGTCGCCGGCCACCAGCATCCGGTCGAACCCGCCCTTGGCGGGATGGAAGCCGACCGCGCGATCGCCCGCGCCGTGCGGCACGTGCACGAACCGCGCATGGGAGCCCAGCTTCCCCTGCCGTGCGCGCAGCCGCAGGCACGTCCGCTCCGTGCTCACCAAGACGTCACAATCGAGCAGGGCGCTGGCATGATGGTCAAGCTTGGCGATCCGCCGGACCGGCGCGATCCGGTTCGGCAGCGCCAGTGCCCGATCGAGCCACGGCGGCAAGTCGATGTCCAGCCACTGGACACCCGCGGCCACCGACTCGCCGAGCAGGCCTTCAAGATGAGCGCGGATCGCCGCGAGGCCCGTTGCACAGACGACCTCCACGTCCGGACGCGAGTCGTGCATCGCGCGCACAATGCCCCCGAGATGCGCGATCTGGTGCGGCGCATCATGGTTAAAGAGAAATAGAATCCGGGCAGGCATGGCTGTCCGATTGCCCATGCCGCCGCATGTTGCAAGCGCCGCATGACGCGCTCGGCTCGCGGCCGCCGTCATCGCCTCACCCGAACGTGAAGCTGAAGGCCTCCACCGCCGGATCCAGAAACTCGATGGTGAAC
Source organism: Sphingobium sp. (assembly GCA_035654015.1). GTDB lineage: Bacteria > Pseudomonadota > Alphaproteobacteria > Sphingomonadales > Sphingomonadaceae > Sphingobium. The sequence goes on from DASRXX010000012.1 coordinate 151,636, forward strand.
AGATGCTCGTCGCCAGCCTGCTGCAACCGGACGAGCTGATAGAGCCGCTGGCTGTCGACCGTGCCGTTGCCCGCCGCATCCACGTCCACACCCGCGTCGGCGCCCGGCGCCCTGCCGTCGATGGTGACGCGGAAGCGCACCGGGCGGCCGTCCTTGCCAGGCCCCATCACCAGATGCAGGTCGCGCGCGCGGAATTGATAGAGGATGCGCCCGCCAGCCTTGCCCAGCGTCGCGCTCTCGCGGCCCACCGTCCAGGTGCCGGCAAGACCCCACTGGTTGAACGCGGCAGGATGAGCCTCGTACGTCGCCGCCTTGTCGCGCGCAGTCGTCGGCTGCGACACCGAGCGTTCGGACCGCGCATAGCCGATATAGGTTTCTGGCGACCGACGCCCGTGCATGGTCGAGGCGGCTTCCACGCCCTCCCCCTTCACGGCCCCGGCAACCATGCCATCGAAGGTGCGACCGGGTTGCGCCTCGGCGAGCAGGCGCTGGATCACCCGCTCCGAACCAGCATAACCGCCCTCGCCATAATGGTGGTGGCGGATGCGCCCGTTAGCGTCGATGAAGTAGTGCGCCGGCCAGTAATTGTTCTTGAAGGCGCGCCAGATGCGATAGTCATTATCGACCGCAACCGGGTAACGGATCCCGAGATTGGCGATTGCCTTGCGGACGTTGGCGACATCTTTCTCGAAGGCGAATTCGGGCGTGTGGACGCCGATGACGACCAGTCCGTCACGCCCATATTTCTCCGCCCAGGCGCGCACATAAGGCAGCGCGCGCAAACAGTTGATGCAGCTATAGGTCCAGAAGTCGACCAGCACGACCTTGCCTTTCAGCCCTTCGCGCGTCAGCGGCGGGCTGTTGAGCCAGGTCACCGCGCCATCGAGCGGCGGCATCGGCCCCTCGTCGGCCAGCGTCGCGGCCTCCCCCTCATTCTGCTGTCGTGCCGGGTTGGCGATGCCGAAGCGGGCCATCAGCCCTTCCTCGACCCGGGTCGTCCCGGCGAGCGAGACGCGCGAGAGAAAGCCGGTATCGACTCCCAGCGCGATCGCCGCCACCGCAACGAGCACCGCCGCGCCGACCGCGCGCCGCACCCATTCACCAACGCCGAGCGATTGCTTCATGGCCCGGAAGATCCGGCCGCCGACCAGGAGTGCCAGCGCGAGCGAGGTCGCCGCGCCGAGCGCATAGGCCATCAGCAACAGGCTGGTGGCCACACTCGCTCCCTGCAACGCCGCGCCGGTCAGCACCAGGCCAAGGATCGGGCCTGCACAGGGGGCCCAGAGCAGGCCGGTTGCGATGCCGAGCAGCAGCGAGGTGCCCACACTCGCTCCGCCCGCATCGGCCTGCGCCGAGAGCCGGGAGCCCCAAGCCACCAAGGGCCGCGTGAGCCGGTCGGCCAACCCCGGCAACAGCAACGCGAGGCCGAACAGGGCGAGCAGCACCAGGGCCGCGATCCGGCCATATTGATTGGCCTGTACCGCCCAGCCACCGCCGACAGCGGCCAGTGTCGCGACCACCATGAACATCAGCGCCATGCCGATCAGCATCGGCAACCCGTTGGTGAGGAACGGCCGTCCGGCGCGCGCAAAGACGAACGGCAAGACCGGCAAAATACATGGGCTGATGATGGTGAGAACGCCGCCGAGATAGGCAAGAATATAGAGAATCATCTGCGTGTCTCCCTCGCCCCGCCATCCAGCGCCAGCCATTGGGGCGACGCAATATGCCGTCGTAGCCTCATCCCCACGCTGCGGTGGCCCGCCCCACGGCCACAGCGCTGGCCTCGGCCTCCATCCCCACCGGTGCAAGGAACAAGCGAGGGGTGCGGTCGCGCCACCAACATCCCCTATGGCCGATCAGCCACGGTTGATCAACGCATCCTCCGTCGCCTCGCGGCCTGAACCGGCCTGGATCGTCAGGCTATCTCGATCCCGGCAAAGGCCGGCGCTCTCCCCAGTCAAACGCGCTTCCGGTCGATGGCATTACGGACCCCAAAACGGTCTCCGTCAGCGAAATTGTAAACGAACCGTCCGCTCCAGTGGCCGCGAAACGAAAAACCGGCCGAATCACTGCGACTCGCGCGAACTCCTCATGAAAAAGCGATGACGCCACGCCTGCCTTTGCTTGGCGTGCGCGGCGCGCAACCGGGCCGGGTCAGGCGGATAAATATCTTAACTAATTGAAAATTAACAATATTTTTTATCCATGGTGGCACGGCGGAAACCGTGACAAACCAAAGCTTAACTTGGTTTACGGATTGTTAAGTATAAGCTATTTGGCGACACGTCGGGTTGAATTCCGACGCAAAACAGGAGTCGTCGATGGTTAATGAACAGACCCTCGTTGAAGAACTCAACGAGCAGGAAATCGAAGCGGTTGCTGGCGGCCGTCCGAACAGCGAAGGCACCACCGGCCCCCGCGGCTGATTGAATTGCCGGGCGGGGCAAGCTTCGTGCTTCAGCCTGCCCGGCTCTCTCAGTCCAGATGCTCTTCGGCGTCACAGAGTGACGATGGGTATTTGCGATTGTGCTTGGTTGGCCGCGACATGCGCCGCCGTTGAAGCTTTCGCCCCCGTGTGGCGGCTTTTCTTTCAGATAATCGCTATTTAGTGGTGGCCCTTTCTCCACAGACCGACCTACAAGCATGGCCGGGGTCGTGGACATGAAACTTTTCAGACAACAGGCGATTGATTATCAGCAGCGCCTTTATGGCGAGGTGTTGCTCGTACCGCCGCTGCGCTGGTCCGTCGTCATTGGGCTGCTTCTGGTCCTGCTGGCCGCAACCGCGGCTTTTCTCACTTGGGGCACCTATAGTCGCACCCTCTCAGTGAGCGGCACCAGCCTGTCTGCCGACCAGGTTGCACTGCGCGTTCCCGTTTCGGCTATCCAGCACATCAGCCTTGGGCAGTCCGTCCGCCTTGTGGCTGCTGAGGATAGGAAGCGGGCAACCCCGCTCATCCACGGGACCATCTCCCGCATTTTCGCCCCGGCCGCCGGGTCCGCCCAGCCTTATGCACGCGTGACGGTGCACTTGGAGCGGGGGCACCGGACGGCCGCGGCCGCTCCCATTCTCAAGCCCGGCACGCCGGTTGAGGCGCGGATCGTCCTCGCTCCCAGACCTCTGTTCCATTGGATGATGACGGGGGATGCCGACGAGGCGCAATGAGTTTGCTTCCCGCCAACCTCATCGGACGCAAGCGCATCCGGCCGATTCGGCAGACCGAGGCCGCCGAATGCGGGCTCGCTTCGCTGGCGATGATTGCGAATTGGCACGGGCATGATGTCGATCTCAACATGCTGCGCCAGCGCTTTGGCGTCAGTGCGCGCGGCATCGGGCTGCGCCAGCTCATGCAGACCGCCGATGGGATGCACCTGCTCGCACGGCCGCTCAAGCTCGATCTGAATGGGCTGCACCTGCTCAATCTCCCGGCCATCATGCACTGGGATCTCAACCATTTCGTGGTGCTGGAGCGGGTCGAGCGGGGCCGCGCCTATATTGTCGATCCATCCGGCATTTCCCGCTGGTATCCGTTCGAGGAACTGGGCCGTCACTTCAGCGGCGTCGCGCTCGAACTGCGGCCATCGCATGATTTCCAGCCGCTCGCGGCCAGGCGGCGCCTGCACTTCCGCGATCTGTGGAGCGGAATGACCGGCGCCCGCCGCACGCTGCTCCAGACGATACTGCTCAGCATCGTCATGCAAGCCTATGTTCTGGCGACACCTTTCTACCTGCGCGTGGCTGTCGACAGTGCGCTGCCGGCATTGGACGAAGGGTTGCTCGTCACGCTTGCGATCGGCTTTGCAGCGCTGGCGCTGATCGGCGCGGGGGCAACGCTGCTGCGCAAATTTGTGCTGCTCTCCTCGGGAGCGGCGCTCTCCTTCGGCATCACCTCCAACCTTGCGCGGCGTCTCTTTCGCCTGCCCATCGCGTGGTTCGAAAAGCGCAAGGTGGGCGATGTGCTCACCAAGTTCCTGTCGGTGCTGCCCATCCAGCGCTTCCTCATCGAGAGCGCGCCGCTCGCGCTGATCGACGGCACGCTCTCCGTTCTGACACTGGTCATGATGCTGCTCACGGCGCCGCAACTTGCCCTTGTCACCCTGGTGGGCCTGCTCGCTTATTGCGCGATCCGGGTGGCCCTGTTGCGGACCGAGAAGCAACGGGAGGAGGAATATGTAAAGGCGCTCGGCCGCGAACAAGGCGCTCTCATCGAGACGCTGCGCGGCATCGTCACGCTCCGCCTCGCCGGCCGTGAGGCGATGCGACACAGCTATTGGCAGAACAAGCTGACCGACGCACTCGGTGCCCGCTATCTCCATGAAAAGACCATCGCCTGGCACGAAGCGGCAAAGGTGCTCATTCCGGCGGTCGAATTGGTCGTCGTCATCTTTCTCGCCATCAAGAGCACGATGGCCGGCGCGCTCAGCCTCGGCACGCTGTTCGCCTATCTCGCCTATCGCCAGCAGTTCGTGCAGGCTGGTCAGTCGCTGCTCGACGAGGGCGTCAAGCTGCGCCTGCTCGACCTGCACCTGGAGCAACTGGCCGACATCGCCCAGAGCGAAGAGGACAGCGGCTTCGACGAACCGCTCACCCAAGCGACTTTCGAAGGCCGAATCGAGCTGCGCAATGTGCATTTCGCCTATGGCCGACATGATCCGCTGGTGCTGGCGGGGATCGATCTCACCATCGCGCCGGGCGACTATATCGCGCTCACCGGCCCGTCCGGCGGCGGCAAGAGCACGCTGGCCAAGCTCATTCTCGGTTTGATGGACCCGACTGAGGGTAAGATATTGGTCGACGGCATCCCGCTGCCGGAATTTGGCCGCCGCGCGTTTCGAAACAGCGTCGCGGCTGTCCTGCAGGACGACGTCCTTTACGCCGGGTCGATTGCCGACAATGTGGCGTCGTTCGAGGACGTCGAGATGGATCGGCTCAACGACTGCCTGCGCGCCGCTGCAATACTGGATGACGTCATGGCGATGCCGATGCGGCACGAGACGCTGGTCGGCGACATGGGTTCAACCCTCTCCGGTGGCCAACGGCAGCGCATCCTGCTTGCCCGGGCCCTTTACCGCCAGCCCCGCCTTCTGCTGCTCGACGAAGGCACCGCCCATCTCGATCTCGCGCACGAAAAGCTGGTCAATGAGGCGATCAACAATCTTGGCATCACGCGCATCATCATCGCACATCGGCCAGAGACCATCGCGGCCGCGGATCGCATCGTGCGGCTGGAAAACGGCAGGTTGATCGAGCAATAGCGCCCGGTCAAACGGCTCCGAATGGTGAAAAAATCATCGCCACCCCTGCCCCCGGCTGTTCCGGCAGGAAGGGCGGCTGGACACTGTGCCTTAGATTTCCGCTACTTGGGAAGGAGTTGTTCATAGTTTCCTGCCATTGTCCATCATCGGCGGATTGTGCCGCCCTGAGAATGGACCATGTTTCGATTGCGCCTCCTTGCGGGCCTGACCAAATCGGCTCGCAGCATTCTGATTGCTACGGCCTGCCTCATCGGCTTGGCCGCATCGATCACTGGCGTCAGCCGGGACGCGGACAACCAGCTACGCGATCTGCGCTACGAGCATTTCCCCAAGAAGCCGAGCGGTGACCTGGTCCTCGTCACCATCGACACGCCGAGCGTCAAGGCCCTCGGTGCATGGCCGTGGAAAAGGGGTCAGCATGGCGCGTTGGTCACCGCGCTGGATCGCGCCGGCGCTCAGCTCATCGCGTTCGATGTTGTCTTCGATCAGCCCGCCACCGACCCGCTCCAGGATCAGCTTTTTGCCAGGGCGCTGTCACAGAGCAAAGCCGACGTTTACCTTCCGGCGATGCTGGAAAATGCAGCGAACGGCGGAGAAACGCACGAAGCTTTGCCAACGGCGACGCTGCTCCCTTATGTTTTGCCTATTTCCAATTGGGTTCTGAACGACCCAGACCAGATCATGCGACGAGTCCCCCTCAACGTGCCGATCCTGGGCGAGACACTTCCCTCCATGGCTCAAGCCTTGGCCCACACTCATTTTCCCGACAACGGCAGGGTCATGATCGATTGGGCCTATTCTCCGGAAAGCCTGCCGCATGTCTCCTATTCCGCCGTTCTCGCCGGTCACTTTCCCAAGGATTTCTTCAAGGGCAAGACCGTCCTCGTCGGCTCCGACACACTGGGCATCGGCGAGCAGTTCACGGTTCCTTACCATAATCGCACGGCGGGCATGTATGTTCATGCCATCGCGGCTGAAACACTGATCGCCGGCCGGCCGATCCCACTGAAAGACACACCCATGCTGCTCGGGGCATTGCTCCTCGTCGGCATGAGCGCATTTCTCAAACCCCGCTGGCGCTATTGCTTGCTGGGCGCGGGCCTCATCGCGCTGGGCCCCGTACAGATTGCCATCGAGCATTATACTCCACTCCGCATCGATGTCGGCCCGGCGATATTCGCGATCGGCGCCGCCTTGCTCGCCCAGGCCATGCTCACCTTGGGGCAGGCCATGCTCGATCGGATCACCACGTCGGCGGAGGCTGGCCTGCCCAACCTCGCCGCGATGGAATTGCAGGAGCGTGACCCCGCCATCACGATCGTGGTCTGCCTGCGCAATTATGTCGAGACGACGGCGCTGCTCGGGTTCATCGCGCAAGGGACGCTGCTCAGCAAGATACGCGACCGCCTGATTCTGGCCGCCGGCCATGATCGCATCTACCAGATCGACAATCACAGCTTCGCCTGGCGGAGCACGGAGGAAGTTCCGGACGTCGTCGCCAGCCTGGAGGGGCTCGAGGCACTGTTCGCGCCCGGTGTCCAGGTCGACAATCTCACGGTCGACATCACCCTCAACGCAGGCTTCTGCGAGTCCACCGCCTTGCCGGTGCATGACGCGCTGCCCAAGGCGGTGATGGCGGCAACCAACGCGATCAATCGGGGTGTCCTTTGGGAGCGCTATGAGACCGATGAGGAAGAGATGTTCTGGAAACTCTCCATCCTCAATGAGTTCGATCAGGCGCTTCGGCGCGGTGACGTATGGGTCGCTTATCAACCCAAATATAATCTCCACACCCAGGCAATCAGCGGCGCTGAAGCGCTGATTCGCTGGACGCATCCCGAACGGGGTTTCATCCGTCCGGATCGCTTCGTCCGCGCGATCGAGGAAGCTGGCCGCATCGAGAAGCTCACGCTTTACGTGCTTCAGCGTGCCATCGCTGATTTCGCGCCGCTCGGCTTGAACATTGCCGTCAATCTCTCGATGCGCATGCTCGGTAACAATCGCCTGGAGGCACCCCTCCGGCGCCTGTTGGACGCCTATGACATGCCCGCTGAGCGGCTGACGCTGGAAATCACCGAATCAGCCACCATGGCCGATGAGCGCGGTATTACCGAACTTGAGGCACTGCGCCGTTTGGGCGTGCACATTTCCATCGACGACTATGGCACGGGCCAGTCGACGCTCTCTTATCTCAAGCGCCTGCCCGCCTCGGAGCTCAAGATCGACCAGAGCTTCGTCCGCCAGGTCCTCACCAGCCGCAGCGACTCGGTGCTCATCAACTCGACGATCAAGCTCGCCCATGAACTGGATATGCAGGTCGTCGCCGAAGGTGTCGAGGACCAGGGGGTCATGAACGCCCTCGCCAGCATGGAGTGCGACATCATCCAAGGCTACCATATCGGCCGGCCGGTCGCTTTCGCGGAATTCGTCAAGCGCTACCGGGACCGCCAAACCCGCGACGCCGCCTAGCCATCGCCGCTGTCGATCCGGAAACGCCCGGGCGCGATCCAATGCGAGCCCGGGCCTAGATCGAGACGCAAATGGGGCAATCTTCAACGGTCCACCCGGTCCCGTAGCGCAGGTCCGGGTGGTGTCGGCACGAGCTTTAGCGCATCCGGCCCCGCCGGATCAGGTTCACCGCGGCCAGCAGGATCACCGCCCCGAGCAGCGATATGATGATCGACGGAATCGAGAGCGCGCCGGAGGTAATTGGCGGCGTCCCGAAGAGCGGCGAGAGAATGAGCCCCGCCAGAACCGCGCCCACAATGCCCACAACAATGTTAAGCAGGATTCCTTGCTGCGCGTCGGTGCGCATGATGAGGCTCGCAAGCCAGCCCACGATGCCGCCGACAACCAACAGAATGATGAGGTTCATCGCATATCTCCTTGCTGTGCAGGAGAAATGGTCGGGCTGGCAGATTGGTTCCGCCAGAGCATGGTTTTTAGTGATCGCTCAGGCTTCGCTTAGGATTCGCTCCAGCTCGGCAAAGCCATAGGGCTTCTTGAGGATCCGTCCTGAACGGACCAGTCCGCCAGCGGCAAGCTCGTCGCCGAAACCGGTGGCAAACACGATGGGCACATTCAGGGCGGCCAGCCGATCGGCGACCGGCAGGCAATCCTCATCACCGAGTTGGAGATCGAGAATGGCGAGGTCAAACGGCTCGGCCTCGATCAACGCCAGCGCCTCCGCCACTGTCGCAGCAGTGCGTACACCGCCCACGTCAAGCTCCATGAGCAGCGCCTCCGTATTCATCGCAATGATCGGGCTGTCCTCGACCAGCAGGACAAGCTTAGGGCGCGCGGTAGCCGCAGAATGGGGCGGGGACGAAGGCATCGTCCTGCCTTTGCCATGCCACGGCGCCGCCGTCCATGAACTTGCTCGCCGCGCCGAACCGGCGTCAGGAGTGCACCACCTTGTCGAGATCGGCCAACATGTCGGTATGACTCACAGATTGCACCGGCAGTGGCGGTGACGCCTGGATATGGGGCCCCAGCATCTCCTCCAGGCTGCGCCGTGCTCGCGCCACGCGACTTTTCATCGTCCCGACCGCGCAGTGGGCAATCTCCGACGCTTCTTCGTAGCTGAAACCGCCCGCGCCCACGAGTAGCAGCGCTTCACGCCGCTCGGGCGAGAGCCGCATCATGGCGTTGCGCAGGTCCCCCATGTGCAAGCCGTCTTCCTGGCTGGCCTGCTGGCTGAGCAGGCGCTCGGCGGCATCGGGATCGTAGTCGCCACGGAAGCGGTTACGCCGTGCTTCGCTCAGATAGACGTTTCGCAGGATCACGAAGGTCCAGCTTCGCATGCTTGTGCCCGGCTGGAAGGAGTCGCGCGCAGCCCAAGCCTTGAGCAGCGTTTCCTGCACGAGATCATCCGCATAATCCGGTCGGCCGCACAAGCCACGCGCGAACGCACGCAAATGCGGGGCAACCCCGGTGAGCTCGCGCCGGAAGTCGAAAGGCTCCCGGCCGTTATTTGCGACCACTATCGACATCCAGCTTCTTCAGGAGAGCGAGAAAATCGTCGGGGAGTTCCTCATCGACGACTTCGTCATACATACGCTTCAGGCCCTCGGCCCAAACGGGCCGAGTTCGAGGGACACGCCCCGGACGCCTTGCGGATGACGACTCCGATTTGCTGGACATGACCACATTAGTGCCACGGCGAGCGGAATTGTCGAGATGCGATTCCATGGCGATACATAACAACTTCATAGAGGGGCCGGTCTGCGGACCGTTCACGCGGCGATTGCCCGCAACATCCAGACGTTTTCTTCATGTTTCCCGATCCGTGCTGTCAGCAGGTCGGCAGTGAACACATCATCCGCGTCGTCTGCGACAGCCACGGCCTTGCGCAGGCGCCGCGCCACGGCTTCATTGTCCTTGACGAGGGTCGCCAACATGGTTTCGACCGAGGAAAGGGTTGCCTCGCTTTCAACGACGCTGCGCTTGGCGAAATCGCCGAAGGCTGCGGGCGCCAGATGACCCAGCGCGCGAATGCGCTCGGCGATGGCGTCAATCGCCGCCTGCAGATCTTCATATTGCGCTTCGGTGAGCTTATGCAGACCAAAAAAGTTGGAGCCAACGACGTTCCAATGGACACCGAGGGTCTTCAGGTAGAGGGAGAAGCTGTCGGCCAAAGCATTGCTCAACTCGTCGGCAATCGCTTCTGTCCCGGCGCGCGAAATGCCGGTCTGAACGGATGTCTCCTTGGGTTTTGCCTTGAGCGCTGCGTTGGCCATGTATGTCTCCATTCCTTAAAGGCTTGCGTTGGAGGAACGAATTGAGGAGCGATGAGTTCCAACGCTGGGGAACTCCTAAAGGCGGGTGATGGGATCCTGGAATTTCGGTGAACAGGCCAAGGGGCGCTTTGATCGTTGGCTGCGCGATTATCCGCGTGCCACACCCATCGGCGTCTTCCTGTTAGCCCTCCTCCTCGTCGGCATCAGCGCCTGGTCGGTAGAACTGGCCGGCGAACGCACACGGCAGGCGGACACCGCTATCCAGGCCAGCGAGATCGCAGCCGCGATCGAACGCCAAGCCGCCGCCAATAACGCATATTTTCAGGCCACCAGTGCCTTGTTCGTGGGAGCGCAAGCTGTCTCGCCGGATTTTTTCCACCAGTTCGTCGAGCAGTTGCGCCTGAATTACGACCTGACCGGTGTGGTGGCGCTCGGCTGGTCAGAGACGGTGCCGCGCCATCATATTCCCGACCTGACGCGGCGTATGGCAGCGCAGGGCTATGCCGACTTTCACCTCCACCCTGCCTCGTCCGGCACCTCGGGGACCGTCAATGTCATCACCATGCTGGAACCTCGCACCCCCCGCAACATGGGCCTGATCGGCTATGACATGAGCAGCGAGGCGCGCCGGACGGAGGCAATGGAGCGTGCCCGCAGAACCAATAGTATTGCCGCCACGGAACCATTGACCCTGCTGATCGACGAAGGCGTGACACGGGCACCGTCCTTCGTGGTGTATGTTCCGGTCACCTCACTCGGCGGCAGCCCCGTGTTCAAAGGCTTCGTTTACGGTGCGATCCGTATCCCGGATTTTGTCCGTTCGGCGCTCAAGGCCCGCTCGCCGGCCTCTGGCCGCATCGAGATATACGCGACCGGCCGTCATGGCCGGCAGCAGGTTTTCTCCTCTGGAGAAACGACGATGCTGCTCGGCACGCCGGTCGAGCAACGCCTCGCGGTTTTCGACCAGCAATGGCTCCTGCGCTATTCCCCACCCGGCCAACACGTCTTCTATCCGCTGACGCTCGTGGTCCTCGTCGGCGGGGCCTCCTTCTCGCTGCTGTTGCTCGCCTATATCCTGCTGGTTCAGCGTCGAAACGAGGATCTCCATCTGTTGATCACCGCGCAGGGCGAACGCGAGGCAGAGCGCGCCGCCTTCGTGCGCGAGCTCAACCACCGGGTGAAGAACACCCTGGCCAACGTCACCTCGATCATCTCGCTGACCCGGCGGAATGCGACCAATATCGAGAGTTTCAGCGGCGATTTGCTGGAGCGCGTCCGTGCGCTGGCCGCCAGCCACTCGCTGCTGGATGGTGCGCAATGGGGCCCTACCGATCTGCGAGCACTGGTGGAGGCGCAGATCGGCCAGGCCGGCGGTCTTGCCCGGCGCGTCACAGTCGATGGGCCCAATCTGCTCATCTCACCCAATGATGCACTCACTGTCGGCCTGGCGCTGCACGAGCTTCTGACGAACGCGACCCGCTACGGCTCATTGTCCATCGAGGAAGGTCAGGTCACGATAAGCTGGCGTGTCGAGGTGGCGACCGACACGGTCGCCGTGACCTGGAAGGAGCACAACGGCCCCACCATCACGCCGCCGGAGCGACGCGGGTTCGGCCTCAATCTCATCGAACGCGCGCTGGCTCATGAACTGGGCCAGCCAATCACCATTGAATTTCCGCCGAGCGGGCTGCGCTGCCACTTCTCCGTATCCCTGCGCAAGCCCCGCCCCTTCCGCCTGCGCGGGTGATCGGGCCGGCTGAAACGATGGTCAGCGCAGCGGTGCCGTTGAGCCGAAGAACGTCACCTGGCCGATCGTCGCCCGCACGAAATCGTCGCTGAACGGCTTGGTGATGAGGTAGGTCGGTTCAGGCCGCTCGCCGGTGAGCAACCGCTCGGGGAATGCGGTGATGAAGATCACCGGCACCGAGAATTTGGCCAATATCTCATTGACCGCATCGATGCCTGAACTGCCGTCGGCGAGTTGGATGTCGGCCAGCACCAGGCCGGGCCGGTGCGCCTCGAACAAGGCGACCGCCTGACTGTGGGTCGCGGCGGTCCCGACGACATTGTGCCCGAGCGAGCGGACGATCTCTTCGATCTGAAGCGCGATGAGCGGTTCGTCCTCAATAATGAGGACATCGGCCCGACTGCCGGCCTCGATATCCGTGATCGCGCTGTCGATCATCGGCTGCACCTGCTCCTCCGTGCAGTCCAGAATTTGAGCGACGTCAGCCGGCGAGAAATCCTCGACCGTAGAGAGCAGCAGCGCCTGCCGCGCCATCGGCGTCACCAGCTCCAGCCGGCTGGAGACGGTAGCCGTTTCCGCCGAAGCGCCGCGTTCCACCGCTAACTCAGGGCCGGCCGATTCATAGATGCGCGTGAAGGCGGCAAACAGGCCCACGCGCGATTGGGAAATACGCTCACGCAACAGTTCGTCGGCAAGTGCAGCTTCGAGCAACTCGCGGACGAAGCCGTCTCCCAGGGTCTGTGAGCCGGTCAGAATACGCGCATAACGCCGCAGATAGGGGAGCTGCCCGGCGATGAGATCCGATAGAGCCATGGTCCAAGAACCTCCATTCGTGTGCCCGGAAAGTGTAGGTCGCCAAACCGCTCAGCCACAACGAAATTATTTTTGCGACGCGCAGGAACCTTCGCTGTCCCGCTGCATTGTAAAACGAGACTGACATTCATCTGCCCCCGAAATGTCAGTTCGAACTGGCCGGTTCCCGTCCCTCCTCACCCCCCAAGAAACGGGGACCGGCCACATTCCTCCCCTAAGTCAGTGCACCTTTCCCGTCCGGCTTGCCGGACGGGAACGCTTTCGAAACCCGCCCGTTTTGCGAGCGAACCATGCACCGTCAAATGGAGAGAAATCATGCTTAGCCTCCGCACCGCGACCCGTCAGCACGGCCGCGAAACGATCGAGGCCCTGCGTGGCAAAGTCGGGGATTTCCGTTCGGCCGCATTGCCGCGCGTTGCTGAAGCGGCGGAAAACACAGGGGAGGCGGTGTCCAAGTTCGCCCTGTCTTCCTCTCAGCACGTCGCCCAGGCATTGCGCCGTCGTGAGCCGTCCAAATCAACGGCATTCGCCACCGTTCTGCCCCCTCTCCTGCGGGTCGGAATGCGCTTTGCGGCGCGCAACCCCGCCGTCGTTGTTGCGGGCGGCCTCGGCCTGGCGGCGCTCGGCGTGGTCGCATGGCGCCGACAGCGGCGCGTCACGGAAGAGGTCGGCGAGTCCTCTCAAGGCCCGGCGGACGATCTGGAAGAGTGGGACGAGCCAGATTCATCGACGGGCAGGGAACTTTAAGACCCCCTATCCATTTAGGCCCCGTGATTTGGCATCATCGGGCTATTTCGATGCTGCTGGCCCGATGGTGCCAGATCCGTCACGGCCTCGAGCGCGCTTTTCAGCGATCCACGGCTCGAGGTTTGTGAAACTTCACAGCGATCCGATCGTTTCCTTCCCGATCACCAAGGAAATCGAGTCGTGCCCCTGTCCGAGCTCATTTTCGAGAACGATCTGCTGGCGATGCTGGACCCGGAGAGCCGCACCCGTCTCGCGATCATGGGCTCCCTCATCACCTGGTCAGCGGGAACGGTTTTGTTCGAGCCGGACGATCTCATGGACGCTGTGCTCTTTCCGCTCGGCGGCAGCCTAGCCACGCTCATCGTCACAGTGTCGGGCAACGTCTCAGCCGAAGCCGCGCTGATCGGGCGGAACGGCATGGTCAGCCGCTACGTGGGCGATCGCCCGGTTCCTGCCTTCGCGCGCATCACCGTCGCACAAGGCGGCAGGTTCCTGCGCATCGCGCTTTCGGATTTCACCGCGGCCGAACGGCTATCGCCCGCCATTACCGACATTGCCGCACGCTTCGCCGAGTGCCTCACCGCACAGCTCCTCCAGTCCGCCGCCTGCAACGCGGTGCACAGCCTTGAACAGCGCACCGCGCGCTGGCTGCTCGCCGCCGCCGACCACACCGGCAGCCAATATATCAGCGTAACGCAGGAGCAACTCGGCGCGCTGCTCGGCGCTGGGCGCAGCTACACCAGCCGGCAAATACAGCGCTTCAAGGCGGAGCGGCTGGTCCGCACGCGGCGCGGCGGCATCGTCATCGTCGATTATGATGGCATGGCGACCCACGCCTGCGCCTGCCACGAGCACATTCAGCGCCACGTCGCCACCATGCTTCACGAGCATGTCCAGCCCAGCCGGCCCATCGCGGGGGCGCAGACCGATCAGAGCCTTCGGGACGCCGGCTAACCCGTTCGCTCACCTCCATAAATTTTGCACAGCCCATCATTTTGCCGCTATGGTAGGGCGGTCCATCGGATTATCGGCGAAAACCTGCTGGGGCTTTCCGCTGGACGAAGGTTGGGGGCGTCCTTGTGAGTCATGCCATCTGTCGCACGCGAAGCCGCAACGTCGAGCCATCGCGCCTGCATCGCCATCGCCCAGCAATGCGCTGATGACCCGATCTCTCGCTGACCTGGACGCATTGCCCGCGGACATCGGGGCGGAGGCAGCGCAGCCCGCGTCTCTCGCGCGCCGCCTGATGAGCCATCTGCTACCCGGTCGATCCGCGCCCGCGCGCACCGATCTGGTCACCAGCGGTTCCGAGGAAGGCGGGTCGCACCCCGCCTTACCCCTGACCAGCCATGACGAACCCGGCGTGTATGCGACCGATCCAATGGCGGATTCGCTGTTTCCCGCTGCACGCCCGATCGAGCCGGTGCTCAGCTATGAGCAGGCGAGCCCGGACCAGGTCGTCCCCGGTGCCGCATCACCCACGGCCACGCACGATCGGTTGATTCTCCCCGGCGGCATCGGCCTCATCATTTACGAAGCGCACGCGGGCGCCATGGCCTTCGACTGGATGCGATGGGGCGGCGGAAGCGCCAGCCCGTTCGGGGCAACAATTGATGTCCGGGCGCTGCGGCGGCGCGGGGCTGGGCGTCGTCTTGCCGGTCAGCGCTGTGCCGTGCCGCTCACGCGTTTCTCGGTGCCTGTACGCAATGGCTCTCTCTGGTCACACCGCTGGATCGAACCGGTGGCTGGCGGCATTACCTGTGCCGCCGGGGTCTGGAGCCTGGATCGAAACGCGGGCAGCATGTTCGCCATGGTCACGGATGATGCCGGCCAGATGTCCGGCGGGCCGCTGCTCCTCTCCGAAAGCGCCATTTTGCTTTGGTTGCGTGCCCCGCTCGACGAGGCTCTGGCCGCCATCGCCGATCATCCCGCCGGGGCCGAACGGGCAACCGGATAGGGTTTATCCGCCGCCGACACATCAGGATGACAGAGTGGGCCACCGCCCACCCGCATGGCGTGGGACCGAATGTGGTTTACCGCGCCCACCCGACTCCGATCTATCAGCACCGACAAAAGCCGGACGACGGGCACCGCGTCAGCGGCGCCCGGAGAGCGAGGGGATATGGGGAGCATGGCTGCGATCGAGGAGACGAGCATCCGCAAGACGGGGAAGGACGAGAGTGCGCCCGCCGCCGCCATGGCCGCCGCCGCGAGGCCCGCCGGGAGCGCCGAGAGCGGCCCTGAGGGCAATTTCCGCTTCTACGACAACCGCCAGAAATATCTCATGTTCGTGAATACCTGTTCGGAGAAATGGGTCGTCTCCGAGCGGGTGCAGCGAGAGATTGACGCGTTGGCGCCCCGGCCCCCGGCGGTGCGCTTCTTCGACGCCGGCATGGGCGATGGCACCGTGCTCGCCCGCGTGCTGCGCGCGCTGCACCGCAAGTTCGAGCGCTTCCCCTTCTTCATCGCCGGCAAGGAGATCAGCCTCGAGGATGTCCGCCTCACGCTCGACAAGATGCCGGACCGCTTCTTCGAGCATCCCGAGATGGTGTTCGCCTTCACCAACATCTCCTATGCGGACGCGCCCTGGCTGCATCCGACCGCGCCCGATGCGGCGCGACGGATGGTCTGGAAAGAGGTCGCCCTCACCGGCACGACGACGGCGGAGTTTGAGCGCCAGATTCTCGACCTGCAGCCCTTCCTCGCCGAGAACTGGCGCACCAGGGTCAGCGAAAAGACCGGTTCCATGGTGCCCGAGACACCGACCACCGTCATCCTCTACCGCGAGGATTGCCGGTTCCTGCTCGATCAGATCATTCCCCGCCGGGGCAAGGCATTGGCCGATTTCGACCTCATATTGGCGAGCCAGCCCTTTCGCCTGCGCGCGCCGGTCGATTTCAAGGCGCGGCGCGTGCTCGCCCCGCTTGCCCGTGCCCTCGGCCCGGGGGGACGGCTGCTCGGCATCCACTCGGCCGGCAACGATCCGGGCATGGAGATTGTCCACCGCATCTGGCCGGACGAGGCGCCGTTCACCACTTCGCGCCGCGAGCTTCTCGACGCCACCCGGCGGGCGCTGGACGCGGAAGCGGACGGTTTCCGCTTCGATCCGCTGCCCAACCGCGATGCCCTGTTCCGCTACGAGATGCATACGCTGCCCGACGAGATCGACAGCGAGAATGCATCGATCGGCACCTCCACTCTGCTCGCCGCGTGGAATGCCGCCACCTATGTCGCGCAGATCGACGACGACCGGCTGGCCCGCGCGATGAGCAACTCCGCCTATCTCGACGCCACCCGCGCGGTGCTGCGCAAGAACGGCGAGCTCTGGTTCAACGACGAAAGCTACATCATCGAGCGGACGAAATGATCCGCCCGATCCAACGAGAGGGATGAAGCCCCATGCGCACGAGTTATTTATTCACGTCTGAGTCGGTATCGGAGGGGCATCCTGACAAGGTATCGGACCAGATCAGCGATGCGATTGTGGATTTGTTTCTGGGGAAGGACCCGGAGGCGCGGATTGCGTGCGAGACGCTGAC
>DASRXX010000013.1:0-85143 GCA_035654015.1 Sphingobium sp.
GCATCTCGACGAGAAGGTCGCCGCCCTCCACCTCGACAAGCTCGGCGTCAAGCTCTCCAAACTGACCCCCAAACAGGCCAGCTACATCGGCGTATCGGTCAACGGGCCATTCAAGCCCGATCACTACCGATACTGATGGCGCAAGGGAGGAGAGCGGATGGGACGGGTGGCTGTCTCTCCTCCCTTGTTGCCCGCCTGCGCCCGGGGGACCGTCGCACTGCGGCGGTTGGAACGCGGTCACGATGCGGCCCTGTCGACAAGTTGAGGGTGACGAATGGGGCCGGTCTGCGCCATAGGCGGTACATCCATCACCGGGCCGGAGGGGCAATTCGTCATTCCACGTCCGCAAAGCTGCGCATGAAAGAGGGAAAATGAGCGAAGCAACCCATGACGTACTCGGCGTCGGCAATGCCATTGTCGATATCATCGCGCAGGCCGATGAGGCCTTTCTCGACAGGCACGGCATGGCCAAGGGCGGGATGGCGCTGATCGACGAGGCGCGGGCGCATGCGCTCTATGCGGACATGGGCTCGGCCATCGAGGCTTCCGGCGGATCGGCGGCCAACACCATCGCGGGCGTCGCATCCTTTGGCGGCCGCGCCGCGTTCATCGGCAAGGTGCGCGACGACGAGTTCGGCCAGATTTTCGGCCATGACCTGACCTCGCTCGGCGTCCACTTCACCACGCCCCCGGCCACAGACGGCGCCGCCACCGCGCGCTGTCTGGTGCTGGTGACGCCCGACGCACAGCGCACCATGAACACCCATCTCGGCGCCTGTGTCGACCTGACGCCCGCCGATATCGACGCCGACCTCGTCGCCGCCTCGGCCATCACCTATCTGGAGGGCTATCTGTTCGATCCGCCCGCCGCCAAGGACGCCTTCCGCAAAGCCGCGACCATCGCGCGCGGGGCCGGCCGCAAGGTCGCGCTCACCCTGTCGGACAGCTTCTGCGTCCACCGCTACAAGGATGAGTTCAAGCAGCTCATCGCCGAGCATATCGACATCCTCTTCGCCAATGAGGCCGAGATCGAAGCGCTCTATGGCAGCCGCGATATCGCCGCCGCCGCGGACGACCTCGCCAGGCAGGTGGGAGTCGCCGCGATCACCCGCAGCGAGAAGGGCTCGCTGCTGGTCAGCGGCAGCGAGCGCGTCGCCGTGCCCGCCGCGCCGATCGAGGAACTGGTCGACACCACGGGCGCAGGCGATCTTTACGCGGCAGGCGTGCTCCACGGCCTCAGCCGCGGTCTCTCGCTCGCCGAGTGCGGCCGGTTGGGCAGCCTCGCCGCCGCCGAGGTGATCCAGCATTATGGGGCGCGGCCGTTGCAGCCCCTGCTGGAACTGGCCTGAGGCAAAGACCTTGCATCGCCGGTGCTGTCCGTTTTCAGCGCCGCGTTGCGTCCCTTACGGCCATGCTGACCGGATCGCTCACCCCGCCCGCCCCAGCTCGGCGGGGCGCGAGACGATGTAGCTCTCATTGTTGAACCACAGCCCGCGCTGCGCCTGCAGCACGGCGCGGGTGGCATCCACATAGAGGTTGCGGTTGAGCACGGAGGAGAGGCGCGCATCCTCGATCTGCGCGACATAGCTCGCCGCATTCCACGCCGCGAGCAAGGTCGACATGCCGATCTCGCCGTCCGGCGCGATCTCGGTCGGCAGGGTGCGGATCGAGAAGCGGAACAGCGCTTGCGCGTCGCTCAGGTCATGGAAGTGGTAGCTGCGAGCCTCGCCGCCCAGCTCAGCCTTCACCTCCGCCATCAGCGTGGCGCGACCGGTGGTGAAGGGATCCTCGCCCGGCCACACCGCGCGGACGATCTCCAGCCCCGGATCGTCACCATGGCTATGAACGCCCATGAGCCGCCCGCCCGGCCGCAACGCGCGCACCAGCGGGGCCACGATCCGCCGCGCCTTGAAGGCGAGCGGCGCCCGCGCACGATAGGGCTGGGAGAGCAGCACGAAATCGAAGTCCGCGCGCGCCAGCCCCCGGCGCGGGATGATCGAATCGAGCACGAACTGCTGGTCCTTGCGATAGATGACCAGCACGGCCGGCGTCTGGTGGACCGGGTGGCCGCTCGCCTGGCTGACCTTCACCTGCCAGTCCCGGTCGAGCACCGGCTGGAGCGCGGCGATCGCCTCCTCGAAATCGCCCGCCGTCGCCCCCTCCAGCGCCACTTCGTGCCACGCCATCGCGCTGGCGGCGACCGGCGAGGCCGGCTTGAGCCACGGCGCGTCGCCATAATTGAGGTTGGTAACGACCAGCACCGTGGCGGGATGCTCCTGGAAGCGGTCCGGCATCTTCTCCAGCATCAGCCGGACATTCTCGATACTGATCTCCTTGGCGACCACGTAGAAGGGCAGCCACGGATAGCGCCGGTGCGCGCCGCGCAGCAGCCGGGTGAGCGCGGTGCCGTCCCCCGCCCCGCCGTCGAACAGGCGGACAGCGGGCGGCGCGGGCTGGACCTGCGCGAGTTGTTCCAGCGCGCGGTCGACAATGACCTGCTTCTCCGACGTCGTGTTGACGAACATCAGGTATTTTTGGCGGTTGTCGTAGAAACGAAAGCCATGAACCGGGTCCACCGCGCGGTCGATCCCGGTGATCGCCGAGCGCAGCAGCCCCGCCGAGGGGCCACCCTTCTCGGCAATGAATCGGTGGACGCGGTTAACCGTCTCCAGCGTCACGCGACCGCCCTGTTGCAAGCGGGTGACCAGCTTGCCGTCATTGACCGCCTGTCGTCCGAAAGTGGTCTGCGCAATCCTCAGGCGGCGGCAAGCCTCATCGATCTGGGCAAGCAGAATCTCTGCGTCCGTCATCGGCCAATCGTCCCTTGATCGTCCTGCTCCGGCTCCCCGCGCCGGACCAGCCCTCTCCCCCGGCGCCTGCACCGCCGCCTGGTCAGCCTACGCCGTTCGGGCCGCGCCGCAAGCCAAATGGCGCCACGCCTTCAGTCCATGAAGGCGATGGTCCTGATCTCGATGCTCTGGCGGGGCGGCGAGTCCGGCGTGGAAGCCGGGTCCTCAAAGGCGCTATGCCCGGTCCACTGCACCGCGTGGGGGTCGGAATCGAACAGGCGGAAGACGAAGGCCTCGTCCGGCTGCATGCGCGGCGCATAATACCAGCGATGGTCGGGGTTATAGGCAAGATTGAAGCCCCAGAGCGAGCGGCGCTTGGCGTCGCCCAGCCCGCCGCGCACCTCGCTGGAGAATAGATCGCTCGCCTTGACGGTGCTTGCATCGCACAGCGCCAGCGGCGATCGCTCCACGGTACGCAGCGGCCGCCAGATGTTGATGAGCATGTGGCGCCCCGCCAGCCGCCGCTCGGCTTCCTCAGGCGGCAGATGATCGAAGGTGAAATCCCGCACCGTGCGCGCGCCGTAATCGACATGCGCACCGAACGCCGGGAGATTGCCGTCCCCCGCTTCCTTCGCGTCGGTGCGCAACATCGGGCCGAAGGTGATGACCTTGGCCGCGCCGGTCAGTCGGGTGATCAGCGCCACCGCCTCCTCGGCATAGATGCGCTTCATCGCGGCCTCGTCGGGCGCTGAGGAAACGCCGGACTCCCCCCACACCAGCAGAAAACCATTGCGGTCGAAGGAGAGTGTGTCGGCAATCGGCCGCACGTCATGAACGGGGACGACATGCTCCTCGATCGGCCAGTAGCTCTCCGCGCGGTTGGCGGCGTTGAACACCGCGCTTTCACCGCGCACCACATAGTTCATCTTGACCCTGATCGGCTCCACGGCCCGTCGCTCCTCTCAGTCCTTGTCATTGGCGGCGGTCATCGGACTTAAGCATTGTCTTCCCTGCTTTCAGTCCATAGCCTGCCGCAAAATAATATTGAGGGGCAGGATGGCAGGCCACTACGATCCGCGCAAGGCGCTGGGCGCGCGCCCGATGCTGCTCGTCCAGTGGCTCATCATCCTCATCCCGGTCTCCATCAACATGGTGGACGGCTACGACATCCTTGCGCTGGCGCAGGCCGCGCCGGTGCTCGCAAAAGAATGGCAGCTCGGGCCGGATCAACTGGGCGAACTACTCAGTTTCAGCCTGGCCGGCATGGCCCTTGGCGCGCTCGGCGTCTCGCCGGTGGCAGATACCAAGGGCCGCCGCCCCGCCATCCTCTTCTGCCTGTTCCTGATGAGCGGCGGCATGTTCGGCGCCGCGCTGTCGGATGGGTATTGGGGCATGGCTCTCTCCCGCCTCCTCACCGGCATCGGTATCGGCGGCATGACCAGCACGGCGGGCACGCTGGCGATGGAATATGCCTCGGACAAGCGGCGGGAATTTGCCCCCAGCTTCGTCGCCTCGGCCTATCCGGTTGGCACGATCGTCGGCGGCATCGTGGCGATCGGCGTGCTCGATACGTTCGGGTGGCGTGGCATCTTCTGGGTCGGCGGCATGCTCTCGGCCATCCTGATCCCCATCAGCTGGCTATGGTTGCCTGAATCGCTCGATTTCCTGCTCGCCCGTCAGCCGCGCGGCGCGCTCGCCAAGACCAACCGCGTGCTGGATCGGCTGCGCCTGCCCCGGCTTGACGCGCTGCCGCCCCTGCCCCCTGCCGCGCGGGATGGCGATGCGGTGCGAGAGATCGTCGCCAAGGAGCATCGCTTCGAGATCCTGCGCCTGTGCACCGCCCACGCGCTCAACATGTTCTCCTTCTATTTCATCATCAACTGGGCGGTGAAATGGGTGACGGAGCTGGGCCTCTCCACCGCCGCCGGCGTCTCCTATTCCATCTACGTGTCGGTCGGCGGCATTGCCGGTGGCCTGATCGCTGGCTGGATCGCCGGGCGCATCGGCGTCAAGCGGCTGACCTTCATCACCCTGTTCGGCGTGGCGGCAATGATCATCCTGTTCGGCCTGCTGCCACCTAACCTGCCGCTGCTCGTCGGCAATGCGCTGCTGCTCGGCGGCATGCTGTTCGGCTCGGCGTGCGGTTGCTGGCTGACCATCGTCTACGCCTTCCCCGTGCAGCTGCGCGCCACCGGCCTCGGCGTCGCCACCACGGTCGGCCGCATCGGGTCTATCTTCGGCCCACTCACCGCCGGCTATCTGCTCGCCGCCGGCATGGGCAAGCCGCTGATCTGCCTGCTGCTCGCGATCCCCGCCATGCTCGCCGCGCTGATCTTCTCGACCGCGCGCCGGGCCTGATCGCGACCGCCTCACCCCCCTTGGCCGGGCGAAGGATAGTGGCATCGCAACGGATCGTCAGGCCCGCCTTGAAGGCGCCGGCAGGCCCCTAGCCCTGTCGGCGGACCTCGCGAGGTCTCGCCATCGCCAGCGGATCGGCCCCTCATTGGCCCGCGCGCAGCCTCTGCTTGCCGCCGGCTGGCAGGCGCTGTGGCCGGCACCAAGCCTCCCGGTCGCACCGCTGCGTCCCCGCAGTCCGGCGCCAACCACCATGGCGCCGCTCGCCCTTGGCCTCATCGGGTGGCTCGCCACGCTCGAACCTCTCATCTCCTGCGCATGACGGCGCCTCACTAGCGGGCGCGCTCTGTTTCGTTTAGAGTGCCTGCATGGCAGGTCTCTCAACGGTTGAGACACAGCTCGTCGCGGCTCTCCGGGGCAGGCAGGCGGCAATGGCCGCAACCCTCGTCGATTGGGCGGGGATCAATTCGGGCAGCCGCAATCTCGATGGTCTCGCCGCGATGCGCGCGCAGGTCTCGGCGCGGCTGGAGCCGCTCGCCGACGCGGTGACGGTCCACGCCGCCGATCCCGTCACCACGCTGGACGATAGCGGCGCGGAGATCGCCGTGCCGCACGGTGCCAATCTGCTGGCGCGCAAGCGGCCCGACCGCACTCGCCGCCTCATCCTCACCGGCCACATGGATACGGTGTTCCCGCCCGATCACCCGTTCCAGCACTGCCGCCGGATCGATGCCAACACGCTCGGCGGCCCCGGCACGGCGGACATGAAGGGCGGCCTCATCGTCATGATCGAGGCGCTTGCCGCGCTGGAGCAAGCCGGCGCCATCGACGGCATCGGCTGGGACGTGGTGGTCAATGCCGATGAGGAGGTCGGCTCATTAGGCTCGGCATCCCTGTTGCGCGAGACGGCCCGGCGTTGCCAGATCGGCCTCACCTTCGAGCCCTCGGTCACGCCGGAAGGCCGTCTCGCCAGCGCCCGGCGTGGCAGCGGCAATTTCATCGCGACCCTGACCGGGCGCGCTGCCCATGCCGGGCGCAACCCGCAGGACGGACGAAACGCGGTGGTCGCCGCGGCCGATCTCGCCGTCCGGCTCGATGCGTTGAAGCACGCCATTCCCGGCCTCTCGGTCAATGTCGCGCGCATGACCGGCGGCGGCGCCAACAATGTCGTGCCCGATCATGCCGCGCTGAGCTGGAACATGCGTCCGCTCGATGCCGAGGCGCAGCAGCAGGCCGAGCAGGCCATGGCGACGGCCCTTGACCACATCCGGCACACCCATGACGTGACGATCCAGCGCGCCGGCGGCTTCGCCCGCCCGCCCAAGCCGTTCGATGCACGCCATGCCCTCCTGTTCGGCCTGGTGCGCGATGCCGGCGCCGATCTCGGCCTGGCCATCGACTGGCAGCCGAGCGGTGGCGTGTGCGACGGCAACAACATCGCCGCCGAGAATGTCGTGGTGGTCGATACCATGGGGGTGCGCGGCGGCGCCATCCATACGGACAGCGAGTATATGCTGCTCGAGAGCCTGAGCGAGCGCGCCGCGCTGGCCGCCATCACCATCCTGCGCATCGCGCGGGGATGGCTCGATGGAATCGTCGAACATTCACGAGAGAAGGAGCAAGGCACGCATGACTGATCGCGACGGTTGGTTCGTCCGCCCTGCCACGCTCGACGATCTCGACGCGGTGCATGCGCTGGCCGGCCAGACCGGCCCTGGCTTCACCAATCTGCCCAACGATCGCGAAGCCCTGCGCCAGCGGCTGGAGCGCAGCACGCGCAGCTTCGCGGCCGATCCCACCGCGCCGGATGACGCGCTCTACCTGTTCGTTCTTGAACAGCAGGGCAGCGGCCGCATCGCGGGCACCGCGCTGATCTTCGCCAGCGTCGGCACCAAAAAGCCCTTCTATTCCTACAAGCTCACCCGCCTCTCCCAATATTCCCGCCAGCTCGACCGGATCGTGACCACCAACGTGCTCAATCTCGTCAATGATTTCGCCGGGGCGAGCGAGGTGGGCGGGCTGTTCCTGGTGCCCGAGTTGCGCAACACCGGTCTCGGCGTGCTGCTCGCGCGCAGCCGTTACCTGTTCATGGCGCTGCACCGCGAGCGGTTCGGCACGCAGGTCCTCACCGAGCTGCGGGGCTATCAGGAGCCGGACGGCGTCTCACCCTTCTGGGAGGGGCTCACCCGCCGCTTCTTCGATCTCGATTTTGCGGAGGCGGATCGCTTTCACGCGCTCAACGGCAACCAGTTCATCGCCGATCTGATGCCCAAGCACCCCATCTACACCATCCTGCTCCCCCAGGACGCGCAGGACTGCATCGGCAGACCCCATGTCCAGGGCGCGGCCGCCATGAGGCTGCTGGAAGCGGAGGGCTTCACCTATCAGGGCTATGTCGACCTGTTCGACGCGGGGCCGACGCTCCAGGCCGAGATCGACAATCTGCGCACGGTACGCGAGGCGGTGAGCGCCCCGGTGGCGCCCGCTGCCGGCCCGCCCGACGCTGCCATGCTGCTCGCGACCGGTCGGCTCGGCAATTTCCGCGCATGGCAGGCGCAAGGCCACATCGAGAGCGGCGGCACGGCGCTCCGCCTCGACCCCGCCGGCATGGCGCTCGGCCGGCTCGCCGAGGGCGACCGCGCCCTCTACGTCCCCCTGCACTGAAGGCCCGAACCATGCGCGAGCTTGTCTCTACCGATCCCTGCACCGGCGAAGCCATCTGGCGTGGCCGGGTGAATGACGCGCGCGCGGTCGATGCCGCCGTCACCCGCGCCCGCGCCGCCCAGCCGGGCTGGGAAGCGACGCCGCTGGCCCGGCGCATCGCCATATTGGAGGCCTATGCCGCCCGCGTCACCGCGCGGGCCGAGGAGCTCGCCCGCATCATCTCGCGCGAGACCGGCAAGCCCCTTTGGGAAACAAAGGCCGAGGCCGCCAGCGTTACCGCCAAGGTCGCCATCTCCATCCGTGCGCAGGCCGAGCGCGCGGGCGAGCATCTCACCCACACCAACGGCATCACGCAGGCGCTGCGCCACCGTGCGCATGGCGTGCTGGCGGTGCTCGGCCCCTATAATTTCCCGGCGCACCTCCCCAACGGCCACATCGTCCCGGCCCTGCTCGCCGGCAACACCGTGGTGTTCAAGCCGAGCGAGCTGGCCCCGGCCACCGCCGAGCTGATGGGTATCCTCTGGGACGAGGCCGGTCTGCCCGCCGGTGTGCTGGAGATTGTGCAAGGCGATGGCGAAACCGGACGCGCGCTCGCCGCTCATGACGGCACGGACGGCCTGCTCTTCACCGGCAGCTCGACGACCGGCAAGCTGCTCGCCCGCCAATTCGCGGAAACACCGGGCCGCATCCTTGCGTTGGAGATGGGCGGCAACAATCCGCTGCTGGTGTGGGACATGTCCGAGGCTGATCTGGACGCCGCGGTCGCGCTCATCCTTCAGTCGGCCTATCTGTCCGCCGGCCAACGCTGCACCTGCGCCCGCCGGCTGATCCTGTCAGACGCGTTGGCGGATGCCCTGCTCCCTCGCCTGCTCACCGCTATCGACAGGCTCGTCGTCGGCGCGCCCTTCGACGATCCACAGCCCTTCATGGGTCCGGTGGTGAACAATCGCGCGGCCGAGAAGGTTCAGCAGCAGACCACCGATCTGCTGGCGCTCGGCGGCGACGCGCTACGCCCACTCCACCGGCCGGACCCGCGCGTTCCCTTCCTCACCCCCGCGCTTATCGACATGACGGGCCTCCACAAGACGCCGGACGAGGAAATCTTCGGTCCCGTGCTGCAACTCTGGCGCGAGCGGACTCTCGGCGCGGCGATCGCCCGTGCCAACGCGACCCGCTTCGGCCTTTCCGCCGCCATGCTCGGCGGCACGGCCGAACAGTTCGCACGCTTCCGCGCCGGCATCCGGGCCGGTGTGGTCAACTGGAACCGCCCCACCACCGGCGCCAGTTCCGCTCTGCCCTTCGGCGGTCTTGGGGACAGCGGCAATCTGCGCCCCAGCGCTTATTACGCCGCCGATTATTGTGCCCACCCGGTCGGCGGCATGGAGGCTCAAAAGCTGACGGGCGAGATCACCATCGGGCTGAGGCCGGCATGAGTGCGCGGTGCGTGCCCGGCCGGCAAACCCGCCGCGTGATCCCGCGCGCGCCGACGCCCAGGGCCCAATCGACGTGCCTCGCCGCGCTGGGCTCCCGCGCGCGCGGTGGCCATGACCGCTGCCTGTTCACCCGCGACTACCCCGGAGCTGCCCACACCCTTCTCCCACCCATCGCGCGGAGCGCTGCCCGATGACCGCCGCCCCTCCGCTGGCCATGCGCGAAATCAATTTCGACGGCATCATCGGCCCCACCCACAACTTCGCCGGGTTGAGTCAGGGCAATCTCGCCGCCACGCTGCACGCGGGCGAGCCATCATACCCCCGCCGCGCGGCGTTGCAGGGGCTGAGCAAGATGCGCCTGATGCTCTCGCTCGGGCTCGGTCAGGGCTTTTTCCTCCCGCAAGCGCGCCCGAATGTCGGCTGGCTGCGGCGCTTCGGCTTCGACGGCACAGCCGCGCAGGTCTGCGCCCGGGCGTGGGTCGAGGAGCCCTTGCTGTTCGTGCAGGCGTTCAGCGCCTCGGCGATGTGGGCGGCCAACGCCGCCACCGTCTCCCCCGCCCCGGATACAGCGGACGGGCGTATCCACATCACCCCCGCCAATCTCGCGACCATGGCCCATCGCAGTCACGAGTGGCCCGAGACGCTGGCCCAGCTTCGCCGCATCTTCCCGGACGAGCGCCATGTTGCCATCCATGAGCCGGTCCCCGGGCGCTTCGGGGACGAGGGCGCCGCCAATTTCATGCGCGTGGCGGATCCCGTGGGCGATCCCGGCGTCGAAATCATGGTCTATGGCGAGGCGGGCGGTCCCTTCCCGGCCCGGCAGTCGGCGGAGGCGTGCCGGGCCATCTTCCGTAGTCACGGCATCGAGGATGGGCTGATCGTCCAGCAATCGCCCGCCGCCATCGCCGCCGGGGCGTTCCACAACGACGTGGTCGCCGTCGCGCATGAGAGCATCCTCTTCGCGCACGAACAGGCCTTCGCGCACAAGAAGCCGTTCTACGAGGCGTTGATGGAGCGCTGCCCGGATCTCGTCATCATCGAGGTGCCGGCGCGCGAGGTGAGCCTCAAGGACGCCATCGCCTCCTATCTGTTCAACTCGCAGCTCGTCACCCTGCCGGACGGCAGCCGCGCGCTCGTCCTGCCGATGGAGTGCGCCGAGACGCCCTCGGTCAAAGCCTGGCTGGATCGAAACATCGGCGCCAATGGGCCGATTCACGCCGCCCATTTTATCAACGTGCGCGAATCCATGCACAATGGCGGCGGCCCCGCCTGCCTGCGGTTGCGCGTGCTGATGTCCGCCGAGGCGGAGCGCAGCGTCAATCCCGGGCACCTGCTCGATGAGCGCATGGCCGACCGGCTGGAAGCCTTGATTGCCACCCATTGGCCCGAGCGGCTGGCCCCCGCCGACATCGGCCTGCCGCAAACGTGGGAAGCGGTGTGGGAGGCCCGCACGCAACTCGCTGCCTTGATCGAGGAGGCGCTGGCATGAGTGCCGATATCATTGCCCCCGACGCCATCCGCCTCGCTTTCTCGGATGCCATGTCCGCCATGTATCGCAGCGAAGTCCCGCTCTACGGCGACCTGCTGCGGATCGTCGCGCAGAGCAACGCGGCGGTGCTGGAGGCCGATCCGGTCCTGCGCGATCATCTGGCGGTCGCCGGCGAACTCGAACGGCTCGATGCTGAGCGGCACGGCGCCATCCGCATCGGCACGGCGGAGGAACTGCGCCTCATGCGCCGCCTGTTCGCGGTGATGGGGATGCAGCCAGTCGGCTATTACGACCTGGCGGCCGCGGGACTGCCGGTCCATTCCACCGCCTTCCGCCCGGTCACGAGCGCGGCGCTCTCCGCTTGCGCCTTCCGCATCTTCTGTTCGCTGCTCCGGCTGGACCTCATTGCCGACGAGGCGCTGCGTGCACAGGCCACCGAAATCCTCGCGCGCCGCCGCATTGTCAACGATGGCGCGCTCGAGCAGATCAGCCGGTTCGAGCGTGACGGACATCTCACCGCAGAGCACGCCGAGAGCTTCGTGCTGGAAGCGCTGGAGACCTTCCGCTGGCACCGCGAGGCTTTGGTCGACCGGCCGACCTACGAGGCGCTCAACGCTGCCCATCCACTGGTCGCGGACATCGTCTGCTTCCGGGGCCCCCACATCAACCACCTCACGCCGCGCGCGCTTGATATCGACGCCGTGCAAGCGGCGATGGTCGCGCACGGTATGCAGGCCAAGGCGGTGATCGAAGGGCCGCCGCCCCGCGCCGTGCCGGTGCTGCTGCGCCAGACGAGCTTTCAGGCGCTGGAGGAGGCCATCCTGTTCCGCGAGGGCGACACGGCCGTGCCCGGCGCCCACACAGCCCGCTTCGGCGAGGTCGAGCAGCGCGGTGTTGCTCTCACCCCGCGCGGGCGGGCGCTGTACGATGCCATCCTCGCCGGCGTCCCTGCCGGCCCGGATTATCCGGCGCGCCTTGCGCAAGCCTTTGCCGCGATGCCGGACGATCTTGACCGGCTCCGCCGCGACGGCCTCGCTTATGTCCGCTACGCTCCCACCGCGCAGGGCGCGCAGGCGCTGGTCAAGGGCGGCTTACCGGACGGTCCGCCCGAGGCCCTCATCGCCGCCGGCCTGCTGACCGCCGAGCCGATCACCTACGAGGATTTTCTGCCCGTCAGCGCGGCCGGCATTTTCCGCTCCAACCTGCGCGATGAGACGGAGGGCCCGCGAGCGGCACACGCCTCGCAGGCCGATTTCGAGGCAGCGCTGGGCACTGCCTGCCTCGATCCCTTCGGCCTCTACCTTGCGCAGGAAGAGGAATCGCTGGACCGATTGAGGCAGGCATCCCGCTAGAGTTCAGCCGTCACGGCGCCTCCGCCCGGCCTCCCCGCGCGTTACTTGCTGATGTCCATCGACGGGCGACCATGCTCGTCGGCGCTATCGCGATTATTCTCCTCGCAGACATATTCGCGGATCTGCCAGTCGCGCTTGCGGATATAATTGGTCTTGAGATTATAGCTGCCGACGAACAGCGCCGGATCGGTGATCTCGCTTTCCACCGTCATCACATCGGGTTCGATGAGGCGGAAACGCTCCTTGATCCGCGTGTTTTCGGTGGGGTGCAGGCCCTCCATCAGCGTGGTCTGCGGGTTGAGGCCGATCGTCTCGACAACCAGCGTATCGCCTTCCCAATGGCCCACCGACCAGCCGTTGAACGCGGGATCGGGATCCTCTGGCAGGGGGCGCCCATCGGTATAGATGCGCCGCACCTGGCTGTAGGTCTCATGGAGCAGCGTCACGCGGCCGGGCGAATAGACGAACTCGATTGGATAGGGCTGGCGCATGATGCCCGGCATACCGGAAGGGATGCAGTTGGCCGCGCGGGTCTGCAGGTTTTCACCGAGCGCCTTGCGCGCATTGAAGGCATCGACCGTCTTCTGGGCTTCCGGCGTCAGCGTCGGTCCCTTGGGCGCGTCCGGGCCGAACAGGCCGGACCAGTCGGGCTGCCACACGCCGCCCCAATCCGGTAGCTGTTCCAGCGCGGCATAGCCCTTTTCCTGCGCCACCGCGGGCCATGTGACGAGCGCAGCCACGGGGGCCAGCCCCATGGCAAGGGCAATCATTGATCGAAATGCGGGATTCATTCGGTCCATCCTCTCCAGCCGTTTGGGCCGCCCCATTGAAACGTTCGGGACCGGCTTCGCTTGGCCGGCCATCCTCGATCCGGCCACATAGTGGATTCTGTCTACTTCGAGTCAAGCCCAATATGGCGCGGCACGGCAACGTCCATGCGATTCTGTAACGTCGTAATTCTAGGTTACATTTTTGTCCGTCCGGGCACTGTTGATCTTGTCAACCCGCGTCCAAACATGTCATGGAGGCGCGGATTCGTCACAAGAGCATTTACGGAGAGGATATGGCCCCGAAGAGGAATTTGAGCCGCCGAATGGGCGTCGTTCTCATGGGTAGCGCAGGGTTGGCTTTGCTGGCGTTGCCGGCACCAGCCCATCACTCGACGGCGATGTTCAACTGGGGCAAGGAAGTGCCGATGAAAGGCGCCACCGTGGAGCGGTGGGACTGGACCAACCCGCACACCTTCCTCTACGTGACCGTGCCCGGCAAAAACGGCGCGGTGGAGCAGTGGGCGTTTGAGGGCATGAGCCCCAACCATCTCGGCCGCACCGGCTGGAGCAAGCGCACGCTCAAGCCGGGCGACAAGATTGACCTCACCTATTACTCGCTGAAGGACGGTCGCAAGGGCGGCTTTAACGTCTCGGTCAAGCTACCGGATGGCAAGGTGCTTCGCCAGCTTGAGAGCCCGACGACCCGGCCGGATCGCTAAGGGGGTCCGCCGGCCACCGCAGCGATCCGGGCCCGGCGCATTGGCCGGCCCGTTATCGCGGGACTGCGGCCATTTGGCCATGGGTCGGCGTGCCTGCTCGTCCGATGCAGCATCGGTCCGGATGAAAACGCAAACGCTGCTGCGCCTCGCCATGCGGTCCGCCAACCTGACCCATCCAACGCCGGGCGTCCCTGCCGGGGACCGCTTTCAATGGGCGTATCTCAGGCTGGGACAGTCTCGCTTTCCAGCATCCGCCGGGCGTTGTCGGTCAGAATGGCGATCAGCCCGAAATAGCCCTCCCGTTCCTCGGGCGTGAACCCGCTCAGCAATCCTTCCTCGCGCTCCAGTCCTACGGCAAACATCGCATGGAAGACCTCCATCCCACGTGCCGTCGGCTCGAGCACGATGTCGCGACGGCGGGTCGGCCGCATACGCTCGATCAACCCTCTTTCCTCGAGATATCCCACCGTCCGGCCGACTTGGCTCTTGTCGCGTCCAACGAGGATGATGAGCCGCGCCAGCGGCATCGGCCGGCCCGCGCAGATGCGTGAAAGCACCTGCCACTGGAAATGCGAGAGGCCCTCGCAGCGCTGATAAACCAGCATCGCGCTTCGGTTGAGATAGGCGGACAAGCTGATGAGCTTGGGCGTGATGAGGTGCCCCGGCGGCGGCTTGACAGGGCGCCCTTCTGGCCAGGGCGGCAGGTCCAGGCTGCTTGCACTTGGATTGATCACGCCCGCCTCTGCGCTGCGGCGCCGCTCCTCGGCATACAAATGCGCCGCCGCCACAGTGAGGCGGTCCGTCATCGCGGCGAAGCGCCGGAGGCGATCGGGCTCGATGCCGGCGGTCAGCATGGTCTCGCGCTCGCGCGCCATGGCGAGCAGGCGATTATACAGGGTGCGCCCCTTGGTACACAGCGTCAGCTTGGCGCGCAATCGCGGCCGCGCGATCAGCTTCGCTTCTTCAAGCGGCTTGATGGCGCGGCTCACCTGCGCCTTCTCATGACCGGTCAGCGTTACGATCTCCTGCGAACTCAATCCGCCGAACATGCCGATCATGATGATGAGTTGTCGCTGGATCTCCTTGTAGCCGGCCTCGCGCTCGAAACCCGGCACGCGGCTTTCCCGGACCATTCGTAGCAAGCGGGCAAGCTGCACACCCAGCAGATTCACATAATCCGCTTCGTCGCGCGGTATATCCGTCTGATGCTCACGCTGCCCGATCAGAGTTACGCCTCCCATGTCTTCTATCGCCGTCGATCAGAATGGTGCCATGGTGAAACCGATCCACCGCCCGCACGCAATCACCCCTAGCCAGAGCGAGACAGAGAGCAGCCCGGCCACGCGCGCGCCCATCGGGAGCGGCCCCGGCCCGTCATTCACGCGCCCGCCCCGCATTGTTATCAGATGGAAGACAAGCATGTTGGCTCCCGCCAACACCAGCAGCAAAATCTTCGCGCGAAACGCCGTATTATCGAAATAGCCAAAGGGATTGGAGCTAAACAGCAGGGCCCCGGTGATCGCGGCCGAAATGAACGCGACCCAGGTAATCGGGAGAATGGTGCGACTGAGCGCGAGCGGCGGATAGTCGCGCCCCGCCACGCCCATCAACCGCAAGTCGACAAGCAGGATCGACCCGAAGACCACGACGATGCTGAGGACATGCGCCACCTCGATCCACGGGAAGGCAATGGCATTCTCCGCTATGAACGTGCCGACAGCGCTTTCGCCGACCGCATCCAGCAACGTTTCAATCATGGCCTAACGCCCTCCCCTCACTATCTGCCGCCGCGCCGTGCGCCCGCGGCATGTTCACATGATCTCGCGGCGATCAGCCAGCGTAGGCGATCCAGCGGCCCGCCGTCGCCACGCCGATCCACATCAGCACCACCAGCAGCGCGACAAGGCGGACGGCGCCGTTGACCGGCTGCCCCCCGCCGGGCCGACGCAACCGCCGCCCCAGCGCGCCCGCGATCAGCAGGGTGACGACCACCAGCAGCATCTTTGTGCGGAAGATCCAGTTCATCAGCTCGCGCTCGGGCTCGGCGACGATCATGACGAGGCCGGTCGCAAGCAGCACCCACAGGGCCGCAACCGTCGAACCGTGGAAATAGCGGGACCAGCGCGCCAGGCTCCAGTGCCCGCCGGCCAGCTCCAGGCCCCGCAGCGCGACGATCAGCGCGCCGGTGAAGACCAGCGCGACGCAGGCGATGTGGATACTCTGTACCGCCGGCACCACCCATCCGGCATCGCGAATGGTCGCATGAATCGATAATGCGTCGAGCCAGTTGACGACGCCCTGTAGCATCCCGTCCACGTGCGAATCCTCTCCGAATATATTGCCGGTGGTGCCCCCCGGGAAACTTATACTTTATAGTTCAAAGTCAGCTTGTCCATCGTCAACAAGCCCATCCTCCGCTCCCTTTTCAACAAAGCTATTGGCTGCCGATGACGCTACGTCACGCAGCGCGCCGCATCAGCGCGAAGCCGGCGACGACGCGACCCCGGGCAGGGGTGATCGCTCCCGCTGGCTGGCTGGGCTCCGTCGGCCCCCCTTCCTCGAAAGTCCCCTGCGCCGAGCCGCTCGACGCGTTGCGCGCCCATCTCCGCACCCGTCGCGGGGACAGCGCATAAAAAAGGGTCACGGGCGTGTGGGAAGCGCCCGTGACCAAACCTTTCGAACGACCGCCGGCGTCAGGCGTCCTGACGGGTCAGGGCATTGGACATGATTTCCGACACATAGCCGAAGATCGCGCCGATGATCACCGACAGGATCGTCGGGATGAGCGCCGCCTCTGGCGATACGCCATCACCAAGCAGGATGAGGCCGGCGATCGCAGCGAAGCCATAAACGCTGGCCGGAATCGCCGCGAGTAAGGTCAGGCTGGAGGCCAGCACGATCACCGTCGCGCCAAGGCCTACCGCCACCGGCGCGGCGAGCGATCCCAGCCCGCCGAGTTGACCGGCGAGCATGACGGCAATCATGCCGATCAACGCGCCGAAGCTCATGCAGATCACCGTGTTGCGACTGCCAAGATTGCCGCCACCGCCATGGAAGTGGCACCCCCACGCGATGAAGGCCTGCCACACCTGCAGCTTGGCGGACACCAACGGATCAAGCCCGAAAATCCAGGTCGCAACCACCGCCAGCACACCAACGGTAATTGCAAGCGCAATAAGCCTGGGCATGAAAAATCCTCCCCCTTCATGTCCGGGCGCCCGGTCTCCGCCTGCGCCCCAGACCCGGATGCTACGTGAGGACTTTGTCAACGTCTATAGGCAATCGTCATCACGCCTGAGCCGCGCGAGGACGACGGATTGCCGACAGGGCGTGCGTTTGGAGGCTATTGAAATCATGGCGTCAGATGAGTTTTCGAGCAGGGCCGCACGACCTCTTGTCCAGCGAATAGTCATAGGATAGGGGGGTATCCTATGACACATATTCAATCGAACAAGGCGCAGCTCGTGCTGCGGGTCCGCCGCATCGCCGGACAGATCGGCGCGGTGGAAAAAGCAATCACAGAGGATGCTGGCTGCGAGGCGATCCTGCATCAGGTCGCCGGCGTGCGCGGCGCGGTCCTAGGATTGATGGACGAGCTTGTCGAGGACCATCTGCGGTCCCACGTCGCCCACCCCGGCCTATCCGACGAGCAGCGCGCGGCGGGCGCGGACGAGTTGATGGCATCCATCCGGCGCTACCGGAAATAGGAGACCTTCATGACGCTGGATGACGAGATCGCAGCGCTCACCCACGACCATGTTTTCCTCGGCCAGCAGCACGACGAAAATGCGCGCCGTACGCTTTGGGTGGTGGCGCTGACCGCAGTGATGATGGTCGGCGAAATCGTGGCCGGCACGCTGTTCAACTCGATGGCGCTGCTCGCGGATGGCTTCCATATGGCCACCCACGCCGGCGCCCTCGGCGTCGCGGCGCTGGCTTATGCCTATGCCAAGCGCCACGCCCATGGCCGCCGCTACAGCTTCGGCACCGGCAAGGTGGGCGATCTGGCGGGTTTCGCCTCCGCGCTGGTTCTCGGCCTCGTCGCGCTGGGCATTGCTGTCGAATCCGTGGGGCGCCTGTTCGATCCGCGCCCCGTTGCCTTCACCGAGGCGACCGTCGTCGCCGTGCTCGGCCTGATGGTCAATATCGCCAGCGTGCTTCTGCTGGGCGGACACGGGCATCATCACGGGCATGGGCATGGGCATGATCACCACCACCACCCTCATCATCACGGCAAAGGACACGAGCACGACAATAATATGCGCTCGGCCTACGCCCATGTGCTGGCCGACGCGCTCACCTCCGTATTGGCCATCGCCGCGCTGCTCGGCGGGCGCTATCTCGGCTGGGTCTGGCTCGATCCGGTCATGGGCCTTGTCGGCGCGACCGTCATCGCGTTTTGGGCATGGTCACTGATGCGCGACACCGCCGCCGTCCTGCTCGACGCCGCCGACCCGGATCTGGAGGCCGAGATCAGGGAGCAGGTCGAGGGGCCAAGCGATGCGCGCATCACCGACCTCCACGTCTGGCGCATTGGTCCGGGGGCCCACGCCGCCATCGTCAGCGCCGTTGGCGCCGATCATGCCACCATCCGCCAGCGCCTTCGGCCCGTTCACGAGATCGAGCACCTCACCGTCGAAGTGCACTAGGCCCGGGCCCGCGCCGGCTGATCGCCTTGGTTGGGCATCCGTTCACATGGATGCGCTGCGGGCTTGCGAGAGCAGCGGACCTTCAAAGCCAGAAGCCGCTCGTCCCGAGCGTGTCGAAGGGTTGCCACGACAGGCTCAGGGGAACCGTGCGTCTCGCCCTTGACGTCGCACAGGGCATCCAAGGGCGGCGCTATGCCTGGGCGACACGCCCGCACGCGCCCATTCGCAGCGTCGCGTTAAACTGGCTCAAGCCAGATGATCGCCTCGGCCTGTTGCTACGCCAGCCGCGCGGCGTGCCAGCGGATATGCTCGGCCATGAAGGTCGAGATGAAATAATAGCTGTGGTCGTAGCCCGGCTGCATGCGGATGGTCGCGCTCTGGCCGGCCGCCGCGCAGGCCTCCTCCAGCAGGTGCGTCTTGAGCTGCTCGGCGAGGAAATTGTCCGCATCGCCTTGGTCGACCAGCAACGCCGGCAACCGCGCGCCGCGCTCGATCAGCGTCACCGCATCATAATCCGCCCAGCCGGCCTTGTCGGCACCGAGATAGCCGCCCAGCGCCTTTTCGCCCCACGGCACCCGGCTCGGCGCGACGATCGGCGAGAAAGCCGATACCGAGCGGAACCGATCGGGATTGCGCAGGCCGATGGTCAGCGCGCCATGGCCGCCCATGCTGTGGCCCATGATCGCCTGCCGGCCCATGTCGACCGGGAAATGTTCGGCGAGCAGCGCCGGCAATTCCGTCTCGATATAGCTGCGCATCCGGTAATGGGTCGCGAATGGCGCCTGCGTCGCATCGACATAGAAACCAGCGCCCAGCCCGAAGTCATACGCGCCCGCGGGATCATCCGGGACGCCCTCACCGCGTGGGCTGGTATCGGGCGCCACGAAGATGATCTTCTCCGCCGCGCAGGCCGCGCGATACTCGCCCTTCTCCATCACATTGGCATGGGTGCAGGTAAGGCCGGAGAGATACCAGAGCACGGGCAGTCTTTCGCCCGGCTCGTGCGGCGGGACGAAGACGGCGAATGTCATCGCCGTCCCCGTCTCCCGCGAGTCATGCCGGTAAACGCCCTGCACGCCGCCATAAGCCTTGTTGGTCGAGAGCGTCTCCAGCGTCATGGCTCAGGCGCCCTCGGGTAGCTGGCAGAATGCGCAGATCTTGTTGCCGGTCGGGTCGCGCAGATAGGCGCCATAAGCATTGCCCGGCGCCTGCGGGCGCTTGCCGGGGTCACCGGCCGAGGTTCCGCCATTGGCGAGACCGGCGGCGTGCCAGGCATCCACCTGCGCCTTGTCGGCGGCGGCAAAGCCGATGGTGCCGCCATTGGCGTGGGTCGCCTCGGCGCCGTCCGCCGGCAGGCCAACGCCGAACATGCCGCCATTATGCGCATAGAACAGCGTGCCGGGGCGGAACTCCTGGCCTGCACCGCCGCCAAGCGCGGCGAAAACCGCGTCGTAGAAAGCCCGGCTCTGCTCCAGATCCTTGGCGCCGACCATGACGTGCGTAAACATGTTTGCTCCCTCCTTCTGTTGTGGTTGGGTTAGATCGCGTGCGAGATGTCTCAATAGACGACGACGGAGCGGATGCTTTCGCCGGCGTGCATGAGGTCGAAGCCCTTGTTGATCTCCTCAAGGCTGAGGACGTGGGTGATCATCGGGTCGATCTCGATCTTGCCGTTCATGTACCAGTCGACGATCTTGGGCACGTCGGTGCGCCCCTTGGCGCCGCCGAACGCCGTGCCCTTCCACACCCGCCCGGTGACGAGCTGGAACGGCCGCGTGCTGATCTCCTTGCCCGCTTCCGCCACGCCGATGATGATGCTCTCGCCCCAGCCGCGATGGCAGCATTCGAGGGCGGTGCGCATCACTTCGGTGTTGCCGGTGCAATCGAAGCTGTAGTCCGCGCCGCCATCGGTCAGCGCGAGGATTTCGGCGATGGTGGCCGCGCGGTCCTTGCCCTTGCCGTTGATGAAATGGGTCATGCCGAACTTGCGGCCCCATTCCTCGCGGTCGGGGTTGATGTCGACGCCCACGATCATGCCCGCGCCGGCCAGCTTGGCGCCCTGGATCACGTTGAGGCCGATGCCGCCGAGGCCGAACACCACCACATTCTCGCCCGGCTTCACCTTGGCGGTGTTGACGACCGCGCCGACGCCGGTGGTCACGCCGCAGCCGATGTAGCAGCTCGTGTTGAACGGCGCGTCCTCGCGGATCTTGGCGACCGCGATCTCCGGCAGCACCGTGAAGTTGGAGAAGGTCGAGCAGCCCATATAATGGAAGATCGGCTGGCCCTTGTAGCTGAAGCGGGTCGTGCCGTCCGGCATCAGGCCCTGGCCCTGCGTCGCGCGGATCGCGGTGCACAGGTTGGTCTTGCCCGAGAGGCAGGACTTACACTGGCGGCATTCCGGCGTGTAGAGCGGGATGACGTGGTCGCCCGGCTTGACCGATGTCACGCCCGCGCCCACCTCGCGCACGATACCGGCGCCTTCATGGCCGAGCACGCTGGGGAAGATACCCTCGCTGTCGAACCCGTCGAGCGTGTAGGCATCGGTGTGGCAAATGCCGGTCGCCATGATTTCCACCAGGACCTCGCCGGCCTTGGGGCCTTCAAGATCGAGTTCGACGATTTCCAGCGGCTTCTTCGCCTCAAATGCCACGGCGGCGCGCGTCTTCATCCCTCATCCTCCCGAAACGCTTTAGAATCGAGGCGCACTGCACGCGCCGGTCCGAGCGCTTGTTGAGACCTCCCATCGATTCGGGCAACCCCTAAGTTTCATCAGAAATAGTTGATTCAACTAACTTTTGATGCCGCCCCAATGAGATGATGTCGCCCGCCACCGCCCAACCCACTGGGCTTGATCGGATATGGCAACCACGGATCGTCGACATGCCCCTCCATCCCCATGGTGATGGGGGTCCTTCACGACGGCAATTTCTGGTCGAAGTTCACCGTGTGACATGCGGCATCGTCGAGCGGTCGTCTCACGCGCCGACGCGAACCCGCCCGTTCCCGGCTTAACCCAGCCCGGCCTCGATCTCCATCGCCGCCCGGTCCAGGATGATGACCGCGCGCCGGTCCGGCAGGTCAATGATGCCGGCCTGCCGCAGGCGGGTGAGCTGGCGGCTCACCGTTTCGATGGTGAGGCCGAGCAGGTCGGCCATCTGCTGGCGGGTGAGCGGCAACTCGAACCGCTCGTGCAGGCCCTGGCCATGGCAGGTTGTTTCGGCCAGCCGCCGCGCCATGTCGAGCAGGAAGGTCGCAACGCGCTCGCTCGCGCTCTTGCGGCCGAGCAGCAGCATCCAGCTCCGCGCGCGGTCCAACTCGTTGAGCGTGCGCTCCAGCAGCTTGTGCTGCAACTCGGGATATTGCCGTGTGAAGCTGTCGAAGGCGGGGCGCGTGAACAGGCAAAGCTGCGCATCGGACAGCGCGGTCACGCTATGCTGCGTCGTCCCGCCGTACGGCCGGCCGATGAAATCGGAAGGGTAGACCACGCCGACGATTTGCTCGCGTCCGTCTGCCGTGGAGGTGGAGAGCTTGAGCACGCCTTCGATGACATTGGCGACCAGCGTGCTTTCGTCCCCCTCCCAGATCAGCGTCTCGCCACGCTCGACGGTGATGCGGCGGCCGATCCGGTTGAGGGCGTCGAGTTCAGCGCCGCTAAGCGCGGAGCAAATGGCGCGGTTGCGCACCACGCAGGACTGGCAGCTGCTCATGGTCGGCAGATAGGCCCTTTGCCATCCGATTCCAACGGATATGCGGTCGACCCACGGCTTTTCAGCGATCCGGCGTCGGTTTCGCCACACCGGACCGCTGGCACCGCCGCCGTCGGGCGCGAGGCCCCCACTCGCCCCGCGGCGCCGTCGATCCCGACGAGCGCCATCGGCGCACCCCGCTCCCGCTCTCGCGTGGCCCCGCCAGGTGCGGCTGGGGACGGCGGCTCTCAACGCCGTCGCAGCGGGCCCCGCGCCCGCAGCGCTCAATAGCCGACGGTGAAGCGCTGGTTCTGGTGCTTGGGTGTCTCGATCTCGTCGATCATCGCGATGGCGAAATCTTCGTAGCTGATCGAGCTCTTGCCGTCCGGCGCCGTCAGCAGCGTGTCGGTGCCGAGGCGGAAGGTGCCGGTCCGCTCGCCGGGGCCGAAGAACATGGCCGGCGAGAGAAACGTCCACTCGAAATCCGCCTCTGCCTTCAGCCGGTTGAGGAAGTCGCGCGCCGGCGTTGCCTCCACCTTGATGAAATCGGGGAATCCGGGCGTGTCGAGCAGCACGACGCCCTCCTCATTCTTGAGCGATGCCGCGCCACCGACCACCAGCAGGCGCGTGCCGCCCTTCCGCGCCACGGCCAACGCATTGTCGGCATTCAGCTCATTGAACTTCATTGAAAGAATGGCGGCGTCATGCCCGGCAATGGTGCCAGCCATGGCATCGACATCGTTGATGTCGGCCTTCACCCAGGTCACGCCGTCACGCGGCGCCTGCGTATCCGCATGGCGCGAAATGCCGGTCACCTGGTGCCCCCGGCTGGTGGCCTCGTCGACGAGCCGCTGGCCGGCATTGCCCGTGGCGCCCATGATCGCGATCTTCATGCCTGTCCTCCCTCTCCCGCGCAGCGCGCACCCGCCACCGGGCGCGCGCTCCCTACGCAACGGAACCAACCTTAGTAGCCAAACGGGACGAAACACAAGAGCGCCGGGGCCGGCAACGGTGCGATCGCTATCGCGATTGCCGAAATGGGCAAAGTCAACTAGACGCCGACGTCGGAAATCAAAGTTCCTGGGGAGAGTCCTTCATGAAACCGATGATCTTGTTGACCGCGCTGGCGTTTGGCGCGTTTGCGGCGCCTTCACTGGCCCAGCGCTCGCCGCTGCCGCCACCCGAGCCGATCGAGCATATCACGGGCAACGTCTACAAGATCTTCGGCGGCGGCGGGAACACGCTGGTCGTGGTGCAGAAGGACGGCGTCACCCTCATCGATACCAAGATGCCAGGCAACGGTCAGGCCATTCTCGACCAGGTCAAGGCGGTGAGCGACAAGCCGATCACCACCATCATCAACACCCATAGTCACCCCGATCATATCGGCAGCACGGATTTCATCCGGGAGAAATATCCCAACGTCCGCGTCATCTCCTCTGAGAACACGCAGAAGGAGATCGCTGGCAACCCCATGTACAAGGCCGAGGTGCTCCCCAACGTCACCTACAAGGACCGCATGACGCTGGGCAAAGGCGCCGACCGCATCGAGCTCTACCATTTCGGCCCAGCGCATACGACGGGCGACACCTTCGTCGTCATTCCGTCCGCGCGTTTGCTGTTCATGGGCGACGTGATGGCGTGGGACATGGCGCCCTTCCTGCCGAGCGGGGGAGCCAGCACGCTGCCCGTCGCGCTTGAGAAGCTGGTGGCGACCGTCAAGGGCGTCAAGATCGTCGTCGAGGGCCACGGCCATGTGAACAACTGGAAGGGGCTGGAGCGCTTCACCCGCTTCAATCGCGCCCTGCTCACCGCCGCTCGCGCCGCTTATGATCGCGGCGACGCCCCCGGCACCGCCGTGGCTGAACTCCAGAAGAACGGCGAGTTCGCGCCGCTGCTCGATACCCACATCAAGAAGGGTCTCGAATATGGCAACACCCCGCTGGCGCGCGCGCACATGAACGTGAACGTCGCGTTCCAGGAGTTCGCGGGCGAGAAGGTGACGACCGCCAACGGCGCGCCGCTCCCGGAGACGGACAAGCACAAGGGATCCGATCCCAAGGACACGGCCCCGCCCCCGCCGCCGGCCGCCTGAGGGCGAGCGCCGGCCCACCATCGCCGCCGTTCCCTGCCCTGAGCGGACGGCGGCGATCCGATTCTCCGCCGCGACTGCCGCGGAGTGACCATCCCGCTCGCATGTTGGCGCGAGGTTGCCCGATGCGCCCGACAGCAGGCCGCTGAAGCACTGGCGGCGACGTCGCGAACGCCGATCGGACCATCTGCGCGGCGTCACGCCGTCCCTGCCGCGTCGGGTTATAACGCGCGCCGTTCATTCCGCGCCCGCAGCACCCCCCGTAAATGCTCCACGATCGGTATGGCGGCGATCTGCGCCGGCTCGCTATGGGCCGCGAACAGGAAGCCGATCCGCCGCGTGAGATCGAACCCGGCGAGGCGCGGCCAGCCGATGGCGCGCTCCCCCTTCGCACCCGCCCCGTCCGCGCCATCGCGGTAGCTTTCCGGCATCAGCGTGAGGCCGAGTCCGGCCGCCACCATGGCCAGCACGCGCTCGTCATTGGTGGAGCGCATCGCGAAGAAGGGGCGCACGCCGCGCTCGGTGAAGTGCCGGCTGGTTGCCGCCAGCGCCTCGCAGTGGCGCCGCGCGATCATCGTCTCGCCGCCCAGCGCCTCGGCCGCCACCGTCTCCGCCTGTGCCAGCCGGTGGGTGCCCGGCAGCGCGAGGCGATAGCCCTCCTCGGCCAGCGCTTCCTCGGCGAAACGCGTGCCGCCGGGCCGGATCAGAGACACCGCCAGATCGACCCGCCCGCGCGCCAGGTGCGCGTGCAGTTCGCGCTCATTGCCTTCGACCAGCTCCACCTGCGTCTGCCCGCCCGCTGCGCGCTCGGCCCGCAGCGCGGCCGCGAACCGCTCCGCCGGAATGCTCGCCAGCCAGCCGAGCCGCAGCCGCTGCGGCGCCTCCGCCGTCGCCAGCGCCCGCTCGGCAAGGGTGAATTCGGTCTCGATCCGCCGCGCGTGAACCAGCAGCCGCGCGCCCGCCGCCGTCAGCTCCACCCGCTGGCTGGAGCGCAGGAACAGCGGCGCGCCCACCATCCGCTCCAGCTTGGCGATCCCCACCGAGAGGGTCGGCTGCGCGACATGGCACAGCGCCGCCGCCCGCGAGAAATTGCCCT
This sequence comes from Sphingobium sp., assembly GCA_035654015.1. Lineage (GTDB taxonomy): Bacteria > Pseudomonadota > Alphaproteobacteria > Sphingomonadales > Sphingomonadaceae > Sphingobium. The sequence goes on from DASRXX010000013.1 coordinate 25,098, forward strand.
GGTCCACCACGGCGAGGAAATAGCGCAGCAGGTAACGGTCTATCATAGATATCTTCTATGCTTTGCCTCCAGTAATTTCAATTTTTCCAATAGATCGGATTGGGCTAATATCCTCCCGTTCAGGCTGGAGGGAGCCGAGGGAGTAGCCGGGCCGCACCGCGCGGTGGGCAAGGATGCCCGCGCCGCGTGATGGGGCGGGACGACACCCCCGGGGAGCCGCTGGCGCGGACGGGCCGCTCGTCTGGCGCGCGCGGCCGGGAAGGAGAGGCCGGATGGACCAGCTCGATTTCGCGCTCGGCGAGACGGCGGACATGGTGCGCGAGACCGCCCGCCGCTTCGCCGCCGATCGCATCGCTCCCATCGCCGCCCGCGTGGACCGCGAGGATTGGTTCCCGGTCGACCTCTGGCCGCAGATGGGCGCGCTCGGCCTGCACGGCATCACCGTGGCGGAAGCGGACGGCGGTTTGGGGCTCGGCTATCTCGACCATGTCATCGCCTGCGAGGAGATTGCCCGCGCCTCCGCCTCCGTCGCCCTGAGCTACGGCGCGCACAGCAATCTCTGCATCAACCAGATCGCCCGCTGGGCCACGCCCGAGCAGAAGGCGCGCTTCCTCCCCGGCCTTATCTCGGGCGCCCATGTCGGCAGCCTCGCCATGTCGGAGGCGGGTGCCGGCTCGGATGTCGTCGGCATGAAGCTGCGCGCCGATCCCGCGCCGGGCGGCTACGTCCTCAACGGCACCAAATTCTGGATCACCAACGCCCCCTATGCGCAGACGCTCGTCGTCTATGCCCGCACCGATCCCGCCGGGGGGTCGAAAGGCATCACCGCCTTCCTCGTCGAAAAGGGCATGGCGGGCTTCTCCATCGGCCAGAAGATCGAGAAGATGGGCATGCGCGGCTCCCCCACCGCCGAGCTCGTGTTCGCCGATTGCCATGTGCCGGAAAGCAATGTGCTCGGCCCGGTCGGCGGCGGGGTGCAGGTGCTGATGTCCGGCCTCGATTATGAGCGTGTCGTGCTCTCCGGCATCCAGCTTGGCATCATGCAGGCCTGCCTCGATACCGTCCTGCCCTATGTCCGGGAGCGCAAGCAGTTCGGCAAACCCATCGGCGCCTTCCAGCTCATGCAGGCCAAGGTGGCGGACATGTACATCGCCCTCAACAGCGCCCGTGCCTATGCCTATGCGGTCGCGCGCGCCTGCGATACCGGCCGCACCACCCGCTTCGACGCCGCCGGCGCGATCCTGCTGGCCAGCGAGAATGCCGTGAAGGTGGCGCTGGAGGCTGTGCAGGCGCTCGGCGGCGCCGGCTATACCACCGACTGGCCGGTCGAGCGCTACCTGCGCGATGCCAAGCTGCTCGATATCGGCGCCGGCACCAACGAGATCCGCCGCATGCTCATCGGCCGCGAGCTGGTCGGCGCATGAGCGATACGCTGCTCGACATCCTGCAATATTATGGCGCTGGCGCGGCGGTCATCGCCGCCCTTGTCGTCGCGCTCGATCTGGGCCGCCGCGTCACCGGCTGGGCGTTCGTGCTGTTCGTGACCAGTTCGCTTGCCCTCATCGCCTGGGGTTTCCTCCAGCCGGATAGCGAGGGCATCGGCTGGCAGAATGTCGCGTTGCTCGCGATCAACGCCACCGGCGTCTATCGCTACCTCCTCCGCAAGCGGAAGCCGGCATGAGCAGCTCCCTCCACCGTCATGCCCAATCCGGCGGGGAGATCGCCCGGCTAGGCCCGACTTCGCATGACGGAGCCCGCGCATGACCGCCCCTATCCTCCCCACCGCCATCGATCCGGCGGACGCGGACTTCCTCTCCCGCGCCGCCCAAAACCGCGCGCTGCGCGACCGTCTCCGTGCTGATATCGCCGCCGCATCCCTTGGCGGCGGCGAGCGCGCGCGTGAGCGGCACGTGGCGCGCGGCAAGCTTCTCCCGCGCGAGCGCCTCGCGCAGTTGCTCGATCCCGGCAGCCCGTTTCTGGAGATCGGCCAGCTCGCCGCGCACAATGTCTATGAGGACAATATCCCCGGCGCGGGCCTCATCGCCGGCATCGGCCGCGTTTCCGGCCGGCAGGTAATGATCGCCTGCAACGATGCCACCGTGAAGGGCGGCACTTATTACCCGCTCTCGGTGAAGAAGCATCTGCGCGCGCAGGAGATCGCGCAGGAGAACCGCCTGCCCTGCATCTACCTCGTCGACAGCGGTGGCGCCAACCTGCCCCATCAGGCGGAGGTGTTCCCGGATCGCGATCATTTCGGCCGCATCTTCTTCAACCAGGCCACCATGTCCGCGATGGGCATCGCCCAGATCGCCTGCGTCATGGGCATGTGCACGGCCGGCGGCGCCTATGTGCCGGCCATGGCGGACGAAAGTGTCATCGTGCGCGGGCAAGGCACCATCTTCCTCGCCGGCCCGCCGCTTGTGAAGGCCGCCACCGGCGAGGAGATCAGCGCCGAGGCTCTGGGCGGCGGCGATCTCCACGCCCGCAAGTCCGGCGTCGTCGACCATCTCGCGGACAATGACGCGCACGCGCTCACCATCATCCGTGACATCATCAGCCAGCTCCCTGCCGATCGCGCGCCGGACCTGCCGCTCCTCCCTCCGCGCCCGCCCAGATATGACCCGGAGGAGCTGTACGGCATCATCCCCGAAGATGTCCGCGCGCCCTATGAGGTGCGCGAGGTCATCGCCCGCCTCGTCGACGGCAGCGCATTCCACGAGTTCAAGGCGCTCTACGGCAGCACGCTGGTCTGCGGCTTCGCGCATATCTGGGGCATGCCCGTCGCCATCCTCGCCAACAATGGCGTGCTGTTCAGCGAGAGCGCGCTCAAGGGCGCGCATTTCATCGAGTTGGCCTGCCAGCGCCGCACGCCGCTGCTGTTCCTCCAGAATATCAGCGGCTTCATGGTCGGCGGCAAATATGAGGCGGAGGGCATCGCCAAGCATGGCGCCAAGCTGGTCACCGCCGTCGCCACCGCGCAGGTGCCCAAGATCACCGTATTGATCGGCGGCAGCTTCGGCGCCGGCAATTACGGCATGGCGGGCCGCGCCTACGCCCCGCGCTTCCTGTTCAGTTGGCCGAACAGCCGCATCAGCGTCATGGGCGGCGAGCAGGCCGCCAGCGTCCTCGCCACCGTGAACCGCGAGGCAGAGACATGGACACCCGAGCAGGCCGAGGCGTTCAAGGCCCCGATCCGCGCCAAGTTCGAGGAAGAGGGAGACCCCTGGTACGCCACCGCCCGCCTGTGGGACGACGGCATCATCGACCCCGCGCAGACAAGGGACGTGCTGGGCCTCGCCCTCGCCGCCACCTTGAACGCGCCGATCCCGGAAAAGGCAGCCTTCGGGCTGTTCAGGATGTGAGGGGGAGGAGGGTGGCCGTCATCCCCAACCGTCATGCTGAACTTGTTTCAGCATCCATCCCTCCCAACCGCCGGAACCCCAAGGCCGGGCGCCAGATCAACCCAGTCGGGATTATCCCCCTCGATCAGGTTGATTTTCCACTGCCGATGCCAACGCTTGAGCTGTTTTTCCCGAAGGATAGCGCCTTCCATGGTGTCGAGCAGTTCGTACCGGACGAGGCGGTGAACACCGTAGCGACTGGTAAAGCCGGGTACGACGTCCGTTCGGTGTTGATGCAGGCGTTTGATGAGATCGGAGGTCACGCCGATGTAGAGCGTCCCGTTCCGCTCACTTGCCAGAATATAGACGCAAGGCTGCTTTTCCATCCTGAGCCTGATCCTGCTGCGTCGTGGATGCTGAAACAAGTTCAGCATGACAGTATGGCGGAAAATTCCCCCTCCAAAACATACGCCATGCTGAACTTGTTTCAGCATCCATCTCGCCCAGACGATCAGGTCACGGAGCACGCCCCATGCTGACCTCCCTCCTCATCGCCAACCGGGGCGAGATCGCCTGCCGGATCATCCGTACCGCGCGCGCGCTCGATATCCGCACCATCGCCGTTCACAGCGACGCCGACACCCACGCGCGCCACGTCCGCATGGCCGACGAGGCAGTTCCAATCGGCCCCGCTCCCGCCGCCGAGTCCTATCTCGCCGCAGAGAAGGTCATCGCAGCCGCCAAGGCCACCGGCGCGCAGGCCATTCACCCCGGCTACGGCTTCCTCTCCGAGAACGCCGCCTTCGCCCAGGCCGTCATCGACGCCGGCCTCGTCTGGGTCGGCCCTCCCCCGGCCGCCATCCGCGCCATGGGCCTCAAGGATGCCGCCAAGGCGCTGATGCAGGCCGCCGGCGTGCCCGTCACTCCCGGTTATCTCGGCGCGGACCAGTCGCCGGACCGCCTGCAAGCCGAGGCCGACGCCATCGGCTACCCCGTGCTCATCAAGGCGGTGGCGGGCGGTGGCGGCAAGGGCATGCGCCGCGTCGACGCAGCCGCCGATTTCGCCGATGCCCTCGCCTCCTGCCGGCGAGAGGCCGCCGCCGCCTTCGGCGACGACCGCGTCCTCATCGAAAAATATATCCTCGCCCCCCGCCATATCGAGGTGCAGGTGTTTGGCGACACGCACGGCACTATCGTCCACCTGTTCGAGCGCGATTGCTCGCTCCAGCGCCGCCACCAGAAGGTGATCGAGGAGGCCCCCGCCCCCGGCATGGACCCGGCCACCCGCGCGGCGATCTGCGCCGCCGCCGTCCGCGCCGCGCAGGCGGTCGATTATGTCGGTGCCGGCACCGTCGAGTTCATCGCGGATGCCAGCGGCCCGCTCAGCGCCGAGCGCATCTGGTTCATGGAGATGAACACGCGGCTCCAGGTCGAGCACCCGGTGACCGAGGAGATCACCGGCGTCGATCTCGTCGCGTGGCAGCTCCGCATCGCCAGCGGCGAGCCGCTGCCGCTCCGGCAGGAGGATCTCGCCATCACCGGCCACGCCATCGAGGCGCGGCTCTATGCCGAGGAGCCCGCGCGCGGCTTCCTCCCCAGCACCGGCCGGCTGGATCATCTCGCCCTGCCCGCCGGCGTCCGCGTCGAAACCGGCGTCGAGCAAGGCGATAGCATCTCGCCTTATTACGACCCGATGATCGCTAAGCTGATCGCCCACGCCCCCACGCGCGCGGCCGCCATCGCGCGCCTGGCCGCTGCCTGTGGGGCGGTCGCGTGCCATCCGGTGCGCACCAACGCCTGGTTCCTGCGCCGCCTGCTGCTGGATCCGGCCTTCGCCGCCGGCGCCGTGTCCACCAACCATATCGCCGATCATCTCGACACACTCACCGCCGGGCCGCGCCCCGGCGCCGCTCTGCTCGGCCGTGCCGCCGCAGCGCTCGCAGATCGTCTCGTCCATGGAGCCGCCCGGGCCATGGCGCAGGCGCTGCGCGGCTTCCGCCTCAACGCGCCGCCCGACAGCCGCATCCGGCTGGCCGTTGACGGCGATGTCGTCGAGGCCAGCTTCACCCCCGCACAGGATGCCTCCGCCCCGGACGCTGCCGTATCGCCCTTCCCCACGCCGCCCGGCGAACAGTCGGGTGCGGCTGCGTGCTCCCCTCCCGCGCCGGATGCATCGGCCTCCATCTCCGCGCAGGAAGGCACTCCGCCCCATGGCCCGGCCCACCCCATGCCCTCGCCCTTCGTTGCTGAGGACGACGCCCTCATCGCCTTCGAGCATGGTGCCGCCTTCCGCATCGCGCTGCCCCGCGATGACGGCGCGGGCATCGGCCAGATCGGCGATGGCGCGATACTCGCCCCCATGCCCGGCCGCGTCATCGCCGTCGAGGTGGCGCAGGGCGAGCGCGTGACCAAGGGCCAGCGGCTGCTCACTCTGGAAGCCATGAAGATGGAGCATAGCCTCACCGCCCCGTTTGACGGCACCGTCTCTGCCCTCCACACCGTCCCCGGCGCGCAGGTGCAGGTGGGGGCCGTATTGGCGCGCATCGAACCGGCGGAGCCGATCTGATCGAAAACCTGTCCTACCGGTCGCGATAGATGTTATCAAGATATTGAAATTACGAAACTTTAATTGAACTTCCATTGTCCACACGCACGAACTTCGAGAAGTTCCGAAAGGCCAGGAGGATGACAGCGAAATATTTCAATGCGTTGGCCATCGGCGATCACATCGTTCACCCCGTCCGCCGCACCGTAACCGAGACGGATAACCTGCTCTGGACGGCGATGACGCACAATCCGCAGCCCCTTCACCTCGATATTGAGGCGGCTCGCGCAACGGAATTTGGCCAGATCCTGGTCAACTCCACCTTCACCCTGAGTCTCATGGTCGGCCTCTCGGTGGAGGGGACGACGCTGGGGCCGCTCATCGCCAATCTCGGCTTCGACAAGGTGGTGCTGCCCAAGCCGGTGTTCATCGGCGATACGCTGCGCTGCGAGAGCACCGTCACCGCGTTGCGCGAAAGCAAGTCGCGCCCCAATGCGGGCATCGTCACCTGGGAGCACCGGCTGTTCAACCAGCGCGACGAGATTGTCTGTCGGGGTCTGCGCACCGCCATGCTCAAGCGGCAGCCGGGCGCATGAAGGCGCTGCGCTCGCTGCTGTTCGTCCCCGGCGACCGGCCGGAGCGCTTCGCCAAGGCGGCGGCGAGCGGCGCCGATGCGGTGATCCTCGATCTGGAGGATTCGGTCGTCCCCGCCCGCAAGGCGGATGCGCGCGCGGCCGTGGCGGGCTGGCTGGCAGCGGAGCGCGCGGTGCCCGCCATCGTTCGCGTCAACCCGCTCGGCAGCCCGCATCTCACGGACGACATCGCCGCCCTGCGCGCCGCCGCGCCGGATGCGCTGATGCTCCCCAAGGCCGAGGGGGCCGCCTCCATCGCCGCGCTCGACGCCCTGCTCGGCGCCTTCGATCCGCCGATCATCCCAATCGCCACCGAAACCCCGGCCGCCATCTTCGAGCTGGGCAGCTACCGCACCTGCGCGGATCGTCTCGCTGGCCTCACATGGGGCGCGGAGGATCTGCCCGCCGCCATCGGCGCCACCGCCGCACGCACCGGGGATGGCGGCTATACGCCGCCCTTCGAGACCGTCCGCGCCCTCGCCCTGTTCGCAGCCCATGCCGCCGGCGTCCCCGCCATCGATACGGTTTTCCCCGCCATAACGGACGAAGCCGGCCTCGCCGCCCATGTCGCCCGCGCCCGGCGCGACGGCTTCACCGCCATGCTCGCCATTCACCCCGCGCAGGTGCCCGTCATCAACGCCGGCTTCACCCCCACGCCGGCGGAGCTCGCCCACGCCCGCGCCATCGTGGCCGCCTTCGCCGCCCAACCCGGCGCCGGCGCGCTGGCGCTCGATGGGCGGATGATCGACCGCCCGCACCTGCTGCAAGCCCAGCGCATCCTCGCATTGGCCAAGGGCGCGCGATGACGACGCTCCGTCCATGGCGCCCAGGCGCCTCCACCGGTCCACGTCGTGGGCAGCCAGGACGCGATGCCGGCCGCGCCGTCGCGCAAGCCTCCACCGCCGGGCCCGATGCCGGCGCGCTCGCCCGCGAAGGCCCATGTTCGACCGCCCGCACCTGCTGCAAGTCCAGCGCATCCGGACACCGGCGGGGCTCGGTGATAACGCCCGGTCCATTGGAGCCCAGCGCTTCCATCCGGTTCGTGTCGCCCGCGATCAAAACACGGCCGGGCGATACGAACGCAGGCGTTGCCCCCGAGCATCGGCCCGGCGCCGGGCCAAGGCTGTCCGCCATACGGCCATAGTACTCCTGCGCAGGCAGGCCCTCAGGCCCCAGCCTCGCCCCGCCCCCTCAGGCACGCCCGCTCAGCTAACCGCCGCCACCCCGCGCGGCTGCCCGTCCTCGTCGATCGCGACGAAGGTGATGATCGCTTCCGTCACCTTCGCCACGGCCTCGCCATTGCGCTCGCGCGTCCAGGCTTCCACCGCGATCCGCATGGAGCTGCGCCCCGTGGTCACCAGCCGCGCATAGATGGAAACCTCGTCCCCCACCCGCACCGGCCGCAGGAAGGAGATGCCTTCGATACCCGCCAGCACCGCCCGCCCCCGGCTGTGGCGCGAGGCGAGCGCGCTCGCCGCAAGGTCCATCTGCCCGACCAGCCAGCCGCCGAAGATATCGCCATAGAAATTGGCGTCCGCCGGCATCGCCGTCACCCGGATGGTGGGCTGCTCTTCAGGCAAGGCGGTCATGTCAGGATCGGTGGCCACGCCCGTCCATCACCACGCGACGGCGAGCACTGTCGGTGCCGGAGCGCGGCGCGCCGGTCGCCCCGGCCTTCTCCCGCGCAGCCGCTCCCTTCCGTTCGCGCCAGAGGACTCCCGCCTCAGACATGGATGGCCTGCCCCAGTGCCCGGAGCGCGCTCTCGTGCATCGTCTCACCGAGCGTCGGGTGCGCGTGGACGATCCCGGCGACATCCTCGAGCGTTGCCCCCATCTCCATCAGCGCGACGAACTCGCCCGCCAGCTCGGAAATATGCCGGCCAACCGCCTGGATGCCGACGATCCGTCCGCTCTCCTTCTCCGCGATCGTCCGCACGAAGCCGCCCGCATCGCCCGCGTCCATGCTGAGCGCGCGGCCATTTGCCGCAAACGGCACCTGCCCGGTGACGTGCCGCTCGTCGCCCTGCGCCAGCCCGACGGAGATGATCTCCGGCTCGGTAAAACAGATTGCCGGGATAGCGACCGGATCGAAGCGCCGCCGCGCACCGGCGATGATTTCCGCGACCATGGCCCCTTGCGCGGAGGCGCGGTGCGCCAGCATCGGCTCGCCAGTCACGTCGCCAATCGCCCAGACGTTGCGCGTCGAGGTGGCGCAGCGCTCGTCGATCCGGATAAAGCGGCCGTCCATCTCGATGCCCATGGTCTCCAACCCCCAGCCCTCCGTGTTGGGCGCGCGGCCGATGGTGACAAGGATCTTTTCCGCCGGGATGAGGAAGCGATCAGTCAGCGCCGTCTCGATGGCGAGGCCACGCGACCCCTTGCCCTGCGCACGCGCGCCAAGGTGCAGCTCGACATCATGCGCGTGCAGCCAGTCCACCACCGGCTTGGTCAGCGCGGCGTCATATTGCGGCAGGATCCGCTCCATCGCCTCGACCAGCGCCACCCGCACGCCCAGCTTCGCGAAGGCGATGCCCAGCTCAAGCCCGATATAGCCGGCGCCGACCACGGCAAGGCTCTTGGGCAGCTCGGTCAACGCCAGCGCCTCGGTGGAGGACAGCACATTGCCGCCGAAGGGCAGCGAGGGCAGCTCGACCGGCACCGAGCCGGTCGCGAGCACGACATGTTCAGGCGCGATCTTCACCGGCCCTTCCGGCGTCTCCACCGTGCAGGTCTTGGCATCGGCGAAGCGCGCCCAACCCTGCACCACCGTCACGCGTGCCCGTCGCAGCAGACCGGCGACCCCGCCGCTCAGTCGTTCGACCACACCATCTTTCCAGGCCATGGTGGCGGCGACGTCGATCCGCGGCGGCGCATCGAGCCGGATGCCGAGATGCCCGGCCTCACCGCTTGCCCGCGCTATCTCCTCGTAAAGCCCGGCCACATGAATCAGCGCCTTGCTGGGGATGCAGCCTCGCGTCAGACAGGTCCCGCCCAGCCGCCCGCTCTCGACCAGCACAGTCTCCACCCCGAGTTGCCCAGCGCGGATCGCCGCGACATAACCGCCCGGTCCGCCGCCGATGACGAGCAGCTTCGGGCGCAGTGACTTGCTCATACGCCGGTTCCCATGAAGATGAGCGCAGGATGCTCCAGGCACCGCTTGAGCGCCTGGATGAACAGCGCTGCGTCATAGCCGTCGACGATGCGATGGTCGAAGGACGAGGAGATGTTCATCAGCTTGCGCACGCTGATGAACTGCCCGGCCACCACCGGCCGCTCGACGATACGGTTCGGCCCGATGATCGCCACTTCCGGATGGTTGATGACCGGCGTCGTCGCAATGCCCCCCAGCGGTCCGAGCGAGGTAATGGTGATGGTCGATCCGCCCAATTCCTCCCGCGTGGCGCTGCCATCGCGAGCGGCTTGCGCCAGCCGGGCGATTTCGCGGGCGATCTCCCATGCGTCAAGCGCCTCGGCATGGCGAAGCACCGGCACCATCAGACCACCGGGCGTCTGCGTCGCGATGCCGATATGGACGCCCTCATGCATATGCAGGACGCCCGCCTCATCGTCGTAACGCGCATTGATCTGCGGGAAGTCCGGTAGCACCCGCACCAGCGAGCGGATCAGGAAGGGGAGCAGGGTCAGCTTGGGCCGATCCGTGCCGTTCCTGTCATTCACCGCCGCCCGCAGCGCTTCCAGCTCCGTCACATCGACTTCCTCGACATAGCTGATGTGCGGGATGCGCCGCTTGGCCTCCTGCATCCGCTCGGCAATCTTGCGACGCAGGCCGATGATCGGCGTGTCCTCCACGCCCATGCGTCGCTCGCCGCTACCCGGCACCCGCGCCACGCCCCCAGCATCGATGAATGCGTCGAGATCGGCCGGCAGAATCCGCCCACCCGGTCCAGTGCCCGGCACAAACTGGAGCGGAATGCCCAGTTCATAGGCACGCTTGCGGGTCGCCGGCGCGGCAAAAGGATGCCCGCGGCCGATGGGGCTTTGCGCAACGGCCGCAGCCCCCCGAGCAGGCGCTGTCGGCGGCCCAGCCACTCGCTTGGGAGCTTCTGCGCGGTGCGGAATGGTTTCATTCCCCGGGGCCATCTCCGGCTCCATCGGGCTATCGGTCAGCGCTTCGCTCGTCTCGCCGATATCGTCCTCATCGGCGGGCCCCGTCTTGGGCGTGATCGTCGCGAGGGCAGCCCCGACTTCGCCCGTGTTGCCCTCGCCATCCACCTCCAACTCGACCAGCACCGCGCCCACCGGCACCATTGCGCCGACATCGCCATTGATCGCGACCACCGTGCCATCGACCGGCGAGGTCATTTCAACCGTCGCCTTATCGGTCATCACGTCCGCCAGATTGTCATCCTCACGGATGCGGTCGCCCGGCTTGACGTGCCAGGCGACGATCTCCGCCTCGGCCACGCCCTCGCCCACATCCGGCAGGCGAAAGAGATAACGGCCCATCGGCTCAGTCCTCCATCACGCGGGCAAGTGCCGCAGCGAGCCGGGCCGGTCCCGGCAGATAGTCCATCTCGAAGGCGTGCGGATAGGGCGTATCCCAACCCGCCACCCGCGCAATCGGCGCCTTCAACGCCCAGAAGCAGCGCTCTTGTATCAACGCGGAGAGTTCGGCGCCAAACCCGGCAAAGCGCGTCGCCTCGTGCAGAATGACGCAGCGCCCGGTTTTTCTCACGGACGCCGTGAGTGCCTCAATGTCCAACGGCACGATAGAACGCAGGTCGATCAGTTCCGCATCGACGCCGCTATCCTCGATGCCCGCTTTGGCGACATGCACCATCGTGCCATAGGCCAGCACCGTGGCATCCTTCCCCTCGCGCACGGTCGCCGCCTTGCCGAGCGGCACGCTATAATGCCCTTCCGGCACCTGCGCGGTCGGATCGCTGGCCCATGTCTTGAGCTGTTCATCGTACCGACCGTTGAAGGGGCCATTATAAATGCGCTTGGGCTCCATGAAGATGACCGGATCGTCATCCTCGATGGACGCGATGAGCAGCCCCTTCGCGTCATAAGGGTTGGACGGGATGATCGTCTTGAGTCCGGTCACATGGGCAAACAGTGCCTCGGGCGACTGACTGTGCGTTTGGCCCCCGAAAATGCCGCCGCCATAGGGCGAACGCACCGTGATCGGTGCCGAGAACTCGCCGCCGGAGCGATAGCGCAGGCGTGCCGCCTCGGAAACCAGTTGATCGTAGGCCGGCAGGATATAGTCGACGAACTGGATCTCCGCGACCGGCCGGAGCCCATAGGCACCCATGCCGATGGCACAACCGATAATCCCCCCCTCGGCAATCGGCGTATCGAAGCACCGCGCTAGACCGTGCTTTGCCTGAAGGCCTTCCGTGGCCCGGAACACGCCTCCAAAATAGCCGACATCCTCTCCGAAAACGAGCACGTCGGGGTCACGCGCCAGCATCACGTCGAGCGCGCTGTTGATCGCCTGGATCATCGTCATGCTGCGCGTTTCGCCGACCATAGCTAGACCCCGAGCTCGCGACGTTGTTCGATGAGGCGCCAGTCAGGCGTGGCGAAGACATGCTCGAACATCTCGCGCACCGGCGGCTTGGATTTGCCGAGTGTGCCGATCGCCTCGCCCTGTTTCACGGCTGCGCGCACCGCCTGGTCCAGTTCCTCGGCCAGCGCGACATGCTGCGCCTCATCCCACGCGCCCAGGGTGATGAGATGTTGCTTGAGTCGCTCAATGGGATCACCGAGCGGAAAGCGGCTGGCCTCGTCACTCGGGCGATATTTGGTCGGGTCATCGGAAGTCGAGTGGCCTGCAACGCGGTAGGTCACAAACTCGATGAGTGTCGGTCCCAAATTGGCCCGCGCCCGTTCCACCGCCCATTGTGTTGCTGCCCAGATGGCGAGGAAATCATTGCCGTCCACCCTTAGCCCGGGCAGGCCGAAACCGATAGCGCGCGAAGCCAGCGGCGCCTCCTGTGCGCCGGCAAAGCCTGAGAAACTAGAAATCGCCCACTGGTTGTTGGTGATGCAGAGCAGCACCGGCGCGCGATAGACAGAGGCAAAGGTCAGCGCTTCGTGGAAATCCCCCTCCGCCGTGGTGCCATCCCCTACATAGGCGAGAGCCAAACTCTCATCGCCTTTATAGGCCGAGGCCATGGCCCAACCCACAGCATGGCTCATCCGGCTGCCGAGATTGCCGGAGAGCGAATAGAAACCATAGGCCCGCGCCGAATAGAGGATGGGCAACTGGCGCCCTTCCAAGGGATCCGCTTCGTTGGAGAAGATCTGGTTGACCAGGTCGATCAGCGGATAGTTTCGCGCCATCAGCCAACCAAGCACGCGATAAGTGGGAAAACACATGTCACCCGTGCCAAGCAGCAGCGATTGCGCGACGGGGATCGCCTCCTCCCCGGCAGACTTCATATAGAAGCTGGTCTTGCCTTGCCGATGCGCCCTGAACAGCCTGTCATCGAAGGTTCGGGTCAGCATCATTGCGCGCAGGCCACGCCGTAACATGTCGGGAGCGATGCGCGGTGCCCAGGGACCGACGGCGCGATCATCGTCATCGAGCACTCGGACGAAGCGATAGGGCATATCGCGCATCTCCAGCCCCGGGGTGTCGCTCACCGGACGGCGAACGACGCCCGCCGGTTCAAGGTGAAGATGAGAGAAGTCAGGCACCTGTCCGGGCCGTGCCTGAGGCTCGGGAATATGCAGCGAGAAGGATCGGTCGTTGCGCATCGGGCCACCTCTCCGAAGTGGTTTATCTTTCCCCGATTGTCTCACGACCGGCGTGAAACATTGTTGCTTTCTGTCCCTCGCACACCGATAATCCCAGAAGATGGTTCCCCAGAGAGGGCCGATCTTGGAACGATATTCTCTCGATTCGTTCGACCGCAAGATTCTAGCGGGGATACAGGCGGATCCTGCGATCACGGTCGGCACGCTGGCCGAGCAGGTCGGCCTGTCGCAGACACCCTGCTGGCGTCGCCTTAAGGCGCTGGAGCGGGAGGGCTATATCGCCCGCCGCGCGGTGGTGCTGGACGCCCACAGGCTGGGCTTTACGGTCGATGTCTTTGCCCATGTCCGCCTTGCGCGTCATGACGAGGAAACGTTGAACGCATTCGAGGACGAGGTGCGCGGACATCCCCAGGTTGTCGAGTGCTTCTCGATGACCGGAGAAAGCGACTACTTAATGCGTATCGTAGGTCGCAGCATCGAGGAATATGAGCAGTTCCTCAAGAAGGTCCTGCTTCACTTGCCCGGCGTTGCCGCAGTCAACTCCAGCTTTTCGCTCAAGACAGTGAAAATGACGACCGATCTCCCGATCGAGGAGAAGTGACACTTTCTTGGTCGATCGTCTGCACGGTATCACGTGAACGCTCAAACATGCTCCGGTTTGCCTTTGCGCTTACTATGAGCCAGCTCCTCAAGCTGTTCCTCACTCATTGATCCGTACATCTGACGGGAAGCACCCTTCAGGTCGCTCTCCTCCGTCTCGCCGCGCTTGGCGGATAAAGCGGCTCCTGCCGCCTTCTGCTGAGCCCTGGATTTAGCTGGCATCCTCTGTCTCCCAGACCCGAGGCACCTGGCCGAGGTACGCCCGTCGGTCAGGTCGCCACAGTTTTAGATGAACGGATAGGACACACCCCAATACCCATATACCTGCCGATTATAGACGTCGTCGTAGGCCTTGTCTTCCTGGGTTCCATAGCGCGGCGCCTGCTCAAGGCGCTGCTTGTCAATATCGACTACATAGCCACCACGCTCGACATCGTATGATAACTTCTCCCAAGGAATGGGATAATAATCACTTCCGATACCGAACAGGCCGCCAAACTGCAGCACTGCATATTCCGCCTTGCCGCTGCGCTTGTCGACCATGAAGCTTTTCACCGATCCCAGTCGATCGCCGTCGGTGCTGTACACGACCGTCCCATCGACCTTGTCCGACGAAATCAGCCGGTGGCTTTCTTCCATTATAGGTCGCTCGGCCATCGCCTTTTCCTCTCTTCAAGAATGCCGGCCGCCCGGCGAGTGACGCCCGGATGCAACGGGCTTCTCCGCATCGCAGTCGGGACTCACCGGAATGAACGGCCGAAAAGAATAGGCGTTCCGACCCGCAGTATGGCTGGTCGCGGTCTCGCCACGACATGCCGCAGATCAGTGTCGGTTCAGTCCCACCATATCGGCAGGCCGTACCACGCGGTCGAATGTCACTTCGTCAACCAGCCCCAGTTCCAGACCAGCCTGCTTCAGCGTTAGCCCCTCCGCATGGGCGTGCTTGGCGATCTTCGCTGCGTTGTCGTAGCCGATATGAGGCGCCAGCGCCGTCACCAGCATCAATGAGCGGTCGACTAATTCGGCAATCCGCGTCTCGTTGGCAGTGAGCCCCGCTACGCAACGCTCGCCGAAGCTCACCATGGCGACCGCGAGCAGATCGATCGACCGCAACACCGCCGCGCCGAACATCGGCTTGAACACGTTCAGTTCAAGATGGCCCTGCAGGCCGCCGATCGTCACCGCTTGATGGTTACCGATCACCTGCGCAGCGACCATGGTCAGCATCTCACACTGAGTGGGGTTGACCTTGCCCGGCATGATCGAGCTCCCAGGCTCGTTAGCCGGAAGGTCTAGTTCGCCCAACCCTGAACGTGGCCCGCTGCCCAGCAGGCGGATATCATTGGCGATCTTGGTGAGCGCCACTGCCAGTGTCGCCAACGTCGCGGAAACCTGCACCAAGGGATCGTTGGAAGCCAGCGCCTCGAATTTGTTGGGGGCGCTGCGGAACGGCAAGCCGGTAAGTGCAGCAATCTCCTCGGCCACCGCCTCGGCGAAACCCTCGGGCGCGTTAAGGCCGGTGCCGACCGCAGTACCTCCCTGCGCCAACGGCAACATCTCCTGCGTCACCGCGTGAGCGATGCGTGCACGAGCATTGGCGAGCTGCTGCGCATAACCGGAAAACTCCTGCCCCAGCGTCAGCGGGGTAGCATCTTGTAAATGGGTGCGTCCAATCTTGACGATACCCACCCAGGCCTTTGCCTTTGCGTCGATTAGCGCATGCAGCGTATCGAGCGCAGGGAGCAGATCCCCGGTCACGGCGCGCGCGACGGCAATGTGCAGCGCGGTGGGAAAGCTGTCGTTCGACGACTGGCCCATATTGACATGATCGTTGGGGTGCACCGGGGTCTTGCCGCCCCGCGTACCTACCAGCACCTCATTGGCTCGGCCGGCGATCACCTCGTTCACATTCATGTTGCTCTGGGTGCCGCTACCGGTCTGCCAGATCACCAATGGAAATTGTTCATCAAGTTGCCCCGCCGCTACCTCAGCCGCGGCGTCCTCAATGGCATCGGCCAGATGCGGATCGAGCCCATGCGCCCGGTTGGTGCGTGCGGCCGCGCGCTTGACGATCGCCAGCGCGTGGATGATGCCGATCGGCATCCGCTCCATCGCGCCGAACGGGAAGTTCTCCACGCTCCGCTGGGTCTGCGCACCCCAATAGGCATCGGCCGGTACGGCGATGCTGCCGATGCTGTCGGTCTCACTGCGGGTTGCGCTCATGCCCCTGTGTCCTCATGCATGTCGATCCCCGAAGGTGGGAGGAAACGCGCGACAGTGCAAGGCACTTGGCTCCAAGGGCCAGCGTTACCCCATTGCCCTTCCCTAGGCGAGTTGCTCTACCTTCACCCGCTCTGCGTCCCCCGCACGCGCAACATCGATGGTACGAATCTGCCCGTGGTGCAGCCCATAAATCACGAAGACCCGCACGGCCACAGCCTCGCCTTGCTTCAGCGGCGCCACCACGAAATCGGGCGCATCCGTCTGGGCAACGAAAGTGCAGGTGCAGTCCACTGCGATGCCATTATCATCGATCATCAGCGCGTGGACAGCAAGATGCTCGCGCACTGACTGGAACATCTCCTCGTAGAAGGAGCGGATCACTTCTCGTCCCGCCAGCGGCGGCAGGGAGGGAAGCCGCAACGTGCAATCCTCGATATAATAACGGGCCGCTCGCGCGATATCGCCGTCGCTGAACGCAGCCGCGTAAGCATGATAGGCGGCACGGCCGCCGGCATGGCCAGAGAGCATCGGCGCCTTAGTGACGCCCTGCTCCGCCGGCCAGTTCATCGAGCAAAGCTCACGGATCAACCCCTGCTCATCCAGTTCATAGGTCACGAAGAAACGGACCGTGAGGATGTCTCCTGGCATCAATGCGCCGAAGGGGAAGTCCGGTCGCGGTGCATGGCAGATGAAATCCATGTCGGCATCGACGAACAGCCGGCTCTCCTGCTGCATCACCCGACGAGGCCGTACGATCTCGCGCACGCCGTCATGGGCCCAATCGAGGAAGGCGAGCAGTTCGTCACGCCCGCGACTGGTCCGCGTTGTCCCATGCATCACACAGTCCGGCGCGAACCACTGCTCGACCAGCGCAGCGTCGTCACCCTCGTTAACAGCCTCGACATAGGCCTCGTAGTCCATGACCGCCGTGTCTCCCCGAGCACCGCCGTTAGGGCGCGCTGACCCGCTCCTGCGCAATTCGATCAGCATTGCGCGCCATGGTGAGAAGCAGCCGGTCGAGCGTCGCCATCTCTTCGGGCGTCAATCCCTCCATCACTGCATCGAAGAACGCCCGCCGATGGAGATGCACCCGGTCGAACACCGCCTCCCCTGCCGGTGTGAGGGTGAGCAGACTGCTCTTGCGGTTGCGCGGGTTGTGGGCACGACTGAGATAGCCCCCCGCTTCGAGCGAGCGCACCGCCCGGCTCACCTCTGCGCGGTCAACCAGCGCCGCCCCAGATACCTCGCTCGCGCTCTTGGGCCCCATGACCGCGATGTGGGCCAGTACGCGCCATTCGGCCAACGACATGCCGGCCCGGTCGCGAACCTGCTGCACGGAAAGCCGATCAAACATTTTCCCCAGCATCAGGACCCGGTAGGGCAGGTGCCGCGCGTCAAAGATGCGCCACGCCTCCTCGAGCGGCCCGCGATCCTGAACCGCCTCAGGAATCATTACCTGGTCCGAACTCCCATCCTCTGCCGGCGCCATGGCCCTCTCCCTTTTTTTGGTATCTTTGGTAACGAAGCCTTACAGGGCGACGCTCACTGCCTTCAACTCTGTATAAGCCTCGATACCCGCCTTGCCGTTCTCGCGGCCCCAGCCCGACGCCTTGAAGCCGCCGAGCGGCAGTGCCGGATCGACCCCGCCTGACCCGTTTATGCGAATCGTGCCAGCCTTGAGCCGCCGCGCCAGTCGATGCGCAGTGCTGATATTCTGCGTGTAAATGGAAGCGGACAAGCCGAACTCCGTCTCGTTACCGCGTCCGGCCAACTCATCGATAGCCGCATCGTCGCTAAAACGCATGGCACACAGCACCGGGCCGAAAATCTCTTCCTTGCGCACGCGCATGTCGGGCTTGGTATCGAGCAGCACAGTGGGTTGCACGAAAAATCCGCCGTCATACCCCTCGCCGGCCAGCGCTTCCCCGCCGACCAGCACACTGGCCCCTTCCTCGCGACCGGAAGCGATATAGCCGGTGACCCGCTCAAGTTGCGTCGCGCTGACCAGCGGTCCGATCATGGTATCGGCCGCCAGCGTCTGGCCCACCTTCATGCCCCGAGCCATATTGACGACGCCCTCCAGCACCGCGTCAGCCACCTTCTCATGGACGAACAGGCGCGATCCCGCCGCGCAGACCTGCCCGGCGTTGAAGAAGATGCCCATCGCCGCCGCCGGGATCGCCTTGGAGAGATCGGCATCGGCAAAGATATAGGTTGGCGACTTTCCGCCCAGCTCTAACTGCACGCGCTTGAAATTGGACTTGGAGGCCTCGATGATCGCTTTGCCAGTCACGGTCGATCCGGTGAAGGCCACCTTGTCGACATCGCGATGCGCCGCCAGCGCCGCGCCAGCCGTGCGGCCGAAACCGGTGATGATGTTGACGACACCTTCGGGAATGCCCGCTTCCAACACCAGCTCGCCAAGCCGCAGCGTGCTGAGCGGTGTCTGCTCGGCGGGTTTCAGCACCACCGTGCAGCCCGCTGCCAGCGCCGGCGCGAGCTTGCCCACGGCCATAACCAGCGGGAAATTCCACGGCACGATTTGCGCGCACACGCCGACCGGTTCGCGCAGCACATAACTGAGCCACTCGCCCGGCGCGCTGATCTCGGCCGTCTCGCCCATGATCTTGCTCGCCCAACCAGCATTGTAGCGCAACTGGCCGATCGCACCCGCTACGTCGATCATGCGGGAAAACTGGATGGGCCGGCCCACGTCCAGCGTCTCCAACAGCGCCAGTTCCTCAGCATTCGCCTCAATCAGATCGGCCAGTTTAAGCAGCAGCCGCGTGCGCTCGTCAGGCTTCACCTTGGCCCAGGGTCCCTCGAACGCTGCCCGGGCCGCCGCCACCGCGCGATCGACATCAACCTCGCCCGCGCTGGCGACCTTGGCAATGAGTTTGCCGGTCGAAGGATTGAGCGTTTCAAACGTCTCACCGGAGGCAGCCGCTACCCAACCGCCGCCGATCAACATCTTCGCAGGTGTGCTCGCATAACGAAGCTGCAATTGCTCGAGCAGCCCCGAATTATAGGGTGCGTTCATGGCTGGGGCGTCCTTTTCGTCGACACAACCGCCCATGGCCGGTCGAGACTTGTTGAATCATCACGATCCTCCCAATAACAGCAGGGGGGAACACTCGCTAGCGGGAGAACGCTTGCCAGCCATGGGAGAGGTCGTCTGTCCAGCGCAACATATGATTATGTGATCGTCGGGGCGGGTTCGGCGGGCGCCGTCCTCGCCGCGCGGCTGAGTGAGGATCCCGCGACCCGGGTGCTTCTGCTGGAGGCAGGCGGCGGCGCGGATAGCTGGCTCATCCGCATGCCGCTCGGCTTCCTCAAGGCGCTGCGCCGCCCGGAGATCACCTGGCCCTATTGGACCGAACCCGAACCCCACATGAACAACCGTCAGCTCATCCTGCCGCGCGGCCGGCTGCTGGGCGGCTCCAGCTCTATCAACGGCATGGTGTTCATGCGCGGGCATAGTTCGGATTTCGACCGTTGGGCGCAGATGGGCTGTACGGGCTGGAGCTATGCCGATGTGCTCCCCTATTTCCGCAAGATGGAGAATAGCTGGCGCGGCGCGTCGGATCTTCATGGTGGCGACGGGCCGCTCAGCGTCAGCCCCAACGCCACCAGATGGCTGCTGCACGACGAGTTAATGGCCGCCGCCCAGGCCGCTGGCTATCCGCTCACGGACGACATCCATGAAGGCGATGAGGAAGGCGTCGGCAAAGTCGAGCTGACCATCGACCGACATGGCCGCCGCGCTTCCACCTATGAAGCCTATCTCAAACCCGCAATGCGCCGGCCTAACCTAACCGTCGTTACCGGCGCCCTCACCCGGCGTGTCCTGACAGTGGGCAAGCGCGCCACAGGCGTCGAATATCGCCGCGAGGGCCAGCTCGTCGTCGCCCGCGCCCGCGAGGTCATCCTCTCTGGCGGCACCTATAACAGCCCGCAAATCCTCATGCTCTCCGGCATCGGGCCCGCCGAACATATCCGCGACATGGGGATCGATGTGGTGCATGATCTGCCCGGCGTCGGCCAGAATCTCTCCGAGCATCCGCGCGTGCCGGTCCTCTTCGAGGCGACCAAGCCGATCACCTTCGTCAACCAGCTGCGTTTCGACCGCGCGACGAAGAATGTCGTCCAATGGTATCTGCTGGGCACCGGCCCGTTCGCGCGGCAGGTCAACAGCGCCAATCCCGTTCTGCGCACCGACCCGCGCCTTGCACAGCCCGATATCCAGCTCTGGTGTAATCCGGTGACGCTCGACGCGCACCTGTGGTTCCCCGGCATCAGGAAGGCGCCACAGCACAAGCTGACCGCCGACGTCATCCTGCTCCACCCGGAGAGCCGCGGAAAAGTCTTCCTCAAAAGCCCGAAGGCGGAGGATCATGTCGGCATCTTCCTCAATCTGTTCAGCGCGCCCGCCGATTTCGTTACCGCCCGCGCCGGCATCCGCATCGCGCGCAAAATCTACCGCACCTCGCCGCAAGCCGAGATCACCGGCGACGAACTCTCTCCCGGCGAGCAGGCGCAGAGCGATGCCGCGCTGGACGAGCATGTCCGTGCAACTGCCGGCACCACCCAGCATCCGCTCGGTACCTGCCGCATGGGGGCCGGGCCGATGGCGGTGGTCGATCCGCAGTTGCGCGTCATCGGCATGGAGGGACTGCGCGTAATCGATGCCTCGGTGATGCCCGATGAAACCGGCGGCAACATCAACGCGCCGACCATTATGATCGCAGAGCGCGCGGCGGACCTCATCCGAGGCCGCCTGCTCCCAGCCGACGACCTGCCTCCGCGCCCGACCGAAAACCGGGAGAAGGCCGCATGACCCGCGAAGATTTTGAACGCTATATCGACTCTTTCAACCGCGACGACTTTGAAGGTTTTTCGAGCTTCTACGCAGACGATGTTGATTTCAACCTGGGCGACCGCAAGCGCATCATCGGACGGCAGAATATCGTGAATTTCTATCGCGGGGTGAAGGCTCATATTCATGAGGATCTGCGGATCATCGACCTGATCCTCGGCTCAACCGGCGCGGGCCTGCACGTCTACACCAAGTTCACCACCATCAAGGACTGGCCGGATTTCGAGCTGTGGCCCACCAAGGCCGGCGACGTGCGCGAGATTGAGAGCATCATCCTCTACACCATCACCGACAATCGCTTCACCCACATCAAGTCCGCCCGCTTCAAGGAATATTGAGCCGTGACCTCGCGCAACCCGGATTTTATCGTCATCGGCTCAGGCTCCTCGGGCGCGGTCATCGCCGCGCGCCTCTCGGAAGACCCCAACGCCAGGATATTGGTGCTGGAGGCCGGTCGGCGCGAGCGCAGCATCCGGCTCGCCATGCCCATCCTCTTCCCCTTCATCATGGCCGATCCCAAATTCAATTGGAGCTATCTCGGCGAGCCCGAGCCATTCGCGAATGGCCGGCAGATCCGCCAGCCTCGCGGCAAGGCGCTGGGCGGCTCCTCCATGATCAACGGCATGCTCTATGCGCGCGGCCACGCGCGCGATTATGATGAGTGGCGCCAGCTCGGCAATGAAGGCTGGAGTTACGAGGATGTGCTCCCCTATTTCAAAAAGTCCGAAAATCACTGGGGCGAAGCCGACCACTGGCATGGCAAGGGCGGCCCGCTGAGCATCAAGCAGCAGCCCAGGGACACCGACCTCTACCGCCGCTTCATCGAAGCCGTCTGCAAGCTCGGTTATGAGGAGCGCGACAGTTTTCACCGCGCCGAACAGGAAGGCTGGGGGCCGCCACCGCTTTGCATCCATGAGGGCAGCCGCGCCAGCACCGCCGCGCGCTTCCTCATCCCCGCCATGAGCCGCGCCAATCTCACCGTGGAGACGGGCGCGCTCGTCACCCGGATCGAGATTGAAAAGGGCCGCGCCGTCGCGGTCCATTATCGTGACCGCGAAGGTCGCGATCAGCGGGTCGTCGCCAATCAGGAAATCATCGTTTCGGGCGGCGCCTACAACTCCCCGCAATTACTGCAATTGTCCGGTGTCGGCCCGGCCGATGAGTTGCGCGCGCTGGGCATCGAGCCGGTGCATCACCTCCCCGGCGTCGGCGCGAACCTGCAGGATCATCCCTCCGTCGCCATGGTGCTGCGCGCCGACCGCGCGGTGACGCTGACCAACGCACTTCGCCTGGACCGCGCCGCACTGTCCGCCCTTCATTGGCTGCTCAATCGCGGCGGCATGATTGCGGACATGCCCGTCACCGCCAATGGCTTCATCAAGACCCGCCCCGAGCTGGAGCGGCCGGATGCGCAATGCCTGTTTCAGCCGACGATGATTGGTGCGCACACTTGGGCCCCCGGCTGGCGCAAGCCCAAGGATGATGTCGTTGCCATGGCCTGTGTGCTGCTTCGACCGGAAGGACGCGGATGGGTCAAGCTGCGCTCGGCGGACCCCAGCGACAAGCCGCGCATTCTCTCCAACGTGCTGTCCACGGAGAATGACCGTGCCTTCTTCCGCCGCCTCATCCCCCAGCTCCGCGAGATTTTCGCCACCGAGCCCCTCGCTGGCGTGCTCGGCGCAGAAGTCATGCCGGGCGCGGACGTACAGACGCCCGACCAGATCGACACCTGGGTGCGGACCGCCTGCAACACCGCGCTTCACCCGGTCGGCACCTGCGCGATGGGTAAGGACGCTATGTCCGTGGTCGATCCGCGCCTGCGTGTCCACGGCCTTGCGGGCCTTCGCGTCGCCGATGCCGCGATCATGCCGCGCATCTGCGGCGGCAACACCAATGCCGCCTGCATCATGATCGGCGAAAAGGCCGCCGACATGATCAAGCAGGATAATGGGTTGGCCATGGCGTAACAGCGTCCGATTCCGCCAATGGCCCTTAAGTGTTCCTGCGAAAGCAGGAACCCGAGGCGGCAGGCCCGAACGGCAGGCTCATCCTCGCCGCCCCAGCCACAGTTGCCTTTATCCCGGTGTAGCCTGTTTCATCAGCACCAGCCCGCCGACGATCAGCATCGCCGCTGCGATCCGCATCGCGCCAGCTTGCTCCCCGAGCACCAGCCAGCCAACCAGGAACGCCCCCACCGCGCCGATCCCGGTCCACACCATATAGGCGGTACCCAGCGGCAATGACTTCATGGCAAGCGACAGCAACCAGAAGCTGGCCAGCATCGCGACAAGCATGACAACGGTGGGGCCGGGCCGAGTGAACCCTTCTGACTGTTTCATGGCTGAGGCCCAGATGACCTCGAGCAAGCCCGCGACACCTAAGATGATCCAGGCCATAGCGGCCCTCCTTTCGAAAGAGCCGGGCCGTCCCGGATTCGCTGCCCACAGGGGTGAGGTCGTCCTCGCACTCTCAGATAAGGTGCTGACTACGCCAGTCAATATCGCGGACGCCAGGCAACATCCACATATCCTTGTTGATTCACCATCATCACCATGATTGAGTGCCCGATAATCAGCCCCGGCCGCACCGGGCGCCCGGGGGGAATGCTGCTCATGAACCGATTCGATGTGGAAGCCTTTATCGACCGCACACGCCTCGGCCGGACGCAATTGACTGCGCTGTTCGTCTGCATCCTCATTTGTTTCATCGATGGCTTCGATATCTTCATGATCGGCAAGATCGCGCCGGCCATTGCGGAGGGCTTCGGCGAACCGACGCGGGCCATGACCCCGGTGTTCGTCGCCCAGCAGATCGGCCTGGCGGTCGGCGCCTTCGCCATCTCGCCGCTGGCCGATCGCTTCGGGCGGCGCAGCATGCTGATCTTTGCCTGCCTCACCTTCGGGGCAGTCACGCTCGCCAGCATCTATGTCCACTCACTCACCCAGTTGGCGATCATGCGCGGCATTGCGGGCGTCTTCATGGCCGCAGGGCTGCCAATGGCGATGGCCCTCATCTCCGAACTCACCCCGCGCCACCGCCGCTCTACCATGGTCGCGATCGCGCTCGCCGGCTATTCCACCGGGAGCGCGGCTTCCGGCGCCGTCGCGGCGTGGCTTCTCGACATTTACGGCTGGCAAAGCGGCTTCTGGATCGGCGGGCTGGTGCCGCTGCTCTGCGTGCCATTGCTCGTCCTTTTCGTACCCGAATCCCTCAAATTCCGTGCCGAACGCAACCCGGCCGACCCACGCATCCCCCGCACCATCCGCCGGCTCGACCGCAATGTTCAGCTACGCGGCGACGAGCAGTTCATGCTCAACGTCCAGCAGTCCACCGCCCGCAAAGCCAAGCTGCTCGATGTGTTCTCGGAAGGTCGCGCATGGATGACTGGCCTGATCTGGGCCGCCTGCGCACTCAGCATGACCAATATTGCGCTCATGGGCGCGTGGCTGCCCAGCTTTTTCCAGGAGATGGCCGGCATCCCCATCCAGCAATTCGCCGTGGTGGCAATGATCGGCTATCTCGGCGGTGTCGGAGGCACGCTGTGCATCGGCTGGTTGATGGACCGCTTCCGCCCGGCCCTGCTGCTCGCGCTCTTCTATATGGCAGTCGCTGTCTTCCTAAACGCGCTGGCTTGGGTGCCTTTCCACACGGGCGCTTTCATCCTCGTCGCCATTCTATGGAGCTTCTTCCAAACCGGCGGGCAGGGAGGCCTTAATACCATGATTACCCTCGTTTATCCGCCACGCATGCGCAGCACTGCGCTCGGCTGGGCGGGTGGGGCCGGCCGCATCGGCGGCATCATCGCTCCTATGGCGGGCACGTTCGCCCTCGGCCACCATCTCTCACTCCAGTGGACGCTGGCGCTGGCAGCCATCCTGCCGCTGCTCGTCGCGCTGCTTATGCTGGTCTTCGCGCTCGGCCGCCACGACGAGCGACTGACCAAGGCGCAACTCGCGACGGCTTGATACGGCGATCAGGCTTCTGCCAAACTCATCCGATATTGCCCGCTTTGCAGCGTCTCCTCCGGTACCCATGTACCGTGAAAAGTCGAGCGCACGCGCATTGGCAGCTTAAGCAGCGCCACCGGCCCCGCCGCTAGTTTCTGCGCATCGAGAATGGCAAGGTCGCTGCGCATCTGCGCGACGCGCGAGACCAGCACCAGCAGCCAGCCATCGCCCTCCGGAGCGCCCGGCGTGCGCGGCACGAACTGGGCTTCCTGCACGCCATCGCCCTCACCGGGCCGCCACAGGTCCATCGCGCCGGTCTCAATGTCCACCCGGCCGATCCCGCTCGATCCGTCCATGGAGCGCGCTATCACATAGCCATAGCGATATGGTCTTCCCTGATAGCGATCGTCCGTCCGCGGCATCTCGCATGGCTGGCTAAGTAACCGCCGGCTCGAAAAGCCATTGTCATTGCTGGCTAGGTCGAAGGTCATACGCGTGAGGAAGGGCGGCACGGGCGCCGTCTCGTCGCCCTGCGGGGTCGTGAAGAAGGGGAAGCAGTTACCGTCATAATAGCACAGGTCGAGGTGAATTTTGCTGCCCTCGCGGTGCGCATTCATCATATGGCCCGCGCTGCCCGCCGGCCCCTTGAACCAACGGATCTCGCCCGCCTTGCCGTAGCGCGGTACTAACGCGACATGCACCTGCTCGTCAGGATGCCACTGATAGTAGGGCCCGCCCGCCTTCACCACATTGAGATCGGTGATGAGAGGAAAGAAGGGCACCACGATCCACTCGTCGGTGATCGCGAAATCATGGACACAGGCCGCATAGGGCATTTTGAACCAGATTTCGTTGATGAGCTGCCGGTCCGGCCCGAACAGATAGAAAGCGAAATCGAGGCTGGCGTCGCCTTTGGCCTGATAGGAGAAGGCGAGGAGTTCGTTGGTGATCGGGTCGACCTTGGGATGCGCGGTAAATGTCTCCGCCGTGATCAGCCCATCGAAATCCACCCGGCCGATCGTCTCCAGCGTCTCGGGGTCAATCTCATAGGGCAGATCGTCCTCCTTGAGCGAATAGAGATGCCCGGCATGAAACATCGCCGTGGTGTTGGCGGTGCCAAGATGCACGTCCCGCACACTCGGATCGACCGTATAGCGATTACGATAGCGGCCGAAGAGCCCCCGGCGCGCTTCCCTCTGCCGCTTGTAGCGCTCCGTCTCTACCCACTTCACGACATAATCCACCTGATTGTCTTTGAAGCGGAACATGTGGATCTGCCCCTCGCCATCGATGAAGATGTCGTCGGTCCGGCCGGAGGGATATTGCCGGTCGGCGCCAACGCGATAGAGCGCGCCTTCCAGCCCATCAGGGATGGCGCCGCTGATCAGTTCCAGCCCGCGCAATTCGGCCTGTGCGCGCATGGGTTCGCCCCAACCGGTATAAAGCTCGACTTCGGGAAAGCGGACAGGTTCGACCATGATGTTGCTCCGGCGAAATGGGTGGGGGCAGATTTCAGCCGGCCGCGATGAAATCCGCAATGTGGCGCTCAAGGTCACTGCCCGGCGCGCCGATCTCCAGCACGGGCGAGAGGTGATTATGCCCCGCCAGCCAGTGCAGCCGCGGGAAGGCCTTGTGCGCGGCAGCATAGTCCATCGCGAGCGTGGCAGCCTGCAGGTGAAAATCCTGCGGATCGAATTCAGAGACGGCGACAAGCAGCGGCACCTCACTCGCCACCAGCCCCGCCATTGTCGAGGTCGCGGGATAGGCGGCGGCATCGGCGCCATAATAGGCTTGTTGGAACTGGTTGGGCGTCGCGCTCGCCACATCATAAATGCCCGAAATGAGCAAAGCGCCCGCCACGCGCGGCGAAAGGCGCACGACCGCCTCCGCGACATGAACCGCGCCCGCTGACTGGCCCATGACGAAGATCCGTTCCGGATCGCCGCCATAGTCGGCGACATTGTCGCGCAGCCAAGCGACCGCGCTGGCGACATCCTCGCCGCCCGCCGGCCATGTGTGCTCCGGCGCCAGCCGATAGGTCATCGTCACGCCGACGATGCCGCTGCCCACGGCAAACCCCCCAATATTGTCATAAAAGGGCGAGCCCTCCGTCGTCTTGTCCCCCATCACAAAACCGCCACCATGGACGAACAGCAGCACCGGCGCGTCCTTGAGGCCGTCGCGCGTGAAAATATCCAGACGATGGCGCTCGTCGGGGCCATAGCGGTGATCGCGCGTCACCTTGGCGCCCGCCGGCAGGCCCGGCTGGAGCGCGCGGAACAGCGCCTGCGTGCCGCCCAGCATGTCAGGCGTCAGTTCGGTTCCAAAATCCCTGATCGTCGCTCGCATTTCCGGTTTCATGCTTCACTCACTTTCAGAACGGGCTTGATGACGGTGCCGGCCTCGCAATCGCGAAAGGCTTGTGCGATGTCCTTGAAGTGATAGGCGCTGATCAGGCGGTCGAACGGGAAGCGTCCCTGTCGCCAATAGTCGATCAGCATCGGCAAGAAGATGCGTGGATTGGCGTCCCCGCCCAATATGCCGCGCAATTGGCGCCCACCCGCCAGCATGGGGAACATCGCCGGCGCCCACTCGCCGCGCGGCGCGGCCACGAAACCGGCCGTACCGTTCATGGCGAGGCACTCCAGCGCCACTGTATGCACGGCCGGCACCGTCGTGGTGTTGAAGCTGAAGGTCACGCCCCGCCCCGTCACCGCGCGGATTGCCCCGGCCACATCGGGCTCGTCGGCAGCGATTGCGTCCGTTGCCCCCAGCTCCATCGCAAGACCGAGCCGCGCACGGTTGAGATCGACCGCCACAATATGCTTCGCGCCGACCAGCCGCGCCGCCATCACCGCCGAGAGGCCAACGCCGCCGACTCCGAGCACCGCGATGCTATCACCCGCCTGTACCTTGAGCGCCTCGATTACCGCGCCCGCGCCGGTGATGACCCCGCAGCCGAGCGGCGCAAGCAGTTCCAGCGGCACGTCCTTGTCCACCTTCACCGCCGTCCGTTCCGGGACGATAGCATGGGTCGCGAAGGAGGACTGGCCGAAGAAATGCGAGTGGACGCGCTCGTTCCCACAGGCGATCGCCGTCGATCCGTCGAGCCGCTGCCCGCCAAAACTCATCGGCATGGCGAGGTCGCAATAGGTCGGCCGCCCCGCCAGGCAACTCGGGCAGGCGCCGCAGGAACTACCCGAGAGGATGACATGATCGCCCACCACGAAACCACGAACGCCCGGCCCCACCGCCTCGACTACGCCGGCGCCCTCATGGCCGAGCACAATTGGCTGCGGGGCATGGCGGCCGGGGTGCTCATGCAGATCGGTATGGCAGACGCCGACGGCGACGATCCTTACCCGCATCTCGCCGGCGCGCGGTTCCTCCAACTCCACCTGCTCGAGGCGCGGCTCAGCAAGACCCGGCCGGCTGACGGCGGCGGTGATCCGCATCACGGCTTGCCCGCCGCCGGCGGCGCACTGTGCGATGGCTTGGCCGTTAGCTTCACCTCGCCCTTCCACGGCACCTGATCGGCCGCCGTCCACGCATTCACTTTAAGCGACTGGAAGCGCCACGGCCCTTCCTTGTTGGTCACATGGTCGATCCGCGTACCGATGCCAAAGATGAAATTGGTGTGATAATCGGTCTGGAACTGCACGATCTGGAAGAAGCAGCGCACATCGACTTCGCCCTCTTCCTCGCGCGGCTCCATGATGAAATGGTTCATCATGTGCTGGCGGCCATACCACCAGTGCTGGCGGTCGTTCCACAGCGACTGGAGGTTCTTCAAAATTGCCTCATGGCCTTGAACCCGGCCCTGCCAGAGATGGTCGAACCAGCAATCCTTAGTGAAGGTGCTCATGGCAAGATCCGCATCGGCCAGATCGATGCCCCACGCATAGCGGGAATAAAGCTCCTGGATCTCCAGCCGGTCCAGCGCGCTCAATTGCCATGCCATGTTCGATGCTCTCCCGGTGCGGGCTCAGTCGCGGCCCAGATGGTGATCGTTCTGAATGTCCGCCACGTCACCCTGCTGGGTCAGCAACGCCTTGCGGCGGACATAGCGCAGGATTGCCTCCGGTCCGGTGCGCACGCCGCCGCCCACGCCGGAGACGCCGAAGCTGTTGGAGCCGACTGTGCGGTTCTTGGCGAAAGTGAGGAACGTATCCTGAATGAACAGCGCGCCGGCATTGATCCGCTGCGCGATCGGCAGAGCTTCCGCCTCGCTGCCCGCGATGACCGATGCGGTAAGGCCGAAGGGCGTATCATTGGCGAGCGCGATCGCCTCCTCCACCGTGCCGAAGCGCATAACCGGCAGGATTGGACCGAATGTCTCCTCCTGCATGACCAGCATGTCATGCCTGACGCCGGAGAGCACGGTTGGCCGCATATAGAGCCCGCCACCAAGCTCCTCCACCACGCCGCCAGTATGCAGCGTCGCACCCTTCGCCACCGCATCGGCAATGTGCCGCGCGACTATCTCAGCTTGCGGCGCGAAGGTGAAGGGATGGATATGGCCGGCGCGCGGATCCTCATTGTTGAGGCGTACCTTCCCGGCTTTCTCGATCAGCAGGGCGAGGAAGGCATCATGGATGCTTTCGGCGACATAGATACGTTCGATGGAGAAGCAGACCATGCCATTGGCGTGCACCGCGCCGCGCAGCACCGCCGTCGTCGCGCGTTCAAGGTCGGCCGTCTCGGTGACGATCACTGGATCCTTGCCGCCCAGTTCCAGATAGCAGGGGATCAGCCGCTCGGCGCATTGCACCGCAATCTTGCGCCCGGTCGGTACACTGCCGGTGAAGCAGACGAGATCCGCCGCGTCGATCATCGCCCGGCCGGTCTCGCCATCACCTTGCACATAGTCGAACACGGCAGCTAGTTCCGGCACCGACGCCACCGTCTCGAACAGCGGCGCCACCCAGCGCGGCGTCACTTCCGATGGTTTGACGAGCACCGCGCAACCCGCGAACAGAGCCGGTAAGGCGTCGAGCAGCACCAGCATCATCGGGGCGTTCCACGGACCGATCACGCTCACCAGCGGATAGGGCACCAACTGCGTACGCACCGCCACGCTCGGCATCACCTTGGAAGGGCCTTCGTAGCTTGCCGCGTCCAGTGCGGCCTGCGCATCCTCGATCCATCCGCCGATCGACCCCATCGTGATGAAACCCTGGAGATAGCTGGTGTGGCAGCCGCCGGTATCGACTGCATCTGCCTGCGCAATATCATTGGCGCGTTTGGCCACTTCGCCCAGCCAGCGCTCCATGACCGCGACGCGCTCGGCGAGTGGTCGTGCACCCCAGGCCGGTTGGTTCGCCCGCAAGAGCGCCGCCTTCTGGCGCACCTGTTCTACCGTGGCGACGGGCAGCGCGAAATCGATCGCGCCAGTCCGCGGATTGCGGACGGGCAGTGTGCGCTGATCGCCGTCAGCCATGGAACCCTCTCCCAAACGAGTCAGCGACTCGCCATTCAATTAATCAGACATCGTTGTATAGCGAGGTTGAGACGTCAATCAGCGATGTCGCCTTCCCTCATCGGCCGCCGCGCCGGTCGTTTACCTATTCAATTCTGCTCCCAAGGGAGGCAACCGGGATACCGGAGCCGCCCCGTATGGCGCCGCACGATCTGTTGTAGCATAGGCAACAGCGCGGTTGCCTCACCGCGCGTCAGCGGCGACAGCATCTGCGCCTCGGACCCGTCCGCAAGCGGCTGGACGATGGCTGCCTGCTCCCTTCCCTCGTCGGTTGTTCTGTAGAGCACCTTTCTCCGGTCGTCTGTCGAACGCGATGCCCGCAGCAACCCCCTCGCCGCCAACTTCTTGAGCACCAATGCGCAGGTGGAGGGATCGAGGCCATAGATACGCGCAAACTCCACCTGGCTGAGCGCGGGGTGGAGGTGCAGAATAACCAGCGCCGAAAACTGCCGCAGCGTGATCGCGAGCGGCGCCACCGCCGCAGCAAAATGGGCATGGGAAATCTGGAGGGCACGTCGGCACAACAGGCTGGGTGCCTGTGCTATGGGGCAAGTCTGGTGATCCCATCGTGGCGCTCCCCGGCATTCTCGCGGCCAATCCGACCCAGCAAATCAATGAGCCTCCCCCGCTCCTGCGCCGCGTTTCCGCTTAACAACTCTTCCTGAAGCGCAGCGAAGTCGGCCGCCACCGCCGGTATGCGCCGCTGCCCTTCCTCTGTGAGCGTCGGTAGACTGCGGCGGCGATCCTTTTTGTCCGGCACGCGGGACACGAGGCCGGTGAGTTCGAGATTGTCGAGAATGATCGCGGTCGTCGAGGTGTCGATCCCGTTGGCGCGCGCCAGCCCTACCTGATCCCGCCCATCATCGCTGGCGATGGTGAGCAACATCTCCGCCTGAGCCAGGGTCTCGCCACCACGCGAAAGTGCCCCGTAAAGCGCATTGCTAACCTGGTCGGTCCGCGCCAGCAGGAAACCTGGCTTGCGCACGAAGATGCGCATTATCTCGTTGATCGGAACGGGGCGCAGACTACCGATCGATCCGTCGTTCGCGCTTGCGCCGGGCAGGACCTGTGCTGCCACGTCAGCTAGCCCGGCGTGCAAAAGACGAGTGGCGATCCATCCCCCTGTTCGATCAAAATCGGCGGCGCTTGGCAACGGCGAATAGCGCGTCGCGCTTTCCGCCAATGCTTCACCGCCAGCGATTAAGGGTTGATCGGTCAACGTCGCCAGCCTAGCTGTTGAGCAATCAACAAGAAAGGGGCAGCCGGGAGCCACGCGATGACCGAAGCGGACTATGCGGACTATGCGGACTATATCGCCCGCTTCAACGCCAATGATTCTGAGGGTTTCGGCCACTACTACTGCGATGACGTGGTGTTCGACCTCGGCGACAAGCGGCAGATCGTTGGCGTTTACGACATTCTGGACTTCCACCGCGACGTGAAGGCCAAGGAGTGTGAGACGCTCGATATATTGGCCGTCGCCACCGGGCCGGGGCACGCTGGCCTGCCATGTCCGCACGGCGTTCTACGGCTGTGCGGACTGGCCGGATTTCGTCGCCCGGCCACTGATGAAGGGCGAGACGCTCAACATCGCAAGCCTCGGTTTTTGTCTCTGCGCGACGGCAAGTTCGTCCGCCTCCTCGGCGCGCGATACAAGACGCTGCCGACCGTCCTAGCTTCCGCCTGACACTTTCCAAGGAGACCCCCGCAATGGCGACATCCGATCCGCCTCCCCATCCCTTCTCCCCGCGCTTCGAGTTCGCCTTCACCGTGGCAATCGACCTTACC
The DNA here is from genome assembly GCA_035654015.1 of Sphingobium sp. Taxonomy (GTDB): domain Bacteria; phylum Pseudomonadota; class Alphaproteobacteria; order Sphingomonadales; family Sphingomonadaceae; genus Sphingobium. Next base: position 57,258 of record DASRXX010000013.1, read on the forward strand.
CCGCCAGTCTGGCTGACACCGAGCGGCATGGGCGCCACCCGCGCGGCGGTGTGGGCCGCGCGGGGTACGTTTGAGGGGCCGCGCATCCGCGGCACGGTCATCCCGATGAGCGGCGGCGACTATCCGTTGGTCCGCCCCAACGGGGTCATCGATTTCGACGCGCGTTATCTGCTCCAGGCGGATGACGGCACGCCCATCTACCTGCAAAGCCGCGGCTATCGGTGGGCAGAGGGCGAAGCGATGGAGCGCATGAACCGTAACGAGCCACTGGAGCCGCACGAATATTATATGCGGGTCAGTCCCAAGTTCGACGTGCCCGAGGGGCCGCACGATTGGCTCGCCAAGCATATCTTCGTCGGCGTTGCCGAGAAAATTCCCAAGGCCAACCGCATTCACTACTTCATGTTGCTCTAACCCTCGCCGGGCCACTCTTCATCCATATGCGGAGAGGCCCGTTCCGAAACCGCTCATTTCGACAGGAGCCTTGCCGATGAACGCCCCTCAGGTCCCGGCCCATCTCGATTATGTTTTCGAGATGCGGGTGGAATTTCGTCCGGAGCGCTGCATCTTCGGACCGCTACCGGGTGGCGGCCATCAGGGCTATACGCCCTGCTCGGGCGGCACCATCTACGGCCCCCGCCTCAGTGGCAAGGTGGTGCCAGACAGCGGCGCCGATTACGCCACGGTGCGCAGCGACGGCACCATCGTCATCAACTCGCACTATTTACTGGAAGCGGACGACGGCACGAAGATCTACATCAACAACAACGGCTATCTTCTCCCTGCCCAGCACGGCGAGGCGCGGCTGGATCACGGCACCCCGCAACCAGCCTATTTTTGCTTCTCACCTACCTTCGTCGTGCCGGAGGGACCGCATGCCTGGATGGGCCGCACGCTCATCATCGGCACCGGCAGCCGGCGCTCCAACCCCGATCACTCGATCTTCACATATTATGCGGTGCGGTCTGCTTGACCCGTCTCACGAGAAGGGCCTGAATGGCTGCTCGGTCCAGCCTGCCTCGACCTTGAGGAAGAGCGTCGTCGGCCGGTCCTGACTGGAAAGCTGGCGCAGCGCGCCAGTTTTTCGCTCGGCGACGATGTTGTTCGAGAAATCGGTTCGCGTGTTGTAGGTGAGGTCGACGACCAGCACGATCTTGTCGTCGGCAATCTCGCTGATGTCGGTCGCCTGCCGGCAATCGTCCTGACGCCATGTCCGCGCGTTCAAGTCGATCCGCAAGCGGGTGGCATACGCTTCTGCCGTGCCTTCTCGCTGCGTGATCCGGCTCCAGCGCACGTCAGGTCATATCGTCAGCTGCGACGGCTGGAGTGCCCGACAACAGCAAGACGGCCATGAGTAAACGCATGATGGCAGGCCTCCCTTATTGATCCATCGTAACACTCGCGACCACCAGGCCACGAGAGGAATGGAACAACTCATCTTGGTCCAGCAGGCCGACATACGCCCCATGCTCGTCGACGAGACGCTTGCGCTGACGACAACGGCAGCTTAGCCCCTCGATATGCCTGCCAAAGTCGAACCGAAAGATCCGGAATATCTCTCCACGCTCGAACGAGGCCTGTCGGTTCTTCGCGCGTTCAATCATGAGCATCCGGAAATGCAACTGAGCGAGGTGGCAGCGGCAGCCGGGCTTAGCCCTGCTGTCGCGCGGCGCTGCCTCAACACACTGGTGCGCCTGGGCTATGTCGCACAGCATGGCCGACGTTTCCTCCTGCGGCCGGAGGTACTGGAGTTCGGCTCGGCCTATCTCTCGTCGATGAACATCGAGCGGATCGTTCTTCCGCAACTGCAGGCCTTGCGCGACCAAACCGGCGATAGCAGTTCGCTGGCGGTCCGTTCGGGGCAGGACGTGCTTTACGTCGCCCATGTCTCGACCAATCGCCATATCCGCCTCGGGGCGGGCGTTGGTACGCGCTTCCCGTGGCACGCCGCATCGCTCGGAAAGGCGATCGCCGCCTTCCAGCCGGACGACGTAATCGCGAACTTGCTCGACGCTACGTCCTTCCAGCGCTTCACCGAGAGGACGATTACAACCGCCAGTGATATGCTCGAACGGCTACGCGAGGTCCGCACGCAGGGTTATGCCGCTGCGCAGGACGAACTGGATTACGGCATCGTTTCCGTTTCCGTGCCGCTGTTCGGCGCAGGCCGGACCGCGATCGCTGCGATCAACTGCTCTACCTCCACCACCCGTGTCGCGCAGGACGAGCTGGTACGAACGCGCGTGCCGCTGCTGCGCGAGGCGGCGCAGGAACTGGAAGCCGCTCTGCAGCGCTGGCCAGTACTGGAACGCTCGCTTACCACGATGTGAAATTCGATTATCGAAGAACTTTTCGATTTTCGAATTGATTGGTCGTGGTTGGACGATTAAGGTAGGCCGACCGGGCGCAGTTGCCGCGACGCTCGGGCAAAACCGGACCGTGCCCATCTTGTCGTTTCACCACTTCCGATCCGCTCCCACACCCCGATGCGGGAGGCCCCCGCACTCGGCGATGGCGGACCACAGCTGATGCGTGGCGCTACCGCGACACCGCGCCTGGCGGTCCGATGACGGTCGGAGGCCCCTGCGCGCCTGCTGAGACGGCCGGCGACGATCCCCGTTTGGGCGGCACGGTGCGCCGTGTGCCCGTCGAGGGTGGCAGCCTCACGGTCGAAACCATCGGCGTCGGCCCACCGCTCATCCTGCTTCACGGCTGGACGCTGGATCGCCGGATGTGGACGCCGCAGGTCGCGGCGCTGGCGCGGCATTACCAACTCATCGCTTATGACCGCCGCGGTTTCGGCCAGAGCAGTGCCCCGCCGGATCTGCCCCGGGAACCAGCCGATGTGAAAGCCGTCGCCGCTGCGTTCGGTATCGACCGCTTTGCCCTGATCGGCATGTCTCAGGGTGCGCGCGTGGCGCTCGGCTTCGCTGCGCGCTGGCCCGGGCAGATTACGGCGCTGGTGTTGCAAGGCTCCCCCTTCCCCGCTCCGCATGGCGACACGCAGGATCACGAAGCCCTCCCCATTGGCGAGATGCGCCGCTTAGCGCGTGCCGGTCGGCTCGATGATCTCCGCGCACTCTGGAGCGCCCACCCGCTGATGCATCTCCATCTCGCCACCACCGAACCACTCCGGGCCGCCATGTTGGCCGATTATGTCGCCCGCGATCTCATCGCTCCGCCCACGTGGCTCATGATTGCAGCCGAACGCCTGAGTCACATAACGGTCTCCACCCTCATCATCACGGGGGAGGAAGAGCCGCTTGCCCGCCAAAGCGCCTCAGCACGGCTCACCGAGCGTCTGCCTGCCGCGACCAGCCACATCATCGCAGGGGCCGGCCATCTCGCCAATCTCGACAATCCCGCTGCCTATAACGCCGCGCTGCTGTATTTTCTCGACCAAAGCCGGGGATAAGCCGTCCATCGCGCGGACCGATGGCGAACGCCCACTGGACTTTCCGAGCGCCAGCGCCATCTTAAAGGATGATGACCGGAACAGGCCTCTGGGTCCGCGCGGAGGCGCGGGGGCTCCACATCGTGCCAGCGGATTGCTGGATCGACCCGCCCCAGCCGGTCGAGACGGCGCTGGTAACCCACGGCCATGCCGACCATGCGCGCGGCGGCCACGACCACGCGATCGCCACGCCCGAGACGCTCGCCATCATGGCATTGCGCTATGGCGTGCATGACCGCGTGACGCCGACCGCCTATGGCGAGACATTACGCCTACCGGGCGGCGTTGACGTGACCTTCCTGCCGGCCGGACATGTGCTGGGCTCCGCGCAGATCCTGCTCGAACATGCCGGCGAGCGCATCATCGTCACCGGCGACTACAAGCGCCGGCCTGACCCCACCTGCCCGCCGTTCGTCGCCATCTCCTGCGACGTGTTGGTGACGGAGGCAACCTTCGCCCTCCCCGTCTTTCGCCATCCGCCTGTCGAGCACGAAGTGAACAAGCTGCTCGCCGCCCGCGCGGCCAACCCGGATCGCTGTGTGCTAGTCGGTGCGTACGCCCTCGGCAAAGCGCAGCGGCTGATCGCCGAACTTCGCCGCGCTGGTTATCAGGAGCCAATCTGGCTGCACGGGGCGCTGGAGCGGATGTGTCGGCTCTATGAGGAGCTTGGCGTCGATCTCGGCCCGCTGCGGCTGGTGGCCGATGCCGCGAAGGCCGATTTAACCGGACAGATCGTGTTCTGCCCGCCTGGCGCGCTCAACGACCGCTGGAGCCGCCGCCTCCCCGATCCGATCACCGCCATGGCCAGCGGCTGGATGCGAGTGCGCCAGCGCGCGCGGCAACGCAATGTCGAGCTGCCGCTGATCATCTCCGACCATGCCGACTGGGACGAACTCACCGCCACCATTGAGGAGGTAAACCCCGGCGAGACATGGATCACCCACGGCCGTGAGGACGCGTTGCTGCGCTGGTGCCAGTTACATCAGCGGCAGGCCCGGGCACTCGCTCTCGTCGGCTATGAGGATGAGGACGACTAGCCATGCGCGATGCCCCCTCCCACCCACTGGGCGCACGCTGACCATGGAGCGCTTCACCGCCCTCGTCGACGCGCTGGTCTATACGCGCAGCCGCAACGGCAAGCTCAGGCTGATCGCCGACTATCTGCGCACGACGCCGGACCCGGATCGCGGGTGGGCGTTGGCCGCGCTCACTGACGGACTCGACTTCCCGGCGGTGAAAGGCTCGACTATCCGAACACTGCTCATGGGGCGGGTCGATCCGGTGCTATTCGCTCTCTCTCGCGATTATGTCGGCGACACGGCGGAGACAGCGAGCCTGCTGTGGCCGGGACCGGAGGAGGCAACCGATCCCCCGACCGTCGCCGAGGCGGTCGATGCGCTCGCCCGCATGACCCGCCTCAGCGTCATGGGCGATCTGGCCGCGCTGCTCGACCGGCTCGACGCCAACGGCCGCTTCGCGCTGCTCAAGCTGGCGACCGGCGCGATGCGCGTCGGCATTTCGGCGCGGCTCGCCAAGGCCGCCTTCGCCCAGGCATTCGACGTAAGCATCGAGGATGTCGAGGAATATTGGCACGGGCAGACGCCGCCCTATCGTGCGCTGTTCGGCTGGGCGGCGGACGGTGGCCCACCCCCTCACGCCGGCGACCAGCCCCTGTTCCGGCCGTTCATGCTCGCCCATCCGCTGGAGGAGGCCGCCCCAAACATGGCCGAGACCTTCGCTCAGCATTGGGCTGCCGAATGGAAATGGGACGGCATCCGCGTGCAGATCGTCCATGCCGGTGGCGAAACGCGGCTCTACTCGCGCTCGGGCGACGACATTTCGGGCAGTTTCCCCGAGATCGTTGCCGCGTTCGGTTTTCCCGGCGTGCTGGACGGTGAACTTCTGGTGCGCGGCAGCCACCAGGGCGGCACGGAAGGCGGCGCGGCGAGCTTCAACGCGCTCCAGCAGCGCCTGGGCCGCAAGACGGTCTCCAAGGCGATGCTGGCCGACTATCCGGCTTTCGTACGCCTCTACGACATTCTCATCCACGAAAGCGAGGATTTGCGAACGCTGAGCTGGGAGCAACGGCGCAAGATGCTGGAGGCGTTCATCCCCCGGCTCGACCCAGCACGGTTCGACATTTCGCCGGTCATTCCGGCTGCCAGCCTCGAGGAACTCGCAGCGATCCGAGAGCGTGCACGCGACGACGCCATCGAAGGCGTCATGCTCAAGCGCCGCGACAGCCCCTATGTCCCGGGGCGCCGCACCGGCCTCTGGTACAAATGGAAACGCGATCCGCTGCTGGTCGACTGCGTGCTCATGTACGCCCAGCGCGGCAGCGGCAAGCGCTCGTCCTTCTATTCCGACTTCACTTTCGGCTGCTGGGATGGCGATCCGGATCAGGGCGCGGACCTGCTACCGGTGGGCAAAGCCTATTTCGGCTTCACCGACGCAGAGCTGAAATGGCTCGACAGCTTTGTCCGCCGCCATACTGTCAACCGCTTCGGCCCGGTGCGCGAGACGGACAGGAGTCTGGTCCTGGAGGTCGCGTTCGATTCCGTCCACGTCAGCAAGCGGCACAAGTCCGGCCTCGCCATGCGCTTTCCGCGCATCAGCCGTATCCGCTCCGACAAGCCGGCACACGAGGCCGACAGGATCGAGACGCTACGGGCGATGGCGAAAGTATGACCGACCCCCAGGACGTCGCCTCGTCGTGAGCTTGTGGTAAATCGCCTTGACCGGTTCGCGCCTCAAATCCTAACAATGGCAGGGAAACTATCGGGATCCGGCGCTTTTCAGCTATTCCCCCATCACAAGGGCCGCATAGTTATCTTCGGTCGATACTCTTCGCGACGCGCTACTGCGCTCATCAAATTCTCTCCGATCCGTCATCGGCGCGCGGCGTCTTTTGCTCTGCTGTTGACGCTACCCCTGTTGGTCGGGGCGACCAGCCTCACAGCCAGCTTCGACCAGCCCATTCTGGAGGCCCATAACCGAGAACGCGCAGCGCTGGGTGTCCCGCGCCTGCGTTGGAATGCCGATCTGGCGCGCGCAGCCGGGCAAAGAGCATCGGATGTGGCGCGCAACGGTCGGTTCGGCCACATTCTTGGCCATCTGCACGGTGGGCCGGGCGAAAATCTATGGGCCGGCACCAGAGGCGTTTATGCGCCCCAGGCCATGGTTCAGCGATGGAGCGACGAAAAACGGAATTTCCGGCCTGGCATCTTTCCCGACAATAGCCGCACAGGCAAGGTGGCCGATGTCGGCCATTACACGCAGATGGTCTGGCGCGCGACGCGAGACGTCGGCTGTGCCAGAGCCGCCAGCGACACCGAGGACATCCTGGTTTGCTTCTATACCGAGCCTGGCAACTTCCTAGGCGAGCGTCCCTTCTGAGCAGCCCGACGTAGCGCGGAGCAATGAACGCCGGATTGCTCCGTCGCCGGCCCTTTAAGCCAATGCCGGTGCGGCAAGCCGTGCCGGAGGGATGTGGCGGTCGATTATGAAAGCCGCCACCAGCACGAGAGTCGCTCCCAGACCAAGCACGGCGAAGAAGGGCACCACGCTCCCCCGTCCCAGATCGAGTAACGCCCCACCGAGGCCGCTCGCACTGATCGCCCCTACCCGGCTCATGAAGATGCCGAAGCCGAGGCCCGCCGAACGGCACGATGGCGGGTAGCCGAATGTCATGATGACATACATTGCCGCGATTCCGCCGCTGAAGACCGCCGCAGCGGCGCCGACCAGCGTGACGACGACCATGCGTTCTCCGTTTGTAGGCGCGGCGGGCAGGCTGTCGACGGCAACGGCTAGACCAACAAGCAACGCGAGCAGCGCCATGCTCAGCACCGCCATCACCCGCCGCGATCCGAACTGGCGGGAAAACACACCGGCGGCGACAGAACCGACAATCGACGTGACCCCGGCCACCGACACGGCATTGCCCGCTTGGTTGAGCGTAAATCCGGCGGCGGTGAGGAAGGTCGTCGACCAGTTCAGAATGCCGTAGGCGACCAGTGCGAAGGCGGTAAAGGCAATGCCGATCCCAACATTGAGCCTAAGATTAGCGCGATGAAGCACGCCAATTGATGCGGCGCCATCGACGTCCGCATCGTGGCGTTCCGCCACTAGCGCGATATCGTCCTTTAGCACGCGCCTCGCTGCGCGCGCGGCCTCCTCAGGCTTGCCCCGTGCCAACAGGAAGGATGGGCTGTCTCGCAGAATCGCGAGCACGATCACCACCAGCAACAGCGTCGCTACGCCAAACACCACAAATGTCCCGCGCCAGCCGTAGCTCTCAGCCAGGTTCGGGCCGATCCAGCCGACGATGGCGCCGCCAATGGGTGTGCCGACCGATAATGTACTGACCGTGACCGGCCGCCAGCGCTCAGGCATCCACTCACCCGCCATCGCCAACGCGTTGGCATATGCGGCACCGAAGCCGATCCCACCAAGCACGCGCCACCAGGCCATGACCCAGACGCCGTCGGCGCGGCTGGCGGCAACCGTGGCGAGTGCGAAGATCAGTGCTGCGAGCGCCAGAGTATAGCGCCGGCCGATCGTGTCTCCGAGCCAGCCGCCACCCCAGGCCCCGAGACCGAAGCCAATTAGCGCCGCGCTCATCGCGATACCAAATGTTCCGCGATCCACCCCAAAATCCGCGATGACCAGAGGCGCGACAATTCCCAGCAACTGCATGTCCATGCCGTCGCTCACCAGCGTCAGCATGCAAACGGTGAGTGTCATCCACTGGAAAAGGCGCACTGGCGCGCGCGACATGGCGGCACTGAAAGTCATGGCCGCAGCTGTGGTCATGGTGGCATCCTCCCTCTTTATCGCTCATGTTCTGAAGCAGTTTTAGACGCTTGTCGTCAGACATTTGCCTCGCCCGCTCCACAGTCACCCAAATGCCCGCGACAAATCCAGCCTGGGCAACGTCAACGTCCCACCCCCGCCAGTGCGCTTCGTTGGCATCAGCAGGCCATCCAAAGCAGATTTGAGCGATTCCGAAGAGGTTGGCTGGGCCGAGGAAATGGCCGCGCGCCCCCCGGCGTCATTGGCCGGCTGCGAGCCCCACGATAAACGCAGACAATGGCTAGACTCCCGGGGATTCCGCACCGTGTCGGCCGCCGAAGATCGACCGCATTAATGCAAGGTTCAGAAACTGAGACATTTTTGACACAGCGAGCGACATCAGGGACAAAGTCATCAAACCACGGCTGGACAAGACTTTGCACACCGTCCTAGGAGCGCCACTCAATCGCCTTGCACTGATTAGTGCTAGAATGAATAGGGCACTCACAGTGCCCTGCTTGAGATTATCGGGAGGTCAGCCAATGCTAGCTCGCGACGCCATGCGCTAACCGTCATCGCGTCTCAGGCGGCTTCTGAAAGCATCCCGCCTTTTCGTTTTTCTCGTCCCGTTGACCACCGCCATACGTTTTGGCGGCGTGGCTTTTTGCGTCCTCGCTGAAGCTATCCGCCATGCGGATATGGTCCCCGGCCCCCACTGATCCGGTGCGGGCAACGTGTCGAGCCAACCCGGTCCCAAGAGACCCAAGAACAGAACGGTTGAGACAGCCCCGCCCCCCTAACGGTCTGGGGCTGCCATTATGACAACAGGACTGGAGATCATTCCTAAATGAATACTTCAAACAAGACTGGCCGTTCCTTTGGCCAGACGCTGAAGGCGGCTCTGTTCGCCAGCAGCGTCGGCATGCTCATGCTCGGCACACCTGCTCACGCTCAAGATGACGCAGCCCCCCAGGCTGACGAGGCATCGGCTGAGGATCAGGCGATCGTTATCACCGGTTCGCGTATCGTGCGCCGCGATTATCAGGCCAATAGCCCGATCCAGACGGTCGGCAGCGAACTGCTGCAGAACTCGACCACGTCGGCGCTCGAAACCAACCTGAACAAGCTGCCGCAGTTCTCGTCGACCATCAAGCTGCCGACCACGGGCGGGGACATCCAGCCGACCGCCACCAACACCCCGGGCGCCGCCACCATTTCGCTGCGCGGCATCGGCGCCAACCGCAATCTCGTGCTGCTCGACGGCCGCCGTGCGACGCCGGCCAACGCATCGATGGCGGTGGACATCAACACCATCCCGTCGGCTGCGATCGAGCGCGTCGAGATCATCTCGGGCGGCGCCTCGTCGACCTACGGCGCGGACGCCGTCGCGGGCGTCACCAACTTCATCATGAAGAAGAACTTCCAGGGCTTCAGCCTGGACGCCCAGATCGGCACCAACGAGAATGGCGACAACACTGAGTGGACCGTCTCCGGTCTCCTCGGCACCAACTTTGCCGAAGGTCGCGGTAACATCAGCATCGCGTTCTCCACCAACACCCGTCACGCTGCGTATCAGCGCGACCGCAAGTGGTTCCGCGATATGTGGGCCAACCCGAACATTGGCGGCACGGGTTACTTCCCGCCGCTGGCTGGTGTGAACCTCGGCTTCGCGAACCTGCCGGACGCCGCCGTCATCAACGGCATCTTCGATCAGGCGAAGACCCCGCTGGGCAACTCGAACTACACCATCTATGCCAATCCCGATGGCTCGGTGACCACAGGCTTCGATGCGGTCAGCACCGCCGGCGCCTATCGCAATCAGCTTGTTGACGGCTTCAGCTACAAGCAGCTCGCCAACGGCCAGATCGCGAAGAACTTCACCGACGCCTATCTCGTCCTGCCCCTCGAGCGTTACAACATGTACGCACGCGGCAATTATGAGATCAACGACTGGGTCAGCGTCTTTGCTGATGGTATGTTCAGCAAGGTCAGCACCACCACGGTCCAGGAGCCGGGTCCGATCACGTCGGGCTGGAGCGTCCTGATCCCCAACGACGGCCGCGCCCTCCCCGCTGAGCTGAAGCAGATCCTCGATTCGCGTGCGGATCCGACGGGCACCTTCAGCCTGCGCACCATGCTGCCGTTCAACCGTGGCTCGAAGACCGACGTCTTCACCTACAACATGACCGTCGGCCTCGACGGCAAGGTGCCGGGCACCGACTGGACCTGGACGCTGTTCGGCTCGCAGGGCGAGTCCGAGACCAACGTCATGCAGACGGGCTTTGCCTCGCTGGGCCGTCTGCGCACCGTGATGCAGGCTCCCAATTGGGGTGCCGGTTTCACCGCCACGGGCAACTCGGGCGCGCCCGACAACGGCTTCGCCGGTGCCACCGCCACCTGCACGAGCGGCATCAATCCGTTCTCGTACCAATATGGTGGCACGATCAGCCAGGACTGCATCGACGCCGTCTCGGCCAATCTGAAGACGCGCGCCGTCATGCAGCAGTCGGTCTGGGAATTTGACGCTCAGGGTTCGCTCTTCGCGCTGCCCGCCGGCAATGTCAGCGCCGCGATCGGTGCCAGCTACCGCCACAACGACTATCACTTCGACAACGATACCTACACGACCCAGGGTACGATGTTTAACGACCAGATCCTTGGTCTTTATCCGTCGGGCAACTCGAAGGGCCGCCTCACCGCGAAGGAAGTCTACGGCGAACTGCTGATCCCGCTCCTCCGGGACATTCCGGGCATCCGCAACCTCGAGCTGGAGCTGGGTGGTCGTATCTCCGACTACAACACGACCGGCACGAGCTACACCTACAAGGCGCTGGGCACCTGGGAAGTCACCAACTGGCTGCGCTTCCGTGGTGGCTACAACCGCGCTGAGCGGGCTCCGAACATCGCGGAGCTGTTCCTCGCGGCCCAGCAGACCTTCGTTCAAGCACCGGGCGGCGACGTCTGCTCGCGTCTGAACGGTCAGGCCTGGTCGGCCAACCCGGCGAAGAACAGCAACGCTGCAGGCGTCGAAGCACTCTGCACAGCGCTGATGCTGAACTCGGGCAACCCGAATGCCGCAGCCGAATATTATTCGGGTATCCAGAGCCAGGGTTCTTCGTTTGTGTTCCCGACGCTCAGCGGCAACGCGAACCTGAAGCCGGAAACGGCTGACACGTGGACGCTCGGCGCGGTCATCAGCTCGCCGTTCGACACCCCGTGGCTGAACTCGCTGCGCTTCGCGGTCGACTTCTACAGCATCAAGGTGAAGGACGCGATCGGCGCCCAGACGGCTGACATCGTGCAGCGTCAGTGCTTCGACACGCTCTTCAACCCGACGCTGGACCAGAACGCCGCGGCTTGCCAGGCCGTTGCCCGCAACGCCAACGGCTCGCTCGGCAACCTGTCGCTGACCTACCTGAACAGCGGGCGTTTCCAGACCTCTGGCCTCGACTTCCAGCTCGACTGGGCGAAGGACATTGGTCCGGGTCGCTTCTCGTTCAACAGCGTGCTCAACTACGTCCTCTCGATGAAGTCGGTTGAGCTGGCGGCCCTGCCGCTGGTCGAGTATGTCGGCACCGTTGGACCGACGCAGAACGGCCTCGATGGCGGTGCGTTCCGCTGGAAGCTGTTCACCACGTTCGGCTACTCGGTCGGCCCGGTGAACCTGGCGCTTCAGTGGCGTCACCTGCCGAGCGTTCGCGTCGAGCAGGCAGCGATCAGCCCCAACACGCCGCTGCGGGGTGCTGGTGCCTACGACCTGTTCAACCTGAACGGCAGCGTCAAGGTCACGCGTGACGCGACCTTCCGCTTCGGTGTGGACAATCTGTTCAACAAGGCTCCGCCGCTGTTCAACGTGAACTCGGCACCGACCGCGGGCAACCTCGCGGGCGGTAGCTACAACGCGACCTATTACGACATCATTGGCCGTCGCTTCTTCATCGGCGCCAATTTCAAGTTCTGAGCCAAGACTCAGTATCAAACGTTTACTGCTCCCTCCCCGCTCACGCGGGGAGGGATTTTTCTTATCTCAACGGCAATCCAAGCGGTCCTTCCTGCCGTCACTTGGTTCCGAGCTTCTGTTGCCAAAGCGACGATCACGATGGCCCTGGAGAGTCCCGATCCGGAATCGCAAGAGCGGGGCCGCAGCGCACTGCCGCCATGTCAGCTGATCGATCGGCTAAGTCGGTCTCGACCTCAGGGACCATGTACGCCCGTCGTTAACGCGTTGGTGCGAGGACCTTGCTCACGAGTTCGCGGATCAGCCGCTCTACAGCGGTGAATGCTGGCCCTTCCGGCGCGTCTGCGTGGCGACATAGATTGAGGGTACGGCGCATCGGATCGGATCGCATCGGCCAAGCCGCCAACGACCCCTCGGCCACACCGGCGGCGACGGCTAACCAGGGCAGCAACGTTATGCCATGTCCCTTGGCGACTAGCGAAAGAACAACCGGCAGTGAATTGACTTCAGCCATGATCTTGGGCTCGACTTGGAGAAGCCAGGAAAACAGCACGCCACGCAGGATGTTGGGATCGCGCGTCACAAACCACGGCAAGGCCGCTAGTTCCGCCGGATCCGTTGGCGGCGGCGGCGAGTCCGCCGCCGTAACGATGACGATGTCTTCCTCGCCGATCGCATCGGAGTAGACGCCCGGGACAGTCGGCGCAGAAGGGATCACCGCGATGTCGAGCAAGCCGGCGCCGAGATTGTGTCCCAACTCGATCGCAGAGGCCTCGACCAGGTGGATACGAATATGCGGATGGTCGCTTAGCACGCGCTCGATCAAAGGCAGACCGACTGGCACCACCAAGGTGGGCGGTAGGCCCACCGTTACGAACGTAACCGACGGCCCCGCGCTATCCCCCGAAGTCAGCGCTTCGAAATAACGCAGCAGTATTTGGGCACGCGGATACAGGCGCCGGCCCGCTTCGGTCAGCGCGACACCGCTATGCGATCGAGTGAACAATTCGAGCTTGAGTTCGCTCTCGAGGATCGCAAGTTGCTGGCTTAGCGCAGGCTGGGCGATGCCGAGGCCGGCCGCGGCGCGATTGATGCTACCGGCATCCGCAATCCGCAGAAAATATTCGAGGCGCCTGGTTTCCATGCTTCCGCCATCAAAGCTTTCGACCCGCGTCGATGGAGCTACATTATCTGCTTATATCTCCCATAACAACTGACTGTTGGCGGCAGGCGGAGGGAGCGCTGTACCGGTAGCCCGCAGGAGAGGGAAACATAATGCCAGAACAATTGCGAAAGGCCGATCCACAGGGGACCCTGAGCGGGCTGGTCGCCAGCGTCAATCGTCAGCGTTACGCAGCAGACGCCTCCAGCGCGATGGATACGAAGCCATTTCTCCGCGTCACCTTCTAGCGATTTCGCGTGACCGAGCCGCTCGATCGACGCACGATCCTGCTGCTCGCAGCAGTGTCTGCCCTAGGGTCGCTGGCGATCCACATGTTTGTCCCCGCAATGCCCGCGGTGGCCCGCGACCTGGCGGCATCGGCCGGCACGGTACAATTGTCCATCAGCCTGTATCTGTTCGGGCTCGGGGGTGGGCAACTGGCAGCAGGCCCGATTGCGGACGCCATTGGGCGGCGGCCGGTCCTGTTCGCCGGAATTGTGATCTTTGTTGCTGGTTCGGTCGTCGCAGCGCTCGCACCCGAAGTGGAAATGTTGCTTTTCGCGCGACTGGTCCAGGCGGCCGGGGCGGCCGCAGCCATGATCGCGGCGCGCGCGCTGGTTTCCGACTTGTCACCGCGCAAGGACGCGCCTGCCAATCTGGCGGCCTTAGCGAGCGCAGTGCTCCTTTCCCCCACCATCGCGCCCACAATCGGCGGCGCTTTGGTATCGCTGACCGGATGGCGCTTTGTGTTCGTCGTGCTCGCCCTCACGGGGATGACGGCAGGCGCAGTCGCGACGCGGCTGGTACCACACCAACCCGCGCTCGGCGCAAGGCCGCATGTGATCCGTTCTTATATCCGGCTCGCACGCAACAGTCGGTTCTGCGGCTATGTCGCGGGCAATTCCATGGCGAGCGGGGCGCTGTTCCTTTTCCTCGCCGCATCGCCTTTTCTGCTGATCGGCCAATACCATCTCTCCCCGGCGCAGACCGGATTATGCTACGCCTCCATCGCGGGATCGGCCATTATCGGCACGTTCTTGGTCCGTCGTCTTCGGGGCCGCGATGCCTTCCGCATCGGCCTGGCAGCGGTAGCGATTGGTGGCGCCATCATGCTTGCAGTTGCCCTATTGGGTGGCGTCGGGCCGATTGCGCTGATTGGGCCGATGCTCGTCGTTGGCTTGGGCTGCGGCCTTGCTTCGCCAACAGGGCTCGCCGGCGCCATGCATGCCGAGGAAGGCATTGCCGCCACGGCATCGAGTCTTGCGGGCGCTATTCAGATGATCACCAGCGCAGGCGTTACTGCGGCACTCGGCGGCATCTCATCCGGCCCGATACCGCTCGCCGCCGCCATTTTCGCAGCGGGTCTCATGGCGGTTTTTCTCGCGCCGCGAGAGCAGACCATATCATGATACCTAACACGGCACATGGAGCGGGCCTCAGGTTCGCCAGGGGGGGGTGATGGATAGTTCCACCGAGACGCCGGAAACGCTGAGCCGGACACATCGCTTCCTCATCTTTGCCGGTTCTGCGGGCCTGCTAGTCGCCATGGCGACTGATGCGCTCGCCGTTCTGGGTCGCCATGTGGGTTTCGCGGTTATCGGCTCAATAGAGATCTTCCAGGTTGCCGCCGTCGTCGCGCTTTCTTCGTCGATCCTGATGGTCAGCATGATGAACCGCCATGCCACGGTGGATCTGATCATCGGTCGTGCATCGGGACGGACCAGGGCCTTCCTCGCCCAGATCGGGCGAGCAGCGCTCGCTATCACCTTCGGCCTCATCGCATTCGGCTCGATTTGGGTCGCCGTGGATCTGTGGCCCACGACCGAGATGACCGAATTGCTCTCGATCCGCCTGGCCCCATTTCGCCTGATCTGGATCACCGCATGCACCCTTGCGGCAGTCCATTTCTCGGTGTCGTTCGCGAAGGGCCTGCGCAAATGACCCTTTTGCCAGAGGCCATTGGCCTGATTGCTTTCGTGTCATTGCTCGTGATCCTGATGGCCGGCATCCCGATCGGGGCGTCGCTAGCGCTTGTCGGCACCGTGGGTCTCGCCCTGTTGCTCACCCCCGAGGCCGCCCTGATCAAGGTCGGTGTAATCGCCTTTGATACCGTAACACGCTACGAACTCGGCGTTCTGCCGCTATTCATGCTAATGGCGCAACTCTGCTTCGCTGCCGGCGCAAGCGGCGATTTTTTCGGCCTTGCCGCCAAACTCGTGGGCCATAAGCGTGGTGGCCTGGGCGTGGCCTCAATCGGCGGCTGCGCCGGCTTCGGCGCGATCAGCGGATCCAGCCTCGCGACCGTCGCCACGATGAGCGCAGTCGCCCTCCCCGAAATGCGCCGCCAGAACTATCACCCCGGTTTCGCAGCAGGTGCGCTTGCGGCCGGCGGAACGCTCGGCTCGCTCATCCCTCCCAGTGGCGCGCTGATCGTATTCGGTATCATCGCCGAACAGTCGATCGGCAAGCTATTCGCGGCTGCGGTCATTCCGGGCATCACTCAGGCGCTATTCTACATCGCCGTCATTCTGATCATGGTTCGCTGGAAGCCAGATCTGGCCCCTCCCGGTCCGCGCGCCTCCTGGCGTGAGCGCGGTGCAGCGGCTCTCCGCATCATTGATATCTCGTTGCTCGTATTGTTCGTCGTCGGCGGGCTTATCTTAGGCTGGTTCACACCGACCGAAGCCGCATCGGTAGGCTGTGTAGGTGGGCTTGTCATTCTTGCGGTGCGCCGCAAATTTACCAGTGCCGCGCTGAGCAATGCGCTGCTCGAGACGCTACGCACGACGGGCATGATCTATACGATCGTGATTGGCGCAATCATCTTCAGCACCTTCGTCAGCGTCACGGGCATTCCCGATCACATGATCGGCGTTGTCGATGCCGTCGGCGCATCACCGACCATGGCGATCATCATGATGGCGATCATGCTGCTGCTGCTCGGCTCGTTCCTCGACGGCCTGGCGCTGATGCTGCTGATGACGCCGATCCTGCTGCCTGTTGTCGAGAACCTCGGACTCAGCCCGATCTGGTTCGGCATCTTCCTGGTTCGCACGATGGAGATCGGGTTCGTCCACCCGCCGCTCGGATTCAACGTCTATGTGATCCACGCCGGTGCGCGGGATATCCCGCTGGGATCGATCTTTCGCGGTGTGATCCCGTTTCTCGCAGGCGATTTCCTCCATCTTGCCATGCTGATCGCCTTCCCGGCCATCGTGCTGTGGCTTCCCACGTTACAGGGATAAGCGCGATGAAGCACCTGATCGCCATGGCCGCCCTGTTCGCACTCGCTGCCTGCGAACGACCGGATCCCAACGTCACCGAGCTGACCTATGCCAGCCCATACGGCGCCACTCACCCCTTCAGCCGCGCCGATATCGTGTGGATGAAGTGGGTCGAAGGCCAGTCCGGGGGGCGCATTCTTATCCGCCCCCAGTGGGGCGGGCACCTGCTCTCATCGAACGAAAACATGCTCGAGATTCGCCACGGCGTCGCCGATATCGGCATGATCACCCCCATGTATGCGCGCAGCGCACACGTCCAGCGCATCCAACCAAGCTTTTACAGCGGCGTCGGCGATATCCCACAACAGGTCGCGGTCTATCGCTGCCTCGCCGAGGAATTCCCGGTCATGAACGGGGAAGTAAAGGGCGTCCGCATCCTCGCGGTGCAAGGCGGTAACTTCCCCGGCATCCTCACCCGTAGCAAACCCATCCGCACATTGGCCGATCTGAAAGGGCTGCGACTCCGCGCCCAGGCCGACACCGCGGACGTGCTGCGCGCATTGGGCGTCGACCCCATCAACATGTCGATGGCTGACGTCTATCCCGCAATGGCAAAAGGCGTGATCGATGGTGTCGTCGCGCCAGCCGATGCGCTCCGCGCCGTGCATCTCGCCGATGTCGGAAAGTATTTCTCGACCCTCAAGATTCCGCGCGGCGCCTATCCCGGCCGGGCGATCTCGCTGATCGCATGGAATAAGCTGAGCCCGGCAGACCAAGCAATTTTTACTCGGAGTGAAAAGGTTTGGGAAGATGCGATGGTCTCGGAGCTCGAAGCAGCCCTGATCGCCGGCCATTCCTATGCACGCGAAGCAGGGATTGAAGAGATCCCGATCGCTCCGGGCGAACAGGAGCGCTTCGATGCGCTTTATCGCGCCAACGCTTTTCGCATCAGCCGCCGCCTCGAAGCTTTCGGGGTGGATGGCAATGAGATCGCTACCCGCGCCGCGCAGTTGATTGAGCGGGGCATACCCGCTGGATGTGGAGTATCAAAATGAGCCAAGCCCTTGACGGCGTAAAGGTCGCCGATTTCAGCTGGGTGGGCGCCGGACCACGCGCCACGAAAGACCTTGCTGACCACGGTGCGACGGTCGTCAAGGTGGAAAGCGCGAGGCGTCTCGATCTCGGCCGGATGAGCCCGCCGTTCAAGAACGGCAAACGCGACCCTGACGGATCCGCCTTTTTCGCGATCACCAACACCAGCAAGCTTGGCGTTACGATCAATCTGAGCGATCCCCGTGGCGTGGCGCTCGCAAAGCGCCTCATCGATTGGGCGGACGTGGTCGTCGAGAATTTCGGCAAGGGATTCATGGAACGGCTCGGGCTGGATTATGCCACGCTCAGCAAAGAACGGCCCGATCTCATCATGCTCTCGGTCAGTGTTGCCGGGCGTACCGGGCCAATGTCCGATCTGCGGGGATATGGTAACAGTGCCGCAGCCCTTTCGGGTCTCGCAGCGCTGTCCGGCTGGCCCGATAAGCCGCCACACATGCCACCTTTCGCCTATGGCGATGTGATCGCACCGATGTTCGGAACGATCGGCATACTCGCAGCGCTCGAGCATCGCCGCGCCACCGGCGAGGGCCGCTATATTGATGTGTCGCAGGTCGAGCCGCTCGTGCATGTCGTGGCCGACGCGTTGGTGCAGGCGCAACTTGCCCCCGGCCCGAAACGGGGCAACGCCTCGCCTTCCCTGCAACAGAATGTCTATCCCACGCGCGGCCATGACCAATGGGTCGCCATCGCAATTCGCGACGAGGCGGACGCCAAAGCGCTCGATGCGCTGACCGAAGGCGCAGACCTCGCCACATGGACGGCCGCGCAGGACAAGCACGCCGTGGCGCATCGCCTTTCCGCGGCCGGCATCCCTGCCGAAGCCGTGTTTGACGGGCGCGACGTGTTCACCGACCCCGAACTAGCCGAGGGCGGCCATTACGTGGGGATCAACCATTCTGTGCTGGGCGATTGTGAAATGCCGACCCCACCCGCACACTTCTCGCGGTCCGAGATCAAGGTCGGACCGCCGCCCAATCTGGGCGAACATAACCGCGAAGTGTTCGAGGGTTTCCTGGGCATATCGGCCGACGAGGTTGCAGCGTTGACCGCGGAGGGTGTCCTCGCATGATGCTGCGCCACATTCGGGTCATAGACCTCACCCGCGATCTCGGCGCCTATGCCGGGGCGCTGCTCGCGCGGCTGGGTGCGACAGTCATCACCACCGGTACGGACGACCGCGATCCTTCGGAATTGGCGATGGACCAGTATGGCAAGCAATCAGCCACCGGTCCTTTGCTCGATCTGATCGATGCGGCCGACATCGTCTTTCGCGGACCTGAAGTCTGCGCGCCAGAACTCAGCCCGGAGGCCTTGGCGGCGCGCAACCCGCGCCTCATTGATATCGCCATCCTCCCTTTCGACAAGGACCGCGCAAACGAACGCCGCCCCGCCACAGATTTCACGATCATGGCGCGTTCGGGTTTGATGACGATCATCGGTGATCCCGGTATGCCGCCGCTCACCCTGCCCGGCCGTCAGGCGTGGGCGCTCGCCGGCATCCAGGGTGCTATCGCGGCCTTGACTGCCCTCAACGCCCGCGCGGCCGACGGAAGGGGCGAGCAGGCCTGGGTCTCAGCTTATCGTTCCGCCGTCCTCGCCAACTATCGCGAGCCGCTGACCTGGGCTTGGACTGGCAAGGTCGGCACGCGCACTGGCAATTTACTGATCCGCGGGAAATCCGGCGTGCGGCAGGTTTGGGCCGCCAAGGACGGCTGGGTCACGTGGGCGCTGGTCGATAATCCGCCGATGATGCGCGCCACCGTTGCGCGCATGGCCGAAGACGACATGGCCGGCGAACTCGCCGATGTGGATTGGGACGCCATCCTCGTTGCGGACATGCCGCAGGACGTTCTCCAGCGTTGGGAACAACAGGTCGCGGCGTGGCTCGCGACGAAGGATCGCGCGACGCTCTCTCAGCTCTCCAATGAATATGGCATGGGTCTGAGCGCAATCAGCGAGGTGACCGACGTTCTCGCCAGCGACCATCTGGCCGCCCGCGAATTCTGGAACGAGGCAGAGATCGGCGGCCGTACGGTGCAGGTTCCGGGCCGGCTCTTTCGGGAGGCCGCGCCATGAACGGCCCGTTAGCAGGCATTCGCGTGGTGGATTTTTCCAGGTTTCTGCCAGGCCCCTACTGCACCTGGTTGCTCGCGGACTTGGGCGCAGACGTGATTCGGATCGAGCACCCGCGCGAGTTGGCCAAGCAGGCGCAGGTTTTTGGATGGGACAAGCTCTCCGACGCGCAGCGCGCCCGCATCCGCGCCGCCGATATCTTCGCGCGCGGCAAGCGCAGCTTGCTGATCGATCCTGGCGCGGCCGCCTCGCGTCCCGTGCTGGAAGAACTGGTGCGCCGCGCCGATGTGCTGGTGGAAGATTACAGACCCGGCGTGCTCGCCGGCATGGGCTATGGCTATGCGGCTATGTCCGCGATCAATCCTGGGCTCGTATACGCCTCGGTTACGCTGTGCGGACAGACGGGCCCCTATCGTGACAAACCGGGCCACGATCCGATCGCGCTCGCGATCTCGGGCGCACTGTCGCGGGTAGGCGAAGACCCCGACACCCCGGGCTTCGCGGGCATCCCCGCCGCCGATCTGCTGACCGGATCGAATGCCGTGATCGGCGTGCTCGCGGCGTTGCTTGCCCGCGCCACGACGGGGCGAGGCCAAGCGGTCGACATTGCCATGTCCGATTCCTCGATGGCGTTGATCGCCAATGTGATCTCGCGCAATCCGGACCTGACCCAAGTCCCGCCGCGCGGGCGGTATCGCGCTGATATCGGCATTTACCGGACTGCCGATGATCGCTTCCTCGTCACCACCGACATGGAACCGCGTTATTGGCAGCGCTTCTGCGTTGCCATGGGCCGTCCGGAATTTGGCCCGCTTCAAAACGACAGGACCGCTCGACCCGAAATCCGCGCCTATCTCGATGCCGAGTTCGCCAAGCAGCCCTTGGCGCACTGGCTGGCCCTGCTGGCCGATGCCGACACGCAATTCGCCCCGATCAGTTCCATAGAGGAGGCGCTAGCAGATCCCCATAATATCCAGCGCGGCATGGCGCTGACACTTGATACGCCGGGCGGTCCGGTCCGCCAGATCGGCTCACCAATCCACTTATCGGATACGCCGCCTGTCCCGCCTCGCACTGCGCGGATTGCCGGCGCCGATAATGACGACATCTTGAAAGAACTGGGCTTCCAATGACCGATCCGAAAAACTCCCGCCCGCTCGAGGGGCTGCGCGTGATTGACCTCACCCGCGCTCTTGCCGGGCCCTACGCGACACTACTGCTTGCCGGCCTGGGTGCAGAGGTGATCAAGGTCGAGGATCCCAGGGGCGGCGATCTTGCACGTGAGAACAGTCCCTATGTGGGCCGTGAAGGCGTGGTGATCGAACGCCACTATGAAGACGACGTCTCGATCTCGCACCTGACCCGCGCACGCGGCAAGCACGGCGTGGCACTCAATCTCAAGCATCCTGCTGCGGGTCGGATCTTCGCCGATCTGGTGCGGACGGCCGACATCGTCGTCGAAAACTTCACTGCGGGTACCGCCGACCGTCTCGGCGTCGGCTACGCGACCGCGCACGAGGCCAACCCGAGGATCATCTATGCGTCTCTCTCGGGCTTCGGCGCCGACACACATGATGGCAAGGCGATGGATATCATCATCCAGGCGTTGTCCGGAGCGATGTATACCAGCGGGGAGCACGATCAGCCGCCGGTGCGCATTGGCATTCCAATGGCCGACATGCTAGCACCTGTTTTCGCCGTAATCGGCATCCTCGCCGCGCTTGAACAACGCCATCGCACCGGCGTGGGTCAGCATATCGACGTATCGATGCTTGGCGCACTGACGTCCTTCGTGGCGATCGAGAACTGGGCGGCGATGCGCGCGGTCGATATGCCGGCGCGCACCGGACTGACCGTGCAACGCCTCTCACCCTTCGGGGTATTTGAATGCTCGGATGGCTATGTCGCGGTGGTTGCCGTCCATCAAAAGCTTGCCGCCGGTTTGTTCAACGCAATGGGTGAACCCGATCTACTCAAGGATCCCGCCTTCGCTACGCGCGATGCGCGCGTCGCCAATGCACAGGCGCTCGAAGCCAGGATTAACACCTGGTCGCGTACCTTGCCTGTGGCCGACGTCGTCGCCAAACTCGAGGCCGAGGGGGTCCCCGTTGCCGAAGTGCGTCATCCAGAAGATGCACTGGTCGATCCTCGCGTCGTGACGCGCGGCGAAACCAATGCGGTTTCGCACCCTTCCTACCCCACCGCCGAGGAACTACGAACCGCCGGCATTCCTATCCGCTTCTCCGCGGCAAAGACCGGATTTGATCCCGTCATACCGATCAAGATCGGCGAGCATAACGGCTCGGTCTATGGCGACCTGCTCGGCTATGATGATGCCAAGCTTGCCGAGCTTGTCCGCGACGGCGTGATCGCATGAGCGCGCTTGATCGCATTCTGGCGGCTGCCTGCGCTCCCGAAGAGATTGCGGCTGAACATCGCGCGGTCGGCAAGCGGGTGGTTTGGACGTTAGGCTGGGACATTCCTCGCGAGTTGATCGACGCTTATGGTTTGGCCCCGGTTCGGCTCGTACCCGGCGCACACGATTCCGCGCCGATCGATGCGCTGGTCAGGCGCAGCCATATCGGTGATCGCAGCCACGCCCTGTTGGCCGCGATCGCTACTATCCCGCAGAGTGATGCCTTGTTGATCTCGCACGCCGATGCCGATCAACCCCAGATCTTCGCAACGCTGCGCGAGTTGGGGCGCTGCGGGGCGATGCGACTGCCGCCGGTCGCCTTTCTCGATCTGCTGGTTATCGATCGCGAGCCGACGCACCGCTACAATGCCGTGCGGCTGGGTCAGATCCAAGCGTGGATGGCGACGCTTGGGGCCACACCGGATTTCGATGCAGCCCTCGCCATCGGCAACAAAATCCGGCTTTCACTGCGCGAGATCAACGCGCTACGACCCAAGCTGACGGGCAGCGAAGCGCACGCACTCTTCGCCGCAGCGGCCACGCTCTCGCCCACTGAATTGCTCGATCTGCTCCCGGCGCTTCATTGTGAACTCGCGTGCCGCAGTGACCCTGCGGGCAAGCGCATCCTGCTAAGCGGCACCGAGATAGAGACGCTTGATGTCATCCAGGCCATCGAAGCCAAACATGGCGTGGTCATTGGCGAGGATCATGGCTGGGGCGAAACGCGTCTCGCGACACTCACCGATTTCACCCGCTGGACGCTCTCGCCGACAGCAGGCCCCTTTGCTTCCAGCCATGAACGCGCGCAACGTCTCAGGGCGCGCATCGCGGATGTCGGCGCCGATGGTGTCGTCCATTATCAGGGAAACGTCAGTCATAGCGCCCTTTGGGAAGCCGAAGCGATCCGCCGCGTCACGCCGGCAGGTGTTGCGTTCGCGGTTTATCCCTCCGGAACGCAGCAGGCTCCAAGGCCCGATCCGGCCTCACCAACCCGGTCCAAGCGGCAACCCGAAACCCAGCGCAGCCGCAAATCGCTCGAAGTCGTTGCGCGCTTCAGTCAGTATCAACGCGACTGGTTCGCCACGGTTCGCGCCCGGGCTGGCGCCGGAGAGACCTTCGCGGTGGTCGACGCCAATGCCCCGCAGGAAACTCTGCGAGCCCTTGGTATTCCTTTTGTGGTCAATCAATGGTGGGCGGCGATCGTCGCTGCCAAGCAACAGAGTGCACGCTACCTCAGCCTGCTCGCGAAGGCCGGCCTCCCGACGACTGCGGATGCCTATAGTTCCCAGGGTGTCGCCGCCGCGCTCGATACCGACGCAGAACTGGCGCCATGGGGCGGCCTACCTCGTCCCGACGTGCTGGAAACGGTGCTCCATTCGGAAAGTGCATCGCGCCTCTTTGAGTCATGGTCCGAACATACTGGCGCCCGGCTTCAGCGCTTCCAGCGCAGCGTTGATTGCCGCTGGGATATCCCCGTGGACTGGTGGGATGGGCTAGCCGAGGACTGGAATCATTTCATCGAGCCCGAGCGACTCGATCTGTTCGAAGCCGAATTGCGCCTATCGATCGCCGAACTCGAGAAATTGAGCGGAAAGACATTCGACCCCGCCCGGCTCACCGAAGTGATGGACCTGGTTAACGAGCAGGAGGATCACTACCGCGAGACTCGCGACCTCATAGCCCGGACGGTTCCTGCGCCAATCAGCGTGGTCGACCAGATGCCGGCGACGATGGTGCCGCAATGGCACCGCGGGACCGAATGGGCACGCGATGCAGCACGCGACTTTCATACTGAAGTCGCCGAGCGCGTTGCGAATGGAGATGCAGCCTGTCCGAACGAGCGCATCCGGCTGATGTTTGTCGGTCGGGGCGTATGGGGCGACATGGGCTTCTATCAGCGCTGGGAACAGAGCCATGGCGCCGTGTTCGTTTGCTCAATGTATCTCAGCCTCGCAGCCGATGGTTATATTCGCCGCTACGATCAGGGACGCGATCCCTTGCGAGCGCTGGCGGCGCGCTTCGTGACAATGGGCGACGAGTTGCGCATGCCCACCTGGGCGGGTGCATGGAACGTGAAGGAAGCGCTATTGCATCGGGTTGATGGCGCAATTGCGCTATCCGACGCCGATCCGCTCGTCCTGCGTGCGCTACGTCAGGCGGGTATCGCCGTGCTCGAACTCGATATGGACAATTATGTCCGCGATCCCGAGGCCGAGGCAGATCTGGACAGACGCGTAGGCGCCTTCCTCGAAGGTCCCGCAGCCGCCGCTGCCGAAGTACGCCGCAGCCGGTAACAACGAACGCCGCAGCCCCCCAGGACTGCGGCGTTCGAATTGAGACTCAGAATTTCGTGCGGATCGACGCGGCGATGACGCGTCCGATCGGGCTGGCTGCCGAGGCATCATAGCCACCGCTACCGTTCGAGCTGGGCGCGAGGTTCACATAGGGAGGACCGTCATCGAATGCGTTGCGGACTTCCAACCCCAGCGTCACACCTTCGAGCGACCGCGGCGCTCCCATCTTGCCGAGGTTGAAGGCGAGAACGAGGTCGACCGGGTTGAAGCTGGAGACCTTCTGGTTTGGTGTGATCGCCGTATTCAGATAACCATTGACGTGGGTAACCGTTACCTGTGCCAGCATCGCACTGATTTCCCAGGTCACACTACCCCGCGCCTTGAACTTCAGCGGATTGAAGATCGTGTTGCGCTTATCGATCGGCGTCCCTGCCGGCGAAACTGCCGTCTTGTAATTGGTCAGGTAGGTTCCGCTGCCATTCAGGGTGAATGTGCCAATATTATCAGTCAGGACACGCCAGTTAGCCGTAAAATCGATTCCGGATGTGTTCGACTGACCCAGATTATTGTTCCGACCATCGACATAGAGCGTGACGTTATTCGGATCGCCTCCCGGGAAGGTGCCACGCGCCAACGTCACACCCTGCGACAGCAACTCCAACACCCGATCACGGGCAGCCGTCCCGTGCAGGATAATGCCAGTGCCGGCAAATTGCGATTCACGCGTCAGGATGGCCAGATCGGCGAGATAACTGTCGACCTGGTTGATATATTTCACATTCCAATAGGTCGCGCTCAGCCGCAGGCTGTTCGTCACGTCCCAATCACCGCCCAACGACCAGGTCGTTGCTTCTTCTGGCGCCAGCTTCAGGTTTGGACCGGAGAAGGCGAAGCCGCTGAGCGGAGCGCCGCCCGTCGGGTTTTGATAGCTCTGGCCGAACAAATTGTTTGAGTTGCCGTAGATCTGCGAGATGAGCGGCGCGCGAAACGACGTTCCGTAGCTGCCGCGCAGGATAAGGCCGCTGACCGGCGACCAATTCACACCGAACTTCGGATTAGTCGTCTTGCCGACGTCGCTATATCTGTCATGGCGAATGGCGGCATTCAGGGTCAGCGTTTGAAAGCCAGGAATGGCGTTCATCGCGCTAAAGACGGGAACGAGGAGTTCGGCATAGCCCGAGTCCACGCGACGATCGAAGTGCCGGAAGACGATTGGCGTACCTGCCGCGCCACGCGCGGATCCCAGGGACGTGTTGATTTCCTGCGCTTCGTAACCGGCCGCCAGCTTCACATCACCGCCCGGCAGGCCGAACAGCGTTCCATTGAAACGCGCTTCATAGCCAATGAACTTATTGAGCGTTGGCGACAGCGTCACAAAGTTGCTGATCGCCAGCAAGGTCGCAGCGGAGGTCCGACCCAGGCCATAAGGATCGAATGCGGTCGCCGGATTGTTGCTGGCCAGCGCCGCGTTCAGAGCGCCGCCGTTAAGGCCCCGCACCTGATCCGACTGGTCGTTGCCTTTACCATAAGTAATGAGACCTTCGAACTGCCAATCGCTCGGCAATTTGAGTCGAACGCCCGGCGTGATCTGCCAGTTCGTCGCTGATCCCTCCGATACGTCACGGGGTAGATCGTTGATGAAATTATAGTCGATCGTGTAGCTCGTTCCCGCAAAACCCACTGGACGCACGAAGAATGCGTTGGTTTGGGGTACGGTCAGCGTCGAGCTGAAATAGGCCGGATAGCGCTTATAGGCACGCTTACTATAGAAGCCGTCGGCGAATACACTCAGCCAAGGGGTCAGTTCCTGCGTGAAAGTCCCGTTGACCGAGTTGTAGCGCTGCTCCGGGAACAGATCCTGCGCGATCAGATCGTCGCAGCTGTTAGTGGTTCCCGCAACAAGGGAACTGGCATTGGCTTGGGTCAATTGGCCCGGCATCGCATAGGAGACGCCCCCCGCGCGCAGCGTGCCCGGTGCACAACGCGTAACCGAATAATTATTGCCGCCAAAGGTCCGCTGATCCGAGCGGAAGAAATCCCGATCACTGCCGTTCAGCGCCGAACGGTAAACCCGCTCGTACGCAACCATGATCTGCCCGGTGTCCCACACCTTGCCTACCGCAACGCCGAGCTGGCTTTCTTTGAAATTGGCGCCAAGGCCATAGCGTGCAGTCGCCTCGACGCCATCGAGCGAGCGGCGCGGGATCAGATTCACCACACCGGCAATCGCATCCGAGCCGTAAATTGCCGAGGCACCGTCCGCGACCACCTCGACGCGCTCGAGACCGAGCGTCGGAATCACCGAGGGCTCGAAGGCTCGGCTGTTGTTAACAGCGCGATGGCCATCGACCAGAATTAACGTCGCATACGGCCCGATGCCCCGTAGGTTGATCGTGTTGCCATATGTGATGTTGCCGCTGCCGCCGCTCTGGCCACGTGAATTCTCACTCACGCCCAGGTCGAACACTGCCGGCAACTGTTGGATAAGGCGCTCGGTAGTCACCGCACCGGCCAACTCGACCTCGGAGCGGCCGAGCGCGGTGACCGCAGAACCAACCGGCGCGGCGCCGCGCAGGCGGCTCCCCGTGACGACGATCTCCCCGCCTTGCGATTGATCCGCTGCCTGCGTGGTGTCGGCGGTGTCTGTAGCGGATGCTTCCTGAGCTTGGCCCGCGACGCTCCATGTGAGCGTCATCAACGCTGAACCGCACAAGGCGGCAATCCTGATCCGGTTCACTGTCCCTCTCCCCATGATGCTGTGCACTCTTATTCGGAAAGGTTACAGCGGCAGGTCCAAGCCGCGCCAACAGTCAATGAGTATGGCGGGTATAAGTGGATCATGTAATGACCCATGGTCCGAATTGGTCCGCGATCAACACCGCTCATCCGTCAGGATTCTGTGTCACGCAGCCAACCCATCCTGAGCTCTTCCAAGACAGCGCCCTCAGGCTCCCGAAGCCTTCACGCTACCAAACAAAGCCCGATGAAGCCCTACCCCTTGGATGGACGTTCATGCTCATGATCAAGGAGCATAAGCCTGAGTGGGCCGAAATGCGGCGTAGGCCTCCGCCACATAGCGCTGTCCAGCGGTCGGGTAATCCCCAAGGCATCGAGCAAGCCCCCGATAGCGAAGCATAGTCAGCCTACCGCGACCGCGGAGATCGCCGCACGGCTCGAAATCTCCCGCGCCGCTTGTTCGGAGCATGTATAGGCTAGCGGCGGGCAGAACAGCAGCGCGGACCCCAGCCAGAACACCAAGGGCGCGGGTGTTTGGGCTCAGATGGGGTAGTGTCCGGGCAGGGTATCGACCGTGACCCAGCGCAGTTCGGTGAAGCTGTCGATGCCGGCCTTGCCACCGAACCGGCCGTAGCCCGAGCTCTTGACACCGCCGAACGGCA